>CALQJX020000016.1 GCA_943331005.2 Bordetella parapertussis
GGGGGGGGGGAAATCAGAAAAACAGACTCAAATACAATATTATAATTCAAAGAAATGCAGAATGAGGCACTACCACTGAATTGAATATATGATTGGTTGGATTGATAAATTATCTTCTGCTAAGGAATGTCATTCAAATTGCAGCGCTAAGTAGTGGCTACAAACAACTGTATAGAACATCCGGCACTTTGAAAAATGACATGCAATTTAATAGTTAGATTCAGGATTTTCAGCAACTTTTACTACAAGCTGCTGGATACTATTTCATAAAAAATAAACAATCTTCCAACGTAAACAATTTTAGACCTAAAGTAGTTTATTACTCGAAGATTATAGCCGCATCATCGTGAAAGATATGATGACAAAAATACTATCGATCGAAGAGAACCGTTTAGAAATCTTCTGCCACCTCGAAGCTGACCAGCTCCTTGGTTCTGGGATGTATGAATGAGAGCTGAGCTGCATGCAGGTAGAGGCGCAAATCGGGTTTGCCATAGAGATCGTCGCCAATAATAGGTGCATTGAGCCCCAGCTCGTGTGCGGCATGCATGCGCAACTGGTGCGTGCGGCCGGTGAGTGGCCAGAAATGAACCCTGGTGGCGGTTTCGGTACGCTCTATGACCTTCCAGCGGGTAATACTTTTCTTGCCGTTTTTGAAACAGACCAGCTGCATGGGCCTGTTGAACAGATCGGGGATAAGCGGCAGGTCTATCTCGCCCTCCTCTCCGCTGATGACCTTTGTGAGCAATGCGGTATAGCGCTTGCGCACACCCCGCTCCAGAAACTGCCTTTGTATGTGCTTGTGTACCTGCGGGGTTTTGGCAACCACCAGCAGGCCTGAAGTACCCATATCTAACCGATGCACAATGAGCGGCTCTATGTTGCCCAGAGTGGTCTTTAGACGGGTATATACAGAGTCGGCAATATTGACACCGGGAACAGAACGTAGTCCGGCGGGTTTATTGACCACCAGAAAGTAATTGTCTTCGAAAATAATATTGAGCTCACAGCCCTCTTCAGTAGCCTGCAGAAAGGGGATCTCATCGAGCGGAATACCTTCCAGCATATGCGCAAGTATGGGTTTGCACTTACCCGTACATGCAGGGTAGTACTGTTTGTGTTTCCTTATCTCAGACTTAGGTGCTGCACCCCACCAGAACTCGGCCATGGCCAGAGGTTTGTAACCATGTGCAAATGCATATTGTAATAGCTTGGGTGTGGCGCACTCTCCGGCAGCAGATGGCGGCCTGCCAAAAGGTGTGGGGCTGAATATATCCTGCAGGCTTTTGCTTCTGCCGTCTTTATTGAGGAAGGAATATTGCTGAAAAAGCTGCGCCTGCAGGGCACCAGATCTTTCTTTACGTTCGTTCTTCAGTGCTTCTATACGCACCTCCAGCGGATCGAGCGATGTATGCAGCTGCTCCAGCTTTTCTTTCCAGTTATCTGTAATGGCTTTTAGCTGCCGTTTATCGGCAAGACTTTGCTTTACCAGTTCTTCATCCAACAGGGCAAAATCGAGCTCGTTCAATTGTGCACGTTGCTCATCGCGCAGGGTCTTGCGGTGGTCTTTATTGGACTTTATCAGCTCTTTACATGCAGCAATTTCCTGCACAGATCTTTTATTGAAAACTTCCAGATCTTGTTTGAGCTGTATATACTGCACGTCTGCTTTTATTGCTTCGAGTTGTGTATTTACGGCACTGATCACTTCCTGCTCCTTCAGAAAAAAACTATTCTCTGCCAGCATATCGAATACAGGAGGCACAAAACGGGGGTGATCGTTGGTGCCGGCCAGTTTGCCGGAAAAAGCAGAGAGGTACCCTACCCTGCCGCCGGCATCTGCTACCACCAGTACGCCAAACATTTTGCCTATAGGCATAGCACCGGGCTCCTCTGCCAGACCAAAATTATGGTCGAGACCGGTATGTGCTTCGATGTATTGCTGCAGCTCTGTTGCTGCTATAACAGAAAGCGGGTGCGGCTCGTAATAAAAGGGGAAGGTGAAACGATCTGGCAGCGAAATTTGGCTCAGTACACTATCTGAAAAATAGATGATCCTGCGCTGCTCATTGCCATCGGGGTATGTGCTGTGTGTTTCGATAAGCAAAAATAATGGTTCCTCTTTATGTAGCGGACTAATAATGCATAATAAGTAAATTGCATGATGCGATCATTTACCTTCCTACTGTTAATGGTATTCTCTGTTGCTGCAAAGGGACAGTTGTACTCAATACGCTATATAGACACCAAGACCAATGCTTCCTTCAGAGGCCTATCGGTTGCTAACAGAAATGCCGTATGGGTAAGTGGCAGTAAGGGCTGGGTGGGACGCACAACAAATGGTGGCACAGACTGGCATTTCGGCCAGGTGCCCGGATATGAGCAATGTGACTTCAGGACCATCTACGCTTTTGACAGCAACAATGCCATTATAGCCAATGCGGGAAGTCCGGCATATATACTGCGCACCGGCGATGGCGGCAACAGCTGGCAAAAGGTATATGAAAACAAAGACAGTGCTGCCTTTATAGATGGTATAGATTTCTGGAATAAAAGAAAAGGCATAGTGTACGGAGACCCAATAAATGGCAGGATGCTGCTACTGCACACCAACAGTAAGGGTAAACACTGGAAAGAGCGCAGCAAAAGAAACAGGCCAAAGATGGAGCCCGGAGAGGCATCGTTTGCGGCAAGTGGCACCAATATACATTGTATGCTGTGGGGTACGGTGGTAATAGCTGCAGGTGGCAAAACTTCTAAACTATACATATCGAGAAGCAATGGACTAAGATGGCGCACTATACCCACACCAATGCTGGCAGGCAAGGAGAGTACAGGCATATTTTCTTTTATGACTGGAAGAGGCGTTTGGAACTGGTATATAGCCGGCGGAGACTACAAGCAGGATACGCTACGTACTGCCAACTTCTTCTATACCCGTAACAAAGGAAAAAAGTGGATTGCACCAACCACTACCACACGAGGCTACAGAGAATGCCTGGCTGCTATAGATACAACCGGACTAAAAGGCGGATGGATAACATCGATATTTGCCCTGGGGCCAACGGGTATAGATGTATCAACAGACAAAGGTGCTACCTGGCAAGCACTGAGCGACGACAAAGACCTGCATGTAATAAAAGTATCTGCAGATCACAAGAGATTGTTTTTGGCTGGCGGCAAGGGTAAGCTGGCTATAATGCAGGCTGCCATAAATGATGAGGAAAGGCCGTACTTGTCTATACCCGCTCCATGAAACAAATAAAAACAGCAACAGATCACCTGCCACCCCATTCCCACATGCCATAAAGCACCTTTGCATCGAGCTTATGCCCTGCCTGCTTCAGTAGTAGAATGAGCTGACCACGATGATGACTTTCGTGCGAAATGAGATAACCAACAAAGGCAGATGGATGTGGCTTAAAGCCCTTTATCTTTCCTTCTGCAATACCTTTCTCCAGCAGCATAGCTATAGCAGCTCCACTCTCTTCCATCGACTGTTGCAGCAACTGTCTGGAGAGCGGTGTATCCTTTTCAATTTTAGTTTGCTGTGCAAAAAGATCGGGTGCGGCCACCTTCAGCCACATGAGCCTTACATTATGCAAATGAGCAAACTGCTCACCGGCACTACGCCCCTTTGCGGCACTGCGTTGCAGCAACTCATCATCAATAGCCTGAAGCAGGTACAGATTTATGCGGCAATGAATGAGCCAGGTATCTATAAGGTCTTTCATGTAGTAAAAATAAGAAGTTTGGTAATTCCGGCACGTTTCTATTACACCCTGAAAAGTCAGCAACAACCGCCATTCACGGCAGATATCTCTTGTTCATCAATTTCCCAAACATGACCATCGTCAGCCACCGGCAGAGAGTAAGCCCCTATGTTTGCGCGATTTTTTAGCAGATATGAAAATGGAAATAATGGCCCCGGTAGGGTCGTGGGAAAGTTTGCAGACAGCAATACAGGCCGGAGCGGATTCTATATACTTTGGTGTGGAGCAACTGAACATGCGTGTAAAATCGGCAGCATCGCTTACTACCGAAGATATACCCACTATAGTGGAACGATGCAGGGAGCATGGCATAAGAACCTACCTCACCCTGAACACGACCATGTATGACCATGACAAACAACTGCTAACAGGTATAATAGCTGCTGCTAAGGCGGCTGGTACAGATGCAGTAATAGCTGCAGACTTTGCCGTAATAAATGAATGTAAGAAACAGGGTATGGGCCTGCACATAAGCACGCAGGCCAATGTGACCAATATAGATACAGTAGAATTCTTCTCGGCCTATGCCGATCTGGTAGTACTATCAAGAGAGCTTACCATGACGCAGGTAAAAGCTATAGTGCAGCAGATACATGAACGAGATATAAGAGGACCAAAAGGCGAGCTAATGAAGATAGAGATCTTTGCTCACGGGGCGCTGTGCATGGCCATATCGGGCAAATGCTACCTTAGTCTTGATTCTAATAATTCATCGGCCAACAGAGGTGCCTGTGTGCAGAACTGCCGCCACAAATATCAGGTAACAGATATGGACAATGGCAAGGAGCTGATACTGGACAATGAGTACATAATGAGCGCTAAAGATCTCTGCACCATAGACCTGCTGGATAAGGTTGCAGAAATAGGTGTATCTGTGCTGAAAATAGAAGGTCGCGGCCGCTCTGCAGACTATGTTTATACAACGGTAAAATGCTATAAAGAAGCAGCAGAAGCTATTGCTGATGGCACCTATACCCGCGAAAAAGCCGCAGCCTGGAAAACAACACTGCAAACAGTCTTCAACCGCGGCTTTTGGGATGGCTACTACATGGGCCGTCAGCTGGGCGAGTGGAGCGACACCGACGGATCTCAGGCTACCCGCAAAAAGATATTGCTGGGCAAGGCCGTGAAATACTATCCCAAGCTGGAGGTTGCGGAATTCGTACTGGAAGCAGGCGCTCTTTCGCTGGGAGATGAACTGATGCTGATAGGCCCTGTAACGGGCATTGTATCACAAACGGTGGAAAGCATCCATCTGAATAACGGACCGGTAGAAAAAGCTGCTAAAGGAAACAGCATTACAGTACCTGTAGGCCGCAAGGTGCGCCCGGGCGATAAGATCTATAAAATAGTAGCTACAGAATATGCCTAAGATACTGCACCACAGAGGCCGTTGTATAGGCTGCAATCTGTGCTACGAAATATGGCCGTTGCGCTGGCGCATGTCGCGCACAGATGGCAAGTGTACTCTGGTAGGCGGTATAGAGAAAAAAGGGGTGTGGCAGGTAGTGGTATCGGAAGACGAACTGCAACCCAACAAAAAAGCCGCAGATGCCTGTCCGGTAAAGATCATCAGAATTGTAGCCTAAATAACTACTAAAACAATTGCTTCCGGAACAGGAACAATGAAAGAATAAAACCCAGCATAGTAGCTATGTATATGCCAGCTATGAGGTGCAGGTTTCGGGGCAAAAAGCCGAACGTCACCTCATGCGTTCCGGCAGGTACCGGCACTGTTATATTGCAATAGGCAGAGGTGTAATGCGGCACCTGTCTGCCATCTATTTGTACCTGCCACCCCGGATAATTGACCTGCTGCAACACCAGCAAGGCTGCACTACCCAGCGTAACTGTAGCAGCCACTTTTCCGGGCACAAAAGAGCGCACCTGCACTCCATCGCCCGCAGTATGCTGCATGGGATAATTACCCAGTGCCGACATATCCTGTACCGACATAACGGCTGCCGTTTTAGAAGGCAATACTACGCCCTGCCTCAGCGGCAAGACCTCATAAGAAAGGTACATGAATGGATTTGCCCAAACCGAATCTTTGATCCTGCTTTCGGACAGACTATCGAATTGGCTGAGTATGAACGGGCTGTAACTATCTGTGGCTATGTTTTTGCAAAAGTTATTGAGATTGGCAGTGAGCGGTTTCATTTGCTCCCGCATGCGGTCGTCGTTACGGGCATTTACCGGCGCATGTATATCTGGCACAGGGAAACCGGCAGGGGCTTTGCGCATGGCTGCATGTATTGTGGCACAGTGCTCTTTGTCTGTAACTGTACCATACATATTCAGCTGTGTGGCCACTACCATATCCAGCGCACACAGCAGCAACAGATTTCGCGCTGTAAAATAAGCGCCACCCCGCCGCTGCACCAGCAACAAAAGCACCAGCAGAAATAAAACCTGTATAGCAGCCTGCGCTATGACCAAATGATGCATGGCTGCATTATGAATGAACTCGTTGATATCTGTAAAAAAGAGGGAATAGTTACCTGCAAGTCCATGCTGCAGCAACTCATAACCCAACAAGCCCACCACAATGGCCAGCAACCCCAGCACCACCCATCTGAAACGGGCTATGTACTGTCGGCCTGTGGTGGTGAGCTCATGAAATGCCCCCGCAGCCAGCACCACAAAACCTATAATAAAAAACAGACGAAACAAAGACGGGAAACGAAACAGGTTCATCATTGGCACATAGCTATACAACCACCCTCGCAACGGCACATAAGCACCAAAAGACACCACCAAACAAAACACCGATATTACCAATACTCCCCAACGCCATTTTTTACCTGGCAGCAATACCGAGCTGAGCATAAATGCCAGTCCAACAATTCCTATATAGGCATTGCGCATAGATATGTCTGTGAGGTAGAACACATCGTTCTTGAGACTGGCAAAAGGCACCAGTAAGGATAGCATGGATCGTGGTGAAAAAGGAGACATATTGGCTTTCGCCAGCGTAACCCCTACCCCACGGGTCATAAAGTGTGCCGAGCCCGACAAGCTGTATAAACAAGGCCAGGCAAGCAATACAAACGCCACCGCAAAGATCACATTCCCTTTCACCAAAGTAATGAACCGCCCCCTGTTTGCTATAGCCGCCCCTGCAAATAACACCAGCAAAATATAACTGCTGACGATAAGGAATGCCGGATAGCCACCACTAAGCAACAAAAACTGGAACAATGCACCCAGCATTGCATAACCGATGCGCCCCGATTGCAGGAGTTTGCGGTATGCCCAGAAGAGCCAAACTATCCAAGTGGCAGATATGGCCCAGCTAAGATGCTCTGCATTGCTGATATAAAAGCCACAGGCACTGAAGCAAAATGCACCAAGCAGGGCGGCCTCTTCTGAAAGATCAAATGTTTTTATGAGCCGGAACATACCCATGCCGCCTGCCGCAATAGTGAATATGAACTCTGCATTGAACAGATAAACAGAATAACGGGCGGGCAATGCAACCAGTAATGCCACAGGGTACCATACGCCACTCTGCGGATCGGCAAAGAAAGGATAACCACATTGCTGGTAGGGATCCCATGCAGGGAATACACCATTGCGCAGGCACTCACTTACGAAATACCGCCAGGGAAGAAAGATATCGCGAGCGTCCCAAATGAGCGTGTGCTGCATGAATGCCACCTGCCGGAAGGCAATGACCACAAAAAGCAGAATTATAATATTATAATATACAGATCGCTTCAATTTGTGTAGCTGTGAAACTGAGTTATTTCTGCACCAAAAGTAACAGGAAAACTACTACCACAAACTCATTAAATACAAACACTATATAAGGCCTTCTTTTTCTGCACATGAACTACTATCTTTATCAGGTTAAAGCTCTTTGTATGAGGGGACAGGCAAAAAATTTTACGACTATACGCCGTATGCTTATGGTACTGCTGATCTGCTGTTTTGCGGCTCCGCAAGGCTATGCGCAATTGCTTCAGCCCGCTCCTGCCACCAACAAAAAGCTATTGAGCATCTACCAGCTTCTGTATCCGGTCAAAGACATTACCCCAAGACTTGCGGAAACCAGGAAAACGCCGGCTGTAGCAGAGGCAGATTCATTAGGTACATCGGATGAGTTCACCCTCGACGAACAGTCAGATGCAGGCAAAACCGCTGTAGTTGAAGACACCAAACCTCAGAAAACGATCATTACTACACTGGCCAAAGCAAAAGACAAGGCAGAGCCGCTATTCGATAACGAAACGGACCAGCTTGCCAAACGCTATGCCTACATGATGGAAGTAGATGCCAACGAGGTAAACAATCTGTACCTCTACAAATTCATAGACCAGTGGTATGGAGTGAAATACAAGTATGGCGGCACAGATAATCAGGGCATAGACTGCTCGGCATTTGCGCAAAAACTATACAGCAGCATCTACAGCGTGAATCTGCAACGCACCTCTCGTCAGCAGCACAAGAACGCAGAATTCATAAAAAAACATGAAGATGCAGAAGAAGGCGATCTGGTCTTTTTCCGTATGCGCCATGTTCGCATATCGCATGTAGGTGTTTATCTTACTAACGGCTACTTTGTGCATGCATCACGGTCCAGAGGTGTAATGATCAGCAGCCTGTCTGACAAATACTGGAACCGCCGCTATGCCGGTTGCGGCCGTGTGGAGAAAGACATTAAAGAAGCATCCGAATCAGAATTCCTGCAATAGCAGATCAGGCTTCCACAAAATACATATTCAGCTCCCCTTTGTTCTTGGCGTCAATGCGGCCACGGTATTGGCAATGCACATGATCTTTTACCAGCGCCAATGTAGACTCTGATATATTGATCTTACCCGGCTCACTGCTCTGATCCATACGAGCTGCTGTATTCACGGTATCGCCCCATATCTCGAATGGCTGAGTGGAATGAGGGCAAATACAAATGAAGGACAGCTGCAAAAATTGCTTGCAATGATGGGCAAAGAACTGCCAATAGAGCGTTATGCAATGATAGAACAGGAGATCATGAAGTGTGTGTAACGCAACCACCTGAGAATGGCTGTAATTGAATAGAATACGGGAACAACAGAGCTATACACCCAGCAGATCCAATGCGCTTTTGGCTGCTACCTGACCGGCATCCTTCTTGTTGTAGCCGGTGCCACTGGTTATCAGTTCGCCATCTATGAAAACACCTATCGTAAATAACTTTCTGGTGCCTTCGTTTTTCTCATCAATAGCATCAAACACCAGTACCTTATTCCCTTTCTGTGCCCAACTAAGCAACTGATTCTTGTAATTGGTATCAGTGCTTTCCATAGTATCAAGGTCTATGTAGCTTCTGATGATCTGATTGAGAATGAATTTGCGGGTATTGGTAAAACCCTGATCCAGATATACGGCTCCTATCAATGCTTCCAGCGCATTACCAAAGATATGGCTTCGGCTCAGGCCTTTATCATTCTGGTTGTACTGTACCAGTTTATTGAGCCCCATGCGAAGCGCCACATTGTTCATGGTTTCCCTGCGCACTATGCGGGAACGTAGTTCGGTGAGGTACCCCTCCGGTTGGTAAGGATATTTTTTGAAAAGATATTCAGCAATAATAGCACCCAATATGGCATCTCCCAGAAACTCCAGGCGCTCATTACTGTTTGTAACATCATCGGGCTTAGACCTGTGCATAAGCGCAAGCCTGTAGTACTCGATGTGTACAGGCGTAAAACCAACTATGTGCTCTAACTGAAGCAGCAACTGCTTGTCGGAAGAAGAAGAAAAGTTTAAGATGCGATTTATGAAGCGCCGCAAAACTAATCTGATGGTTTTTTGAAGATAACAGAAGCGTTATGTCCACCGAAGCCAAATGTATTACTCAGCGCCACATTCACCACACGTTTCTGTGCCTTGTTGAATGTGAAGTTGAGCCTCGGATCGAATGAAGGATCGTCGGTAAAGTGGTTGATCGTAGGAGGAATAACGTCGTGTACCGTTGCAAGTATGCTGGCAATAGCCTCTATGGCTCCGGCAGCACCCAGCAGGTGACCGGTCATAGATTTGGTAGAGCTGATGTTGATTTTGTATGCATGCTCACCGAAAACGCGCTGAATAGCTGCGATCTCGCTGATATCGCCCAACGGAGTAGAAGTACCATGTACATTGATGTAATCAATGTCTTCAGGTTTCATACCTGCGTCGGCAAGTGCACTTCTCATCACATTGTAAGCACCCAACCCTTCCGGATGTGGCGCAGTAAGGTGATAAGCATCTGCACTGAGTCCGCCACCGGCAAGTTCTGCAATGATGTTGGCACCACGGCGTTTAGCATGTTCATACTCTTCGAGTATCACAGCACCTGCACCTTCGCCAAGCACAAAACCATCTCTATTGAGGTCGAAAGGACGACTAGCTGAAAGCGGATCGTCATTGCGCTCAGAGAGTGCTTTCATTGCATTGAAGCCACCTATACCTGCTTCTGTTACCACTGCTTCAGAGCCACCGCATACAATAGCATCGGCCTTGCCGAGACGAATGTACATGAGTGCGTCTATGAGCGCATTAGTAGAAGAGGCACAGGCACTTACTGTAGCAAAATTGGGACCGCGGAAACCATACTTCATAGAAATATGACCAGATGCGATATCCAATATAAGTTTAGGAATGAAGAAAGGGTTGAAACGTGGTGTGCCGTCACCGGAAGCGAAATTCTTCATCTCTTCGATGAAGGTGATCATTCCTCCGATACCCGACCCCCAGATAACACCTACCCTATCACGGTCCACACCATCTTCTGTAAGCCTTGCAGCCTTTACAGCCTCATCAGCAGCCACGAGGGCTATCTGAGAGAACCTGTCCAGTTTGCGGGCTTCCTTACGTTCAAAGAAATTCTCCGGGTTAAAGTCTTTCAACTCACACGCGAATTTGGTCTTGAACTTGGTTACATCAAATTGCTTGATGAATCCGGCGCCTGAAACGCCATTAACCAACCCATCCCAATAAGAGGGTATGTCATTGCCTAATGGCGTCAAGGCTCCGAGGCCCGTAACGACAACTCGTTTTAACGTTAAGCTCATCTAACGATTTTCAGTTACAGAAGTGATTTTTTGGACTAAAATTACTTTACGTGTTCTTCCAGGTATGCTACAGCCTGACCAACAGTAGTGATGGTTTCAGCCTGCTCATCAGGAATAGAGATGTTGAATTCTTTTTCGAATTCCATGATCAGTTCTACGGTATCAAGAGAGTCAGCTCCGAGGTCGTTTGTAAAACTCGCTTCCTGGTTAACTTCTGATTCGTCAACTCCTAATTTGTCCACGATAATTTTCTTAACGCGATTTGCAATTTCAGACATAGTAGTGCGTTTAAATTTTATGCTGCAAAAATATACTTTTTGGGATAATGAGAAAGGAATATTTTATTTTGTTGGAAAAAAATAGGAAAACTAAGCCTTTTTTATTTTCCGCACAATTAATAAACTCATTATCAACCAGTTAGAAACACAAACTATACATCATACAATATCAATAATATTGTATTTCTCTTCTCACAATCACAATATCCCTGCCATTATCTGTTTGTGTCTTTTTTATTAGGTTCCCTAATGCGTCATATTCGTTCCTGTAAAGGATGGTCTTCTGTAATTTTCCATCAGCAGAAAATAGCTGCTGTTCTGTCTCATTTCCTTTATTATCGTACTTATAGGTGGTTCTCCTGTCCAGCACTCTTTCTGCATTATAACTACGCTCTTCAACTATATTCCCTTGTGAATCATAACCAAAGGTGACCTTTAGCGTAATTCCGTAAATAGTGTTGCGTTGCTCTTTCAGATTGCCTGCAGTGTCATATACATACACAGACCTTCGGGTCTCTGTTTCATCTGCATCATAAATAACCTCTTCTACAGGCCTGTCTGAAGCATCGTATTTCCACGTAGCCCTGTTTTGCAGCCTGTTCTCGGCATTAAAAGACTCTTCCTTTACCACATTACCCCTGTCGTCATAATCTGAGGCCGTTTTGATGGAGATGATACCTGTCGGCGAATACTGCTTGCGCCACAATTCATTCCCGTTACGGTCGTATTTATAGAGGTTGGCATATTGGTATTTACCGTTGGCATCGTAGTTGCGCTCTTCTGTTACATGTCCGGCCTCATCTGTTTTAAAAACCGACTTAGAGCTGACAGAGCCATCAGGGTTGTATGAGAATTCGCGCAGTTTACGCCCCTGTTCATCATATTTCACTGTGCTCTTGTAGCCAGTCTTTGTTTCAAATGCAGTGAGCCCCAGTGCCTTGTAATTATATTCTGTAAGCACCTTTATCCTACCCGAAAAGCCATCTGTAACGGCATCCTGCGCCCGAAGACCCTGCACCGAAATGCACAAACAGAAAAGGAGAGAAGAAAATTTTATTTTCATTGCCGGTAGCATAAACTGCTTTTAAAGGTAAAACTGAGCAGATTATGAATATTACTTCTGACCAATGTACTCAATTTCGCGTTCAATAACAGAGCGGGGCTTATCGTTCTTATACACAGCCCTCCATAGCCAGTTTCCCGCCTTGTCGTAATTGCCATGCTCGTAAGTAGTAGAGAACTGTAAACTGGCATGCGAATCGTATTCGCGTTCTTCCAACTCATTGCCATTCCTGTCGTACTTGATGTTTGACTTAAGGAACAGGTGACCAATAGCATCAAACCTGTCAAAAACTATGCGGTTACCGTTCAGGTCGTACTTGCCCTTACCGTTCATGAACAGGGTACCGGAAGGATCGTAATTATTCTCTTCAGCTTCATTACCCAGCTTATCATATACAAATGTTGTGGTCACATTCAGCCCACCATCCCCTCTGTATCGTTTCACATCAATGAGCCTGCCACTATCGTTGTAATTATATACAGACCGCGACATTACTGTACCATCGGGCGAATAGGTAACAAATTCTGTGCGATTGCCGTTGTCGTTGTACTTATAAACACTCTTCATGCGCAGCGCATCCTTCAGCGCTTCTTTGGCCTCAGGTATTACAGTGTACTCATATTCTGTAACCGTGCTTACATTCCCCTTCAGCTTGTATCGTTTCAGGTCAGTTTTCAACTGAGCCAATGCAGCCGAACTTATGACTGCAAACAAAAGAATAGTTAAAGCGATAGCAGTTGTCCTCATTATCTTTCAAACAATATACAAGTTCAAATTTAACCGAAATTCAGGATATGAACCGAAGCAGCCAACTAGAAAGAGCCAAACTGCATAATGGTCTTAACTTCTGCATTGATGATCTGCAAAGCCACGTCTGTTGGTAGATCGTCACTCGATTTTGACTGCACATCGAGTATGCGGGCGTGCAACTCTCTTGCAGGTGCCTCAGGATCAAGTGATACTGCAATACGGTTCAGCATATTCAGTTCCTGTTCTTTTACCCCTTTTACTGTTTCCCAAACATTCTTGGAAACGTATATCTGCTGAGAAAGATTGTGTTCGAACTCTGAACGGATAGTGATCGTCATTGCTACCTGCAGATCACGAACGGTCATAGACGCATCGTAGATACGTGGTATCAGCTGACGGGAACTGATACGCTCTATGAACATGGCCATGCGCTCATATGCCTGCAGACGCAAGCGAAGGGTCACATCCTGCGCACCTTCGAAGATAGCCATCTGCTTGCGCTTGTTCTGACCTACAATGAATTTATTGACAATAGTAGAAGTGGCAATGAGTACTATTATTGCCGGTATAGTGTACTTGAGTATCTCCAGTATTGTAGCGGTTCCGTTCATACTTGTAAAAATAGCGTCTTAATTGAGATTTTGAAATCAGTATTCTGTATTCTTTGTCTAGGAATTCAGCAAGTGTAATTAAGCCTTTCCAACTGCATGATCCACATTGGCCAGCTGACCACATGCTGCATCAATATCCTTACCCCTGCTGCGACGCAAACGGGCATTCACCCTGTTTGCTGCAAGGTAAGCCATGAATTGGTCTACCTTTTCTTCATCAGGCTTCTCGTAGCGGGCTGCTTCAATAGGATTATATTCTATTATATTGATCAGGTCTGCAGGCACCTGGCGGTATATCTTCACAAGATCTTCTGCATCGCGCTCACTGTCATTGAAATTCTTGAAAAGTATATATTCAAAAGTGATCTCGTTGCCGGTGGCCTTGTAGAAATAATTGAGTGCCTCTATAAGCGCCTTCAGATTATTGGTCTCATTGATGGGCATGATCTCATTGCGCTTATAATCTGTAGGCGCATGCAGCGATAGTGCCAGCTTGAAACGCACCTTGTCATCGCCAAGCTGTTTTATCATTTTTGCCACACCTGCAGTAGATACCGTTATACGCTTCGGACTCATACCCAATCCGTCGGCAGAAGTGATACGTTCTATTGCCATCAGGGTGTTCTTGTAGTTGAGCAGCGGCTCGCCCATACCCATGAACACAATATTGGAGAGTTTCTTATTGTAGTGCTTCAACGAAAGTTCGTTCAACAGGGTCACTTCATCTACTATTTCATCAAATTCCAGATTGCGTTTGCGGGTCATGTATCCGGTAGCACAGAACTTGCAGGATAATGAACAACCCACCTGTGAAGAAACACAGGCTGTCATTCTTTTCTCGGTTGGTATTAGCACACTTTCCACATAATAGCCATCGTGCAGCTGCAAACGGTTCTTAATGGTACCGTCGCTGCTATACTGACTATGGTGCATGCTGACCTTGGGTATGAAGTATTGCTGCGATAATTTTTCGCGCAGAGCCTTGGGCAGGTTACTCATATCATTGATGTCTGAGGCATGTTTCTGCCACACCCATTCATGTATCTGTTTTGCCCTGAACTTTGGTTCTCCCGCAGCTGCCAACATCGCTTCAAGTTCCGGCAGGCTTATTTCACGCAGATTTTTCATCGCGCAAATATACCTTATAAAACCTTTGACTTATGTTAAAAGTAATCTGAATATCAAAAACCTATCATCATCTCAACGACTGTAGAAAAGCAGGGTCTATCTGTGACATGCCATGCTTTTTTGCTTCCTCCACTTCCTGCAATGCCTGTGCTTTTTTACCCATTTGGGCATAGCATTGTGCCCGCATAAAATACGGATCGGGGTTCTCAGGCTTCAGCATATTAGCATGGTCGTAGTCTTTTATAGCCTCGACAGCCTTGCCCAGACGCAGGTATATCCTGCCCCTGTTCATATAGGGTATATAGGCATCGGGGTTCTGCGAAATAGCTACGCCATACTCAACCAGCGATGAGTCGGTCTTACCTATTATATCCAGATAGTTGGCATAGTTACTATGCCCTTCAGGGAAATACTTCTTCAGAGAGAGCGCTTTGCGGAATACAATTCCTGCCGAATCGAACTGCTGCTTGATGCTATAAACTACACCAAGACCCAGATAAGCACTTTCGAGATCGTTATTTATAGCCAGAGCCCTCAGGTAAACCGGCTTGGCCTCGTCTATGCGGCCGGTACTACGCAAATATTCTCCTATACAAATGATGGGACTGGTATAGTCGGGCTTGTGCTCTACCGATTTATTGAAATAATAGAAAGCAGAGTCTCCGTTGCGCTGACGATCCTGCTGGGTCAAGGATGTCTCGAAACGGGTATAATAATCCTGACCTAGGTAGAAATAACCTATAGGCGATTCGGGATTCTTCTCAATAGCACTGTTCCACAGGCTGATAGAATCGTACCAGTCCTTATTGCGCTCATTGGTCATATAGCCATAAACCAAACTAATAACGACCGCTGAACCAATGACCATTGTAGCAGACTGCTTCTTTTCTTCTATGAGCCATGCTACCAGACTGCCAGCCAGCAAAAACACCCCTACATATGGTATATAGGTATAACGATCGGACATAATAGCCCCGCCTACCGGCATGAACTGCAGTAGCAACAGCAGGTTGATAACAAAGAATGACACACACAAAACCACCAGCCTGTTGTGCCTAAAATACTTAATAAGCACAAACAAACCACCACCTACCAACAAAGGATAGATATAAAACACTGCAGGCAATGCCTCATTTACCTTCATTGGGTATGGGTAAAAGTTGGTGAGCCCTACAGGCAGAACAGCCTTCCAGATATAAGTTACGAGGGCATAGCAGCCCAGCGCCAGACGTTCATATGCTTTAAAACTGATATCCAGTGTACCCAGCGCACCTACATCTTTCTGCGCATAAATGGAGATGAGACCAAAGGTCACAGAAAGCGCAAAAAGTGGCAGTTTCTCCAATATCAGCCCGAAACCAAGTTTGCGCTGCTCATAAAAATCTAAAAGTAGCAATACCACCGGCAAGGTGACACCTACCGACTTACACATCAGCGAAATGGCAAACAATACTATTGTAGCCACATACCACAACATCTTTTTACCGGCATGATTGCGCACATACCATATATGAGTGACGCAAGCCAGCATATAGAACATGCCATAGAGCAGATCTTTGCGACCCGCTATCCAGGTCACAGACTCAACACGCATAGGGTGAAGCGCAAATAAAAGTGTGGTTATGGCAGCTACTGTAATATTGCGGGTAAGCACTCTGGCAAAAGCAAAAACCGCAAATATGCACATGATATGAAACAGCACACTATCGAAATGATAGATCCAGGGCTCCAGACCATGCTTGCTATATTCATACCAGTAGGTAACAATGGTAAGCGGATGATAGTTACCCATCACCAGGGCATCTATCTGGAACAGACGCTTGAAGCCGTCCATAGAACTATCCTTAATGAGCGGATTGGTGAGCACATATCCCAGGTCGTCCCAGTTGGTAAACTGATTATCGAGCGAACCCTTGTATACCAGAAAAGTAACCAGTGCAATCCCGGCCAGTATGAGCCATTGCGCATATTTCTTTATAAAACTATCATTACCGGCGGCAGACACTACCTGCTGCGCCTGCTTGGGCATTGCCTGTGTTGCTGCCGGACGTATATTCTGAGCCTGAGGTTGTTGCTTCTTTGCCATTACCCGTAAAAGTATGTTGCGAAACTAATAAAATACGCTGTCTAAAAATCTACCCTGTAATAGAAAATAGGCAGGAAGCCTAACTGATAGGTGGTATAGAACGGATTTGCATTGCCCTGCGCCGCCAGATCTGAACTGTAAGTGAGTGACAATACATTTTTCTGTCCGGTCACATTTACAAGATCCACTGCTATTTCGTGTGTCAACCGCTTGGCATTCAGGCGTACACCCAGTTTCAGATCAGACCTGAAATATGGCGCAAAACGCAATGTATTGCGCAAACTGTCTACCACCACCATATCTCCCAGTTTGTTGGATGCAGCAATATCTACCGGTGAGTATAATTTACCACCTATCGATGACACCTTGAAACCACCCGAGAATGTACTGTACTTGCCTATCTTCTTTTCGTAACCAAACAAAAGGTTCATGGCATATTGTGTATTATAGTCTGTACTGCGGTATACGCCATCATTGCCTGCTGCCTTAGAGTCGAAACCGGAAGCGGTGAACAAAGTATAGAATCCATGACTGAATCCTTTCTCCAGCGTCAGCTCCATACCATAGTTATATCCGGTACCGGTATTCTGCAATGTATCGGGGAAAGTACGGGAAAAGGTAGAACCCTGATTGAGCGAAGAGTAAGAAGAACCCTTACGCAGCTCTACCGGTACATGGAACAGATACTGACCATATGCTTCCAGCCTTAGCCTGAGTTTAGGACCCAGTATGCGCTCATAACCGGTAACCAGATGATGGCTGCGGGTAAAGCCTATGTTGTAATTCTGCCGATAACCGGGCGGATCGCCGGGCAGATGTGCATAATACTGATACAATGGCTGCATCTGACTGTGAAGTCCATAACCGGCAGTAATGATATCTTTGGCAGCTACCGCCCAGCGCATACCTACCCTTGGCTCCAGCGCCTTAGACCCATTGTGTGTAAGATACTGCGCATGTAATCCACCGGTAAGGGTCATATGCTCTGACGGGCGCACCTTGTACTGTACATATGCCTGCACCAGATTGGTACCGCCTTTATAGTTCTCTCTCAGCTGCCAGTCCTGACGGGATGTAGGGTATTGTCTGCTACTATCCTGCAGATTCACATGGTAGTATTTGTTCTCTAAACCATATTTCAGTGTCTGCGTATTGGATATCTTTTTGTTGATGTACCAATGGGCTGTAGTAGCAGCAGTTGTAAAATCATAGCCCAAAACACGCTTCATAGAATCTACACCGAAACCGGCATTCCTGAAGACCTTTATATGATCGGCCCAGACATTGCCGGCAGACTGTGCCATGGTGAACTTCATAAATGTCTTACTATTGATAGTATAGCTGTAGGCACCACCTACAAAGCCCGTCTTGGCCGTGAAGTACTGGTCTCTATCCGACTCGCCGTATAATTGAGACTCCTGAGTAGTGAGATTACTTACAATAAGATCTATGCGACTGGCACCACCCAAACCGAAGAAAGCAAGATCACCTTTTTTGCCCATAGGGAAATTGAGCCTGAAACTACCATCCTGATACTGCGGAACTGAGGATGTACCGATCTTGATATTCATGGCCTGAAACAACTGCAACGTACTGTAGCGGTAATTTACAAGGAAAGAAGAGCCTGCCTTTCTGGAGATAGGCCCCTCTGCGCTTACCTCTGTACCGAGAATACCAAACTGCCCGGTATATTCATATTTCTGATTGTTACCATTGCGCAGGCGCACATCAAACACACCCGCCACTGCATCGCCATACTCTGCCGGGAATGCCCCCATAAAAAAGTCGCTGTTGGCGAGCAGCTTACTGTTCAGCATACTTACCGGCCCACCTGTAGTACCCGGAATATTGAAATGGTTGGGATTAGGAATATCTACTCCTTCCATGCGCCATAAAACACCCTGCGGACTATTGCCTCGTATCACTATATCGTTTCTGGAATCATCTCCACCCTGTGCACCGGCAAAATTGGATGCCATACGGGCAGGGTCATTCCTGCTACCTGCATATCGTTCTGTCTCCTGCACATCGAAGGTACGTGTGCTTACCAGTGCCATTTCGTTGATGTGCTCCCTTTTCTGCAACACTACCACCTCCCCTATTTTCACAACCTTCTCTTCCAGTTCCACCGGCAGTACTACTTCTTTGGCAGAGGTAACCAGCACGTCATTCAGCGTGCGGCTTTCATAGCCCATGTAGGATATCAGTATATTGTGCTTACCCACCGGCACGCTATCTATTACGAAGTTGCCATTATCGTCGGTAGCTGCACCCGGAGCAGGCACCAGATCTGTGATGGATATGGTAGCGCCGGGCAAGGTGGTTTTAGACTCTTTGTCTATAATGGTACCACGAACACGCTGAAAACGTTGCGCCCCTGCCATTGCGGGTAAGATCAATATCATTACAGTTGCAAGTATCCTGTGCTTCATATTTTACTGATATATTGGCAGTAAGATAAGAACTGAATCATAATTTCACCAACTTTCGATCAATATTTCAACTATACGAAATACCTACAGAGACATTAATTTGCTCACATACAGGCATAATGGGTCAAGCACTCGTAATGAACCAATAACAGTCCTGAGAATTCAGAAGATAAAAAACCAACAGAAAGAGATCAATTGTTGGGAGCGCCCGCAGCGAGCCATTTTTTCACCTGAGTGATCTGGCAATCGAGCAATTTGGAACCACCCTTAGGCATAGCATTGTAGCCTGTAGTATGCGAAATGTCGCCTATAAGCCTGCCGTTTACCGTAGCTTCACGAACACTGGCATAATCCACCAGACTACCACCTGCCGCCGATGCATTGTTGTGGCAGCCCGTGCAGTAGGTCTGCATCATTGGCGCAATAGTGCCGCTGTATGTAAATGCAGTGGTATCGCAGCTACTGTTGCTGCAAGCACCGCTATCTATGGCACCGCCCTCTATCCATTTTTTTATTAGTAAAACAGCCGATGCAGAAAGAGCAGGCGCGTTGCGTGGCATAAAATCTTCGCCTGACGCTACCGTGATCGACTTATATATTTTGCTGGCAGCCGGATTGCCGGGAACTATGCCCTTTTTCATGATATTGGCATAATTGTTCAGTACATATCCGTCTTCATGTGAGGAAACATCATGACAACCACTTTTAGCACAGTTCGACTGAAAGATGGGCAGTATATCCCGTTCAAAACAAATATCAGGATCGCCTGTTTGCTGACTGACCGGCATTACGTATGGCTGATGCACACAGGAATTGGTAAACACCGAAACAAATAACACTACTACTACCATTACCGAAGCAACCAACCATTTCCTTTTCATTTGTGCTCTTTTATATTTACTTCGCAATTTACAGATAAAAGAAAAAACAGCAATATTTATCAGCTATCCGCAGCTCGTTCTTAACAGTATATTTGCATTATGCCTGCCAAAAACTCCATGCTGCTGCGTGCACAGATCGAAAAGCTGTCACCGATACCCGATGCCGACTGGGAGCTACTCGAGTCGCACATTTCCGAAAAAACAATAAAGAAAGGATGGTTCATGGTGCGGGAAGGAGAAAAAGGAAAAGATGTAGGCATGATACTGGAAGGCAACATGAGGCACTTCTACACCAGAGACGGTGAAGAGAGAACCACCTACTTCTATTTCGAAAATGCTTTTGTAAGTGCCTATATAAGCTGCATTACCGGCACACCATCGCTGATGAGCATAGAAGCGCTTACCGACACCATCCTGCTCACATTTCCATATGCCCGCATGAAAGAACTATTTGCCACAAGCATTCACTGGGAAAGATTTGGCAGACACATAGCAGAATGGGCCATGATGGGGCTGGAGGACAGAATGGTTGGATTGCTGACCCAAAGCCCGGAAGAACGCTACACAGCTCTGCTAAAAAGCAACAAAACCAAAATACTGGAACGCATTCCGCAACACCTCATCGCCAACTATCTGGGCATTACACCGGTGAGCCTGAGCCGCATCCGCAACAGAACCAGCAAAAAGTAGCATCGTGTATTTCTTATCTTTTGTTATCGTCTGACGGCCTGCAGTAGTTCTACTTTTGTGTTGTGATCAAAAAAACAGCACAATGCAACCAACTACAAGCAATGCACCGGGACAGATAATAACCAAGGGCAAATACCTGTACACCAGCATTACCATCAATGCCGATATGAATAAGGTGTGGGACCTGTTGATGGATTTTGCCGCCTACCCCTCCTGGAATCCGTTTATTGTATCTATAACAGGCAATGCTGCAAAGGGCAACCGTATCACAGCAACAATATGTCCTCCCGGATCTAAAGGAATGAAAATGCAACCCACCATTCTTCAGTGCATTCCCAACAAAGAACTACGCTGGCTGGGCAGCCTGGGTATACCCTACATTTTCGATGGAGAACACACCTTCCGACTGGAAGACAATGGCAATGGCAGCACTACCCTTCACCATTACGAGCGCTTCCGTGGGTTACTTGTACCCTTTCTCAGTAAAATGCTGGATATAAACACACTGCAGGGTTTCGAACTAATGAATGCAGCACTGAAGAAAAAAGCAGAACAGTAATATTGTCTGCATATTCGGTAACTTAGCATACTCACTTCTCTTTGCGCTACTGCAAATTGCAATTACAAAGTTTATGCTGATAAAAAATCCGAGTTTGACCTTTGCAGCATTTTTCACGCTGTCCATCCTGTTTACCTCCTGCACTATGAGATCGCAAACATTACCAACCGTTGCCCATGTGGACCTGACAAAGTATGCAGGCAAGTGGTATGAGATAGCCTCTTTCCCGCAGCGCTTCCAGAAAGGATGCCACTGCACTACAGCAGAGTACACACCAACAGACAAAGGATATATAATTGTTGAGAACAGATGCAACAAAGACAGCCTGCATGGCAAGGAGTCTTATATAAAAGGCAAAGCATTTCTTGATGATGACAAAAGCAACGCCAAACTGAAAGTGCAATTTTTCTGGCCCTTCAAGGGCAAGTATTGGATCATAGATCTGGCAGACGACTATAGCTATGCCGTAATAGGCCACCCCAACCGCGACTACCTGTGGATACTGAGCCGTACCCCGCATATGGACGAACAACTGTACAAACAGATAGTGGAACGGATAAAGAAAAACGGTTTCGATATAACCCGACTACAAATTACGCCACAGCTGTAGTGCATATATCGCTATCCGGCAATAGACACGCCTATGAGCTTACCTATACCAAATGTTATGGCAGCAGCCAGCAGACCGAAAAGCACCTGCCTGAAGCCGGAATACCAGACACTCTTGCCGGTAAACAAAGTGATAGCGGAGCCGATAAGGAACAAACCCACCGCGCTGAACGCTACACTAAGACCTATAGCCAGCATACCTGTAGTGAAGATGAAGGGCAACAAGGGAATAACGGCTCCTATAGAAAATAACAGGAAGGAATAAATAGCAGCTTCCATAGCAGAACCCTTCAGTTCTTCGGGGTTGATACCCAACTCTTCTCTCACCAGCACCTCGTGCGCATGACTTTTGTTGGTCATTATATCTGCCGCCATAGTATATGCCTGCTCTTCGGGTATCCCCTTGGCAATGTATATCAGCGCCAGTTCCTTTTCTTCGCCTGCAGGATTGGTTTCCAGCTCATCCATCTCTACCTGCATCTGATTCTCATATAATTCCTGAGAGCTTTTCACAGATATCCATTCGCCCAGCGCCATAGACAAAGCCCCTGCAAGCAAACCTGCAGTTCCGGCCAGCAATACACCACTCTGGCCTGCCGTAGCACCCGCCACACCCATCACAAGGCTAAAGTTGGACACCAGACCATCGTTGCCACCCAGTACTGCAGCACGCAGCGCATTGCCCCCTACCGATTTATGCCGGCGTTCGAAACGGGCCATATTTGCACCCGTTACCTTAGATTCATTATCCAGTAAAGACCTCAGTATCTTAACATGATTGGTTTCGCTACCTGTTATAGGCGCACCACTCTGCCTTCGTGCGTGTATGACCGCATTAGAGATACTCTTTTCTGTATCCATCAGCACACCCAGCACATAGTCATACCCAAAAATACGCCCTATCCTATCCAGCGTCCTGGCCCTGAAAGAAGGCGGGGGAAGCACAACAAGTCCGGCAGATTGTTTTTTCAGAAATGCTTCAGCATGACCTTTTTCTATTTCGCTCATCTGCAAAAACACATTGGCCACAACTTTATCTTCTTCTGTAGCAGCCAACCTGCCATACAAAAAACTGGCATCTACTTCCGTCTGTATACTTTTATTGGAAATTCCCATGAAGGTGTCTGGATTTAACTATATAAAGTTAGCTAAATTAAACCGGCCTCTTTGTAAAAGAAAAGGGAAACGAACTTACATGACCAGCTTCACATTCAGCTGATACCATTTTTCTCCTGTGCTTATCTGTATACCCCAGCGACGAGGACCAGTCTCTTTTGTTGCATCTTTGTTTGCTGTGGTCGAGTTATCGCCACTCTGCGTAGCAGGCTTATTATCAGAGTTTTGTGAGCTTTTATTTTGCTCATTAGCAGTCTGCCTTCCATTACCTTTCTCACCGGTTGCCTGTTGTGCATGCAGCGGTTCATTAGCGCATACTATAGCCAGCAAAAACAAAACGTTACCTTGTAGAAGCTTTTCATTGATGATAATGTAGAGACTATAAAATTACTATGCTTTTACTCTCAAGCAAACTTTTTTTGCATCAAAAATCGGCGAAGCCTTTTTTTAGTCCGTTTTTTCTTTGTAATGTTGTATTGTGTTAGCAAACAATAAACATACATGTTGTCATAAGCGTGCCCTTCACCGGAGCAGGTAACAGCATGTTTTTATATAAAGACATTCATACCCTCCGGATCACACATCCGGAGGTTTTTTTATTTTATAGCTATACTGAAGAAAGAAAAATGATAATGATAGCCAATAGACAGAAACATAATTGCAAAACAGCATGCCATACATGTTGCTGCAAACCTGTATGCTCAAAGGCGCGATGTTGAAGGATGCTATCCTGATATTTCACAAATGCCCTTTGAGCCTCCAATGCCAAAGGGCATTTTTCATTTCTGATTTTTCTCACTCTATAATCAACTAATAAAATGTATCACAAGAAAGACAGCCTGCAACTCACCAACGAATTCGTTGTAAACAAAAAAGACATTAACGACAATGGCATACTTACCACCTGCAAAATACTAAGCGAGATCACCAGTCACTCAGACCAGGCAATCATTCTGGCTTTCGGCGATCTGGGTATCTATCGCTGGCTTACATCTTCTTACAACATCAACTTTGTAGACCAGGCTCGTAAAGGCGACCGTGTAAAAGTGGAGACCTCCATCAATTTCATATACGGGCAAACGCTGGAGCTGAAGATAGTGGTATGCAGGAAGGGAAAGAAAGACAAAAAACTGGCACTGGGGCATTTCATCTTCAGAAACGCACAGGCTGCATAGTGCCAAAAACCGAAATCAATTCAATCATTTTTTAACCATTATTAAACAGCAAACATCATGACACTAAGACTTGGCGACATCGCCCCCAATTTCACAGCAAACACTACTATAGGCCCAATAGATCTGTATCACTATCTGGGCAACAGCTGGGGTGTATTATTTTCCCATCCGGCCGACTTCACCCCTGTGTGTACTACCGAACTGGGCAGAACTGCCCAACTGAAAAGCGAATTCGAGAAACGAAATGTAAAGGTGCTTGCCGTAAGTGTAGACCCGCTGAGCAAACACAAACAATGGCTGAGCGACATAAATGAAACACAACATACACAGGTCGACTTTCCTATCATAGACGACGAACAACGCCTAGTGGCAGGCCTTTATGAAATGATTCATCCCAACGCATCTACAACAGCTACTGTCCGTTCTTTGTTCATTATAGGACCCGACAAAACCGTGAAACTCATTATCGTTTACCCAGCTTCAACTGGGCGCAATTTTAATGAAGTGCTTCGTGTAATAGATTCGTTGCAACTGGCTGCTACTTACAGTGTAGCTACCCCTGCCGACTGGCAGAGCGGAGAAGATGTGATCGTTGGTCTGTCTATGTCAACCGAAGACGCAATTGCACAATTCCCGGCCGGCGTGCGCATAGTAAAACCATACCTGCGCTATACAGCACAACCAACAAAAAAAGCATAAACACTTTTTAGCTGTAACCCCTGACACCTGAAAATAAACACAACAATAAGAAGAAGAACAAAATGAAACTGATCAGCAAAAAAATATGCATGGCCAAGGATATTGGCATACACAACAACCTGTTTGGCGGCACCCTTATGGAATGGATCGATGAAGCGGGTGCCGCATTTGCCACAGAGTATTGTTTTACCCCAAACATGGTCACCCTGCGGGTAGGTGAACTACTGTTTAAAAAGCCGGTAAAGACCGGCAACCACATCCGCATATACGGAGAGGTGATATCTCTTGGAAAAACGAGCATCAACATAAAAGTAGAAGTCCGCAAATACAGCCTGTATAGTGGCGAGGAAGTAGTGGTCTGCACCACCAATATGACCTTTGTGCGCATAGACGACGATGGCACGCCAACCCCTATTGGCAATACGGTACGTGTGGCTCACCAACAAAAGCTGGAAGCGCTCTCTACCAACTAATTCCCCCTTCAGCGTGAACACTACCCGCCGCAGCCTACCGCTGCGGCGGTGTTGTTTCATAGATTTAACATGCAGCACTGACCATAAACATGAATTTTATCCTCTGTACTTCCTTATCTTACATAAACCAATTTAGCCCCACTGCACTAAAGACACCAGTAAATGACCAACAAGAAAAATGATCCATCAAAGTTTCTGCGTTTCTGGAAATTGCTGGGGCCCGGCCTTGTTACCGGCGCCAGCGACGATGACCCGTCCGGTATAGCTACCTATTCTCAGGCAGGTGCAGCCTATGGGCTCAGTACACTCTGGACATCCATTATTGCTTTTCCGCTCATGGCTGCTATTCAGCAAATGTGTGCCCGCATAGGGCTTGTTACCGCCCAGGGCCTTACAGGCACGCTGAAGAAACACTACCCTAAACCGGTCCTTTACCTGATGCTCTTATTCAGTTTCCCGGCCATCATCATGAATATAGGCGCCGATATTGCAGGAATGGGTGCAGTAGGTAATCTGCTTTTCCCCTCTTTCGATGCTTCTTTTTTCAGTGTATTCTTCACCGTACTGCTTCTGGGGCTAATCATATACCTTCCTTACCGCAAGATAGCGGCCATCCTCAAGTACCTTTGCATAGCTATGCTGGTCTACTTCATAGTGCCATTTCTCTACCATCAGGATATTGGGGAGATCATCAAAAACACATTTATACCCACTATCCGTTTCGATAAAGACTTTATCGCCATACTGGTAGGTATACTCGGCACAACTATCTCACCTTATCTATTCTTCTGGCAGGCATCTGTAGAAGTAGAGGAAATGAAGACCAACAAAAAACACCTCGTGGTGAATAAAAAGATCATTAGCGACATGAAACAAGATGTCGATTTCGGTATGGCGTTCTCCGGTCTTGTTATGTACTTCATCATTCTCACTACCGGTACTGTACTCTTCAAAGGAGGTGTGCACCAGATAGATACAGTAGAGCAGGCTGCACTGGCGCTAAAACCACTTGCAGGCAACATGGCCTATCTGCTATTTGCAGTTGGCGTAATAGGCACCGGCCTTATAGCCATTCCGGTACTCAGCGGCTCCCTTTCCTACATTTTCACAGAAACTTTTGGCTGGGAGCAGGGTCTGGACAAAAGATTCAGCGAGGCAAAAGGTTTTTACATCATTATTGCCATATCACTCATATTAGGCCTATCTCTCAATTATATAGGCATTTCCCCCATCAAGGCACTTATATATACCGCTATACTGTATGGTATTACCGCCCCGGTGCTCATTGCCATCATCCTGCATATATCCAACAACAAGACCATTATGGGCGAATTCACCAACGACCGCCTTACCAACATACTGGGCGCAGCCGCACTCCTCATAATGACAGCTGCCGCAGTATTGCTTATTTACCTGCAACTGGCAGCATAAAGCACGCCCCACTTACACTACATTCTTATTATCAAGCGCATACATGTACATACACCTACATATAAATAAAAAGACGCTACAAATGATAATAAATTTGCATTAACAAACAATTTAAACTTTACAGGTTATTTAAAATAAAACTACTGATTATAGTAGCCCGCTTAGCTTACCGTTGAGGTTAGTTTTGCTTTGATGCAAGACGGTAAAATCAACCTTACTAAAACTGAGATCGAATACGTAGAAGATCTCAAAAAAATAGTCACAATCCTTCCGGGCATAATATTTCAATACATCATGTCTGATAAAGGAGATGTAACATTCACGTATATAAGCGAAGGCGCAAGTACACTTTGGGGTATGGAACCCGAAGATGCTTATATGCAGGGCCGGGCAGCGCTGGAAAGGATACATCCGGAAGATATACCCGAATACAGAAACAATATACTCCTCTCCAATACCGATGGCAGTACCATTACTCAGACTTTCAGAGTGGTACATAAAGACGGTACAATAAAATGGGCACAGGCAACAAGCTCGCCTACCAGGCTGAGTAATGGCAACATTCTGAGATCTGGCTTTGTTATAGATGTTACAGAGAACAAAATAAAAGAATCAAAGATCAAAATTGAAGACAAAGAGGCAAGTGAATTATATCATCAGGTAAATCTGAAAAACCAGCAGTTTGCTAAATCAAGAACCAATATAATCACAGTACTTGACATGCTGCCCATGGGTGTTTTCATCAAAAACAAAAAGGGCAGATATATTTATGCAAATAATTTTTATTGCAAACTGCTGGGCCAGGATAATCTGTTCTCTCTTCAAAAACATGGCTGGAAACACTATCTGAAAAATAGAGCCAATGTTCCAATGATCCAGAAACAAGACAATTACATTTTAGAGACCAAGACTGCTGCAACAATAAAAGATGTGAATTTCAATGACAACAATGGAAGTGTGAGGTGTTTTGATGTAACCAAATCAATATTCTATTTATCAGACAACCTGCAGCCGGATATAATAGGAATATTGCATGAAACTACCCTACAAAAACAAGCAGAGGAAGAAAGAAAGAAACATATTGAAGAACTAACGCTGAGAAACAAAAATCTGGAACAATTCTCTTATATAGTATCGCACAACCTAAGATCGCCAGTTTCAACAATACTCGGTGTTACCAGATGGCTCGACAAAAACCTGAATGATCTTAACCCCACCACACAATCTTTATTCGATGGACTTAGTGCAGCTGCAAAGAAAGTAGACGGAGTGATCAGAGATCTGAATGACATCCTCTCACTACAAGGAACAAAAAGTTATGAGCATATAGTGTTTGACGACATTTTACAAGATGTATGTAGCATTCTCAAGGACGTTATCCATAACAACGACATTGAAATTATTGGCAATTTCATGGAGCTGAGCGAAATTGTTTCTGTTCAACCATACATACACAGCATCTTCTACAATCTTATTTCTAATAGTATTAAATACAGAAAAAAAGACAGGCATACCATAATAGAGGTGTGGACCAAAAAAGAAAATGATGAAATCAAACTCCAATTCAAAGACAACGGCAGAGGTATAAATATGAAAGCCCATGGCCACATGCTATTCGAATTATACAAACAATTTCATGGGGCCAATGAAGGGAGAGGCATGGGATTGTATATGGTAAAAGCGCAGGTAGAATTATTAAAAGGAACTATTCACGTTGCGAGCATAGAGGGAGAAGGAACAGTAATAACAGTTATCTTAAACAAAGCATAATGACCACAAAAGCAAGACAGGAACAGATAGTTGTATTGATAGATGATGACCCGATCAGTAATATACTTACTGAACTCAACATAAAAACCATTCACGAATTACAGCCAGTATTCGGGTATACCGATCCCGAAATGGGTATCAATAAGATAAAGTCGATAATTAACACAGATCAGGGCGATACTGTAATCTTATTTCTCGACATCAATATGCCGACTATGAGCGGATGGGAAGTATTGGATATTCTTGGCAAATACATCGAAGAGGCCGAAAATAAGAACCTCAGAATATACATGCTCTCTTCTTCCATAGACGTTGCAGATAAATTACGGGCATATAGCAACCCATGGGTATCTGGCTATTTTGAAAAACCTATGACACCTGAGGATTTCGGAGACCTGCTATTCCAAAAGAACTTTTTATAAATATAAATATATAAATTTAATTCTATAATAAAGACCCCTTTCAGGGTCTTTAAAGAACAATTTATAAATCTCCATTGATACAAATTGAATACAATGACAACCACCACCTTCAGCGTGTTGAAGCAAACATTATTACAAGATCATATTTTCGCTTTGGGTATAATTATGGTTACCATAAATGTGATTTATATTTTATCTTCTCACCTGTTACTGAAACATTATCAAAAACAAACAAGCAAACTTGCGCCTTTCCGCAAATTTGTCTGTTTCAGAATTTTCGACAAAACCTATATTTCCAATTACCCATCAAAAAGTGCTAAAAAGTTTTTTGGAATACAAAACAAAATAACAATATTGTTTAATTTCATTATTGCCCTAACTTTCCTAGCGTATGCACTCCTCATAATAAAATCCCTGTAAAGCCAGATTGCTTATGAAACATCAACAAGCAAACAATAACTTAGATAAAAATAATTTACTAGACAACATTCCGGCATTCATATATCAATACACTCAGGACAGTGATGAAAACATGCACTTCACTTATCTTTCAGATAACATTGAGCAATATCTGGGGTGCTCATTAGAGGAAGGGTATAAACTTGGAAGGGAATTATTCAGCTTAGTACATCCTGAGGATCAGGGCTCAGTTTCCGGAAATGCGAAAAGGGGCTTATCAGAATTGACTACTGTATCTCATTCTTTCAGAATACTGCACAAAGCAGGCAAAACAGTTTGGGTTCAGGGAACCAGTTCACGTCAGAAACAGAAAGATGGGAATATATTAGTAACAGGTTGCCTTGTAGACATTACCGAGTCAAAACTAAGAGAGGGCAACACTATCATAGAATCGGAAGACGCAAGCGAGATCCTTCATCATTTAGACACCAAAAACAAACAATTTGCAAGAACCAGAAGTAATATTATCAGCTTATTAGACCTTTTGCCTTTAGGCGTTTTCATAAAAAACAGAGCTGGTGGCTATATTTACGCCAACAATTTCTATTGCTCCCTGATGGGATTTGATAGCTTTTTCGATTTGCAGCAGCACAATTGGAAAGAAATAATGCAGGACCGTGCAGATATAAATAAAATAGAAGAACATGACGAATTTGTGTTTAAAACAGGAATTGCCACCACTGTTAATGATGTTTCAATTTTAGATAAAAATAACGATCCGAGATATTTCAATTCAATCAAATCAACCATATACATATCTAACGACATTGAACCGGACATCTTAAGTATCTGTTATGAGACAACTCATATGAAGCAGGCTGAGATTGAAAGGAAAATGTATATTGAAGAACTGACCATTCGAAATAAGAACCTCGAACAGTTTGCCTATATCATCTCTCACAACTTACGCAATCCGGTAACAACTATTCTCGGAGTTTCTAACTGGATGCTGAAGAACATTAACCACTTCGACCCCACAGCACAGGCACTCTTCGACGGGCTGAACCTGGCAACAAAAAAGGTAGATGGCGTGATAAGAGACCTCAATGAGCTATTGAGTATGCAGGGCAAGAAAAAATATGAGAACGTAGTTTTCAGCGAAGTACTTACAGAAGTATCTGCCTTACTGAACGAAGGTATATCTGCCAATAACATAGCAATAATTGGCAATTTCGAATCAGCTTCAGAGATCTCTTCTATAAAAGCATACGTGCACAGTGTATTTTACAACCTTATTTCCAATAGTATCTGTTACAGAAGAAAAGACATTCAGACAATTATTGAAATATCAAGCAGCAAAGTTGACGACTGCATAAAACTTGTTTTCAAAGACAACGGCCTTGGCATAGATATGGACAGTTATGGTAGCCTTGTATTTGATCTTTACAAACAATTTCATGGCCATTCTGAAGGCAGAGGAATGGGCTTGTTTATGGTAAAAACACAAGTAGAACTTCTGAAAGGAGCAATAGATATCAAAAGCCAGCCCGGCATAGGAACTGAAATGATCATTCATTTAAGACAATTACAATGACGCACTTCGACGAGATCATTGTTATTGATGACAATGTAACCAGCAATTTACTGACAGAACTGAACATAAAGTCAATAAAAAGCGATCAGATAACTACATCATTTACTGATGTAAATATTGCAATTGCGCGCATCAGGTTTCTGCTAAATGAACCGGAGGAGCAGAAAATTGTTTTATTGCTGGACATTAATATGCCTGTTATCGATGGCTGGGGAGTATTGGAAAGAATAAATACTTTCTTATCGGAAAGATCGAGAAAAAACATCAGGATCCATATCCTTTCTTCATCTATTTACCACACTGATAAGTATAAGGCACAACAAGAGCCTCTCATAACCGGATATATTGAGAAACCTATTCTCGAAGAGGATATAATTGACATAATTTACAACAACAGAACTCATCTGTGCTAATATTGATGTGATCTACACTCAATTATCAGGCTAACCCTGATAGATAATGAAGCTGACCAAATAAATTAATAATAATCAAAACTTGATTTTATAATTAACATCTGAATAATAACGATTTTGTTATTGTTGCCAATTTAGGACTTCTTAATGCATAAGTTATAAATATGAGCATTAAATTTGCAGATAACTTGTTGTAAAACAAACACAGCTTTACCTTTTCTATCATCAACCTCTTAATTGAAACAACTGTGAACTACGAACAACTCAAGACCGTCTTGGTGCAAGACTACATTTTCTCTCTTGCTGTTATTTTACTTATTGAGAACATCACTTATCTGCTATCTTCAAAAATCCTGCTCGCCTACTACCAGAAACAAACCAGCCGGCTGAAGGATTTCAACAGAAGCATATTCTCTTATCGCATACTCGACAAAAGCTACATTTCCAATTACCCGTCTCAAACAGCTAAAAAGTTCTTTGTACTTCAGAACAAGATAACGCTCAGTTTCAATTACCTGATCGGATCAACTTTTATAGTTTATCTGTTTCTGATATTTTTCCGATGATCTCCATTCCCCTTGTGAGATAAATAGCAATGTTCAGGAAATTCAGTTTTCCTGAACATTTTTGGTTTTAAGACCCTACTTACTGATAAAGGTAGCTACGACCGCACCACCTGCAGATTGCTGATTGAATATCTCATAAGTTATACTGTCGCCCGATACGCTTCCATGCACATACCTTAGCAACTTAGAAGTGTTGTGCCCGGTACCGTTGGGCGTGGTCTTATAAAAACACAAGACAGTATCTACAGCCGGAGTAGTTTGTGAATAAACGATCGTATCTCCACCAACAGTTATTGTTACCGGATCTATGTAGTTTATGGCGAAAGTGGTATCGGCCGTATAAAGGGTATCTCTGAAGTCACCGGAAAAGAACGACCTGAATAATACTTCCAGTTGTGCATACCTGCTGCAATAGACGTATAGCGGGGTGTATCCAGTATGGTTACAGATTTATATGCCACCAGCTCAGGGTTATTATTCAGCACCAGCTTCACCGTATAGGCACCCGTTGCTGTATATACATGGCAGGGTGCCGGCTCTGTTGATGTTGTCCAATCACCCATATCCCACTGGTAGGTATGCACTCCTTCGGCAAATACTTTGTAACATAGTGACATACCCACATATCGTTTTTCCCCCGCAATAATACCAATAAGAACCCCCGGGTATTGTCTGGGCTTGCCGCAGCCCGCAGCAATAAATACCGAAACCAATAGTAGCAGTAGGATCTTATTCATAAATGTAATTTACCAATAAAACACAACACAAAAAAACACAAGGACTCTTCCACGCGGTAGAACACACAATAGGATTGGGTACTTTTTTCGAATATCTTACATTTGTGATCAATACACCCCAATGAGGCACTATACCCTGCTTTTGTTTACTTTCCTTACCGTATTTGCCGCAAAAGCGCAGATACTTACCCCTGTTTTCACCAAATACAATTACTGCCCTACCAATTTCAGCCAGGTAAGCACCTGCAAGGGCTGGCGACAGCCCACACGTGGCACATCAGACTATTTTAATGTTTGCGCCGCCGGATCTCATGTTGGGGTGCCACAAAACTATTTTGGCTATCAGGACTCGCCGGACAGTTGCTATACCGGTCTCTACACCTTTGCCCCTTTCTCGCTCTACGACTATAAAGAATACATAGGCACCAGCTTTGCACCGCTTACCATAGGGCAAACCTATACTATGACCATAACCGTTTCGCTATCAGACAGCAGCAACTATGCCACAGACGGACTTGGCGTTTTCTTCAGTACTTATCCGGTAAATGAACCTTCCTGGGGCGCTACATTGCCCGTAACACCGCAAATAGACTATTCTTATGCAGGCCCCATAACCGACAAGTATAACTGGACCACCCTCAGCCAATCTTTCGTAGCAGATTCTGCCTATACCAATCTTACCCTTGGCTGCTTTAAAACAGTAACCACACTGGATATTGACACCCCCGGCCGTGGCACCTTCGATCTGCAATATGCTTATTACTACATAGGGAACATAGGCATACCCGACCCGAACTGGCATGACCCAAACGACACTACCACCCCGCCCCCGCCCGTAGACACCACCAAACATACGGGGCAGGACACTGTATTGTATACCTTCCCCAATGCATTTACCCCCAATAACGACGGGCTGAATGATGTGTTCCGAATAACGGGCAAAAACGGGCTTTTGTATAAAGACTATACACTGAGTATTTACAATCGCTGGGGGCAGCGGGTATTCCTCACACTGGACCCAGCTACCGGATGGGATGGCACCTTTGCCGGACAGCCGCAGGATGTAGGCACTTACTTCTACCTGGCACAGTTTACCGTAAATGGCAACCGGGAACTATTTAAGGGTGATTTTACGCTGGTGCGATAAAGAGGAATTTATATTGAAATAGTAAACAGCTATTCAATATCCTTTATGGTAAAGCTTTTACCATTCAGCTCGAAAACATGACCTGCTTTTTGCCCCACCATTTTCCGGCCTATGGGCGATGCTGCTGAAACAGCATAGTAACTGATACCGGCCACCTGCAGCTGCCCTGCACTTACTGCTATATAAAAGTTGCCATTGCTGGTATACACCACAGCACCCGGCACCACAGCATCACCGGACCGGGTATGCAAAATTTGCTCCATTACTGTGCGCAGCTTCTTCAACTCGTTCAGCCGCCCCAGATTCAGATCTATCTCCTGCTGCATTACCTCGCGGCCGGTCTCGTATTTATCGCCCGCACTGCTCTTGGTCTCATTGGCAGCAGCGTCCTGCGCCTCTGCTATCACCTTCTTTATTTCCGCCTCGCGGTTATTTATATACTCGCCACAAAGCTGGTAGAGCTGTTCTTTTATTGCAGTCATTTTATTGTATTACCGCCGGTAAGATATCAACTTACTGCAAGCTGTGCAAAGAAAAATACACCAAACATTTACATATATTTACAGTATGACCAGAACCCTCCTGCTGATAGTACTTTGCACAATGCTGGCAAGCTGCGACAAAAAGAAAAATACATATCCCGAAACCGGCATTCCTTTGAAAGATACGTTTTACTATCTGAACAATAACAATCCATACCCGCTGCATGCGGATATATATACCAACAGTAGCAACCGCTGCAATATGACCAATGCAGTATATACCTGCACAGTGCCGGCAAGAGAAAAGTATAAGATACCGTGGTCGGCAGTAGACCCTACAACTCCCTACCTGTACGATATATATACCTATGACTACCTGCATAGCAACTGGGGCAACGACATGAGCGGTATATCCTTCATCAGCAGGGGCAATCCTCCTGTTTTCGACCTCAATCTCTTGCCCCTGAGCAGCGCACGCTACTACCTGCTGAACGGCAATAATGAGCAGACCTCATGGCGCGGACTGGACACTGCCAGGCACCTGCGCATGCAGATAAACCGCAGCAAAACAATAACTATCTCCTACTACGACCCCTTCTTTCTCACCTACGTAAAAGATACCGGCATCGTTTATAATGTGAGCCAGTACGATAAATATTGCTCCGTTTCCATTGCCAACTTCAGTAAGGGCTTCTATTCTTACATCTACAACACACCTGCCAAACCACAAACGACCGATCCTCGCCTGCACAGCAGTATAGATACTATTACCTTCTCGCACCTGGGCTATGACTGGCCAATGGTAAGAGAAAAGTAAGCTGCAAGATCTCCTGTTATACTTTTTTTACCTTTACCCCCACAAATGCGTACACTACAACTAATTATAGCGCTGCTACTACTGGCAGGCTCAGCAACAGCCCAGAAGACAATTACCTATTACGACAGGAATAACAGGAAATGTAAACGCAAACATGCCTACAGCAGCCTCACCGCTACACCCGAAAATGATGGCAGGTATAAAGTGGAGCGAAGACTGGTGGAACAAAATATCATCACCATGTCTTCGCATGTGCTGGATCTGGACAGCATGTCTTATGACGGCAATTATGAATACTTCAACAATAACGGCACTAAGAATTGTATAGCCTACTATAGCAACAACAAGCATACAGGCCTCTGGCAGTTTTACTACGAGGATACCGAAGCCCTGTGGTATACCATGAACTACGAAAAATGGGAGCTGAACAGCTACTACAAAAGCGGAAAGCTGAAGCGGCACGAACAACATACCGACAAAGACAGCCTTATTTCCGGCGAATGCTATAACGAAGCCGGAGGCACTATACCCTTTACTCCGTTTTATGTATTGCCGGTATGCCCTTACAACATACCGCAATACCTGGCAAAGAACATTGTATACCCGTCCTACTCACGAGCGCACAATGAAGAAGGCAGGGAAATGATAGGTTTCAGTGTATATGAAGACGGCACCATACACGAGGTCTATGTAAAAAAACACATCAGCAAAAGGCTTGATAAAGAGTCGCTACGGGTAATAAAGGCTATGCCGCCCTGGAAACCCGGCACCAAAGACGGCAAACCGGCAAAGATCACCTTTCAGCAACCTATATCTTACAAACTGGAAGACCGATAAGTATAATACTGGTAAGCTGCCGCAGCATCATTGTTCTTCCGTTCCTTTATTGTAAGCATCATATTTCTGCTTGCCGTGGTAAACGGCATTGCCAACCGGTGGCTGCGGCGCATGCCGCCTTTTGTGCAAAAACTCCAGCACCTCTTCGCTGCCGGAGCTCAGCATTACCACCTCTATAGACTTGAAGGTGTTTTTGAGCGCCAGTATCGCCTTTCGGTGTGCCTTATTATAGAATGCGTCTATATCTGTAAGATTATCAAAACGCACTCCCTGTTTCACTTTTCCGTAGATATCTGTTATAGTTATTCTGTAGTGGGGCATCTCACAAATTTAGATCAGTCTGCCCCCATCTGTTTCCGACAGCCCCAAATTGTGGATATGTTTTACACCGACAATCTGCCCCCACAACACAAACACAAAACACTCTAATGGTCCATAAAACATATTAACATTAAAAATAACACAAGACTTACCACATCGGCGTATCACCGCATTGTCTTCTTAACTAATTACCAACCCTTATTCACGCATTTTCAAATTAATATTAAGTACCTTTGCACGCCCTAAACCGACTGTAGGCGGCGGGGTAAATAATTATATGAAGAACATTCGCAATTTCTGTATCATAGCCCATATTGACCACGGTAAGAGTACCCTGGCAGATCGTCTGCTGGAGTTCACCAAGACCATAAGCCACCGCGATATGCAGGCTCAGGTGCTCGATGACATGGACCTGGAACGTGAAAAAGGTATCACCATCAAGAGCCACGCCATTCAGATGGACTATGAGTGGAAAGGACAGAAATATACCCTGAACCTCATAGATACGCCCGGCCACGTAGACTTCTCTTACGAAGTGAGCCGTGCGCTGGCAGCCTGCGAAGGTGCGCTGCTGCTGGTTGATGCCAGTCAGGGCATACAGGCACAGACCATAAGCAATCTGTATCTGGCACTGGACAATGATCTGGAGATCATCCCTGTTATCAATAAGATAGATATGGATGGCGCCATGATTCCTGAAGTTACCGACCAGATAGTGGATCTTATAGGTTGCAAACCCGAAGATATAGTACTGGCGAGCGGCAAAAGCGGCATAGGCATAGAAGAGATACTCACTGCCGTTATAGACCGCATACCCGCCCCAAAAGGCGATCCGGATGCGCCACTGCAGGCAGTGATCTTCGATAGTGTGTTCAACTCATTCAGGGGCATCATTGCCTACTTCCGTGTGTTCAATGGTACTATCCGCAAAAACGACAAGATCAAATTCATACATACCGATGCCGATTATGTGGCAGATGAAGTGGGCATCATGAAGCTGGCCCTTACCCCCAAGCAGGAGGTAAGTGTGGGCAATGTGGGCTACATCATCACCGGTATCAAGAATGCACGCGAGGTGAAAGTGGGTGACACCATTACCACTATCGCCAACCCCACTACCGATGTGGTACGTGGTTTCCAGGAGGTGAAACCGATGGTATTCGCAGGTATCTTCCCTGTAGAAACAGACGATTTCGAAGATCTGCGCGACTGCATGGAAAAACTGCAGCTCAACGATGCCTCACTCACCTTTGAGCCCGAAACATCGCAGGCGCTGGGCTTCGGTTTCCGTTGCGGATTCCTGGGCATGCTACACATGGAGATCATTCAGGAAAGGCTGGAACGCGAGTTCAACCAGACCGTTATCACCACCGTCCCCAACGTTAGCTTCCGCGCCTATACCACGCGCGACAAGGATAAGATGGTCATTGTGAACAACCCGAGCGAAATGCCGCCGCCTAACCATATAGACAGGATAGAGGAACCTTTCATTCGTGCACAGATCATTACCCTGCCAGACTATATAGGCAACATCATGAGCCTTTGTCTGGGCAAGAGGGGGATACTCATCAACCAGCACTACCTCACGCCTACCCGCGTGGAACTGATATTCGAACTGCCGCTTACCGAGATCGTATTCGACTTCTACGACAAGCTGAAATCTTGTACGCGAGGTTATGCGTCATTCGACTACAATCCGCTCGACTACCGCGAAAGCGATATAGCCAAGATGGACATACTGCTGAACGGTGACCAGGTGGATGCACTGAGCGCACTTATTCACCGCAGCCGTGCTCAGGACTTCGGCCGCAAACTATGCGCCAAACTGAAGGACCTGCTGCCAAAGCAACAGTTCGTGATAGCGATACAGGCTGCCATAGGCGCCAAGATCGTAGCCCGCGAAACTATCTCTGCTATGCGTAAGGACGTTACCGCCAAGTGTTATGGTGGTGACATCAGCCGTAAACGTAAACTGCTGGAAAAACAGAAAGAAGGTAAAAAACGTATGCGTCAGATAGGTAGTGTAGATGTACCGCAGGAAGCGTTCTTGGCAGTACTGAAGCTCGACTAAGCTGACCTGACCAATAGTACACACGGCATGCAGGCTATATATATTGTATTGCTTTCCTTCCTTAGCTCCCCTCAGAAAGAAGCTAAGCCCACATCGCCCCTGGCGGAATATGGCACAGAATGGAATGCTGCAAAATATATAGCCTGTAACACTGCTGCAAAAGCCCGCTACATGAGCGAGGACGAACGGCAGACCATTTACATACTGAATATAGCCCGCCAATACCCTGCCCTGTTTTGCGAAAAAGTAGTAAAACCATGGTGTGCACAAAACAGCATAGACCGCTCTTCTGAAAAATACTACGGATCTCTGGTGCAGCAAATGAGCACCATGCAGCCACTACCCTTGCTGCAGCCCGATTCTGTATCTTTTGTAAGTGCAGCTTGCCATGCCGAAACTGCAGGCAAAAAAGGCTATGTGGGTCACAACCGGCTTACAGCACAATGCAATAAAGTGAAACGATTTAATGGCGAATGCTGCAGCTATGGCATGCACACTCCGGTAGATGTGGTGCTGCAACTGCTTGTAGATGAGGACGTAGAATCGCTGGGGCACAGAGAGATATGTCTGGGCGACTACAAAATGATAGGTGTAGCCAAACGCGACCATAGCCGCTATGGCACCAATTCGGTACTGGATCTTAGGTACTGACCTCTATTGCAATACACCAAAAAAGGGTGACGAATATCATCTGTTATGCGGCTGCTTGTATGACAATTTAACACTTGTTTTCAAGGGTTTCTAAGTAGCTTTATAGAAACAATTGCACATGAAAACGCAAACAGTAATAGCAGGAGGTTCCTTCCTTATCCAACCTTCAGTTCCCGACAACACCTTTACTCCCGAAGACTTTAATGAAGAGCAGCAAATGATCATACAAATGTGTGAGGAGTTTCTGGACAAGGAAGTACTGCCGCACATCGTGGACATAGACCTGCAGAAAAATAACATCATGCCCGGACTGCTGGATAAAGCAGGCGCACTGGGGCTGCTGGGCGTTTCCTTCCCCGAGGAATATGGCGGACTGGGCAAGGACTTTGTTACCGCTACCCTGGTAAATGAGCATCTGGGCGGAGGGCATTCCTTTGCAGTGGCCATGGCTGCGCATACAGGCATTGGCTCGCTGCCTATTCTGTACTTCGGCACCGATGCCCAAAAAGCAAAATACATACCCAAACTGGCTACCGGCGAAATGAAAGGCGCATACGCACTCACCGAACCCGGATCGGGATCGGATGCGCTGGCTGCCAAAACCACCGCCTCCACTTCGGCCGATGGCAAAACTTATGCCCTCAATGGCCAGAAGATATGGATCACCAACAGCGGCTTTGCCGATGTATTCACCGTTTTCGCCAAGATAGACGGCGATAAATTCAGTGCCTTTATTGTGGAGCGCAATACTCCCGGTCTGAGTCTGGGCGAGGAAGAGCACAAAATGGGCATAAAGGGTAGCAGCACCCGTCAGGTATTCTTCGAAAACTGCATAGTACCCGCAGACAATCTGCTGGGCGAAATAGGCAAGGGTCACATCATTGCCTTCAACATACTGAACATAGGCAGGCTGAAGCTCTGTGCAGCAGCAATGGGCGGCGCCAAGCATGCGCTGGATATATCTGTAAAATATGCGAAGACCAGGGAGCAGTTCAAAACTCCGATAGCCAATTTCGGCGCCATACAGCACAAGCTGGCCGAAATGACCATAAAGATATTTGCAGCAGATACTGCACTCTACCGCACTGCCAGCTGGGTAGACCTCAAAGAACAGGAACTGCATGCCGCCGGAAAGGAGGATGCACTGCTGGGCGCAGCCGAAGAATATGCGATAGAATGTGCCATGCTGAAAGTACTGGGCAGCGAGGCGCTGGACTATGTGGTAGACGAAGGGGTGCAGATACATGGCGGAAACGGTTTCTCTGACGAATACAATATTTCGCGTGCATACCGCGACAGCCGCATCAACCGCATTTTTGAAGGCACCAACGAAATAAACCGCCTGCTGATACTGGATATGTATCTGAAACGCGCCATGAAGGGTCGTATAGACCTCATGAAGCCTGCTATGGCCGTGCAGCAGGAACTGATGAACATACCGGACTTTGGCGAAGATGACAGCCCGTTTGCCGCAGAACTGAAAGCGATAGCCAACTTCAAAAAAGCAATACTGATGTGTGCCGGCGCAGCAGCCCAGCAGCTGATGATGCAACTGGAACACGAGCAGGAAGTACTGATGTACCTTGCCGATATGGCCATAGACACCTTCCAGACAGAGAGTGTGGTACTGAGGGCAATGAAAATGACAGAGTCAGGCCACAAAAATGCAGCTATAGCTACAGACATAGCCCGCACCTTCCTCTACGATGCAGCCGACAGAATAAACCATGCAGGCAAAGCCGCTGTAAATGCCTTTACCGAAGGCGATACCCAGCGTATGATGCTGCTGGGCGTGAAACGGTTCACCAAAGTGGCCAGCTACAACACCAAGGAGGCCAGGAGACGAATAGCTAAGAAGTTGATAGAGGAGGAAAAATACTTTTTGTAATTGGGTAAACAGTTGCAGCTGCAATCTACATACACAACTACCATCTCAATATTATCAATATTACTATCTACGCAACATTTCAGAAAAAGCCTGCAAGGTCAGCACTTTAAAGGGAGGGAAATCCGAATTATTCAGAACCAGCAATGCTGAATCATTGCTGATTAAGTAATCTGCATTTGATGCCAAATAGGCATCTGCAAATTTATTATCATCAGCATCCCTGGCTACAACATTGAAATTAAAAAATATGCTGGTGTACTCAATATTTTTGGCACGCACCAAGCGTCCCAGTAAGTTCTGAGTTACATCACTACCCCACTTATCAAAAAAATCTCTTCATATTCAAGGAGTATCTCAGTAGAAAAACAAAGTGTTATATGTCCGGAAAGAAATAGGTCAAAGACATTTCGATATAAAGATTGTTTGCCTATACAACTAATGAAACAGTTGGTATCCAGAACAACTTTCATCTTTAACCGGCATTTTTGGGGATATTCAACCAGCGCTCGTAAATATCGGCACTATAATTCCTGTCTGATTCCGCCTTAATGATCGCCTCGTCCAGCTTTTGCTCCAGATAAAAGTTTATGAGGGAATCGATCTCTTTCAATTCCTGTTCATTATGCAGATACCTGAATGACTTGATCAGATTCAGCTGAACATCACTAAGCTTGTCATGAGTCGCATTTTGCATAGATGTAAAATTAAGATAAAATCATGAGTACAAAAGACAGATACAATGAAAGAAAAGTATGTAAAACCAAAAAAATGCTCAGAACTGGCTGTTATATTTAGAAAATGACGAAAAAATACCGATATTAGCTGCGATTTATAACAACTGAACATCAAGATAGCCAACTTATGAAGATCAAAGTACTGAGGATCCTTATCTTACTCTTTTTGATGACCAACTTAAGCAGTTGTTTTATGGGCACGTGGCAGCGCTATCATCACAGAAGCCACTATGTGAATAAGAAGCATTACCGCTCTTTTCACAAGCACAGCAACCGCGACTGGTAACAGTATTATTTAATTGTTCACATCTTTTGAAGTTATTCACTGAGCTTCCTCGAATTGCTTTTCATTACAGAGGATTGAAGCTACCTTTGCACCTCAAATGATACAGGTACAGATCATCAACAAATCGCCGCATTCATTGCCGGCCTACCAGACAGCAGGCAGCAGCGGCATGGACTTACGTGCATGGCTCACAGAGCCTGTAACACTGCAACCGCTGGAGCGTCGCATTATACCTACGGGTTTATACATGGCACTACCGGTTGGCTACGAAGCGCAGATAAGACCCCGTAGCGGACTGGCCATCAAACGCGGACTTACCGTCATTAATTCACCGGGCACTATAGACAGCGACTATCGCGGAGAGCTGATGGTGGGTATCATCAATCTGTCGGGCGAGGCACAGGTAATAGAAGACGGAGAACGAATAGCACAGATGATAGTAGCCACTTATGCCACTGTAGCATGGGAAGCAACAGAAGTGCTCGATGAAACTGCGCGCGGCGCCGGTGGTTTCGGCCATTCCGGTACCCGATAAGCATCCGGCGACTCATTTAATAAATGAGGGCGGAAAAGACAATACAACATAACTCTAAAAAACTACTGAAATGAATATTATCATTCCGATGGCGGGCATGGGCAAGCGTATGAGGCCACACACCCTTACTACTGCAAAACCACTACTTCCTGTAGCCGGAAAGCCTATTGTACAGCGGCTTGTAGAAGATATTGTTGCTACCAGCAACGAAAAAGTAGATGAGATCGCATTCATCATCAGCCCGGCCTTTGGCAAAGAGGTGGAAGAGCACCTGTGCTCTGTAGCTGCAGAACTGGGTGCCAAAGGCAAAATATGCTATCAGGAAACCCCGTTGGGTACTGCTCATGCCATACTTTGTGCAGGCGATACACTTACCGGAAATGTATTCATAGCATTTGCCGACACACTCTTCAAAGCTACGTTCAGCATAGACACCGCCAAGGATGCCATAGTGTGGACGCAGAAGGTAGAAGACCCATCGGCTTTTGGCGTGGTAAAAATGAACGAAGCAGGTGAGATAGAAGCCTTTGTAGAGAAACCAAAGGAATTCGTCTCTGATCTGGCCATAATAGGTGTTTACTACTTCAGAGATGGCGATCACCTGAAAAAAGAACTGCAGCGCCTCATAGACAACGACATAAAACTGAAAGGCGAATACCAGCTTACAGACGCCATGGAGCACATGCTGCGTAACAATGTAAAATTCTATACCGGACAGGTAGAAGAATGGCTGGATTGCGGCAACAAAGACGCTACCGTATATACCAATGGCCGCATACTAGACATAAAACAAACTACAGAACAGCTGGTAGACCCTACAGCGGTCATCAAAGATTCGGTGATCATTGCTCCTTGCTTCATAGGCAAGGGCGTGACGGTAACCAATTCGGTTATCGGCCCGTTCGTATCGCTGGAGAAAGGGGTAAGCGTTGAAGATTCCCGTATCAGCAACAGCATCATCCAGTCCGACAGCATTGTTAAAAATGTCAGTATAAACAATTCTATGTTTGGTAAAAACGTAACTTACATTGAGAAAGTATCCGAACTAAGCATCGGTGATTTCTCTACCCACATATGAAGATACGCTCCTATATTGTAGCCCTGTTAGCCGGTCTCTCGTCTGCAACTACTCAGTTGCATGCGCAGAGTATCAAGATCAATCCTATCAACTCTCAGGATCAGGGTACGCCTGCTTCAGACTCGCTGGAAAAGGCCGACAACATAGCAGAAACAGAAGAAGGCAAACGGGCGCAAACCGATGAGCTTTTTTTTGAAGCACTGAAAGCCAAACTGCATACCGATGAAAAACAGGCTGAAAGCCTGTTGAAACAATTCCTGGCCAAAAGACCCGAAGTAGCTGCCGCTCATTACGAGCTTGCCAAACTGTATACAGACCAGAAAAAAACAGAACTGGCTACTGCAAGCATAAAAAAGGCAATATCGCTGGATCCAACTAACAAGTGGTACAAAGAAGCCAACGCCGCTATACTCATAGCTACCGGTAAGAATTACGAAGCCGCTACCATTTATGCAGAACTAACGCAGCAGGAGAAAGCAGATGAGGAATATCCTGTTCGTGCAGCAGAATACTTCGAGCGTGCCGGCAAGAATCAGGAAGCACTTAAATATCTGGATATCGCCCTGCAGCGCAATATTGATGACGAAGACCTGATGGCGCACAAAATGCAGCTTTATCTGAACATGAACGATGTGACGAAGGCAGCAGATGTGGTGCAGCAAATGATAAATACTGACCCCAAAAACGGCAAGTACTACAAACTGCTGGGCGAAGTATATGACAACAACAACCTGCCGGTCAAGGCCAGAGAAGTTTACGATCTGGCATTGAGAAAACTACCCGATGACCCTGCAGTGCAATTGGGATTGGCTACACACTACCTTAGAAAAGGTGATACTGCCCAATATAAGGCTTACGTAAAAAAAGCCATTACCAATGCCGGCATGGAAACCGAACTGCAGCTGGAACTATTGAAGGCATACATACAAACCATGCCCGACGAGACCACTGCACTTGCAGAGGCATTACCACTTATAGCCAAGCTGGCAGAACAGGGCCCTGCCGACGCACAGATACTGGAATACTATGGCGAAGCGCTGGAAGGCAGCAATATGACCGACAGCGCCAACACTATGTACAAAAAGTCACTGGCACTGAAACCATCGAACTTTACGGTTTGGGCAAGACTGCTGGGCAACTATCAGGAAAAGAAATATGCCGACTCGCTCATCAGGTATAGCGAAAAAGCAATGCGCCTGTTCCCCAATCAGGCAATTACCCATTTCTACAATGGCATAGGCTACCTCAACAAAGAGAACTACCCTTCTGCCATCAAGGCCATCAACCGCGCTATAGACCTGCAGCCCGAGAATGAAAAAGACGCGCTTGCACAGATGTACAGCACACTGGCAGATGTGTATTACAGTGCTAAACAATATACCCTTAGCGATGAGACATTTGAGAAAGCACTGAAGCTGGACCCGAATAACGCAACGGTTCTGAACAACTACAGCTACTACCTCTCTGAAAGGAACATAAAACTGGACGAGGCAGAAAAGATGTCGCAAAAGTCGCTGGAGCTACGACCCGACGAAGTGAATTTCCTGGATACCTATGCCTGGGTCTTCTACAAAAAGGGTGACATGGAAAAGGCCCGCAAATACATTATGAAGGCCATAACCCTGGCAAATGGGGTAAACGACGCAACGCTATATAATCATCTGGGCGATATACTATTTAAACAGAATGAAAAGGCAAAGGCAATAGAGTCGTGGAAAAAAGCAAAAGAAAAAGGAAGTGACGATAAGAATCTTGACAAAAAAATCAGCGAAGGCAAACTGTATGAATAAACTTGTTCACTGCACACTACTCATAGCAATTCCTTGTTTATTTTCTTCGTGCTCATCAAAGATATTTGGCGGCAAAAAACGCGCTAAAAAAGCAGATACAAGCGTAGTCGTTGTCACTCCTGCCAGCAACAATGCACCTGCTCCTGTAGTTACCGGCGCACCTGTAGCTACTCAGGCCGCACCCAAACTCATTGAACTGCTTACCCCACTCTGGAACCGCAGAATGGATTACAAGACCTTTTGCGGCAAGGCCAAAGTGACTTTTGACGGCCCCGACGGCTCTGCCGATTTTTCTGCTAACTTCAGAATAGCCAAAGACAGCATAGTGTGGGTGCACATAACGGCACTGGGTGGCCTGTACCCTGTGGCGCGCATGGTGGTGACCCGCGACAGCTTCTTTATGGTGAATTACAAAGACAAAGAAAAAACACTGATACCCCTCAGCGACGTTTCCAGAATACTTCCTGTACCCGTAAAATTCTCACAGCTGCAGAACCTGTTTGTTGGCGACCCGCTTGCCGATGGCACCCTCACAGCAGCAGAATCAAAAGATGCTTCCTGGTCGCTACATACCGAAGACAGCAACTACATACAAGACCTTTCTTACCTGAAGGCAGATAGCAGCATGACAATGGGCAATCTGCAGACACAGGCCCCCAATGGCCCCAAAGCGCTGATAGACTACCGCAATTATGAGTCAATAAACAACAGAAAAGTGTCTACCAGCAGAACAGTACACCTGCAGAACGGACTTAAGAACTACACCATAGAAATGGAGTTGCAGAACACAGAATTCGACAAAGCACTGGAATTCCCACTTACCATACCGGCCAATTATAGCCTTAAAAATTAATTTTACTACAGAATTGTTTAATAACTTTTTTCTTATCTAAACGCTTCTTTATGAATACAACTCAGGATAATGCTGAATTGTTGAAAAAAATAGGAGATGGCCTGAAACTGGCTATACAAAAGCTTTATGAGCAAAAAGCCGCCAATAACGAAATGGCGTGGATATCTGAAGATGGCGTGATAAAACATTTGCCTGCACGCGAATTGCTGGAAAGGCACAAAAAAAAGTAATTACCCGCACTCTACTGCCGCTTTGTTCGACCACACATTTAGTTCCTTAAAGCATTTCCTTAAATAGTTGTGTTTCTTACCTTTGCCGCATGAATCGCGCTCAACTGGTAGAAACCATTTTCAGTAAAAGATCTGTGCTATGCGTGGGTCTGGATACCGACCTCTCTAAAATACCACAACACCTGCTGCAGGAAGAAGATCCTGCTTTCGCTTTCAATAAAGCCATTATCGATGCCACAAAAGACTATGCAGTGGCCTACAAGATCAATACCGCTTTCTACGAAGCGCAGGGAATTAAGGGCTGGATAACCATGGAGCGCACCCTCAATTACATTCCAAAAGGAATATTCACTATAGCCGATGCCAAACGTGGCGATATAGGTAATACATCAGAGCAATATGCACGCACCTTTTTCCATACCTACCCCTACGATAGTGTTACCGTTGCTCCATACATGGGTGCAGACAGTGTAAAACCTTTCCTTCAGTTCGAAGGCAAGTGGAGTATAGTACTGGGTCTTACCTCTAATGCCGGCAGTGCCGACTTCCAGCTGCAGCAGTGCGGCGACGAACAGCTCTATCGCAAAGTGCTGAAAACAGTAGCATCCTGGGGCACTCCGGAAAATATTATGTTCGTTATAGGCGCCACCCGCAAAGAGCAGTTGCAGGAAGTAAGAAAGCTGCTGCCTGATCATTTCTTTCTGGTACCCGGCGTTGGCGCGCAGGGCGGCGACGTAGACACCGTATGCAGGAACGCATTCAACAAAGATGCAGGCATTCTCATCAATGTATCGCGTGGCATTATCTATGCAGGCAGCGGAACAGACTTTGCAACAAAAGCTAACGAAGAAGCAAGAAAATACCAGCAGGAAATGGCTGCCTTCTTCTAAGGCGAGATCAACTAAATAAATCTGATTCAAATTGCAAACGCTCTTTATTGTGAACACACAGTAAGGAGCGTATTGTTTAGCTGCAATTAGTGGCGCACTTCCAGTGCTACAAGAAACTTAATGCATAATTAGCCCTACTCCATTGCCGCATCCAATAACCGCTGAAGTAAAGCAATGGAGCAGGGGCAATTATGCTATTTACCAAATCTGTTCTTCAGTGCACTCAGTGCATCATTCATATTTACAGGTGCTTCAGCTGTTTTTTCTTTGGGCTTACCGGCATCCTTGCGTGGCGTTGGTTTACCACCGGGACCTCTTTGCGCAGGCGCATCCTGAGTTTGTTTTATAGACAAGGCAATACGCTTACGCAGCTTATCTACTTCCAGCACCTTCACCATCACCTCCTGGTTCAGCTTCAGTGCTTCTCCGGGGTCGGTAATGTATTTATGTGCTATTTCAGACACATGCACCAGACCATCCTGCTTTACCCCTATATCCACAAATGCACCAAAACGGGTGAGGTTGGTAACTATACCCGGCACGATAATATCTACATGCACATCTTCAATACTGTAAATGTTGGCAAACTCAAACTGGCGCACCTCGCTGCGCGGATCCAGTCCGGGCTTTTTCAGCTCATTCACTATATCCTGCAGGGTATGCATACCCATATCAGAAGTAATGTATTTTTTCAGGTCTATCTGCTTGATGAGGGTATCATTGCCCACCAGTTCCTTTACCTGTACTCCCAGGTCTGCAGCCATTTTACCCACTAAGCTATAAGCTTCAGGGTGCACCGCACTTGCATCCAGCGGATCGTCGCCATCTTTTATGCGCAGGAAGCCCGCACACTGCTCATAGGCCTTTGCACCCAGGCGAGGCACTTTCATCAGCTGATTGCGTGAATTGAATCTGCCGATCTCTCCGCGATAGGCCACTATGTTTGCCGCAATAGATGGCCCTATACCACTCACATAACCCAGCAGATGTTTACTGGCAGTGTTCAGGTTCACACCCACTGCATTCACACAGCTCACCACGGTCTGGTCCAGGCGCTCTTTGAGGCGTATCTGGTTCACATCGTGCTGGTACTGCCCCACTCCTATGCTCTTGGGGTCTATCTTCACCAGCTCTGCCAGCGGATCCATTAATCGACGACCAATACTAGCGGCTCCACGTATGGTAATATCCTGATCAGGAAATTCTTCTCTTGCTATTTCTGATGCAGAATAGATAGAAGCCCCATCCTCATTTACCAGGAACACAGGCAAACCCAGGTTCAGTTTCTTTATGAACTGCTCTGTCTCTCTGCCTGCAGTACCATCGCCTATCGCCACGGCCTGGCACTCATATTTGTGCACCAGTCCGCGTATCTTATGTTCTGCATCGGCCAGTCTGCCCGGCTCGTGTATGTATATTACTTCGGTCTTCAGCAACGTTCCCTTTTCATCAAGGCACACGATCTTACAACCCGTGCGATATCCGGGATCTATTGCCAGCAGTCGCTTGCTGCCCAGTGGCGAGCTCAGCAACAACTGACGCAGGTTCTCTGCAAAAACATTGATGGCTTCTTCGTCCGCCTTCACCTTGAGTGCCATACGGAACTCGCTTTCCAGACTCACCTGCAGCAACCTGCGGTAGGCATCTCTTACAGCCTTCTTCACCTGCTCACCTGCCTCATTGCTGCTTTTCACAAACACTTCTTCTATCAGCGCCAGTGCTTCTTCTTCCGTAGGTGCAATAGTGAGCCTCAGTACACCCTCCATAAAACCACGCATGATGGCCAGCATACGGTGAGAGGGTATTTTAGATACCGGCTCAGAAAAGTCGAAGTAATCTTTATACTTGATACCTTCTGTTTCTTTTTCTGCAAGTACCTTGCTCTGCACTGTTGCTTTTTCTTCAAACATTTTACGCATGCCTGCACGTACACGTGCGTCCTCATTCACCATTTCTGCAATAATATCGCGTGCGCCCTGCAGTGCCTCTTCGGCCGACTTCACATTATCATTCAGGTAGGCACCGGCTTCTGCCAGTGGCTGTATCCTGCCCTGTTCCAGCAGCAGCAATGCCAGCGGCTCCAATCCGTTTTCGCGTGCGGTCTGTGCCTTGGTCTTGCGCTTCGGTTTGTAGGGCAGATAAAGATCTTCCAGTTCTGCCACAGTAGTTGCGCTATCCAGTTTCCCCTGCAGCACCTCTGTCATCTTGCCCTGCTCTGTAATGGTCTTTTCTATAAATGCCTTACGTTCGGCAAACTCCTGTTGTTTGGTTGCTTCATCCTGTATATTCTGTATCTGCACTTCATCCAGCGCACCGGTCTTGTCCTTCCTGTATCGTGCTATGAAGGGGATGGTTGCCCCCTCGGTGAGCAGTTGCAGAACGGCAGTCACATCATTCGTCCTTAAATTCAGCCTCGCGGCTACACTTTGTGCATAATTGATCATTACTTTCTTCTTTTGGGATTGCGAATGTAGGTGGATAGCAGGAATTAGAAAAAGATAACTTTTCACAAATTATCCCCTTCCACAACCTGTAATTTACACCTTCTTCCGGGGTTTGCAGGCTATGCTTATCTTTACAGCCAATGAGAAGGATCATATTCATTATTCTGTCTGTACTTTCTATTTCTACATATGCCTCAGCTGCCGGCACCGATACGCTGTTGCTTACCCCGTTCGAGCGGTCGCAAGGCAAGGAAACAGCCACTTATGCCGAACTTACCGAATTTTACAAAAGACTCGGGGGCATGTTTGGCACCATCAGCATAGGCGAAATGGGCCCTGCAGATAATGGGTACCCGCTGCGCTATGTAGCCTATACCAACGATGGTAAATTTGAGAAGGAAGACATTAAAAGCAGCGGCAAGCTGGTGATCCTCATCAACAATGCCATTCACCCCGGCGAACCCGACGGCGTAGACGCCTGCATGATGCTGCTGCGCGACGCAGCAAAAGGCAAAATAAAAGTACCCGACAATGTGCTGCTGGTAGTGGTGCCGGTCTTCAACATAGGCGGCATGCTGAACAGGAACAGCAATAGCAGGGCAAATCAGCTGGGGCCGGAGAGCTATGGCTTCAGAGGCAATGCCCGCAACCTGGACCTGAACAGAGACTTCATAAAATGCGATGCGGCAGAAACTATGGGACTGGAAGACCTGTTCACCAGAATGAACCCGGACATATTTCTGGACAACCATGTAAGCGATGGCGCAGACTACCAGCATGTAATGACGCTGCTTGCTACACAACACGACAAACTGGGTGGCGAAACCGGAGCATTTATGTACCAGACCATGACCCCTCTCATTTACAAAGACATGAAACAACGGGGTTATGATCTGGTTCCCTATGTAAATGACTTTAGCAACACACCCGATAAAGGCTGGCACGAGTTTCACGAATCGCCACGGTTCTCCAGCGGCTATGCGGCACTATTCCAGACCATTGCCTATGTTCCCGAGGCGCACATGCTCAAACCATTCAACGAAAGGGTAAAAGCCACCTATGCGCTCATGCTCAGCATCATTAAGACTGGCAGTGAGAACATAGCAACCATAAAGACTGTTCGCGCCAACGACCGCAAGAACCTGTTGACCAAAAAAGAATTCGCGCTCGACTGGCGGGTCGACACCTTGCAATGTGATACAGTAACCTTTATGGGCTACGAGTCGGGCTACAAAACCAGTGAGGTAAGTGGTCTGCCACGCCTCTATTACGATCGCAAAAAACCTTTTACCCGTAAAATTCCGTTCTACGATCACTACGTGCCAACCAGCACAGTTACTGCACCAAGGGCATACATCATCCCCAAGGCATGGACTCCTGTTATCATCAACTTCAGGACCAATGGCGTAAAGATGCAGCGCATGAACTTTGACAGCACTATGGAAGTAACTGCCTATCGTATAGACAATTATGAAACAACCAAACAACCCTATGAGCGGCATTATCTGCACTACAATGTGCATGCAACCCCCTACAAGACCTCAATCCGTTTCTCTCAGGGCGACTATATAGTATGGCTGGCACAACCCGCCAAACGCTACATCATAGAAACACTGGAACCAACAGCCCCCGATGCGTTCTTTGCATGGAACTACTTCGATGGAATACTGCAACAGAAAGAATACTACAGCGCCTATGTTTTTGAAGATCTGGCTGCAGAAATACTGAAAAAAGACCCGGCACTAAAAGCGCAGCTGGAGGAAAAAAGAAAAGCAGACCCCGAGTTTGCGAAAGACGGCCATGCCCAGCTCGACTTCGTCTACAAACATTCCCCTTACTTCGAACAGGAATACAAAAGGTACCCGGTGTTCAGGTTGGAGTAATTACAATAAGAAAAAGGAAATTATTAAGGCGCCAGTCTCGACTTTGCCCATCCACTTTCGTTATTCACAAATAGAATACGATCGTGCATGCGGCTACTGCGGCCCTGCCAGAACTCTATACGAGATGGCAATACTATATACCCACCCCAATGTGGCGGCCGAGGGATCTCTATGCCGGAGAATTCCTGCTCGTAACGGGTATAGTTGAGATCCAGAATATTGCGATGTTCTATTTCGCGGCTCTGCGGCGATGCCCAGGCACCTATGCGGCTACCTGCAGGGCGCGAATGGAAATAAATATCGCTTTCCTCAGGCGGCACTTTTTCTATAATGCCTTCTATGCGCACCTGGCGTTCCAGCTCTTTCCAGAAAAAAAGCAGCGACACATGCGCATTGGCATTTATATCCTGTCCCTTGGCGCTGTCATAGTTGGTAAAAAAGACAAAGCCCCGCTCCTCGAGGCCTTTCAGTAAAACGATACGTGCATGAGGCCTGTTCTGTGCATCCACAGTAGACAGGGTCATTGCATTGATCTCTGTGATACGAGCCTCCTCGGCTTCCTTGAACCAGTTACTGAAGAACAACACCGGATCATTGCCGGCCGTCTCCTCGTCGAGGGCGGCCAGCATGTAATCCATGCGTATATCTGCAATATTTAAAGGGGTTCCGGACAAAGTGATTATTTAGCTGAATCGTCAGAGTTGCCTGTGTACTTGAAGCTAACATAGATAAACTCTATAAGCAGCAACAGGAAGAAAGTATAAGTAAGAGTTGGACCTACGCTGAGGTTAACTGTATCGTAGAAAGCACCTAATATCAATTGGCTCATGTTAGAATTATTTTGCGATGCAAGTTACATTTTAATACCTGAAAATAAAACACTCCGGAAACTACTTTTCTGCAGGTGCAGGCGCCTCTTTTTCCACAGGCGTGAATAATGGATTGCCCTTGCCCCTCGGCAGTATGGTTCCCACACTCAAAATAAGCTCATACGTGCCAAAACTCTGCTTTGCCCTTCCTTCATATACCCTCAGATTGCTGTAGCGGGCATAGTCTACTTTCTGCGAAAATTCGAAGTAGGCATATTTCATAAATGTCACCCTCAGTGCTGTTTCCAAACCTGTATTCCAGCCACCCAGCTGAAAACCCTGATTATTCAGCTTACCGAACAGGCTGTTCTGTACGTGCGGTATTACAGGGCCTATGCCTGCCTTACCGGTAAGATCCACATACAGGTTGCGGTCTGCAGTGTGGTATAGCCCTACCCTTTTCACCAGATTGAACAAAAGGAAATTGGCACCATTGTTCAGGAAATAATAAAAACCATTTGCCTCAGAGAAGGTAATATGCTGATCTACAGGGGCATTATTCATAGTACCCTTTATATGTACAGACTGATTATCTGTAATTATATACTTGGTATGATCAAAGTTGATCTCGAAAGCCAGATCCTGTTTGTCATTAAAATAGTAGCCCAGGCGGTAGTTATATTGCGGTATGGTAAAATCCATATGCAGCAGACCCTCATCCCAGCCACGGTGGTCGTGTGCATCTACCTTCACCATCTGGTAATCATTGCCCAATGAAGGCTGTTTTATCTTCACAGTAGAGGGCGTATACCATTCTGTATTGTATCCCCAGCTGGCGTATATAGAACCTATCCTTTTCTTTTTAGCAGCATCCTTTGCTGTGGCCGAATTGCCCAGTACAGATAGCAGCAGCACCGCCGGAAGTAAGAATTTTGTATTGATCTTCATTTCCTGTTTTTAAAAGCGGAGCAAAGATAGGGCTTATCATACGTAACAAGCATGACTATGTCACCCCATCCGGCAAACTCTTGCCATTCAAACATTTGATTTATATTAGCACCATGACCCGGGCCAAAAAGACATCACACACACGCTGGACACTCATATTCTTACTCATCATTGGTGCCTTTGGCACCCTTGGCGTATATCTGCTTTTCGGGCCAAACACGGGCGCATTTACGCAAGACGAATACCTGTATGTGCGCACAGGTGCCAATTACGACCAGGTAATTGAAACCATGGAAGAAAGCCATATTGTAGCCGACATGAACGGATTCAAGCTGGTGGCTAAAGCCATGAAACTGCAGGAGCACATTCATCCCGGCCGCTACAAGATCCATAAGCGCATGAGCAATTTCAACATTGTGCGTATGCTCCGCTCTGGTATGCAGGACCCTGTAAAACTCGTCATCAACAAACTGAGGACCAAAAGAGACTTCATACGTCTGGTAGCTTCTAATGTAGAAGCAGACTCTTTCGAAATGGCGCGACTGCTGGAAGATTCCACTTACCTTTCTGAATACGAGGTCACACCAGGCACTGCAATGGCTATCATCGTACCTGATACCTATGAGTTTTTCTGGAACACTGATGCAGATAAAGTGCTGAAGAAAATATACAAAAATTACAATCGTTTCTGGAACAAACAAAGAAAACAAAAAGCGGCCAATCAGGGCATTACTCCGCTGCAGGCCATAGTAGTTGCTTCTATTGTGGAGGAAGAAACAAATAAGTCTTCAGACAAACCAAAGATTGCCAGCGTGTACCTGAACAGGATAAAGAAAGGCATGCCCCTGCAGGCCGACCCTACTGTGAAATTTGCGATTGGTGATTTTGCTATTAAACGTGTGACCAGCGCCATGTTGCAGATAAACTCTCCATACAACACCTACAAATATCCGGGGCTGCCTCCGGGGCCTATCTGCACCCCTTCTGTGGGATCAATAAATGCTGTACTCGATGCTCCCCGAACCAGCTATCTGTACTTCTGTGCCAAAGCCGATTTCAGTGGGTACTCAGCCTTTGCCAGCAACTACAACGAACAGATCAATAATGCCAATGCTTACAGAAGAGCATTGGATGCAAGAGGCATTCATTAAAACAGACTGGCAAAATATATTAGTTAGCCTTGTGCTCACTGTTCACATGATTCTCTTTCACGATCATGTCCTTCACAATTATGTCCAGGCGGGCTGCTGTTTCTGCTATACCATCCAATACCACTTTGTTATCGGGATCGGTATAATCCTCGGCATTAAAAACATCTACAAGTCCCAGAATAGTTGCCACCTGCCCGCTCACCTCGTGCGAATGGGCTCTGGAAATATCGCCCATTATGATCTTCTGCTTTTCAATACGGGCAAGATGCCTGCTTTTCTCCAGATCAAGCTGGGCAGCATACCTTTTCTGCGCCAGAAACTTACGAACTACTACTCCTATCACTACCAGCAATAATACTATCGTAATAAGGAGTATGATTCGCTGATTACGTTTCTGTGCTACTTCCAACTGCTCGATCTGTATTTCCTTGTCCTTCAGCATCATCTCCCGCTGCATTTCCAATCCGGCTATCTTCAGTTTATTCTCCTGAGAATAAACTGAATCTTTAAAAAGCACATACTGTTTATAACTTTCCAGTGCCGCGGCATGATTCCCGGTTAGCATATAGGCCTCATGCAGTCCTTCACTAAATTCGATGATATTATCCAGCTGACCTATTTCTTTACTCAGTGCAATTGCTTTTTGCAAATGATCAATTGCCTTGGCAAGGAAATACACCTTGTTTCCCTTCGGCAATGGCTGCCCGGTATGCGATGCAGCATCTTTCTCTTTTACTATCTGCAGATATACCCCTCCAATGTTTCCCAGATTGATGGCTATACCTGCCTTATCACCCAGTTCTGAGAACATATTCAACGCCTTGATGTCATATTCCAGTGCCTTGCCATAGTCGCCATATTCTTTATACAAGTTACCCAGATTGCCATAGTTACGGGCAATGCCATCCTTATCTTTCAGCCCCTCGAAAATAGCCAATGACTTCAGGTCATACTCCAGCGCCTTTTCGTAGTTTTTCTTCAAAAGGTATATGATACCGATATTGCCATAATCGCCACCAATATTCGTGCTGTCTTTCAGTTTCAGATCCAGTTCCAGCGCTTTCTTATTGTACTCCAACGCTTTATCCAGATTCCCCATTTCCTGATACACAACGGCCAGGTGACTGATCAATGTACCATAGATACCCGAACCCGGAAAATCGGCATAGAAAGCCAGTGCTTTATTAAAGTATTCGAGCGCCTTTATGTAGTCCGACTTCTGGTGATAATTGACCCCGATAACATTATAAGCCGCCGCCTCGCCCGTTTTCTGATGTAACATCTGCGCCAGTTCCAATTGTTTAAAACCATATTTGATTCCCTTATCCGGGTCTATGGTTTTATAGGCATCCGCAATTGAATTGAGCAACTTTATCTTGGAAGTATCTTCGGGCACATCGAGCAATCTGCTTACCAGAGAGTCTAGTAATTCACGCCCCTGCAATTGCGCATTACTTTGCACAGAAAATAGCATCAGCAGTATTACAAGGAGCCGCTTCATGTAGTGTGAGGAGAAATAGTGACGTAGCAAAGATATAAAACATACAAACATTTAATTACACCTTTGATTTTTCATTCATAATAAAATAATAAAATGCATAGATATTACAAAACGGAAAGAATGCAAAAATGGTTTGTAGATGTAACATTATATTTGACACCTGATAATGACTACAAACACAGAAACCAAAGTAATAATTGTGGGAGCAGGACCTGCCGGTGCAGGCACCTCTTTCTACCTCACCAAATTCGGCATCCCGCATGTGGTGATAGACAAAGAGACCTTCCCGCGCGACAAAGTATGCGGAGATGCATGCAGCGGAAAAACAGCACTGGTCATTAACCGTGCCAATACCGAATGGCTTTCTGAGATATTGGCACAACCTCAAGACTATCTGCCGTCTTGGGGTATAAAATTCGTAGCACCCAATGGCAAAGGTTTAGATATTCCCTTCAACCCAAACCGCACCAAAGACAGTAAAGCACCTGGCTTCACCGTCACCAGAATGGTGTTCGATGATTTTCTGTTTCGCAAAATGCCATCGCCCTATTGCACCATCTATGAAGGTGCCTCTATCAGCAACATCACCCATGCCGACAGTAATGTAACAGTACAGTTTACGCGCAACGGCACAGAACACTCAGTTTCTGCGCCCATCATCATAGGTGCCGACGGCGACAAAAGCATGGTGCGCAAACAGTTCCTCAACAGCAACCAGACCGCACCAAAGGCTTACGCCGTAGGACTAAGGGCCTACTACGAGGGCATAACAGAGATGCATACCGACAATTTTATCGAACTGCATTTCCTGCCCGAAATGTTGCCTGGTTACCTATGGATATTCCCCATGCCCGGCGGCAGGGCGAATGTAGGTGTAGGCATACTGTCTGAAGTAATAAGGGACAAAAAAATAAACCTCAGGGAGCAGATGCTGGCTGCTATCCGCAACAATCCGCAGATAGCACCGCGTTTTGCCAATGCAACACTCATAGATAAAATTCAGGGCTGGGGGCTGCCACTTGCCACAGAAAGGCAGCCTATGTCGGGCGACAACTTCATACTCTGCGGCGATGCCGCCTGCCTTGTAGATCCTTTCAGCGGCGAGGGCATTGGCAATGCTTTGTATAGCGGCATGCTGGCTGCAATGGCTATAAACGAAGCCATACCTGCAAAAGACTTCTCTGCAGCATTCCTCAAAAAGAAATATGATGATGTGCTCTATAAAAGACTCGGCGACGAGTTCAAAATAAGCACCACCTTGCAGCGCTTATGCAAGTACCCCTGGCTCTTCAACTTTGTAGTGAACAAAGCCTACAAAAGCAAATCGCTGCGCGACACCATCAGTTGTATGTTCACAGACATGGATCTGCGCGAACAACTCAGCAAACCTTCGTTCTACTTCAAGATACTCTTCAATAAATAAAACAACGGCTCATCTTACAAGATGAGCCGTTGTTTTATCATATACTTCTTACATTCCTGTTGTAGCTTTATTAATCGCCATCACCATGATTAGTTGTTTCTTCATGCCATGGGAACGACTCCGCATTCTTACTCAGTTCCCAGAAGAATCTGGTACGTTTATTATCATAGTTACCAACCTCGTTCATGGTCTCCGCATCATACAATCTGCCGTTCACCATGGTATAATGTATGCTCTCTGTATTACGTATATCTTCCAGAGGATTCTTATCCATCACCAGCATATCTGCCAGTTTGCCAGGCTGCAGTGTTCCTATCCAATCATCAAAACCAAGACTCTTAGCAGGGTTCACTGTAGCCGTCCTCAGCGCTTCCATGGGCGTCATGCCTCCCTGTGCCATCATCCATATTTCCCAGTGCGCACCTATACCCTGTATCTGTCCGTGTGCACCCATATTTACGGCTACACCTGCATCAGACAATTTCTTCAGGCTGCGCGACACCAGCATATGTCCGTTCTCATATTCCTCTTCAGGAGCCATGACCCTATGCCTGCTGCGGGTATCTATTACCGCACGTGGCGTAAACCTCAGCAAACGTTCTTTTTCCCATACATTAGTATGCTGATACCAGTAATACTCTCCGTTCAGGGAACCATAGCTAACTATAAGCGTTGGTGTATTTGCAGTTTTGGCATTCTTCCAGAACTGTATCACATCATTATACAATGGTGCCACCGGAATATTGTGCTCTATGGTTGTGTGTCCGTCCATCACCATACTCAGGTTGTGATAAAAGAATGAACCGCCCTCAGGAACCACCTCTACTTTCAGCTCCCTGGCAGCTTCTATTACCATCTGGCGCTGTTCGCGGCGTGGCTGGTTATAACTCTTCACGCTAAAGGCACCATATGCCTGTGTGCGGCGCAACGCACTTTTGGCATCTTCCAGCGAATTGATGACTGCTTTAAAATCTCCGTCAGCACCATAGAGTATGGTACCTGTAGAGAATACCCTCGGCCCAACCATTGCGCCTGATTTCACCAGTTCTGATTGCGCAAACACCATCTCACTGTTGGCCGATGGGTCGTGCATAGTTGTCACACCATAAGCAAGGTTAGTATAGTAAGGCCAGTGTTTATCGGGCGTAAGTCCTGAACGGAAATGCCCTGCATGCGCATGCGCATCTATAAAGCCCGGCATTATGGTCTTGCCACTGCAGTCTATGGTCTTTGTGCCTGCAGGTATTTTCACATCCTTGCCTATAGCACTTATCTTGTTGCCATCAACCAGCACTGTTGCGTTTTCCAGCACTTCATCGCCATTCATGGTTATGATGCGGGCGTTGGTAAATGCAAGTTGGCCTTTAGGTTTGTCTGTTTTAGCAGTAAGCCCTACACTTATACCCGTCTCCGGCATTTTGAATAAGGAATCCGGCTTGCCAGCCACAAACTCAAACCTGTTTTCCAGATCTATAGTAAAATACTGCTCGCCCAGTGTATAGTGGAGTTGTTTATTGTCGCTGCTCCAGTGCAGATTGATACCTGCATCTCTAGATACTTTTTTCACCGGTATATCAGAGCCATCATCACCAACAGAAACAGTTTTGCCCGTGTGCGGGAATGCAGCAATATATACATTGTGGAGATTTACATAAGCCACCCAGTTGCCATCAGGCGACACTGTAAACTGACTGCCGTACTTACTTTTCAGCAACATACGCTCGTCGCTACCGTCTGTTTTGCAACTGCTGAACGATGCTTCATATTGCCCCAATCCGCTACCGCCACCCTGGTAGTAAATACGGCTGCCATCTGCACTGAATACTGCATTACTGCCATTATCAGTAATGAATTCTTCCTTACCGCCAGCAGCTGGTATCATATAGATACCGGGCTTCACTGTATAGGCATTTCCCAGATAGCCTTCGCTACCATCCTTGCCATACACGATCCACTTCCCATCTCTCGACAATGATGGAGTACGATAGATGCCTTTTTGAGTGGTAAGCACCACAGGTTTAGATTTACCATCCAGGTTCACCCTGCATATACTACCTGTCAGACTATCGTTCCAAGTAACATATACTACAGACTTTCCATCGGGTGCAAATGCCGGTTCCGACTCCTGCAATGTTGCTGTTGTCAGTCTTTCAGGCTTACCATCCGGAAGTGCCCTTTTGTATAAATGGCCAAGTGCATTAAAGACCATCAGCTTACCATCAGGCGATGTTGTTGCCTGACGGATCACCTTCACTGTAAACTCATCAGGATTCAGGTTTTGCTGAAAACGCACCACATCGGTCATGTGTTGTTTCACATTGCAGGTAAATGGTATTTCCACTGCCTTGTTCTTATCATTCACATCTACCTTCATTATCTTACCCTCAGACCATATTACCAGTTCCTTATCATCCGGCGTCCAGGCATAGCCTGTGTAGATGCCAAACACGGTCCAGGCTTCCTGCTGATCTTTAGAAAGCTTATCATATACAGGCCATTCTTCCCCATTCTCCAGGTTGCGCAGGAACAATACAGACTTAGTACGTACCCTTTTCACAAAAGCCATCAGCTTGCCATTGTGCGATACCTGAGGACGCACTGCACCGCCCGGGCCGCCTGTTACAGTTTCTACATTACCTTTATCTCTGTCATACCTCTTTATCACAAAGATCTGATTGTTGGGATCTTTGTTGTACTGAAAATAACCACCGGGGTACATATCCTCGCTATAATACACATACCTGCCATCGGGCGAGATACATGGCTCATTCAGATCCTGCTGGTCGTTCTTGCGGGCAGTCAGCTGCAATCCGCCGCCACCGGAGGTATGATACATCCATAACTCACCTGCTCCCAAAGATCTGCCCGATGTAAAGTGCTTACGGGCTACTATGTAATTATTATCCACCCATACAGCATTGTTAAGCAGCCTGAAAGTTTCTTTCGTTATCTGCTTCGCATTGCTGCCATCGCGGTTCATCATCCATATATTATCACCGCCACCTGCATCAGAAGTGAACAATATCTTCTTACCATCCGGGCTGAAGCGAGGCTGCAACTCCATAGCCATTCCCTGACGCAGCACTTTGGCAGTACCCCCGCTAAAAGGCATGATGTATATATCACCCAGCAGATCGAACACTATTTCCCTCCCATCCGGCGATACATCCACATTCATCCATGTACCCTCATTTACAGTAAAGGACACATCTTTACCGGGTCCACCGGGTGCATTCACATCCCATTTCTTTTTTTCTTCTTTTTTATCCTGAGCCATAGCTCCTGTACTGAGACAGGATAGCAGGGCTGCTGCAATTGCTTTCTGAAATCTCATTGTAGCGAATTTGAACATGGGGTTAAAGATAATCTGATACTATGATATTAATAAAGGAAACAGGGATGAAGTTTCGGGGTAATAAATGCCCCTTTATAGCAATAAACTCTCTTAGCGAGCCGTTTACTATGAGCGAAATGTGCACAACTTGTGTACTGGCACAAACTGCCTGCTGCAAGCTAAAGTGTGGCTTTGCTTTTTGGTATAACTTTATGTTTATGAAATTTCAGACGAAGAGTATCATATATTTCCTATCCGGATTAGCTATCGGCGCAGTAATAGTTACCGCTGTAGCTTCCCGCAAAATAGATCCTGCAGCTACCCCTGTGGAAATGTCGTCTGAAGGCCGCCCGCAATATAAATGGTACGCACCACATGTACCCTCTTCTATAGATTTTTGCGGCGAAGCCGTACCTGTAGAAAGGTGGGAAGTACACGAAAAACTGGACAGAGAATTATTGGTAAACACCTACCTGCATGGCAGCCAGCTTTATATACTGAAACTGGCCGGCCGTTACTTCCCTATCATAGAAGAAAGACTGAAAGCCAATAACATGCCCACAGATCTGAAGTATGTATGCGTTGCAGAAAGTGCTTTGCAGCAAAACGCTTGGTCATCCGTTGGCGCTGCCAGCTTCTGGCAATTCATGAAGGACACCGGGCCTCGTTACGGCCTGGAGATAAATGACGAAGTTGATGAACGATTCAATGTAGTAAAGGCTACCGATGCTGCCTGCCAGTACTTCAAAGAGGCCCACAACAAATTTGGCTCATGGACTGCCGCTGCTGCCTCCTACAACTGTGGCATGGCTGGCTTTGCCAAGCAGGCCGAATTTCAGCAGACCAGCAACTACTACGACCTCATCTTCCCCGAAGAGACCAATCGCTATGTATTCCGCATAGTAGCACTGAAACATCTGCTATCCAATGCCCACAAAAACGGCATGATGATAGAATCTTCAGACGAATACAAACCACTGAAATACCGTACCGTTACCGTTACTGAAACTATCTCCAACCTCACAGAGTTTGCTATGGCCAATGGCACCAGTTACAAAATGCTGAAGATATACAACCCCTGGCTGCGCGATCGCAAACTCACTGTTAAGGCCGGCAAATCTTACGAGATCCAGTTACCACAATAATTGCTCCATTCCGGCATAACCATACCATGTATGCGCCAACCGCATACATGTGCGCGCTATTGTGTAACTTCAACATGATTTTACTATCATCAATCAGCTGCACATGCCTCAGAAAAACACACCTTCAGGCAAACGAAACAGACGCTCCGCCATCATTAGGGGATACATCATTCTTGCCCTTTCCGTCATGCTGGTTTATATGTTGGATCACCCCATTGGCGAAATTCCCGCATTAGGCCCGTTGCTGGATCCGGTAAACGGTTGCTGGACCAGTGCCGAGTCTGTGAACAAAGACTACAATGCATCATTAAAGTTGCCGATCAAAGATGCTGCTTCTGTCTGGTACGACGACCAGATGACTCCGCACATAAAAGCTACCAACGATCATGACCTGTATTTCCTGCAAGGCTACGTACATGCATCTTTCCGCCTCTGGCAAATGGATATGCAGACCCGTGCTGCTGCCGGCAGAGTATCTGAAGTAGCTGGTGATAAAGCACTCGCATTCGATAGAAAACAGAAAAGAAAGGGCATGTTGTTTGCCGCAGAGAATTCGCTGAAAGCGGCAGAAGCAAACCCTACAACCAAACTCATGCTGGATGCCTACACAGAGGGAGTCAACAGCTACATCAACAGCCTTAAAAAAGGCGACTACCCGCTGGAATACAAGCTCATGGGCTTTGCCCCCGAACCGTGGACCTCTTTCAAGTGTATCCTCCTCATGAAATACATGGCCGATGATCTCTCCGGCAGAACAGACGATATTGCACACTCCTATCTCAGAAGCATTCTACCAAAGGAACAATTCGAACTGCTCTATCCCGACAAGATCAGTGGAGCCAGTCCGGTAATACCGGCAGGTACTGTGTACAACAAACCTACACTTTCCAAACCGGTTGCACCTGCCGACAGTATGGCCTTCCCGCTATATGCCATTACCGATTTCGATGCACCACGCATAGAAGGCAAGGGCAGTAACAACTGGGCACTCAGCGGTGCCAGAACAGCCTCTGGCGTTCCTATCCTCTGCAACGACCCCCACCTTGCACTCAATCTGCCTTCGCTTTGGTTCAAAGTGCAGCTCATGGCGCCGGGTGTCAATGTATATGGCGCTTCACTACCCGGCGCACCAGGCATCATTATAGGTTTCAACGACAATATCTCCTGGGGCCTTACCAACAATTATCGCGACGTAAAGGACTATTTCGAGATAAAACCGGTGCAGGGCAACAGAAACAAATACTGGTTCAATGGCAAACAGGTCGACTATACTATCAGGGCCGAAGTGATAAACATCAAGGGCAAACCATCTTTCACAGACACGGTACGTTATACACTCCATGGCCCGGTGATGTATGACTTGTCTTACTACGAAAGAAAATCGCTTAAAAGACCACTGGCTGTTTGCTGGATGGGGCACAGACCCAGCAACGAATACAATGCTGTTTACCTCATGAACAGGGCGCAGGACTATACCGACTTTGTAACTGCCATTCAATCGTTCGAGTGCCCTGCCCAGAATATGCTCTATGCCGACCGCAAAGGCAATATAGCCCTATGGGGTCAGGGACAGTATGTAAACAAATGGAAGGATCAGGGCCGCTTCATTATGAATGGCTGGGACAGCGCCACCCTTTGGAAGGAGCTCATACCCATGCGCGAAAACCCGCATGCCGAAAACCCTGCACAAGGCTACCTGTGTTCTGCCAACCAATGTGTCACAGATAGCACCTACCCTTACTGGTACAATGGCGACTATTCCGAATTCAGAGCATGGCGTATCAATCAGGTACTCAGTGGCATGCAAAAAGCATCCATACAGGATATGTTTGCCCTGCAAAACGACAACTACAGCATGCTTGCTGCAAATGTGCTGCCGCTGATGTTGCAAAACCGCATCGGCCAACCCGATGAATATATAGCTACTATGTCGCGCTGGAACTACAGACTCACCGCAGAAACCATTGCCGGAACAGCTTTTCAAGTATGGTGGCATTATCTCTGCAAAGAGATCTGGAACGAGAAATTCAAGAACGTACCCTTTTCCACGTTGCCCTTGCAGGAACGCACCATGCAGCTCATCATGTCTGAGTCTGTTCCCATGTATTGCCTCAGTTGCGACCGCACCGATTACAAAAGTTTTTTCAACTCGCTTGTCACCAGAAGTTATACCAATGCGCTCGATAGCCTCGGCAAACTGAAAAAGAACAATGCACTGTACTGGTACAAAGCAAAGAATACTTCTATTACCCACCTCACCAAAATTCCTGCATTCAGTTTCGAAGGCGTACCAACCGGTGGTTGGGGCAATACCGTCAATGCCATGAAACCCGGCTACGGCCCGTCTTGGCGCATGGTAGTACAAATGGGTCCAGAAATAGAAGCATATGGCATTTACCCCGGCGGTCAGTCGGGCAATCCGGGCAGCAAGTATTATGCCGACTACCTGCAGTACTGGTCAGAAGGCAAATACCATAGGCTTGTGTTCCTGCCCAATAAAGACGAACAGTCATCTAACCATATCAAATTCAAATGGGACATAAAATCCGGTTCCTGATCAATAACCAACCAATAAACGGCCAATGAGATTCTTACTTTCCATACTCACTACTGCTGTGCTTTGTTTCCTTGCTCAGTTACTGCTCCCCTGGTGGTCGGCTGGTGTAGTTGCCTTTCTTGTAGCGCTGTTTGCAGGGCATACACCTGGCAAGGGCTTCCTCATGGGCTTCCTGGGCGTGGGCCTGTGTTGGCTTTCAGTTGCAGGCATCAGAGATATCGCTAACGAACATATCCTCTCCGGCAAAATGGCAAAAATATTCCACCTGCAGAGCCATGTACAGTTGCTTTTGATCACAGTATTTATTGGTGCGCTCATAGGCGGCTTGTTTGCATGGGCAGGTGCCACTATTAAAAAAGGATCTAAAACCAACTAACAATGCTACCTTTGCTTTGGTGCCAAACCTCGTAGCTGCAAAAGGCAAGTAATTGTCGGTCTTGCAGCTGCAACAATGCCCCGGCGAAAGCAGGGGCATTGTCTTTTACAATACACAGCTTATATTTTTGCTATGAAGTATTTCCTGCACGGCATTTTATTACTCACTTTATCTCTTGCTGCATGCGGTGGCGGACAGCAAAATACACTTGCCCCCATAGAGAATTTTGTTGCCTTAAGTGCAGCAGATTGTCACGGCACTAAACTGAACGGCACCTGGAAACTGGTTGCAATACTGGAAGAAGGACACAAATCATATTCCGTACCTGAACAGCTGGTCACTTTCAGCAACTGTAGCACCGCATCCTACTACCAGAATGGCAAACTCACTCATACCGATAGTTTCAAAACATTCAGGGTCACCCAATACTGTGCAGACTATCAGCTCAATTATCCTGGAGATTCCATCAGCTGTATCAACTTCACAAAAGACACGCTGATAATTGGTGCCTGCAGCGGCATGGAAACCAGATACTGCTACAAAAAGCAATAACAATACTACCTAAAACAAAACGGGTGCGTTTTCTATGAAAACGCACCCGTTAGTATGTTCAACTATAACTGTTGTTACAGCTTTTCCTGAAACCTGAAGAGGAAGAAATAAGCAGCAGCCCATGTTGGCTCTACATTCTCCATTGTGGCTATTACAGTACCATTGCTTATCACAGGGCCGGTAGCATACATTATGCTGCCGATCTTCTGCTTGTTAGCATCCTGCACAGTACCGTCAAACTGTATGTAGGCAACCGTCTTGCGGTCTCTATCCTGCAGTTCAGCATTATTTACAAGATAACCAATGGTATTGGCCTTACCATCCACAATACGTCCGTCGGGCTGAAAAACGCATAGCGTTTGCTTCTCACTGTTCTGAATAGTAGAACGGGTGATGTAAGCTATTGTATTGCGTTTTACATCTTTCACTTCCTGCGCCTGAGTAAAACTTGCCAGAAAAGTAAGACCAATTATAAACAGTATGTTTTTCATTTAATGATCGTTTTGTTTGCTGTTATTCAATTTTTCAATTTACGCAGTTCTATCACTGCCCTGCTTTTTCAATATTCCCACTTATCGCATCAGGGTCACATTGCCTTTGTGCGTTTCTTTCTGTCCGTCTTTGAACACCGCATCAATAGTGTAAATGTACACACCTTCCGGCTGTGGCGTACCGTTCATACGGCCATCCCATCCGCGACCTTCGAGCGAGTTGGCAGAGAATACCAGCTGACCCCAACGGTTGTAGATGTTCATGTCGAACTGTGTAAGACCGGCAGACAACAATTGACGTGGGAAGAAGTAATCATTCACACCGTCACCATTAGGAGTAAAGATGTTCGGGATATTGATATAACAATCTTTGTCCACTTTAATAGTATCGCTCGACTCACAACCATTGATGGTTACTGTAGCACGGTATGTACCTGGTGCCACAATTGTGATCTTCGGAGTGGTCTCACCTGTACCCCATTTCCATTTAGCAGTATATCCGTAAGTATTCAGCTGATCTGCTGACAACTGTATCGAAGAGCTGCCCGGACAGATTGTCGTATCAGCTCCCAGATCGAAAGATGGATATGGATATACATTGATCACTTTCTTCAGGTTGATCGTAGGACAATATCTGTAATATGCTGTTGCAGCCACAGTATAAGTACCCGGAACATTGAAAGAGTGATAGATCGGGTTCATATCCTTGATGCTGTCTGTCACAGATTCAAACTGCCATGTGTAGCCATAATTACCTTCCTGTACATTCTGTACTGTAAACGTAATATTCTTACCGGCACACGATACGCTGTCGGTAATTGACAGATCTATCTTAGGATACAACCAAACCCTCGCTGTTACCTTAGAGCGTTCGCTGGTACACCCTTCAGGCGATGTCTGTGTTACATACATGGGAAAGATACCGCTGTTTTTGGTAGATGGTATCGGAGGCGTACTTGTTCCCACACCACCTGTTGGTGTTGTATACCAAACCAGATTAGTACCAAGCACATCATATGGAACTGCTATGTCGTTCTGACAGTAGTTGGTATCATTATACAAAGGAGCAGCCGGTGTCTGATTAATAGTGATGGACATGGTGTCGGCTACTGTACAGCCGTTCCAGGTAACATTTACAGTATAAACACCTGTAGATACTGTCTGCACAAATGCTACATAAGGATTCTGGTCGTAAGAATTAAAGAAGTTAGGACCATACCACACATAAGATGTAGCACCTACTGAAGACACACTATAAAGGAACAAAGTGTCATTAGAACATACCGGAGTATTGCTTGTAGCTACCGGTGTTGGCAATGGTCGGATCTCAACAAGAGTAGAGCCATAATTGTAACAGTTTGCTTTAGAAACCGTTACAGAATAAACACCTGCCATTGCCATAGTCGCCGGAACCAGTATCGGATTAGGCAGGCCTGATGAATATCCGCCCGGACCATCCCACTGGAAGGTAACACCAGGAGTAGTACTGTTCGCAAACAATTTCAATGTATCGTTTACACAAACAAAACTATTGCTGGTCACACCCGACAGATCTGGAACTGGTGGATCCACCAGGGTAACAGGACCTACCAGATTGTAAACACAGGTAGCACCAATTATCGTTATGTTAGAATAAACACCCTGCATCAAACCATTCAAATTCAGTTTACCGAATGGATCTGCTACTACTACTCGCGTTTGTGGCACGCCTCCGTATAAGTAAGATAACGTGTAAGAAACGCCAGGCGCAATCAATCCTTCTATTACAATGATACCATCTGCACCCAGACAGGTTGTGGGGTTAAAGAAAGTATCGATGTTAATGATCCTTGGATCCGGATCTTTAATGATTGCCGTATTGGTATCTGTACAGCCAAATGCATCAAATACAATAACGGTATAGGTATCTGCACCTAAAGCAGAAGCAGTAGATGTTGTCTGTACTGGTGCGGTACTCCAGGTATAATAATAAGGTGCTACACCTGTAGTAACAGATACAGTCGCAGAGCCGTTAGTAAAACCTTGACAGGTTGGCGTATCCACCGTTACCGTAGTTATAAGATCCGGCAAAATGGTGACATTATAGACGTGTTCAGCAGTACAGCCGTTCACATTGGTTACTGTAAGCGAATAGGCTGTAGTAACTGTCGGGCTGGCTATAGGGTTGGCACATGTGGCACAACTCAATCCCGTTGCCGGTGTCCAGCTATAATATATAGGGGTCGCAATGTCGGTAGCATTAGATGCCAGCATCACACTACGCCCACGGCATATGGCCGTATCGTTTGATGGGTGAATGCTCAGTGCTGAAGGACTGATGCGTGTATACAAGGTATCAGGGCATCCGTAACCCGGAAGTGGAGTCAGTACCACTGCTATTGTGACAGGCGTTGGTGGGAAAGGTATAGTGATACTTACACCCGTACCATATACAACGCTGAATGTAGCAGAGTCATACCATGTATAACCCGCAAAACCATCAGGTGCAGTAAGCACCGGCGGTGTCAATGTATCACAGATAGAAGCAGAGATCCTGAAAAGACCGCAACTCATATCCACATAACCATAACCAAAGTGTCCGGTTGGCTGACAATCTGAACTGATAAAGTCAATACCTACCGTAGTACCTGCAAGACCCGAAAGATCGACCGTAGAAGTGGTCCATCCCTTGTACTGTACATAGTTACCTGCTGAACTAGAAGCAGGTATACAGGTACCGCATACACTATTGGTAGAGAAACCAGGCAATGTACCACCAGCTGTATATTTAAAGTAAGAACAGGCAGTATCACCTACAAGCACAGGCACTACACCACCTGCTGCGGCTGTTGCGGCAGAGTCAAATACACGAACAATGAACTGTGGTTTCTGTGCAGGAGTGTGACTCGTACCCGGATCCTGAAAACAAACCGCGTAACGATAGATCAGACTGTAATTGTCTGATCCCGAAGGTATCTGAATATAAAACCTGGCCTTTTCTGTAAAACCACCATTTTCGTTCTTACCTACACGAAGAGAATAACTACCTCCACCCGGTGCCAGAACAGGGAATCCACCATACTGATCAAGCGGACCAACTCCGCCCGGACCCGTACAACCTATCAGTCCGGCAGCCTTGGTAAGCGTATGCCTGCATGCTATCGGCGCACCCGGCACTGTGGCATCCGGTACACCTCCACTGAATACACCGGTAAAGAATGTCCATCCTGAAAGATCACCCAATTCAAAATCGATATTGGGAGGACAAACCAATTGGGCGTGGGAATTGATACCGAAACCAATAAATGCAATAAGTGCAAGAAGCAATTTTTTGGTATTCATGTCTGAGTAATTATTATATAATGTATGAATTATTTTTAAACCTTCTGTTCTACTACTTTATTATTGTCATCCTTTCAGTCAACATCTGATCGTTATTGGCAACTCTCAGTATATATGAACCGGCTGGCAAATTCGCACTTTCATTGAAGTGGATCTTGTTTGAACGCACAACATCTACTTTTTTGCTGATCAATACCCTACCATATAGGTCTGATATAGAAACTTCTACACTACCAGACATTGGTATAGACAGATAGAAGTCACCATTTGTTGGGTGCGGGAAGATATTTATTTTGCCGGCAGTACCGTTTATGTCATGTACTGCAGTACCGCAATCGGTCTGCACGGTCATCAGTATGGTGTCTTTACAACCACTTGCTGCAGTATAGGTTACTATGACACTGCCAAGGGTCACACCTACCACATTACCATAAGCATCAACTGTTGCCCTGGCTATGTTGCTGCTGCTCCAGGTGCCACCCGTAACCACACTTGTCAGCACAGTAGTGTCGCCTATACAGGCAATATTAGATCCTGTAATTACAGGCTGAGAGTTTACTGTTACATCCAGTGTCCTGGCACATCCTGTAGCAAGTGTATAGCTGATAGTGGTAGTTCCTGAAGTAACACCACCAAATCCACCTCCGGAAGAAATTGTACCAACAGCAGTGTTGCTGCTGCTCCAGGTACCACCTGTAGTTACATCAGAGTATATTTTAGTGCCACCTTCGCAGGCATTAGCCCCACCAACTATTGTATCTGGCAGTGCATTTACTGTTACAACAGAAATAGCAAAACATCCCGGACTTAATTTGTAGGAAATATTCGCCACACCACCTGCAATACCGGTTACTACACCTGTACCAGAGCCTACTGTTGCCACACTCACACTGCTGCTGATCCAAGTCCCGCCAACAGCCGTGTTAGAAAGTGTTGTTGTAGCACCCTGACATACCGTAAATGTACCTGTAGATGCAGGAGGAGGAGTTGGGCATGGTGGCGCCCATTCCATTACTGTATTCAGTACTGGCGTTGTGTCAATAAGATATGTCCAGCCGGCGCCGGTAGTAGTAGACGCTTCTGTGGTAAGCGTTCTATAATCGCCTGTACTATTGCTCAGACCTATCGTTGCTGTTTTCAGAGAATAACTACTGGGGCCATATATATACTCAATTACACCGGTAGTTTCATAAAGCTTCACCTGAAAGGTTGCTGTACCTGAACCTGTGATAGTTCTCCACATAGATGTTGGGCTACCCCACTGAAAAGTAAATACCCTGTAAGGGGAAGTTCCTGAAGTCTGATAATAAGCTGTAGAACCGGTACCTTTCAGATCATCCCAGAAAGGCATCAGCAAACCTATACCGCCACCCATTGCTGCAAATACAGATGCGTCATGATTCAATGAAGAGTTGATGGTAGTTGAAGCGGTAGAGCCATAAATTGTATTGGCCAGAGACAACCAGCCATTAGAATTCGCTGAAAGGGTAGTATATGGTGTAGTACAATACGAAAAGGTAAATCCGATTGGCACACTCAACATAGTTGTGTCATCCTTCGACAAAACTGTTGTAGCAACGGTTCCCGGACCACCAACAATAGATGTATAAGCACCTATGTAGCGGGAAAAAGTAAAGCTCGATGTAGTTTGTCCGTAAACAACTGCAGAGCAACAGAGTAATAGAAGTAAAAGTACTTTTTTCATATAACCTGATTGATAAAATAAACCCAACATAACACTATAGTCACAATGCAATTCAGCATTGTTATAGTATTCCTAAAATTCAACTAGCAATTTATGCAGATTTTTTAAAATTTCACAACATCCAAATAAATATAAAAATATAAATGTGAATAAAGTTAATAATTAATCTCCTTTTACTGCATTGAGTTAATAGTCAACATTTTCCATATGCGAACATGCCTACTAAAAAACAAAAAAGCGAGGATCTTACCGATCCTCGCCTGAAAATATTACTAAAGCGGGTATTAGAAATTCATTTTGTTCCTCAATTCATTGGGCACACCATTCTTGTGCAGCAATATTGCAGTTGTTTTATACCGCACATAGCTTTTAGACACGTATATATAACCTTTATAGTCGTTCTTATCTCCCCATGAGTTCTTCACAATGTAATATTTACGACCATTCTGATCAGATGCCAGACCTACTATATGCATGCCATGGTCATCTGTGGTTTCATAGTTATCAAATGCCATCTGGCGTAGTTCAGGAGTAATGTTACGCTCATACTTAGGACCATCGAACATGTATTTCTTTTCAGAATCGTTCATATTATCATAGTCTTTCTCAGGCACATACGCCACCCCATTCTTCCAGCTGAAGTATTTTTCGCTTACGTCTGTAGCCCACGATACTGTAAAACCACGATTCAGTGCATTATCGATAATATCGGTCAGATCTTCCATCTGCACATTATATACCCTGTCGAATGACCAGTTGTCCGGCACCATCAGCATGGTTTTCTTGTAGTAAGGTGCTGTCATTACAGAGGTCAGCTCCACATAATCTTCGGCATGTATACCCACACGCTGCTTGGCAAAACTCTGCGGAGTATAGTTTTTGTTATTCCACTTAAATGACTCAGGAATTTCACCCAGATAAGAATCAAGCACCTGATCGTATGCTTTTTTCCAGGATGGGGTCAGTTTACCATTGGGGTTAGATACCACCGCATCCAGCATAGACTTCAGTATAGCCTGCATTTCTGCAAACTTGTTCTTGTCTGTACCATAGTGCAGGCCGGTATATACTTCCTGTGGCATAGCGCCATATTTGGCATACATATTTATCACATCGTGGCACGAACCTCCGTCGCCCCAGGCCACAGAACCGTGCATACGCACATAATTGATCGCTTTTTCGTTATACACACAATGCGCGCTGAAGATAGGAGCCAGTTCTATCGGATCCTTACCCATACGCATCATTTCGCTCTCCAGAAAAGAGTTGGTACTGTAACTCCAGCAGGTACCTGAGCTGGCCTGGTTCTTCACACCGGTACGCTCCAGATCTATGATCTTATTGAATTTATATTTATTTCCCGGCTCGTCTTTTTTCTTATCAGAACCCTTGGCAGGAGTATTGGTATAGCTCCTGTTCATCTCTATCTTCCTGATAAGGTCGTCCTGTGCACTGGCAAGGAATGGGGTTATGGACAACGCCATCATTATGATCTTCTTCATTAATTTCCGGTTTGTGATTTTTGTAAAAATAGAATTAAATAGGTAAAAAGAAAACATAGGAGCCTGATGTCACCCTTTTATCCCCTGTTTCCTCAGCCAGTCTGCAGATCGGGGACCTTCAGAGAACAATAGATCCAGTATGCTCAATCCGGGCACAAAACCTATCCTATCCTCAAACACCTGATAATAAAGCTCTTCAGGCACCAGATCATTCTTCCAGCCCCGCAGATCGGTATACTCATGCCCATAGTACTTCACATAACTGTCGGTTGCTGCTGCCTGGTAGTTCAGCTTCATTTGCTGCCGTACCCAGTTCAGCGCAGCCATGTTAAAATCGGTCAGCTTGTCATATTCCGTATCAAACAATTGTTTCAGTGTAGCTTCATAATGATAGAAGTAAGGCGACCTGTTATACACCGAAACCAGCGTACGCCAATGCTGCACCTGCCATTTACCATCATTCAGTATTTGCACCTGCTGTATGGGGGCCGCCTGATTCCGCCCATTCACCAGCGGAATAGTTAGTAGTATACTATTATTGGAACCGCTGATGCAGTACCGGTTACGATCAGACATTTTCTGAAAATGTTCCTGCTTTTCAAACAGGATCTCTTCTGCCCGGGCAGCATATACCCACCAACCGGTGGGCGGAAACGTGAGCAGGGAAGCAACTAATTTCATGTAACCCCAAAAGTAGAAATTAGAACAGAATATCCTGCATAAACAGAACATTAGTGCTTTCAGCTACAATATGAGTATTTTTGAGCGGGCGCAACTTGGCCTGCTTTTATTTCTGTATCGTGAACATACCGGCAACTTTACTTCAGGAGCTGCAAGGCACTCCCGGCTTCAACGAGCAGGCATTTATTGCTGCTCACCAACACAAAGCCCCCGTATCTGTGCGCCTGCACCCCATAAAGGGTTCAGGGCTGTTCGATTCAGAAGAAAAAGTACCGTGGTGTCCCGGTGGCATCTATCTGCCGGAGCGCCCTGTATTCACCCTCGATCCGGCCTACCATACAGGCGCATACTACGTACAGGAAGCATCCTCTATGTTCCTTTCCCGCATGTTGTCTCAGTTCATAGACGGGCGCACCAACCTGCGGGTGCTCGATCTTTGTGCGGCACCGGGTGGCAAAAGCACGCTTATCGCTTCCCTGCTCGATAGGGATAGTTTGCTCATATCCAACGAGGTTATTCGTACCCGTGCCTCTATTCTGGAAGAGAATATGTGCCGCTGGGGATACAGGAACACATGGGTTACCAGCAACGACCCCAAAGACATTGGCAGGCTGGAAGGCTACTTCGATATAATTGTAGTAGATGCCCCCTGCAGTGGCTCGGGCCTTTGGCGCAAAGATGCTGCCGCTCTCAACGAATGGAGCGATGACAATGTGAATTTATGCAGCGGCCGTCAGCAGCGCATCCTGGCCGATATATGGCCTTCGCTCAAACAAAACGGCATTCTTATTTACGCCACCTGTTCCTACTCGCCTCAGGAAGATGAACAGATTCTGGACTGGATGGCAGATACCTTTGGTGTTAGCGACCTGTCCACTACCCCACCCGCCGGCTCGGGTATAGAAGCTATTGCTTGTCCGAAAAACAAAATGACGGGTTATCGCTTCTTCCCCCACAATGTAAAAGGCGAAGGTTTCTTCATTGCCGCCATGCAAAAAAATGATGAGACTGACGCTCCTAAGTTGCCTAAGTTCAAAACTGCCCGCAATCAGAAGATCCAGGATCAGGCCGGCTACCTGCTTTCCGGCGATGACACATTATTTATTCCGGGCAAAGAAAATACCTGGCACGCCATCAATGCAGCGCACGAGGCCGACATCCACCTCTTGCAGCAAGTAGCCTACCTGCGCCGCACCGGACTGGAAGTCGGCTCACCCATGCCCAAGGAATGGCTGCCCGCACACGACATAGCACTAAGCACCGATATAGCACCCGAACTCCCAAGTATTGATACTAACCGCGAACAGGCGCTTCGCTTCCTGAAAAGGGAAGAAATGGGAATTGATAATATCCCCAAAGGCTGGCAGGTGGTAAAATATAACGGCTGGGGACTGGGCTGGATAAAAGGCCTCGGCAACAGAACCAACAACTACCTGCCCAAACACTGGCGCATACGCATGGATATTGACGTATAGCAGATTATTCATGCCCCGGAACCCGCCCTACAAAGTAGATTGAATTTTATATACCGGAGGTTTTCGAAAATTGAAAAATGTTACTACCTTTGCAGCACTGGTAAGTCTTATACGGCCAGCTCCCGATGAATCCCCCAGGACAGGAATGTAGCAAGGGCGTTTGGTTGTAGCGGTGCGATGTGAGTAACTTACCAGTTTTTTTATGCCCCTACATCAGCATTGGCGGCTCCCACTCTTCACTTTCACCTGCTCAGATCAGCTTTTCTTCCACACCTTTTCCATTGTCTGGTAATCCAGATAGTAAATTATCTTCAACGACAGGCTATTACTTTGCGGCGCCTGCACTGTACGGCTCAGATCATCAAAATAACCGCTCACCAGTCCCTGACCCGATGTGTAGATACTGTTCTGATACACTACACTCATCTCGCTGCCGGGCTTGAACTGCCAAACAAAATTCATGTACACATTAAAAGAGTTATAATTAATGTTGTGATTTCGGCTGTAACCGGTACCATACACCAGGCTGCCATCATTGGCCAGCAATCCATACTTCGAATACTCGGCCTGAGACCAGTAATGCCTGCCCTCCAGCTTCAGCGACATAGTACGCTTGAAGATATAAGCCGCAGAAAGTGCGTTGATGTAGGTACGCAGATACCTCGTCCCCAGGTATATACTGTCACTCACCTTGTTCACATACCCCACATCATTGCGGGCATCATTCCTCGAAAAACTATAGATCGCAGATAATTTATTGGTAAACCTATACCTCGGCGATATGTTCCACCCTTCTGTTTGTCTGTTGCTGGCACCATACCACCGCTTGCTACCGCTTATATCAAAGGCAAACTTTTTCCGGTAATCGGTAGAGTAAAATCCGCCAAACATATTATTGGCTGGCTGCGTAAAATACCTGCCCGGGGTGCGGGGTTCGTAATAATCGTAAGATACGCCCGGCTGCCAGTCCCAATACAATCCGGTAGTAAGGAAGCTGCGAAACGTATAAGTATGGTTGCCGTGTATGGCAGCCCGTGTAAACGTAGACGGATTGAATGTACGGTAATACTCCAGCCCTATCTTGTTGTAAGTATTATTGAACTTCCAGAAGGGCTTGTAAGTATTGTATACATTATACAATACACAAGACACTATGTTATTCCTGTCCAGATAGCCCAGATCATTCGGATTGAAATTGTCGCTTATCGCCTTGGTATACATGGTCCAGGTATAGTTACCGCGCTGCTTGCCAAAGTTCAGCGATGCTCTGTGCCCTATACTGGTGCTATCTGCAAAGAACAGCTGACTCACATCTGCCGATCCGTTTACCCCGTATCTGTTGTCTTTGTCGGCAAACTTAAAAAGCACCGCACTTACATTGGCGTTATAGCTATGCGCTGCCCTGTTCACATTCGTATTTACCAGACTTATGTAAGAATTGTTTTTCAGCGCCTGATCTACCACCAGCACATTATAGTTGGTAAGTGGTGCTGTCTGTACCCTTCGCTGCATATCGGCAATGGTATCCAGCACAGTTGCGCTGGTTGGCGCCGATATAGCATTAAAAATACCTATACCCGTTTTACCCTTGGTTCTGCCAGAGAATTTTGCCGCATTGTACAACCGGGTATTGGCAGGATTATTGGTCACCACTTCATTACTATCCAGCTGCCCTTTCAGGTACTTCAGATTGATGGGCGACCCGCCCACCCTGCGCGAATAAAAAAGATCGTTCTTATTGAACAGGTCCACACCCTCCGTAAAGAAATACCTGCGCTCGTCATAGCGCACTTCTATCGGAGAGAGGTTCAGTACACGGTTGTCAAACAAGGTCTGCCCGAAGTCGGGTACCAGTGTCATATCCAGCGTAAAACTTTCACTCAGTCCGTACTTCACATCCATACCACCGTTCACTGTCTGCGCACGGGCACCTGCATAGTCTTCCACATAAGAAGATACATAAGGCAGCAACGCCAGTCGCAATGGTGCTTTTATGTCTTGTATATTGTGCAGCACACCAGACTGACCTATTACATTGGTCACCATCGGGTCTACTTTATTCCAGTAAGATCTTTCCCGGTGCCTTCTTATGATACGCACAAAATTCACACCCCACTCCTGCACCGCTTTCTTCGGAAATCGCAATGCCGAATAGGGTATTTTCATTTCCACACTCCAGCCACTGTCGGTATAGGCCACACGCGAGAACCAGGCTGCATTCCACGATCTGTCTACAGCGTCAAACTTCACTATCCCATCGGCCTGCACACCTGCTGCAGTTACTATGAACTGGGTAGCATTCTGCCTGTCGAAATAGGTATCAAACGTTACTCCAAATGCATCTGTATTGCTATTCTCAAATTCATCTCTGGGCGATAGTTGCCTAACTATACTGTCTTTGTTTTGCTCATACAGCATAGCACCTATATACACCGCATCGTCGTCATAAAGCACACGCACTTCAGTACGTTGCAGCGATTGCTGACCGGGGCGTGGCGAAGATTGTGTGAACGTAGTAGCCGTCTGTGCAGTTGCCCATACAGCTTCGCTCAGCTTACCGTCTATTACCACAGGGGTCACCAGTGGCATAGCTTCCAGCCTGCGTTTATTTTCCTGCCCGTGCAGTACAGTACTGCCGGCTGTCAGGATATACAGTATGGCCACATATCGTTTACTCAATATCACTTTCGCAGATGGGTTTACGTCGCTTTGTTTGTATTAGAAGCTGGAAGTAACAGTAGCTTTCACACCACTGAATGCAGGTTCATAACGACATACACCACCAGAACAGTTGATACCATCTACCTGCTTCACATAAGCCAGTGTAAAGCGGTTTGCTCCCCTGGTGTGCGCCATAAAGAAGTTGTAGTAGTGGTTACCCGGATTTTTATAATTCAGATTGTCTGCACCCGGATTCGGCTTTACATTATACATATCAGATATCGTAAAAGACCACTTAGGCGCTATGTTATACTCCACCAACGCAAATGCCCATGATCCGTAATCCTGATTGGCATGCATGTACTGCATTTCCATCCTCAGCGACTTGTTGTCAGTTATCTTATAAGTAAGTTCAGCAAACGGAGTGATACCATACAGCGTCAGGAATGGGATACTCCTTATCTGGTAGGCATCCAGGTTATATTCTATATACTGCACACCACCTTCCAGCACCCACTTGTCCATGCCCTGATAAACACCCTCTGCATATGCTTCTCTGTAAAGTTTCTCATTGGTCAATGTATTGATGTGCGTATAGGTAAGCGTAAAGGTAGTAACATCGTTTGGTGAGATATTCATCTGCGCAGTTCCTGCCATTTCAGACTGGTCCTGAGATGCCGGTGTGTAGCGCGACATCAGGCGCAACGGACGCATTACAGCTACTATCGGCTGCCAGTTCAGCATACCTTTCAGTACTGTTTCATTAGGCGAGGTGCGCATTGTAAAGTCTTCTGTACGTTTACCGGTCAGGCTCAGTGCCAGCCCCTTACGACCGTAGTTCACCGAGGTGTAAACTATGTTACCATCCCTGTCGGCCAGCTTACCAAAATGCGGATCGTACTGGTTGGTGATCAGGATCGCTTCATGTGTTTTGTAAGCACCTTCCACATACCACGACAAGTTCTTGTATGTAAGTGTGTTATATGCAGTGAATGCATATGTATTATACCTCGGCAGGAAACGGTCTGCAGTATCCAGTGCATTGATACCCGCAGCCACATTGTTCATAGAAGCGCCATCCAGCGTGCGGTTCAGCGCACCAAAACCGGGCACCAGATGTGCCTTACCTACGTTCAGGTCTCCCTCTCCGCTTATACCCTTTACCACCGGTGCATAGCGCACATTGTTGATCAGGTTATTATCGCTGTTATTGTTCTTCATCTGTCCGGTAAAACCTTTCATGGAGAACTTATCGCTGAACTTGTATTTCAGCTGAAAACCCATTAGCGCATTATCTATCAGCAGGCCTCTGTCTTCATAAGAACGAAACAGTATACCACTACCTATCTGGTCATATATAGAACCAACTGTGATAGACAGATCGTCCATTTCCTTAGTTATAGACCATGCACCTATACCAAAGTCAGTATTGGGCGACACCGGATTCTTAAGATTCGAATTATCAAAACCATCTGCTCTCGCAAAAAAAGTATACCCGTTTATGGCATACCTCATAGACAACCAGGCATCACTTCCACTCAATGCATTATCATAAAGTGGATTGCCGGATGCCTTAATGTTCGTATCTTTCATGAAGAAATTCAGGTTCATCATCAGATCACCCGAAAATGTACCCTGTGCAAACAGTTTGCCTGTCATGAAAAACACTGCGATAAATAAGAATTGTTTTTTCATTTATAAGTAAGAATTGTTAAAGTTTATTCCGAATTTAGCCCCGAAGGTAAAAGTGGCAAAGTTTTCGCTTATTATTTTTAAAAACAAAAATTTATGAAAAAAATCCTTTTTGCATTTGTTTGCCTTTTAGCAACAAACATCAGCCATGCTCAGGACCTCCCTACTACTCAGGTCAAAGATGTAAGCACTGGCAAGAAGATCCCTTTCAACCAAACCATTGAAAAAGGCAAGATCACCGTCATCAGCTTTTGGGCTACCTGGTGCGTTCCTTGCAAGAAAGAGATCAAGAACATCAGCCTCAAACTGGCCGATTGGAAAAAAGAAGTAGACTTCAACTACATGACCATGTCTATAGACGAGGCTCGCGCAGAGGGGCTCATGCGCACCTACGCCATATCGCAGGGCTGGAGCTTCCCTTATTATATTGACCCGAACTCCGACCTCAAGCGCTCACTCAACTTCCAGTCTGTTCCCTTTACACTCATCATAGACAAGGATGGTAAAGCTGCATGGAAACACATTGGCTACGAAGAAGGTGGTGAGAACGAAGTTTTTGCCAAAGTAAAAGAACTGGCAGGTAAATAATCTTCCTATATAACACATTCATAGACGGGGCAAAAACACATGCCCCGTCTTTTTATTATATATATACTCCCTCTTGGATATTTTTCTGTAAACCATCCGTAAATCACTATTTTTGTCATCATTAAATTTGTAGCATGTTGCAGATTACCGTAAACGAAAAGAAAACATATAGCATAGTCGCCGAAGACAATGGCATGCAGCTCAATGGCGACCACGCTACTCCCGATATATCTTTGCAACCCAATGGTATGATCAGTGTGCTGCACAATGGCAAAAGCTACACTGCCATTGTAGAGCATATAGATGCCGGTGCCAAAGAAGTAAATGTGCGTGTGAACGGCCAGCAATACAACACCGCTATCAAAGAACCCATAGATCTCCTGCTCAGCAATATGGGGCTCGATCTCAAGGCTATGCAGAAAGCAGAACCCATAAAGGCGCCAATGCCAGGACTGGTACTGAAAATACTGGTTTCCCCAGGCCAGCAGATCAATAAAGGTGACGGACTGGTGATACTGGAAGCTATGAAAATGGAAAACATCCTCAAAGCTACCGCTCCAGCAACCGTAAAAGCTATAAGAGTAAATGAACGCACAGCTGTAGAAAAAGGTGCGGTATTAATAGAACTTGAGTAAAAACAAGCAATTCCCGATGGGGAAAGATCAGCCACTCTTCATACGCATTGCCGGCTTCAGACAACGTCTGCTGCTGCTGCTTTCATTGGTGTGCCTCTACTCCTGTCACAACAACAAAACCCGCCTCCTGCTCGGCAAATGGCACTCTGTACGCGTAGAGAACAGAGATAAAGACAACTTCTTCAGAAGCAGCAAACAGTTCATAGACACCATGGGGCAGAACAATTCTGATGAAACTAACCTATTCATCTATGGTGTAACCAACATAGACAGTCTGCGCCGCGAACTAAGGGTACAGTTCGATAGTGCCTATGCCGCTCAGATCAGCATAGACACCAATAGTATCTTCGAATTCAAGTTCGATAGCACTGCCCTCTTCAGCTTTCCCGGAAAAACCGAAAAAGGCACCTGGTTCATAGACAAAGACGGCAAACTGATACTCGATGAAACCAACGAACTTGGCCAGACCGAACACCTAAAAATAGACATTGCCATGCTCAACGAACAGCACTTACAACTCACTTTTATACGCCAGCTCGAAGAAGGCCTCGCAGATACTTCTGTGGTCACCTTCAGGAGAGAGAAAAATTAACATGTTTAGTAGTACATTTGCATCTTTCAATACCATCATTCATAGCAAACATTCATAATTATATAGAAAATATTTTATGCGTACAATACCATTACGACAGGCACTAAGGGAAGCAATGGAAGAGGAAATGCGTCGCGACCCCCGCGTTTTTCTTATGGGCGAAGAAGTAGCCCAGTACAATGGCGCCTACAAGGTAAGCCAGGGTATGCTCGATGAATTCGGCGCCCGCAGGGTCATAGACACCCCTATTGCCGAACTTGGCTTTACCGCCATTGGCGTAGGCGCGGCTATGAACAATACCCGCCCCATCATAGAATTCATGACCTGGAACTTTGCCGAACTGGCCATAGACCAGATCGTGAACCATGCTGCCAAAACAGTTTCTATGAGCGCAGGACAGTTTACTTGCCCTATCGTGTTCCGTGGCCCCAACGGCTCTGCTGGTCAGCTGGGTGCACAGCACTCTCAGGCCTTCGAAAGCTGGTATGCCAATGTGCCCGGCCTCAAAGTGATCTCTACAATCAACCCATACGATGCCAAAGGACTCCTCAAAGCCGCTATCCGCGACGAAGATCCGGTTGTATTCATGGAAAGTGAAAGTTTCTACGGAGATATGGGCGAAGTTCCTGAAGAACAATACCTCATTCCTATAGGCAAAGCCGATGTGAAACGTGCCGGTACCGATGTAACTATTGTCTCTTACAACAAGATGATGAAAGTAGCTATGGCCTCAGCCGAAGAGTTGATGAAAGAAGGCATCAGTGCAGAGGTGATAGACCTCCGCACCATTCGCCCGCTCGACTGGCAAACAATTGTGGAGTCTGTAAAAAAGACCAACCGCCTGGTGATAGTAGAAGAACAGTGGCCTTTCGGCAGCATCTCTTCAGAGATCACTTACCGTGTGCAGAAAGAAGCATTCGACTACCTCGATGCGCCTATCCGCCGCATCTGCTCTGCCGATGCAAATATGCACTATGCGCCAAACCTCGTTGCAGCTTATCTGCCCGATGTGCCACGCACAGTAAAACTCATCAAAGAGGTTATGTATCTCGTAAAATAATCACCTCCTTCAATAATCACAGTAAAGCCTGCATCCTCCGGTGCAGGCTTTACTTTTTATTTCATCATTGTCTGGCAGCAAGCCTGAAAGCAGCGCACTTCAGGCACCCGCCTTTATCTCACAACCACCTTCTTGGTCACACGGCCTCCTTCAGTCTGCACCACTACAAGGTACATGCCAGGCGCTAGCTGGGGTTCTAGTGGCGTGGTTATACCTCTTTTCAGTTCATATTCCCTCAGTACAGAGCCCTGCATTGTTACTATAGCCACCTGCGCACTGCCTGTTCCGTTTACACGCACTGCAATAGCGCCGCTCCCCTCTGTGGGCAGCACCTCAATAGCAGCATCCGTAGCAGCAACATCCGCTACCATTACAGGAAAGACCATACTATCGCAGCGCGGCAATGCCACCTTGCGGATCCGGCAGTTCATAACATCAGTTATATAAAGACCATTTTCTTTGTCTAAGAACAAATTATGTGGCCTGTTTAACTGAGCCGCTGTAGCAGACTCTCCATCTCCCGACAAGCCGGTAACGCCCGTGCCTGCTATTGTATATATTTTACCACCCTCATCTACAACGCGTATCCTATGGTTCCCATAATCTGCTATATAGATCAGCCCGCAACTATCTACAAATACTCCATGTGGCACATTCAGCTGTGCGGCAGTAGCCATTCCAAAATCACCCGAATAACCATTTACACCATTTCCAGCTACTGTACTTATAACACCTGACAAGCTGATTTTTCTTATTCTTCCCGTCAGACCATCTGTAAAAAATATATTCCCAAAATGATCAGTCACAATCTGATCAATATTTCCAACTTTAGCGGTATCTGCCATACCACCGTCACCTGAATAGCCCGTTATACCAGTACCTGCTATCGTCGATATAACGCCAACTGCATTCACCTTTCTTATTCGATAACCGCAAGCGATATAAACATTCCCATCACTATCAACACAAACAGAAGTTACTCCTCCCAAACCAGCCGCCGTTGCAGGCCCTCCGTCACCTGAAAATACAGCAGTGCCATTCCCTGCAAATGTGCTTATGTTACCAAACAAATCAATCCGACGAACTTTTCCACCAGCAACAGCTACAAAAACATTCCCGGATATATCTGCACAGATTCCTGTAGGTATACTAATATTGGATAGAATAGCTGGACCACCATCCCCTGTATTTGTATCTATCCCGGCACCACAAAATGTAGTAATTACTCCATATTTATTAACCCTTCGAATTACATTGCTTGCAGATTCACTTATGTAAATATTACCTGCTGTATCCCTAACTATGCCCAATGGCAGTTTCATTTTTGCCGATGTTGCCTGACCTCCATCCCCACTATTTCCACACACTGTACCTGCAAAGGTGGTTATTATCTGCGCATTCATACGCCCTGCTGCAACTATGCACATTGCAAACAATTTTATTAGTTTCACTGTTTTCATGATATCATTTTTTAGAGGGTGCCTGCATAAAAACACAGGCACCCATTTGTTGATTATAGTTTTGTAAATTTTCTTTTCACAGGTCTTGCTCCCTCCTTACAGAAAGTAATAATATAGTTGCCAGCCGGCAACTGCTGCACATCTATATTGTGCTTGCCTGCATACAGATCTCCCTGCTGCATTTGCCGCCCCGGCATGTCAGTAATAGTATACCTGCCCTCGGCATGCACCGTTATTTCTTTGCCTGCCGGATTCGGACTTACCATCAACTCATCAGTTGCTGCTATAGGGCCAAATGTTGCCGGACGATAATAATGCCCGGTACTTCCCCAGTCATACCCCGACCGTTTATACCAGACATTGTAGTAAGTTGAAAATTCATTGAACATTTGAGAGAGAAACAGTCCTTGGGTAGTATTACCAGAACACAGGGATGCCTTGTAGTTCAAATAAGTATTTTTCATAGAAGGGTTTCACCAACAATTTGCCACAATACAGCGGCGTAATTGTTAATGATTAGTAAATATAAATAACAATCCGTAAAAAAGAAATTTTTACTCATAAGTAAAAGATCACTTTCCTTTTTGTCACATATACTCCCCCAAAAGCGGTTTGTTATTACTGGCGCAGCTTCACTGTTACCTGCATACCCGGCTTCACCTGCATAATGCCGGTCACCAGTATGGTATCACCATCCTGCAGGCCCTGCACTATCTGCACCTTATCGCTGGTGCGTGCACCTATCTGCACTGGTGTCATCACTGCCTTGCCATTGCGCACCACAGCTACAACCTTTTCGCGGTTGGTAGGTATCACTGCCTGCGATGGGATCAGCAGCGCATGGGCATTATTATCAAATGGCACTACTATATGCGTAAAAGCACCTGCCCCCAGCTTGTAGTCCTTATTATTCACCATTGCCCGCACCTTCAGCGTACGTGTTGCCGCATTGGCCATGGGCTCTACTGCGGCAATCACAGCAGCAAAACTATCTGCCTTGCCTGTCACTGTAAAGAACATTTTTTTACCCGGCTTCACCTCATCCCGGTACTGCTCGGGTATATTCATATCCATTTTCAGATTGCCGGTCTGTTGCAAGGTAGTTATTACCGTGGCCGGGGTCACTACTGCGCCCACGCTCACATTGCGTATACCCGTTCTGCCTGCAAACGGAGCCACTATGGCTGTCTTTCTCAGCTGCGCAGTAGCATAGGCTATATCTGCATCTATGGCCTGTATCTGTGTGCCGGTGGTTTCGTAATCCTGCTCACTTATACCGCCAATCTCCAGCAGCGCGGCCTGCCTGTTCTTTATCTTCACCTGCAGTTCGCGCTGGGCTTTCAGTTTTTGCAGCTGTGCCCTTATGTCATCATTATAGATACTTGCCAGCAGCTGCCCCTGGCGCACCTCACTACCCTCCTTAAAAGATATGGCGCTGATGCGGCCTGCCATCTCCGGCATTACCGTCACCTCTTCATTGGGCAGCAGCGTACCCGTAGTTACATAATTATCCTGAAACACAACAGGGTGAACCACTATACCCTCTGCCACCAGTATCTTAGGCCCCTTGGGTTTATTATCGGCTTCCTGCTTCTTATCTCCGCATCCCTGCAGCACATTCACAACAAATACAAGGCTGGGAAACAGTAATAAGGTTCTGGCAGTTCTGGTCATGGCATACATAATGGAACCGCAAAGATATTGACTGCACCGGCTGCAACACACAATTTTCTTTATCGTACTATAATATTAACGTATGAATAGACCTATTTTTGAGGTAGCTACACAGTGCCGCAGCACCATGCACATCACACAGGTTCAGTATGAAGTTGATCGTTTTAACACCGGAAGAAGATATAAATAACGAACCTGCCCTGGCAGAGGCACTCTTCCGTGCCGGCCTGCAACGACTGCACCTGCGCAAAAAACACCACACAGCGCAGCAAACCATCAGCTACATCAATGCCATCAGCCCTACATACCACAACCGCATAGTGCTGCACCGCCATTTCGACCTGTATGCCCGTATGCAGCTCGGCGGCATCCACCTCAACAGCATGGTGCGCGCTGCGGCAGACACACCTTCCCTCATCAGCCACATACCGCATAGTGCTATATCTACCTCCTTCCATTCCTGGCAGGAAATAGCAGAAGATCAGGTGCCATATGGCTATGTATTCATCAGTCCTGTGTTCAATAGCATTTCCAAACCCGGCTACATGGGCAGTATAGATCTGGCCGGTTGCGCCACCCTGCAGGAAGAAAAGAAAAAAACAGGCGCCTATTGCCCCTGCATAATAGCGCTTGGCGGCATCAACGGCTCAAATATTGCCCTGCTCCGCAAATATCCGTTTCAGGGCGCAGCCCTGCTCGGCCATATTTGGACCGCCCCCGATCCCGTAGCAGCATTTACGCAACTACTGTCGGTGGAATAATGATCCCGCAAAAATTCATAAAAAAACGACATCAACCGGCAGGTAGGCAACCTACATGATACCCCCTTTCAGGTCGCTCACCATCCCGAAGCCCAATTGCCGCAGCATGGCCACCGCATTGCGGCTCCTGCCCCCGGTAGCACAGTACACCACTACTTGTTTTTCAGGGTCCAGCAATACCGAATCCTGCTCCAGTCGCCACAGTGGCATATTCACACCACCTATGTTAAAGGTAGCATGCTCTTCCTCTTCACGCACATCTACCAGCTGCACCGCACCTGCTGCCAGCAGCGCATCCAGCTCAGCACGGCTTACCTGTGCTGGAGGCACAGCACACTGCACCTGTGCGGGCACAGGCAGCGCAGTAATGTGCCTGTTCGCCTCATTCAGCCCGAAGTTGAAGGTCATGGTATGCATCGTCAGCGTATCTACCACCAGCAACTTGCCACTCAGCACCGCTCCTATACCCGTCACTACCTTTATCACCTCATTGGCCTGTATAGTACCTATTATGCCCGGCAATGTAGCCACCACCCCTATTTCTGCACAATTGGGCGACTCACCCGCTCCCGGTGGCTCGGGAAACAAACACCTGTACGTAGGTCCGCCCTTGTAGTTGAACACAGATACCTGCCCTTCAAACTTATAGATAGCACCCGATACCATTGTTTTCCCCAGCAGCACACACGCATCATTGATCAGATAGCGTGTATCAAAATTATCAGAACCATCTACTACTATATCATAGTTGCGGCACAGCTCCAGCGCATTGGTATGATCCATAAAAACCTGATGCACCTGAAAAAGCACAAACGGATTCGCTGCCGACAATTGCTGAGCAGCAACCAGTGCCTTGCTCTTACCCACATCGGCCATGGTATAGAGCACCTGCCGCTGCAGATTGCTCACATCCACCACATCACCATCGGCTATGCCTATAGTACCAATGCCGGCTGCAGTAAGGTATTGCAGCACCGGGCAGCCCAGTCCGCCGGCACCAACCACCAGCACACGCGCAGCCTTCAGCCGCTCCTGGCCTTCCAGTCCCAGTTCAGGCAATATTATCTGCCTGCCATACCTTGCTATTTCATCCTGATGCAACAAATCTGTTTCTTATTATACTATTGATCCGTAAACCTTTTCACCAATGTCATCGCTGCAATAACACACACCACTCATCAGTGCTTACACTTCAAATATCTACTACCTGCTTAGCTCATTAAAGAAACTGCACTTTTCTCTTCTAAGAAACCAGCAACTCCCAATCCTTCCAAACAGGCTTATACCCCTTCCGCTCTATCATTGCTTTCACCTCCGCAACCGTTCTGTTATCATCTATCTCAAACTGCTCCAGCGACTCCTCCTCTATCGTATATCCGCCCGGATTGGTACGAGACCCTGCACTTATTGAAGTTGCCCCCAACTGAATGATATTATCCCTGAACAGCGCACACTCCCTCGTAGATACCGACAGTTCTATCTCCTCATTATAAATGCGCCATGCACATATCAGCTGCACCAGCTCCTTGTCCGATATCGCCACCTTGGGCTCTATCAGTCCTTCAGCGGGCCTCAGCCTCGGGAAAGATATACTGTACTTTGTCTGCCAGTATTTCTTTTCCAGATATCCCACATGCAATGCCGTAAAGAAGTTGTCGGCACGCCAGTCTTCCAGCCCTATCAGCACACCAAGCCCTATCTTGTGCACACCCGCGCGGCCAAGCCTGTCGGGCGTTTCCAGCCGGTAATCGAAATTAGATTTCTTTCCCTTCGGATGATAAAGTTTGTAATTATCTCTGTGATACGTTTCCTGATATACCAGCACCGCATACAGCCCCTCTTGTATCAGCTTGCTGTAATCCTCCTGATCCATCGGCTGCACCTCAATAGAAATATTATCGAAATAAGGGCGCAACATCTTTATCGCATTGGCCAGATAATCTACGCCTACCGTCTTGTTGGCCTCACCGGTCACCAGCAGTACATGGCCAAAACCCTGCTCCTTCAGATAGGCCGCTTCCTGCAGCATCTCCATACCTGTCAGGGTCTTGCGGCGCAGCTTATTATCCAGGCTGAACCCGCAATAGGTACATATATTCTGACACTCATTGGATAGATACATGGGCGCATACAACTGCACCGTCTTCCCGAAACGCTTCTGCGTGATGCGATTACTCATCTGCGCCATCTGCTCCAGATACGGGGCAGCCGCCGGAGAGATGAGCGCCTTAAAATCTTCTGGTGTTCTCCTGTTGCTATGCAATGCGCGCTCCACATCTGCTGCAGTCTTTGCATAGATACTGCTCACCACATTGTCCCAGTTATATGTATCGAATACCTCTTTGAACATAATGCAAATGTAGCCAACTTACAGGATAAGGAAACCACCAAAACACCATTCCTACTCTTATCTCTTCTATTGCCCCATAAACAATAATGCCCCGCATTGCTGCGGGGCATTACCTATATTATTAAGTGTACAGAGAATAACTATTCTCCAACTGTTACTGTTACTGATTCATATTTTTTGTTCTTAGCATCTACCAGAGACAACCTCACAACCGATGGACGAACTACAGATGATGGCAGTGTCACTTTCAGGTCGTTAGTACCCTCTTTTGCAGCTACATTTTCTGTATATACTACCCTGCCCATTATGTCTGTTGCAACCAGTGTCATAGCCTGCTCAGTCTCGCTTACGAAGTCGAAACGGAAAGAACCATTATTGGGGTTGGGGAATACAACCACTTTACCCACAGCCATTTCTTTCACAGCTATTGGTTTAGCTTCTACTATTACTGTTACAGTAGTATATGCCGAGCTGTTGCCATCTTTACCCTTTACAGTAAACTCATCCCTACCGGTAAAACCTGCTTCCGGAGTGTACGTAACACCTGTTGGCATCATAGACGAACCCTTCATCTGTGCAGCACCATTCAGTCCTGCAACACTGCCATGCGTAGCTCCCAATCCCACTTCCCATGCAAATGATGCAGAAGAAACAGAAGTAGTAGGCATAGCCAGTACTTGCTCCAGATTCAATGTTTCACCTTCATAAATATGCAATACCTGTGTGGTACCACCATTGAAAGAACGTGAACTGAACGTAGAAAAACTCATACCGCGTACCACAGAATTACCGTTGTCTGCTATTACCACAGTACCGCCTGGTGTTATGGCCAGACTGCTTGGCAGGTATATTTCAGATGCTGTAGCCGGACCGCCATCGCCTGTATAGCCACGTGTGCCAATACCTGCAAATGTGGTAATGTAACGGTTTGTATCTACTTTCCTTACCCTGTAGTTGTCATAATCGCATATATACAGATTACCGCAACCATCCAGTGTTATACCCCAAGGGCCAAACAAACTGGCAGAGCCACCTGGCAAACCATCACCAAAATAACCTGAAAAACCATTACCGGCATACGTAGTAATGATACCTGCTGCATCTACCATACGCACGCGGTTGTTCCATGCGTCCGATATAAATACATTGCCCTCACAGTCTGCTGCCAGACCACGTGGGTTATTCAGTGCTGCGTTTACAGCCAGTATACCGTCACCATTATAAGTACCCTCATGTGTACCGGCAAAACGGGTAATTATTCCACCCGCATCTACCTTACGCACTGTCTGGCTGCCGTTATCAGCAATATACATATTACCGGTACAGTCGAAAGCCACACACATTGGATAAGTGAGATTTGCTGCAGTTGCAGGTCCATCATTACCAAATCCTGCACCCTGCCAGCCACCATGCAAACCGGCACCGGCAACAGTTGTAATGATTCCATTAGAAAGGTTCACTTTACGGATACGTTCATTGTACATATCAGATATGTACAGGTGATTATCCGGACCAATAGTAACACCCGCCGGATGATTCAGCTGTGCAGAAACTGCGCTTATGTTATCGCCATTATAGCCGGCACCACCTGTACCCGCTATTGTAGATATGATGCCGCTTGGAGTCACCTTACGTACCACATGACTGAAGTAGTCTGCTATATAAATGTTGCCTGAAGCATCCGACGCTACTGCATACGGATAAGTAAGCATCGCATCTGTAGCAACACCTCCATCGCCGCCATAACCGGGAATATGGTTACCGGCAAGGGTATAAATATTGGCAGCAGTAGTACACTGCGCATCGGCAACATAAGACACACCCGTAAGTGCGAGCGCCAGACATAAGTTTAAGTATTTCTTTTTCATTTCAGAAGGGATATTTGATCAATGCAATTTAACACCACATTTTGTATTTCATAAATTAAAAAGCAATAATAACAACTATTTATCAAAATAAGTAGCTTTTAGCGATTTTAAGTAAATTTAAATAAAATATAAAATGTCGAAATGAATAACAATAATTAATATAATATATTTTATAAACAATATATTAATACGGTTAATTTAACCCTCAGTATACAAATTCAAAATAGCACACACAATCACGTATGAAATTGTACCTGCTACCTGTATTTTACGATGAACACACATTATTTCATGCTTCTATTACTTAATAGTAAACCGACATGGATAAGCTATGAAAAAAATGTCGTAAAATTGCGCAACTTTGTAACGTATACTAATAACAAACAATGGATTTTAAATACTCTGAGGCTCAGGAATCTATAGCAGCTATGGTCCGCGAATTCGCAGCCAAACACATCAAACCAGATATGATGGAATGGGATGAATCCCAGAAATTCCCCATAGATCTCTTCCGCCAGATGGGCGAATTGGGGCTGATGGGTGTTCTCGTGCCTGCAGAATACGGCGGTTCAGGCCTCGGTTATTTCGAATACATTACTATTATCAGCGAGGTAGCAAAAGTTTGTGGATCTATCGGTCTTTCAGTAGCTGCGCACAACTCTCTCTGCACTGGCCATATCCTCTACTTCGGCAATGAAGAGCAGAAGAAAAAATACCTGCCTAAACTCGCTACCGGCGAGTGGATCGGCGCATGGGGACTCACAGAAGCCAATACCGGCAGCGACGCCGGCAATATGCGCTGTGTAGCCACACGCGATGGCGATGATTGGGTACTCAATGGAACTAAAAACTGGATCACGCACGGTATCAGCGGCAATGTAGCAGTGGTTTTAGCACGCACAGGCGAGCCTCGTGCCAAGAATAATGTTACTGCCTTCATAGTAGAGCGCGGCACTCCGGGCTTCTCTGCAGGCAAAAAAGAAAACAAACTCGGTATGCGCGCCAGCGAAACCGCAGAACTCATTTTCGACAACTGCCGTATCTCCGATGCGCAGCGCATGGGTCCTGTAGGCGATGGTTTCCATCAGGCAATGAAAGTGCTCGATGGTGGCCGTATCTCTATAGCTGCCCTCTCTCTGGGTATTGCCAGAGGTGCTTACGAAGCATCTCTGAAATATGCCAAAGAACGCGAACAGTTCGACCAGCCTATCGCTAACTTCCAGGCTATTGCCTTCAAACTTGCCGATATGGCCACTCAGATAGAAGCATCAGAACTGCTTATCTATCAGGCTGCAGACCTCAAGAATCGTGGCGAAAAAATGACCAAAGAGTCTGCTTTTGCCAAGTACTACGCATCAGAAGTTTGTGTGCGCGTAGCTACAGATGCAGTTCAGATCTTCGGCGGCTACGGCTACACAAAAGACTTCCCGGTAGAAAAATACTACCGTGACAGCAAACTGTGCACTATCGGCGAAGGAACATCAGAGATACAAAAACTCGTTATCTCCCGCGATATTCTAAAAGCATAATTCATTAGCACATTCTACCATACAAACAGAGAGGGCTGCCATATGGTAGCCCTCTCTGTTTGTATAATGACCGGAAAATACAAAACAGAAAAAGACACAGAAACCAAAGAAAACACACAACCCACGGCCTTATAAAAATGGCGTTAAGAAAAACAGCGTAACGTAGCGGCCGCAAAATCTATGCAGAGATTTGCAGAAACGCCCATAGTAGCGAATGATGATAGAAGAACAGAACGATCATAGATACCTATATTTTGCAGCGTAGTGCAGCTGTTTTTTAGCCAATTTTTATAAAGCCTTGATCTTTTGGTTCTTTTGCATCAAGGCAAAAGAACACACAGAAAAGAAAAGAACACAAAACAATAAACAAATTAAAAAACACATCCCACGGCCTTATAAAAATGGCGTTAAGAAAAACAGCGAAACGGAGCGGCCGCAAAATCTATGCAGAGATTTGCAGAAACGCCCATAGTAGCGAATGATGATAGAAGAACAGAACCACCATAGATACCTATATTTTGCAGCGTAGTACAGCTGTTTTTTAGCCAATTTTTATAAAGCCTTGATCTTTTGGTTCTTTTGCATCAAGGCAAAAGAACAATCAATAAATAATACATATATATCTATCAAACCCATCAAAAAGCCACAAATCCCCCATTTAGACAAAAAATATTGATTACAATTATTAATAACATAATGTTTTTAAAAGAAAACACTCAAATATTTTGGTAAATTCACTAAAATCAGTAAGATTTGTGTAAAATTTAATATTATGTCAACGCTACGTTTTCAGGCCTTACAGGCATTAGCTGCAGGAGAAGATAAAAAGATCTCCGGTTACAGCGAGAAAAAGATCACGCAAATGTTCGCCAGTAACGTCTTCACTGGCCGCACTCAGCGCGAATTCCTTAGCGATGAAGCTTACAAAAGCCTCATGAACTCTGCTAAGAATGGCTCAAAGATCGAACGCCGCCTGGCAGACCAGATCGCCGCAGGCATGAAAGCATGGGCAGAAGGACTGGGCGTAACCCACTTCTCTCACTGGTTCCAGCCACTTACAGGCACCACTGCCGAGAAACACGATTCTTTCTTCACCCTCAAAAGCGATGGCACTGCCATAGAGCTGTTCGATGGCGATGCCCTCATTCAGCAGGAACCAGATGCTTCCAGCTTCCCCAATGGTGGTATCCGTGCCACTTTCGAAGCTCGTGGCTATACCGCATGGGATCCATCTTCTCCTGCCTTCATCATGGAAGCAGGTTCTGGTAGGACCCTCTGCATACCTACTATATTCATTGCATACAATGGCGAGTCGCTCGACTATAAAGCACCATTGCTCAAATCTATTGCTGCGCTCGACAAAGCTGCGGTTGATGTTTGCCACTTCTTCGATAAGAATGTAGGCAAGGTCACTGCTACGCTGGGCTGGGAACAGGAATACTTCGTTATAGATGAAACCCTTGCAAATGCCCGTCCCGATCTCACTATGTGTGGCCGCACACTTATGGGTCACAGCCCGGCAAAAGGTCAGCAGCTCGAAGATCACTACTTCGGTTCTATACCAGAGCGTGTATTTGCTTTCATGCAGGACTTCGAGCAGGAAGCATACAAACTCGGTATTCCCCTGCGCACCCGTCACAACGAGGTGGCTCCCTGCCAGTTCGAATGTGCTCCAATCTTCGAAGAAGTGAACATAGCAGTAGACCACAACACGCTCCTTATGGATGTGATGGCAAAAGTGGCCAAGCGTCACAAACTGCGTGCGCTCCTTCACGAAAAACCTTTCGCTGGTGTCAACGGTTCTGGCAAGCACAACAACTGGAGCCTTGCAACAGATACTGGTGTCAACCTGCTGTCTCCGGGCAAAACGCCACGTACCAACCTCATGTTCCTTACCTTCTTCGTAAACACTATCAAGGCGGTGCATGATTATGCAGATCTGCTGCGTGGTGCTATCGCATCGGCCAACAACGATCATCGTCTTGGTGCCAACGAAGCACCTCCGGCCATCATGTCTGTTTACATCGGCAAGTACCTCACAGAAGTACTCAACGAAGTAGAGACTCGTGTTAAAGAAAAATTCAGCGAGCAGGACGAAGTAATTCTTAAACTAGATATACATAAGCAGATCCCTGAACTGCTCATGGACAATACCGACCGCAACCGCACCAGTCCTTTTGCTTTCACTGGCAACAAGTTCGAATTCCGCGCTGTTGGTTCTTCTGCAAACTGTGCTTCTCCTATGACGGTGCTCAACACTATAATGGCAGAAACCCTGAAGCAGTTCAAAATAGAAGTAGATGCACTCATAGAAAAAGGCGAAAAGAAAGAGATCGCTATCCTGCAGATCCTCCGTTCTTACATCTCTTCTTCCAAGAAGATCAGGTTCGAAGGTGATAACTACAGCGAAGAATGGGCGGAAGAAGCTAAGAGCCGTGGTCTCAACAACTTCAAAACAACTCCGGAGGCACTCGATGCCTATGTTACCAACTCTTCAAAGGAACTGTTCTACTCAAACAATATCTTCAGCAAACGCGAACTCGAGGCACGCCACGAGATCATGCTCGAAGACTACGTAAAGAAAGTACAGATCGAAGCGCGTATACTGGGCTACATGGCTACAAACCATGTATTGCCGGCTGCTATCAATTATCAGAACACGCTTATTGAAAACATACGCGGACTGAAAGAAATTGGCCTCGAGAAAACAGCCTACAAAGCACAGCTCCACCTTGCCAATGTCATCAGCAACCACATACAAAGCATCAACGACAATGTGGAAGCAATGATAGAAGCGCGCAAACGTGCCAACAATACCGAAGACCTGCACAAACGTGCGTTGATGTATTGTCACGAGGTAAAACCTTACTTCGATACTATCCGCTACGCTTCAGACAAACTAGAATTGATTGTAGACGACAAGCTGTGGCCGCTCCCAAAATTCCGCGAGCTGCTTTACATGCGCTAATAACTATATCGTATCATACAAAAGAGCCGTTGCACAGGGTGCAACGGCTCTTTTATTATATCCCTGTTTAAGGCATCTCCTTGAAATGCAAATTGCTTCTATCTCCTGTTTGCGGGCCTCGTATACACCCCATAAATTATCCCCAGTGTCAGCGCATTACCGCTCAACGATGTTCCCCCTTCATTCTTATAATTGAGCAGGTTATACTTAGCCTGTATAGCCAGATAACTGATTCTCTTATCCAGTCGCGATATGCCCCACGTTGTTGTCACTTTATTCCTGTTAGAAAGAAATATCCTGTATCCTAACCCAACATTTGCATTGACCGATGACAGTGATTTAGTAACTGCATTCTTGTCTTTCGAATCTGACTGCAAGGCATCCATACCATCAAAACCTATGCCTCCCAAAGCTTCAAAGGCATGCTTATTTTTTCTCATCAACTCATACATCCCATCTAAACCTACGTGGGCTCCAAAAAAATAATCGGTATTGTACAGATTATTTTCAGCAATTACCTGATATTCAGACTTAGATCTCAGGAACCTGAAATGCAGATCCAATTCTATAGAATATTTATTACCCCTTCCTCCCATTACATAACCCAGATAGGGATGACCTCCTAACAGCGAAAGATTACCTGTAGGCACCCAAGCCCCTGTCAATAATCCCATCGAAAACCCTATCGGACTTTCCTGCTTTGTCTTTTCGGCTAGCCACGCACGCTGAACCAAAGTTCCGTTAAATGGAGCAGTGGGCAACTGTTTCAAAACACTATCCATAGGGTGAGCATAGAATCTGAGCAGAAATTGCTCTGCAGGTTTCAGGCCCGGAGTAGTTTTTAGCTCCTGAGCCAGTGTACCCAGAAAACTCAGATAAGGAATGTATTGCTGCCTTACATCGTCAGTATAAAAACCCGGACGCACCATTTTGGAACAGGTCTCTTTAAAGAAATTCAACGAACCTATTATCTCCCGCTTGTAATAATCCGAATCACTTATATAACGTACAGAACTCGCCGGCTTCATTATCTCCTCAAATTCACGTTCTTTAATAGCAATCAGATACTTAAGCGGCAATACCATATAGCCCGGACCGTAATTACGCTCATAGTAGTCTATCAGCTGCTTTATAGTGTCTATCTTATTGCTCTTGTACAAACCTGGCGTCAGACTAGCAATATTCAGGGAAACATCACTCTGACTGAGTACTCTCTTAGTCATCATTTGTTCCAGACGACTATCCTGTGCTTGTACTTCAAAACTTGTCAACCCCAGGCCACATAAAAGAGCAGCCAGTAATAGATTCTTCATAGGTATATTTTTACATTACGTTTTCATAAAGCAAGATACTATTTTCTGCTCCAAAAATATTTCCCCAACAACACAAATAGAAAACAAATAGAACACAAACACCAGAACAAAGACAAACACCAGAACAAATAAACACACATCCCACGGCCTTATAAAAATGGCGTTAAGAAAAACAGCGAAACGAAGCGGCCGCAAAATCTATGCAGAGATATGCAGAACCGCCCCTAGTAGCGAATGATGATAGAAGACTGGAACGATCATAGATACCTATATTTTGCAGCGAAGTGCAGCTATTTTTTAGCCAATTTTTATAAAGCCTTGATCTTTTGGTTCTTTTGCATCAAGGCAAAAGAACAAACAAAAACAAAAGAACAGAACAAAAAACAAAAAAGAAGACACAAAAACCAAACCAAAGAAAACACAAAACCCACGGCCTTATAAAATGGCGTTAAGAAAAACAGCGAAACGAAGCGACCGCAAAATCTATGCAGAGATATGCAGAACCGCCCCTAGTAGCGAATGATCATAAAAGAACAGAACGATCATAGATACCTATATTTTGCAGCGAAGTGCAGCTGTTTTTTAGCCAATTTTTATAAAGCCTTGATCTTTTGGTTCTTTTGCATCAAGGCAAAAGAACAAACAAAAACAAAAGAACAGAACAAAA
>CALQJX020000017.1 GCA_943331005.2 Bordetella parapertussis
CGCCTGTAGTTGAACCTACAGTTGCAACAGCTGTATTACTGCTCTGCCAGGTACCTCCCGATGTTGCATCAGTTAAAGTAATAGTAGAACCTTCACAAACCAAGAAAGCTGATCCGCCTATTGCAGCCGGTACAGCATTCACTGTTACTACAGCTGTACGGAAACAACCTGTACCCAATACATATGAAATAGTTGCATTACCTGTATTTACACCGGTAACAATGCCACTGGTGCCTACAGTAGCCACAGAAGTATTAGTGCTGCTCCATGTACCACCACTTGTAGCACTTGTAAGTGTTGTAGTGCTGCCCTTACAAACTGTCAGCGCTCCTGCTATAGAAGAAGGTAAAGGATTCACAGTCACATCTTGTGTAACCTGACAACCTGTAACTGTAAATTTGTAACTAACTGACGTGGTACCCGCAGCTATACCTTGCAGCACACCAGTAGAAGAGTTGATCGTTCCAACCGCAGTATTGCTGCTCTGCCATGTACCTCCTGTAGAGGTAGTAGCGAGCGTTGTAGAAGTACCCTCACATAATGTGAATGTACCTGTGATAGCTGCAGGTATTGCATTTATTGTAATTGTTGTAGTCTTAAAACAACCCGTACTGAAAGCATAAGTAATAACCGCGGTACCGGCAGTAACACCTGTTACCACACCGGTGGAACCAACTACTGTTGCATTTGCGTTGCTGCTGCTCCAAGTACCGCCAGATGTAGCATTACTAAGTGTAATGTTTGATCCTAGACAAACTGCAGTTGCACCGGTATTGTTACCAAGTGCTGCATTTACCGTTACCTGAGTTATAGTTCGGCAAGAAGCCGGAGTAGTTATAGTATAAGTAATAGGTGCGTTACCCACAGATGCCGGAGTAACCAGACCCGAACCACTGTTTACTGAAGCAACAGGAATATTTCCTGAGGACCATACACCACCTGCAGTTGCATTTGACAAAGTTGTTGTTTGTCCCAGACACACAAGTGCAGCACCAGTATTGGCCGACATAGCGCCTGTTACAGTTATTGTTACTACTCGCGAACAACCTGAAGAATTGGTGTAACTTATAAGTGTAGTACCGGCACTAACACCTGTAACAGTTCCGTTATTGGCATCTGCAGCAACAACTGTAGCTACCGACGGGTCTGAACTGCTCCATGTCTGGCTGGCCGTTGGTGAATTAAGTGTTGTGGTACTTCCCTGACATACTGTTGTAGTACCGGTAATAGCAGCAGGCGTGTTCACTACAGTTACTGCCGACAAAAGACGACATCCACTTGTAGCCGTATAACTTACGTTTGTAGTACCAGCAGTAGAACCTGTGAATACACCGGTAGTAGAATTGATTGTACCAACTCCGGTATTACTACTCGACCATGTACCTCCTGATGGTGCTCCAATACCTGTCTGACTTACAGCAGCACATATTAGTGTGTTGATAGTTACACTAGGAATTGCATTCACAGTTTGCGTAGTTGCCACATAACAATCTCCTGAACCATGCCTGTATGATATAATTGTAGTACCTGCAGAAAGACCAGCCAGATTACCACCGGTAGTAATGGTACCGACCGCCAGATTGCTGCTGCTCCATGCATTACCATTTGTTGGCGTTGCCGTGTACGTAGTGAAACTACCCACACAGGTAGGAGATGTTCCTATTGATACGCCTATTGACATTGTCAAAGCGTTTACTGTAACAACTGCTGTATAAACTGTACTGGGCGGCACATTATAACTAATAGTAGAGGTACCTGCGGCAACACCGGTAACAACTCCGGTAGAAGGGTCTATTGTTGCCTTGGTCACATCACCACTACTCCAGGTTCCACCGGTAGTACCAATAGTAAGTGTTGTTCTCGAAGCCCCCAGACAGACCTTCAAGTGCCCGCTTATAGTTTGTCCGTTGGCCGTTCGGGAGCCAGCGATCAAGAACAGCGTAGCAAAAATGTACAGCAGTTTTCTCATTTTTCTTTAGTTTATTTTTAGTGATATTGACAAAAAGTGTAAACATTACAATACAACACCATGTTTTGATGTTGGCCATTTTATTACAATCGTTGTAGAAAGTTGATAGGTAGTTGTAGTGAATCTGAGAGTGAAGTTTTTACACTTTTTCTCAAATTATAGTAATAGACAAAACTAATCTGTTTGCATTATGTCTGCTACAAAAAAATCTTTAATGAAATGTTAATAGATTTTTTAGGCATAAAACTATAGATTTATTATTTACAATATACAGTAGTTAAACAATTTATTTAATTGATATTCAATTACTTAATTTAATAGTTGTATTTATTAATATTTGACAAAAAATCAATCAATAGGATAAAAAATGTTACCATACCATAAAAATCATATTATAATACTTTATGTATTTTTCATATAACTTTAATAAATTATCAATAAAGAACACCAACATTTACAAAACAACAACTTTAAAACATTAACTAATTTTTAAATGCGTTTTTTTAAGCAAAATTGTAAATTAAATTATTTTACAAATAATTTAAAGTCAATGGTTTGCATGGCATATCTAAATTTTATTACAGAATTTTTAAGTAACAATTTTAAAATTATTTATTTTATCATGTGAAACTGTTTTTAACTAATCAAGCTATAATAATTCGATACATTTACACCACTAATACTTATACACATTAATATAACCCTCACATCTCTGACTGCACCTCGTCCTTAAAAATTGTCTACGAACATCTAAATAGCAATATAACGCTACCCTATCTTTCAGCTTGTTCAAACATTACCGAGATTCCCTCCCCCATCAAATCTATTACGTCAAGGTTTAATGCTCCTAAAAAGGCCAGAAAGTGTCAACTGTATTTAATATGCTCGCCTACAGTCCTGATTTAAAACAGATTAGAACAGACAATTGAGTACTGAAAACTGCTGACTATACTATCTGATACCACACAGAACTGATGCATATCCAATTTACCTTAACGGATGAAAATCAGGAACTTTTTACCTTCTCCAAATTGATCTACATAAATAGAAAACAGGCTGCGTTATTCAATATGTCTCGCATCTGATCATCATTTATCATTCCTGACGATAGGATGCAAAAGGCAGCGATTGACGAATGTGAAATGGTGAGCGAAGAAACAAAGGAAGGAAGTAAAATAGAAGAGCGAAAGTCACATCGCTCTTCGCTCCGTTTCTTTCGCTCTTATTTAATGTAGTTCCATCTGGATTCGAACCAGAACAAACAGAACCAAAATCTGTTGTGCTACCGTTACACCATGGAACTCAACGTTATTCTGTTGGGGTTGCAAATGTAGAAATGCTTTGCGTAAAAAACAAGAAGAATTTAGCGAAAAGCATAGAAAACAGTTGACTGACCGATCAAATTACCTGTTTTTTGAAACTGGCTCATTTTCTGCAGTTACTATTGAACCTCAGCAAGCGATTTCTTCAGGAAATCGATCACTTTCACCTCTGTTGCATCCATACCTCTCAGATCTGCCAGGTATACCGATACCCAGTCAGTAAGGTGAATAAGGTAAAATATCTTTTCCCAATACGATTTACCCTCTGAATATATCTCTATAATAGCCGGTCCGTACTTCTTGAATATCTTTTTACCGATCTCCATACGGGCCTGTACCCTCTTGAAATCGTCTTCGTTGCGCAGCACTATTACTGCTTTGTCGGTAGCGTCATCTCTCCAGCCCACCAGCTCATTGTGGTTCATTTCAGGCACTGCCCCACTCCACGACAGCAATTTACTATTCTCATTGAGCTGCTGCCTGAAACGGATTGCTACGCCTTCTATGCTCGAAGAACTGTATACGATAGGCAGTTTGCCCTGTATCTTCTTAGCTATAGCCATTGCCTTCTTCTGCACATCTGCTTCTGTAGCCTTCAGCTGCTTGATGGACGCCTTGATCTCGCGCTCGTAGTTATTACCTATGAGCCCGAAATGGGTGCATACACGCAGCAACTGCACCAGCGAGTAGCCCAGGCAAGCCCTTGGAGGCATTCCTGCCGGCACTAGTATGCAATCCAGCTTCTTTGCTCCGGCAAACTCTGCTATTTTACCACCAGATGTTATGCAGACAATAGTTGCCTTTCTTTTCTTAGCCTCATGCATGGCCATAATGGTCTCTTCGGTATTACCCGAATAAGAACACACTATAACCAATGTGTTTTTATTTACAAATGAAGGCAGGAAATAGTCTTTGTTCACTATAAATGGCACCTTCAACTTGTCGAAAACATAGTTTTGTACGATAGATGCACCTATGCCGCTGCCTCCAAGACCTGTAACTACCACATTGGCAAATGTTGATTGAGGAGTAACGAAACGATGGTTTTTGGCTATAATGAGTGCTTCTTGTAACTGCAGAGGGAAGTCCAGTACTAACTGTTTCATTTGATTTTGTTTTATTTTACCGTTGGCACTGCCATCCGGAAAAGTGATTTTTACAGCCTGCCGGAGACCGTTATTTCTGGTACTATTTACTATATTTAACTTTCAATGTCCAAACATAGTAAAATTGGTATAAATGGCGAACAAATCGCGGCAGACTTTTTGCAAAATAAAGGTTATAAAATCATTTTCAGAAATTGGCGCACCGGAAAAAAGGAAGTAGACATCATAGCAGAAAAAGGTAACATACTCATTTTTGCCGAAGTTAAGACCCGTTCACGGGCAGATCTGCTCTTTCCTGAAGAGACTGTGAACCGGAAAAAACAGGAAAACCTCAGAACAGCTGCTGCTGTATTTTCCTCAGAAAATCCTCAATATAAGAATATCAGATTCGATATTATCAGCATACTAATGGCCGGAGATGTGGCCCGGGAAGTAGTACATTTTGAGGAAGCTTTCTACTAAGAGCTAAATATTATGTCCTGCAAACTTTATATGCTCCAGAATAGCCAAACTTTGTTTTTTATCTTCTGCCAGTCTGCTTACTAAATCATTTAAATTATTGAATTTAAATTCATTACGAATTTTATATAAAACAAAAACTTCAATTTCTTTATCATAAATATCCTTATCAAAATCAAAGATATTTACCTCTATTTTCAGATCAGTAGATTCAGTTACAGTGGGGTTCAGCCCTATGCTCATCATACCTCCGTATAGCTCATTAGCATAAGATACGATCACTGTATACACGCCATTTCCGGGCAAAACCTGCTCCTCATCTGTAAGTTGAAGATTGGTAGTAGGGTACCCTATTGTCCTGCCCAGCTTTTTGCCATGCAGCACTTTGCCGTAAAAAGAGAACTGCCTGCCCAGCATAGAATTGGCTTCTTCAATGTTGCCGGCAACGACTGCATTCCTTATTTTGGTAGAACTAACCGCTGCTTCTTCAATAAGCTTGGCTGCTATTTCCACCACTTCGAACTGATAAACAGGCGCCATTTGCTGCAAAAGCGCAATATTACCGGTTCTATCATGACCGAATCGATGATCGTAACCTATAATGATACTGTGCGGGCTAAAAAGTCTTACCAGAAAATCTGCTATGTACTGCTGCGCAGAAAGACTGGCAAATTCATGCGTAAATGGCACAACCACAATGTGTTGGATACCTATACCTTGTATCAGTTCCAGTTTTTTATGCAACGGAGTAATGATACCAAGGGGCTGACCGGGAAACAGAACCTTGCGGGGGTGCGGATCGAAGGTAACAAGTACACTTTCTCCACCCACAGAGCGGGCATGAGCCACAACTTCTTCCAGAATGGTCTTATGACCAGCATGAACACCATCGAAAGTACCGATAGTAACTACCGCCCGATCGAAACGGGGTAAGGAACCGGTATCGTAAAAGACAGCCATATAGTGGCGCAAAGGTAGTAGTTCCTTACAGAAGATTATATACCCTGCCTATATAATAAATGACAGCACTTGATTTTTGATAATACTTACTAAAACTACTCTTATGCTATATTTTTCTCTTAACTTTAGAATACAAAAGACTTAAATGAAAATTACTACACTAATATTCGCCCTGCTATTCCTTTTCCAAAATGCATTTGCCCAAAAACGGGAAACCTTTTCCAGGGCAAAGATCTTGCTCGACAATGAACATACCATCAATCAACTTGCAATGCTTGGGCTGGCAACCGACCATGGCGAACACAAGAAGAACACCTTTTTCGTATCAGATTTTTCTGCTTCTGAAATAGAACAGACAAGAAAAGCTGGTTTTGTAGTAGAAATAGTGATTGGTGATGTACAAAAGCATTACCGCGAACAGAACAAAAAAAAAGAAGAAGCAAAAACAACCGCAGTAAGTTGCAGTAATGATATTAATATAAATGTTCCAACTCATTTTCATTTAGGTAGTTATGCAGGTTACTTCACCTATCCAGAAATGCTGGATATACTCGATTCCATGCGTCTGCTATACCCTGCCCTCATCAGCGCCAAACAGGCAGTGGGCAGCTACTTAACAATTGAAGGCCGCCCCATATACTGGGTGCGCATATCCAACAATCCGGATGTAGAGCAACCACTGAAACCGCAAATGCTCACCACATCATTGCATCATGCCCGCGAACCCGGCAGTTTGTCTTCCAACATTTTCTATCTGTGGTACCTACTGGAGAACTATGCAACGGACCCTCAAATAAAAAAAATAGTAGATAACACCGAACTGTACTTTATACCCTGCGTAAATCCCGATGGGTACCTCCGTAACATTAGTACAGACCCTGCAGGCGGTGGCTTGTGGCGCAAAAACCTGCGCAACAACCTTGATGGCACTTATGGCGTAGACCTCAACAGAAACTATGGCTACACCTTTGCCTGGGACAACATCGGCTCCAGCCCAGTAACCAGTTCACAGACCTACAGGGGCACTGCAGCATTCTCCGAACCGGAAACTCAGGCAATGAAATGGTTTGCTGAAAATCATCATTTCACCTTCAACCTGAACTATCATACTTACAATAATGCACTCATATACCCCTGGGGACATGTACCCTCCTACCTCACGCCAGACTCTGCTAAGTTTATCGCATATGGTTCATTCTTAACAGAATACAACCATTACCGTTATGGAACTTGCGACCAGACACTCAGTTATGTATCAAACGGCGGGTCGGATGACTGGATGTATGGGGAAACAACTACCAAGAACAAGGTTTTTGCTTTTACCCCTGAGGTTGGTGACGATGAATTTGGCTTTTATGGCCCTGCGTCCAACATTACACACGACTGCAAGAACAATCTTATTACCAATGTAAGAACGGCATCGCTACTGCTACCCTATGCCGATGTGACCGGCATGGACGACAAAATACTAATAAAGAACACCGGCTACCTCCATTACAATATTAAGCGTCTGGGTATACCCAACGGAGACACATTTACAGTAAGCATACAGCCGCTTGATAGCTGGCTGACAGTACCAACAGGTACCAAAACATATATCGGCCTTAGTCTGCTGCAGGAAGTTGCAGACTCTTTCAGCTATAGCATTGCGGCCGGCACACCCAATGGTCAACAGATCGGTTATGTACTGAAGACAAACAATGGCTTATTTGACATTTATGACACTGTTCGCTTCTACTATGGTAAGAGCTACAATATCTCAATTGCTTCCACATCAACACTTTCCGATTTTTCAACAAGTGGATGGTCGGTATGTACAGATCATTATTATTCTGCACCTTCTGCCCTGAAAAGCAGTACTACCTGCAGCAATTATACCGATGCCACGACTGCAGGTATAGAGTTAATTAACCCGATAGACCTCACTTATTCCACTGAGGCGTGGATGAGATTCTATGGCCGATGGGGAATAGAGTCTAAATATGACTATCTGTCCATTCAGGCATCAATAGAAGGTACGGGCACCTGGCAAACACTATGTGGCGAACACACCCGTCCCGGAACTATGTACCAGCTATACCACGAACCTGTGTATGATGCACAGCAACCTGAATGGGTAATGGAACGCGTAAACCTCAACGATTACCTGGGCCAGAAGATCCTCATCAAGTTCGAAATGGTAAGTGATGCAGCAAATAACTACGACGGTTTCTACGTAGACGACCTGGAAGTAAGATCCGTTCAGGATTCAGCAACTTTAATACATAGTACTGATAAACAATTAAATAGAATAGTTACTCATCCAAATCCTGCAAGTAATTCAGTCACTATTGAATTAGATCAATCCCGTTTAGACGGGCTAACCAGCGCTACCTTGTATGACTGCCTGGGCAGAGCGTTGCAACACTTCCGAATTAATAATGCAATTACTACTATTAGCACAGCAAACCTTAATTCAGGCACTTATATACTCAAAGTGTCTGGCAGCAAAAGTCCCTACCCTATGCAACGTATACAAATAATGAAGTAAGCAACACTGACCAGAAGCAGCATTGAAGCAAGTATTTATGGTTACATTTATTATAGTTTACTAATACATACAGGTCATGAAGATATTTTCAGCTGCACAGATAAGGGCTTGCGATGCTTACACCATCAAAGCATCCGGCATAAGACCTATTGAATTAATGGAGCGGGCTGCACTTCGCTGCGTAAACTGGATAACAGACCATATGCCCAAAGACACCCTTTTTGTGGTGCTCTGTGGCAGCGGCAATAACGGAGGAGACGGTCTGGCAATAACCAGACTACTACACAGGCGAGGATATGGCATAAAAGCGTTTCTGCTGGAACTGGGCAGCGAGCGTACTCCCGACTGCGAAACCAATTACCAGAACCTGTTAGCACTGGATAGAGATCTGGTTGCTACCTTGACACCCGGCACCTTCATTACAGACATACCACAAAACATTGTCATAATAGATACAATACTGGGTACAGGCATCAATCGGCCGGTAACAGGATGGCTATCTACCTTCATTAAACAATTAAATAACCTTCCTAATCGAAAGATAGCGATTGATATGCCTTCTGGTTTATCTGCCGACAATGCTCCGGCTGCCGAAGACATAATTATCAGGGCTTCAGACACACTCAGCTTCCAGTTTCTTAAAAGAGTGATGCTTCACCCGGAGTCTGCACCATTCATGGGTCGTGTCCATATTATCGATATCGGGCTCGATAATACCTTTATTAATGCTACACATAGCCATTATAATACTATTGATAGCGAATACATTACAACTATATACAAAAAAAGAAGAGATTTTTCGCACAAAGGCATCATGGGGCGGGTACTCATTGCCGGTGGCGAGTATGGTAAGATTGGCGCTATGGTGCTTTCTTCCAAAGCAGCCCTTAGAGCAGGAGCAGGATTGGTAACTACAATACTACCGGAATGTGGTTATAACATTTTGCAGACAGCTGTTCCGGAGGCCATGTGCCAGACCAGCGGCTCCAACACTGTAGAAATAATTTCAAACTGGGAAACTGCCGATGCCATAGCTATAGGTCCGGGCATGGGCATAAGCCCTACTGCGGCAAAAGCATTGTCAACCTTTCTGGAATCATGCACTCGGCCGATAGTGCTCGATGCGGATGCGCTGAACATTGTTGCTGCCCATCCCGACCTGTTGGGCAAATTACCCAAGGGATCAGTTATAACTCCTCACCCCAAAGAGTTTGGTCGCATATTTGGCGAGAACACCAATAGTATGGTTCAGGTGGACCACGCACGCATACAAGCTATGCGATATAATATTAATATAATTCTTAAAGGACATCATACTGCTGTTATTAACTCAGATGGCGACTGCCGCTATAATACTACCGGCAATGCCGGTATGGCTACCGGCGGCGCAGGAGATGTGCTTACCGGTATTCTGGCCGGGCTACTGGCGCAGGGCTATGCCCCATACGAGGCAGCAGTGCTGAGTGTATACCTGCATGGTCATGCAGGCGACCTGGCTGCTGCAGACCTATCGCAGGAAGCCCTCATTGCCGGAGATATTATTGCCTACCTTGGCAAGGCCTACTTGTCGTTGTAAATTTCAATTACATAAACTTTTACTGCATGTAGCATTCTGCATGTTGTACTGCTATTGCCCTTCTTCAGGTCATTATCCGGCTAATAGGTATATCTACGCATATAAAAACAGGTATTTTCCCTCTTTTCCTTCATTTTTTTGCCCTTTACATTTGTTATAGACATTTTACAAATAAGTAAGCACTTATCAGTAAACACCTTTTCAAAAAGCAAAATCATGAAAAATATCACCAATGTATTATTGACGGTCATTGTTCTTGCGCTGAGTGCCAACCTCTACGGACAAGACAATGAAATAATGAAAGCCCATTATATAAATGTGGGACAAGGTGCCGCTGCCCTGCTCGAATTTCCATGTGGCGTGGTAATGATAGATGCCGGCGCACAGGACGATGAATATCACAAAAAGCTAATGGACTATCTGGCCAGATTCTTCAAACGGCGAAAGGACCTGAACAATACTATTGACCTGCTCCTGGTCACACATCCGCACAAAGACCATAACGAGGCACTGATGGATATTGCGACTACCTACAAAGTGGAACGATATATTGATGACGGCATGAGAACGGGATCGGGCAAAACAAACCAGAAATGGCTGCAGGACAATGCCAAGGAAAGTGATATTGCCTATGAAGCCATCTCATTTGACGAAATAGCAGGTGGTGGTAATAAAAAAGGAATGACCGACACCATAATAGACCCTATAAACTGCCCCAATGTAGACCCGAAGATCATAATGTACTCTGGCAGGTTTGTAAAGCAACCCGAAAATTGGGGCAAGTCGGCCTTTGAGAACGGCAATAATCATAGTCTGGTAGTAAAAGTACTCTTCGGCAAATCGTCGTTCCTATTTACAGGAGATCTGGAGACAGAGGGTATTGAAAAATTACTGGAGTACTATGGCGCATCCAATGTATTGGACACCGATGTGTTGCTGGTAGGCCACCATGGCGCCAAAAATGCCACTACTATTGAATACCTGAAGGAAGTTACCCCAAACATAGCCGTTATATCCTGCGGAGTTTGGGATTTCGGGAAAGGTGCGTCAGACAAATTTACCACCTATGCATATGGCCACCCAAGGGTCTCAACCATCAATATGCTTCAGGATAATATAAATGGAAAGAAATCAGATGCAGTGCAGGTCGAGGCCGCAGAGGGCGCCCGCGATTTCAGGCCCATAAACATAGTAAAGAAATTATATGCCACCCCATGGGATGAAAACATCATCATTAGGGCAGGCACGAACGGCAAATACACGGTTCTTACCGACAACTGACATAATCATCATTCACCATTCATCATAAACATCTACAAACCAAAAATCATGACAAATGCAGTTTATTTCATTATTATGGCAATAGTTGCCGTTATAGTAATAACATTGGCAACCAAAACAAACATGCTCAGAGACGTATCTGAAGAAAGCAAGTTGACCGAAAATGCGCTGAAAGCAAATATCAAGGACCCCAAAGCCCCTTTTAGCCTTGCACGGTCGCAGTTTGCCTTCTGGACCGTTATCATCTTCAGTTCCTTTCTTTACATACTCTTCAAGCAAAAGTTCACTATTCCTGAGATCAACAATGTGAACCTGATACTGCTGGGCATAGTAGTATCTACCAGCGCATCTGCCAAACTGATAGATAACAGCCAGAAGAATAATGGGGACCTTAGTCAGGACAACCCATCCGAAGGGTTCCTTACAGATATACTGTCAGACAAGAAAGGAGTTAGTGTACACCGCCTGCAGAATGTGTTATGGACCATTGCAGTAGGTATTATCTACATACAATATGTAGCATCAGAGAGCAATCTGCCCGATAATACAGTAATATCAGACAATTTGTTGTTGCTTATGGGTATCAGCACAAGTGCTTATCTGGGCATAAAGACCACAGAAAACAGCAATTGATCAGAAAAATAAGCAAATCAATACCGGTAGCCTGCGGCATTGCTGCAGGCTACTGCTTTTCGCTGGCCTGCACCCAATCGCGCATACCATCGCAATCGCGGTATTCGGGAGCTATCCACAAGTAGAAGGTAGGCACCTTGGTAGTAACCCATCCCTGCACCTTGTTTTGTTTCTTCTGCTCCAGTGCCACAGACTGTATCTTGCCATAGTCCTCCCTCAGGTTGGCCTTGTGCGGAGTGGTGCGTGTGCGCAGATAAACGATTCGGCACGATTTTTCGCGCTGTTCGTTCACAAATACGTGGGGAGAAGAAAAACCACCCGGCTTCAATGTATCAAGCAATAATACCATTACAGGGTCCAGCTTGGTGATATCCAGATCAGAGCTACCTGTCTGCGGGTCTATTACCATACCACCGGTACGTTTAGCACCCTCATCTGTAGAGAATTTACCTACTGCTTCAGAAAAAGACATCTTTCCGCCGGCCAGCAGCTTGTATACGCTATCCAGTTTGCTGATGGTCTTATTGAAGTCGGCAGTTGTAACAGTAGGTTTAATGAGTATATGACGAATATCTGCCTCATCGCCCCTTCTGCTTATCATCTGAATGATGTGGTAACCGAATTTGGTCTTAATGATTGGAGATATCTCGCCATTCTGCAGTTTGAAAGTAGCATTGATAAATTCCTGTACCCATGGACCTGTTCGGGTAACAGCATCATACCTGCCACCGTTGTCCCTGCTACCCGGATCTTCGCTGTAAGAGCCTGCAGCAGCTTCAAAACTGATACGACCCTCTATGATCTTCTTCCTTATATCTTCAATGTTGGAGTGCGCATAATCTTCCATTTCCTGGCTCACAGGCGGATCCATTACTATCTGACCCACTTCTACAGTAGCCGGGAAGAATGGCAGACTGTCTACAGGTATCCTTTTATAAAATGCCTCTACTTCAGCCGGAGTTATCTTGGTATTTTCAAATATCTTCTCGGTTACTTTCTGTGCGAGCAGTTGTTCCTTGATCAGATCACGATAATCTTCTTTCAGCTGAAAGATGGTCTTACCTGATACCTGTTCCAGCTTCTCTTTAGAGCCGTAAACCTGAGTAAAATAACGAAGACGGTTATCGAGCTGACCCTCCACATCATCTTCACTCACAGTCACACTGTCCCTGTCGGCCTGTTCCATCATCATTTTCTGAGCTATCATCTGCTGCAGCAAAGCACACCTCGCCTTGGATGTATCCAGACCAGGCTCCTGCATGGCAGACTGAATGATCTGCGCTTCCAGTTCAGATTGCAGAATGATACGGTTACGTCCTATAATGCCGATGATCTTGTCCAGACTCTTCTGAGCCATACATGCAGGCGCTACCGCAAGCATAGACAGAACTACCAGTACTTTTCCTTTATTGATAAAACTCATGAAAATAAAAATGAATGACTGCTTACGGGCAAATTTAGCTTTTTTGTTCCCCTTATGCGAACACAAGGTATATTTTAACTTTTATATAGTCTTTACCACTTTTTAAAGATCACGTATACAGCCAGTATTATGAGCAGAAAGCCTGCAATATGATTCCACTCGAATTTCTGTTTGAACACCACTACAGAGAACACCATAAATACCACAAGCGTAATCGCCTCCTGAATGGTCTTCAGCTCTACGAGGCTGAACGGGCCACCCTCTCCCTTAAAACCGATCCTATTGGCAGGCACCTGAAACACATATTCAAAAAATGCCATTCCCCAGCTTATCAGGATAACGGTAACCAATCCGGGGTTCTTCAACCATTCTATATCCTTGAATTTGAGATGACCGTACCAGGCAAAAGTCATGAATGTATTGGAAATCAATAGCAAAATGATAGTGGTGATCGCTTTCTTAAGTCGCAAAGGTATTCTGCCACCTGTTCAATACAAAACTGCCTCAGGAGCTCAATATATACAGGCAATTATTTCTTTCCACATGTACCCTATTCAATGGGCTAGTTATGCGTCAATCTACTACCTTTGCACGGTTTTACTAAATAATACTAATGTCTGAAATAAGACCATTTTTAAGACTGAGCGGATTAGAGCCTCTGGTGGTACGCCCCGAAACGAACTTCATAAATGTTGGAGAGCGTACCAATGTGACCGGTTCTAAAAAGTTTGCAAGACTTATCCGCGAAGGAAAATACGAAGAAGCACTATCTGTTGCCCGTCAGCAGGTAGAGAATGGCGCACAGATACTGGATATTAATATGGATGATGCCCTGCTCGACGGGGTACAGGCCATGCATACCTATGTGAACCTGCTGCAGGCCGAACCTGATATCGCCAGAATCCCCATCATGCTCGACTCTTCTAAGTTCGCCATTATAGAGGCCGGACTTAAATGTATACAGGGCAAATGTATCGTCAACTCCATCTCTATGAAGGAGGGCGAAGAGAAATTCATAGAGCAGGCGCAGATATGCCTGAGCTATGGTGCTTCGGTAATAGTTATGGCTTTCGATGAAAATGGCCAGGCTGATACATTACAGAGAAGAGTAGACATTTGCGGGCGCGCCTACAAGATACTTACCGAACAAGTAGGCTTCCATCCGCAGGATATAATATTTGATCCCAATATCTTCGCTATCGCTACCGGTATCGAGGAACACAATAATTATGGTGTAGACTTTATTGACGCTACCCGTATCATTAAACAGAAGATGCCGCTTACCCGCATCAGCGGAGGTGTGAGTAACATTTCGTTTTCCTTCAGGGGCAATGATGTGGTGCGTGAGGCTATGCATAGCGTATTTCTCTACTATGCCATAAAGGCGGGTATGGATATGGGCATAGTAAATGCAGGGGCACTGGTGGTATATGATGAAATAGAACCCCAACTCAGAGAATTGTGCGAAGATGTGGTGCTGAACCGCAATCCCGATGCTACTGAAAAACTGGTCTCTTTTGCCGAAACTGTAAAAGCCAAAGGCAAGGAAGAGAAAAAAGATGATGCATGGCGCAGTGCTCCGGTAGAAGAAAGACTGAAGCATGCACTGGTAAATGGTGTAACTGATTATATAGACGCAGATACTGAGGAAGCCCGGGCTAAATACCCCAAACCACTAGACGTTATTGAAGGTCCGCTGATGGATGGCATGAATGTGGTGGGTGATCTCTTTGGCAGTGGCAAAATGTTCCTGCCACAGGTGGTGAAGAGTGCCCGTGTGATGAAGAAAAGTGTAGCCTACCTGTTCCCATTCATAGAAGCCGAAAAAGAAGAGCGCCGCAAGGCACACATTGCTGCCGGTACTGTGAACGAAGAAACAGCAGGTGCAGCAAAGATCCTCATGGCCACCGTAAAAGGAGATGTGCATGACATAGGAAAAAACATTGTAGGTGTGGTACTGGGCTGCAATGGCTACGATGTCATTGATCTGGGGGTAATGGTACCTGCAGATAAGATACTGGATGCCGCACAAAAAGAAAAAGTAGATATAATAGGACTAAGTGGCCTCATCACCCCATCGCTCGATGAGATGGTGCATGTAGCCAAAGAAATGAAACGCCGAGGCATGACCCAACCGCTGATGATAGGCGGGGCTACTACCAGCCGTATGCATACTGCCGTGAAAATAGCACAGCAATATGATGGTGGTGTGGTACACGTGCTGGATGCCAGCCGTAGCGTAACTGTTGCCGGCAACCTGCTGAATAAAGAACAAAAACAGAACTTCCTGGGAGGCATCAACGCAGAATATGACAAACTGCGCGAGGACTTCGAGAACAAGAAAACTGCCAAGCAATACATACCTCTGCTTGCAGCACAGGCTAACCCTGTAGCTATAAACTGGAGTAACTATACCCCACCCTGCCCTGCAAAACAGGGAGTAACCGATTTTGCCGATTACGACCTTTCAGAGATCCGACGTTATATAGATTGGGGGCCGTTCTTCATTTCATGGGAAATGAAGGGTAAGTTCCCTGAGATACTGAATGATGCCAACATTGGCGCAGAAGCCACCAAACTCTACAACGACGCCAATGCTATGCTCGACAAGATCATAGCAGAAAAATGGCTCACCGCCAAGGGAGTTGTAGGATTCTGGGAGGCAGAAAAGATCGCAGCCGATACCATAGTGCTGAAAAACCACGAAGGGGGCGAACTGGAAACGCTGGAAATGCTGAGGCAACAAAGTAAAAAAGCACCGGGTCAACCAAACTTCTCTCTTGCCGATTTTGTAAGACCATATGATGTCCATTCGGGCATCAAAGATTACATGGGCGCATTTGCGGTGAGCATACATGGCATAGAACCTCATATAAAAAGGTTCAATGCAGACCATGACGACTATAATAAGATAATGCTGCAGGCACTTGCCGACAGGCTGGCAGAAGCATTTGCCGAGGTGCTGCACAAACGTACACGTACCGAATTCTGGGGCTATATACCGCAGGAAGCCATACCGATCGAAGAACTGGTAAAAGAAAAATACCAGGGCATTCGTCCGGCACCGGGCTACCCTGCCTGCCCCGACCATACCGAAAAGATCAAGCTGTTCGAATTGCTGAATGCTACCGGAACAGCCGGCATTACCCTTACAGAATCGCTGGCTATGTATCCCGCTTCATCTGTTTGCGGCTGGTATTTCAGCCACCCGGAAAGCAGTTATTTCGGCATTAATAAAATAACAGAAGACCAGTTGCACAACTATGCACACCGCAAGGGTATGAGCATAGAAGAAGTGAGCAAATGGTTATCTCCTATTTTGGAGTAAGTTTATACCTGCCTTGTGGCAGAATAAAAAAGTGAATAATAATAAAGTGAACGAATCCCCTGATATATCGAGCGGCACCATAGGACCGCAAAACCAGTCACCGGTTCTGCGTACTTTGGCCAATGTGGTGTCTTTTATTTGCCATCCGGTATTCATGCCGGTAGCAATGTCCTTGGTCATTTTCAAGCTGGTTCCTGCCGGTTTCATAGGCATGAACCCAAAACAGGTTATGCTGCTCATGGTTAGTATTGCCGTGTCTACTGCTTTTTTTCCGCTCTTCAGCATACTGTTAATGAAACCACTGGGCTTCATCAGCAGTTATAAGATGCCAACTGCCCGCGAGCGTACTATTCCGCTCATGGCTAGCATGATCTTTTATTTCTGGATAAGCCATGTGCTTAACAATATGGCGGGTTCTGTACCCCAGATATTGAAGGTGCTGATGCTCGGAAATTTCTGGGGTATCATTCTGGTTTTCATCGCAAACATCTTCACAAGGGTCAGTATGCATACTGCTGCAGCCGGTGGAATGATAGGTATTATTGTTGTTTTAATGATAAGCCAATCAGTAAATATGATAGTACCATTGTTCGTGTCTATCATTATCGCGGGAATCGTAGGCTCAGCGCGGCTTTTGCTCGGAGCCCACCAAAAAGGCGACGTATGGTTGGGATATGTAATTGGTATTATTGTCCAATTGGGTGCGTACATTTACATAAATATCTGATTACCAAATCAGGTGTTTTAAAAAAAATCCTATCTCCCATTAGTTTTTAATTTCTCAATGTTATATAAATTTGTGCATGCTTACAGGTAAAGAGCTCATTCTGGCAACCAAACCGTTCGCGAAAGAGATACGCTGGAAAAGTTGGTATTATACTATCACTTCCTTCTTGCTCCTCATCGGAACTATTGCAGGTACTATGTACTTCGACAATCTCGCTTTGCGTATTCTGAGTAGTGTAGGAGCAGCTATGTTGCTGGCTCGGGTTTTCATCATTTTTCATGACTTTCAGCACCACACTATTCTGCGAGGTTCCGTTATTGCTGACGTCATGTTCACCATCTTTGGTGTTTATATGATCACGCCTCCCAACATCTGGAAGCGTTCTCACGACCATCATCATAACAACAATGCGAAACTGTTCAGTGCCAGCATCGGCTCTTATCCTATAATGACCCGCCAGAAATTTATGGAAGCTACCAAGTCCGAACGTTTTGGCTATCTGGCAGTAAGGCACCCTGTAAATATGTTCTTCGCTTACCTTACCACATTTATGTATGGTATGTGTATACAGTCTTTCTTGAGTAGCCCTAAACGTCACTGGGATTCTCTGGCTGTTATTATTCTGCACTACACCATTGCGGCATTTCTTTTCATCAAGTTTGGCTGGCTCACTTGGTTCCTGACCTTCTTCCTGCCATTCTTCATAGCACATATGCTTGGATCATACCTTTTCTATGCACAGCATAATTTCCCGGGTGTTACCTTCAAGAAAAATGCAGACTGGAACTATACCAATGCTGCGCTTGAATCTTCCAGTTTCATGGATCTTAACCCATTCATGCAGTGGGTCACAGCAAACATAGGTTTTCACCACATACACCACCTCAATGCAAAAATTCCATTCTACCGCCTGCCGGAAGCAATGGCAGCAATACCTGAACTGCAGGAGGCTAAGGTAACGACACTAAAACCTTCTGACATAGTTGCCTGCCTCAAACTGAAAGTTTGGGATGCAGACCAAAACAGAATGATCGGATTTGACGAAATGGAACCTGCATAGCAGGTTCTTTTTTTAGTGATCATAACTAAATCACAACTTTCATTATGTGCAATTAGTGTATATTTGCATTAACGATTATTTTAATTTTTGAGAAAATTATTGCTCCATATCATCATCATAGTGACATCATTGAATATTGTCACATTGAACCAGTTCTCCAAACTACCGGTTCTTTTGGTACATTATACAGAGCATCAGGAACGGAACAGCAAGATAACCCTACTCGAATTCCTGAGTATGCACTACTGGGGTGCCGACATAAAAGACAATGACGACAAGAAGGACAAACAACTTCCCTTCAAAAGTCTTTCTTCCAGCAATCTGCTTAGCTTCACACAGCCGGTTCTGTTCTCTATCAGACTGAGGCTACCAATTATTACCGCAGAGCCCAAACGATCTGTTTACGCTCCCGCTTTTGTACCCAACGAAGTATCTTCTTCTTTGTTGCGGCCTCCTATTGTTTAGTATGATCTCCTGTTTTTCATTGGTTCTGTAGGCAAACTGTTGTTTACAGAACGAGTGCATTATTTCATTTTTCAATCATCAAAGAAATATGCTCAATAAGATCATCAATTTTTCAATCAAAAATAAACTCATAGTTTTCCTTTTTGTTGCCGGGCTCATTGCCTGGGGCATCCTGGAACTCACCAGATTGCCCATAGATGCTGTTCCCGATATTACTGATAATCAGGTACAGATCATCACCGTTTCGCCATCGCTTGGTGCGCCCGATGTGGAACGACTTATCACCTTCCCCATAGAACAAGCATGCAGCAGTATACCCGACCTGAAACAGATGCGCAGCTTTTCGCGTTTCGGCCTGTCGCTGGTAACTGTCGTTTTCAATGACGGCATAGATATTTACCGTGCCCGCCAACAGGTAAATGAACAACTGCAAAAAGTGCGGCAAGACCTGCCTAATGGCATAGGCAACCCCGAGATGGCTCCTGTAACTACCGGTCTGGGAGAGATATACCAATACGTATTGAGGCCCGAAAAAGGCTACGAAAACAAATATGATGCCATGGCATTGCGCACTTTGCAGGACTGGATAGTGCGCCGCCAACTGCTGGGCACGCCCGGTGTTGCAGAGGTATCTAGTTTTGGCGGCAAGCTGAAACAATACGAAATAGCCGTAGACCAGAACCAACTGAACGCACATCATATTACCATCACAGATGTGTTCGACGCATTGAACAAGAACAACCAGAACACCGGCGGTGCCTACATAGAAAAAGGGCCTACCGTACTCTATATCCGTAGCGAAGGACTCACAGCCTCTCTGGAAGACATCAGGAAGATAGTAGTAATATCACTGCCAGATGGTACGCCCCTACTGGTTAGTGATATAGCAACTGTTCAGTATGGCAGCGCCATACGTTTTGGCGCCATGACCTACAACGACCAGGGCGAGGTAGCCGGCGCCGTAGTAATGATGCTGAAGGGAGAGAACTCTTCGGCAGTCATAAAAAAGGTAAAAGCCCGCATTGTTGACATTCAAAAAATGTTACCTCCGGGTGTGGTCATAGAGCCATTCCTCGACCGTACAAAAATGGTAAACAATGCTATAAGCACGGTAGAGACCAACCTGTTGGAGGGGGCACTCATTGTGATATTTGTTTTGGTATTCTTCCTCGGCAACCTCAGAGCAGGCCTCATTGTATCTTCTGTCATTCCGCTATCCATGCTGTTTGCCATCATACTCATGAACATGTTTGGCGTGGGTGGCAATCTGATGTCGCTGGGCGCTATAGACTTTGGGTTAATAGTAGATGGTTCTGTGATAGTGGTAGAGGCAATATTGCACCGATTCTCCCACAGTAAGCAATTCCGGGGTATCACCTCAATAGGCCAGACCGAGATGGACGAAGAGGTAGGAAAGTCTACCGGCAGCATGATCACCTCTGCCGTATTCAGCCAGATCATTATCCTCATCGTTTACCTGCCCATACTGTCGCTGCAGGGCATAGAAGGTAAGATGTTCAGCCCCATGGCATATACTATAGCATTTGCCATACTTGGTGCCTTTCTGCTTTCTGTTACCTATGTTCCTATGATGTCTGCACTGGCACTAAGCAAAAAGCTGAATCATAAAGCTACCATAACAGATAAACTCATGAAATGGCTGGAGCGCAGGTATCAGCCATTACTCAACAAGATCACCTCCTTCCCCCGCACAGCCATACTTATTGCCATTTCTTTGTTTGGCATATCGGTAGTATTGCTTATGAGTCTTGGAGGGGAGTTCATTCCTCAGTTGGAAGAAGGCGATTTTGCAGTAGAGACCCGACTGCTCACCGGCAGCAACCTTTCCAATACGATCAAATCTACCCAGCAGGCATCGGGCATTTTACTCAAAAAGTTCCCTGAGGTTACAAAAGTGGTAACCAAAATAGGAAGTTCGGAGATACCTACCGACCCTATGCCTTTTGAAGCTGCGGATATGATACTGGTGCTCAAGGACAAAAAAGAATGGACCTCTGCAAAGACCTTTGCAGAGCTGAGTCAGAAAATGACCAAAGAGCTGGAAGCAGTACCGGGCATCACCGTTGGTTTCCAGTTCCCCGTTCAGATGCGCTTTAATGAACTGATGACCGGCGCCCGTCAGGATGTTGTCTGCAAGATCTTTGGCGAGAACCTCGATACCCTCAGTAAGTACGCCCACGATCTCTCGGGCATCATTCGCACTATTGATGGCGCAGTGAATATATACGAAGAGAAAGTAACCGGCATGCCTCAGATCGTTATTAAGTATGACAGGGATGCAATGGCAAAATATGGCCTCAACGTGAGCGATGTGAACCGGGTGGTCAATTCGGGCTTTGCAGGCGAAGTTGCCGGACAGGTATATGAAGGTGAGAAACGTTTTGATATGGTAGTACGATTGGCTGGCGAATCGCGCAATAATGTTGCCGATATCCGCAATCTGATGATCAGTACCCCATCCGGCATTCAGATCCCGCTTTCGCAGGTCGCCGGCATTACAGAGACCGAAGGTGTGAACCAGGTGCAGCGCGAACAGACCCGCCGACGCATCATCATTGGCTTCAACATCAGAGGCCGCGATGTGCAGACCATAGTAAATGAACTACAGCAAAAGGTGAACAAGCAACTGAAACTATCGCGCGAATATACCATTACCTATGGTGGCACGTTCGAGAACATGACTGCTGCCAAGGCGCGCCTCAGCATAGTGGTACCTGTAGCATTGTTGCTCATCTTCCTGCTACTCTACTTTGCCTTTGGTTCGGTAAAACAGGGGCTGCTCATTTACAGTGCCATACCCCTTTCTGCCACAGGTGGCATCTTTGCACTCTGGCTCAGAGATATGCCATTCAGTATATCTGCAGGTGTAGGTTTCATTGCATTGTTCGGGGTAGCTGTACTCAATGGTATTCTACTGGTTTCAGAATTCAACAGGCTGCGCAAAGAAGGATGGAAGGATGTGAAACGGGTGGTGATACATGCCACCAAGTCCAAACTGCGTGCTGTACTCATGACCGCACTGGTGCCTTCTTTGGGCTTCATACCAATGGCTATAAGCACAGGTGCAGGTGGCGAGGTACAGAAACCACTGGCAACTGTGGTAATAGGTGGGCTTATTATCTCTACCATGCTCACGCTTTTCCTGCTGCCGGTTCTATATATTTTATCTGAAGGAGGATACAGAAAAACAATAAAGATGAACAAAGCCATATCTGCAGTAGCACTGCTATGCCTGATCGCTGCAACAGCCTCTGCGCAGGGAAACAGACTTTCCCTGACAGCGGCACTGGACAGTGCAGCCCGCAACAACTACACTATACAGGCAGCAACTACAGAAGCAGCCTACTACCGCTCCCTGCAAAAGAGTGGCTGGGACATAGACAAAACCACTGTAGTGGCAGAATACGGCAGCTACAACAGTCTGGCAAAAGACAACCGCTTTGCTATAGGGCAAACCATACAGTTTCCGGGTGTGTATGTGCAGCAACGCCACATACTGAGAACCAATGCACTGATAAGCGAAACCGACCTGACACGCAAAAAGATAGAGGTACGCACGCAGATCAAGCTGATCTTTTACCGCCTGCTGGCATTACAGCAGAAAAAAGCACTGCTGGCAGAGACCGATAGTATCTACAGCAATGTACTGACCAGGGAGCAACAACGCTACAAGGCCGGAGATGTGGATCTGATAGAACTATCTGCAACAGAAAACCAGCGACTGCAGATTGCCACTCAACTGCTATCGTTACAAACAGACTATGAGGTGCTGCAAAACCAGCTGAACGTACTTATGAACAGCCGCGGCGGCAAAGAGCCCTTTGCAGACTCTATGATATACCGCCCTGCTACCATACCCGATGGATTATCAGAACCTGCCAATCCAAACATTGCACTTTACAGACAGCGACTGTCGCTTACAGAGTATGAACGCAAACTGGAAGGAGCAAAAATGCTGCCGTCGCTTAGTGCCGGCTATAACAATACCTCTATCAGGGGTTGGCAACGATCAAGCATGGATCCGGAGCAGTATTTCGATTACAGTAAACGATTCTCCTCTGTGAATGTAGGCGTAGGTATCCCTATTTTCTATACAGCTCAGAAAGCCCGTATCAATGCGGCATCAAAAGCTATAGAACAGCGCAAACAGGAACTGGCTGCTGTAACACAGGAAATATCGGGCAACCTCCAAAATGCAGTGCGTATCTATCTGCAACGCAGAAATACTGTATATATCTACCGAAACGCAATGCTGCCCAATGCCGCAAGTATCATCACCTCGGCCAACAACAAACTGGCCCTGGGCGAGATCAGCTACCTCAACTGGGTCATGCTCATCAACCAGGCTGTGCAGGTACGCAATGACTACTTCAATACTATAGAACAAATGAATGAGGCAGCTATAGAAATAGAACGCCTTTCAGCAATCAACTAAAAAAGAGCTCAATGAATAAGCATATAATAAAAGCAGCAATAATTTTCACCACAGCTTTCGCATCCTGCACTGCAGATGCGCCCAAAAAAGCAACAGAAACTGCGGCTGCACCTGCTGCCACAGCTACAGAAGACGTAATAACCCTTACCGCAGAACAGGCTACCAATGCAGGCGTTGTTACCGGCCAGGCCGAAAAAAGGAACATACATACCAATCTCAGGGTGAACGGCACTATAGATGTACCTCCGGAAAACATAATATCGGTAAGTATACCCCTTGGTGGCTACATACGCAAAACCACTTTATTGCCCGGTTTGCGCGTATCCAAAGGTACTGTACTGGCTACCGTAGAAGACGAGCAGTACATACAGCTGCAGCAGGATTACCTGACTGCGCAAAGTAAACTCACCTATTTTGAAGCTGAATACAAAAGGCAGCAGCAACTGAATAGCACACATGCTACCAGCGACAAAGTATACCAGCAGGCTCTTACCGACTATGAAAGCCAGCGTATACTCTGCACCTCGCTTGCCGAAAAACTAAGATTGATAGGCATAGAACCATCTAAACTGACGGAAAAGAACCTGTCGCGTAATATCAATCTTTATTCACCAATCAATGGTTATGTGACCAAGGTAAATGTGAACCCCGGCAAGTATGCCAGCCCTACAGACGTGCTTTTCGAGTTGGTGAACACTTCAGAATTGCACCTTACCCTTGTTGTGTTCGAGAACAATGCAGGCAGCATCAAAGAAGGGCAGCAGATAACCTGTTATTCCAATATACACCCGGAGATAAAGTACAAAGCAACGGTGCACCTCATTACCCCCAGCATAGGCAAAGACAGAACAACCGAAGTGCATTGCCACATCAATGCGCCCGGCAAAGAACTCATACCCGGCCTGTACATGAATGCAGAAATAGAACTGGATAATGCAGCACACAATTGCCTGCCGGAAGATGCCGTGGTAAAATGGGAAAACGAGACCTATATATTCAGCGAAACAGCAAAGAATACCTACAAAATGACGAAGGTGCAGATAGGTGCTCCTGACGAAGGGTTTGTGCCGGTGCTTTCAGAACTGCCTTCAGGCAACATTGTGACCCGCAATGCCTATGCACTACTGTCTAAACTGAAGAACAACGCAGAAGAATAATATGAAATGTAGCCGGACCGGTGGGGCTATAGGGAAATAAAAGAGATATCCTGTTCATCGCCAAATGCATCTTTGATGCGCTGGTAATGGGTATCTGTGAGTATTACCTGCCCCACCCCTTCGCTGCATATGATGCGCAGCAGGGCTTCCATACGCGACTGGTCCAGCTTCTCAAAAACATCATCCAGCAGCAGAATGGGCATATGCCCCAGTGCCTTGGTGAGCCATGCATACTGCGCCAGTTTCAGTGCAAATAGAAAACTCTTCTTCTGCCCCTGAGAGCCGAACTGCTTCAGCACCATGCCATTCAGCAGAAATTCCCAGTCGTCTTTGTGTATACCCCTCAGGGTACGCTGGTACCGCAGGTCGTACTGAAGGTTCTGATCCAGCCACACATGCAGGGGTTTCTGCTCCAGATCGCTGTTATAGGTCACCTGTATTGGTTCATTACCCCCCGATAAACGGTGGTAATAATCGCTCAGGAACGGTAAAAACTCAGAAAGGAATACCTTGCGCTGCTCATATATATAGGCTCCATCTGCGGCCAGGCAGGCATTATAGTAGTCCAATTCGGTATTGTTATCAGCTGGTTTGAAAGCCTGCAGCTTCAGCCAGGCATTGCGCTGCTGCAATATGCGCTGGTAGTGCATCAGTTTTTCCAGATACGCCCTGTCGGCTTGCCCCAGTATGCCGTCCACCCATTTACGGCGTAGCTCGCTGTGCTCGTTTATCAGTTCGGTATCATCAGGCGCTATCATTACGGCCGAGTAAGCACCTATATGATCGGTTATTTTCTCATATTCCGTATCGTTCTTATAGATCTCTTTTTTGCCGGCTACCCATTTGCAGCTTATTGTCTCCGGCGAGCCTCCATTATCAAACACACCTGTCACCCTGAACCCATCCATGCCATTCTGCACACTGTTCTGCTGATAGGCGCTGAAGTAACTCTTGGTGTAGCACAGGTAATAAACAGCATCCAGCAGATTGGTCTTACCGCTGCCATTGGCACCGGTAATGCAGGTAATACGCAACGGAAATGCAAATGCAGCCGATGAATAATTGCGGTACTGTATGAGTGATATTTTGGTAATTGCTTTCAAACGTTCTCAAAATTAGTCTTTGTCGCAGAACGGTTGCACTTAGGCTGCTTAAATAAATATACAGTATATATCCCCAACTCCCACTTGCACCACATACTTCAGAAAAGCGAACCCCGCAGCACGTTTTTAGCTCCTAAATAGCCAGAAATCCCCTTCAATGCGGCATATTTAACAGAAAAGCAATCATGTAAAATAATTTTTTATATCAATAACTCGAACAACTTCCCCCGAAGTCCCAAACTGTTTTTCTTATTATTTGTTTATTCTCCTTATAAAGAGGCCACAGGAACAAAAAATTTTATAAATTCGCACAAATTTGAAAATAGTGCAGACCACATTTGATAAAGACACCTATCTGTATTGGTACGAAACCATGTTATTGCTCCGCCGTTTTGAAGAAAAGGCCGGCCAGCTTTATGGTATGCAGAAGATCAGGGGATTTTGTCATTTATATATAGGACAGGAAGCTGTTGCTGCCGGTATGATGACTGCCCTGCGCCCCGATGACAACATGATAACTGCCTACCGCGATCACGGTCTGGCAATTGCAAAAGGTATTACCTCTAAAGAGTGTATGGCCGAATTGTATGGTAAAGCCACCGGCTGCACCAAGGGCAAGGGTGGCAGTATGCACTTCTTCTCTAAAGATAAACGCTTTTTCGGCGGTCATGGTATAGTTGGCGGCCAGATAGGTCTTGGTGCAGGTATAGCCTTCGCCGAGCAATATCTTGGTACCGACCGTGCTACTGTTTGTATGTTTGGCGATGGTGCTGCCCGCCAGGGTATGCTCCACGAAACATTCAACATGGCCGTTCTGTGGCAGCTGCCGGTAATATTCATCTGCGAGAACAACTTCTATGCAATGGGTACTTCCGTAGAACGTACTTCCAAAACTACAGATATCTATCCGCTGGCCGATGCTTACGGTATGCCGGGCGATAGCGTAGATGGTATGAGCTGCGAAGAGGTGCACAAGGCTATGGAACGCGCTGTCCGTCGTGCACGTGAGGGCGGCGGACCTACCTTCCTCGAGATCAGGACCTACCGCTTCCGTGGTCACTCTATGAGCGACCCTGCCAAATACCGCACCAAGGAAGAACTGGAAGAATATAAAGAGAAAGATCCTATCAACCAGGTACTGAAGACCATTATGGAAAACAACTTCGCTACCCAGGAACAGATAGAACAGATCAACGAAAAAGTGAAAATGGAAGTAGACGAAGCTGTACAGTTTGCCGAAGAAAGCCCATGGCCTAACGACGATGAATTGTATAAAGACATCTACGCAGACGCCAACTATCCGTACATTACCGACTAATAACATACGGATTACACAAAAAAGCATTCAACCATTAAAAAATAACTTTAAGAATAACTACTTTTAAATCATTATGGCAAATTCAGCTAGAAATATCCCAGGCTCAGAACCACAACAGGAAACTGTAGTATACGAGGAATCGAATGCGCTTGAGAATGTTCAGGTATTTTACGAAAAGAAAAAGAAGACCATCAGCACTGTAACTACAGTTGTACTCGTTGTTGTGGTTGGCTATTTTGGCTACATGAAAATGTACAAAGGCCCTAACGATGAAAAAGCCGCTGCTGCTATGTACTGGCCTCAGCTTTATTTCTCTGCCGATTCTCTGAATCAGGCCCTCAACGGCGATGGCAAGAACCTCGGTTTCAGCAAACTTGCTACCAAATACAGCGGCACTCCTGCCGGCAACCTGGCTCACTACTACGAGGGTATCTGCTACCTGAAAATGGGTGACTTCGCAAAATCAATCAAGGCGCTCGAATCTTTCGACGGCAAGGGTACTGCTCTCGGCAACCAGGCAGCTGGTGCTATGGGTCTTGCTTATATGGAAAGCGGCAACACCGCCAAAGCTATCGAGAGCTTCAAGAAAGCAACTTCAGACAAAGAAGATGTACTGGTTACACCAATGTACCTCTACCACCTCGGCATGGCTTACCAGACCGCTGGTCAGAACAACGAAGCTAAAGAAACCTTCAAGCGTCTGCGCGACGAATATCCACGCAGCCTGCAGGCTAAAGATATGGACAAAGAACTGGCTCGTCTCGGCGATCTGAACTAATCTATGTTCTCAAAATACTCCATAAAAAAACCTCAGCAACTGCTGAGGTTTTTTTATGGGCATCTCCGCCGGATAACTCTTCTTTAATGTCTTACCACTACCCTACAACTTCATTCCGTCCATCTTATCTATAGCACGCTGCAGTTGTTTTATGCCCGACTGCACTGCCCTCTTCTGCTTTTCATTCTCCTTCAGATCAAAGGCTTTTTTGCCTGCTATGCTGCCTGCCTCCAGTGCCTCCCTGCTTTTCTCTGCCCTTTCCATATAGTCTACAATGGTCAGCTGCCTTTTATAGATCTTGTTCAGCATTCCGAACAGCTTTTTGTTCTTCTCCAGATAGTTCACATACACTGCCAGATCGCCCGATGCGGTATCTATAGCCTCCTCATAGTCTTTTACAGCACTTGCATAGTCGGTACGCAGCTGCATATCCACATTGGCCCATTTCTTGTACTGCTCATAACTACGCAGGTTATTGCGGTACATATCAAGCATTACCACATGCTCCTTGTGCAGCCTTTCAAAACGTACCACTACCGTATCAAAATCGGCGAAGTAGTATTTCTGCAGCGTATCTGTCACCTTATATTTCTGATCTCTGAAAAAGCCACTCCATTTCTTCACCTCATCGTCATAGCTGTCGTGCATGCCCAGTCTTTCTATCGCTTCTTTGCGCAGCATAGAGTCCTCAGCCGTCATAGACTTCATCAGCGAATCCAGCAGTAATACACTGTTCACTATTATCTCCCGCACATCCTTGCCATCGGCCGCTGTGGTTTGTTTTTTCTTTCCTATGCGGTCTTCTCTGGCGGCAATAGAGTCAGTTATCGCATACAGCTCCGGCGAACCTTCCTTCTTGCGCACCTTGGCAGTAGTTATATCTTCCAGCTTATTGGCATTCAGTCCGTTCTTTCTGCGCTGCACCTCTGCCAGCTTCTTCCTTGCCTTACCCGATCTGGTATCGCCTGTTTTGATATGTTTTTTAGCATTGGCCACAGCGCGTTTATCGTCTGTTCTTATCAGCCTTATCTGCTGCTTCGCCTCCATGCTCTTGGTCTTGTTCTTCTTTTTCAGCTTGTTATATTCCTCCGGAAAGGCCTTCTTCTGCAGTTTTATATACTCCATCGACTTTTTAAGGTCGTTATTGGCATCCTTCACCATCAGATCCGGATGCTGCACCGTACTGTCGGTCAGCACCTTATCAATCATAGACTCTGCCCTGTAGGTATTCTTCAGTGCCATTATTACCGGGTAGCGGCTGTTGTAGGCATACACCCTGTCGGCCATCTCAAAAAGCTTTTGCTTTTCGTCAAGGGCAGCTATTTTATCCAGCCTCGGGTCTTTCTGCTGCAATTTGCTGAATTGCTCGTTGAACACGCGCACCGCACTATCGCCTGCCTCAAAGATCTGCAGCGGCATGGCAGTATCTGTCAGTTGCCACAGCGGGTCCGATGGTATATGTTTCAGCCTGAAGGTCTCCGGATCCTGCATAAAATACTTCGGATCGTATTTGAACCTGAACCTTAGGCTCCTTACACTCATCTTTTTCTTCAGGAATATCTTATCCAGCAATATGCGTAGCAGGCTCCTCTTCTGGTATATATTACCTGCACCCCAGGTAGCATCTACCAGCTCCCATTTGCCATTTATACGCACAGCATTCCATTCGTGCCTCGGTATGTGCATCTCATCTCCGTTATCAAACAGCCAGTCTTTGGCGTATCCTTCTATGGTCACAGCCTGCAGACCCGCATCCCTGCATAGGGTTGCATACAGTTCCGCATAACCCTCACAAATAGCCTTCCGCGACTTCAGTGCCCTTTCGGCCTTGTCATTATGGTATTCGGGAAACTTACGAAGCGCCTCCACATCGTATTTTATATTGTGGGTCACCCAGTTATAGATAGCATTGGCCTTTTCGCGCTCTCCCTTCTGATCGAAGCTGATAACAGTAGCCAGCGACAGGTGGTCATTGCCGTATTTACCGGCCTCTACCAGCCCTATGGCGGTATCTGTCTGACTTTTGGCCACTAACGGCGACAGCAACGACAGGCTTAAAGAAAGGGTTATAAGTCTGTTCATAGACAGTATTAAGATCTTTAAAGTGTAAAATCGATAAAAATACTCTTTTCCTTTTTCTTTTTCACTCCTCATTCAAGGCTTCTTTACACTATTATCATAGAGATTCGTGTGTATCTGTCTGCCTTTTTTATTACATTTGCTGCTCACATTGAACTATTATTTACCAAACAATAAAATGATCTTATGGCATACGACGTGATCGTAATAGGAAGTGGCCCTGGTGGTTATGTTGCAGCAATCCGTGCATCTCAGCTGGGTTACAAAACAGCAATTATTGAAAAAGAAAGCATGGGTGGTATCTGCCTCAACTGGGGCTGTATCCCTACTAAAGCACTGCTGAAATCTGCTAGTGTATACGAACAGTTCACTCATGCTGCCGATTACGGTATCGTTGCCGGCGACTTCAAAGCAGACTTCGGTGCTATGGTTAAGCGTAGCCGTGGTGTTGCAGACAAAATGAGTAAGGGTATTGCCTTCCTCATGAAGAAGAACAAGATCGACATCGTTAACGGTTTCGGTAAACTGAATGCTAAGAAAGAAATAGAAGTTACCGGTGCCGATGGCAAAGTAACTATACTGCAGGCTAAACATACTATCCTGGCTACAGGTGCCCGCAGCCGCCAGCTGCCAAACCTGCCTATGGATGGCAAAAAAGTAATAGGCTATCGCGATGCAATGGTGCTGCCGGAGCAGCCAAAAAGCCTCATCGTAGTTGGCTCTGGTGCTATAGGCGTAGAGTTTGCATACTTCTACAACAGCATCGGCACTAAAGTAACTATCGTTGAGTTCCTGCCACGCATAGTACCGGTTGAAGATGAGGACATATCTAAAGAACTGGAAAAAAGCTTCAAGAAGAAGGGCATAACTGTTATGACCAACTCTTCTGTAGAAAAAGTAGATACTTCGGGCGCAGGCGTAAAAGCTACTGTAAAAACAGCTACCGGCGAGATGATACTGGAAGCAGACGTACTGCTGAGCGCAGTAGGTGTTGCAGCCAACATCGAGAACATAGGCCTCGAAGCACTCAATATCAAAACCGACAAAGGAAGGGTTCTTGTAGACAAATTCTACAAAACAAATGCAGATGGCATCTACGCTATCGGCGATATCACTCCGGGTCAGGCGCTGGCACACGTTGCTTCTAAAGAAGCGATCATATGCGTGGAAGCATTTGCTCACAAAGACGGCAAATACAAGCACAACCCTGAACCACTCGACTACGGCAACGTACCGGGCTGTACTTACTGCTCTCCTGAGATCGCAAGTGTGGGACTTACAGAAAAGCAGGCTAAAGATGCCGGTTACGAAGTAAAAGTGGGTAAATTCCCATTCTCTGCTTCGGGCAAGGCTACTGCATCAGGCGCCACCGAAGGTTTCGTAAAAGTCATCTTCGACGCCAAATACGGCGAGTGGCTGGGTACACACATGATCGGCTCCAACGTTACAGAAATGATAGCTGAGACCGTAGTGGCCCGCAAACTGGAAACTACATGGCAGGAAGTGCTGGACAGCATTCACCCGCACCCAACTATGAGCGAAGGCATCAAAGATGCGGTAGAAGTAGCACTCGGCGAAGCCATCCACCTGTAATAGTTCCAAACTTCAATACATTGCATACAATAGCCGGCAGCACATCTGCCGGCTATTCTTTTTCTGCATGCACTATATGATACAGGAATGGCCACATATAGATAGCTGATACAGGTAGCAACATCTATAAGGCCAAATAGCCTAATTTTGGGACGATTCTAATTGTATGAGCCTTCCTTCACTTTCGTTGCGCCGCCCCGTTCTGGCCATAGTACTCAATATCATCATTGTGGTATTTGGTGCTATTGGTTTCAAAACGCTGGGCATCCGCGACTACCCTTCTATAGACCCGCCCATCATCAATGTTAAGACCACTTACTCTGGAGCTAATCCGGATGTAATAGAGTCGCAGATCACCGAACCGCTGGAGAAATCTATCAACGGCATTGCGGGCATCAAGAACATATCCTCTACCAGCCTGCAGGGTACCAGCAGCATCAGTGTCGAGTTCGATCTGGGGGTGGACCTTGAAGCGGCCACCAACGATGTACGCGACAAAGTTTCACAGGCAATAAAAGGTTTACCACAGGATATTGACGGACCTCCGGTTGTTACCAAGTCCGATGCCAGTAGCGCCCCTATCATTTCTATGACGGTGCAGAGCATGACCCGAAACCCCATGCAGCTTACCGACTATGCCGAGAATGTATTGCTCGAAAGGCTGCAGACAATACCCGGAGTGAGCAGCATACAGGTATGGGGAGAAAAACTCTATGCCATGCGCCTCTGGCTGGACCCGCTGAAAATGGCCGCCTACGGCATTACCTTCTCCGATGTTCAGGCTGCCCTCAACAAACAGAATGTAGAACTGCCAGCAGGCAAACTTTCGGGCTACAATACCGAACTGGCTGTGCGCACCATGGGCAGGCTCTATACCGAAGATGACTTTAACAGGCTCATAGTTAAGAACGTAGACAGTACCGACATTCACCTGCGCGATATAGGCGAAGCTGTACTGGGTGCAACCAACGAAGAAACACAGCTCAAGGAAAGCGGCATACCGATGGTGGCACTGGCGCTCATACCGCAGCCCGGGTCCAACTATGTGGCTATTGCCGATGAGTTCTACAAACGCTACGAACAGCTGCGCAAGGATATACCTTCCGACATAAAGGTGGATATAGCCATGGATACCACCACCTTCATCAAGAAGTCCATATCAGAGGTGGAAGAAACCCTGCTTATCTCCTTCCTGCTCGTTATCATTATCATTTATCTCTTCTTCCGCGACTGGCTCATTGCCTTCCGTCCGCTTATAGATATACCTGTCAGCCTCATTGGTGCATTTTTCATCATGTACATCATGGGCTTCACTATCAATATCCTCAGCCTGCTGGCCATAGTGCTGGCTACCGGCCTGGTGGTTGATGATGGTATTGTCGTCACAGAAAACATCTTCCGGAAAATTGAAGAAGGGATGGACAAAAACAAGGCAGCCAAAGAAGGCAGCGAGGAGATCTACTTTGCGGTTATCTCCACATCCATCACGCTGGCGGTAGTATTCCTCCCCATTATCTTCCTGCAGGGTTTCACCGGTCGTTTGTTCCGCGAATTTGGTGTGGTGGTAGCCGGTGCGGTGCTTATCTCTGCATTCGTTTCCCTTACCCTCACACCTGTGCTCAATGTGCTCATGACAAAGGATGTGCACAAACCTTCCCGTTTCTACACAGCTACTGAACCTTTCTTTGTGGGCCTGGAGACAAAATACCGCAACGGACTGCAATGGATCATGAAGCACCGCTGGGTGGGCCTGGCAGGTATTATGGGCTCCTTCCTCCTCATTTGGGCACTGGGCAAAACGCTACCCAGCGAGCTGGCACCTATAGAAGACCGCAGCCGTTTCCGCCTGCAGATAACCGCCCCCGAAGGCACCTCTTACGATGCTATGGATAATTACATAGACCGGCTGGTAAATGTGATCATAGACAGCGTACCCGAAAAACAAATAGCTCTCTCCATTACCGCACCGGGCTTCTCCAATGGCTCCATCAATTCGGGTATGGCCAACATAAAACTTTCCGACCCCGAATTCCGCAAGCGTAGTCAGGACGATATCGTTCAGTCATTGGGCAAAACCCTGCAGAAAAACAATTTCGGCAAGGCATTCCCTATTCAGGAGCAGACCATATCGGTGAAGCGTAGCGGCAGTGCCCTGCCGGTAGCCTTTGTACTGCAAAACATAGACTTTACCAAGCTGCAGAAGGTGCTACCACGCTTCATGGATGAGGCCAATGCCGACAAGACCTTTCAGGGGGTAGATGTGGATCTGAAATTCAACAAACCCGAAATAGCGGTAGATATAGACCGCGACAAGGCATCAGAAATGGGCATTGCCATAAGCGACATATCGCAGACATTGCAGTTCGCCCTCAGCAATGGCCGCCTCGGCTACTTCACCATGAGTGGCAAGCAGTATCAGGTCATAGGCCAGGTCAATCGTTCCAGCAGAGATGCGCCGGTAGATCTTGCCCGGTATTATGTGCGCAGCCGCAATGGCGAAATGGTTTCTATAGATAATGTGGTTGCATTCAGAGAGTCTACCAGCCCATCGCAGATATACCATTATAACCGCTACAAATCGGCCACCATATCCGCCAATCTGGCTCAGGGCAAGACCATTGGCGATGGCATTGAGACCATGAAGACCATTTATGCAAAGCTGCAGAAAGAGCAACTTATAGACGAGAGCTTCAGCTATTCGCTATCTGGTGCATCGCAGGACTATGCCGAAAGCTCCTCCAATACTTCCTTTGCCTTCCTGCTGGCACTGGTACTTATCTACCTCATTCTTGCTGCCCAGTTCGATAGTTTCATGGATCCGCTCATCATCATGCTCACTGTGCCGCTGGCATTGGCAGGGGCAGTACTTACCCTCTGGTATTTCGACCAGACCCTCAATATCTTCTCTCAGATAGGTATGATCATGCTGATAGGATTGGTTACCAAAAATGGTATCCTCATAGTAGAGTATGCCAATAATCTGCGCGAAAAAGGAGCCACCATTATGGAGGCGGCAATCACAGCATCCAGTATGCGTATGAGGCCCATCCTCATGACCAGTCTGGCCATGGTGTTTGGCGCACTGCCTATTGCATTGTCATTGGGCGCTGCCTCTACCAGCCGCAAATCGCTGGGGTTGGTTATTGTAGGTGGTGTTATGTTCTCGCTTGTTTTGTCCCTGTTCATAGTACCCGTCATATACTCCTTCCTTTCCCGCAGAAAAGTAAAAACAGAAGAGACTGCATAGGAAGCCGCAAAAAACCGGATCAAAATACTGACTGCAAAAAATGCTCCGTCAGGATCATCCCCTTTGTAGCCTGAGCGAAACACCCAACACACATTGCTCCGTCAGGAGCTACCCTATCGCAGCCATAAAAATGGCAACAAAACTGCATGAAAATACTCACTGCAAATATGCTCCGTCAGGAGCATCCGCTTTGTAGCCTGAGCGAAATACCCAACACACAATGCTCCGTCAGGAGCTACCCTATCGCAGCCATAAAAATGGCAACAAAACTGGATGAAAAACTCATTGCAAATATGCTCCGTCAGGTGCATAAGCTTTGTAGCCTGAGCGAAACACCCTACACACATTGCTCCGTCAGGAGCTACCCCCTCTTTGTTCGCCGCAGCGGTAACAGCTACCGTTATTCCTTCTGCAATTTCACCACATTTCGGGTTCCATTGGCAGCAGTGGTGGCTATGCAATACAAGCCTGCGGGCAACTGTGTCACAGAAACACTGTTTTCACCTGCCCTCAAATTGCCCCGCAACACTATATCGCCGGCAATACCCATAATTACAAATTCCAAAGCCTCGGTAGCCGTTATATGCACTATATCAGTTGCCGGATTGGGGAATATCCTTGCATCATTGGTTCCTGCTGCTACATGAGGCACATTATCGGGGCACCACAATATATACAGGGGAAAGAAAGCAGTATCGATACCACAACTGTCTGATACTGCATAAAAAGCAGTGTCAGATAAATTATAAGTAAAAGGCGTTACATTTCCTGTAGCAGATATAGTTGCCAGAGTAGTATCAGTAAGTCCCCATATACCACCGATGGCACCGGTCACATACAGGTCGGCCTGGTAGCAAAAAGTATCTACACCGCTGGCACCGTGCCAGCCGTTCATACCATGTATCGCCCCGGCATAAGGGCCTACTGTTTCCTGCCTTGTGGCAAACATAGCGGCACAGGCGTTGGTAATAGTATAAGTGACCACTACTGCTCCTTTGGTCATTCCTATCAGCACTCCGGCTGCATTTATGGCCCCTATGCTGGTATCACTTACTGTCCATACGCCCCCGGGCACCGCATCAGCCAGCGCTATTGTATCTCCTGCACACAACAGCGTATCTCCTGTTATAGGTGCTACCCATGGAGCCGTACAACTATCTGTTTTGCGCAGATATGCCCCGTTCAGTTCTGCTATGTACTTGTAGCCGTTCTTATCTATGGCAATGCCCTGCGGGTAGTTGAGCTGCGCCGAAAATGCAGGCCCACCATCGCCGCTGTGACCACTAGTGCCATTACCCGCATAGGTAGTTATTATGCCCGATGTAGCTACTTTTCTTACTACATTATTATGCTCATCTGCTATATACAGATTGCCATAGCGGTCTGTTGCCAATCCATCGGGGTAACTCATAGCGGCTGCCGTTGCCGGGCCACCATTGCCACTATACCCGTTTATGCCATTACCTGCAAACAGCGAAATGTTGCCTGCAGGGTTTATCTTTCTTACCCTGCTGTTATAGTTGTCTGTAAAATAAACATTGCCGCTCCTGTCCACAGCTATACCTCTCGGGCTTTGAATAGACGCCAATATAGCCGGTCCGCCATCGCCACTATAACTCCAAGATCCTGTTCCGGCAATTCTGGTAATGATACCTGTAGTAGCTATCTTCCGAATTACGTAATTACCATTATCACTTATATACAGATTGCCGGCACTGTCTGCTGCAATACCCTGAGGATAATTGAGTAATGCAGCCGTTGCCGGACCGCCATCGCCGCTATAGCCGCCCCCGATCACTCCGGCATCTCCTGCTATTGTTGATATGATACCTGCAGCATTCACCTTCCTTATCACACTATTATCACCATCAGCTATATACACATTCCCGTATCTGTCTGCCGCCAATGCCGATGGCAACCCTATGTTAGCCGCACTGGCAGGCCCTCCGTCGCCGGAACTGCCACCTATACCCGTACCTGCAAAAGTGGTTATGATACCGCTGGTGCTTATCTTCTTCACCTTGCGGCAGTTGCCACATCCTATATATACATTGCCACTGGTATCAGTTGCCACAGATGATAGCTGCCCCACAGCCGCCCCAAGAGCGGGGCCACCATCGCCACTGCAAGACCATACACCTGTGCCTGCAATCGTAGTAATAGTCTGTGCCTTCACAACAAAAGGGGAAAGCAGCAGCAACAGTAACAGATGTTTCATAAAAGCGTACTTACGTTATTAAGTTTTACAAATGTAGGTTTACTCCGGCTTTACTCCACCACAAATCTGCCCGATACCCTTTCTCCGTTGTCGGCCTGCAGGGTATAGATATAGATACCCGCAGCCAATGCACCTGTCTGCAGTGGCACAGTGCCATTGGCAGCTATCGGGCTCGTTTGCACTTTTCTGCCTGTTACATCCGTTAGTGTCACTGATGTGTATGAGTGCTTGCCATTTATCTGCAACGCTGCATTGCCACGTACCGGGTTGGGCACAACACTTACACCCACCGCAACAGGCCGCTCATTTGCCACACCCGATGCGGCTATGATATTGCTGCAATCTAGCGTAGGATAAGATGTATTGTGATATTTTTCCACTCCGCTCACCGTCATGCAAACGGTATTATATGCACAGTCGCACGTAGGCTGAGCCATTGGAGACCCAAGCAATCCGCCCAGACTCGAATTACCTATACCCTCTATCCAGGTACCACCTACCCAGGCAGCAGATGATGAAAGATGCCTGAAAGTGATCCTTTTACGATCCACTCCGCCTATGGTCACAGTATCTGTGCTGTAAACCACTCCCGTAGCACCACCACCTGATGATGCAAAAATGGTATCGCCAGTGGTTAGCGAAAAGTCATAGATCAGCCGTTCGGCCGATGTTGCAAGATCATAATAATAAACCCTTCTTGCTGCATCTTCCCGCAACCCACCGATATATTCCGAATCATCCAATACCATATCATGCCGGGATCGGTACAACTTGTGATAAGTATAGGCTCCTATGGTCACATCATCGGCTTTCATGCCGATGATAGAATACAGAGGGTAGTTTTCACCTTGTCCTTCCCGTTGCGCCCATACAGTATTGGCCGATGGAAACGGCACCTGTGCAGTTGCTGAGTACAAGCTGCCCAACAGCAGCAATAGGGTAATGATTTTCTTCATTGTGGTTCTTTTGGTAATAGTCAGATAGTGTTTATAACAATTAAAACAAATTAGCAGCAAATATTATGCCACTAAACAGCAATGTTCATTCTATGGCTATCTATTTGCCATAAGCATACTGCGTTAAAGCCTAATGACCCGAAAAGTACGAATATTATTTATTGCATATCGCCTGTACAGCCTCATGATACATCAGTATATTTGTAGTATAAAACCTATTTTATGAAACCTTTTATCCTATCATTGCTGGTTTGCTGTACCGCTATTTTCAATCACAGTCAGGCACAAACACTATTTGCACCTGCAGGGGCTCATTGGTACAATACCGGCAACGAGGCCTACTTCCATAGCTATACCGACGGCGATACCGTCATCAGCGGCCGCACCTGCATCCGCATCAGGCGCATTACCCACAAAGCACCCACTTCCTGGGCAAGCGACTTTCCGGCTATTTATACCTACACGGCTGCCGATACTGTCTTTATCTACAATACACTCTTTGCTCAATTCACCCCGCTCTATATATTCAATGTAAATGAAGGTGATACCATACGCATACCCAAACTATCTGAAGGTTACCCCACTCCATCGGCAACCTATTTCAGCTACCGGGTCGATTCTGTGCGCACCCTGCTATACGATACCGCCCACCTCAAGACCATATTCACTTATTCGCTCAATGAAGATAGTGTGATAGCGGGCTCCACCACAATGCCCACATTTGGGAACGGCAGCCTGCATGGTGCCTATGCCGAACGTATCGGCGGTATAGACCGGGGCATATACCTCAACTGCTATGGCTGCGCCATAATACCCGAAGATTGCGGCTGCATAGGTGCACTCCGCTGCTATAGCGATCCCGCTACCAACATAAAACTGATCACCGAAGCCTGCGAACCGCCTGTTTCTGTAGGTACAACTAATACCTTACCTACAGCATCCTCCTACCCCAACCCTGCCGGCAACACCCTGCATATAAACGCACCGGCAAACAGCACCATACAACTCACCACCCTCACCGGGCAGGTAGTACGAAATGGGTACAACACCAATTCTATTGATGTGGCTACCCTACCTCTGGGTACTTATATACTGCGTATCACCTGGACTGGAGGGACTAATGTAGAACGGGTGCAGGTGGCGCGTTAGTAACCTCAGGGCATGCGCACCTCCCACCCCGGCGGGAGAAAAGTGGGAGATTTTAAAAACCAAAAAAATTGCAACTAATTGATTATCAATATAAAAATAGCATACCTCCTGTTTCTCACTTTTTTATTCCCGTGAGAGAAATGCCCACAGTTGGGTAGTTTTCTTTAAGCACTTACCAATGCAGCAGGTAGTTTGCACCTGCCGCCATTCTGTCTGCTGCACCATCACCAACTGCCACCCGAAAACCGTACCTTTGCACCCTTTTAGAGCACAATGAACGAAAAAGAAATAGCCCAGCGGCGCACGTTTGCCATCATTTCTCACCCGGATGCGGGTAAGACCACCCTTACCGAAAAGCTCCTGCTTTTCGGTGGTGCCATACAGGTGGCAGGCGCCGTTAAGAGCAATAAGATAAAGAAACATGCTACTTCCGACTTCATGGAGATAGAGCGCCAGAGGGGTATCTCGGTAGCTACATCGGTGATGAGCTTCCAGTACAACGATACCCTCATCAACCTGCTCGATACGCCCGGTCACAAGGACTTTGCCGAAGATACCTACCGTACCCTCACCGCTGTAGACAGTGTGATACTGGTCATAGACAGCGTGAACGGTGTGGAAGACCAGACCCGCAAACTGGTAGAAGTGTGCCGTATGAGGGATACCCCCATCATCGTGTTCGTGAACAAAATGGACCGCGATGGCAAGTTCCCCTTCGATCTGCTGGATGAGATAGAAAAAGAACTGAAACTGAGCCTGCACCCGCTCTCCTGGCCTATCAACATGGGTAAGGAATTTAAAGGGGTGTATAATCTGCACGATCAGAGCCTCAACCTCTTTACCCCCAACCAGAAATCTACAGAAGAGAATACCGTACCTATCAAAGACATCAACGACTCTCTGCTCGATGCTAAAGTGGGCGAACGCGATGCGGCACAGCTGCGCGAAGACGTGGAACTGCTGAGTGGCGTATACGGAGATCTGGATGTGAACAGCTACCTGAAAGGCAAGGTTTCGCCTGTGTTCTTTGGTAGTGCCGTCAACAACTTCGGGGTAAAAGAACTGCTCGATACCTTTATAACAGTTGCACCTACCCCGCAGGGCCGCGATACCGATACCCGCCATGTGGAGCCCAACGAACCAAAGTTCACCGGCTTCATTTTCAAGATACACGCCAACCTCGATCCCCGTCACCGCGACCGTATCGCATTCCTCAGGGTTTGCTCGGGTCGTTTTGCACGCAATACCTATTACAAGCACACCCGTTTGGGTAAAGATGTGCGCTTCAGCAACCCCTATTCCTTCATGGCCCGCGAAAAGGACGTGATCGAAGAGGCGTTCCCCGGAGATGTGGTAGGTCTGTTCGATACAGGCACCTTCAAAATAGGCGATACACTCACCGAGGGCGAACTGATGCAGTTCACCGGTATCCCTACTTTCTCTCCGGAGATCTTCAAGGAACTGGTAAACAAAGACCCTATGAAGACCAAGCAACTGGAAAAAGGCGTGCAGCAGCTCACCGACGAAGGTGTGGCGCAGCTCTTTACCCAGCATGGCGGCAACCGCAAGATCATTGGTTGTGTGGGCGAACTCCAGTTCGAAGTAATTCAGTACCGTCTGCTGCAGGAATATGGTGCAGCCTGTGCATTCATGCCACTATCCTTCTACAAAGCCTGCTGGATCACCGGCGACAAAAAGGCGGTGGAAGACTTTGCCCGCTTCAAGCAAAACAACATCATGCAGGACAAAGACGGCAACCTGGTATACCTGGCACAGAGCGAGTGGTTCCTGAATACAGAACGCCAGAACAACCCTGCAATAGAGTTCCACTTCACATCAGAGTTCAAAACAGCTATGGGCAGGTAACACCTCATACCATATATATACTACAAAGAGCACCGGTCATTCCGGTGCTCTTTATTATTACCTCCCGCTACAATACACATCCGACAAAAAACACCTTTGTGACCCTTGTGTCCTTTGTGGTTAAACACCAATACTATCAAACCATTAAAAACACCTTTGTGACCCTTGTGATCTTTGTGGTTAAACAACTTATTACCACTATACAATCCGCCTTCCGGTGCATTTGGCAATTTCTTAACACCCCTAAACCCAATACTGGCACACAAATTGAATTACAATCTATCAGACATTTGAACTTATTTTATTAATCTTGCACACAAACTTCATTATATGAATCGCATCTATTCATTATTACTCGTAGCCGCACTTACTCCCTCAGTTACATTTGCACAGCGTGGTGGCTATTCCAACCCATATACGCAATACAGGTACGACAATATGCAGTACGACAATAGCGTACTTTCTATATTCTCCGAAAACGGCGAGCCTTTCTACCTCATTCTCAATGGCATGAAGCAAAACATGGTGCCTCAGACCAAGATCAGGGTTGAGTCTTTGCCTAAATACCAGAACGACGTTCAGATCATGTTTACCGACGGTATGACACCTCCTATTCGTCGCACTGTGAACATTGCCGATCCTATCGACAGTCGTGCTGTGAACCTCACGCTCCGCATATCACGTGGCAGGGGTGGTGCCAGACTCAAATTTCACCGCATGACCGAATGCGACCGTAACTACCGTGGTCCACGCGATGAGTATGTGATGTATTACGGCAGGCCTCAGCAGCTCAATACGGTAACAGAAACAGCTTACATGGATCCTATTACCGGCCAGTGGATCACTGAAACCACCACCACTACTACCGACAACTATAACAACAACACCCGTTATAACGATAACACCCGTTACAACGATAACACAAGATATAACGACAATACCCGTTATAACAACAACAACTACCCTACACCTCCTCCGGCGGTGCCACTGGAAATGGATCTGCGTTCATTCAACGAAGCAAAACAGAGTATCAGCAGTGCAAACTTCGAAGACACCAAACTGTCAACTGCAAAAACCATCATAGGCGCCAACTACATCAGCACAGCTCAGGTAATGCAGATATGTCAGCTTTTCTCTTTCGAGAATACCAAGGTTACCTTTGCAAAATTTGCCTATAGCCACGTTACCGATCCGCAGAACTACTACAAAGTAGCTTCAGTATTCGATTTCGACTCCAATAAGAAGGCGCTCAACGACTTCATTTCACGCGGAGGCAGGTAATTCCCTCCTACATACATTTCTTACCTACAGGCAGGACTTCGGTTCTGCCTGTAATTTTATATAGGAAATAACAAATTATCACCCCCTGCCTACCAACTGCCTACTAAAACTTTCATTACCTTTGGCTACCCCATTTTACAGGGAAAATACAATGAGTAAAAAAATAGCCTTGCTTGCCGGTGGATACTCGGGAGAATACGTAATATCCATAAAGACCGCAGAAACAATAGAAAAGAATCTGGATGCAGACCTTTATAAAGTCTTCAAGATCATCATTACCAAGGATGAGTGGTTTCATGAGCACAACGGAGGTAAGATACTCGTTGACAAAAACGACTTTTCGCTGCTCATAGATGACGAAAAGATCTCTTTCGACTGTGTTTTCATTGCCATACATGGCACTCCGGGCGAAGATGGCCGTATTCAGGGCTATCTGGATATGCTGCATATCCCCTATACAACCTGCAACTCTATTGTATCAGCACTTACCTTCAACAAGAGCTACTGCAACAAAGTGGTAAAATCCTTCAATGTGGTGAACATAGCCAACTCTGTGCACCTTATAAAAGGAGAACCCTACTCTATGGGTGCCATACTGGATCAGCTGAAGCTACCTGTATTTGTGAAACCCAACGAGAGCGGCAGCAGTCTGGGTGTGAGTAAGGTAAAAGACGTGGGTGGCTTACTGCCTGCTATAGAAAAGGCCTTCAAAGAAGACAATCAGGTACTTATAGAAGAATTCATTGAAGGACGTGAACTTACTATAGGCGTTTATAAGATAAACGGCTACATGCACGCACTGCCAGCTACTGAAATAGAAAGCAAAAACGAATTCTTCGACTATGAAGCAAAATATACACCCGGCGTTACCAATGAGATCACTCCGGCACGTATAGACAATAATCTTAAAGAACAACTGGAGAACAAGGCTTGCCACATATACCGTCACCTCAACTGCCGTGGTGTGGTGCGTATGGACTTCATATTGCAGAAAAGCAGTGGTAAACTCTTCTTCCTGGAAGTGAACACAATGCCGGGCCAGAGCGAGAACAGCATAGTGCCCCAGCAGGTGCGTGCAGCCGGCAAGTCGCTGAAAGATTTCTACGGAGATCTGCTGGAAGACTGTATGGCCAATTTCAAATAAAGTATAATAAGTAGTATAGTAAAGGGAATTATGAGCAGCTTTAAAGAGAAATTAAGATCATCGTTTGGAATGAACGTGGCAGTAGTATTTGCACTGTTCATGCTGCTGTATATATTTTTCTTTGCTTCTTTGCATTGTGTTACCCGTCACGGGCAGGAAGTGGCCATGCCGGATGTGAGAGGTAAAAAAATAGACTCGGCTCTTACAACGCTAAAAACGCTTGGGTTTGATGTGCTGATAGATTCCACCTACGAGCCTACTTCAAGGCCACTTGCCGTATTGAAACAAGTTCCCGACAGCGGTTCTTTCGTAAAAAAAGGCAGGACCATATTCCTTACCGTGAATATGCTGACCCCACCCATGGTACCTATGCCCAATGTAAAAGACCTCTCTTACCGCAGTGCCGCTATGATACTACGCAACAACAAACTGCTGGTGGGCGATACTACTTACAAACCGGATATTGCTTCGGGTGCCATACTGGAAGCCAGCTACATGGGCAAACCTATAACACCGGGTACTCCTGTGCCGCAAGGAAGCAAAATAAGCCTGGTGATAGGCAACGGACTGGGCAATACCGAATGGAATGTGCCTAACGTAACCGGGCTTACTGTGGATGAGGCGAACATCATCCTCAATCAGTTCAACCTGCAACCATTGCTGGTTGCCGATCAGTTATCAGAGATCTCAGATACGCCATCGGCAAGGATAATAGATCAGAACCCAAAGGAATTTAACGATGCCGGCGAGCATAACCGTATTCAGATGGGCGCATTCATAGACCTGCAGATCATGCAGAACCCTAAGGAAGAAGATATTCATTATTCTACAGGCAATACTAATGCCGGTGCAGACGTTAACGACTATAATCCTAAAAAGAGCAAATAAGCGTTGAGAACATTCATCAATACATTTACCATCCTTTTGCTGATGCTTGCAGGCCCCTTTTACCGGGCGGCAGCGCAGGAACATGCCTGGCATTTGATGTTCAACCCTAATCTACTGCATGCGCAAAAGCCTGTATTGCCAGCCAAAAAGACCACAGGAACTGCTACTGAGCCACTTTCAATGCCCTTCTTTGAAGATTTTACCGGCTACAGCATATTTCCCGACAGCAGCAAATGGACCGATTTTTGTGTGTATGTGAACAACACCATGGGTAATAAACCCATCAGCAGAGGCGTTGCCACCTTCGATGCGCTGGACTGGAAAGGCATACCCTATGATTCTTTTAACAATGCCAATTTCAGATACTCAGATTCTCTCACCTCACAGCCCATTAATCTGAGTCTGAATGTAGTATCACCTGCCGATAGTGTATATCTTAGCTTCTATTATCAGCCTCAAGGCAATGGTTTCTACCCGCTGGTGCAAGACTCGCTGATGTTGTTTCTGAAGACGAAATTTGGCGGCTACAAAAAAGTATGGTCAGCACAGGGTACTACACTTACCCCTTTCAAACAGGTAATGATCCCCATTACAGATTCTCTTTTTTACGATAGCTTTTTCCAATTCCGCTTCATCAATATTGGGGCACTATACTGGGCCGATGCCGTTTGGAACGTAGACTATGTGCGTATGAATAAGAACCGTAACATGAACGACACTTCGGTAAATGATATAGGGTTTACTTCCAATCCTACCTTCCTGCTGAACGACTACACGTCTATGCCTTACAGGCAATTCTACGGTTATTCATCTGCCGAAAGAGCCTCTCAGTATTTATGTAGTTTGCGTAATAATTACAGCATCAACCAGACGATCAATTATGCATACACCGGCACAGTATTGAACTCAGGAACCATACTGAAGACTGCAACTTATACAAATGGCACTGTTGCAGCCAAACAAACCAATCAATTATCTTTCCCTTCCTATACCTCACTCATCACCCTGACCAGTGTGGGTAACTACCAGAAGGTTGTTTTCAGAAATAAACATTTCATACAATCTGTATCTGCTGCCGACCCTGCAGAAAATGATACGGTAATAAAGGATCAGGTGTTCGACAACTATCTGGCATATGACGATGGTAGTGCTGAGAAGAGCTATTATCTGGACCTTTACCCTACCTTACCCGGCAGACTGGCCATAGAATTCCATCTCAATAAACCAGACACTATGCAGGGCATGGCGATATATTTTGGCAGGCAGCTTCCCTTTGCATTCAATAAGCAGTTCGATATCAAAGTATATTCTACATTGGCCGGCATAAATGGCGCAGTTGCAGATAATGTTATCTATACACAGGAAATGTGTTCGCCTGGTTATGCCGATACAGTAAACCATTTTTGGATATACAAATTCGATCAACCCGTGGCATTACCTGCTGGTTCTTTCTTTGCAGGTACTTTTCAACCTGCCGAAAGCGGAAGTGACAGCCTTTATTTCGGGCTCGATGTGAATAGAATAGGCAGCAATCATGCTTATTACAATGTATTCTCGGGTTGGGTGCCTTCTCTGATCAGCGGTGCTATCATGATCAGGCCAATACTTGGTCTTCCGGTACCTACTACAGGTGTAAGTGAATTGAATACTTTGAATTACAGTTTCTCTATTAGTCCCAACCCTGCAGGAGATCTCATCCGTTTCGATCTGGGAATTGATGAAACACTGCAATATTGTATATGCGACATGCAAGGCCGAAAAGTAAAAGAAGGAACTGCCACCAATGGAAGTACCACAGATGTGGCAGCACTTGCACCCGGATTGTATCTGGTACATATTTCTGGCGGGCTCAGCAATTACAGCACTCAGAAACTAATTAAATTATAATAATTTATTCTGAAACTATAAAAAAGAATTTGAAAATCATGAAGCAGATCAGCGCTGAGGAGCTCAAAAACCGTATGGACAATGGAGAAGCATTAAACATAATTGATGTACGTGAGCCGGCAGAATATGCAGAATATAATATTGGCGGAAAACTAATACCATTGGGTAAAATAGCCAGTATGCAGATAGATGAGCTTGAGGACCTTAAAGATCAGGAACTTATATTGCATTGTAAGGGAGGCAGCCGCAGTTCACAGGCGTGTATGATTCTGGAACAGGTTGGATTTACCAATGTTGCTAATCTTACAGGCGGTATATTAGCCGTCCAAAAGATGCAGTAGCTACACATAAGATAACAGAAAATACTTAAGCTCTTATTAACAAGTAGCTATTCAAGTAAAATAAATACAATTTGTATATTTTCCCCTCACAATTGAACAGTATGGAGATATTTCTATATTATCGGTTGTTATTTTTTTATTGCAAATGAGGATTGAAACTAAATTTATTTTGTTAAATTTGCTGCTCTGAGCTGTGTTCCGATACTTCCTGAATGTATTAGCAGGTCATTATGAATTAGCAGAAAGCACTACTGCTACAACATAATCACAGGTAATTATCACCACAGCAACACGAGGAATAATAACAACTAACTTAATATAAAAATTAAAATCATAACGTACATGGGTAAGCGAATTTTATGTTTGGTAGCCATAATTGTAGCCGCAGAAACTCATAGCGCTTTTGCACAGGTCAGGAGTGAATACTTCCGTAGCTTATCTGCAGACCTGCAGGTGAACCGTGGCATGCTCACCCAAAATGTGAAAGCTATTCCATTCTCTACCAACTACCAGGATGCTCTAAACGCAACACAAGGCGACATCAAGTTCAGCGGTGGAAAATCAATGGGCTATGACTTCCGTCTTGGTTACTATTTCAATCGTGTTCGTTCGCTGGGTGTTGGTGTTGGTATCAATTATTACAAGCAGGAAGGAAATCTGAACATGGACACATTCCACATGGAATTCAGAGCTTCAGATGCTACGTATCCTACTTTCAGGCAAGTAATTTCTACTACACGTGGCATCAAAGAATCTGTAACAAGCACCAGTATCAACATACCTGTGCTGCTTCGTTACAAAAAAGACTTCAGCGAAAAACTGGCGCTTACTGTTGATGCAGGTATACTTTACAACATCAACGTAAAGAATACTTACAGCACTGATGCCAACTTCGACTACGAAGCTATCTACAAGTTCGAAGGTACAGTTCCTGTTTATGACAACTCAGCAATACCAGACGGTTCTGACCTACTTATCACGAAGAGCGAATTCCTCAAAGACTTCCCTAAAGGTGATGTTCGTAACTTTTTTGCTTTCCACGACAGCATTGGTAAAAGCGTTGGCCTCAACCTTTCAGCAGACCAGAAAGACGGTACTGTAAAATACAAAAAAGGCTCTCTTGGTTATACAGGCGAAGTTGCAATCAACTACATGGTTGTTCGTAACATTTGCTTAAGGCTTGGTGCTTATTATACAGCTCAGTCTTTCACTAACACATCTAACAACAACGCACTTCGTCTTACTGACAAAGTTGTTGAGAATGCAAACGGAAGGATCACAGGCGTTAACTACAATTCTTTGCTGAACGAAGTACAGAACGTAAAAAGCAACAACTTCGGTCTGATGCTGGGTGTGCGTGTTTACTTCAACAAAATGGCATGGAAAGCACCTGAGAACGATATGAACAAAGTAACTCCTGCTCAGGGTCGTGCACACTAATTATCACTAATAATATTTATACCATCCCCCGCAATTAGCGGGGGATTTTTTTTGCTATAATTATAGCAAAACACTAACACCTGACAGCTATACTTAGGGTACCTTTGCGTGGCATTTATAATCATCCATAAAACATAGAGTATGCGCAATAAGCTAGTAATACTCGGTGCCGGTTTTGCAGGACTTCAGCTTGCAAAACACCTAAAAGGCAAAGGTTTTGATAACACATTAATTGATCAGTACAATTTCCACCAATTCCAGCCGCTGTTCTATCAGGTAGCTACTGCCCGCCTGGAACCCAGCGCCATCTCGTTCCCGCTCAGAAAGGTATTTCAGGATCAGAAAGATATACATGTGCGCATTACACGGGTAACTAACGTTGATTCTGAAACCATGCAGGTACATACCGAAGATGGTATATTTAGCTACGACCATCTGGTAATAGCCACCGGTTGCGCTACCAACTACTTTGGCAACAAGAACTTCGAAAAGTATACCTTCCCTATGAAGTCTACCAATGAAGCCATAACTCTGCGCAACAGGATATTGCAAAATTTCGAGGATGCACTGAGTACAACAGCAGAACAACAGGAAGAGATACTGAATGTAGTAGTTGCCGGAGGCGGCCCAACCGGAGTGGAGCTAGCCGGATCGCTGGCTGAAATGAAAAAGTATGTACTACCCCGCGACTATCCGGATATGGACTTCTCGAAGCTGAACATTTATCTGGTAGAGGGTTCGCCCAATACACTGCAGAATATGAGCGAGGCATCGAGACAGAAGTCTCAACAATATCTTGAGAAGCTTGGCGTGAAGGTACTGGTGAACACATTGGCTCAAGACTTTGATGGCCACACCCTTACACTCAAGGATGGCAGTATCATAAAGACCAGAACAATGATATGGGCTGCCGGCATAAATGGCAATGTGCCACTGGGAATACCTGCAAATGCGCTTGTGAGGGGGAACAGAATAAAAGTGGATAGCTGCAATAAAGCAGAGGGTATGGATAATGTGTATGTGCTGGGAGATGTGGCCTGTATGGAAACAACTGATTTCCCGAAAGGACACCCGCAACTGGCCAATGTAGCCATCAATCAGGCAAAGACACTGGCAGCAAATCTGATACGGCAGCAAAAGCAACAAGTCATGAAGGCGTTCAGCTATAATTCGCCGGGCACTATGGCCACCATTGGCAAAAGAATGGCCGTAGTGGATCTTCCATTCTTCAGCTTCCAGGGCAGGCTGGCCTGGTTCACCTGGATGTTCCTTCACCTGATGCTGATACTGAGTGTGCGCAACAAATTCTTTATCTTCATCAACTGGGCCATCAGCTATTTCACCAACGACACCACGCTACGGCTGATACTGAAACCCGCCACCAAAAATGAGGAAGCAATAACTACTGCCTGATCAGCCAAATATGGTGCGATGTAGTTATTTTTGCCACAGATATCATGACCAGCAAACACATCAACATACTTGCCATAGAATCATCTTGCGACGAGACCAGTGCATCAGTAATTCAGGATGCCCGCGTACTGAGCAATCACATTGCCACGCAGAAGGTACATGCACGCTATGGCGGTGTAGTGCCCGAAATGGCATCGAGAGCGCATATAGAGAACATCATACCGGTAGTAGATGCAGCGTTGGTAGATTCAGGCATCAGCAAAGAAGATATTACGGCAGTAGCTTTCACGCAGGCACCGGGCCTTATAGGTTCGCTGCTGGTAGGTGCATGCTTTGCCAAATCTTTTGCACAGGCACTGAATGTGCCACTTATAGCAGTGCATCATATGCAGGCGCATGTGCTGGCGCACTTTCTGGAGGAGCGCAAACCGGAATTCCCGTTCATGTGCCTCACCGTATCGGGCGGGCACACACAGATAGTACTTTGCCGCAGCCACCTGGATATGGAAGTACTGGGAGAGACCATGGATGATGCAGCCGGTGAAGCATTTGACAAAGTAGCCAAAATGCTGGGACTACCCTATCCGGGCGGCCCGCTTATAGATAAGTATGCCAAAGAAGGCGACCCCAACAAATTCAAGTTCCCTTCCAAAGAAATGAAGGACTATACCTTTAGTTTCAGCGGCATCAAAACATCTGTATTGTACTTCCTGCAGGCACAGCGCAAAACAGATCCCGAATTTGCAGAGAAGAACATACAGGACATTTGCGCATCGGTACAGCACACCATTATAAAAGTACTGATGGCCAAGTTGGAGAAAGCAGCCAAAGACTATGGTGTTACTCACATAGGCATAGCAGGTGGCGTATCTGCCAACAGCGGACTAAGGACAGCCATTACAGAAGCCGGCAAAAAGAACGGCTGGGAAGTATATATACCCAAGTTTGAATACTGTACAGACAATGCCGCTATGATAGGCATAACAGGCTATTATAAATATCTGCAGGGCACCTTTACCGACCTTGCAGCCACACCCAGCGCAAGAGCTACCTGGATATGAGTAACAGCTGGTTCCAATTCAGAGCTTTCAGAATAGAGCAGGATAAGTGCGCTATGAAGGTAACCACTGATGCCTGTATACAAGGCGCATGGACACCCATACCCGGCGGAGCTAAAAGCGTGCTGGATATTGGTGCCGGCACAGGATTGTTGTCGCTGATGCTGGCCCAGCGCAACCGCGGGCTGCAAATAGACGCAGTAGAGTATGATGAGGATGCGGCAGCACAGGCTGCACACAACATAGCATCATCGGCTTGGGAGGACCGCATAGAGGTGCTGCATGCAGATGTACGCAAACATGCAGCGGTAGAAAAGTATGACCTCATCATTTGCAATCCGCCATTCTACGATAATAGTCTGCTCAGCGACAAGACTCAAAAGAATCTTGCCAGACACAATGTATCGCTGAGCAAGGAGGAACTGGCGGAGGCTATAGTAAATAATCTGGCGGAGGGTGGCTATGTTTCTGTTTTGCTTCCCTATACCGAATACAAACTGTGGGAAACAACTGCTGCCACATTCGGACTAAGCGCTACCGAAGTACTGCATGTACGACACAAGCCCGGCGCCGACATCAAAAGAGTAATAGGTATCATGTCTTTGAATAACACCAGAGCCTGCAACACACAGGAACTAACCATTAAGAACGAGGACAACCAGTATACCGAACATTTCAGGACTTTAATGAGCCCTTTCTACCTGGATCTCTAAGCAGGAAGGATAGTGTTATTTTTAGTGCCGGTCTCCAATCTCTGCATATTTGTTGGGCAGGAAACGTAAATTCGTATTCAGGCAGCAGCAAAAGCAGTCACCTACCCTGACCAATGAAGGGACAACAAAACATCAACATTCTGATAATTGACGATGATGAAGACGATTTCATGATCACGTCGGAATACATACGATCCATACCGGGCAATACGTATCAGATACACTGGGCAGGCACCTACAAAAAAGGCATGGAACACCTGCTTGCCAATGACCATGACCTGTACTTTGCCGATTACAGACTGGGAGCCAAATCGGGTGTGGACTTTCTGAAAGAAGCACAGGCGGCAGGTAGTGAGGCCCCCATAGTTTTACTGACCGGACAGGGCAACTATGAAGTAGATATAGAAGCTATGAAATGGGGAGCGGTAGACTACCTGATAAAGGCAGAATTGAATACTGAAAAAATGGAGCGCTGCATTCGCTACGCTATGGACCGCACCCAAAACCTGAAAGCACTGAAAAGAAGCGAATCGAAGTTCAGGAGCATTTTCGAAAAATCGAAGGATATAATATTTGTGGCTGATGAGCAGCTACGTATCACCGATGTGAACGCTGCCATGCACGATATGCTGGGAATAGCGAAAGGCAAGGGACTGTTGCTTACAGACCTGTTTTGCTATGTAGAAGACAAGCACCTGATAACGGATGCCATAAGCAAGGGCAGTGAACTGAATGACTTCCCCACCTCTCTATGGACCAGAAACGGCAAAAAACTACAATGTACTATAACCCTTTCTGTGGAACGTAGCGACAACAATACAGACTATGTTCAGGGCATCATACACGACATTACCAGCCTGAAAAAGGCAGAGATAGCTGCCCTGCAGACCGAAAAACTAGCGGCAACCGGCAGACTGGTACGCACACTGGCACATGAAGTAAGAAACCCGCTGAACAACATAGCCATGTCTGCCGAATACCTGAATGATGAAAACAACAGCGAGGATGAAAGGTTGTATCTGGACATCATTAAACGAAACAGCAACCGCATCAACAACCTAATATCCGAACTACTGCAGTCATCTATTCCCCGCGACAACACGCTGAAGCCACACACACTGCAACTGATAACCAATGAAGTAATAGCTGCATCGGCAGACAGGGTGACCCTGAAGAAGATGAAGGCTAACATCAGCTATCATGAACAGCCGGCGACCATACATGCCGATTTCGAGAACCTGAAACTGGCCTTACTGAATATAGTGATCAATGCTATAGAGGCCATGGAAGAGAACAACGGTATACTTACGGTATCTATTGATATTGAAGAGAAAAACGCCATTCTGAAGATAACAGACAATGGCTGCGGCATAAGTGAAGAGAATATTGGCAGGATCTTTGAACCCTACTATACCCGCAAAAGGAACGGATCGGGCCTGGGGCTTCCATTTACGCTGAACATACTAAAGGCGCACAAAGCAGCAATAGAAGTTACCTCTACACCCGGCAAGGGCAGCAACTTCACTATTGCCTTTCCGCTGGCTGATACCGCAGAAGTGGATACTATTTAAAAAGAAAAGCCGTACAGCTGCAAGCAACTGTACGGCCAGTATAAATAGGTGGAAATGAAAATTAACGGATCTCGAAATTGGCCAGAGAGATGAATTCGTTCACCCTGTTACTGATATCATCAGCAGATATTTCCTTCATACGGTTAGGACCAAATTTCTCTACGCAGAAAGAAGCCATTGCTGAACCTACAATGATACCAGCCTTCATGCTTTCGAAAGATGTATCGTTGATACGTGTGAGGTAACCAATGAAACCACCTGCAAATGTATCGCCGGCACCAGTCGGGTCGAACACTTCTTCCAGTGGCAAAGCAGGTGCAGAGAACATTTTGTTTTCGTAGAACAGCAGCGCACCGTGTTCACCTTTCTTGATGATAAGGTACTTTGGTCCCATTGACTGTATCTTTTTTGCAGCCTTTACCAATGAGTATTCGCCGCTCAGCTGACGTGCTTCGCTATCGTTCACCATCAGCAGGTCTACCATACCCAACACCTTGCGGAGGTCGTCCATAGTGTTGTCCATCCAGAAGTTCATGGTATCCATGATCACCAGTTTAGGACGCTTCTTCAGCTGATCCATTACCTTGATCTGAATAGAAGGAGCAAGGTTGCCGAGCATAACGAATTCAGCATCCTGATAGCTCTCCGGCAATACCGGATCGAAACGGAGCAATACGTTGAGGTCTGTGACCAGTGTATCGCGGGTATTCATATCCATATGATAGCGGCCACTCCAGAAAAAGCTTTTCTCATCAGGCACTATTTCCACACCTTCCATGATAACGCTTCTTTCTTCAAGCGCAGTCATTTCTTCCTTAGGAAAGTCACCACCAACAATGGAAACCATCTTAACAGGCTGTGTATAATTGGAAGCCGCAAGTGCAGCATAAGTACCAGAACCGCCAATGATGCGGTCAACTTTTCCAAATGGAGTTTCCAGGGCATCGAAAGCCATGGTACCAACTATAAGTAAAGACATATAAAAATGAAATTTTGTGCAAATGTAGGTGATAAGAAGGGAGAAAGGAAATGAAAGAGGGTGAATAACCACCCTAAATCTCAATTCTGCCCTCCAAAAAATGTATAAAAGTTTACCAGACGCTATACCGATACATTAAAGTCTCTCAAAGCATCATTCAGACTGGTTTTAAGATCTGTAGATGGTTTGCGGGTACCTATAATGAGGGCACAGTTGACGTGATACTCTCCGGCAGGGAACTTTTTGGCATAGCTACCCGGAATGACCACACTGCGGGCAGGCACACGACCCTTGTATTCTACAGGCTGGCTGCCACTGACATCTATGATGCGGGTAGACTGTGTAAGCACCACATTGGCACCCAAAACTGCCTCTTTCTCTACTATAACACCCTCTACCACTATGCTGCGTGAGCCAAGGAAACAACCATCTTCTATGATAACCGGAGATGCCTGCAACGGCTCCAGCACACCGCCAATACCCACGCCGCCACTGAGGTGCACACCCTTGCCTATCTGTGCACAAGAACCTACTGTAGCCCAGGTATCAACCATGGTGCCTTCATCTACATAGGCGCCAATGTTAACGTAAGAAGGCATAAGCACCACATTGCGGGCAATATAGGCTCCATAGCGGGCAACCGCATGCGGCACCGCACGTACACCCAGAGAAGCATAATCTTTTTTCAGTTCCATTTTATCGTAGAACTCAAAAGGAGGCAGTTCCCAGGTCTGCATCTGCTGAATACTGAAATACATAAGAATAGCTTTTTTCACCCATTCCTGCACCTCCCAGCCATTTGCAGATGGCGTGGCTACTCTTAGCCTTCCTTTATCCACCTCTTCTATTACTGCTCTTACTGTGTCGCTGTACTGTTTGTCTTTCAGCAGTTCTCTGTTGCTGAATGCTGCTTCAATAGCCTCCTGCCACTGTGGTAACATATATAGTCTTAGTTTTTTATTGATTTAATTAGCTAATCACTGCATTGATAACAGCAAAAACACGCTGCAATTCTTCTTCTGTCATATTAGAGCCCGAAGGCAGGCACAGACCATTGGCAAACAGACGCTCAGAAGTACCATCGCCGTAAAATGCTGCACCTTCAAAAACAGGCTGCAAATGCATTGGCTTCCATAATGGCCTCGATTCTATGTTCTCTTTCTCGAATGCCAGTCTGAGGTCTTCTCTGGTAATTCCTGCCTCTGCAGGATCTATGAGTATGGTAGACAGCCACCTGTTGCTGAAATACCCTGCAGGCTCTTCGCAGAAAGAAATGCCCTTGCGACCTGCCATAAGCTGATGATACTTGTTATAGATCTCCCTGCGTTTGGCAATACGGTCTGCCAATACCTGCATCTGGCCGCGGCCCACACCGGCACACAGATTACTCATGCGGTAGTTGTAGCCTATGCGGGAATGCTGATAGTGAGGCGCCTCGTCGCGGGCCTGCGTGGCCAGAAAACGTGCATCTTTCACCACAGCTTCATTGGACGAGACGAGCGCACCGCCACCAGATGTAGTAATGATCTTATTGCCGTTGAATGAAAGTACAGAGATATCGGCCATGGTGCCGCAGCGGTGCCCGTGTATAGAAGAACCCAGCGCTTCTGCAGCATCTTCCAGAACAGGTATACCATATTTATGCGCCACAGCGTTGATCTCGGCCATTTTTGCAGGCATGCCATACAGGTGCACCGGCATTATTGCCTTTGGTTTTTTACCCTTTGCTATACGATCCTGAATGGCAGTTTCCAGCAATTCGGGCGACATATTCCAGGTATCGCTTTCGCTATCTACAAAGACAGGTATGGCACCTATGTAACTGATAGGATTGGCGGTTGCAGAGAAGGTCATGCTCTGGCATATTACCTCATCTCCTGCCTTTACACCCAGTAATACCAACCCCAGGTGCAGCCCTGCAGTACCCGAACTGAGCGCAGCCACATGGCTGCCATTGCCCAGAAAAAGCTCCAGGTCCTGCTCAAAGCCATTAACATTGGGACCCAGCGGCGCAATCCAGTTGGTGGCAAATGCTTCTCTTACAAACTCTTCTTCAGTGCCACCCATGTGTGGCGACGACATCCAAATCTTCGGTTTCATGATTATTGTTCTTTGGTTTTTATGACCCTTGCCGGATTACCCACGGCAGTAGCAAAGTCGGGAATATCTTTAATAACTACAGCACCGGCACCTATTGTGCACCACTTACCTATCCTGATGCCCTGAATGGCTGTGGCTCCTGCCCCGAAATGGGTCCCCTCCCCTACATGCACATCACCACATAGTGTAGCATTGGGAGAAATATGCGCATAGTCACCTATCACACAGTCGTGATCTACAGATACACTGGTATTGATGATGCAGTGCTTACCAATACGCGCATCGGCATTGATGGTAACACCCGCCATAACAACCGTACCAACCCCTACCTCTGCTCTTGGAGAAATACAGGCATCGGCATGAATGGCATTGCCAAAGGTGACCTTCTCCTGCAGCCGCTCAGCCACCCTTCTTCGGGTTGCATTCACACCTATACTTATCACAAATGTTTTGGTTACATCAGTCCCTTCGGCAAAGGGTTTTCTTACGGGATATTCCCACACCTGCGGTTTTTCCGCATCGTCCCACAGCTCTATGCCGGGTGTGTTGGTACTCTCCAGTATCTCTATTATCACCTTGCCATGTCCGCTGGCTCCGTAAACGATCATAAGTGGTGTTTAGCAGTAGCAAATATACTCAGTATAGCTCAGGAAATACACATAAAACATCCCTCCAATTACCTGATCCAACGGAGTCGCAGACTATTGGTTACAACCGATACAGAGCTGAGCGCCATTGCCGCACCGGCTATCATAGGGTTCAGCAGGAAGCCGTTTACCGGATACAATATACCCGCAGCTACAGGAATACCAATCACATTGTAGAAGAAAGCCCAGAAGAGATTCTGCCTGATGATGCGAACTGTCTTGCGGGAAAGGTCTATGGCACGTGGAATAGCGGCCAGATCGGAGGAAATGATAGTGATACCGGCAACATCCATGGCTATGTCTGTGCCCTTGCCCATGGCTATACTCACATTGGCCTGTGCCAGTGCCTGACTGTCGTTGATGCCATCGCCGACCATAGCTACTACCTTGCCTTCCTTTTGCAACTTACTCACAAAGGCGGCCTTCTCTGACGGCGAAACCCCTGCAATAACATGAGTGATACCCGCCTGACGGGCTATCTCTGCTGCAGTATGCTCATTATCTCCGGTAAGCATGTAAACATCTATACCCATTCGGGTAAGCTGTGCAACCGTGTCGCGGGAGGTAGATTTTATTTTGTCGCCCAGCGCCACAATGCCCAGCGCCTTGCCATGATCTGAGAACCAGATGACTGTATATGCATTTCGTGCATAATCGGCTGCTTTTTGCTGCAATGACTGTGGTATGCTGATATTTATAGAGGTCATCAGCTTTTCGCTGCCTACAAAATAAATAGTACGGTTCTGAAATGCGGTTACACCGCCACCAGGAATATTGGAAAAAGAATTGACCGGCAGCACCTCTGCCCCGTTTGTCTGCAGATACGCTGCCAGCGACCTTGCCAAAGGATGTTCCGACAAAGACTCCAGACTATACAATACTGAAGCGAGTTGCTTTTCGTCTGCACCTTCAGCCCACACCATTTCTATCACCTCGGGCTTGCCATAGGTAATGGTGCCTGTTTTATCCAACACTATGGCATTTACCTTGCAGGCCTGTTCGAGACTACGGGCATCTTTTACCAGTATACCATGCTCTGCACCCTTGCCTATACCTGCCACCAATGCGGTAGGCGTAGCCAAACCCAATGCGCAGGGACAGGCTATGACCAGCACTGTAACCAAGGCAGAGATGCCATAAACAAAACCATTATCGCCACCAAGCAACAACCACAGCACAAAACTGAATAGTGCAATACCCATGATCACAGGCACAAAAACCGCCGCGATCTTATCTGCCAGCTGCTGCACAGGGGCTTTACTGCCCTGTGCCTCCTGCACCATTTTTATGATGCGCGCCAGCATAGTATCTGCACCCACCTTTTCTGCTACATACCTGAAACTTCCGGATTGATTGACCGTGCCTGCAAATACTCTTGCGCCGGGTTCTTTCTCTACCGGCACAGGCTCTCCGCTCAGCATACTCTCATCTACAAAAGAATTACCCTCTGCCACCTTTCCATCAACCGCTATACGTTCGCCCGGGCGGGAAACCAGCATGTCGCCGGACAATACCATTTCTATAGCCACTTCTTCGTAAGTACCGGCCGCAGATACACGAGATACGGTACGTGGTTGCAGCCCTACCAGCTTTTTAATAGCGAAAGAGGTGTCGGACTTAGCTTTTTCTTCCAGCAATTTGCCCAGCAAAATGAAAGTAATGACCACGGCAGAAGCCTCGAAGTATACATGTCCATGCAGCCCCCTGCTCATCCAGAAATGGGGAAACAGAGTATTAAAAACACTGTATACATAGGCAACCCCTGTACTAAGCGCTACCAGAGAATCCATGGTAGCAATGCGATGACGCAACTGCTTCCATGCTCCTGTAAAGAACCGTGAACCACCCCAGAACACTACAGGCGTAGCCAGTGCCCACATAATATAATTGGCATAGGGCATATCCATGATGAACATACCTATAATGACCAAAGGAATAGAAAAAACTATGGAGACTGTGGCTCTTACTTTCAGCTGGCTGATGTTTCCGGCTTTTACCTCGGCAGCAATACCCTCGTCCTGACTGACAATGATATCGTAGCCTATAGACTTTACAGCGCTTCTGATCTTTGAGGTATCAGCCACTTCATCGTCAAGCTCCACCAGTGCATTGCCATTGGCATAGTTCACTCCGGCGTGCATTACGCCCCTTTGCGCAGACAATACCTTCTCTACACTTGCTGCACAGGATGCGCAACTCATACCCGTAACCGGAAATACCTGCTTCACTACTGCCATAACGGATATTTATGCAAAGTACTACCTAAAAAGGCGAATAAATGCTGAGAATGGTCAGCCGGGTGGTACTATTTAGTAATGGCAAACTTCATACCCTTGCCCATTATTACCGTACCGCCAGCCTCTCCGGGCTTTGTTTTGAGGACCTCTATTTTATTGAAGAAGGCACTGTCGCCCGACTTCATACGCTCGTAAATATTATTGGTAATACCGGCACTCAACGTATCTCCGGTACAGTATTCGGACAGGTAATCGACATTCACCATCAGGTTACCTACAGAATCTTCATAAAGCATACGTTCTGCATAGACAAATTCGAAACCGACCACCTTGTATTTGTTGCCCAGTGAATCGCGGGAAGTAAGTCCCTGTTTCAGCAGATTGCCCAACAATTCCTTGGGAATAATACCGCCTTTATAGTCTGAATTGCCCAGATAAGCCTGTGGCATAAATATCTTCTTAGGCTTTGCCCCAGCCGCCACCTTTGTTTGTGCAACTACACTTGGTGCCGATAAAAACGACACACCCAACATTATGATACCAGCTATACGATACATGACCATTCAAAAATAATTATTTTCTTCAGTAATCGAAGCACAATATTGTTAAAGACCTTCTACTATACAAATTGATTTTTTACGGGTCATTATACTATTCCTGCCTATTTTTGAATATTGCTACTAAAAGTATCTGCCCGATGAACAATTACGAGATAGCCGACCATTTTTCACTGCTGAGTAAGCTGATGGACATACATGGAGAAGACAGTTTCCGCTCCAAATCATACAGCATAGCCGCCTACAACATAGAGCGCCTGCCCGGCGAAGCTGCAGATATAGACGATGCTACCTTGTTTGGCATGAAGGGCATAGGCAACTCTACCGGTAAAAAAATAAGGGAATTGCAAACCACCGGCAAAATGCAGTCACTGGAAGATATGCTGGCAAAAACACCGGCCGGCATACTGGAAATGCTGCAGATAAAGGGACTGGGACCCAAGAAGATCTCTGTGATATGGACTGAACTGGGCATAGAGTCGCTGGGCGAACTGGAATATGCCTGCAATGAGAACAGGCTGGTGGCACTGAAAGGATTTGGCGCCAAAACACAGGAAAGTGTGCTGCAAAATCTGGCCTACTTCAAGCAGAATATAGGTTTCCATCTATGGGCAGAGGCAGAAGCCTTTGCAAAGATCATACTGGCACAACTGCAACTCCGGTTTCCGTGCAACCGATTCGCCCCGACCGGAGATCTGCGCAGGCAGCTGGAAACACTGGAATTTGTGGACATTGTTACTGATGCCTACTCAGCACAACTATCAGAAGAGTTCACTTCCACGGAAGGCACAACTACAGAAGCTACTGACGATCATTTGCTCGTGCACATACCTGGCCAACCCAGACTGAGGTTCATAACCTGTAGTACTGCAGCCTTCTATACTACCCTGTTCCTAACTACCGGCAGTGACGATTTCCTGACTGCTTTCAGGGAGCAACATACCATACCCGACAATGCCAACAGCGAAGAGGAGATCTTTACCGGTAACGGCCTGCCAATGATACCTGCCATGATGCGGGAAACAGCAGCTGTACTCAACAAACCTGCAAGCACTTTCAGCAACCTCATTCAACCATCTGATATCAGGGGTATCATACACTCGCACTCCAAGTGGAGTGACGGGGTGAATACGCTGGAAGAAATGGCTGTTGCCGCCAAAAAAGCAGGACTGGAATACCTGGTCATAAGCGACCACTCGCAAACCGCAGTATATGCCGATGGCCTGAAACCCGAACGCATAGCCGCGCAACACCAGGAAATAGACGCGCTGAACGCAAAACTGGCACCTTTCAGAATATTCAAAAGTATAGAGTCTGATATACTGGGAGATGGCAGCCTCGACTACAGCGATCAGGTTCTGGCCACCTTCGACATGGTGATAGCCAGTGTGCACAGCAATCTGAAAATGAGCCAGGAAAAGGCAATGGAACGAGTATTAACAGCCATCCGCAACCCCTTCACCACCATACTGGGGCATCCTACCGGCAGACTGTTGCTATCGCGCAAGGGGTATCCGCTGGATCATAAAGTGATCATAGACACCTGTGCCGAACACAATGTGGTCATAGAAATAAACGCGCACCCCCGCAGGCTGGATATGGACTGGCGCTGGATAGAATATGCTATGGAACGTGGCGTACTCTTGTCTGTAGACCCCGATGCGCACAGTATAGAAGGGTATCACGATACCTACTATGGAGTTATGGTGGCTCAGAAGGGTGGATTAACTGCTGCATCGAACCTTAGCAGTTACTCACTGGCTCAACTGGAAGCTTTTCTGCAACAAAAGAAAAAGTAAATAACACACAACCGCATAAAAACAGGTACAAAGGATGAGCTTATCCTTTGTACTTCTGCGATTTGAACACCACTGTTTTGTGGCGTTTCAGGATCTCTTTTTCCTGCTCGCGCATAATGAGAAATTTCTCCTGATATACCTGCAGCATCAACGGATCTTTCTCAGTATTGATCATCTCCATGATGCGTCCCTGAAGGAATAATATCTTGTGCAGTTCGAAATAAGTAAGTGTACTCTCCACATCACTCTGATACAGGTCTTTATCGGGTGTGGTTTCTATACCATATCGTTCCTTCCACTTATCGCTGATACTGTATCTGGGGTGCAATAAGGAAGCCATTCTGTTGCGCACCTCGGCATCGGTATGACGCAGGTAGAACTGCACATCATTTACCTTGCCATTCATAGTATTGTCGTCCATATAGGACACGAACAGATCGCGCACCTTTTCATTGGTCAGCAGATTCACCTCTACCCTGTCTTCCAGCATTTTGGCAACGCTGTCATATCCTTCTATGGGCATGCCACCATACTCTATGAGTACCCTTAGTATCTGCCATTCCAGATTGTCATCTGCAGGCTTTTTGATACCCGACATTTGTGCCTCTTCTTCGGCAGCAATCTGTTCGGGTGGCGGTAGTACCTCATCGCTGGGCTGTATGCCCTCAGCACGGCGGGCGTGTCGCTGCTCGGTCTCTATCCTGTCGCGTATGTATTTGTTGATCAGGTTTACCAGTCCAGCCTCATCTACACTCAGCTTCTGGGCAGCCAGCCTTATGAAGTGATTCTGCAGCGCAAAATCTTCAGCCTTATTGATCCTGGAAATACTCTCTGCTATCTCATTCACCAGCTTAGACTTCTTCATGGGGTCATTACCCGCATCGGTAAGTCCTACCTGCAGCCTGAAGCTGATCACATCCTGCTTATGCTCCTTGATGTATTCATGAAAACGGGCAGCACCCATTTTCTGTACAAAACTATCCGGGTCTTCGCCCTCAGGCAGCAACACCAGCTGCACATTGAAGCTTTGCGACAATGCCATATCCAGGCCACGCAGTGCAGCCTTGATTCCTGCCGCATCACCATCATACAGAATAGTAAGATTCTTGGTAAGCTGACCTATCAGACGCAGCTGATCCTCGGTGAGTGAGGTACCGCTACTGGACACTACATTCTCTACCCCACCCTGATGCAGCGAAATAACATCAGTATAGCCCTCTACCAGCAAACATTCATCCATCTTGCCGATGGACTGACGGCTCTGGTACATGCCATAGAGCACCTTACTTTTTATGTAAAGCTCATTCTCGGGCGTATTGATGTATTTGGGTGCTTTCTCTGTGGTTTTAAGTATGCGTGCGCCAAAACCCAGTATTCGACCCGTCATGCTCTGTATAGGGAAGATCACCCTTCCCCTGTACACATCATGATACATGCCGTTGCGATTCTTGGCAAGTCCTGCCTTTTCCAGCATATCGGCATTGTAGCCCTTGGCAATAGCATCTTTATAGAACTGATCGCCTCTTTCTGGGTTATATCCCAGCCTGAACCGGTCTATTATCTCTTTCCTGAATCCTCTTTGTTTGAAATACCCAAGCCCTACTACCTGCCCCTCCTCGGTGTTGAACATGGTATCGTAGAAGTAAGCGGCGGCAAACTCGTTCAGTATGCGCAGCGATTCGCTAACCTGTTGCTGCACCTGCTGCTCAGGCGACCGTTCAGACTCTTCCAGCCCTATTTTGTAATAGTCGGCCAGCCATCTTATAGCCTCGGGATAGGTAAGTTTTTCGTGCTCCTGCACAAAAGTAACCACATCGCCGGCCTTGCCGCAACCAAAACACTTATAGATACCTTTTGCCGGAGAAACGTTGAAAGAGGGTGTCTTTTCGTTGTGAAACGGGCAATTGGCAATGTAATTGGTGCCTCTTCTTTTCAGTCGAATGAATTGGCCCAGCACATCTACAATGTCTGCGCGGGCCATTACTTCCTGTATGGAGGCTTGTGTGATCATCTGGATACAAATGTAGCGAAGAAATGACCGTGAAACATATTAACTGTTTACCCCTTAATTGTGGTACCTTTGTCGGTTCTAAGCAAGAAATATGTACAAGAAATCATCATCTGACACCGGCGGCGGCAGGAAAAACTTCAGTTCTTCGAGAAAAGAAGACGGCCGTGGTGGCAATTCTGGCAAAAAGCCATTCAACAGACCCTCACGGGACAATAACGAAGGCCGCGAGGATAGTCGCAGCCGCAAACCATTCAGGGCAGCTGACAACGATGGTGAAAAAAGGCCACGCAGGGACGAAGGACGTAATGCAGGTTTTGAAAAAAGACCTTACAATAAAGATAGCAGACCAGGTGCAAGGGACGGCAACGACCGCCCACACAAACCATTTGGCGAAAGAAAAGAAGGTGAAGGCAGCGCTCGTCCCTACCAGAAAAGGGATGGACAGGATAAAAGAGCCGGTGGATTCAGAGATAATAACGACCGCCCGCGCAGGCAGTTTGGCGAAGACCGCGGAGAAGAAAGGAAACCACGTCCATACCCTAAAAGGGATGACCAGAACGGCGGCGACCGCCCTGCAGGCAGACCTCCTTTCAAAAGAAGGGACGAAAGTGCAGAAGGCAGGCCTGAAAGAAGCAGCCGTGGATTTCAGTCGGGCGATAAGCCTGCTTTCCGCAAACGTACTGACGACAACAGGGAAGACAGCCCACGCAGGGAATACAAAAAGAATTTCAGATCGGACGACAGAGGCGAAGGTGGCGGAGACCGCAAACCATCAGGCCGTGGCGAGAAAAAAGCATTCCCGGGCATGCCTGAGCGCAGGAAAACAAGGGAATCTTTCAAAAGAGATACCTATGCCGATGAGCCACGCAAAGAATTTGCGAAGCGCGAAAGAAGCCCCGAACTGGATGCAGAATACTATGGCGATGACGCAGAATGGGAACTGACAAAGGACAAAAGGCCTAAACGCCAGGCTGCAGCCAGCTACCCTATGCCGCTGAACAAGTTCATAGCTCACAGTGGCGAATGTAGCCGCAGAGATGCTGCAGAACTGGTAAAACAGGGCAAGGCAAAGGTGAATGGTGAACTGATCACCGACCCGGGTCATAAAATTAACGAAGGCGACAAAATAACCCTGAGCGGCAAAAAACTGACCCCACAGAAAGGGCTTGTGTACATACTGCTGAACAAACCAAAGGGCTTCATTACAACCAATGAGGACGACCGTGGCCGCAAAACGGTTATGGATCTGGTAGGCAACTCGGCCGATGTGGGCAGAGTGTTCCCTGTGGGCAGGCTCGACAGGGCTACTACAGGCCTGCTGCTGCTGACCAACGATGGCGCTATTACACAGAAACTGGCGCACCCTTCTTTCAATGTAAAGAAAGTATATCACGTGACGCTGGATAAGAACCTTACCCAAGGCGACTTCGATAAGATCATGGAGGGACTGGAACTGGAAGACGGCAAGGCAGTTGTAGACGAAATGGCCTATCTGGAGAAGAAGAACGAACTGGGTGTAGAGATACACAGTGGCAAGAACCGCATCGTAAGGCGTATATTCGAATCGCTGGGTTATGTGGTAGACAAACTGGACAGGATGATGTATGCCGGCCTTACCAAAAAGAACCTGCCGAGAGGCAAATGGCGCTTCCTGGATGAGCGCGAAATAGTATTGCTGAAACATTTTAAATCATAGATTTGCAGGAACGGCAGCTACGCAGCACAAGCTGTGTAGCTGTCTTCCCTATAAATCAACAGATAAGAATGCGCTTCCTTACAGCAAAAAGAATACACGACGGCAATAAATGGTTGCCCGAAGGAGCCACCATAGAACTGGCAGAGGACGGCACCATTGAAGCCATTTTAGACAGCCCTGTAGACGATGCCCGCCACTACGATGGCATTATTACCCCCGGTTTTGTGAATGTACACTGCCACCTTGAACTCTCTCATATGAAGGGTGTGGTAGAAGAAGGAACCGGACTCATGTCTTTCCTGAAGAACATTCCCCAGCACAGAAACAGCTTTACCGAAGAACAAAAGAAAGAAGCCCGCCATGCAGCATTTGCTGCCATGACAGATAATGGCATTGTGGCCGTTGGCGATATTGCCAACACCACCGACACCTTGGATCTTCGCAGACTGGACAAGATACATTTCCAGACTTTCATAGAAGCACTTGGTTTTGCCGCTACAGGCGCACACAAGGCATTTGGCTACGCCACAGCCTCCTTCGACCAATATGCTACACAATCGCAGGGAAAACACCTTTTACGCCAGGCCATAGTGCCGCATGCCCCCTACTCGGTTTCTTCTACCTTGTTCAGAATGATCGATGAACACCAGCCCGGTACTGTCATCAGTATTCACAATCAGGAAAGTGACGAGGAGAACAAATTTTATGCCCGCAAAGAAGGCAAGGTGCGCGAACTGCTGCACCTTATGGGTATAGATGACGGGCATTTTATGCCTACCGGCAAACCCTCTCTGGAATCTTATCTGGAATGGCTATCGCCCAAAAGACCTTATATACTGGTACACAACACCTATTCCGGCAGATACGACATAGCTTGCGCCCGCAGCCATGCCGGCGAAACACACTGGTGTCTGTGTCCCAATGCCAATCTGTATATAGAGAATCGACTGCCCGATATTGACACCTTCATCACCGAACAGGTGAATATTTGCATAGGCACAGACAGTCTTGCCTCCAACCATCAGCTATCTGTACTGGCCGAACTGATGACCATCAAAAAGCACTACCCTCACCTTTCTTGGGAAACCCTGCTGCAATGGGGCACAGCCAATGGTGCCCGCGCATTGCAAATGGAACGCAGTATAGGCACTATAGAACCGGGTAAAAGACCGGGATTGCTGCACATAACAGGCGATGAGATCAACCTGCAAAACAGTGTAACACGTATCATTTGATCCGTCTCTTACTCAGCCTTTGTCCATGTAGTGGTGCGGCCTATCAGAGATATGCCCATGTAGCCACGCACTTCCAGTGTGTTGCCGTGATAGGTAATTTTGCAGCTATAGGTCTTACCGTTCTTGGGGTCGTAAATGGTGCCATCGGTATAATGGCTTTCATCTTCCTTACTGAATCCCTTCAGCAGCTGCATACCCATAATAGGGTCATTGCGCCTTGCCTTGTCCGGATTGTTCTTATCTACCTTTGGTTTGCCGTTCTCTTCGGGTATTTTCATCCATACTATCTTGCCGTAGTATTTGCCATCTGTAGCTTTGAAGATCTTCACCTTGGCTGTCTTTTCATGATTGTACCAAAGATGCTCTATGGCATCCTGCGCATAGGTACTTGTTGCACTGAATACCAGCGCTATGCCAATAACCGATCTTCTGAAGAAATGATGCATAATCATAACCAACAGTTTTTTTGTAAATATACCAAAACAGTTATCAGTTGCAGTTATAGGCCTATTATTCTTCAGGTGTTACAGAACCTACGCCTGATATATGCTTCACGACCTCCGGTGTTCCCTTGTACTTAATAGAACCTGCACCACTAATACCTGCATCCAGTTTTTTAGATACAGATACCTCCCCCTCTGCTGCACCAGAGAATGAGGCATTGGTTTCTTCGGTTTGTAACGGGAAAGCCTCTATTTTACCTGCACCACTTATATCGTAGTTGGCAATTTTTACTGCACCACCCTTTATATTGAGTTCAGATGCGCCCGACATATCTACCAGCAATTTCTCGGTGTTTATGTTGTCTATCATCACCGAACTTGCACCAGATACATCCAGCTTAAATTCAGCCCCTTTCAGGTTGCCATATATCTCAGCATCAGGCGAGCCCGACAATGAAAAAGCACTAAGCGAAGGCACAGTAACTACTACCTCCACATCCTCATCATCTATCTGCCAGGTATCATCAAGATCGAAAGTGATGTGCAATATACCGTCTTTCACTTCTGTCTTTATGTGCTTCATTACGTTCTCGTAACCCACCAGTTCCACCCTCGGTATAGCCCCGTCGGCCACAGTTACCTTCACATCCGATGATATAGCAACATCAATTGCATTGAATGTGCCTACAGAGCGAGACACAGTCCCTTTCTTGCCTTCCCCCTTCAGTACATTCACACCGCAGGAATCGGAAAACAACAATACACCGGCTACGGCAAACAGTAAGATCAGCTTTTTCATGGTTGGTTATTTTATAATTCAGATACTATAAGACGTATGAAGTTCCTGAAAAGTTACAAATTGAGGAAAAAATATATTGCCCAAAACGAAAAAAGAAGGCTTACGCCTTCTTTTCAGATATCTTCAGTTGTTGTTTTATTACCCGTTCTGGCCTTTGGATCTCCACCACAAATAGCCCACTGTACAAATAATAGTAAGGGGAAGAAATGCCAAATATATTATACCTCCATTGAGGCCGCGGGCACTATTATCGTCCATGCCGGCAGCCGTTTTGGTACATACCGAACAGCCCTGCGCCTCTGCTACAGAGAACGAACCCAACACCACCAAACTCATCAGTAGGAACTTTTTCATAGACTATCTGCTTTTATGACACAAAGGTAGGGAAACGGGTAATTGAGAAAAAATGATTAGCATCAGCAATTTCTATACATAGTACGGGCTGATGAACAGGTATACCAGCACGCCTGTAATACTTACATACAACCACAGCGGCCATGTATATTTTGCCAGCTTCTTGTGGTTGGCAAACTCACCGGTAAGTCCCCTGTAGGCTGTGAACAGTATGAATGGCAGTATGATAGCAGCCAGCGGTATGTGCGTGAGCAGTATGAAGTAATAGATACCCTTCATTGTTCCGGTGCCGCCAAATTTGGTCTCACCTGCGAGCAGGTGGTGACATATATACGATACCAGAAACAATACCGACAGCACCATGGCGCCCATCATCAGCTTTTTGTGCAGCTCATAATTTTTACCTTTTACGGCTATCAAAGCCCATACAAGCAGCACCGAGACCATAGAATTGATCACTGCATTTACCAATGCAAACACATGCACATCAAAACCGAGATCTACATGCAGGGTGAATTTGGACAGGAACACGACCGCAGCAAAAACCACAAAAGAAACTGTGAGTATGAGCAGGCGCGCCTGCTTGTCGTTCTTCTTCAATACTGGAGCTATCATATAAAATCTGGTATAAATTTCGGGGTAATTATCCGTACAAAATTATGCGATCACAGCCACCCAAAAAAGCACTGTGCAATACCCGCTTATCAATGTTTGCGTTTCTTTTCCTTTTCCATGGTAAGGAGAACTATCTCATCGGCACAGCGCTTTATTTCCACTGTGTCCAGTCCGTCATAGTAGCCTCTTATATTCCTTTTGGCATCTATCAAAACCAGCTTTTCCGAGTGCATGAAATCATCTGCTCCACCATCGCCGGGACCAACAGCCAGTTTCAGCTCATTACGGGCAAAATTATAGATACTTTGCTTGTCGCCTGTCAGGAACCACCAATGATCGTGATTGGCCCCGAATCGGTCGGCATAGGCCCTTAATGCCTGTAATGTATCTCTGGCAGGATCTACACTGATAGACACAAATTGAATTGTATTGTCCAGTCCGTTCTCCATTTTAGGGTTCTTCCTGAAGGCACGTTGCAGCATAGTGATATTGCCCGAAAGTTTGGGACATATCGTAGTACAGTTAGTAAAGATGAAATCGACCACCAGTATCCTGCCACTCAGCGTACCATTCAGCGTCACCTTGTCACCCAGCTGGTTTACCAGTGCTAAATCGCCCACCTTATGGTAAACGGTATCGGTCTGCAGCTTGCCATCTTCCATGGTACTATCTACCCTTTCCACACCATACCTCGATGGCAGGTGTATCTTGTCCTTCGACAATAGTCGGGCGATCATGTAAAAAGAAAGCGGTAGCAAAAACGCTACCGCTAACCCAAGTATAAATTTATTATTGTTGTTCTTAGCCATTTTTATTTAGCGTGTTGCGCAGTCTTTTCTATCTGATAACGTGTAGGAGTTGAATTGTTCATACGAAGCCAGAAGAAACCGTCTGAAAGGAATGCAATGATGAACCATACAAACAAGAAAAGTGGTACAAGAACAGTAACTATAAAGCCCCTTACCTCGTCGCCAAGGTGCATGAATATGGAAACGATGTAGCCTGCTTTCAGTACTGTAAGAGCCAGGAATATGAAGTTGATGAGTCCTTTAGGCATTGCATGACTGAAGAACATACCCAGCCCCACTTCCACAACAGTGATGGCGAGAAGGACCCAGAATACCCTCCATATTTTTTTGATCTGAGATTTACTTTCAGGAGAGTTCACATCAGAATGATGTGACATTACGCCTGAATATAGTTTAGACTGATCTCCTTCGTAAAGGTGCTGTATGTTATCTGAACCGTGATGTGCTGACATTTTATAAGATTGTTGAGTATTTGTTATGAGTTATGTTTTAGAAAACTGGTAGTACTGCTACCAACGATTACAACAGGTAGAAGCAAGTGAATACGAATACCCAAACCAGATCTACGAAGTGCCAGTAAAGACCAATTTTTTCAACCATTTCGTAGTGACCACGACGCTCATAAACACCATTTACTGTGTTTACCAGTATCAGTATGTTGAAGACAACACCTGAAGTAACGTGACCTCCGTGGAAGCCGGTGATGGTGAAGAAGTAGTTGAAGAAGCTGTGCGTAGACTGCATAGCCATTTCCGGATTGCTCTGAAGTATGTTACCTGCTGTGTGGTGATTGAAGAAATGCTGGAATTTCTCAACAGGAGTTGTAGGATCGGTGAAAGTACCCCAAAGGCCACCCAGTTCGCCATGAAGATGCGTCCATTCCCATGCCTGACAGGCAAGGAAGCAGATACCACCAATGATGGTCCACAACAACCACTTAGCTACACTCTTTTTGTCGCCGTAGTGGCCTGCATGTACCGCTAGTACCATTGTTACAGAGCTCATGATAAGTATGAAAGTCATGAGACTCACGAAAAGAAGCGGAAGATTTTGCCCACCTAAGAAAGGGAATGCCTTGAATACTTCGTTCGGATCTGGCCATACGGCACTGAAGAAACGGGTAGTACCATAAGAAATGAGCAATGCGCCGAATGTTAGCGCATCCGATAAAAGGAAAGCCCACATCATGATCTTGCCATAGCTGAGGTTAAAAGGCGATCTACCGCCTGCCCATACGTTCTCTTTTGGTGCTGCTGTAACTACTGTTGAATGCGACATAATTTATTTTAAAAGTGTGTAAGTTGTGTACTCGGGTGCGAATTTCGAAACAATTTTATTGATTTGCCAGAAAAAATACAAATAAATATACCCACAATATGTCCACAAAGTGCCAATATGTGGCGGCAATCTCCAATCCGGTGGCTTTATAGACCTTCACATTGGTCCTGAAAGCGCGGAAAAAGACTATGGTCAGAGCTACTATTCCACCCAACATATGCGCCAGGTGAAGACCGGCAATTACATACAGGAAAGATTCGCTGGGATTGCCGTCCAGCCTCACTCCTGCGGTTTGGTTAAGGGTCTCTCCATTCATCTTTATTTGCTGTAACTGATGGTACAATTGATAGAAACCACCATACTGCAACAGACCAAATACTACACCTAATATCAAAGTGGTAGTTATCAGCATTTTAAATTTGGGCATTTCCCTGTTTTTAAATGCTTTTACCCCCAGACTCATGGTGAAACTGCTCAAAATCACAGCTGCAGTAGAAAACCAGAACATTAATGGGAGTTGATAATAACGCCAGTTGCCCTGTGCCTCCCTCACCAGATAGCCGCTCGTAAGACCGGCAAACGCCATGGTCATACTACCAATAGCTATCCACATCATAAACTTCTGTGGATGTATCTTTCTTCTTTCTTTCGTCATTTCCATATGCTCACTTTTTCAGTTATTTATAAATACCTCCCCTAATCCGGCCTATGCTTTGTCTATGATCAGTGCCAGCAAAACCGATGGCAGATAGATAAAAGACGCAAACATAACCCTGCGGGCAGATTTATAATCGTTTTTCATGTAAAATGCCACCGATGCCACAAAATACAATAATCCGGCAGCTACACAAACCCACATACCTCCTACTCCTGTCAAACCCAGCATCAACGGCACCATGGCCATAGGTATGAGCACCAGGCTGTATAACATACACTGTATGGCAGTAAACTTAGTTTCGCGCTCACGAGTTGGCAACATGCGTATACCTGCGTTGTTGTAATCGTCGAAAGCTACCCATGCAATTGCCCAGAAGTGCGGGAACTGCCAGAAGAACTGTAATGTGAACAGTACTAATCCACCCGCATCCATATGGCCGGTAGCTGCTACCCAGCCGATTAGTGGCGGCAACGCACCCGGAACCGCACCTATCAGCACTGCTACAGGATGCACTTTCTTCATAGGGGTGTAGGCGAAAGCATAAAGCAACAGCGAAAAGAAGCTGAGCATACCTGCCTGAGCATTGAAGTAGTAACTTAAGAGTAATGCGCCTGCAATGCCTGTAAATGCGGCAAATATCCATGCTTCTGTATCGCCCATGCGGCCATCAGGCAGCGGACGCAGACGGGTACGCTTCATCAGGCGGTCGCTATCGCGTTCCAGTATCTGATTGATGGTGTTGGCACCACCAGTAACCATCATACCACCTACAAAAAGGGTAATGATGCGCTGCCACATTCCGAAATCGTGCCAGATGAAACTCACATTCGGCGCCATAAGATAGCCGATTACACTGCTGAAAACCACCATACCGCTGAGGTTTGGCTTCAGCAGCTGGTTATAGTCTTTCAGACGTGCCAGAACGGTCATGTTATCTTTTGCTCCTATCGACTCTTGCTGCAACATGTTTAATCTATATCAGCCAGTGGTTGAATATGGCAGCAAAAGTACGATAATTTAACATTTCTCTTGACAAAAATCCTAACAGGAATTACACATTGTACCCTTTTTTATTATTGGGCATTTTTAGCGGCTTTTTCAGCGAAAACTAACTGGCAAAACTCTTCCGAGATGGGGTTTTCAGCAGTTCTTTGAGTCTGACATATATCAGTTTAATATTAATAATGATTTCATATCCAACCAGTAATAATAAGACCACATTGTAAACAGGCACAAAAAAGGAGGCTTCTACCCTGAAATGCGGCACCTTACCATTATAAACCCGTTAAAGAGCCAGCTCCAGATAACCAGTTGTAACAGAGGTACAATAATATTCAGTATTATCCTGATCGTATTCATGGCAGCAACTTTACAGTTATCTATTATAAAATTACAATAAAATACAATATAAAGATCAGAACATGTAGTGCACTGTGGCAAAAGCAAGCAATGTCACTATTACTGCCATTACTGCTGTTACCACTATCTGTTTGCCCGTTTCCATTCGGGTAGCTATTCCCGGATAGTAGGCATATCCCACCAGCATTCCGCTTATCAACCCACCGATATGGGCAGCATTGTCGGTATTGCCCTGCAGGCCATACATCAGATTAAAGACCACAAAGAACAGTATGCTGCGCAACATGGTCTTACGATAGCTTTTCTTAATGTGGTTGGTGGTAAGCATAGACAAGAACACACCATACATGCCGAAAATAGCGCCTGATGCACCAACACTCACTGTAGTGCTATGTATAGCCAGACTCAGCAGCGCCGCACTTACACCCGTCAGCAGATAGGCTGCTGCAAACCGGAAACGCCCCAGCAATGGCTCCAGAAACATACCTATATACAACAGCGCAAAAGTATTGCCCAGCAAATGCAAGGCACCACCATGCAGGAACATGTAGGTAAGCAGCCGCCACCACTGCCCTGCTGCCACCGCCGGCCCGAAATTACCACCCCACTCATACAAGCTTTGCGCAGTTGGCGTAAGCGGCGAAATGCCAGATACGATCATAGCCAGCAGCACCAGAACATTTATATACACCAGTACAGGAGTAACTACATAACTCTTGCTTATAACTAATGCACCATATTTTTCGCGGTGCATGGGGTGCAGATTCCTGTCGGCCAGCTCCTGCTCTTCCAATGCCAGTGCTAGCCCTTTCTGCAGTCTGTCCATACTTTCGCTGCACAGTGCTGCATCTGCATTGTATTCATTTACAGGCATACTGGTCATTTTCACCTGCGCTCCTTCTATTACTATACGTAATTCTGCTCCGTAAAAGGTATCAAAACCATGCGTGCGGCAAACGATCTCCCGCTCATTCATAGCTATTATTACCCACAATTGCCTGGCCATAGCCACTCTTGCTGCAACCATATACTGCACAGGCAACAAACCTTTCAAACTTTCTTCCCTTGTTATCATATCCACTGCTGTTACTTGCATTTCATTCTTCTCTTCAGGTATAGGTAGTAGTGTTGCAGGCTATGACATATCATAAGAATTGCATAATATATCGCAAAAGTTGATGGTCGCTGCCACGCCCAACACATGAACAAAAGAATGATAACAAATTCAGAACCGAAATTTAAAAGTGCTAAAAATGCAGAAAAACACGAAAATCAGCGCAACTTTTGTCACCCTAAAAAGGCATTTATCGCTCCATATGTCAGCATTACTGCCATAATTACCGAAAAAAAAGTATGGCATATCTATTGAGTAAGGAAATGTAAAATCATACAATTTACTATGGCAAAGATCATTGGAATCGACTTAGGAACTACCAACTCTTGTGTTTCTGTTATGGAAGGCAACGAGGCGGTAGTAATAGCAAACGACGAAGGCCGTCGCACCACCCCATCGGTTGTAGCGTTCCTCAAAAACGGAGAGCGTAAAGTGGGCGACCCTGCAAAACGTCAGGCAATCACCAACCCACTCAACACAATTCAGTCTATCAAGCGCTTTATGGGCCGCCGTTTCGACGAGGTTACCAACGAAATATCTCATTTCACATACAAAGTGGCGAAGGGCGACAACAACACCCCTCGCGTTGATATTGATGGCCGCCTGTTCACACCACAGGAAATTTCGGCTATGGTACTGCAGAAAATGAAAAAAACTGCAGAAGACTTCCTGGGCTACGAAGTAAAAGAAGCGGTTATCACTGTTCCTGCCTACTTCAACGATGCACAGCGTCAGGCAACCAAAGAAGCAGGCGAGATCGCAGGCCTCACAGTTCGCCGTATCATCAACGAACCTACTGCAGCTGCCCTTGCTTATGGAATGGACAAGCAGCACACCGACAGCAAGATCGCTGTATTTGACCTTGGTGGTGGTACTTTCGACGTTTCGGTTCTGGAACTCGGCGATGGTGTATTCGAAGTAAAATCTACAAACGGTGATACTCACCTTGGTGGTGATGACTTTGATAAAGTGATCATGGACTGGCTGGCAGAAGAATTCAAGAACGATGAAGCTATGGACCTCCGCAAGGACCCAATGGCATGGCAGCGTCTGAAGGAAGCAGCAGAAAAAGCTAAGATAGAACTGTCTTCTTCTCAGGAAACAGAAGTTAACCTCCCATATATTACTGCAATTGATGGCGCTCCTAAACACCTCGTGCGCAAGCTGAGCCGTGCTAAATTCGAGCAGCTGGCAGACAGCCTGATCGAGCGTACACTGGAACCATGCCGCAAAGCACTGAAAGACGCAGGCATCAACGCAAGCGAAATTGACGAAGTGATCCTGGTAGGTGGTTCTACACGTATTCCTAAAGTACAGGAAGTAGTAGAAAAATTCTTTGGTAAAAAACCACACAAGGGCGTAAACCCTGATGAAGTGGTAGCAATAGGCGCAGCAATACAGGGCGGTGTTCTTACCGGCGATGTAAAAGACGTTCTGCTCCTCGACGTCACCCCACTTTCTCTCGGTATCGAAACTATGGGTGGTGTAATGACCAAACTGATAGAATCTAACACTACTATCCCAACTAAAAAGAGCGAGACCTTCTCAACAGCCAGCGACAGCCAGCCAAGTGTAGAGATCAACGTGATACAGGGCGAACGCCCTATGGCAAAGGACAACAAAAACCTGGGTCGTTTCATTCTCGATGGCATTCCACCGGCACCACGTGGTGTTCCTCAGATCGAAGTTATTTTCGATATCGACGCCAACGGTCTGCTGCACGTAACTGCACGCGACAAGGGCACCGGCAAACAGCAGAACATTCGCATTGAAGCTGGTAGCGGTCTGAATAAGGAAGAAATAGAACGCATGAAGAACGAGGCGAAAGCCAACGAAGAAGGCGATAAGAAAGTACGTGATCGCGTTGAAAAACTCAATAAAGCTGACGGCCTCATATTCAATACTGAAAAACAGCTGAAAGAATATGGCGACAAGATCCCTGCAGATAAGAAAGCTGCGATCGAAAGCGCTATGGAAGAGCTGAAAGCCGCACACAAAGCAGAAGATACCGACAGCATAGATCAACTGGAAGAGAAACTGAATGCAGCATGGATGGCAGCAAGCGAAGACATGTACAAAGCAGGCAACGAAGGTGGTGCACAGACTCAGGATAGCGCTCAGGGTCAGCAGGCAAGCAACGATGGCCATGTAGCTGATGCAGAGTACGAAGAAGTGAAGTAATATCAAATACTACAGAACTCAAGTTCTGTTTATATAACAAAGAACGGCTGGTATATACCAGCCGTTCTTCTTTTTTGTCCTCATCCCATCGTTTAGGGTAATAACTTTTCAATCACACTTTGAGTCAGTGTGCTTTCTTAATTTTACCGTATCAATAAACCAATGCGCCTACTACTATCCATAATCGTCTTATTTGCAGCAATGTTGTTACCCGATAAGCTATGGGCAAAAACAGCAGATGACAGCCTTTTTTGCGGTAAAAAATGGTATTGTGAAGTAACAAAAGACGCAGATGGCACCAGCCATCTGCCCGATTCGGGATCAGAAAATGACTACATGCATTTTCTGTGCGACAGTACTTTTGTCTTGTCTGAGAAAGGTATTGTATTAAAGGGCAAATGGATATTCGACATTACTACCAAAACAATTACCCTCCAGCAAACCCAACTGAATAATATTCCCGAGTCATTCTCATTTCATATTATAGATTATGACGAGGAGCACCTGGTGATCATAGGCCAGGAAGGAACCAAAAACGAAGAAACAGCATATCTATATTCAAAGTGAAATTTCTGAAAGCCTGTTTCCCTCAAATCATGGAATATGTCCTTCAGGCCTCGAAACGTTTTGCCTTCCTGAAAGGCCCCGGCTTATCTGCCGTATCAGACGATTCTTTCCTTATTTTTTTTGCCTCCTTCTGCGATTTTACGAAAAGATGCACAGGCAGTGCATTCACATCTACTTCCTTTAATTCGTTCATAATTGTTTTCGTTTTGTTAATCAAATATATTTATTAACATTGAATTAACAAAATGAATAATGAAATTTTTTGCTTTAGCGTTTCGAAATAAATCGAATATTTTGATGAATATTATATGACATAACAATAAAAAACGGGCTGCCATTTTCATGGCAGCCCGTCAATAATAGCTCAGTAATTAATTTATTCTTTTACAAAACGCTGAACGCTGATAGCCTGCCCTTCTGTATTATACAAACTGATCAGGTACATACCTGCAGGCAATTTGCTTACATTGATCTGGCGAACATCTGTTGCATCCATTATTACCTTTCCTTCCATACCTGTAATTGTAGCGCTGGTGTTTGTAGGTGCATCTACATAAAGAACAGTTGTAGCCGGATTCGGATACACATGAACAGACACAGCTGCAGGCGTATTTACACCCAGTGGCAACTTGAACCATTCTGATGGTGCAGCACAACCATTAAGGTCTGAAACCATTACATAATACTTTTCTTTTACAGCAGGGAGTGTAATGATGTTATTGGTAGCACCAGGAATTGGACCAGAGGTGCTGTCATACCACTGGTAAGATACATACATTGCCGGAGTGCTTAGTTTACCTGTTACCCAATTGAAGCTAAGGGTTGGCGTTGGCAATGGATTCACTGTCACTGTTTCAGATGTCGCACAACCAAATACAGAATAAGTAATAGTTGCAGTATCTGCAGTATGACCTGACACAACACCGGTTGTTGTTGCTACATCAGCAACATATGGATTGCTTGTAGACCATGTACCACCAGGAATTGCATCAGAAAGTACCAACAGAGAATTGCTGCACACAACAAAAGGACCACCTATAGCCGGCAATGCAGGCAGTACTTTTACCAGTTTTTTGGTAACACAACCTGTAGGCAGACGATACTCCATAAGTGTTACACCGTTTACCATACCACGAACGATACCAGAGAAGGTGTCAATTGTAGCATTATCAGGATTGCTGCTCACCCATGTACCACCACCTACAATGTTTGTAAGTGCAGTGCTGGAACCAACGCAAACCGTATCGCGACCAACTATAGGTGCCAGAGGGAATACAGTTACATTGCGCGTTGTGAAACAACCTGCAGCACCAGTATAAGTAATGGTAGACACCCCCATAGATATACCGCTAACCACACCCGTTACAGAATCAACTCTTGCAATGGTAGTATCAGTGGTTTTCCACCTGCCACCAAATACAGGTGTAGTAAGTGTAGTTGTTTGTCCGTAGCAGGTAAATGTGATACCTGTAATGGAAGCCGGAAGTGAGTTAACTGTGATCACCTTTGTTGCAGGCGTACAGCCTGCTGTTGTGTAGCTGATAGTTACAGTACCGGCAGAAACTCCGGTTATAACTCCAGATGTACCTACTATAGCAATCGAAGTATTGCTGCTGGTCCATACTCCACCACTTACTGTATTGGCAAGGGTAATATTGCTGGTAGCACAAACCTGATTAGGACCGCTTATTACCGATGGAGCAGTATTTACAGTCATTGTGTATGTAGCGAAGCAACTTGTTGCCGGCATTATGTAAGAAATAGTAGAAGTACCTGCTATCAATCCGTTTACTGTGCCTGTTGAAGAACCAACCGATGCAATAGATGCTGCACTTGAATACCAGTTACCTCCTGTTGTAGTGTTTGAAAGTGTAGTATTACCTGCCACACAAACGTTATGACTACCTGCTATAGGTGCAGGGTTTGCCAGTACGGTCATTGTTCTGGTAACAAAACAACCAGTTGCAGAAAGTACATATGAAACAGTAGTAGTACCTGCACTGAAGGCAGAGAATACACCAGATGCAGAACCTATAGTTGCAACAGATGGTACTGTGCTTGACCACGTTCCGCCCGGAGTTGTATTGGTAAGTGTAAGAGCACTACCCACGCAGATATTAGGAATAGAGACTGGAGTAATAGCAGCAGGATTGGCATTTACATACATAAATGCAGTAGTAAAACAACCGCCTATACGGTATGTAATAAAAGTACCACCAACAGAAATGCCAGATGCAAAACCGGTAGTAGAATCTATTGTGGCTACACTTGCGTTAGAACTGGTCCATTTACCACCGGTAAAGGTATTGCTCAGTACTATGTTGGTACCATTGCAAATGTTGATAGGAGTAGCCGGAGCGATTGGTGCAGGGCCTATACTTACCAGTTGTGTGAAAGGACTAACAATAGAACCCGTAGTAAGACCACAGGCAGATGACCCACCTGTCCAGTCTATGACACAGAAGAAATAGTAATTGCCACCTACACTCAGAGATGGAGTATACGTCCTTACACCTGTACCCGAAGTTGCTGCTGCAAATGGCAGAGAAGTACTGGCAAGAACAGTCGATCCTGTTATTGCTGTAGAGTTGGTGAGGTTATAATACCAACGTATCACGCAAGAAGCGCCGGTTGGTGCACCAGCACCTCCATTACATGTTGTGTAAGTATAAGTAAGGGGCGTAGTTATAGGAGCACCCACACAATAAGAGTTGGCTCCGGTAAATGACATTGTTCCATTAGGCTGATATATGTTCTGAGAATATGCTGCAGAACCGATACACAACGCAATTAAAAAGAAAAGTATTTTTTTCATCTCCTTACTATGTTTATATTTTAATATTCTATTCCGGCCGTATGATCGTCCTTACTATTGTTTGTTTAGTTTTTCTACTGCGATCATCAATCCATTCGTATCATACAAGGATATCAGATAAATTCCAGATGGCAGTGCGGCGATATTCATGGTCTTTGCATTTTTCTGCTCCATGAGCATCTTACCATCTATACTGCTGATAACTGCAGCTACTACCTGATCAGACTCAATGTTAATGATGTCAACAGCAGGGTTAGGATAAATGTTTGCAATAGCTGGTGCAGCAACAGATCCAACACTCATCCATGTACTATACGGAACCGGAGTAGATGAATTGATACAACCATTGCTATCTGTTACTTCTACATAATAATTACCATTCACAGATCCTGCTACCCTGTACAATGTTGCACCAGGCAGTTTACCGAATACGCTATGATACCACTGGTAAGTAGAATAACCTGTTCCTGTTTCGAAAGAATTAGTTGCCCATATAAAGGTAACTACAGGCATTGGCAATGGATTTACAGTAAATGACTTAGTTATAGAACATCCTGTAGCAGTAAGCGTATATTTCATAGTAGCAGTACCACCCGCAATAGTGGTCATGATACCTGTGAGGTTTCCGATAGATGCTACACCCGGTGTCAATGAACTCCAGGTACCTCCCGGTGTTGCATCAAACAGTGTGTCTATATCTGTAGCACAGTATTTACCACTACCAATGATAGGAGATGGTATCGGATTTACGGTAAATGAAGTATAAACCATACAACCGGCAGGAGTTGTATACCTGATTGAAACAACGTCAGGATTGATACCAGTAACAAGTCCTGAGGTAGGATTGATACTTGCAGATCCCGGAGCAAAGCTGGTCCATGTACCACCTGTTATAGGGTTGCTCAGTGTGGTTACATTGCCCGGACATACTGAAAGTGTACCTGTTATTGGCGATGGTGTACCCACTACATAAACTGTACGTACTCTGAAACAGCCACCCGGCATAGTGTAGGTAATAAAACTAACACCGGTAGAAACACCGGTTATAATACCTGAAGAAGGTAATACAGTAGCTACTGTTGGGTAACTGCTGGTCCATGAACCCCCAACTACAGAATCGTAGAAAGTAGTCGTAGACCCTACACAAACCGTATCACGTCCTGTAATAGGTCTTGGCAATGCATCAACTGTAACAACAATTGTAGCAGGTCCGCAACCATTTGTATATGATATTGTAGTGAATCCACCTGCCACACCGGTTACCAACCCTGTGCTGGCTACAGATGCTATACCTGGCATTGCACTGCTCCACGACCCACCTGCTAATGTATTGCTCAATGTTATAGAACCACCAACGCAGAATGGAGCAATACCGGTAATAGGGTTAGGCAATGGAGAAACGGTAAGTGTCTTAGATGCGATACATCCGAATGAAGTAGTATACCTGACTGTTGCTATGCCATCTGCAATACCGGTTACCACACCAGTTGCAGCAGCTGCGCTTACAAAAGATGGAGAAACAGAACTCCAAGCACCACCTATTGTGGTTGTGGCAAGCGTAATAGTAGCACCACCCTCACAAACACTATCAGGGCCGGTAATGGCTGCAGGTAATGGGCGAACTGTAATAACCTTCATCACTTCCAATCCGCAACCATTGTTATATTTAATAGTATCTACACCGGTAGCTACTCCTGTCACAACACCCGTAATGCTGTTTACCGTTGCAATAGCAGGATTAGTACTTGTCCATGCTCCACCCAAAGCTGTATCTGTAAGGGAAATATTTGCACCAATACAAACATTTGCAGGACCAGATATAGGAGACGGAGTAGCAAGTACTGTAACTACAGTAGTAGCAGGTCCGGCACAGGTAGTTGTATAAGAAATAGTAGTAGTACCCTGAACAACACCGGTAACATCACCGGTAGCAGATACAGTAGCAACCGATGGGTTGCTGCTAGACCATGTTCCGCCTACTGATGCACTACCCAATACCGAAGTACCTCCTTCACAAACGGTTGTAACGCCGGCTATTGGTGCAGGAGCGCCGCAATTGTAGGTAACAGAAATATTATCAACTGCAGCAGGAGGATTTACACCTGTTGCTGCATCATTCTGCCAGGTAAAGATCAACCTGAAAGTAGAGCCGGCAAGAGAAGCAGGCAGACTAACTGTAGCAAGTGTGAAACCAGCCGAAGTAACAGTTTGCGTCCACACAAGAGAAGCTGCCGCCGAAATAGATGTTGCAGGGGCTATAGGCACATTCACCAATGGAACCACCGAAATAGGTGCTGTGTAAACCAACAAACGGTCTGCACCTATTTGCCCGGTACTACGCCAGTAAAAGCTAAGATTGATAGCTACAGAACCTGCAGGTATGGTTACATCGCGATAGAAGTGTGTAGTTTGTGCAGTAGTAAATGTGTAAGTATTGGCTGTACCATTTGACACGAATGCATGTCGTGAACCGGCATATGGTGTAACGTTTGAAACGATCCATCGATTGGTTGCCGGCAATACCTCTACCCATCCGTTAGATGCCATTGTTGTACCCAACTCAAAACCTCCCTCCGCTGTAGGGCTTACTGCTACTATTTGTGCACCGGCATTAAAACTGAAAGCAAGTGCGGCAAGAAGGGCCTGAAATAATTTCATAAGTAACCTGTTGAAAATGTTATTGTTTGATCTTTGTATTGACGTGTCTTATTGGTACTGTTTACTGGCGAACTATTTTTTCCATACCTACTCTTTCACCAGCTGTGTTAAAGAACGTAATAATGTACAGGCCGGTTGGGAGATCGCGAAGATCTATAAGGCTGGCATTTTTGTAATTGCCAATTACTTTACCTTCCACACCACATACAACAGCATCAACAACATAAGGAGCCTCTATGTGCAGTTGGTCTTTTACAGGATTAGGATAAATTTTTACACCGCTTTTGTTTACGTCTGCAACACTTGTAGTGAACACAGAAAAAGGAACAGAATAGGCAGAGCAACCTGCATTATCTGTAACCCTTACACGGTAGCTGCCTGCCAGTGTAGGAGTGTAGGAACTGTTAGTAGCACCTGTTATTGCTATTGTATTCAGGAACCACTGATAATGTGAGTACGTGTTTGAAGTGCTCAGAGTACTGCCTGTTGATGAAATTACAGGTATAGGATAAGAATTCACCTGCACATACAATTCTTTTGAAACAGTAGAACAGGTTGTAGATGGAACAGAGATCTTACACCTGTAAATACCAGATGTAGATACCAGATAATTGTTGCTGATAGAACCAGGTATATCTGTACCGTTTTTCTGCCACTGGAAAGAAACACCTGATGTAACACCATTAGTGTTTACCGATACGGAAGTGTTATCACCATTACACAACAGGATAGTATCTGCAGGAGAAAGAGCAGGCGTATCGAGCAATACAGTAGGCGTACCCGCTGCTGTAATGGCCGTGCAACCATTAATATCTGTCACTTCTACTTTATAATTACCGCTTACTGCTGTTGTGTAGCTTGAATTCGTAGCACCTGCAATAGGTGTACCATTATTATACCACTGATAAATACTACCGGCAACTACTGCGGCATCGAGTGTACAATCGCCGGCTGCACAGAAAGCAGTAGATGTAAGGGGACTGATAAGTGTAGATGGCGCAGGAAACACAGGAACGTTCACAGTGGTCCTGGAACTGCAACCTCCGGCATCTGTAACTGTAAGTGTATAATTACCTGTGGATGGAAGTCCTGAAGAAATTGTTGGATTGGCCATTGTAGAAGTGAAACCCAACGGACCGCTCCATGCGTAACTGGCAATAGAACCTGTAGCAGTACCTGTGAGACCGAACGCTATGTTAGGACAAGGTGTTGTAGCAGGACCAGTTGCCGTCAAAGAGGTTATACCCGGACAATTGTAAGTGATACGCAGGAAAGGCGCATGTGCACCTGAAGTTGTTGAAACACCGGTTTCTCCGGTAATTGTATATGTTCTTGTGGTATTAGATGTCCATACAATAGAAATCAATCCGCCAATGTTTGAACCAACAAATGTTACTGCAGCAGCTGCAGTTGGAATAACTTTATTTCCCGCAGAGGTACCGTACGATGTGTTGTAAAGTGTTGTACCTAGTCCCATTGTTGAGAACAGGGTTGCAGCAGATGTAATTGTTGAAAGATCACCCACACAACCACGGGTAGTCCAGCCAAAACCACCGCCTGGTGTAACTGATTCTACGTTAAAATGTAATTCCACACTTGTTATTACTGCAGAAGCAGGGATTGAACCGAGATTGAATACGCCATAACCCCTTGTAGCTGCACCAAATATGGTATTACAAGTGATAGCGTTGTCAGTGCGACTGCTTGCTGTACCAGTACCTGTTTTGAATGACCCGAGCGCTCCGGTAGAAAATATGTCAACTGTATTCTGCGCCATTGCTATCAATGATAAACAACTGGCGATGAAGAATAAACCTATTTTTTTCATGTAAAATTATATTATATAATGCTTCGCTTTAATTTTTTCGATTCATGAGACACGCACAAATGATAATATGCGGACGCAGTCCTTTGCCTAACTTTTAGTTAAAAAAAGGGCGCACCAGTGCTCATGTTACGCAAAATAATACTAATTTACTCAAAAACAAAAACAATACCCTAATTTTTTGTTTCTCAGCACAATGTAGATTTCCACTTACTTCTCCACCCTACTTTAGGCGTTATGCAACAAGGGAATGTTAGTCCCAAACCTCTGTTTTCTCTAATAATTTCTGAAATCATTTTTGAATTCCCTTTCCTTACTTTTGTAGCATGAAAAATAACAAGAACACCATATTCCTGGTTTCCTTCTTCATGCTTCTGGGCGTAGCTTTTTTAGGCTACTACTATTCTGAAAGTAAAAAAACAAAAAGCAGACTGGCACTCCCTATTATTGGTAACGACCAGAATCACCATATCTCTCCATTTTCTTTCACCAATCAGGAAGGAAAGACCATTACAAATGCTGATATTAAAGATAAAATTGTAGTTGTGGAGTATTTTTTTGCTACGTGCAAAGGTATTTGCCCTAAGATGAATGAGAATTTAGCTAAAGTATATAATAAATTCAAAGGAAATAAAGATGTAATGTTTCTTTCACATACTGTAGACCCTGTAAAAGATACCGTAGCTGCATTAAAAGCCTACAGCATGCACTTCAATGCAGATCCTGAACAATGGATGTTCCTCACAGGCGAAAAAAAACAACTATATGATATGGCTCGTTATAGCTACCTCATCAGTGCGGAAGACGATACAGCCGGAATTAGTGTAGATCAGGACTTTATACACGATAAACATTATATTCTTGTAGACCATTTCGGCAGGGTACGCGGCTTCTATGACGGATTGGCAGATGCTGACATAGACAAGATCATTGGCGACATAAAGACGCTTCTGGAAGAAAAGAAGGAAAAATAGTTTTTTGCCTGCATCATAATATTATACTCATACACAACCGGTAAGCTTTGTTATACCTTGTCGCAGCACTTATTTTCAATGTGCTGGTTTCTGCCATACTGAAAATGTTTTCCCGCTACGGTATCAATTCGTTGCAGGCTATTGTTACCAATTATTGTATTTGTGTGGTCACAGGTTGCCTTTTCACAGGCAATATGCCCTTCACGGCAGGCACCCTGCACACAACATGGCTACCATGGGCTGTACTTATGGGCATTTCCTTCATCACTATCTTCAACCTCACCGCACATTGCACCAATGTAGATGGCATGACCACTACCGTCATGGCCAGCAAACTTTCGCTGGTAATACCTGTTATATGTTCGGTTCTGTTATATAACGATAAACTAAACATAGGAAAGGTAACCGGGATTATGCTTGCCTTCCCGGCTGTGTATCTGAGTACCCGCAGTAACGACAAAAACGACAAACCACTGAATCTGTTCTGGCCGGCACTACTGTTCGTGCTCAGCGGCAGCCTCGATACACTTGTCAATTTTATTCAGGCATCCTTCCTCCACACTGCAGATGCACAGGCTGCCTGTACTATTGTTTGTTTTGCAACTGCAGGCGCCACAGGCATAATAATAGTAGTTGTGTTACTGGCTCTGAAAAAGATCACTCTAGAATGGAAGAACATAATAGCTGGTATATGCCTGGGCATACCCAACTTTTTCTCCATCTATTACCTGGTGAGGGGGCTCAACAGCAATTCTTTCCAAAGTTCAGCTACCATACCGCTATTCAACATCAGCATTCTGGTAGCTACAACTCTGGTAGCTATGCTTTTCTTTAAAGAAAAAGCAGGCAAATGGCGGCTTATAGGTCTTGCACTAGCCACTGCTGCCATTTTACTAATAGCCTTTGGCGACGCTGCTGCTGCTTAAGACTTATATAAGCAAACAAAAAATAGGGAGCGACCAGCGCTCCCTAAATAATTATCATCACATAAATTTTCCGTTTCACTATCCCAGATAAACCTTCAGCGCATTGCTGTAACGTGCTTTCTGCAGACGTTTGATAGCCCTTTCCTTGATCTGACGAATACGCTCCTTGGTAAGGTCATATTTCTCCCCTATCTCTTCAATGCTCGGACCACTATCACCTTCGAGACCAAAATAAGCTGCAAGTATCTCTGCTTCACGCTGGCTCAGTGATTTCAGTATACGACGGATCTCATTTCTCAGAGAATCCTTCATTACATCCTGATCTGTGTCGCTGCTACCTTCCAGCAGATCACCCATAGCCACATCTTCTGCTTCATGCACAGGTGCATCCAGTGATGTGTGACGGGTATTGCTGGTAAATATGTTCGTAACCTCAGTTTCGCTCATATCGAGTATATCTGCCAGTTCCTCGGTAGATGGTTCGCGTTCATTCTCCTGCTCAAAAGCAATAAATGCTTTGTTGGCCTTGTTGTAAGTACCTATCTTATTCTGAGGAAGACGCACCAGACGACCCTGCTCTGCAAGTGCCTGAAGAATAGACTGACGGATCCACCAAACTGCATAAGAGATGAATTTGAAACCCTTGGTCTCATCAAAACGCTGTGCAGCTTTGATAAGTCCCAGATTCCCCTCATTGATAAGATCACTCAGGGACAGACCCTGGTGCTGGTATTGTTTTGCCACAGAAACCACAAAACGGAGGTTGGACTTAACCAACTTCTCCAATGCGCGCTGATCACCCATGTGTATCTTCTGGGCGAGCGTAGTCTCCTCCTCAGGTGTTATCATCGAAATCTTGCTTATCTCCTGCAAGTATTTCTCCACTGCCTGCGAGTCGCGATTAGTGATCTGGGTGGCAATCTTTAACTGCCTCATAATATTACTCCTTTCTTTATTTTAATTTAAAACTAACTGACAATGAACAATCAAAACGCACTTATCAGTCAAATTCATTTTCAGCTTATACAATCAGGCTTCTTTTCTTTAAGAATAGTTGGGTGCGCTATTTGAAATTCTTTGTTGCTAATATTCGCTCAAATTACGTTCCACAATTCACTTATAAAAGAACAAAAAAACAACATATCTTATAGGAAAACTCCGAAACCCGCTCCTGCATTGGTTTTATAGAATTATGATTAATAATTATAAGGCTATAAAACAATACACACACACTATTACTACTGCAAAATTAGACCAATATGCCAAAAATGCTACCTTTGCGCCAAATTTGACATTAACTTTAACAAAACATGGAAAAAGATCTGTACCAGCACCCCGATTATTATTTGATGGATGAGTTGTTGACTGAAGAGCAAAAACTGATCAGGGATAGCGTAAGAGCATTCGTAAAAAAAGAAATCTCTCCTATTATCGAGGACTATGCTCAAAGGGCCGAATTCCCTAAGCAACTCATAAAAGGACTGGGTGACCATGGTTGTTTTGGCCCATTCATTCCACAAAAATATGGAGGTGCAGGCCTCGATTATATCACGTATGGTATAATGATGCAGGAACTGGAACGTTGCGACTCAGGTATCCGCTCCACCGCATCTGTTCAGGGATCTCTGGTCATGTTCCCTATATACAAATTTGGCAGCGAGGAGCAGAAACATAAGTACCTGCCAAAACTGGCTTCCGGCGAAATGATGGGCTGCTTCGGCCTAACAGAACCAGATCATGGTTCCAACCCTGCAGGTATGCTCACCAACTTCAAAGATGCCGGTGACCACGTTATCCTCAACGGTTCTAAGATGTGGATCTCCAATTCGCCATTTGCTGACATAGCAGTTGTATGGGCAAAGGACGAACAGGGCGAAATTCGCGGTCTTATAGTAGAGCGGGGCATGGAAGGATTCACCACTCCCGAAACACATGGCAAATGGTCTCTGAGAGCCTCTGCTACCGGTGAATTGGTGTTTGATAATGTGAAAGTACCCAAAGAGAATATACTGCCAAACATCAAAGGCCTCAAAGGCCCGCTAACCTGCCTTTCCAGCGCACGTTTCGGAATAGCTTGGGGTGCACTGGGTTGCGCTATGGATTGTTACGACACCGCGCTGCGCTATGCAAAACAGCGCGAACAGTTTGGTCGTCCTATCGCAGGCTTCCAGCTTACACAGAAGAAACTGGCAGAAATGATCACAGAGATCACCAAGAGCCAATTGCTCAACTGGCGCGTAGGCGTGCTGCGCAACGAAGATCGCGCCACTCCTGCTCAGATATCTATGGCAAAACGCAATAGCTGTGATATTGCGCTGAAAGTATCCCGCGAAGCAAGGCAAATACTTGGTGGTATGGGCATCACAGGCGAATTCAGCATCATGCGCCACATGATGAACCTTGAATCGGTTGTTACTTATGAGGGCACACACGACATTCATTTACTCATTACTGGTATGGATATTACAGGAATGAACGCATTCAGCTAATTAATTACAATACATAAAACAAAAAGACCCCTGATAGGGGTCTTTTTGTTTTTATAGATCTATTGTTATCCTGAATTAGTGTTTAAAGATCTTCTCTGTGGCTTTACCTCTTTCTGTAATAGTTATCTTTCGCCCTCCATCCTCGTAGTGAATGAGGCCCAGATCCTGTAAGAAACTGAGATAGAACTCAATGTGCATATGGTAGGCTTCATCTAGCACTTCCTTTATGTGATCGAGACAATCATCACTCGGAATATTAATTTCTGGGCATCTCTTGCGGATGGCTGCATGTACTACGTTGAAATTATTCATGGTATAAGGTGACATTAAAGAATTTGCGTTTTCTTTTGGGTAATTATGACAGTTTGTAAAACTACTCCAAGTTATACTAATGTTATCTTATTCAAGTAATATTTCGAACAACTATATCTATTAATATAAATTCAAAAATACTCCTAGTTTCTATTTACGATAATTCTGAGGTCTTGGTTTTGCTGGTTTAAAAAATCATTTGCATTTTTTCTTGCCAAAGTCAATTTCATGAGTCAAATCACTTAACAAGACACAAGCCCCTGCTCAAACAAACTCTTTTCTGCAGTTAGCTACAAAAATGGAAGCAATACCTTTGTAATGACAATAGAAAACCTTTTTTTTGCTTAGTGTTTATACCAAATATATCCACCTCGTAAAAACTGCCCCAGACCACCATTAATCTACCCCCATAGAAATTATCTAAAATGAGCGACTTCAAGAAATATGCAGTAATAGTAGCAGGTGGCAAAGGAACAAGAATGGGTAGCAGCATCCCAAAGCAATTCCTCCCATTGCTCAGCCTGCCTGTACTTTGTCATTCTGTTTTAGCATTTGCTCATACTATAAGAGATATAAAGATAATACTTGTGGCTCCTGAAGACCAAATGGACAGCGCTCGTACCATTCTGAAATCTTATACCGGGCAGGTAGACCTGACTATTGTTGCAGGTGGCGAAACTCGCTTTCATAGTGTACAAAACGGATTAAAGCATATAAAAGAAGAGGGCATAGTTTTCATACACGACGCTGTGAGACCATTGATTTCCGGCGAACTGATAGCCCGTTGTTTCGAACACACCATGCTGCATGGTAGCGCCATCCCTTCTATCCCGGTATCAGACAGTATGCGCATCATCGACGAAAATGGCATCTCTCATGCTGTGAACCGCGATAAAGTACGCATCATACAAACGCCGCAAACATTCCTTACCAGTATAATAGTGCCTGCTTTCAATATTCCTTTCGACCCATCTTTTACAGACGAAGCTACTGTTGCAGAAGCATCTGGCGTAACGGTGCATCTGGTAGAAGGCGATAAGGACAATATCAAGATCACTACTCCGGGCGATATGATCATTGCCGATACTTTGCTCAAAGCAAGTGAATGATAAGATACACTGCACATATTCTTTTACCGGCTTTTTTGCTATGCTTACAATTTCGTAGCTGCGCTCAGGTAAACCTCGATACAGGCAGTATTTTTTCTCAACCAATCCTGCTCGATACATTCACTTTTCATAGTGGTTTCGATGTTAGTGCTTTCATTCGCCGTATACAGCAAGACACTACTTTCTATAAGGCATTCCGTAGTATGCACCTCTTATCCTATTCTGCGAAAAATAATATTATAGTTTACGATAAAAAAGGACGAGATACAGTTGCCTCTTTATACAATCTTACAAGGCAGGAAAGAAAAAAGAACTGTAGAGCTACCCATATTCTGAAACAAAAGACCACCGGAAATTACTACAAAAAAGATGGTGAAAACAACTACTATACAGGTGCGTTGTTCGATTATCTATTCTTCTCAAAAGAACCGGTATGTTACGAAAATGACATAGTTGCCGGAAACCTACAACAGTATGGCGAGGGCACTATGGAACTGAATAAATACAGGCTAAAACAACTGATATTTAATCCTGGTTCCCGTATCAATGGTATACCATTCATGGCAGATCATGCTGCTATTTTTGAGCCTGAAGAGGCTAAAAAATATAACTTCCATATTTCAACTGAAGAATACAATAATGAACCTTGCTACCTACTGCACATAACTCCCAAAAAAGATTATGCGAATGATGTTATTTACAACGAACTAACTACATGGTTCAGAAAAACAGATTATAGTATTCTTGCGCGCAATTATGCACTTTCCTACCACACACTATTGTACGATTTCGATGTAATAATGCATGTACGAACCACACAGATCGGCGAAAAAATATACCCGTCATATATTGGTTATAATGGCAACTGGCATATATTTACAAAGAGGAGGGAGCGGGTACGTTTTAGCGCAGTAATAGACTACGACAAACCATAAAAACCCCACGATATACTATATTGTTAAAAATAACTGATGTGCATATCAGTTAATGTTTTAGTGCTTAATTTTACATCGTAATACAAATACAAAATGAACAATTTCAGCCAATCAGAATTTAGTAATTACACCGTATTAGAAAGTAAACAATCAACCGTATCAGGTGTAGTTTCCAAGAAATTCATGGCAGGTGTTTTCACCTGGATGTTTCTTGCACTAGGAGTATCAAGTCTGTTTGCAATATTGTTTGCCAATAGCCCCGAACTACTGAGTTACCTCATTAATGTAAATGTAAACGGCAAGGGAGCAGGGCTCAATATGCTGGGTTATGCAGTAATGTTTGCTCCATTTGTTTTTGTGCTCCTTATGAGCTTTGCATACAGCAGACTATCTCCTACTGCAATGATCGCATTGTTCATGGCATACGCAGCAGTAAACGGCATCAGTTTCAGCTTTATTCTGCTCGCATACACATCAGGCTCTGTAATTGGCTGTTTTGCTTCAGCTTCAGTTATGTTTGGTGTTATGGCACTCATGGGCTATACTACCGATAAAGACCTTTCATCATTTGGCACCATACTCACTATGGGCCTTGTTGGCATGGTAATAGCCATGATGATCAACTGGTTCCTGCATAGCGATGCGCTGGGTTATGTTATCAGTCTGGTAGGTGTGGCAGTGTTTACCGGCCTTACTGCTTATGATGTGCAGAAACTAAAAAGGGTTGGTGCAGGTCTAGAATACAACGATGTATCTGCCAATGACACTAAAAAGCTGTCTCTGCTTGGCGCACTTACTCTTTACCTAGACTTTATTAATCTGTTCATTATGCTGCTCCGTCTTTTCGGGAACAGAAGGAACTAATTCACTATTATGTTATACTAGCCAAAGACTACCTTTTTAGGGTAGTCTTTTTTTATGTTGATGAAGAAGAGAATAAATATCAAAAACCAGATTAGAAACTTGAGTGTAACGATAATAAGTACTTTGGCAGTATTAATACACACAAATCATTTGCATCTAAAGCAACACCTCACATCAATGATTAAATAGTTTCATTTACATGCTAAATAGCATTTATCGGGATAATAGAATGAAAAATAATGGTGATATACAATTCATTATACTAATGATAAAACCAGAGCTATTTAGAAGATCCATACTCTTACTTTGTGATCATTATACATGCTTGTTTGTAGCTAACACAACATATTCACAGACATTCCTCAGAGTCAGTTTAAGGGATATAACACACGCCAAATTACGGGTATAATACTATATGTAAACTAGGATATTGTAGGCATTAGATACACAGCTTTGTAGAGAACGAATAAATGAACCTACCAGCAGGTATTATAGTAAACTACTCTCCTATTTGTAGCACAGTACTATGTAGATATAGGCACATAAAAAAAGCCTCTACATTGCTGTAAAGGCTTTTAAAGGAATATGGCAGCTACCTACTCTCCCGCATTGTGGTGCAGTACCATCGGCCATGAGCGGCTTAACTTCTCTGTTCGGAATGGGAAGAGGTGAACACGCTCGGCAATACCACCATAAGATGGTTGGTTAGTAA
>CALQJX020000018.1 GCA_943331005.2 Bordetella parapertussis
AAAAGATACAGGTGGTATAGTAGCAGCTGCTGGCAAGGGCATTGTATCTGGGGCAATTCAGATATTAGGTTACCTTGTAATTGTAAATTTTATTTTTCTATTGGTAAAAAGTTGCTAACTGGCTTTATTGCCTTTACTCCAAAATTTGAAAGTATGAAATCACGCATTTTATTTGTGTTAATTATTACGGCTTTTAGCACGTTGCATGCAGATCCTGCAAATGATTCACTGAATAATTCAAGACCTATTGTTATCCCATTAAAAACGGCAATAAAGAGCAAGATGCTTGAAATAAGAATCAGCGGTAGTTACAACCCCCGTCAGTATTATGAAGTTGCCGGTAAAGACGGTGTACATTATGGGAAATGTATGGAGGCTATTTTGAAAAGCAAGTTGGATAGCACCGTAATTGTAAGACTTGAATCAGGTACGTTACTGATACCCACAGATGATTCCTTTCAGAAAATGCTCGTTACAAATGAGGTTCTATTTCCATTATTTCCTGGAAGAGTATATCGGACAAGATTTTATGCCATGTGCTCACAAATGCACAAGAGATCGCCATATATTTTTGCAGATTACACAGTTGGGGAGTACGCAGACTCATCTCTTTATAGACTTGCAAGGCATATTGATAAAACTTATGCCCAAAACATGATCGCCCAACATGCTGTTTGGGCATACACAGATTCTGCGAGCTACAATGAGCTGGTAGACTATGGTGCAGATAGCAACTCTATTCTACGATCAATTGCCATGCTCAATGAGGTGAACCTCAATACTACACTAAATCCGCCATTACCCGTAAAAGAACCAGCTACTGACAATAAAATAACCCTAGACAGCTATTGGGTGTATGGTGGATTAGGTTCTATTGCGATTCTGGCACTTTCGTCTGTAATGCTCGCCATTAGGAGAAAAAGAAAGAGCGATCACCTTGTCTGATACATTATATAAATATTTCTTCATTATTTCTGGTTACCTCATGCTACTATTTCTATGAATAGTAAATCAAACAACATTTTTAACCACAAAAATCAAACAAAATGAAAAACGCAATTCTTTTTATCGCAGCAATCCTGGTATATGCTACATCTTTCGGACAAGGACAAACCTATGTAAATGGTTATACCCGATCAAACGGAACTTATGTAGAAGGGCATTACAGAACCTCAGCTAACTATACCAGAAATGACAACTGGAGCACAGTAGGCAACGTGAATCCATATACTGGTACTGAAGGCACTAGATCAGGTGGCTATAACTCATCTTACTACAGTGCACCATCTTACAATACCAGCTATAGCACTCCAACGACCAGTTACTCCAATTACAATACATATACCCCTTCATACCCTAGCACTAACTACTCATCTTACACACCACAATATTCTGGCTACTCCAACTACTCTAATAGCTACTACAGCAGGTAGTATTTCCCAATCAATGCAAACAACATTATTAATTCAAAAAATTATCAAAAATGAAATACTCAATTATAGTTCTCGTAATAACTCTATTAAGCCTAACAAACGGCGCCAATGCCCAAACCAGCAAAAGTTCTGTAGACTACTGGGGCAACATCAATACAACCTATACAAACCAGTATGGCCAGACGGTAGGTACAAGCCAAACTTCAAAAGACTACTGGGGCAATGTGAATACAACCTACACCAGCAGCTATGGTAATACCATAGCCACTAGTACCGGATCATCTGATTATTGGGGGAATTACAACACTACCTACACTAATAGCTATGGTAACACCATAGGAACGAGCACCGGCAACAGTGACTACTGGGGAAACTACAACACTACTTACAGCAATGGCTACGGGAACACAATAGGAAATAGCACCAGCTCATCTGATTATTGGGGCAACTACAACACCAATTACACCAACAGTCAGGGAAATACGATAGCTACAAGTACTGGCAATACCGATTATTGGGGCAACTACAATGTCAACTATAATTCTTGGTAATTTGTTGCATCCATATCAATCAATACCGGCTCATAAATGATGCCGGTATTTTTCTATTCAAGCAATTTGAAAGCAGCCCAATAATAAGGCGGGTATTTCTTTCGCATATCCGTTTGAGCAGCTTGTAGTGCATCATGTACACTTTTGCCAGCAAAACAATAATTATAGAATAGGGTCATTAATTCTTGAGTTTCTTTATCGGGTACCTTCCAAAGGCTCATGATGATATTCTTAACTCCTGCCATTTTAAATGCCCTTTGCAGCCCAAACACTCCTTCACTTCCCTTAATATCTCCTAATCCTGTTTCGCAGGCACTGAGCACTACTAGCTGGCAATTGCTTAGGTCAAGATTCGAAATTTCATAGCTCGTTAGTATGCCGTCTTCTGTGCTGTCACTTACATAGTCTGTTTTGCCCCAGGTTTTGTTTGCTCCCGCAAAAATTAACCCTGACCTCAAAAGGGGATCATCACTCCATTTAAAAACATTCCTCCGTTCGCCTGACAAATCCTGCGAAGTTTTTTCCTGTTTGCTTTGCATCGGGTCAGGGAAGAAATATCCATGTGTGGCGATATGCAAAATAAATGGTTCTTTTTTGCCGCTAAGCTGCTTAAAAGAAGCCTCTGTTGCGTTCTCGCCAGTAAAAGAAATAGCTGTTATACTATTACTGTTGCATAATTGCTGAATATTTTGTGCTTCGTCTTTTGTACTGGGCAAATAACCAAACTTGGTAATTGCGCTTCGGTTTGCAAGTTCAGCCACTTGAGGATAGCCTAAGTTATTTTCTTCTGGTGTTTTATCGGAAGGAGTTATTGTTGCTCTGTTGTAATCTATGCCACCATAAATAAAGGCTTGCTTTAGAGTTTTGGGACTAAGATAGATTGGCTGATAATTCAAAATATCTGAAGTGCTATTCATAATGTGAAGACAATACTTTTGCCCAAAAGTTTCCTTATTATTTAGCAATAGAGCAGAAAGGTTTAATTCGTGCAAAGCACCAGATTCAATAACGTAAGCTGTGTTAATTCCCATCAGAACTTCATTTAGTGAATGGAGTAGTGATTTGAAAATGTTACTATCTGCGTAAAGACCTGTATAATATTGATTGTAGGGTAAGTCTTTTATGGCATGATTCAATGAATCAATTTCTTTATTTGAGGAAACAAAAACAAATTGAGACGGTTTATCAGTAGTGCTTACAATTGCGGCATATAGTGTGCTATCCGTCCAGAGGTTAGACTGACTATTAAAATATGGAAAACTTATTATTTCGACAGCAGCTTCGTTTTCTCGCAAATGTTCTTTTAACGTACCTGCATAAATCTCAACATTATTCTTCTTTGAAGAAAGTTTCGCCTGTTGGACTTTAAAGGTCAGATTTTGCGTACTTAAGTAGTTAGAGTAGCAGGCGTTTATTAATTCTTCGTCAGTATGGTTTAGGTAGGCTAGTGAGTTAAATACACTACAATAGCGTTTAAATAATACAATGTAATCAAGCTGTTCTTTTATTGGCAAGTGTTGCAGGTTAGACTCAATAATTTTATTTTGAATTTCTGTAAATTTAGATAATAACATGAGAGATTTTTTGTGCTCTTTTAGACGATAAGCAAGTGTTGCTGCTTCAAAACAATATGCAAGTTGGTCTCGTCTGTTTGTTTCAAGAGTTCTAATAAATACATTATGTAGAATTTTATCGTATTGTTTTTCTGCTTTCTCATATTTGCCTTCTAAAAAGTATAAATATGCCAAATTGTGAATTTCTGAAATGTAATTGAAATCACCGAAAACGCCTCTGAAAGCCTTAGAGTATGCAATAGCTTTTGTATAATATTGCTCGGAATCTTTAAATTTTTTTTGGTTTCTCGCTATAAGTCCTAAACGAGAATAGCATATTATTACATTAAGATCCGGAGTGTTCCCTTTTAAGGTGTCTCCATTTGTTAATATTTGCAAACAAATAGTCTTTGCATCGTCGTATTTTCCCCACTGAATTTTATTGAAAGAGATATTCAAAAGGCAGTTTGTAATTTCGTGTGGGTCAGATGAATTAGACCGTAAAAAATCTAACTCCAAACCATATAAGCTGTCGGCTTCATGGAATAAAGATAATTCTGTTGATAAAGATGCTATACTTTGTAATGCAGAATAATAAAACTGGTTGTTTCTTCCTTGCTGTTGCTCAATAATCTGTAACCCCTTTAAATAATTCTCTTTGGCTTTTTGCGGCATTTCAATCGTACGATAAAAATCTCCTAATTGAGTAAACATTTCCATAATATTGATCGCTTCCACTTTCGACCTGCATGGTGTAAATTCAAGCAAATATTTTTCCATTAAATCAATAGCATCATGCTCATTGCCCTCTCCAGCATATATATTGGCAAGATTGGTTAAAGCACTGAAAGCTGGGAAGCGGTATAGTTCTGATAAACCAGTAGAATCTTTGTTTAATATCAATTGGTCAATCAAGAATTGATACTCTTTTTTTTCAAGCTCTTTATTTTTTTCGTAATGATAAATTTCAGCAAGAACCCAATGAAGATTGCATTTAATATTAGGCAGAGAATCCAAACTGTTTTTCCCATTCTTATTAATATCATCAATAATTGCTTTTAAGTAACCGGCCTTGCCCTGGTCAATGAGACACCTCCCTGTACTAATGATGTCTTGCAAATGATTTTCATTGTATTTACCAATTATTTTTTCACCTTCTTCCAAAAGCATCTGGGCATACTTCAGCGGTTCGCGTTTTGTGTTGCAACGCAACGAAGAGATAACCCTCAGCGCTTGGTAATGTGCCTCTGAGTTTTTGCCAAAAAAAATCACTGCCAAACTATCTGCTTTCAGTGCATCCATTTCGCATTCAGAATATTTGCCCAATATGGTGTAGGTAGCAGCCCGAAGTAGTGTTGCCATGATATAAGGTGCAATATTTTCTGTATCGCCTTCCAACTCCCTTTGTACGGCTGTAAATGAAAGAATTGCTTTATCAAAATCGCCACTTTGCATTTGCCCAGATCCATTGGACAAAAAAGTGTTCCATTCTTGGGAATATGTGTTCAGACTACCTGAGAATAGAAGTGAGATGATTATTAGTTTGCGCATAATTTATTCAAGTAATTTAAATCCCGCCCAATAATAAGGTGGGTATTTCTTTCGCATATCGGTTTGAGCAGCTTGTAGAGCATCATGCACACTTTTTCCGGCAAAACAATACGTATAAAAGCTGCTCATTAATTCAGAGGTTTGGGCATCCGGTACCTTCCATAGGCTCATAATAATGTTCTTTACTCCAGCCATCTTAAAAGCTCGTTGCAAGCCAAATACGCCTTCGCTACCATTTATATCGCCTAACCCGGTTTCACATGCGCTGAGTACTACAAGTTGGCAGCTACTTAAATCCAAATTTGAAATCTCGTAGCTTGTAAGAATGCCATCTTCTGTACTGTCATTCAAGCAATTTGGATTTGCCCAGGTACGATTGGCACAGGCAAAAATTAAACCAGATCTGAGTAAAGGGTCATCGCTCCACTTTAATAAATTTTTCTTTTCTAATCCCTGATAATGTTTATCGGTATCTATTTGATTATTATACTTTGGGTTAGTAAAAAAATACCCATGCGTTGCAATATGTAGAATAAATGGTTCTCTTTTACCACTAAGCTTTTTGAAACTTGTCTCTGTCCCATATTTGCCAGTATCAATGATTGCAACTATTCCATGCTGTTCACACATCGATGTTATATTCTTTGCTTCTGCAAGGGTACCGGATAAATAGCCGAATTTAGCAATGGCACTTCTACTTACTAAGTTTGAGATATTATTGCCTACGCCATTATTACTCTCTTCCGTAGTTGTTGAATTATTTTCACATTTATCATAATCAATTCCTCCATATACAATCGCTGACTTGACATAGGTATTTGTAATATAACTGGGCTTGAAATTTACAAGGTCTGCCGTTGACCCAAATATATGAATACCATACTTTTCTCCGATCGTCTCTTTATCTGTCGTTGGGATAGCCAAGAGATTAATATTATTCAAGGAACCTGCCGGTGCTATGTATATGCTGCTGATACCCGTTAAAAAGCTATCTAATGGCGACCAGAAAAGTTGATAAAGTGTTTTCGTTCCAACGTTTTTTACAGAATATAAATCATTAATTCCTGTTGAATCATTATTGTCCCAAATTAGGTTCATTTCGTTGCTTTCAAACAAGTAAATGAACTTGGGAGATTTCCATTCCTTCTTTGCAATAAGTGCTGAGTAAACATAATGAGATTCAGCAATTGTATCATTCGGACGTTTAAACAATGAATCATCTAAATATCTAAACCGATATACTTCTATTGAAATTTCGTCTTCTTTTAACGAGTTGACAATATTATTATATTCCATTCTACGAAATTCAAAGCATCGCTCAAATGGCTTTACTTTTCTGCTTAATTCGTTTTCAAATTTTGTAATTGAATCGGTGCAAGAGTTGCTATTACCACTATTTTTAAAATAGTATAATTTGTACCGAAGCAATTTTGAATACAATTGTTGCGCAGTTGTATCGTTGTTGTCAATAAATTTACGTATGCTTATCTCGTCATTTAAGATATAGCCCTTTGTTTTGAAGGCAATGTTATATCCAACCTTAATAAGCCTCTCCGTCGTCTGACTATTACCCATTAAATTGGAGAAAAAAATATCATAAACGTATTGCTGGTCATATAATAGTTCCAGTTTTTTCTTTTGAGGAAGCACAGGTAATTTTGTGCTTAGTTTATAAAGAGATGAATTAGCGTAGTAGTACATTATTGTATCTAAATATGCATAATCACGGAGTTTTTTAAGAGTAATGCTGTATAGCCCCAAGATACTCTGTCGGTCATCATTTGGCAGGATATCATCATTGTCAAGAACCCTAGTATTCAAAATGGACTTAAAAAGATCAGCTGCTTTTCGATAATTTCCCAGATAATAATTGCAAGTTGCAAGCCCGGCAGTAATATACGGGGACATTGACGATTTCCCATGATATGCAGTTGTATTAATTGTGTCAGCTTCTTCAAAAAGAGATAAAGCACCACTATAGTGTTTTTGGTTGATTTTTATCATTCCTCCTCTAAACAATGAAATAATATAGTCTTTTTTATTTTGCCTGTTCTTGAGCAGTTTTCGAGCCTCATTATTAAAACTATCTGCTAAAGAAAGTTCCTTGATTCCAGTATATGAGTGACATAGATCATCTAGCCTAAATGCATATGCCACTGTATCGCCTGCATGTATAGACAGATCGGCAGCTTGCTTGCAAATATCTATTGAGTATGTGTAGTTACCTTCTTTAAAATATGCATCGGCTAATGATGACAATCCTGTGCTTGTCAATTTATTATTTTGAAGTTGTTTCGCTATTTCAATAGATCTTTTGTAATTGTTTTCAGCTTCAACGTAATTGCCCTCTTTAATGCATATATCTCCCAATGCATCATAAATTGGATGTAGATTTTCTTTTCCCAATTTTTTTTGGCTAATTTCTTGCTTATGCAACTCAAAATTTAGAGCTTTTGTTAATAATTCTTTCGCTTCGGGGTAGTTGTTTGATTCTATTAGTGTTTCAGATAAGTTACTTGCGGCTACTGGGAAATAATCGGATAAATCATCCCAATTGTCATAAATCATTTTCAAGGCTATTCTGTAAAACTCTTCTGATTTCAAATAGTCGCTCACTCGATAATGGCATAGGCCAATATTATTATAGCAAATGTATTTTATGAGATTATTTATTCTCGGATTATCTTTAATATAATCAAGCGTATTGAGAAAAGTTTTCAACGATTTATCGTAGGTTCTTTTTTCCAAATATGCAGAACCAAGTTTCAAATTGGCTTTAATCAAAAATGTTCTTGACATTAAGTTATTTTCATACCCGATGTCGATAATCTGGCAGTAATAGATTACAGAATCATATTGTCCTGCATCTGAATATTTTTCAATTAGATTAAACCAACTTTCACTTGAAAGACCCATTTCTTTCAATATGCGATCATTGACAATATTCTTGGTCAGAATTTTGTACCCATTATCAGATGTACGATTGTACTTTTTATAAATAGAAATGCACTCTTTAAGAAAAGTCTCGTATTGAGTAGTGTCTTTAATTGCTAAATTATAATAATATAGCTTTTCGGCAGGCCATTCTGAAAAGGGAAACTCTGGATAATCCAGTTGCCTTACAATCTTCGCGGAAAGCGTTAACAAGGAAAAATACTCTTCATAATTCTCTTTACCTAATAGGATTGTGGCTTTATTGTATAGAAGTTTTGATGCTAAAATACTCTGATCTTTTTTTTGCAATTCCAATAATTTCAATCCATTGTCATAATAGAATAAAGCTGAATCTTCTACGTCAGCGAGACTATATGCGTTTCCAATAAGTTTACTACAATAAGCAAGTCTTACACTTGTATCTCTCTCAGAAATATCTACGTTATTGTACATTGCCCTACCTAATTGTATTGCCTGTAAATAATTTCCAATTTTCAAACAACTATAATAGTTGCTTTCTAATTGTCCCCAATTTTGTGCGATGCCATCTTGGGATAAAAAGAGCATAGAAATTATAAGAAAGGAGTATGTTATTTTTTTCATTGTCGGAATGCTCTCATTTTTTCAAACATCTCTTTAGACTTCGCTTCTTCACCCATATGATAATAAACAATCCCCAATATTCTATATGCCCTTTCTTGTTTTTGCTTATGTAAAGGCATCTCGCTTATCTTCCCTATAGCAGAATTCCAATTTTCCATTAAGTCATAAATACAGGCAAGATTAATATATGCCTTATCGTAGTCTGGATCTAGATTAATTGCCTTCTCAAAATCTTTCTTTGCGCTTTGTAGCAAGGAATCCATCTTTTTTGCGTCATCTTCATTCTGGCTTCGACTCCCACTTCTATCTAGCCTGCTTTTGTGGTCTGTTTCTATTGGGTAGTAAAAGTTAATATCTACATATTCTATTCTCTCCTTTGGTTTTAGTTCTAATGCCCAGAGAGTTTTTGCAGTACCTGCATTATTGTAGTTCTCTCTTGAAGGAAAATACCTTGTAAGATTGTCAAAGCGAAGTATTGCCTTTTCAAAATTTCTATTAGTAATTGCAGTGATACCTTCTACAAATTCCTTGTACAGCTTATCAATCTTCTTTTGTGCCTCGTCACTAATTTGTATTCTTTCCTTCTTTGAAGGGTATCCAATCATGTTTTCTGGCAAGCCATATGCCGTGTATATCTTGTGCAGCAATCGGCTGTAAACATTAAACGGACTATATCCTGCTATACAAGAGTGATACAACCCAAAATTATCCGCTTCCCCTTCATGAATAGTTTTCTCTTCTTTACTGTGCCAGTAATTTTTCTCTTTCTCAGCTTTAGATTTCGCTTCTTTGCTTAGTGCAAATGCAAAGTCAGTACACCAGTGGTGGTCATTGTAATAGTGTGCAAGCTCATGACTTAGGATAATAGAGAGAGCGTTCAAACTATCAGCACCCATCTGCATACAGAGGTCAAAAAGCTGTTCATCAACTTTTATTATAGGGGATGGAGTAGATATATAAGTAGCAATATACTTTTCACCGGATGATTTGGGAATTAGCTCATGAGCTGGTGCTGATTTAGCATTACCATAGGCATTCACCAGATCACCAAATACTTTGTTGAGCGTATTTTTCTTCGCAGAAATATTCTGTGCCTTCATATTTATGAAAGCAAAAAGACCTAGTAATATGAGTATAAAGTTTTTCAAATGGTCTAATTTTTATTGTCAAAAACAATCCTTTCCAGTTTTTCAATTAACTGGCTGTCGGTAATTTTATTTAAGTCTTGTTGTTGCTTGGAAATAGTAAGCTGATAAAAATTATTGCCAGACATGAGGTAGTATTTTTTATCTGCAGTTTTAATTACACTATTCTGCACATGGGCATTAAATGTCTGAAATAGCTGTAATTTTTCGCCATCAAAAATATAAGATTTTGATAGTCTTAGCAACAATTCCAATTCTTCTACAGCGCCAGTCTGTTCTTTAATAACTTCAACCAAAGTATCCCTTAATGTTGTTTCACTTGTACATGTCTGTGGTTTATTCAGGTAGTCTTCTATTGATTGAATTCTCGGCATTACATTCTGAATTACGATGGGTAATTTCTTTATACTCCCAACATCTGCAAAACCCATTCCGGTTTCTGTTTGCAGGGGTATAATATTTTCTGTAACCTCAACTTCGGCAAATGCTGGTTTTATTTTCGCATCTGGTACAGCAGGGACATCAATCTTCGCAACTTCTGTATTGTCTCTGGTTGAACCGGTATCGTAGAACTTAACACCAATCCACACCATTGCACCAATAAAACAAGCTGCGGCAGCGTACTTTAAGAAAGAGAGGGAAATTGTTTTGGTTTTTCTCTTTTCAAAAGGGACCGCCAACTTTTCGGTTTGACCATATGTTGTAGTAGGTTCCTCTACTAATGACATGCTTCTACTATCTTCTTTATAAACAAGCTCTTCTCCTTTCTCCAATTCGTTAAACTGTCTTTTCAGACTATTTCTCTCATTTTTTTTATTTAATCCCTTAAATGCAGCTGTAATTTCTTCGTTAGCAATATCGAAATTGATGACCTCATCTATTATAGAAAAGTAATTTTTCAATCTGGAACGTTCACTAATGGTTACAGTTATTATAATATCTTTTTGAAAAGCTAACTCTTCTAAAAACGGAGCAAACTGTGTTTTAATCAATAGCTCTGTGGTGGGCGTGTTGTTGCCCCTAATATAGCCAATAGCTAATAGGGATAGATATTCAGCCCTTATTTGTTCCAACTGATTGGTGTAATATTCTGCTTTAGCTACTTTGTAGCTATGAAGCAAGTTTGTAAGTTCATTACCGGTATGCTTTACATCAAGTATCAGTTCATTAAAATAATCCCAAAACTCTTCATTATTGAGGCTTCCCTTCAATGCAGGTGCTTGTACTGAAATTTCTTCCAATATGGGTTGATATAGGCTTTTTAATATTTCTAAATCGCTTCTCATCGTTTCTTCTTCATTATTTCAAAGGTTAGAGATTTCAATTTCTCTTTACATTTATAATTTTTGCTTTTGGCACTATCTTCGTGTGATAGTTCAGGAAAGTACTCAACCAGTTGCTTCATTGTTTTATTATGGTAATAAACCATAGATAGTAACTCATAGCATATCCCTTTATAAGACTTTATGATTTCAAGTCCTTTCATTATAGCCTGTACTCTATCACCATTAATATCATTTTCGGTTTTAGGTAACCAGTCATTTATATCTTGCCGGTATTTATGTGGCTCATCTTCATTATCAAAATCAGTTGCAGGTTGAAAGTTGGTGATTTTTCCTTCTTCTTTAAATCTGTTTAGTAGCTGATACCTGCAAATAGAATTGAGATATGTTTGTATGGAGGAGGTAAGTGTAAAGTTTCCTCCTTTCACTTTTTCATATAGTACAATTACGGCATCTTGATAAATGTCCTTGATTGTATCGTCATAATCTTGTCCGTTGCATTGTTTTTGCATGAATTTAAGGCAATAAGCCAAATGCTTTTTGTACAACACACCCAAGACTTTTGTACTTCTGCTCAGCTCATCTATCAACGCACTATCATCTAATGTAGAAAGCTTCGCGTATTCCTCTTTAGATATAAATAAGTCGTTCATTTTATGTATCGTAATGATTTTAAGTAAAAATAAGCCTAATCTACTTGGGTGTATATTAACTTCTATCAGTAGTTTATACCAGTCTGCATTAATGATACGGTACTAATGTTTCAATAATTTTAACGAGATAATTCTACAACATGGACTTTCATATCCTACTGCCTGTTCGAACCCAATGGTAAATATAGTACGAAAGACGGTAGTATGATAGGTGTAAGCCAAGGACTTCAATTTTATGAAATCTATGTTTTCCATTTTTAAAATTTTAAACCTACTGTCAAATTGACGTTTCTTATAAAGAAAACTACTTCCAACCAGTTAGAGTTATCCTCCAACTGATTGGAATAATAGTTATCTCAAATTTCATTTTCATGGGTTTTTGATTTGAGATAAAAACCGTCTCAGAAGAAATACAGCGTGGTATAAAAATAATGTACACTTGGTACAGCTAACTAGATTAAACCTGACTCATTTATTACTATAAAACACCCCTTATCAGGAAAAATTACAAAGATTAACTCAACCTCTGAGATATATACTGCACGCATGGCAACTCTGTCGTCTGCAAATGAATTATTCAACCTTCTGCTGACTTCATCTGGTACAGGTTCTCTCTTTTGAATAATCTGCTCTGCTACAACACGCTCCATAGCTGTATAGCCCATACCGATAGCCTTATCAGTATCAAAGAAAATCATATCTCCGTCTGCTTCTGCAATATCTATGATTAGTTTCTTCACCCTATTCCAGTCAATAAAATCGTACCCCATTATATATATATACAGCCCACCTCTACACATAAATCTATTGGAACCACAAAATCTCAAAACAATTCACAACAGTGCATTTCAGCATTCTGAACATTTGTTTTTCTAGAAAAAGCTTCGTACATTTGAATTGTAAGTATATGGTATCTGTTTAATAGTTTATTCTCTTCTAATTACCAATAATTACTCCTGCAAATGATTGCTTTGACTAGCATCAGTGATGTATCCTAACATCTTTATTGCACTAACACTGGCATATCAACCAGTTATTTTCAATTATGTACAAGTACAATTTCTCGGTCACACGACCGAACAAGAACCATTTGGTCTTAACGCACCTGCATGACTATTGCACTGCTTTGCGTTCAATTAGCAGCATTACACAATGTAACTGCAATTATTTCATAACCTCTAAAAACTACAGGTATGAGATACGTAGGAAGTAAAAGAAGACTTGGCAAGTATATCTTGCCGTTTATCAAAGAGGCGCTGATTCGCTACCCTGATGCCGCTTACATTGAACCATTTGCTGGCGGCTGCAATATGATTTCGCAAGTTGAGCACCATACCAGAATTGGTTATGATGCCAATAAACACCTGATTGCTTTATTACGACAAGCACAACAAAATCCGGTTGAGATTAAAAACGCCATCTGCCCATCAAAAGATGCATTTGATTACATCAGAGATAACAAGGATCAATTTGTAGATTGGTATGTTGGTGCTGCAGGATTCTTCCCTACCTATTCCAATCAATGGATGCAGAGTTATCACGAGCACCTGTCACCGGGTAAGTTTGCTGGTAGTATTAATACTGTATTAAAACAGAATCTTTCAGGTATTCATCTGTTCAACGGAGATTATAAAACTATTCCTGTTGGTAGGAATAATGTCATCTATTGTGATCCACCATATAAGCACTATGACTTCTATCGTATTCCATTTAACCACGATGAATTCTGTAATTGGGTAAGAAGCGTTAGCAGATATAATATTGTCTTTGTCAGTGAATATGAAATGCCTGATGACTTTGCTTGTATGATGAGTGTAACTGTTACTCCAGGCGTTAATTATGCATCCAGACAGAGGCAGGAAAAGCTGTTTATGTATAAAGGGTAAGTTGTTAGAAGCTGAATATCTTAAAAGAGAAGACTTATTTCTTAGGTCTTCTCTTTATTTTATTCAATTTTACTCGCCGTATTTTTTTACCGTTTTCATCTGTTACATAAATAGTTTCAAAGTCAGGACGATTTCTATACTGGATTGGATGTTCATAATTGAGTTCATTCAAGACATGTATCATATTTATCAGTGCTGATAGTTTCTTCGCATTTAGCTGGTAAGTAACTAAATTCTTATCTCTACCTTTCTCTAAAACTCCAACTCTTGCTAATGAAGTCAGAACGCTACGTACATTCATTCTACTTAACTCCATATCCGTCAGCTCAGATAATGTGAGATTGTTCTTTGTTTCAAGGTAACACTGCTTATCTATAAACTTCTGTAGTATTGGATAGGTATTACCTCTCATGCCTGACAAAAACTCTCTTACGATTTTTACCGTTACAGAATCGACTACGCCGCAAACTGATTCATTTAATGAGAATAGTCTCAAGACGTTATTGAACTCATCGGCAAATTGTTTATTTACTTGAAAAAATAGCGGGCTTTCATATTCTGACCTGACAAAACCAAATCTCTCCATGTTTTTCAAATGGACTGAGAGCCAGCCATGACTTACACGCTTTTCTTTTACGATATAGAGTTTGCCAGATTCATCCAAGCCGCCGTGTTCAGTAATATATTCAATAGCAAACCTGCCGTATTTACTGAGCAAAGTATCACAGACTAACTCCAACTTGTTGAATCTGTCTAAATTCTTTTCTAAATCATCTAGTTCAATCATAATTTGATTCATTGTCATTTTGAATGTGGTTTAATACCAATACACTACTCCGCTGGAGCAACAACTACTTTTTTTTCCTTTTCAAAGCATAAAAATACCTTTGCGTAACAATTCGCGATTGAGCCGAAAGCACTGATTCAACCTTTTACGAAGTACAAGATAAAGTTAATTGATTCAGTGTAATTGGCGATCTGTTAGAGCTGGGCATGGTGCAGTTAACCGCCATGCTTGGCGATACAGGTGAAACTATTTTTTTCACATATATTTCCTTTCCAAAAACTACGCAGAAATGCGATTGGGAATGGTATATCAAATAAGATTTTTTATGAAGACAATATTAAAAGGTAGAAAACTAATTCCGTTAGACAATGTCTATTTGGATAAAAAATTCAAGCCGATAGGAGAGTTTATAACAACTCACGGCTACCATACTGATGCTATTACGAAGTTCAGTTATTACCCTCGGCCTGTAGGTTATGAGAATAACAACAAATGCTATATACTTGGGCAAAACCCATCTGTGGACGCTGCCATAGCACTGAATCAGGATGAGATAGAAGTTGATGTAATTAACCCGGATGTTGATGTACAACAATTTATGGCTGTCTTTCTCAGTAAGGAAAATCTACACCGTAAAGCTAGAATGGCTTATATCAAAATGGTCTCAGATTATCTAAAAACACCTGATGGTAAAAAATGGGCCTCTGAATCTTTTCAGACGAAAGATGTAGAAGGTGTTTTAGCTCTGCTAACTGGCAAGTCTTGCAGCAACATCAAGAAGTTGCTTAAGCTCATAAAGCCACAGTTTAATAAAGAGCAAGAAAAGTATGGCAATTATGAAATAAGCCTTTTTGAGGCGTACAATAACTGCAATGCCAAAGAGAAAAAAACTGATGAATCTTCCAATCCTAGCAGCAATTCACCTGTTGATCCGATTGTGACAAAATCGCCAGCAGCGCAGCCAGCCGCAGAGGAGTCAAAAAAGTCTGTTGAAGAGCAAGGAAATCCCGACCTGAGCGATAACGTACCGATAAATAAAAAGGTTAAACCTAAGTCGCCTAGTTCAAATATTACACAAACAATCACTGCTGCTGATGCAATAGACCAATATGGACCTCATAGAAATGTTCTACCTGCTAGTAATGAGTTTATACGAAAAGCCATTTTAGAACTTGAAGATGGACAAACTATTGAGGTAACCGGTAGAATAACGCTGAATATTGATGGAAATATCATCGCATCTACTGAAAACCTTCACAAACTTGAAAATGGCAATTGGTCTATTCCTGCCACCTGCAAAACCTATAACCTATTGGTATTGCAAGCTGCATAGACTAACCTAAGTACTAGGTAGCATCGGCTACCTAGTACTTTACTACTAAAATATCACACCGCCCAATCTACTTGTACTCAAAGCAGGTAAATTAATTTTTAAATTCAGTATTCTTATTATAATTAATCAATATGTATTGGTGGCATTTCCCATCGGTGTGCCACTGCTTTGTCTCCTAATTCAAAATTCTAATGCTAGGCCCAGAGATAGCCGGAGTGAAGGACAGTCGCAAAGAATGATGCAGACCAATAAAAATAAAATTTAAACAAACAATAAAAACCGAAAAATGAACAGACAACAAAGGCGTAAGATGGAACGATCCACAGCCAAAACGTACTTGCAGCTACTCAGCGAACTAGGTGGTGCACCGAAAATTGCAGTAGTTGAAAATATATATTTTTTCTACAAAGCAGACTTACTTACACAAGGATTTGAAGGTAGTACCGGTTCAATTGACGAAGCGGATGCGGAGCAATTCTACAAAAGGTTTGTAGCTCTCGATGCTGACTTTAGAAACAGCTCTCCCAGTATCCGTAATATAAAAACTATTGATTATCTGAGTCATCTTAACAATTGGCAGGTATTCATTAACGCAGACCCTAACAACTTACTAAAACTATTCAGCTATCTATGGCTATTAGAGAAAGTTGGTGTGATACCTAATGATAACTTCAATGGAGTAGTATTCAGAAGCGTTAGAATATAGTTAGATCAGAATCTAATAGTGCGAAGTAACGATTATCGAAGTTGAGTTTTAATAACTCATAAACCTATAACCCTATCTCTTTGAAACACTCACACAAAAAATAAACTTTATGAAGGTGAAAATCATAAAATTTTATAATGGTACGACTGAAAAGAAAGTTCGTATCAAAACAGTATTTTCTGTATCAGAAACTGCTGCGTTATTAGGTATTACAAGCAAGCAGGTAAAACGGTTCATAAAACATGGTCAATTATCTGCAACATCATTATTCAACCACTTCTACATTGTAAAAAGTGAGCTTGAGCGATTTATAAACAACAACAATTCTATCTAAAAATAACGGCTATGGTTTCGCTTGAAATATGCAAGAAAATACTCAATTCTTCTGATAGAAAATATACTGACGAGGAAGTCTCCGAAATCAGGCGGAAATTGTATAACCTAGCCAAATTGGAATACGAATTGTACCAAGAGAAAGTTCAAAGAAATGAAAAATGTATTGATCTACACCCGTGTGAGTACGGACGAACAGGCTGACAAAGGTTATAGTCTTCGGGCACAGGTTGAAAAACTGGAGAACTATTGTAGCCAGAAGGACATAAATGTGATTGCGAGGTTTCAAGACGACCATAGCGCAAAAACTTTTGACAGACCAGAGTTTAAGAAGCTCCTCAGTTATGCAAAAGCTAACAAGAACCGTATTGATGCTTTATTGTTCATAAAATGGGACAGGTTCTCAAGAGATGCCACAGATGCCCTTAATATGATAAGGACATTCCTGAACATGGGTATTGATTGCAACGCAATTGATCAGCCAATAGATTTAAGCATACCAGAAAACAGGCTAATGCTTGCTTTTTACATTACTTCACCGCAGGTTGAGAATGAAAGAAGGGGCTTGAATATCAGATCTGGTATCAGGCGAGCTAATAGAGAGGGAAGATATACTTCAACTGCGCCAATAGGCTATGTCTATGACAGAGATAGCACGAACAAGCCAATACTTGTTAGATCAGACAAAGCTCCTCTGGTTGAAGAGATATTCACGCTCTATGCAAGTGGCAATTTCACAAAAGAAGAACTGAGAAAGAAATATGCTTCAAGAGGTATAAACCTTGCAAGTGGATCATTCCATAATATGTTTCACAATGTTGTCTATTGTGGGTTAGTCAAACTTAAACCAGACAAATTCAATCCTGAAGAATATGTACAAGGCATACATGAGCCAATTATCTCGAAAGAGATATTTGACATAGTTCAACATGTGGCTATGGGTAAGAGCAAAGTCAAGGCTAAGCCAGTGAAGGTGATTGAAGAACTCGCATTGCGAGGGTATCTTGTTTGTAGTTCATGTGGTGGCAACCTTACAGGTAGTTGCTCTAAGGGGCACGGTGGTTCATATTATTACTATCATTGTCAGCCGGGCTGTAAAAGCCGTTTCAGAGCAGATATTGCCCATGTTGATTTTATTTACTGGTTGAACAGCTTTGCTGTACACGAAGAAATACTTGAGTTGTACATGAAGATTATTGAAGATACATTTAAAGGTAGCGAGGGAGACAAGGCGAAAGAAATACGACGTATAGATCTCGAAATTGAGAAAGAGAAGAGTGTGCTATCTGGCTTAACTTCAAAGTATGCTATGGACAAGATAGGTGAGTTTGAATACAATAGTGCCCGTGATAGTATTATGAAGCGTATGGGTGAATTGTCCTATCAAAAGAACGAGCTGATAACAACTGACCCAGAGTTTAAGAAGTACATGAGATTTGGGCTTACTTTAGTGAATACAGTAGGGTCATATTTTAATGAAGCGTCACTGGAAAAGAAGAGAAAAGTGCTAGGTTTAATGTTTTCTGAAAAATTGATTTACGAAAAACCAGAGTATCGAACCTATAAAACGAATGAAATTATATCATTATTCGATAGTGTGGGCAAGGCTTTCAGCGGACATAAAAAAGAGAAAGTCAGCAATAATGCTGACTTTCTCTGTCGGGTAGCGAGGACAGGGATCGAACCTATGACCTTCGGGTTATGAGCCCGACGAGCTACCGCTGCTCTACCTCGCGCTGTGAGGTGCAAAAGTAGGGGTTCTCAATTCCTCTGCCAAATAAACTTTGAACTATTTTAAAAATAGTGCGGGTGCGTGGCTGTGCTATGTGCTTACTGCTTATTTTTGGTGCATTATGTCGCAGTTCTCGGATAGTATTAAGGAAACCCATGCCCGTTTTATAGCAAAACAGAGGTTATTCTTTGTATCTACTGCACCGCTAACGGCAGAGGGGCATATCAATCTGTCGCCAAAGGGGCTGGACAGCTTCAGGGTGCTGTCGGAACACCGTGTGGCCTATATGGATATAACGGGCAGCGGCAACGAAACATCGGCTCACATACTGGAGAACGGGCGTATCACTATCATGTTCTGCGCTTTTGACGGACCACCGAATATACTGCGTTTGTATGGCAGGGGTTATACTGTGCTGCCGGGTGCTGAAGAATGGGATGAACTATCGGCGCAGTTTGGCGCCTTGCCGGGTATAAGGCAGATAATAGTAGCCGAGGTGCAAAAGGTGCAGACTTCGTGCGGCTATAGTGTGCCGCTTTATGACTATGCCGGAGAGCGGGATCATGCCCATAAATGGGTAAACAAAAAAGGCCCTGAGGGCCTTGCTAAATACAGAGCGGATAACAACAGGAAAAGTATGGATGGGTTACCAACTGCCTTGGGCCAGGACTAAACCCGGCTGCCAAACAACATACTGCCTATGCGTATCATATTGCCACCCTCGGCAATTGCCAGTTCGTAGTCGGAACTCATGCCTATGGAACATACCGAAAAGTTGGACTGATTGAAAAAAGAAGTGTCGCGGAGGTGAATGAAGAAATTGTGCAGCCGCCTGAACTCGCTGCGCACATTTGCTTCGTCGGTAGTATTGGATGCCATGCCCATGAGCCCGCATATGCGCACATGACTGATGCCGTTTTTTTGTGCAGTATAGTAGTCCATAAGCTGCAGTATCTCTTTTTCGTCCATGCCGAATTTTGTTTCCTCATCGGCTATGTGCAGTTGCAATAGTACGTCTATGGATCTACCGCATTTTTCGGCCTGTTTGTTTATCTCGATCAGCAGTTTGAAACTGTCTACCGCATGGATCATGTGCACAAAGGGGGCAATGTACTTGACCTTGTTGCTTTGCAGGTGGCCGATATAATGCCATAATATGTCTTTGGGCAGCTCTTCTTGCTTTGAAACGAGTTCCTGCACATAGTTCTCGCCAAAGTGGCGCTGCCCCAGTGCATATAGCTCCTGAATGTCGGCAGCGGGTTTTGTTTTAGAAACGGCCACAAGTGTAACACCTGCGGCCGTCATTTCTTTATGTAATTTTTCCCAAACGGGTATGTTTACCATTGTAGTATTGTTGGGCAAAGTGTGTGGCAAGGCCGGCTTTGCGGTTTAGTTGGCATATTCGCTCATGAACTTGATGCGCATCATCTTCAGATTCTCTATGCTCACATCTCTGTCCTTGAACTCTTCGTAGGCATCGTCCATGTTGTCGTCATGGCTGTTTTTGAAGAAGTCGAAAATGTCTTCCTGTTCGTTCTCGTCCAGTTCCTGCTCCAGGCAGTAATCCAGATTCAGCCTGGTACCGCTGGCCACTATGGTTTCCATTTCCAGCAGCAGATCGGGCAGGGTGAGACCTTTGTTCCTGGCAATGGTATCCAGCGGTATCTTCTTGTCTATATTCTGAATGATAAAGACCTTCATGCCGCTCTTATTTACCACGCTCTTCATCACAAAATCATCGGGCTTGGTAATGTCATTCTCCTCGACATACTTGCCAATGAGCTCTATGAACTTGCGGCCGTAACGGATAGCCTTGCCCTTACTGACACCCTGTATCTTTTCCAGCTCCTCCATAGTAGTTGGATAGTTGGTAGCCATGTCTTCAAGCGAATTCTCTAGGAAGATGACAAAGGGAGGGAGGTTTTTTTCTCTGGCAACCTGTTTGCGCAGGTCTTTCAGCATTTCGAAAAGCACAGGGTCTGTAGTGGCAGTGCCACCGGCAGCCCCACCGGCATCCTCATCATCGAAGTTGGCATCTTCATAATTATGATTGAGTGCCACCATAATAGAGTAGGGCTTCTTGTGGAATTTCTGTCCTTTTTCGGTGATCTTCAGCAAGCCATATTCCTCAATATCCTTACGAATCATGCCTTCCAGCATCATCTGGCGGATGAGTGAATTCCAGAAGTTGGCATCCATCTCCATGATGAGTCCTGCGCCGAAAGATTTCAATTTGTCGTGACGGAAAGTATGTATCTGCGGATTTGCCTTGCCCAGAATTACGTTTACCACGTAGTCTATACTAAAGCGCTCATCGAGCTCCTTAATGGCATCGAGCGTTATCTTGATACTGTCTTTTACTTCCAGTTTTTCTTTAGGGTTTCTGCAGTTATCGCAGTTGCCACAATTTTCTTTTTTATATTCTTCGCCAAAGTAGTGGAGCAGCAGTTTGCGACGGCAAACACCACTTTCCACATAGGCCAGTGTTTCTGATATAAGCTGTGCGCCCATCTCGCGCTCGCTCAGCGGCTTGTCGCGCATGAGGTGTTCGAGCTTCTGCACATCTTTATGCGAATAATAGAGGAGACATTTACCTTCCATACCATCGCGTCCGGCCCTACCGGTTTCCTGGTAGTAGTTCTCCAGCGACTTGGGAATGTTGTAATGTATCACAAAACGAACATCGGGCTTATCTATACCCATACCAAAGGCTATGGTAGCAACGATCACATCGACCTTTTCCATAAGGAACTGATCCTGGCGCTGCGATCTGATCTGGGCTTCGAGACCTGCGTGATAAGCAACGGCACTGATACCATTTGCCTGCAGTGTCTGTGCCAGCTCTTCGGTGGTTTTGCGGTTGAGTGTATAAATGATACCACTCTTGCCCTTCATTGTATTGATGAACTTTACAATGCTTTTGAGGGTTTGTTCCTTGCTGGTCTTTGGTACTATCTCGTAGTAGAGATTGGCACGATTGAAGGAATCGACAAAAATATTGGGCTCACGCAGGGTTAGGTTCTTTACTATATCGTCCTGCACCTTTGGGGTGGCAGTGGCAGTAAGTGCTATGATAGGCAATTCAGGATCGATCATATCGATCATATCTCTGAGTTTGCGGTATTCAGGTCTGAAATCGTGTCCCCATTCTGAGATACAGTGTGCCTCATCTACGGCTATAAAAGAGATCTTCAGATCAGAGAAAAATGAAATGTTTTCCTGTTTTGTAAGTGTTTCGGGGGCTACATAAAGCATTTTGGTCTTGCCCTCTGTGAGGTCGGACTTTACTTTCTTTTGCTGTGCCTTGCTTAGTGTTGAATTGAGAAAATGTGCAATATTGTCTCTTGAACTGTAACCCCTTATCAGATCTACCTGATTTTTCATGAGGGCAATGAGCGGCGAAACTATGATGGCAACACCATCGCTGAGCAATGCCGGTAACTGATAACATAATGATTTACCACCACCTGTAGGCATGATGACAAACGTATCTTTGCCCGATAAAATACTGGTAATAATTTCCTCCTGTTCACCCTTGAAGGTGTCGAAACCAAAATATTGTTGTAATTCTTTTTTGAGATCAAACTTTATACTACTTCTGACAGCTCCCATACTCTTTATTTAACTAGAAGTTATTAAATCATCCAACAGCCGACATTACATTAGAGGGAATGATTACTTATAGACTGCGAATTTACACCGTTAAGTTAATTTAAATGAGTGGTAATTGCAAGTATTTTGTTATAAAATTAAAATTTTCTGCTTGTTTAGTTGGTAATATAGATTAATATCTTAAAGAACTATCTGATGATGGTTTTTATGACCTTGAAACGGTTGACGGGCGTGGAGATGCGCGTGAAATAAATGCCGGCAGGAATATTGTCTATAGCCACGTTTTTAGTATTTCCGCCGGTAGTTACCTGCCATTTCTGGTCATAAAAGAGCCTGCCGGTAATGTCTGTCATTGTTACTGAAACTGTTTCTGCTGCCTTGCTCACGTAGCTGATGTTGAAATTGCCATTGGAAGGGTTGGGGTAGAGTATGCAACCAAGGCCGTCTTTGTCGAGCGTGTTCTCTACACTTACAGATTGGTTCATATATTTCAGTGCCTTGTATGCATTTATTTTACCATGGCCCCAGGTGTTATTGCCCGCCGCAGGAAGTGTGCCAGTGTAGCTGTCTGTGATGGCAGTGAGCTTCATGATGCTTTTTACGGAGTCGGGCGTGAGGAGGGGATTTACCTGCAACATCATAGCAATGATACCTGCAACAGCCGGTGACGACATAGAAGTTCCTGCTGCCATAGCATAGGGATAGTCGCGGCCACCAATGGTGATCTTGCTGATAACAGCGTTGTAGCTGTCTCCTCCTGGCATGTAGCTGGAATCGTAAGAACTAACAGCAGATGCCAGTGCAAAGCCGGGACCTGTAATGTCGGGTTTTACCCTGTTGTCGGCAACAGGGCCCAGGCTGGAGAAAGGAGCGATCTTGCCAACCACTGCACCGGGATAGCCGAGACCGGCACCGCTGATGTTCGTGAAGCCCGATTTGCTGGTATAGGCACCAACTGATATAGCAGAAAAAGTGCTGCTATAGTCTGATACGGTCATTCTGGTATCGCCATCTGTTGCAAAAGCATAACCCAGTTTTTTTAGTGCACCATAGTAGCCGGTAGGTGGGAACACATATCCCTCCCACATATTCACCGTGCCGCTGGTAGCAGTGGTAGTGAGGCAGATATTATCGGGTACTCTGCTAAAGAAGGACATGAGTGCATGTGGCTTGCCGTTGTATTCACTTGCCACCATATTTATGGTCACAAAGCAGGTATCGCCATTGGAACCTATGAGGTTGAAGGCTCTGGTGGTATCGGCAATGCAAACAGTTTGTGTAGAATCTATGGAAGCAGCACCTGCATAGAGTTTTACCTGCAGGCAGAAAGACTTGCCGGTATCGCCCCATATGTCGAGCCATGTTCTCTGGTTATCGGCCGGGAGGTATGGAGAAAAAGTAACAAATGTGCTGACCGAGTTGTTGGTGGCCGTAAATGTTTTGCCCAGGTGAATGGTATCCTCGCCATTATTGCCAGCTGAACAGGCAAAGATCCTGCCGGGGCCGGTTAATGCATCGCATGCCTGACTGAAGAATGAATGACCATCGTGCGGGCCTATGCTGCTACCCCAGCTCAGGTTCACAATACTGGATTTATAGACAGAGGCGGAATAGTTGAAAATATAATTCATGCCGTCTATGATATCTGACGTACCGGGGAAAGCCCATTGGTAGGGTGCAGGCATAATGCCTACCAGTACCAGATCGCTTTCGTAAGCCATGCCCCTGTATCTGCTGTTGGATGCACTGCCATAACCCGAACCTGCTGCTATACCTGCTACGTGGGTGCCGTGTGGGGTGATGGAAGTATCGCAGCCTGAGGAGAGGATGAAATAAGGATCGGTCATTTCGTTGCCATAGGCATAACCGGCAGGCGGAGTGCCAGTAGTTTTCTGTCGCCATACCCTGCGTACCCTATATGAAGCATGAGCCGTATCGTAGAGTGTAGGGTGATTGAAGTCGAACCCGGCATCTATGATACCTACTACCACGCCCTTGCCCGTCATGGGTGTGGGCAGGCTGTAACCTTTTTGTGCAGAGTCGGCCTTTGTGGCCCTTCTTGCCTGATCGAGGCAAGGGTAAACAGGCATATCCAGATCTATATGGCTGATGCCTGCAAACTGAGTAAATGCCTTCAGGTTCTCCAGTGGTATCTGCACGGTCCATACGTCGCCGGCCTTTGTGCCGGTGAGTACGCCCAATGAATGCATTGCTGCCTCGTCGGTAGCTGCTGTAGCCTTAATGAGTGCGCTGATATAGGTGCGGCCACCAATAGATTTATATACATAACCCGGCAATAGATCTTTGCCTGCAGCATGTGCCGACTCGTATAGATACTGGCGGGTAAATGCAGAAAGCTGCATATGTTTGGTTTGCTGTGCAGTCGTTGTCTGAGACAGACCAGCGGCTATTATGAAGGACGCGAGGAATTTATTCATTGTTTGCTATTTATATCCTGATGAGGGAATATGAATCAACAGGCAATTTACGGAATCATCGCAGCAATATCTGATTTTATATGTTGCTTATTTTTAGTAGGTATGGGAGTACTGTCAGGAACAACAAAGCCATCCTATGAGAAGGATGGCTTTGTTAAATAGAAGATAGTTTGATGTTTTTAGTTGAGTACTATTCTGGTTGTGTGTGTGGTGCCGTCTTCGCCAATGAATTTTACGAGGTATAAGCCACGGGCAAGATCTGCAGGGACTGAAATTTTGTTAGTACCGGTATTTATGACCTCATTGGTTATTAGCCGGCCATCAACACTATGTACAGAAACATGGCCATTTACCGGAGCATCGATGTATATATCGCTATTCGTAGGGTTGGGGTAAATATGGATCAGATTCTCCTTATCAGTGGCAGTGCCTGGTTTTGAAGCGGTAATAGTTACCGGATGTGTGGCAACAGCCAGTGCTGCTAATGATCTTGTATAGGTATGAGTTCCGGTTGTATCAGTAACAACATAAGAAATGGTAACAGTGCCTGCTGATATAGCGGTCACAGTGGCATATTCGCCACCTGAAATAGTGGCTATTGATGGATTGCTTGATGACCATACTCCACCCGGAATATCGATGTGCCCGGTAAGGTCATACAAAGAGAGGCTCACTGTGCTGCCTACAGCTGCAGAATAAGGGCCGCCGATAAAAAGGCTTGCGGTATCACTGATAGTAACCACTGTGGTTGCATAACAACTGGCACCGGTCATGTAAGATATAATGGACGTACCCGCGCTCAAGCCTGTGACAATGCCCGAGGTAATACCAATTGTGGCTACAGTAGCATTGCTACTGCTCCAGATGCCGCCACTTGTTGCATCCGATAAAGTAGTTGTTGATCCCATATCAGCTATAGTTGTGCCGGTAATTGGCGACACAGACGTAGCTAATGTTACTGTTGCGGTACCTGTCATTGATCTGACACAGCCCGTTGCAACGTTGGTACCCAACACTGTATAGGTTCCTGTTGTAGTAAATGTACCCAGGCTAATGGCGGCTCCTATACCACTAACCGATCCACCAACTGCGCTGGCTCCGTTGTATAACTGGTAATTGACACCGCTTTGCGAAAAAGCCAGACCTATTGGTACCCCTCCCGAACAATAACTTCCCCCTCCGGTAACTGTATATGCTGCAGGAAGTGCGATGACAGCTACAACTGCAGACCCTGTCATTGACGTGCTGCATCCAGAGGCAGCATTAGTAGCTAAAGCAGTATAAGTTGCTGCTACAGAATATGTTCCAAAATTGATAGCTCCCCCGGTACCTGATACAGAAGAGCTGACCAAAGTTCCGCCAAGGTATAGTTTGTAATTAATTCCTACAGAAGATCCGGCTAAGCCTATGGGTACACCAGCTCCGCCTGAGCAATAGTTTCCGCCCCCTGTTACCAGGTAGGTTGCAGGGGTTGAGGAAACAGTTACAACCGCAGTTGCAGTGCCAACGCCCGAAACATAACTGATAGTGGTTGTACCAATTCCTATACCTGTCACAATACCCGAAGCAGATCCGACAGACCCAATTGCAGGATTGCTGCTGCTCCATGTTCCTCCGCTAGTTGCGTTGGCCAGTGTAGTAGAGTTTCCTGCGCAAAGGGTTAGTGTGCCCGTAATAGGCGATGTAGCGCCTACTGTTACTATTCTTGTAGCAGATAAAGAACCACAGCTATTGGTAACAGTGTAGGTGATGGAAGCAGTACCTGCACTTATGCCGGTAACTATACCTGAAGTAGCGCCGACAGTTGCTACAGTTCCGGACGATGACCAGGTTCCTCCGCTGACAGTACTGCTGAGCGTAATAACGGAACCTACATCTACAGAAACAGGGCCCGATATTGTACCCGCTGAAGCAGGTCCGGCAGATACTGTTACAACTTTGCTGCGGATACAGCCGCTTCCTGTAGTATAGGTAATACCGGCAGTGCCGTAGCTGATACCTGTTATTATTCCGGTTGCAGCTGCCACAGTGGCAACAGATGTGTTGCTGCTGCTCCACGTGCCACCAGGGGTTGTATTAGTGTAAGTTGTATTAGCTCCGATACACAAAGCAGAGTCGCCTGATATGTTGTTTGGTAGCGGATTTACGCCAATGGGTTTTGTAGTGTAGCATCCCGGACTGACGAAGTAGGAGATAGTAGCAATGCCAATATTAACACCTGTAACTACTCCGGTTGTTACGTTGACAGAAGCCGTTGACGGATTGCTGCTGCTCCAGCTGCCACCGGTTGCAGTATGCGCAAGTGTTATTGAAGCACCCAAACAAACAGCACCCAGGCCGGTTATGGCTGCAGGTAATGAGGATATGGTAACTGTTGTTGTTGCATAACAGCCTGCAGAACGGTAGGAGATAATAGCAGTACCTGCTGTGATACCTGAAACAATGCCTGTAGACATACCCACGGTAGCAACGGCAGTATTACTGCTGCTCCAGGTGCCGCCCGTAGTAGCATTCGTAAGTGTGCCGGTCTGTCCGGTGCAGATAGTAGTAGAGCCTGCTATGGCACTTAAAGCAGCATTTACGGTGACGGTTGCAGTTCTGCTGCAACCCGTTCCCATAGTATAAGTAATTAAAGAAGTTCCGCTACCAGCACCTGTAACAATACCTGTGGTGCTGCCTATAGTGGCTACAGAAGGAGTAGCAGCTGTCCATGTGCCACCGGAAGTAGCAGATGCAAGTGTAGTGTTGTTGCCGATACAGGTGGTTGTATAACCGGTTATAGCTGCAGGAATAGTAACGACTGTGATAGCTGTAGAGGTATTACAGCCGCCGGGCAGGGTATAGACAACATTGGTACTGCCAGCCACCAGTGCATTGAGCACACCAGTGGACGCACCAATGTTTGCAACAGCAGCATTAGATCTGGTCCAGGTGCCGCCAGCGGGTGTGCCGGTAAGTGTTTGGGTAGTGCTGACACACATAGAAGAAGCCCCGCTGATGGCAGCAGGTGATGCCAATACGGTTTGTGTACGCGTAACAAAACAACCCGATAATGTTCTGGTAAAAGTAATGATAGTAGTACCCGCTGCTACGCCCGTCAGAACACCCGAACCTGTACCGATGGTAGCAACGGCAGTATTGGAAGAACTCCAGACGCCACTACCAGCCCCAGACGAGGAGAGTGTAGTACTGATACCGGAACAGGTAGATGCTGTACCTGTAATGCTACCGGGTTGTGGGTAGATAAGAACAGGTGCTGTAAAAACAGCAGAGCCTATTGTGTAGGAAACGGAAGCAGTGCCTATAGATAGTCCGGTGAGCACACCTGTGGCGGGAACAATAGTAGCTCGTGCAGGATCGCTGATGCTCCAGGTGCCGCCAGCGGTATCTATGGAAAGTGTTTTGGCTATGCCGATACAGGCATTAGGTCCGCCGGAAATGGTGATGGAAAATGCCTCTGTTGAAAAGAACAGGAACAGCAATACTGTAAGTAAATTCATGGTTCTTTTCATGAGTAAATTTTATTTGAAGAATACTATGTAAAAATATACAATAAATTTCCGAAAAGTGTCTGTTCCGGATTATATAATGAGACGATGATCAATGTCATAAAAAAAGCGCCGCCTTGCGGCAGCGCTCTGTATAAGAGTAATATCAGAATTAATTATGCAAGTACGCCTACATTTGGCATTTCCTGAGGATACAATTTGTTCTCCAGTTTCTCGCGGATAGCAGAGAATGCTGCCAGTGTTTCGTCGATATCCTGATCGGTATGTGCTGCTGTAGGTATTATACGCAGTTCTATCTGACCTTTAGGGATAACCGGATAAACAACTACTGAACAGAATATGTCGAAGTTCTCGCGAAGGTCGAATGTGAGCTGAACAGCATCATACAGACCACCTTTCATGAACACAGGCGTTACCGGTGTGTTGGAAGTACCCAGATCGAAACCACGCTCTCTGAAACCGTCCTGCAGACGACGAACATTGTGCCACAGTTTTTCTCTCAGTTCAGGTTGGTCGCGCAGCAGTTCCAGACGCTTCAGGTTGCCTACTACAAATGCCATAGGCAGTGATTTTGCGTAGATCTGTGAGCGCATATTGTAGCGCATGAAGGTGAGTATTTTTTTATCTGCAGCCAGGAAGCCACCGATGCTGGCCATAGACTTAGCGAATGTAGAGAAGTAAACATCTATTTCTTCTATACAATCCTGCTCGTCGCCTATACCTGCACCTTTTTTACCCATAGTACCGAAGCCATGCGCATCGTCTACGAACAGGCGGAACTCATAACGGTCTTTCAGTGCTGCTATTTCTTTTATTTTACCCTGGTTGCCGCTCATACCGAATACACCCTCGGTAATAACCAATATACCACCACCAGTCTTTTTTACCATTTCAGTGGCACGTGCCAGCTGTTTTTCACAGTCAGCAACATCGTTGTGCTTGTATACATAGCGGTGGCTAGGTATCATGCGCAGACCATCTATGATACATGCATGAGATTCTGCATCATAAACAACTACGTCATGACGGCCACAAAGTGTGTCGATAGCAGACACCATACCCTGATAGCCGAAGTTGAACAGCATTGCATCTTCTTTGCCAACGAACTCAGCGAGTTCTTTTTCGAGTTGAAGGTGGTAATCAGAGTTGCCGCTCATCATACGAGCGCCCATAGGTGAAGCCAGACCGAATTTGGCAGCTGCATCAGCATCTGCTTTTCTTACTTCAGGGTGGTTAGCAAGACCCAGGTAGTTATTCAAACTCCAAACGATCCTTTCTTTTCCCTGAAACTTCATACGGTTCCCTATTTCGCCTTCCAGTTTAGGAAATGCGAAATATCCCGGCGCTTTCTCAGCATAATCTCCGATTGGCCCCAGCCTTTTCTCAAATTTTGCAAATAGATCCATGTGTAATTATTTAATTAAGTATGAACGGATTAGTAACTAAATAATAGGTAAGAATTACCTTGCCTGTTTTTTAACAGGTGCAAAAATAATAAAAATATCATGGGCATTTCATTTGAGATTCTGCAATTTTGTAACCTTAACATCGAATTTTAACATTCAGCATCCTCTTAACTAACTTTTCATGAAGCGTTTACTGGTAATAATATTAGCATCTGCGGCACTTGTCTCTTCCTGTTCGCGCAGCAGCAAGGAGGTAAAAAGACCCAAAATAGTTATAGGGCTGGTAGTAGACCAGATGCGCTGGGATTATCTGTATCGTTACTACGACAGGTACAGCAATGCCGGTTTCAAGCGGTTGATAAACAATGGTTTTGAGTGCAGGCAGACGTATATAAACTATCTCCCATCTTTTACCGCGCCGGGGCATGCCTGTGTGTACACCGGTTCTGTGCCTTCGCTGCATGGTATTGCCGGCAACGACTGGACCGATAATCTGACCGGTGCGCATACTTATTGTGTGGCAGATACCTCTGTGCGGATAACCGGTGATGCAGAAGGAGCGCCCATGAGTCCTGCCAACCTGCTCACTACTACTGTTACCGATGAGTTGCGATTGGCAACTAACTTCCGCTCTCGTGTATATGGGGTGGCGCTTAAGGACAGAAGTAGTATTCTGCCTGCCGGCCATTTGGCAAATGGTGCATACTGGTATAATGAAAAGACCGGCAATTTTGTGAGTAGCACCTACTATAAGAATAGTAACCCCGCCTGGCTGCAGGAATTCAATAAGAAAAAGGAAGGAGACCGACTGGTGAAGGAGGGCTGGAACCTGCTCTATGCTGCCTATACTTATGTGCAGAGTACAGCCGATTCCAACGGTTATGAAGCACCATTTAAATGGGAAAAATCACCTGTTTTCCCCCGCCGCTTCGATACCCTGAAGGCTGATGCCCGTTATGGCCTTGTAAAAACCATTCCTGCCGGTAATACCTTTACCCTGATGATGGCTAAGGCATGTATAGAAGGGGAGGACCTGGGTAAAAAAGATGCTACCGATTTTCTGGCTATCAGCCTTTCTGCTACCGACTATGTGGGCCACCGTTTTGCCCCCAACTCTATAGAAATGGAAGATACCTACCTGAGACTTGATAAGGAAATAGCCGAGTTGCTGGAATACCTGGATCGCAGGTATGGCCGTAATAACTACTTGTTCTTCCTTACGGCAGACCACGGCGGAGCCCACAACCAGCAGTTCCTTACAGACAACCATGTACCTGCCGGTGTGGAGCATGATGCAGAAGCAGCTTCGCTGAATGCCTCTATAAAGCAGGCTTTCGGGATAGATTCGCTCATAACTTTCACCGACAACTATCAGATAACTATGAACGAATCGCTGATCGCTACTTCTCATTTCGACAGAGAGACCATCAGGGTATCAGTTATGGAATGGTTACGCGATATGCCTGAGGTAGCCTATGTAATAGATATGGAGCATATGGATCGTACCCCTGTGCCGGAGCCTTTGCGTACTATGGCGGTGAACGGGTATCATCGCAATCGTAGTGGATCTATACAGGTAGTGCCCAAGCCGGGCTGGTATGAGAACGGTGGCCGTTTCACAGGTACTACACATGGTACCTGGAATCCTTATGATACACATATTCCACTGCTGTGGTTTGGTTGGAATGTGGCAAAGGGTGCTACTGCACAGCGATATGATATGACAGATATTGCACCAACCATTGCCGATATGCTGCGTATACAGGTGCCCAATGGCTGTATTGGTAAGACCATACCGGGTGTAGCCAAAAAATAATAATCAGAATAGCATACTACTCTAAGCAAAGAAGCCTGACAACAAATTTTGTCAGGCTTCTTCGTTTGTTAGAATTTGTATCGATCACTTATTTACCGGCAGCAGTAGCAGTTACAAAAGCAACAACACTTTTAGAGAATTCGGCACTTATTGGCAGGGATGCCTTTGTATAGGTGGTCATATTGCCAACTCTGTCAGCAGGTGCCAGTTTCAGCACATGGTTCATGTCTTTTATAACTTTCACAGTAGCTTTCGGGTAAGCTGCTTTCAGTATATCTGCCTCTTCGGTTGGAACCTGCAGGTCATTGTTGCCCTGAATAACCAATACCGGACAAGATAGTTTTTTGATCTCTTCCGAAGGATCCAGTTTGATCCAGGATTTGATATAGGGCTGAATTTCAGGACGGAACAGCGATGCGAGAGATGGATCTACATTCTTAACAGTATGTCCCTTGCTCATGCTATCCATAATAAAGGCCGCTTTCAGCGACAATTCTTCAGACTGGGCTGCTATCTGGCGCACAATGATCTTGTCGGCTTTGTCGCCAAGACCAGCTATAGATATATAACCGTTTGCTTTTTCTCTTGCAGCTGCCATCATACCCACCAGAGAGCCCTCGCTATGACCGGCAACTATTACCGATGAGAAGCGTTTGTCGTTTTTGAGCATCTTCACAAAACCGGCTGCATCATTTACCATGTCTTCAAAGAGGAGTCCGTTCTCGTCTTTCAGCGAACCTGCACTTTCTCCCACACCGCGTTTGTCGTAGCGCACAGAGGCTATGCCTGCTTTTTTCAGCGAATCGGCCAGCATTTTGAAGGCATTAGTTTCCATTGTAGCCTGATTGCAGTTGCGGTCTGTAGGGCCGCTGCCTGCTATAAGCAGCACTACCGGTACGGCCTTTGTGCCTTCAGGAGCTTCCAGCGTGCCATAGAGGTTGCCGGTAGGCGATTTGTAGATGAAATTAGAAGCCACTTTTGGTGCTCCTGCTTCTGTGTATGGTATAAACCGGAAAGCCTCCAGTTTATTGGTCTTATCCAGCGAAATGACCAATGTTTGTACCGTATTGGCAAAGTTTAGTTTATAATAGTTGAACTGACCCTCCTGCTTTACATAGGAATAGGTCTTCAGTTCGCCAAACTGGTTGTACTGCATACCCATTGTTTCTCCGGTCTTTTCAGGAGTGATCGCTTTTTTGATCCGGTCTGAGAAAGTGTTGTAGATGTCGTTATACTGTTTATTGTTGTATTGCGACTGGAACATATTCACTGCCTTGTCAAAGTCGGCCTTAGTTTGGGCAGAAAGATTCATGGCAGCTGCAATGAATAAGGAGGCAGAGAGGAAAACTTTTTTCATAAAAAACGATTGTATGGTTATTGATATAGGAAGAGTGAGTATATGATTTTACTGAGTATCTCTGCAATGAGCAGTGTCGCAATGAATATACCAACGGATTTACCATCTTTCATATTGCATGATGTGCGATAGGCATTGTAGTAGAGTGCCACCATCCATATCATAAATACCATAGACACCATCATGCACAATATCATTGGGGCCGTAAGGCTTTCCAGCAATTTTTCGGGTATTCTGGTTTCTGGAAGCTGAATACCGAACCCGGCAAGCGCCACTACATAAGCGGGCCAACGAGCCAGTGCCAGTGTGCCGGCAACATCTATGAGGCGTATGGCTGACCTTGAAAAGATCCTGCCAGCTGCAAAGATAACCAGTACCATGCAGAGCCAGTTGATAAGCTGCTCTGCGAAATAATAGCCAATTGGTGTTATGGCACCGGTATGAGCATCGAGCACCCCGTCGAAGTGGGTATTGCTGAAATAGCCAACTACTGCCGTTGCAGCCATTACAACCAGACCTATAATTAGTGCCTTACCACCGGCTACATAGATAAAGGGGTTTAAAAGCCATTTTTTCATTTGTCAGACTGCAGGTTTTTTTCTGTGATGTTTATCTTTTCAATAATATCGTCGAGCAGGTTGCGTACGGTAGGGTAGCTGAGGCCTAGTTGTTGTGCCATGATCTTGAGGCTACCACTGCTTTTTACGAATGCAGTTATAAAGTCCTGTTCTTCCTTATTGAGGCTGGCCAGTAAAGGCAAGCTGAATGAACCTGAGACCTCTGTCTGACAATTACTGCATACCAGACTCTTTACACTCAGTACAGAGGTGCAACTGGGACACTTATGAGGTAAGTTCTTTTGCATATTGATGATACAAAAGTAATGATTATTTTAATAAAATTTAGTTTTAGTTTAATAAAATTGAATTTTATTTTCTTTTTGAGGTAAATTGATTGAAGTATACAGCGATATATGCACATAACTGATTTAAGAGCTATGTGAGTTGGTTTTGAAAAAGGAGGAGGGAATGAGATGGGATTATTCCATCATCTGGCCTATCATTTCTTTCAGCAGTTCTTTGTCACTTGCTGTGTTCTTGATACCAACTGCCATGGTGCTGTATTTGGCCAGCAACAGCAAGCAGCGTTCTACCCTGTACAGGGGCCAGCTGGGCAAAGACTCCATCACACTTTTTACAAAGTATGGCGACATGCCCATGGCTGCAGCAGCTTCCTTATCGGGTTTGTTGCGCACAAAATGGGCAATATACATCCTGTTGAAATGGGTGTAAAGTGTACCTATGAGCAGGGGCATGGGTGCAGCCTTTGTATTTGCCAGAAAGTAGTGCAACATACTATATAGCTTCTCTCTGTTGTTGCCGGTAAGTACGCCGGGGAAGTCGAAAATGTTGTAGTCTTTACTGATGCCTATATACTTATTGATCAGTTGCAGGGTCAATTTATTTTCGCCCGGCACATTGATGCGTATCTTCTCTATTTCGTTCTCGATCTTTTGCAGGTCGCTACCCAGATAAGAAGCAAGAATCTCTGCTTCCTGCCTGCCGACAAGAAAGCCTGTTTCCCTGCCATAGCTTTCTATCCATTCGGGTAGTTTTTCATCTTTCAGCTTATCTGAGGTGAAGTGAATACCTTTTTCCTTTACCCTTTTCACGAAGCGGGTCTTACTATCGGCTTTTTTGAAGGGGTGTTCTATGAGGAAAACGGTATGGGGAGAAGGTTTTTCAACATAGCTCAGCAATACATTCAGTCCTTTTTCTTCTTCTGTACCTTTAAGTTGCGCGGCATCGCGCAGTATCACAACCTGCTTTTCGGCAAACATCGGGAAACGTTTGCAGGCGTTCAGCACATCAGACCAAAGGGCGTCTTTGCCATAAAGCACGGTCAGATTAAAGTCCCGCTCTGCCTCTGTGAGTATACTATTTTCGAAAAGATGGGTGATCTTGTCGAGATAATAGTTCTCTTCTCCGTCTATGAGATAGACAGGAGCAAACTGTTTCAATTTTACAGATTGCAGTATCTTATTGTATTCGGCATTCATCGGTGCGGTGAAATTACTGAAAAACGGCCAACAGTTATCGGGCTATTCGCAGCGGGGGCTAAGTAGTTTTTATTAACAAGTGTGCAAACTTATACTTGCCTGGCAGGGAGGGTAAACGCTCTATTTTGTTATTTTTGTGGGGTAAGTATACGTGTAATGATCTATCATATAGTAATAGGGGATATGGCCGCTACTCCAGTAGCCGAGGCAATAGCTGCTACTCCCGAAATGGCAGGAGAGGTAGTAGTGATAAGGGATCTGCTTAATCTGGGGCCTTTGCAGAAAACTGCAGATGGGCAGAAATTCTCTGAGTTGCGCAGCGCTTTCTGGCAGGAAGTAACCCACAACGACAAGAACCCGGTAGTGGTAGATGATACCGAGCGCATACTGCAGGTAAGTGCTGCCATGGCAGGCAACGAAGAGATAAAAGCATGGTTGTGGGTAGCCCCCTGGCCGGCAGATATATGCACCTGGCTATGGCTTACGAAGTATCTGGGCAAGTATCCGGGCAGATTTTATGTGGTGAATATAGCAGGCCTGCCGTTCCTTGATGCCAACGGAAAGGTGTTTTACCCAAAGAATATCAGTGAGCTGGAGACCAAAGAGGTGGTAAAGGCAAGAAAACTGGCACGTCAGGTAAGCTATGCAGAAATAGAGACCGATGAAGACGACTGGCGCAAGCTGACCGATGGGAATACAGGTGTTCGGATACTGGAGAGTGGCAAAAGAATAGGGCAGAAAGGCGCAGATCATTATGATGCACAGCTAATAAGTTTCTGTTTGCAGCAATTCCAGAAGGCCTCCAAAATAGCAAATCAGGCTATAGCCAAGTTCAATATTCCTACCGGAGACTTGTTTCTGGGCTGGCGATTGAGGATACTGGCTGAACTAGATCTTTTGCATATGCAGGGCGATCCGGCAAAGTCTATGAAGGACTTTGATGTGAAATTGCCCAGTGGTACTCTGAATTTTGGCGACGAAGAGCAACCTGTAGCAAAGGCATAAAACAGCAAAAGGTTTAAAAAATAATAGCCGGCAATACAAAATGTACTGCCGGCTATTTTGTTTTGTTAGGTGTAATTTACTTAATCTCCAGCCTGAAGACCTTCGGCAATTCATCGGTATTGGTGAAGGTGACATTCAGGTCTTTCAGAATGCCGTCGTGTATGTCATATACCCAGCCGTGAATGTATAATGGCTGGTTCCTCATCCATGCGTTTTGTACAATAGGGGTTTTGCTCAGGTCGTGTACCTGTTCTATCACATTCAGTTCCACAAACCTTCTCAGACGATCGTTCTTGTCTTCAATGGCATCCAGCTCAGCATTATGTGTTTTATAAACTTCTTTTATGTTGCGCAACCAGTGGTCTATAAGTCCGAATTGTTTGTTACTCATAGCTGCTTCTACACCACCGCAGCCATAATGGCCGCAAACTATAATGTGTTTTACCTTCAGCACGTCTACCGCATATGCCAGTACACTAAGCAGGTTCAGATCGCTGTGCACTACCATATTTGCAATGTTCCTGTGTACAAACATTTCACCTGGTTTGGTACCTGTTATCTCATTTGCAGGTACCCTGCTGTCAGAACAACCAATCCATAAGTACTCGGGTGTTTGTCCTTTAGCCAAGTTGCTGAAATACTCAGGATCTAAGTCTGTCATTTCTGCAACCCACTTCTTGTTATTTATTAATAACTGCTTATATGATTTTTCCATTTTTTCTATTTAAATTTCTGTTATTGTATTTTACTGTACTTCGTGTTTCAGTTGGGGGGTCTTGTAGGAATCTTTAAAGCCAACCAAAGACACTTTTATATTTTTCTCAGGTGCCTGAGTCTGGCTGAATTCTTTAATGATGTCCAGTACATCAAAATCTATGTATTGAGATTTACCGGCATCAATGGTAAGTTTTGTGTTCGAGGGAAGTTTGTTGAGCGTTTCTTTTATGCTCGATTTATTAAGAAATGAAACCTCTTCTGCCAAAGTGATGGTAGTATTTTCACCATCAGTCGATGTGTCTTTCTGCATGTAGTACGAGATTCGTGCATTCTGTTTGAGTATGAAAATGATACTGATGACAATGCCTATACCTACACCTTTCAGCAGATCCAGTCCTACCACTCCGGCAGCAGTAGCTACAAACGGCACAAACTGGGTCATGCCTCCATGCCACATATGCACAAAAGAAGATGGTTTGCATAGTTTATAACCAGTGAAGAGCAGTATAGCTGCCAGCGATGCTTTTGGTATCAGGTTTAGCAGGAAGGGAATGGAAGCTGCACAAACCAGCAGTAACACACCGTGCACTATTGTAGCTCCCTTTGTTTTGGCACCCGCATTTACATTGGCCGATGAGCGAACAATAACTGATGTTACCGGAAGCCCACCCAGAAAACCACTCAGCAGATTGCCTATACCTTGTGCTTTCAGTTCTCTGTTGGTCGAAGTATATCTTTTCATAGGATCCAGCTTGTCAGTAGCTTCAATACAAAGCAATGTTTCTATAGATGCTACAATGGCTATGACAAGACCTGTTTCCCAAACTTTAGCATTGGTAAAACCGTTGAGGTTGGGAAAGGAGAACTGCGCAAAGAACTCGGCAGGGGTAGCTGCAACCGGCAGTTTTACCAGATGTGTATTGTCTAGACCCAGCACCGGAATTTTGTGCAGGAAGAGCTGGTTGATGATGGTCCCTAAAATTACCACTACCAGTCCGGCAGGGATAAGCTGCACTTTTTTGAAAGGTTTAGTGGTCCATAGTATGAGCACTGAAAGCCCAATGAGGGATATTATGAGTGCCCCTTCCTGTATATGATGCATGGCCAGATTGATGGTATTTAGTACAAAACCATCGTCGGCATCTTCTATGAACTCTGCTGAGTTGATCACAAAACCCACCGCATCGGGCAATTGTTTTATGATTATGGTAAGACCTATGCCGGCAAGCATACCTTCAATAACGCTGGATGGAATATAGTTAGCAATGCCACCTGCTCTTAAGAAACCAAGCAGCAATTGTACTGCACCAGCTATAACTACGGCACATAGGAAGATGTTGAAGTCGCCCAACTGGGTGATGGCAACAAGTACTATTGCCGTAAGGCCTGCAGCCGGGCCGGTGACACTAAGGTGAGAACCACTCAAGGAACCCACTACTATACCACCTATAATGCCTGCTACAACACCGGAGAACAATGGGGCGTGAGATGCCTGTGCTATACCCAGGCAAAGGGGTAATGCTATAAGAAATACAATGAGGCCTGACAGGAAGTCTTTCCTGAATACTCCGAAGGAATATGATCTGCTACCCATAAAAAATGCTCGAAGCATGCGGAAAGGCATGCGAACTGTTGTAATTATTGGTTGTGAATAAAACGTAATGAACTAACTGTAAGCATCAGGATGATGCAGTTGCAGGTAGAAAAATCAGTACAAAACCAATTAACAGTTTGGAGGAGGGCAGTGTATGTCCTTGGTATGGGAATTGGGCAGACCATCATCTGCATGATGATGCCATGTGTTATCTGCAACAAAAACGTAATTAGATAGCTTATCAAGTACAGGATGATGGAACATCATTTCCTTCAGCGGACTATCATCACCGTCGTCATAATCGTCCAGATCACCGGAATCATCTGTATCGTTAGTGTCGTCTGTATCCTGACAATCGCCTTTTACCTCTTCAGTCAGCTGGCTTTTAGACAGCAGTTTACCTATTGCCTTTACAGGTAATGCCTGAAAAGAAAAGATAATAAGAAAGAAATATGCCAGCACACGATTCACTTATGCAAAGTAACAAAAAAACAGGTGTTTTTAGCTCTGTCGACGGGATAAAAAAATGTTAAGCAGTAAGTGCTGTAAAATGAACAGGGTGTTAATAAACTATAAGTTCATGTATGGTATAATGCGGTATTTTTACATCATTCCCAGAGGGAGTGTAGCGGTATGATATTTTCATCGAAACTAATTGAGGATGCAGTACAGGAGTTTTCCAGACTGCCGGGTATAGGAAAGAAGACAGCATTGCGCATGGTACTTCAGCTACTTCGTATGAACAAGGACGAAGTGGATGGTTTTACCGGTGCAGTTTCCAGAATGAGGCATGGTATACAGTTTTGTGAGATCTGTCACAATGTGTCGGACGGTGTGCAGTGCGATATATGTGCCAATCCCGGGAGGAACCGTATGCAGGTATGTGTGGTAGAAACCATAAGAGATGTTATAGCTATTGAAAGCACGCAGCAGTTTAGTGGTTTGTATCATGTGTTGGGTGGTATTCTTTCTCCGCTTGATGGTATAGGTCCTGAACAGCTCAATATCGGTTCGCTCAACAGCAGGGTTAGGGAAACCGGGGTTACAGAACTTATTATGGCGCTAAGCCCTACTATAGAAGGTGATACTACTGTTTATTACATAGCCCGACAGCTGACAGGTACCGATGTGAATATTACTACCATAGCCAGGGGTATAGCCTTTGGCGGGGAGCTGGAGTATGCCGATGAAATGACACTGGCCAGGTCTATTGCCAAGCGATTGCCTATAGACAATTATGTTTCTGTTCAGACCAAGTAGATCACCGACTTAGTATTTTACTATATCTTCTTACGTCTACATCGGGCATGATAGGGGTGCCAAGCGTAATGTGGTCGGCCAATTGCCGGGCAAACATGGGTGCTACTGAAAAGCCCTTGCCTCCCATGCCATTGAAGATGCCCACATTTTGCTGCACTGGATGAAAACCTACAAAAGGTTTCCTGTCGAAGTTGGCTGGTCGAAGTGCTGCCTTGTGGTCAACGATCTCAAATGGGATCTTCAGCCATTCTTTTAGTCTTTCAATTGTCTCTGCGCTAAAAGTTGCAGTGGGGAGTGGGGTAGTGTATTTCCAGTCGTGAGAGGCACCTACCCAAAACAGATCATCTTTCCAGGGTACTATACTGATGCCGCCCTTTTTGTATATGTTGGTGGCAGGCAGGCCGGGAATTGACACTATCATTACCTCTCCTTTGTCCTTAGACCACGGGAGTCTGTCGAAAAAGAGATTGTTCACTGAGGCAACTCCGTCACAAAAAATGATCTTGTGTGCAGATAAACCTTTGTATTTAATATTTCGCTCGGTTATTTCGCATTCGGCGAGGTCGAAATCAGTTTCCATCAGCTGACCGTTATTGCTCAGAGAATTGCGCCAGCTATTCATCATGTCACCGATCTTAATATGAGCAGCCGGGTAAATGGTTCCTATACCGTAGTGATAGGTAAACCATTCTTGCCAAAGATCTTCATTGGGTGTGTGGTGCAGGTATTGATCCTCTGTCTTCTGTTTAGCTGCAAATATTTCTCTGGCTTCGCTGCCGGCATGGAAATCAAGAATGTTCAGCGAGGAAACTATGGGGATATTCAGTTCCTGCTCCATGTCTTTATATTCCTGGAGTGCAATAGGTAGCAGTTCTTCAATGAGCCACGTACGCACCATTCTCTTCCCTGTAACAGGGTTTATCAGCCCGCCGGCCACTCTGCTCGATGCGGCTGTGTTGGCATTGTCTACCACCATTACCCTTTGTCCGGCTTTTATCAACCTTCTGGATAACAGTGTGCCGCACAGCCCCTGACCAATTATGAGTTGATCATATTCCATAGATAGTGCCCTGAAAAACAAATATTGCCGGTCCTGTAAGTATCACGTTCTTTGCCGTGGTTGGCGTATCCTTTGTAAAAGAAACAGAAAGATCGCCACCGGGTGTATGAATATGTGTTGTATAGTTACCTATTGTGCTGCAGGTTGCTGCAATGGCGGCCGCTGTTACTCCGGTTCCGCAACTGTAGGTCTCGTCTTCCACACCACGTTCATAGGTGCGTACATGAAGGTTGTCGCCAATCACCTGTGTAAAGTTAACATTGATACCGGAAGGCATAAAGTCGGGTTGTTGTCTGATGCTCCTTCCTTCTTTAAAAACTTCTATACTTTTTACATCGTTTACCCATTTCACATAGTGGGGAGATCCTGTGTTCAGTATAGTATATCCTGCATGTATATCCATTCCGGTAACATCCTGCATTTGCAGATTCACTATGCCATCTGCTGATATCGTAGCATAGTGAGGTCCGTCAATGGCTATGAATTTTGCAGTATCGTTGATAATGCCCAATTGTTTGGCAAAGGCTACCATGCATCTGCCACCATTGCCGCACATAGTACTTTCGCCACCATCAGAATTGTAATATACCATTCTGAAGTCGTAGTCGAATTCATTTTCCAGCAGCATCAGTCCGTCTGCCCCTATGCCAAAACGTCTGTGACACATTTTTGCCACTTGTTCTTTAGAGAAACTATATTTCTGCTCCCTGTTGTCCAACAGTATGAAGTCGTTGCCGGTGCCTTGGTATTTATAAAAGGTCATGCTACTATCTTTTCTTATAAGGTGCTGAAAGGCAAAGTTATTTCAAATATACCGCAATCGGTTTCTGTTTACGTCTATTCATAGAGCAGCCTGGCGGTATGCCTGGTGCCGTCTACTACCATATATATAATATACACTCCTTTAGGTCTGCGTGCTGAAGCGAATGTGGTGCTGTTGTTCCATTGGGTAGCTGTAGCCGAGCCTGTTTCCATTATTTTGCCAGCTATGTCAGTAATGGTGAGTTGCATTTCTTTTCCGGCATCAGCATGCCAGTTAATAGTGAAACTACCATTGTGGGTAGGGTTGGGGTAAATGTTGCTGATGCTACTGCTATTTATCCAGTAAATAGTTTGCTCCGGCAATACCACACTGCTGCCATCCTTCATCCGGGCGGTGAGTCTGTAATGCACCGGAGTACCCGAAGCCAGATTGCCAGCTGCATCATTATAGGTATATTGTTGTCCGTATATGTTGCGGGCAGCCGTATTGCTGATGAGGGTGTAACTACTGTTGTCTATGGCTCTTTCCAGCGTGTAATGGTCGGCAATGCCATCCAGATAGGAGGTCCAGTTCACAGCAGCATACCAGCTTCCTGCCATTGATGCAGAGAATTTTACCAGATTGCGTGCAGAGTCATCTGAGCTTATTTTTCTGAATGGTGAATAATAGCTTGTACTGCTGTTGGTCATATGCCATTGCAGTCTGTAGTAGCGTACAGGCAGGTTGTTGTAGCTGGTGGTATCAGTTACTACATAGTTTGCAGTATCGGTTTGCAGGCTATTTACCGTTGTGAGGTCTGTAAAATGTATACCACTATCCGATCTTTGAACGGTATAGCTGCTTACCTGCTTGTCTATATGAGATTGCCATAGTAGCTGAGTATTGTTTCCACTTCTGAATGCGAGGAAGTTCAGATAATCTTTTCCGGCAGGCATATCTGCTATAGGGCCGCCATTGTTCAACCACATCTCAGAAAGCTGCTGCACATTAACCTCTGCCCGATAGCCGCTTTTGTAGGGCACCCAATTCATGTTGTTGTATGGGATGTAGGAGAACTGTCCGCCGGTATCATCGTTCAGCGATCCGTTCTCAGCTGCTTTGTTGTTGTTGCTGTATTGTGTAAGTCCCAACGAATAGGCATCTGCGACCGGGGTGCAGGAAGGGCAGGTAGTATCATTAACCACTGCTGCAACGTCTTTATCTTCAAGATACAGTTGCAGCTTTGTGTTTGTAGTAGTGGTGTTCTCGCTACTCATTACATAGCTGCGTGGCATTATAAATTGAGTTAGCCCCGGATTGTACAGGGTGTCGTGTTGGTAAAGCGTTGTGGTAATATTGCCGATATTCTTTGATGGTTGTATGGCGGCTATCAAGGCATCGTTTGCGGTGATGCTGTTCCAGACACCTGTAGCGGGTGTATTGCTCACTATGGTATTCTTTACCGGAAGTATTGAGGCGCTGTTTTCATAAATATGTATGTCGTCCAGTGCCAATCCTTCAAAACTTACGGCAGGGTCGGCAAAGAGTACGAAGCGCAGGTGCATTGTTTTGCCTGCCGGTGGTTGTGGCAGGCTGGTTGTAGCTACATGCCAGCGGGTGAAGCCGATCGTGTTCCAGATAACAAAGGTAGAATCGTACCAGTTGTATCCTTGTCCTGCATCTTTCAGTTTATTCCAGACTGTTCCGTCAAATGAATATTCCAGGTAGGCGCCATCGCAAAGTATGTTACCACAGTTTTCCAGATCCTGTGCCATGCTGAAGCTGAGCATTGGTGTGCTGAGCGATGATATGTCGAAACATGGAGTGTATAGGTAAGACCTTTCCAGATTGTTGTACCTGCCGGTAAGATTGGTTTTCCATGCCTTGGTGCCGCTTGCCGATTTATGTATTCCCGGTGACGCAGGCGTACCATATTGCCATGAGCTCAGGAAACCATCGGCATAATACCCACCGTCATTCGCCTCAAAGTTTTCAAGATACGGATAGGATGCAATTATCTGGCTATTACGGAAATCGTATTGGGGCAAACTGTCGTTAGGTTGGTAGGAATCGCCGTCTGCAGCAAGCCATATCTTTAATTGGTGGGTAGGGCTAGTGCCTATGTTCAGCAATTGCGGAAAGGTGAAATTGATAGAATCTTTTGCTTTTACAGAATCTAAAGTTGCACTGTAGGTTGTGCCGCCATCCATACTGTAGAACAGCTGTATATTGCGTAGAGTGCTATTTACTCCGTTCTTTACTTTTACCGTAAGAGGTACACTTGCAGTAAGTCCGCAATTGTTGGGCAAAGGCGATACTACTCCCGCAAGTATGGCATCATTGGTTACAGTATACATCCTGAAGTTATCAATGGTCATACCACAACCATAGTTCCTGTCGGCAATAATAGAAGAGTCATTCTGGCCAAATGCAACCTGTGTGCTGGTAGAGAAATTGGCATTATTCTTTCTTACAATATCGGTAAGAGACAGTGAGCGTACATTGCGAACGTAACCCGGGTAAGCAGTAAGGTCGTATTGATGCATAGGCTGCCAGGAGGCAACATCATTGGCACGGGCCATTACCAGATTGCCGGAAGTAATGGCTGGATTGCCATGCAGCAGATAGTCGAAATCAACCCTGATCTCAGTAGTGGCAGTATCGTAGGCAGAAAGGTTGAAGGTGCCGCTGAGTATGTTGCTACTGCCATGGTGCATAGGCATGAACTGATCCAGACTTATAGAACGATTGCCGGTGATAGTAAGATCTGAAGATATGTTTGAACGAAGTCTGCCGGAATCATCGTCGTTGAAATAGTCCCAATGTGCATTGGGAGATATGCCTATGGAGTCGTGCGAAACAGCGATCTTATCCATACTCTCAAATCCGTCTGTAAACTGATCAGTGAGATCTAAAGGATCATTGGGCAGGCATTTTATGTGATGTTTAACAGTGTCGTTGATGTGTTGAGGGTCTGTAAGGGTAGTATTGGTAATGGCTGTAGTAATGGCATAATCTCCGGGTGTGGCAAAAGAAATGCCGGGTATGGCTATGTCGATGGTGCCATTTGCGGGTATCACTATACCGGGGTTCACCAGGGTTTGCCAGGCACCACTGTTTATTTTATAGGATAAAGTATAGTTGCTGCATGTACTGTTGTAGAGGCTGCGTATGCGCACACTGAGGGTAGATGATGCGCCCGGTGCAGTGCTGGTAAGTAGCCTGCCACTGGCGGGCGATACTATTTTTTCTGCCATCAGGTCTCCTGCTGATGCCGGTAAGAGGCAGTTGCCATTATTGGCAAGGGCGGTTAAAGCCAGACTTCTGTAGCCTCTTCTACCATTCATTAATGGTTGCACTGCTACAATGGAGGGTTTTATAAGGGACATGCCACTGAAGGAATAAGTAGTATCTGATACGGTATCTACTACCTGCATGGCAGGGCCTATCTTTTTCAATACTTCATAGCCTGTAGCTCCACCAATCGGAGACCAATGGATATTTACATAACCGGGGCACTGAGCAGAGGCTAGAGCTAAGACCGGCTGTGAGCTGATGGTGAAACTCTGAGAGGTTACAATTTCGCTAGTGCCGTTTCTAGCTACTCTTACTTTGCATTTTGCTGCATTTATGCCTGCGGGCAGCACTCCCTGATAATGTGCATTTGCGGCTAATGCATTATTCAATGTGGTCCAGTTGGCGCCATCGTCATAGGATATGGCAACATTATAAGTATTGCCATCGGGTATTGCATTCCAGAAGATACGAAGGCTGTCATTATTCGAAATAGATTCTCCGCCCAGTGGATAGGTGAGTTCCAGTTGTTTGGGTATAATATCGTAGGTGACCGCAAAATGTTGCGGGCCAAAGGGTATGTTGAATCCCTTTACTTTTATAGTATAGGTGCCTGCCGTAGGGTTGTTTATGGTTACCTGCTCCACATTGTTCAGGTGGTCGGGTTTTTCTATGGCAATATTCAATGCGTTTGCTGCAGATCCATCCAGCCCAAGAGGCAGATGATTGCTGCCTGTAGAATTGGCAACACTCAGATCCAGATCGTTGATGAGCTGTATTGTTGATGACGGACTTGCCGGAACGTCGTTCCAGCAGAGCATTACTTTTGTTTGTGCAGTACCTGCAGGTATTGTTATGATAAATGTTTGAGAGTCGCCAGTGCTGATATTACCAGTGAAGAAACGGTTGTTGTCCATTATCTGCAGCGATCTGCCAATGTCCATCATACCAAATCCATAGCTATAGTCGGGCCCTGAATTGCCCAGATCCATGGCGCCATTCAGCAAAATTGTTTTCAGCAGGTCTGCCCGTGGCTGTGTGCCTCCGTGGGTTTGTTTGTAACGTTGTGTTAGTACAGCCAGACCGCTTGCCACCTGTGGCGATGCCATACTGGTGCCACTTGCCCATCCATAGGTGTTGTTGCGCAAGCCTGAATATACATTTGAGCCAACAGCTACAATGTCCGGTTTGAGCCTGCCATCTCTTACCGGCCCTCTGGACTGGTCTGTGGCTTGCTCATAGTTGTGAGTGGTACTACCTACAACTATTACGTTTTTGGATGGCTGATAGCCACCACCCACTGTAGCATATCCTGGGGCATAAGGCGGGCAGTTTATTTTGCCGTCATTACCTGCAGCAAATACGTGCTGTACCAACGGGTATTGTATAGCCATGGTATCCAGGAAACGGGAATAGAGGTCGTACACACCAAAATAGCTGCATTCACCTTCCATTACTGTATAGGAATTATTGGTAATGGTCATGTTGTGTTCCTGAAACATGGTACCGGTTGCAGAAAGCACATTGCTGAAGAAGAAGTTGATAAGCGATACCTTGGGTGCCATGCTTGCTACCAGAGGATTGAGAATGGCAGCTCCACCGGTAATACAATTGATATGAATACCATGATTGGTGACCATTGCCGGATTGAAATTCAGGATCCTGTCAGTTACATCCGTATGATATATACCCGATGTATTATCACCAACGCCAACTGTTACACTGTCGCCATTTAGTCCCATGCCGCCCCATATGGGTGTCTTTATCGCTGTGTTGCCCTTCACCGCAGGTATAGATTGCAGATCCAAGGGTGCAAGATCTGTTAGGGGGCTGATATACCTGACTGCATACCATCCTGCCAGATTCCGCAGCATTGTTGCAGGTAGAGTAATGTTGTAATAGCCATATGCTTCTTTGTCGCCATGCTCCACCTGCCCGCTCAGGCTGGTAATGAATGAACGCAGCGTGGTTTCAGAGGTGCCTTCGTATAAAGATAGCAATACTTTGATCGATCCTTTTTCTACTGCGCTTTTATGCCACAGGTATTCATCGGCTTTCCATTCAGGTTGTACATCTGTAATACTCAGCAGAGGGATACCACTCATTTTGGCTTTTGCTGGTTTACCGGTTATGATGGCTGTGTAAGTGTATTCGGGTATATAATCGAGCAGTTTTATGCCATTGGCTGCCAATGCAGTTTTCTGTTCTGCAGAAAGTGCACCTGACAATTGCAACAATACCTGCGCGGGTTGCTCAGTAGCACCCTGCCGGCTAAGGCTTTCCAACCATTGGTCTGCATTATTTACAGGTATGAAATTGCCTGATTTCAGTCTGATAGGGTAGCCGGTGCCACTGTTCTGTGCATAGCTCTTTGCTGCTACCAACATCAAAACACATAGCAAAACCTGCCGGATAGATAAATTCATCATTGCTGTAATGCCAATATTTTGGCACTATAAATATCACGAATTTTTAGGGGAATGAACACAAAAAGTTAGTTCTCGTTTCAGGGGCAGAATGAACAACTTTTAGTTTCATTTAACAGCCGTTTCTTCATTTTTGTGCGATGTTGGTTATCTTTATTCTAACCTACACTATTCTTTTGTATGTGATTTTTATTAAATTGATACAAGGGACTTACTTACTATGACCAACCTTCCGCCACTCATATCAGATCTTGCCCTTGTCATGGGTGCCGCCGCTGTTGTAATACTTGTATTCAAGCGGTTGAAGCAACCTATGGTTTTGGGGTATATACTGGCAGGGGTGCTCGTAGGTCCCAATTTTCCTTTGTTTCCCAGTGTAGCAGATGCCGAAAGCATAGAGGTATGGGCACAGATAGGGGTTATAGTACTGTTGTTTTGTCTGGGATTGGAGTTCAGTTTCAAAAAATTGTTGCGGGTAGGAGGGGCTGCATCTGTTACCTCACTCACCCAGGTGGTGGTGATGTTGCTGCTCGGATTCGGAACTGGTGTGCTGCTGGGCTGGCAGGTTACAGATTGTATATTTCTGGGAGCCATGGTGTCTATTTCTTCCACTACTATCATCATCAGGGCTTTCGAGGAACTGGGAGTAAAAGAAAAGAAGTTTGTTGGGCTGGTATTCGGGGTGCTGGTAGTGCAGGATCTGGTGGCTATCCTCATGCTGGTGTTGCTGCCCACCTTTGCATTGAGCAGTAGTCTCACCGGTTTGTCGCTCATAATGCCCATAGGTGAGCTGGTCTTCTTTCTGGTGCTCTGGTTTGTATCTGGTATTTTCTTTTTGCCCACTATACTGCGCAAAGCGGGAAAGTTCATGAACAACGAGATGTTGCTCATTACCTCACTGGCACTCTGTTTTCTGATGGTAGTACTGGCAACCGGTGCGGGTTTTTCTCCTGCATTGGGCGCTTTCATCATGGGTTCTATTCTGGCAGAAACGCCATTGGGTAGTAAAATTGATCATCTATCTATGTCTATCAAAGACATGTTCGGTGCTGTTTTCTTTGTGTCTGTGGGCATGATGATCGACTTGTCTATTGTTCCCCAATACTGGCCTCAGATACTATTGATTACTGTGGTTGTACTTATTGGTCAGCCGGTAAGTGCCATAATAGGTGCTCTGCTTTCCCGCCAGCCATTGAAGATTTCTGTGCAGGCAGGTATGAGTTTATCTCAGATAGGGGAGTTCTCCTTTATTATTGCCACTATGGGGCTTAGTATGCAGCTCACCAGTTCCTATCTCTATCCCATAGCTATTGCAGTATCTGCACTTACTACGTTTACTACTCCCTACATGATCAGGTTATCTACCCCGCTTTACTGGTTGCTGAATAAAAAGCTCCCTAAAAACTGGATAGCAGCTATAGACAAATACAGCAGTGAAGGGCAGGCAGTAAAACCCACCAGCGAATGGAATAAATATGTCACTTATTACCTCATTCAGGTAGTCATTTACGCAATTCTGGTTGTTGGTGCCGTGCTGGTAGTGACTAAGGTTGCATTACCGGCATTAGGCAAAATGGTAGATTCTCAGTTTATAAGATTAGTAGCTGCTGCTCTTACTATACTTATTGTATCTCCGTTCTTGTGGGCGTTGGCTGTGAGGAAAATGTTACCGGTAATAGAGGCCCGGTTATGGGAGTCGAAATATTACAGGGGGCCAATGGTTGTGTTGCAACTGGTTCGCTTTCTGATCACGTTGGTCATCCTTGGGTTCATAGTGCACAATATAGTTTCTTATATGTGGGCATTATCTTTGCTCATCCTCACAGTTATTCTGCTCGTATTCAATTACAAAAGGCTGCAGCAGGTGCATGCATGGGTAGAGCGCAGATTCATAACCAACCTGCATGAAAAAGAACGGCTGGATCGCAAAGAGAGTGGGGCGCACCTTACTCCCTGGGATGCGCATATTACCAGTTTTTCCGTTTCTCCCGATTTCAAAGGTGTAGGAATGACTCTTATGGAATTGAAATTAAGAGAAGATTATGGCGTAAATGTAGCCATGATCAGACGTGGAGATCTTACCATTCAGGCTCCCGGCAGAGGGGTACAAGTATATCCGGATGATACCTTGTACATAATAGGAACCGATGAACAGGTGCTGGCATTTAAGGATTATCTTATTGAGAACAGTCCGGCAAGAATGAAAAAAATATTGCCTGAAGACGAACTTACCCTGCAACAAATAGAGGTTGAGGAAGGCTCTGCACTGGTAGGTAAGTCTATAAAGCAGTCTGAGATAAGAGAAAGAACAAAGGGACTGATAGTAGGTATAGAAAGAGACGGACAAAGGTTACTGAATCCCGAATCTTATGTAACATTGCAGGCCAATGATGTGCTTTGGATAGTGGGCAACACCAAAAGGATCATGGTTTTTGAGAAGACCATGTCTAAAACAAATCGCACAGAAGAGGGTGTCTTAGTAGCCGCTGTTCCGGCAAAAGCGTAAAACAGATTCTATTATGAGAGCAAAATATCTACACTTTTTACTGGTTCCTTTTTTGTTGCTGCTGTTGCAGGCCTGCCATCATCGTATGGTGCCTGTTTCAAAATCTGCTATCATCTACGATCAGCCAACTGACCGCACCCGATACTCTGAAGATCCGTTTGGTACAGTATCTATAAAAGGGAAATGGGAGGCTGGTAAATACAATAAAGCCAGTCACCAGCAATATTTCTATCATAAGGATACAGTTACCTTGATCGTATCAATTGGTGCATGCAGTACTTTCCCTTTTGCCAAAAATGGCCTCAGCGGCTATGATTTTGTAAAGAAGTATTTTGATGTAGAAGCTAAGTATCAGGCTATGCTGGAGCAAAAAGCCAATTTGCTGGTAGAAGATGAAGCTAACAAATACATGATATGGGTGGTTCGTCAGGATGGTATAGATCAGTACTTCCTTTGTGGTGCAAAAGATTGCAGTTGCAACAAACCTGTATACAATGCCATCACGCTGAAGAGCAGAAAATATGATGCAGAGAAAGCAAAGGCATTCCTGAAAGAGACATTCATGGCGCTCTGATCCACATGATTGATGAACAGAGCGGTCTTTATCCTCCTTTTTGTTGCAGCTATAGACAGGGTCATTCTGCAGGGTATATATCCTGTGTTGCCGGTCCTTATAGCCGATCTGGGTGCCAACGCCAGATATAACAGTATTTTTATGGCGGTTACCTATGCTTCTATAGCTGCGGGTTCCTGGCTCACACCCCGCATACTGGATAGATTCGGCGCAGTTGGCAAGTTGTCAATCATATTATCGTTACTTACTGCCATTTCTCTGCTGGGCATGGGTATGAGCAAGAGTTATTTTTTTCTACTCATCACCACTTCTCTTTATTGGTTTTTCTGCGGGGTACAGTTAAACATCTATAGCATCATAATGAGCTATGTAAGTCCACCTGAAAAGTCGGGGCAGAATTTCGGGCTTCTGGCCAATACTGCCATTTTTGGTGCTGTGCTGGGTGGCTTTTTTATGGGCCCTGTTATTCATTATCTGGGCAATTTCTACTCCTTCCTGCTGTTTGGCATGCTTACTATTGCCGGCAGGTTGGTCATGCTGTTTCCCGGTTTTGATATTGTTTATGCCCGCAATAATGCAATAAAAAGCAATTTCAGGATCACTGCCAAAGTATGGTTGTTGCTCATAGTGCTCAATGCCGGTATTATGTTGTCCTTCACCGGTAGGTTCAATCTGTCGCTTATAATGAAGGAACAGCACTATGGGATAGATGCTATTTCTTCTCTTTTTGCATTGGGCGCCTTGCTTGTATTTCCATTCCCCTATCTGTTTGGGTTATTGTCTCAGAAAATATCGGGCAAGTTATTGCTCTTCCTTTCTCTGCTGAGTGTAACTATTGCTATGTTCCTGTTATACAGGTACGATGGCTACACTGCTTTACTAACTACAGGCTTTCTTATTGGTATCATGACCTATTGCAGCCGGGGTGTGACCCAAAAGATCATTTATGACCTATATCCGCTGAGCGAGCAGAAAAACGCTCAGTCGGTTTTATCTTCAGCTACCTGGGTTGCGGCTATCATGGGTTTCCTGCTGGTTACTGTCACCTCCGGTCATTTTTCGTTGCAGGGTGTCTCTTTGTTCAGTTTCGGGGTGGGCGTTTTGTCATTGGTGTTGCTGGTCATTATACCTTTCAGGTAATAGTATTATCCTGTATTATGTTTCCTTAAAGAAATTTCGCTGTAACTTCGCACCTTTATTTTTAAAGTAAGCGTATCAATGATTTTACCTGTAGTAGCATATGGCAGCCCCGTGTTGCGCAAAGTTTGTGACGATATTACTCCCGAATATCCTGGGTTGGAGAAGTTGCTTGCAGATATGTGGGAAACCGTATACAACAGCAATGGCGTGGGTCTTGCTGCTCCTCAGATCAATAAGCCTATCCGTTTGTTCATCGTAGATACCATTCAGATAGTAGAAGATTTTGATGACGAGGACAAACGCCAGTATCCGGGCGAAGAGCCGATAAAGCAGGTTTTCATCAATGCGCGCAAAATTGAAGAAAACGGAAAGCTGTGGCCTTATAACGAAGGATGCCTCAGCATTCCTAAAGTGCGCGAAGACATTCAGCGTCACAGCAATGTTCGTATCTCTTATCTGGATGAGCATTTTGTAGCTCATGAGCGCGAATTTCATGGTATTACTGCCCGTGTTATTCAGCACGAATACGATCACATAGAGGGTAAACTGTTTATTGATTACATTTCCCCACTCAAGAAAAGACTGATCAAGAAAAAACTCGACGATATCTCCAAAGGGAAGATACACACCGATTACAGAATGATCTTCAACAAGTAATTCGGGTTATTGTACATTATTCTTTTTAGTCAAGGCTACCTCTCTCAGGTAGCCTTCTAATTGTGTGGCAATTATATCCCAGTCGAAACGGGTGCGGATAACCTGCATGCCTGCCTGGCCTACTTCTTTTCTGCGATCGGCAGATGAAAGTAGTTCCGATACCGTGGCTGCAAAACTCATAGGGTCTGTCTGCATTATGGCTCCTGCTCCGCTGGTTATGCCCAGGCCGGCAAAACCTATGTTGGAGCACACTACAGGTACACCCATAGCCATAGCTTCCAGCACTTTGTTTTGTGTACCTGCACCAAACCGCAACGGAGCAACTACTACAGATGCTTCGTTGTAGGTGACTGCCAGATCTTTTATAAAACCGGTAACCAACACATTATCACTTGCCAGGTCCAGTACCTTCTGTACAGGGCGCTGTCCGGCAATTACAAATTTTACTTCCGGATGCGTTTTTCTGATCTCGGGCAAAATGGTAGTAGTGAAATATACAACCGCATCAACATTGGGCGCATAGTCCATATTGCCGGTAAAAAGCAATGTGTGGTTATGGCTGTAGTCGTGGTCTCTTGCAGAGAAGGTGGTGAGGTCTACACCATTGGGCAGCAAACGCAGATTGTCGGTATGGTGCTGCTCCTTCAGATAATTGATATCTTCAACAGAGCACGCCAGAGCCATATCGTACTCCTTAAGAATAGGCTCATATTCCAGCACACGTTTTTGCTCTATGTTCTCGAACAGGGTAACAGGCAGACTTCGTTTTACATTCTTCCTGCGCTCCCAATAGAGCGAAAAGGCATCGGGCAGATCCAGTATGCGTGCCAGGTCTTTACGGCCGGACAGGTAGGGCGACATACGCAGGTGTTGCACATGCACCGCATCATAACTGTGTTTTGAAAGCAGCACATCCAGCTGCTTTTTCATCTCTTCAGAGTGAAAGTAAAGCACCTGAAGTGGTTTGCTGTCCCATGCTGCTGCAAGGCAATTCAGCTTTGATCGCCACGATGGCAGGTATATAAAGTGTACTTCCTTGAATATTTTTTCCAGTTCAGACTTGTAGCTTAGATCTTCCTCGGTTTGCGCAAAGGTGATGAGGTGCAGTTCATGCCTGTGCTGTAACCTGCTGGCAAGATTGAATATCTTCAGCTTGTCGCCCCTGTAAGGAGGGTATGGTACACGGTTTGCGAGGAAAAGTAGCTTCAAGTTCTCTTCTTTATTTTTTATTTCCGTTGTTCATGGCCAGTGTTGTCCATAGTTTCTGCACATGCTCCGAAACCAGGTTCATATCCAGGTCGTTCATGCACCTGAAATGTTTTCTAGGACATTTATCATATCCTATCTTACTGCATGGGTGACAGCCCAGACTTGTATTCTCTACTATTACAGACTGTGGCGTCACTCTTGTTTTTAGGTTGTTGTACCCGTAGTAGGGGAACATGCCCATTCCGGGAGAGGTATTGCCCCACAAAGACACTACAGGCTTGCCGTAGGCGGCTGCCATATGCATAAGGCCGGTATCATTACTTACCACTACCCGTGCTATTTTTACCAGTTCGGCAGACTCGTTGAGGTCGAATTTGCCACAGGAGTTATAGATCTTTATCGGGTCCTGAGCTGCTATATGGTCTCCATCTGCTCTGTCCTCTGGTCCGCCCAGCAATATAACAGGGAATGGTACCAATGAGCAGAATTTCTTCCATTGTTCTACCGGCAGTTTTTTGGTATTCATAGAGCCACCGATCACGCAACCCACATAACCACCCCAGTGACTCATAGGCAGGTCGTTGTTGGCAAGTGCCTTACCGGATGGCAGAAAATGGTCCAGTCCTTTGCCATCATTTACCACTTTCAGCGACTTCGCAGTTTCCAAATACCTGTCCACAATACTCACATCGGGCATCAGGTTCACCTTCAGATTGGTAAGCAGCCACTTCTGTATGTTCAGTTTAGGGAAAGATTCCGCAGGCACTTTGAGGGCTTTTTTCAGTCTCATCGTGCGCAGATTGTGGTGCAGATCCAGAATAAGATCATACTTTTCTTTCCTTAGTTCAGGTATCAATTGATCCACATCACCATCCATATAATAGAGCTGGTCTATATACGGGTTGTTTTCCAGAACTGGCTTGAAGGATAGTTTTGTGATATAATGCACCTGCACATCTGGTCGCTGCTGTTTGATGCAACGTAGCACAGGGGTGGTGAGTACAATATCGCCTATTGAGGAAAAACGTATCACCAATACTTTCATACAGTGCAAGGATTCGGAATGTCAGATTGAATATAAATAATTGATAGTGATGCTGTTGTGTGTCTATACTTTAATTAGCTGCGTAAGACAGTTCGCACCAGATCTTGTTGTCTGTGATACCCAAAGCTTCCTTGGCACCGTTGCTGATACCTATGATGCAGTTGGCATAAAGTTTAGTATCGGGCAGAGAGCCAAGCACTTTTACATATATGGTTTTACCTGAACCCGGATTGTACACTTTGATAACGGTACCTCTTGCAGCCTCATTATGGAATGCATAATAAATGGTGCTTTTTCCCGGTTTTTCAAAGAATACGGCAGTTCCTTTTTCTGTAAGTACATTCAGTCCGTTGTTCGTTTGCCTGTTGTAAACAGTATCCAATCCGCCCGGAACAGGCACTTTGCCGGAAGTGTCAATTACTATTTTCTTTTTAGGAGCAGGGTAGGCAGTATTAGAAACAGGGTCTGTAGAGTCCTTGGCCATCATCTTTACCCAACCCACAAACAGTACGCTGCCGGGTTTCATGGTGTTGCCCTTCAGGTTATTCCAACTCCTCATTTCCACCTTGGTAACACCCGAATAATTGCTGATAATGCTGATGTCATCTTTATTGCCAACCTGATAATAAAGCTCCCTGATATTCTTCATTTTCAGGGGAGCAGGCTTTATATTGAAGAAGTTGTCTTTGGTAACAGGAACGTAAACAGTATTGCCTTCATTCAGTTTTCTCATGGTCTCCTCGTTGTTGGCAAGTTCCATTTGACCTTCTGGTATATAGAATCTTTTAGCCAGCATTCTAGCGTTCTCTCTTGCCTTTGCAGTATACTTTATTTCCCATGTGCCGTCTTTTTTTACTGCAAACAGACTATCTGTTTCTTGTGCCAGCAAAGAAGATACAGGGGTAAATAATGTGATAAGTAACAGCAATTTCCACATAACAAAACTGATTTAATCCCGAAAAGTACAACAAAAAAACAAGCAAAATAAAACCTGCTGTGTTAAATTGGATGATGGAATGGAGTATTGTTGTTGCTGGTTATAATTCAATAATGTGTTTTAGCCGTTCAGACAGCGTTTAAAACAACAAATCCCCGATTATTCCCTTATTTTTTATGGAACATTTGCCACTATTCGTATATTAGCATCCAAATTCATTACACAACTTCACAATAATTGTGCCTAAACGCTAAACGATCATTTATGCATTGCAACTTCGGGTTCAGAAAGTTTACTTTATTAATAGCTTCTTCCATACTTATATTCTCCTCCTGCAAGAAGAATACAACAGATGATAATTATCTGAAGGATGATGATGACAGGACAGGCTATGCATCAGACGCATCGAGGATAGAATTTGCGAATAATGACGTTATTTCTCTCGCAGATCAGGCTGGTACATTGTTCAATGCCGAATACATACGCAGTGCTACAGATAAAAGTGTGACGGTAAGTACCGATACTTTCAGTACGCCTCGAGTACTCATCATAAGGTTCGGTAGTACCGATGTGGTTTGTTCCGATGGTCGCAAACGTCGTGGTTCTATAATTATTTCATACAATGGACGTTACCTAGATACCAATCAGGTACATACCATAACTTACAATGATTACCATCTGGATGGTAACAGAATATCAGGTTGGGTGAAAATGACCCGTGTTGACACTACTGTAGTAGGTGACTGGTATTATAAAGTACAGGTAAATGACTCTATGAATATGAATGCGCAGGATCCGCTGAACAGCAAATTTGTGGTTTGGTCTGGTAATCTGATGCGCAAATGGGTTGGCGGTGCACTTACCAATAATAGGTCTGATGACTATTTCTCTGTTTCAGGTAATGCTACTCTTACACGTCCCAGCGGTCATGTTTTCAATTTCAACATTGCTACTCCTCTTCAGTTCACAACCAGTTGCGATTATGCACAGTCTGGTGTGGTAAATGTAACCGGTTACACAGGTAGCCGTGTACTTAACTATGGTAATGGCAATTGCGACAATGCTGCCCAGCTGAACATTGGTGTTCACGTATACCAGCTAACGCTTACCAAGTAATACTGATAAATATCTTCATAAAGAAAATGCCCTTAATGAGCTCATTAAGGGCATTTTTATTTTCAGTTAATGATTGTTTTGTTTAGAAAGGAGCATCTTCGTCAGGCTTTGGCGGCAGTTTAGTGCTGCCACCACCCATCAGATCATCGTCTTCCCAGTTCATATCATTTGCTTTAGACTGCTTGGTCTGGAAGCCACCACCCGGTATGAAAAGCTTCGAGTCGCCGAATCCGCTGGTGTCTCTTCGGATACCAGCAGACGGGTTATCTCTTTGACCGGCAAAGTTATTACCGCCGCTAACTTTACCCTGGTTGCCGCCGCCATGATTTCCGCCACCGCTACCGCCACTAAAGCCTGATGGATCTCCGCCGCTATTGCCTGCAGGCCTGTAAGCGTCGAACTGGTCGTCTTCCATATCCACAAACTTCTGGTATTCTTTAATGAAGCGCACCTTCACCTCTCCGGTACTACCGTTACGATGTTTGGCTATGTGAATGTGGGTTTCACCCTCCACAGCTTCACCCATTTCATTGTTCTGTAAACCATAGTATTCAGGCCTGTAGAGGAACATTACCATGTCGGCATCCTGTTCGATAGCTCCCGATTCACGAAGGTCACTCAACTGAGGTACTTTCGATTCTTTCCTGGTTTCTACAGAACGGTTCAGCTGAGAAAGTGCTATAATAGGTACTTCCAGTTCTTTTGCAAGAGCCTTAAGGTCTCGCGATATTTTACTGATCTCCTGTTCGCGGTTACCGCCGTTGGCAATACCGGCCTGCATGAGCTGCAGGTAATCGATCAGGATCATCTGAATGTCGTGTTTCTGTTTCAGCCTTCTTGCTTTTGCTCGAAGCTCGAAGATATTCAGTGCTGCCTGGTCATCAATAAAGATCTTGGCCTTAGACAGTTTGTGCATGCGCTGAGACATCTGTATGAATTCATGCTCAGCCATTTTGCCCTTGGTTATGGCATTCATGCTCACCTCTGTTACTGCCGACAGCATCCTTTTAACGATCTGGCCGGCACCCATTTCCAACGAGAAAAGAGCAACAGGGAATTCTTTATTGGGGTTCATGGCCGCATTCATGGCCAGGTTCAGTGTGAAGGCCGTTTTACCCACCGCCGGACGAGCCGCAAGGATGATAAGATCGGTCTTCTGCCAGCCACCCGTTATACGATCCAGAGCAGCAAACATAGATGGTACACCATTTACCTCATCGGTCTTTTTGCGGCTTTCGTCTATTTCACCAATGGTACGAACCAGTACCTCCTGAAGGCTTTTGAAGTTTTTACGTAGATGTTTGTCGGTAATTTCATACAATCCCGATTCTGCCTTGTCAAGCAGATCGAAAACGTCTGTACTGTCTTCATAGGCCTCACTGATCACCGAACCGCTGATACGGATCAATTCGCGCTGAATGAATTTCTCCATTACCAGACGCGCATGCGCCTCTACGTGTGCACTGGAAAGTACACTCATAGTAAGGCGGGTAAGATAGTAGGCACCGCCTACAATTTCCAGCTCATTGGTTTTTCTTAGTTCTTCTGTAATGGTAAGCAGATCGACAGGAGTACCCTTATCGAAAAGCCTGCGCATAGCTGAATATATCTTCTGATGTGCATCTACATAAAAACAGTCTTCGCTCTGAATGATCTCCAGTACCTGAGCAAACGTATCTTTTTCCAGCATTGCAGCACCCAGCACTGCCTCTTCCAGTTCGGGTGCCTGTGGGGGAACCTTGCCATATACCAGCGTAGAAATGTCTGGTTTACGGCTACCTGAACGGGATGAAGCGCCAAATTCTTTCTTAATATTTACAGCCATTGGTGTTGAAATCAGTATTAATGAATTAAAAATCTTCAGTATTTCGTTTTCTATTCTTATTTGGCACTTTCTTTTGCGGTGTTAATTCAATCTTTTCAAATTATTACCTCAATATTAAAGCACTTGAAAATGCTGTGAAGGGCTACGAATGTAACTGCGAAAAACAGAACCTCAAAAGAAATCGGGTTGTAAAATTTTAAGCATGTATCACACATCTCTTGCACAGGTTTTCCCACAAAATGAAGATGAAAAGATGGGTTATTCCACAATTAAGCAAAGTTACCAACAATAATCCACAGCTGATGCACATTATTATGTTGATAAATGATTTTGTTAATCGTTTTTTTAGGAACATGCTTTTTGCTATTATGATGGGCTATCTTTGCTGAAATTCAGTATTGTAAATGACTATTTCTTACCAGTGGTTACTCCAATACCTGCCTGCCGCAGAGGCACCTATGCAGGTTGACGAGTTGAGCAGGATCCTTACTTCTATAGGTCTCGAAGTTGAGGCTGTGGAACCATCAGAAAGTATAAAAGGTGGCCTTGAAGGCCTGGTTATAGGTGAGGTGCTTACTTGCACCAAGCACCCAAATGCCGACAAACTGAGCGTGACTACGGTTACTGCCGGTGAAGGTATTGTGTGGCAGATTGTTTGCGGTGCCCCCAATGTAGCTGCAGGTCAGAAGGTAGTTGTAGCGCCTGTAGGTGCTACAGTACATCCTACAGAAGGAGAACCATTCCTGATAAAGAAAGCTAAGATACGTGGCGAGGAAAGTTCGGGTATGATCTGTGCCGAAGATGAAATAGGATTAGGAAGTAGTCATGCCGGTATCATGATTTTGCCGGAAGATGTACCTGTAGGTATGTCTGCCCGCGAATATTTCAAAATACCTGCTGCCGATTTTGCTATTCATATTGGTCTTACACCAAACAGGTCTGATGCCAACAGTCATATAGGTGTGGCACGCGATGTTTGCGCCTATCTGTCGCATCATTACGGTGGTACACACAAACCGGTTATGCCGGCTACTGTTTTCAATGCGGCCGGTCCGTCGACTGTATCGGTTTCTATAGAAGCAACAGATGCTTGTCCCCGATATGCCGGTGTGGCAATAGAAGGTATAAAAGTAGGTCCATCGCCGGAATGGTTGCAGCGTAGGTTGCAGACCATAGGTGTACGCAGCATCAATAATGTGGTAGATATCACCAATTTTGTGTTGCATGAATATGGACAGCCCCTCCATGCATTCGATACCGATAAAATAAAAGGTAAACAGATCATAGTGCGTTGCCTGCCGGAAGGAACTCTTTTCCTGGCGCTCGACGATAAAGAACGTAAACTGCGCGCACAGGATCTGGTGATCTGCGATGCAGAGGGACCAATGGCAATAGGTGGTGTTTTCGGGGGTAAAGACAGTGGTATCAGCGATGGTACAGTAAATGTGTTCCTGGAAAGTGCCTATTTCACGCCTATGAACATCCGTCGCACCTCTCTGCACCACTTGTTGCGTACCGATGCGGCAACGCATTTCGAGAAGGGCGTTGATATCAATAATGTGATACCTGCGCTGCAACGCGCAGCGGTAATGATCACCGAAATTGCCGGTGGTACTATTACTTCCGGCATTACAGACGTATACCCTGCACCGGTAAAAGATACCGTAGTAACGGTTTCTTACAACTACATTCAGCAGTTGAGCGGAAAGGAATACGGACAGGAGGCAATAAAAAACACATTGTCGGCGCTTGGCTTCGAACTGATAGAAGAGACGCCTACACATATTTCTCTGAAAGTGCCATCGAATAAACCCGATGTAACACAACCTGCAGATATAGTAGAAGAAGTGTTGCGTATAGACGGATTGGATAACATCAGTATTCCGGGAAGGCTCAATATTTCATTACTGAAAGCATTACCCAACGACCGAGCCGAGCGCGAGCGCATGGCTCAGTTGCTATGTGGTATGGGTATGCAGGAGATCGTTACCAACTCTATTGTAAATAGTAAATACTATCCGGGTAACGAACAACTGGTGCAGATGATCAACAGCCTCACCAGCGAACTGGATACGATGCGCCCATCTATGCTGGAAAGTGGCCTGGAAGTGGTGCAGTATAACTGTAACCGCAGGAGCACCGATCTTTCGCTCTTCGAATTCGGCAACGTTTATTCGCGCGGAGAAGATAAATACATTCAGCAGCCTGTACTGGCATTGTGGATCACAGGCAACTCCAGCATACAACACTGGCAGCAGAAAGAGCAAAAGTCTGATATATACTATGTAAAAGGTATCATAGACAATATGCTCAGGTATGCGGCCATAGGTGGTGTGGCAACAACCTATACTGAAGGTGCAAATGAAGTGGTATGGAAATGGAAAAACCAGACCTTGTGCGGTGCCATGAAGGTGCCGCAGCAGAAACTGGGCATTTTTGATATTAAGCAGGATGTATATTATGCAGAAATTCATTGGGATATGTGGCGCAAGGCAGTTGCTGCAGGTAAGGTAAAATATACCGAGGTGCCTAAATTCCCCGCCGTTCAGCGCGATCTGGCTATAGTTCTGGACAAGCAGGTAACCTATCAGCAGGTGCAGGATATTACCGGTCAGTTGAAGATAGCAGAACTCAGATCTTTTGGCCTGTTCGATGTGTTTGAGAGTGAGAAACTGGGGTCTGGTAAAAAATCTTATGCGCTGAATTATACTTTTCAGCTGCAAGACCGTACCTTAACGGATACTGAAACAGAGCAGTTGATGAAAAAGCTCTCTGATGCATATAAAAACAAACTCAACGCACAAATCCGCGATTAATGCAGGCGCTTGACGAACTTAACAGGAAACTGAACACGCTTATCAAAAAACATACAGCGTTAGAGGCCGAAAACAAACGCCTGAAGGATACTATTGCCCGTCAGGCAGTTGCTGAAGCTAAACTGAAGAAGCAATTAGCCTCGCTGGAGCAGAATATGGTAAGCGTGAATCTGGGCGGTACCGTATCCGATGTTGAAGAAAAGGATAATATGCGCCGCCAGTTGGATGGTCTGATAGCCGAAATTGATGGTCTACTGAATACGCTCAATGACTGATAAGGGAAAATATCTTAAGGCCTTTTTCATACCTGTTTTGTTGCTGCATGCCTGCACACAAGACAGGCAGCCATGCCTCACACCCAAAACTGCAGTGCTGATAATGAAGAGTGTGCGCAAAACCACCGACAATAAAGTAATAGATACAGCATTCAATTCAGCCTTGCTGGTACCGGTCATTGCTGTAATGAATAAGGGTACTTACTATGCAAAGTCATCCAATTTTACTGTTTCTTTATCACCCTTATCCGATACCTGTCAATGGCTTTTTGCCGCAGATACTGCCGCTGGTAGTGCTATAGATACTCTCACTTTCAGCTACAACCGAGAATTGAAGTTTGTTTCCAATGCTTGTGGTTACAGTCATTTCTTCAGTCTGAATACAGTTGGTACCACGCATAATTTTATAGACTCTGTTACTATCAGCAACAAGAGTGTAACCAATAATGTAAATACAACCCATGTCCAGGTATATATACATCCTCGTTCTTAGCCTGGCGATGGTTTGCCATCTTTCTCCCGTTGCTGCACAAACAGATACAGCAGGTACTGAAGAGACAGATAAAGCACCCGCTAAAAAGAAATTTACCGGTGGTCATCAGCTCACTATCGGTGCAGATATCTTCCATCCCGTTCTCAATCAGTATGCGTCCAACAGGTATAGCTATGAGGGGGAAGTGAGTTACTACCTCAAAAATGAATACTATCTGGTTGCCGAAGGTGGCTGGGGAGGATCTGATGTCAGCTTCGATGATCTGAAATATAAGACCACCAATTACTTTGGCAGACTGGGGTTCAATAAAAGTATACTTTACAGAGAAAGCAACAAAGACTGGGATATGATGTTTATGGGCCTGAGGGCGGCCATGAGCAACGTGAACAGGGGAGATGCTGTATATACTACAACCGATAGTGTGTGGGGCAGTACCACAGGCATTAGTGCCGGACAGAACTTTGCTGCTGTATGGGCCGAGCTAACGGTAGGTATGCGGGTAGAATTGGTGCATGGCATTATGGCAGGCTGGAACATGAGGGGTAAGTTCCTGATGAATGGACGTTCTTTCAGCAGTCTCGCACCATTGCAGATAGCCGGTTATGGCAAGGGAGATAAATCTACCAATTTCGATTTCAATCTCTATATCTGTTATGCTATAAGGTGGAACAAACAACAATCTGCTGCTACTCCGGCAGATTAGAAGTAGCAGCAGCTGCTGTGATGGTTATTCTATTATCAGTCTTTTTACAGCTGTACCCAGATTTTTATCAGCATAGTGTACACTCACCAAATACAAGCCTTTTGCCAGTTGGGCAGTGTTTATTGCCACATCTTTCTTTAGTATTTCTGTATAAATATAGAGTGCGCGTCCTGTCAGGTCGTTTATAGATACCTCGCTTATAGGGCTGGCAGCACTTATGTTGAAGATGCCATTAGTTGGGTTGGGGTAGAGTGAAAGACCCTCTTTGTTGTCAATACTTTCGACAGAAGTACCCGATGGACAAACCAATGTGTAGAGGTATTCTTTTACAAAAGAATCTACAGTGTTCAGTTTGGCTGCATCAGCGTTCCATGGCACATGGCCATCTCCGGTAAACACTTTGCTCCAATGTGGAATGCTTTTCGAAACATATTCGCCTTCCAGCACACCCAAACCACATAGATTCACGTCTATAGAGCCACTTATTGCTTTGGCGCAGTTATACGGAACTACTGCGTCGGTACTACCCTGCATATTTACAGAAGGTACATCTGTGGCATCTACAAATGAGGCCATGTTCAGTGCACCCGCCATATTTACAATGGCTTTGCATTTGGTAGTGTATCCCGCATTGCCACTATTGCCCTCCATACCGCCGTTTGCAGCAATAGCAGTAAGTATATGCGAGGGAGCTTCTGCAGAATCCAGATAACCTACATGCATGTATAGCACAGCTCCGGCAGAGTTGCCACCGGCATAAATGTTGTTGGTGTCTATACGGTAAGTGTTTGTAGTGGCAGCATCTTTCATAAAGTATCGTAGCGCGGCTTTGCCATCACTTACAGCTTTCATCACTACATCTATAGCCACGGTAGAGTCCAGAGCCATGGCAATAGCATTGCCCAGTCTGTAGTCAATAGAAGCTGTTACATAGCCCCTTCTGGCAAATCTCACACAAAAGGAGTCAATGGTTGCATCATCGGTGCGGGTGCCGGCAACAAAGCTGCCGCCATGTGCCAGCACTATAAGGGGCCGCACTGTTGCTGCATCTCCGGCTGGCTCATATATATCCATGAGCAGACTGTTTGCTGCTGAGTATGTAACCGTAGTTTTTGTAACCCCGAACATATTGGTCAGGTATCGGCCTGCGGGGCACTGTGCGTTAGCTGCAGTAGCAGAAAACAGCGCTACACCGGTTAATGCTTTTAAGATGTTCTTTTTCATGTTTTGTGAACTGTGTTTAATATGACTACAAAATAGTGTATTTGATCTGTAAATTCAATATGATATCAAATATTTCGAGTCTGGAGTAAACCAAGAAAGGCGTATTCTATTAACCGGGTGTAAATAAATGAACGCTCACAATTCAAAGTTGTTTTATTGTTTAAATCGGTTTATTTTTCAGCAAAATTCATACTAATGATTCGTCGTTTCTCTTTGGCTGTAGCTGTTATTGCCTCTTGTGCATTATTGGTTTCCTGTGGTATGGGCAATAAAAAAAAGAATGCTGCCGGTTCTATATCTGAACATTATCAGAAGGGTAATGATTATGTACTTACTGACCAGCTGGATATGGCCGAGATGGAATATATTACCTGCATTAAGACCGACTCGAATGATTGGAGAGCTTTTTATCAGTTGGGTGGAGTATATCAGTTGAAAGGCGACTTCAAAGGTGCAATGTATTCTTTCAATAAAGCAGTCACTATCAATCCTGAGTTCACACTTGGTTTCTTCAACAAGGCCAATCTTGAAGAAATGGTTGGTGACGAAAAAGCCAGTAAGAAAGATCTTGAAAGAGCTTTGATACTGAAAAAGGATTTTTACATGGCACTTATGGCCAGGGCCCGCAAAGCATCTGGTGTAGGAAATTACAAAGAGGCTGTAATTTATTTCGATTCTGCTATCAATATTCGCCCCGATTTTTATCTGGCTTATAGTATGAGGGGGTCAAGTAAATTCAAATCAGGCGATTTTCAGGGTGCTATTGATGACTTCAGCAAAGAGATCGAACTGTTTCCGGCGCATATAATGGGATATGTGAACAGGGCTGTAGCTTATGGCGAAATGAAGAATTACAGAGCCGGTATCAATGATCTCTCATCTGCTATCGAGATAGATCCTATGTGGTCACAGTCTTTTATATACAGAGGTATGTTCTATCATAGAATGAATGTAAAAGACAGTGGTTGTGGCGATTTCAGGATGGCCTTCAAATTAAAGAATCCTCAGGCTGAAGCATATACCAAGGAGTTCTGTAAGTAATTTGCTTGCACTGCTTTTATTATTCATATGCTGCAACCAACCATTTTTCTATAAATAGTTGTCTTCTTTATGTTTTAATATGAATTGCATTATTCTTTTTGATTATTCAATTAGAATTTGTACATTTATTAAAACCATTATTTATGAAGAAACTACTTACATTCCTTTTATCAATGAGTAGTCTTGCGGCAATAGCACAGACTACCATTTATTCGCAAAACTTCAATACAGGCAGTGCTTCAGACTGGACCATGCTATCAGGTGCATTGGGTGGTGTTATTTTGCCAGTTGGCAATCAGTGGCTCATAAACAATACATATACTGCGGGTATAGCAGGTACTACAACGCCCAATCAACCTGCAGGTATCACCGGTTCGCCAAACAGCTATTACCTGCATATGAACTGCGGTCCATTGCTTTCATCTTTTTATGGCAGTAACTGTAACTACAATGCAGGCGCCACCGGTGAAACATACTTTACTGTAATGAACACACCTATTGTTACTACCGGTTATACGGGTGTTTCGTTCTCTTTCTGGTGGTTATGCAATGGTAGCGCAGCTGCCGATGGAAAGGTTTATTACCGTACCAGTTCTACTGGTACCTGGACACTCATTACATCTCCAATCAGTTCTTATTACGGTAGTTCCACCTGGGCATTGCAGACTATAACATTGGCCGCATTCGATAACAAAGCATTTCTGGAATTTGGTTTCGAATTCAGAGACCAGACAGGCAGCGATCCTGCCTTTGGCGTAGATGATATAAAGGTTACCGGTTTTACAGCAGCTTCGGTATCAGCTTCTATGACTTCCAGTTCATCAACAGCCTGTCAGGATAGTTGTATTACTGTTACCAACACAAGTACAGGTACTGTTGATAGTGCGCGTTGGTCTTGCCCTGGTGCTACCATCACTACTACCAGTAGCAGTCCGGCTAATATATGTTTCCCCACACCTGGTGTAAAAACTGTGAAACTATATCTCTACAATGGTGGTGTCAGGGTAGATTCTGCCAGTTCCACTGTTACTGTTAATCCTACGCCTCATCCTACAGTTACTAAAACGGGTACTACTTATTCAGTGCCTGCATTGTATACTTCATACCAGTGGTATTCGGTTTCTATTCCACCTATACCTATTTCCGGCGCTACAAATGCTACCTACACAACTACGGTTACAGGTTCTTATGCTGTATTGGTAGATTCTGCAGGTTGCAAAGGATATGCAATTTATGGTGCAGTTACAGGTATAGACAATATTGCCGGAGAACAACCTGCATTCTGGTGTGCAAGGTCTGGTAACGGAGATATTTTCCTGCATTCTGCTACAGAATTTTCAGCTCTGGTAACTGTAAATATTTTCGATGTAACAGGCAGGCTCATTCGTTCAGAAATTTGGAACAAAGAAGAGCAGGTTTTGCAGTTAAAAGGGCTCACCCTTCGCTCTGGTATGTACGTTATCAGACTGAGCGGGAATAATATTTCATCAGTGCTTAAATGGCAGCAGGACTAATTGTAGCCACTTTAGTTCTTCAAAAAAAGCACTCCCTTAAACGGAGTGCTTTTTTTGTTTAAATTAATTTAAAACAGTAATTTATAGATTCAATAATATATTAAATTGATTTTAACATATCTGTAAGTAAAAAGTGATTATTGTTGTATGATGAAACGCACTATCTACTTGACTTCATTATTGGCTGTGGCAAGTCTGCCTGCATTTGCACAAACCACAACAAGCCCCGCTACAACTGAAGAAAAGCCAAAATCTGAACTGAAATACAACCTGACTTCTGATGGTTCAAAATACATAAAAGCAACATTCCTCAACCAGACGTGGGCCAGATATGACCAGAGTAATCCGGGCACTACAGTAAACGACGATCCGCAACAAAACACTTTCGATATTGGTCTGCGGCGCACCCGCATGCAGCTTTTTGGTCAGCTTTCAGACCATGTGTTCTTTTACACACAGTATGGAATGAACAATTTCAATTTCATTGCACAAAATTCGGGCAACCGTAAACTTCAGGCTTTCTTTCACGATGCACTTGGAGAGTACAAGGTATTTAAGAAGAACGATATGCTGAAGTTGGGTGGGGGATTGACCATAGTCAATGGCCTCAGTCGTTTTTCTCAGCCGGGTATAGGCACAATTATGACTACTGATGTGCCTGTGTTTTTGCAGGCTACGGTTGACCAGACCGATGAATTTGCCCGCAAGCTGAGCATATATGCGCGCGGACAGTTTGGAAAGATAGATTACAGAGTAGCTATTTCAGATCCATTTCCCATACAAACCAATGGGCAAACAGTTCCTGCAATAGGTAAGGATGCAACCTTTACTCCTTTCGGTCATACACACCAGTATTCCGGATTGTTTATCTACAACATATTCGATAAAGAAACGCACACCACGCCATATATGACCGGTACATATCTTGGCGATAAGAAGATCCTGAACATCGAAGCAGGAGCTATTTACCAGAAAAACGCAACCTGGCACCTGAACGGTGCAGACACAGCATTCAACAACATGCTGCTTTGGGGTGTTGCAGCCTATGCTGATATGCCAATAAAGGGTAACAAATACGCGCTCAGTGCCTATGCCGGTTATTTCTTTACTGATTATGGCAATAACTATTTGCGCAATAACGGAATCATGAACCCTGCCAATGGCAACACTGATCCTGCTATATTCAATGGCGCAGGCAATGCTTATCCAATGTTTGGCACAGGCAGCAATATTTATGCACAGGTAGGTTTCAGATTACCCAAAGATCTGTTCGGAGATAATGGTACATTGATGCCGTATGCTTCTTATCGCATGGCCAGCTTCGACAAGCTGAAGGATCCGGTAAATGTATACGATGCCGGGGTGAACTGGCTGATCAATAAACATCAGTCAAAACTGTCTCTGAATTATCAATTACGCCCGGTCTTCACCAAGCAGACCAATGGCGATATTACACACACTACCAATGCAAATTCGGTTTGGTTACAGTATCAGGTCACTATCTAAATAGTTCAATCAGTTACAAAAAAATAGCGTTGGAGTTTATCCAACGCTATTTTTTTAAATGCAGTTATTTAGTGGCTTATTTACCGCCATCCATCAACTTCATCAGTTCGTCCAGCCTTGGTTCCAGTATTATTTCTGTACGCCTGTTCTGTCCGCGACCTTCAGGTGTTGAATTTGAAGCGATCGGATCGTATTCGCTGCGGCCGCTTGCTACCAGTTTGGCTGGCACCACACGGTATTCGTCTATAAGCACATGAGCTATAGAAGTAGCGCGCGCAGTACTCAGTTCCCAGTTGTCTGCAAACTTCACTGTGTGTATAGGCAGACTATCGGTATGTCCTTCAATGTTGATGTTGATGTCTGAACTTGTATTCAATACACCTGCAACCTTAGAGAGTGCCTCTTTGCCTTTCGGGTTAACTACTGCACTGCCCGATGGGAACAACAGACTTTCCTGCATGCTGATGTATACCTTACCATTTTTCATTTTGATGGTCAGCTCATTGCTGTTGAAGCCTTTAAGCGCTTCTGCGATCTTCTTGCGCAGTGCTTCTGCAGCTTCCTGTTGCTGATCCAGCAATGCCTGCAGTTGTTCCAGACGCTGACGCTGAGCTGCTATCTGTTCGTTGGTCGATTTCAGCTGGCGCTTGGTGTTTTCTTTTTCATCGCGCAGCACATTTACTTTGTTGGTCAGCTCCTTTACAGTGCCTTCCATATTGCTCATGCTGTCTTTAAGCCTGCCGATACGATCATTGAGTGAAGCAATGGTATTTTTTAGTTCGGTATTGGTGGCAGTAAGCTTTTTATTCTGGTCCTGCTGTTCGCCCAGCTGTTTGGCAAGTGCGTTCTTTTCTGCTTTTTCTTTTTCAGCTCTTGCTGTTTCTGCATCGTACTTCTTTTTAGAAACGATACACGATGTCATGAAAAGGCATGCATAACATGCCATGGTAATGGCAACTAGTGTTTTTTTCATTGAGTTGTGATTTAATATGGGAGTACAAAAACCGTACCAGCCACAAAAGTACACCAAATAGCTTTTGACAATAACATAAAATTCTAAGATTAATGTTGAAAAGCTTAAATGTTATGCTTAGAGATAATACAGTTTATATAAAATTTATTATATGCTTATGGTTTCAGATAAAGGTCAAAATAGTCTGTTATCTTCTGCATCAGGTGCACTCTGTCTTTGCCACGTACATTGTGTTCATGACCCGGATATACAAAGTAATCGACCTGTACACCCTCATCAACACTCTTTTTGATGAAGTTGATGCTGTGCTGCCAAACTACCACATCGTCATTGGTGCCATGTATCAGTAACAGTTTGCCCTGCAGATTTTTTACTTTGTCCAGCAGATTTGCTTTTTCATATCCTTTAGGGTTGTTGGCAGGTATGTCCATATAGCGTTCTGTATACATCACCTCATACATTTTCCAGTCCATTACCGGGCCGCCTGCAACCGCACATTTGAAAACATCAGGGTGTTTCAACATTAGCGATGTGGTCATGAATCCGCCATAGCTCCAGCCATGTACACCCATTCTTTTACTATCTACATAGGGGAGCGATTTCAGATAATCCACACCTTTCAATTGGTCAGCAATTTCCACATCGCCCAGATGGCGGAAAGTAGCCTGTTCAAATTTCAATCCTCTGTTCCAGCTGCCACGACCATCCATTGTAAATACTATGTAGCCTTTTTGTGCCATGTATTCATACCACAGATTGCCACTTTCCGGGAATGAGTTGTGGAGCAACTGCACATTCGGACCATTGTAGAGATAAACAATGGTTGGGTACTTTTTGTTTTTGTCAAAGTTTACCGGCAGTATCAGCTTGCCATAAAGGGTAGTAACACCATCTGCTGCAGTTAAGGTCACATTCTTTATTTCAGGTCTGTTATATGCTGTAAGGGTGTTTTCTGCTTTTAGTATTTCGTAGGAGGCAGAGGCATCTATAGCATGCACAAAAACATTCTTTGGTATACCGGCTGCATTATAAACATCCAGTACATACCTGCCATCTCCGCTGCAAATAGCGGTGTGCATACCAGGGTCTTTGTCTATTCTTTTCAGTGAGCCGTTATTCAGGTTCACAGAATAGATGTGTTTTTCCATCGGAGACTCTTTTGAAGTAGTAACGATCAGTTTGTCTTCATCAGCATTGATACCTGCAATTTCGTTTACTACCCAATTTCCTTTCGTCAGCTGACGGATCAGTTTGCCATTGGTGTTGTAGAGATACAGATGATTATATCCGTCTCTTTCGCTCTGCCATATAAATTCATTTTCTCTGCCTTCTATAAATGTAAGCGGATGGGAAGGATGTACGTATTTCTGATTGGTCTCTTCAAACAGGGTTTTGATCTTGGCTCCTGTATTTGCATCATATAGGTTCAGCCACAAATGGTCCTGTTCGCGGTTCAGCAATGCTACATATATGTAACGCTCATCGGGGCTCCAGGTCACAGCTGTCAGGTAATGGTCTTTGTTGGTAGTGCCTGTTTGCAGCATTACCGTGCTGCCGGTAGCAATGTTATAGACACATAGTGTCACTTCGTGTGACTTGCCGCCGGCCATTGGGTATTTAATGATGTTGGCTATTGCAGGTGTAGCATCCCATTTCACTACAGGATAGTCGTTCACCATGGTCTGGTCCATGCGGTAATAGGCCAGTTTATTGCCTTTGGGAGCAACGAATATACCCCTGTCTATACCAAACTCATCGCGATGCACTGGCTTGCCGCATATTATGTTCTTGTCCTGTTCGTTGGTTACAGCAATATCGTCCTTACTGCCACTTTTCTGCAGGTGCAGGTTGTTGCCTACGGTGTATGCAATATTGTTGCTTTTAACGATGGTAACATTTTCTGCATTTTCGGGCAGATTGGCTGCATTTTGCCAGTTCCATTTACCTTCAGTAAGTGTGCCTATGAGCACAGAACTACCCTTCATCACATAGGCCCGATCCTTGTCCAGCCATTTCATAGATGCTATGTTGAGGCCACTAGATGGGCCCTCACTCATATTTACAGTATAGGAGGCTTTCCCTGCTTTGTCATAGTCAGTAACTTTCCATACATCATTATTTCCCTCTTTGCCCAATTGCCACAAACAAGCAGTGCCAGGCTGCCACGATGCATTTTTAATGCTTTTCGGGGCAAGCGTGGTAGCCATGCCATTGGTAGCCTCTGTAATGGTGAAATTCTTCTTCTGTGCCGCTGCTTCAAATGCTATGAAAGAGGCAATGACTATAAAGCTGGTATGTATATAACGCATGATGTCTGTTTGATAACAACAAACATAAGATAAATGAAAGACAACAGGAAACAGATCAGTATCAGGCCATACCTTCTACCAATTTGTGTTTCATAGCAAAAAGTACCAGACCTGCTTTTGATTTGATGCCGAATTTCTCGAAAATAGATTCTCTGTATCCATCCACTGTTCTGTGCTGCACCGCCATAAGATCTGCTATTTGTTTGTAGGTATATTCGTTCTCGTCGCAGGCAAGCTTTATAAATTCCTTTTCACGTTCAGAGAGCTTTTCCAGCACTTTATGCTGTTCTGATGTGGTCTTTCCCCATTCTTTGGCAGTAAGCGCAAATGCCATGTGCTCATTATGATAATAGCCTCGCTGAAAGATCTCACTCAGTGCTTCCTTCATCATTGCGGCAGTGCAGTTTTTCTGCATGTATCCTTTTACGCCCTGTCTGAACAAACGCACCAATCTGTTCTCATCATTATTCAGGGTAAGAATGAGTATAGGTAGTTTAATTCCTTTAGTATTCAATACTTCTACCACTTCATCACCATTCATTTCGGGCATGGAAATATCCATTATTATCAGGTCGGGTTCAGTTTCCAGCGGAAAAGCATCTATAAATTCTTTTCCGTTGTCATATTGCATCAATACCTGATATGGTCCTAATTTTTCTATCAGTTCCTTGAGTCCGTTTCTTATAATGACATGATCGTCTACGAGTATAATGTTCTTCATGATTGGTATATAGATCTTAAAAATAGTCCATTTTAGGTTAAATAGTATTGGTCTGCCGCAGCACATATCTGCAGCCATTTCCGGCCGATGACGCTATTTTGCAGTCCATACCGGCCATTTTAGCTCGTTTTATGATGTTCTTCAATCCCGATGCTCTTGGAGAATTAAGGGTCTTCTCCAGATCAAATCCCTTTCCATCGTCATACACTTCCATCATGAAACCGTTTTCTGAAGCTAAGTTGATATAGATATTCTTTGCTCTAGAATGTTTGATGGAGTTATTCATCATCTCCTGAAACATACGGAAAACGAGTAATTCCACATCTTTGCCAAACTGTAGTTGTTCCAGTTCTCCTTTCAGGTGAATGGTTTGTCGTTTCAGATCATTGATCCTTTTTACCTCCAGTTGCACTATATCATACAGGCCTGTGTTTTTTACGTATTCGGTATTCAGTGATCTGCTCAGTAGTTTTATCTGTTCCGATGCTTCATCGAGGTAGCCTTCTATAGGCTCGTAACTATCCACATTATCCGGATTGTCCATTTTCTTATTCTCAATGGTGATCCTCATGCAGGTAAGCAAGTGGCCTATATTGTCGTGTAGCTCCTGAGCAAATTGCTCCATCATGTGCTCACTTACCTCATTTTCGGTTTGGCGCATTTCTTTCTCAAAGCTCAGCTCCATTTGGGTGATCTTTATTTCCTGCTGCATGCGGTGCTTGCCGGCAATGTAGATAGAAATAAAAATGCCTGCTACCAGCAGCAATAATAGCAGAGTAGTGAACAATACCCCCAGCAATATCTGTTTGTCACCCATTTGCCGATTTTTTTGGTGAACTATTTCTTTTGAAAATATAAAAAGCTACTCCTGTCAGTATATACTTCATAGAGTCAAGAATAGTATTGATATCTATTATGTAGTTTGGTATACTATCATTCATGAGGTAGGGTAGCGCACAGAAGAAAGCAAAGGTGCCGCAATGATATATGATAAGCGCAAAACAGATAGTTCTTGTGGGGATGATCAAATGTTTTTCAGCAAATAGTTCGCTTTGATACAATGCAAATAGATAGTTAGTAGTAATAACAAGGGAAGAAACAGCTAATGAAAAATTGGCAAAATGATCAAATCCTGCCTGAAAAATAGAATATAGCCAACTGATTAAAAATGTAATTATGCTTATTGGATATAGTTTGTTTCTTATGTGCGGTTTTAGTAATGAATAAGTTGCAAATGAAAGCAAAAGGGTATCAACTAACAGAAAGGTGTTGTGAATTTCTTCACTTCTATCAAAAAAAAACAAACTGGAAATATCTGTAAATATTGATAGTACTGCATCAATGATAAGTAAACTCAGAGAGATAGGTAGAAATGAACGAAATTTCAGTCCTGCAATTAAACAAAAAGCAGCACACAGACCAGGTATAATGAAATAATAATAATGCATTTCTGATTCATTTATAACAAGAAGTGCTTTGTATTTCCATACAAAGCACTTCTAAATGAAATTCAATAAAAATTATAGAACTACGTTTAAAGGTCTAGGTAAATCAGCATTCCATAAAAACAGACCACACCTTTTTGGGCAAAGTGTATTGTAGTTGGCTGCTTTATTTCCAAAGTTTCCTAATACTACATCATTTCCGTCCAGGCAATCTGTGCTGTTGTACTGCATGAACAGTGTGATGCAGTGCGGATACTCTACATAAGTATTTTTTGAGGGCAGCAGTGCCTTGTATGACGATGAAGTGAGACAAAGACTGAATAAAGAATTGTCGGGCCTTTCTGCAGATTGGTTGTCGCTATACACTTTCTGTATAACATACCATGAATAGGTAGCGCACTGCACGTTGCGGCCAAGTACCACTCTGTTCACTCCGTAATATACATTGTTGAAATAGTCAATTCCATATCTCGATTCTGTTGAACCGCCAAGTCCATTACTGCCATCTTCAGAAATAGTGCCATTGTCATTGATCGTAAAATACAGATCTCTGCAAATCAGCAAATAACTTTCATGCCTGCGCATAAAGTCGGCATCGGGTAGTGGTTTGCCATATATTTCGCAGAGCTGCACAGTGAGGAACCATCTGTTCGTAGTCTCATTATAACGGTGAATGAATTTCAATGCCAACCGGTCTAAAGCAACCGGGTTTAGGTTGTTTAGTTGCAATACCTTGTTCTGGAAGATTTCCCAATTTACAGTCAGATCGGTCAAAAAGTCCGGACTTGCAATAGTGTCGCGGTAACTGTAAGAGAAATTGAATTTTCCTTCATCGTTCATGTTTTTGTTCAGAACCAATGGCCTGATGTCATCTCCGTGGTTGAGCATAGTAATTTTGTTTTATTTGTTATAGATATAAATTATAAACCAATTCCTTTTATTTGTTAATAGTTTCAAGCTATTGCAAATTACTATGCAAAGTTGATATTATTATCTTCGGAATCAAATCTGTTGTAAAGGTGTTTTTACCCGTATTTCAATACGGGATTTTTCCCGTATAGTTTGTACATATTTTCCCATTGTACACTAGTAGTAACTGTTGCATTTTTGCATTGTAATTACTGGATTACACAAACCCGAACCCGATGATAATATCCCAGATCATTTGTGTTGCAGGTTGCCTGTTATCGGCCATTCATGCCGTTTTCAGTTTGCCTGTAATAGTAAAAGTGGCCAACATGCAGCTGCCATCTGCTTCGGCAAGAAACCTGCAAATGTGGACCGGTTTACTGATGAATGGTTGTTGGGTAGCGTATGGAGTGTTTGCTGATAATTATTTGCTTGCTTTTGCTTTTTTGCTGGGTTTATTAAAATATGCTGTAGTGCTGATCCAATTGGCGCTGAATATTGTAAAGTAGAACAAAGATCTTTTCTATCACTGTGAAAACTATTTATTAGATGTTGTTGCTTATTTTATTTATATGCTGCAGATACTTCAGATGCGAAGGACATATGGGAATGACCGTCCGAAACTAAAACCAGAGTAGTTTCGAATCCTATATGTTCTTCGTATTTGTTGTGTTTTCTCTATTTCATTGCTCAGTCAAATCTGTTTTATGCCTATCTTTGAATGACTTATCTATATTGATTTAAGTTTTCATGGCATGAAAAAGACTGTTTTACAAATTCTATCTTCCTTTTTGCTTTTGTTGGGTTCTGCTGCCTATGCCCAAACCACTGCTACAGATTTCAATATCAACGATTGTTCAGGGGTTTCACACCATCTCTTTTCAGAACTGGATGGAGGTAAGATCATAGTTGCAGTTTTTGTAATGCCATGCTCAGGATGTATTATTCCTGCCAACGATGTGCAAACGGTTGTGCAATCTTACACTGCCTCTTATCCGGGCAGGGTAGAAATGTACCTCATTGATGACGACGGGCTCACTTCCTGCACAGAAATGAATACATGGCGAAATGCCAATGGTTTGTATATTATGCCTACCTTTTCAGACACTTCTGTTGTTCAGACTCAGTATGGCACGCCCGGTATGCCTAAAATAGTTGTGTTGGGTGGAACCAGCCACCATATCTATGGCAATCAGAATAATACGGTGGACATGGAATTACTGAAAAGCCAGATCAACGAGGCCTTGGGCATTCCTTCAGGTATTTCAGCTACAAAATCTACTGTTCTTAAACTTAACATATTCCCCAATCCGGCTACAACAGGTACAGCTACCTTAACACTATCTGCCAAAGAAAGGGCTGAATTTGATATTCGTCTCTTCGACAAAGCAGGCAAATTGGTGAAAAGCATGTCGGCTAATGCCTCTGCAGGCGACAACAAATACACATTGGATCTTTCAGGTCTTTCTTCAGGTATTTATACAGTAAAAGTAACAGACGGAATTACTTCTGAAGAGACAAAGATCAATGTAAAATAATGGCTTGAATATAATTGAACCTGATGTAATCAAACTCTTCACTTTCATTTTCTTCAGGCTGCAAAGCTGTTTTATGGGCTTTAATTGTTACTGATGTATTAAATAGCCATCTTTTTTGGTTTCTACTATCCATATTTGGTTATTTTCCCATTAAATCACTTACCTTTGCACCTCAAATTTTAGAATCCAAACAATTATAATAAATTAAACAATGGCAGATCTCCGCTTACAGCGCAACTTCGGTATCGCAGCTCACATTGATGCCGGTAAAACCACAACTACCGAGCGTATTCTTTACTACACTGGTGTAAACCACAAAATAGGTGAGGTGCATGAAGGCGCTGCAACCATGGACTGGATGGCACAGGAACAGGAGCGTGGTATCACTATTACTTCAGCAGCGACTACCTGCTTCTGGAACTTCCCTACTATTCAGGGTAAAGCACTTCCGGAATCAAAAAAATACAAATTCAACATCATCGATACTCCTGGTCACGTTGACTTCACTATCGAGGTGGAACGTTCTATGCGTGTACTGGATGGTCTTATGGCTTTGTTCAGTGCCGTAGATGGTGTGGAACCACAGTCTGAAACTGTATGGCGCCAGGCAAACCGTTACCGTGTACCACGTATCGGTTTCGTCAACAAAATGGACCGTATCGGTGCAGACTTCCTGATGGTTGTTCAGCAGATCAAAGACATGCTGGGTGCAAAATCTGTGCCACTGCAGCTGCCAATCGGTGCAGAAGATCACTTCAAGGGTGTAGTTGACCTTATTCAGATGAAAGGTATCATCTGGGAAGACGCTACGCAGGGCATGACTTACAAAGAAGTGCCGATCCCAGAAGATATGAAAGAAGAAGTGGACCATTGGCGCCAGTATCTCGTAGAAGCAGTAGCTGAATACGATGATAAACTGATGGAGAAATTCTTCGAGGATCCAAACAGCATCTCTGAAGCTGAGATCCATGAAGCAGTTCGTAAAGCAACGATCGATCTGAGCATTATCCCAATGCTTTGCGGTTCAGCTTATAAAAACAAAGGTGTACAGACTGCACTCGACGCTATCATCCGCTACCTGCCTAGTCCTATGGACGTTGAAGCAGTAAAAGGTATCAATCCTGATACCGGCGAAGAAGTAGAGCGTAAACCAGATGCTAAAGAACCATTTGCTGCACTTGCGTTCAAGATCATGACCGATCCGTTCGTAGGTCGTCTTGCGTTCTTCCGTTGCTATTCAGGTCATCTGGACGCTGGTTCTTATGTACTGAACATGCGTTCAGGCAAAAACGAGCGTATCAGCCGTATCATGCAGATGCACGCAAACAAACAGAACCCTATCGATTTCATCGAAGCTGGTGATATCGGTGCGGCTGTTGGTTTCAAAGAGATCAAAACAGGTGATACCCTTTGTGATGAAAAACACCCGATCGTTCTGGAAAACATGTTCATACCAGAACCGGTTATCTCTATAGCTGTTGAGCCTAAAACTCAGGCAGACGTTGATAAAATGGGTATGGCTATCGCTAAACTGGTGGAAGAAGATCCTACGCTCCGTGTAAAAACTGACGAAGATACCGGCCAGACCATCCTTAGCGGTATGGGTGAGCTTCACCTCGAGATCATCGTAGACCGTATGCGTCGCGAGTTCAAGGTAGAGATCAACCAGGGTGCTCCTCAGGTTGCTTACAAAGAAGCTTTCACTATGAAAATTGAACACCGTGAGGTTTATAAGAAACAAACAGGTGGTCGCGGTAAATTCGCTGACATCCAGTTCGAGATCGGCCCTGCTGATCCTGAGTTCCTGGCTGAAGGCAAGGGTACTTACCAGTTCATCAACGATATCTTCGGTGGTTCTATCCCTCGCGAATTCATCGCTCCTATACAGAAAGGTTTCGAAGCTTCAATGACTACCGGTCCGCTCGCAGGTTTCCCTGTGGAGAACCTCAGGATCCGTATCTATGACGGTTCTTTCCACCAGGTGGATAGTGATGGTATGTCTTTCGAACTTTGTGCTAAATCTGGCTTCCGTGAGGCAGGCAGAAAAGCAAAACCAGTACTGCTTGAACCGATCATGAAAGTAGAAGTTATAACACCTGACCAGTACATGGGTGATGTAACAGGTGACCTTAACCGTCGTCGTGCAATGCTCGAAGGTATGGACAGCCGTAACAACCTCCAGGTTATCAAGGCTAAAGTGCCACTGAGCGAAATGTTCGGTTATGTTACTCAGCTTCGTTCACTTTCTTCTGGTCGTGCAACTTCAGTAATGGAGTTCAGCCACTACGCACCTGCTCCTCGCAACGTAGAAGAAGAAGTTGTAGCAAAAACTAAAGGAAGGTCAAACAACTAATTATTGTAGATCCAATCTTATACAGAGAAGCGCTCCGGTTGTCCGGAGCGCTTTTTTTATGAACTAATATATAGGCTACTTATCCACAAATACGCTACAGGCTACTTTCTGTAGAGTTTCTGGTTTAACTTTGCAGTATGTTGCAGAGTGTTCCCAAAGAAGATAATTACAGGCATAAAGGGTTAAGGAAACAACTGGTTCAGCTATTGAGAGAGAAAGGAATAATAGATGAGCGTGTGTTGGCTGCCATTGATACCATACCCCGCCACTTCTTTCTGGATCCTGCATTCGAAAAACAAGCCTATGAAGACAGGGCTTTTCCTATTACAGCTTCTCAAACCATTTCCCAGCCATATACAGTAGCTTTCCAGACACAGTTACTCGACCTTAAGAAATATGATAAGGTGCTGGAAATTGGTACAGGTAGTGCCTATCAGGCATGTGTTTTAGCAGAGTTAGGCGTTTCCCTTTTTACTGTAGAGCGTCAACGTGCATTATACGACTATGTAGGCAAGTTCTTTTTCCTGAATAAATACCTCAATATAAAACGATTCTTTGGAGATGGTTTCGAAGGTTTGCCCACTTATGCTCCTTTCGATAAGATACTGATCACTTGTGGCGCACCATTCCTGCCGCCAAAGCTATTGGAACAATTGAAACCAGGTGGTATTATGGTAGTGCCGGTAGGTGAAGATGGCAAGCAGAAAATGATGCGTGTAACTAAAGATAAAGATGGTCAGATGTATCAGCAAGACATGGGTGACTTTTCTTTTGTACCAATGCTGCAAGGAAAAAACAACTAAACTTAATTAACAGTAGATACCTTCTGCTGATTCTTTTTGTTGGGCAGTAACACAGTAAATGTAGTTCCTTTGTTCTGACTGCTTACGAAAGTTATATTACCCCCCAATTTCTGAATGCCAAATTTGAGTGTGTAAAGACCTACACCATTTCCTGTTCCCTGCGAGGTGGCTCTATGGAATAATTTAAAGATATTCTTTTGTTGTTCCGATGCTATGCCAATTCCATTATCGGTAAAAGAGATATTTATGTAGTTCTCATCTCCGGATATTGTAATGTGCACATAGCAGTCTGTTGAATCTAGCTTTCTGTATTTGATCGCATTATCTATGAGATTCTGGAACATAGAAATTATTATCTGTTTATCGAAGTAAAAATCAGCTACAGGATCAATTTTTACTTCAAAACGAATTGAAGAGAATCCATCAATGAACATCAACGAACTTTTTACTTCATTTAGTACTTTCTCAAAATCTATTTGCTCAAATACAAAATCATTCTTTTGCATCTTCAGCGTTTGGTTCACCATTTCCACTGTGTTATTCAGTTTGATGACACATTCGCTTATCATTTCGCAGTAAGATCTTATCTCTTCAATATTTGCATCTTTGTCCAGAGCCAGCTCGGTAAGCCCCATTATATTAGCCATAGGGCTATGAACATCATGAGTTATGCGATGAGAGAATATCTCTAATGCTTCAATTGTATTCTTCAGTTCTGTAATATTCGATGCAGTAACTCCTAAACTATTACCAACTTTAAATGCCTTTAGCTTATTTACCTGATTGCCGTATAATGGAATAGATACAGTATCTTCTATGAAAACAGGTTTCCCTGTTTCTATAACATTCATATAGGTATCGTACAATCCTTTTTCTTTTGCTTCCGGTGAAACTTCAAGAAGGTTTTTACCAACCAGCTGATTCTTTGTAGCATGATAGTAGTTTAACAAAGATTCGTTGACATCTATAATGTTCAGATTGTTATCAAAGATCATAAAATGCGTTTCCGCATTATCAAAGAATTCATATCTAAGATCTTTAATCTCATTAAGCGTCATGTTATGGTGTTTTAGTTTTGGATGATAGCATTTAATATTATTGCTCTTGTAAATTTAATTCTTTAATAAATATGAAAGATACCTATTGTTAGTAGGCCATTGAGGATACATTAAACTATTTATTGGCCAATATTACCCATGATACACCCTGGATGCAGTTATTAAACCATTACTTATTTCCAACACTTCAGCTACAAGCATATCGGTTTCATTTGCTACAGTACGTATGTATTCCATAAATACTCGGTCCTCATTCCCAGTAAGTGTTGTGTATTGATAATGAAGTGTAGGTAATCTATCAAAAGCATCGCTCCACCATGCCGCAAGCGCTTCTTTTCCTAAAACCAAACCATTTGTTTCAGGTTGTCTTATCTTTAATTTCGGGCTATAGTGTGCTGCTTCATCATGATACAAAGCCAATAAATTTTTGAGGTTATGTTCATTGAATGCACCAAACCATTTCTTCGCTATCTCCAGATTTCTTTCTTCGTTCATCTGTATTTTCCTGTAGTTAAATATAATAAATACACTCCTGTCAAGTTATGATTCCAATCAGTGGTCTGTTTGTTCGGATAATAAATTAATGTAAATATTATTTATTTTGTGTATGTGCTTTTATAAAGTGTAATTTATTTGACTGCAATTTATATGAATTGAATAAATAGTAGTGCAACGTTAATCAGATTAACATCTGATTAATCGTCCGTCATTAATTTTCGAAAAAATAGTTATCAGATCTAGAATTGCCATACTTTACATGTTTCCAATGATAAACTAAGCTCGCTAAAGGCAGGTATGGTAATCCCCTCTTCGTAGATGTATTTTATTTCAATCATCCGGTCCCCGGTCTGTATTTTAAGTTATGTTTGGTGCCAGCTTTTTCACTTCGTGTGCCACATCTGGAACACCATAGATATGGTATTTTAATGAATCGGTATTATTTTTAAAACTGCTGAGTGTTCCTGGAGTTGACAATGACATATGTTTTTCAGGAATTATTTTCGTTCCATGGTTTTAGAATAGACTATAGGTAAAATAGGGTATTAGATATATTACATGTTACTAAAACTACATAAAAATGAGAACCTGACAATAGCTGATATCTTTCGGGAAAGTAGCTATGGTCAGGTTCTGGTGAACTTATACTATTGATTTAACGGATCTCTATGAGCATAATTCCGTTCATGTCATTGCCATTACTGTAATGGAACAGATATATGCCTTCCACTAACTTTTCAGTACTTATCTCGTCATATATCTTTCCTGCATTTACAGCTATGGTTTGGCTAAGCACTTTTCTTCCTGTCAGATCAGTCATGTCAATTTGTAGCTCTTTATCCTTAATTGATGGAATACTACCAGATAATGTAAACCTGCCCTGATTAGGGTTTGGAGTAACTGTAATTGTAACTTCATTATTAGTTAAGGTGCTTGTAGATAATACAGTATACATACCCGACATACCTTTACAGCCACCTGCGTCTGTTACTTGTACTTCGTAGTCGCCTGAGATTATAGGTAGGTACTTTTGAGATGTGGCACCGGGTACAATGCTGCCATTCTTATACCATTGGTAGCTGGTATAGCTGGTTGTAACTGTCAAAGAATCTCCTGCCATAACTATGGTAGGAGTAGGTGCATCATTAACTGTTACACTGATCGTGGCTGTATCTGCTCCTGATGCATTGTATACAAAAAGAGATACTTCATAAATACCTGAAGAAGCAAAGCAGAGTGGGGTAGTAGTGAGCGGCGAAGGAATAAGCACGCCTGATACACACCAGCGTGCACTATCCAGCGACCCCGCTGTTGTATTGACAACGGTTATGCAATTGTCCATACACACCATTGTGTCTGAACAGGTAAATTCGGCAACGGGTAGCAGTAGCCTGCGGCTCTCATTTACATCCGATCCGGTTATTGATCGGTATGTAATAACATTTTGTGCTCTAAGGTAAAGGGGCTGTAGTGTCAATAAAAAGATAAGGAAATAGAAAAGTTTGTAATGCTTCATTGTTCTGTTTTTTAGATGAAAGAATAGGTGTGTCTGATCTAAAGACGTAAAACAGTTCAATCATCTTGGGTCGGATATAGCAACGAACCCAAAAAAGCGGGACTGTTGCTACAGTCCCGCTATCGGTAAATTATTTATGATCGGTCAACTACCGATATATAGCTTACGCAAAGATCACAGATTCTATAACCACCGGATCTATTGGCTGGTCATATGCGTTTGTTGCTACTATACCTATTGCACTTACTACTTCCTTGCCTTTTACTACACGGCCAAAAGCAGTATGCTTACTGTTGAGGAAATGATTGTCAACAAGATTGATGAAAAACTGACTGCCATTGGTATTGCGACCTGCATTGGCCATAGATATAGTACCTGCAGCATTGCTGTTATTTGGTCCTATTTCGTCATCAAACTTATAGCCGGGGCCACCTGTTCCCCACATACTTTTCTTTGCTTCTTCCTTGGTCAAAGGGTCTCCTCCCTGTATCATGAAGTTAGGTATGATACGGTGAAATTTCACTCCGTTGTAAAAGTCCGACTGAGCCAGTTTCACAAAGTTGCTGACAGTATTGGGTGTTTCGTTCTCGAAGAAATCTATAACTATGTCTCCTTTGTTGGTTTTGATAGTACCTTCCATAATATTGTTATTTATATTGCTATTTAATGTTTTTCATGTTTTTTTCCAGCTCTTTATCATACCACTCCTTATCATTGTCCTTGTTTTCTTCCAGCTCTTTAAGGATCTGCTCTTTCACCTTTTTCAGATCGTTCTCTTCAATATTCCCTTCTTCACGTGTAAGTTTGAAGGCTGCAAATTTTTTATCTGCAGGTTTTCTTTTTCTTGTAGACATTCCTGTTATTTAAAGTTTTGTAGCAATAAGGTTTGTTTCCGCAATTGCATGTCAAAGCTACTGAAAATATGCCAGCAACCATGGTTCGAATCGTACACTTCGTATATGATAGGCAACTGTTGTAATATAGTTGCGGTAAGGTTATTTTATCGCAAATTTCATATACACTTTTACAGTGTAGGTGAGTTTTGTGAAGTACTTGTCTGCAGGGTCACTGGTAGATCCTGCTCTCGCTTCATCTCTTCTGTTCACCCTGCAACGTTTGGAAATATTGTCTTTGATAGACATTGTTTTGCCAACAGATTCTCCTGCTGCACTCATCATATATTCTGCCTGTTCTTTGGCGTTTTTTACGGCAGCTACTCTCAGCTCTTTCACCAATTCATCTTTTTTAGAGTATTCAACCTTATGAATATCTGCATATTTCACTTTCAGCTCGTCTGTTACTCCAAACACTTTATCTATGCTGGCTACATCCGGAACAGTTATCAGAAATGACTTTTGCTGCAGCACTATCTGCTTCTTGTGCAGGAAATGTTTTTCCTCAATGTAGGTCTCCCCGAAATTACTTACCGTCATATTGTTCATGTCTATGCCGGTAGCAGCCAGTTTTTCTTTCAGTTGTTTCTCTTGTATGTCAAGGCCTGTCTTTTTATCATCTTCAATTCGCTCGCAGATAGTAACAGTGATCTCTATCTGGTCAGGCACAACCTCTTTCGAAGCTGTGCCGGTTTTCTCAATATATGGTTGTCTGCGTTCAGATTGTGGTGGTTGGTTTTGGCCAAATGCATTACAACTTGTCAGCAAGGCAATAGATAGTATCGTTGTTTGCAGAATAGATCTCATATTGGAACAGCTTGTAGCAAATTTCGTAAAATATTTCATGCAAACTTATCCAATATCTTAGGATATGCTTGAGTAATTGTTTTGGATCATTATTACTCTGACTAATTGCAACTGTCGGTCTGATCTTGTTGCTTCTTCTTGTTATGGACACCCTGAAAAACAAAAAAGCCGGTCTGAGAACAGACCAGCCCCTATAAACCCTATCACCATGAAAACTTTTACAAAGGTATTATGTACATATTTTTCCTTTGGGAACAAATGTTACATAAGCTTTAGCTACCTTATATTTTTATGATCTTTTCTGTTTTGTAATTTCTTCAAATGCCTGCAGTATCTTGTTTGTAAGCGTTTTATTATTGTCCCAGTTACCCGCTATTGGTATTACAGTTCCCCAGTCTCCCTCATTTTTATTCAAACCTATCGTAGTCTTTTCTTCATGGTAGGTATATAGATGAAGGATCTTAACCTTGTTTTTTTCTACTTCCAGAAATATAGGGCGGAAAGTATAGGCATTCACATTTTCCGATGTGTTAATTTGGCAACTGGTCAACCATGCTTTTTTTATAGCAGCTACAGGTATATGGTAAACATAGGTTTCCTTGACTTTCCCTTTCTCTATGATCTCATTCTCAATTTCTAACTCAGCATCATTCCACCTCACATAAGACCTCATTGTGGTACTGAAGATTTTATCATTGAGCTCTTTAGGTTCCCCCTTGCTCTTGATATTATAATCCACACACATTCTGGTTTCGTAGTTTCCTTCACTTATGCTGTTACGCTTATGAACCAGATTATCATGCAAACATTTCTTGGCATCTGATATAGTCGAATTCTCTTTAGCAAAACAACAAGCCATACTGCTGTAGGAAAGTAAAAACATAATTAATGATCTCATAGCATCGTATTGAATGTTGAATATATACACTTGTGTACAAAAGAATAGTTAATATATTGATCTTCTGTTCTAAATCTTTATTCAGATAAATAAAGTAACTACAGAAGGAGCATATGATTTAGGTATTTGTATTAAAGTAATTCTGTGTGGAATATTATAGGTTTTATAGTTCATGCATATCTATAAAGAATAGGTACTGCAACATGCAATAACTATTTTTGTTGCTCAACATCTTCATAATGAAGCATATACTTGCAGGTACTATATTATTTGCCACTGTTTTTACAGCAACTACAACATACGCACAAAATAGTGCAGTTCCTACAAAGGAATATGCCCTGACATTGCCGGATAAAAAGAAGCTTAAGGCAGGAGATACTACCGGAGCAAAGAAGTCGGCATATGTAATAGAAGCAACTGCACCCTATGGTATAAAGAGAAAAGTGAGGAAAAATCTTGATGAACTTACTTTTCAGGGTGGGGTAGGAATGGTCATTTTTACCGGAGGAAAGAATGCACCGTATTCTACCGGCTATGGTATAAACTTTGGCGTTATAAATCCATACCACAAAAAGCATTTTGCACTGGAGTATCTCTTCAATTTCGATTATTGTACCAACCCCTCAAAAAGCTGGAATGCAAGAACCGTAGGTACTACAACAAGCAATATTGCAAGCCTTTCAGCTGGTTATAACCTGCAGTTTGGCTTGGGTTTGTCTGGGATTGTTATCAATAAGCGCAAGTTTGCAATGATAGTGGGCCCGGAATTAATGTACCAGTCAGTATTCTTATCTGATATGAAACTGAAGGTGGGCGATGCAGCGCTCATGGAAACAGTGGTACTTACATTTGCACCCGGTTTGAAGGCAACTGCATATGTTGGCGACAGGCTGAAACTGGATGTAGAATATTCTAACAGCTTGAAAAAGAATATCAGTTACGAAGATTATGACTACACCATTGCCACTATAAACACGCCCATTAGTTTGAAATTCCTGCGTATTGGTGCCGGTTTCAGATTTTGATAGTTATACAATATCTATAACACATAATAAAGCCCTGCACAGTTTGCAGGGCTTTATTTATAAGATCAATGAGTGCGTAATATTATGGCATCAGTATGCAATGGGCAATGTTCTGTATGTTTTCGCCCTGCTTGCCGGTGATCTTTGGTTCCAGTTTATTGCCGGATAGCGCCACACGCATTTCAGAAAGTGGTGACTCGCTGAAAGTCTTCATTGCAGCCTCGTCCAGCGTGCCTTTTGGTACAAACTGAGTTGCGATTGCACTACCGTTAATGGCATGAACCGGAGCATAGTCATTGTCTGCTACCAACTGTACTACTTTATCGTTCTCCAGTTTGCAATAGATAATGTCGCCTTTCCTTATTGGTTCAGGAATGTGACCATTCAGCACTATTTTCATTTCCCAACCATAATCTTTGCCGCTTTTCTTCAATGTCAGATTCCAGTGCCACATTATACCACCAACTTTATTGGTACCTGCTTTTATGTGTTCTTTAGTAAACTGATCTACTTCATCAACATCAAGGTTACACTTTTGTGCGCAGGAAGATGTGAGCGAAAAAAGGCTCGCAATTGCCGTTAGGGCCAGAGAATGAATAAGTTTCATATTTTAAGTTTGTACAAATCTATATCCATATAGTTACATCTCAAAATGATTTCAATCATAAGGAAGTAATAGATGCAAACGGTTATCCGGCTTTCTCACCCACTACTTTAGCATATTATTCTTCTTTGGGCTCCCACAGCTCCACTTTATTTTGTTCCTAGTCCGGTATAGGAATGTACTTTTCCGTAAGCTGAAACATCCAATGTGTCTAGAATGGTAACGCTTTCACAGATCGTTTACTCAATAGTTTATCTTTCATCATTGCAGCATTACATTAGAGAATGTGCCCTCTTTTATCCAGATAGATCCGGAATCTGCAGTGTTGTTTACCTGACACTCAAATGTGCCGGAAATAGTAGAATCGGTAATGCTGGTAATGCGAACAAAACCAATATTGGCTAGTTGTGATGAGAAATACTGTGGCGTTGCAGATAGCTGATTGTATGCTATGTAATTCGACATGCTGAGCGTGTATGTACCTGTGTCTGTAACTCCGCCGATGTATATACCGAGTTGGTCATTGGTGCTGGTGCCGGATGCGTCTGTGAATGTTCCGTATGTTTTTATCTGCAGGTTGCCACTATTAATTGCTGCCAGATAGGTGTTGCTGTCTGCTGTGGTCTTAGCGGCCGATTTCCATTGTCTGTCATTGATCTTGGCACCAATGATGTTTTTAGAGGAATTGTTGGTGTTGTTTACCGGAGTAGTAGAAGAATTGCCGGTATTGAGATCACTGCTCTTTTTGCAGGAAAACACAACTAATACGATAGAGATAAGTGCAATATTTTTCATTTTTTCCTTAATTATTTATATCAAATTGAAACAAAATTTTGATCCGAACAAATTTTGAAAGCAGTAAATATAATGATTATTGAGGTGTCTGTTATTTTGTATAGGTTAGCCATTTATTGCCAGCTTAGCGCTTCAGTGTAAAATATCATTTTACTCGCCGGTGCTTATTGTGGTAAGAGAGGAGGATGCCTAATGACGGGCAAAACAAAAGAGGCTTTTGAAAGAAAAAGATCCACCTGGTGAGGATGGATCTTTTTACCGAGAGCGGAAGACGAGACTCGAACCCGCGACCCCAACCTTGGCAAGGTTGTGCTCTACCAACTGAGCTACTTCCGCTTGTTTTTACTGCTTTCGGATGGCGAAGATAAGCGCCTGTTTTGTATTTGCCAACAATGTGCTCCGATATTTTTGTGTTGTATATGATATGCTTCATATCGCTGCTTTTTATTGTTATTTGCCTGAAAGAATTGCATGCTGCCGTACTGGAAAATACTATATTTTTGAGCTATGCAACTGAAACCGGGTAAGGGTATTGGAGAACTAACATTCGGGATGCTGCCCGCTACTGTAGAGCAGAAACTGGGCAAGCCCGACAGGATCTTTGTAACAGAAGATGATGAAGATGAACTGGTGTACCAGTACAACTCTTTGCGTATGATGATCACCTTTTACAAGCAGGAGAACAACAGACTGGGGTATATACGCTCATCGAACCCGGCAATAACCTATAATGGTGAGCTGCTGCTGGACCAACCGGTAAAAGACGTACTGGAAGGCTCTATGAAAACCATGAAAAACTGGCAGATAGAAAAGTACGATTACTTTGACACCTACATCAACGAAAAAAGCTGGCTGATACTGAATGTTGAGTATGAGCGTATCTGCGACCTGGAAATGGGTGCACCGCTCGAAGGCGATGATGTGTATGTGTGGATGTGATGTTCACCTCTGCCAATTTAATTGCTATTGTTATTTCTCTTTTTACTTTCAATATTTTGCCGGGAACAGACAGCTAATGTGTGTTCCCGGTTTTTTGTATCACTGTTGCCGGCAGCAGTTTTTTCTGTGCGCTGCTTGTTGGTTTTCCTGTGTGGGGAATTTGCTCATGTCCATGTAAAAGATCACCCAGGTGTGGCCATCGAAATCTTCTATGGTATGCTGCACCATAAAGTCGTAATCTCTCATTTCGTTGGGTTCTATGCCGCCTGCGGCTATGGCATTCGTTACTGGTTGTTTTGTAGCCTGTATGTGCAACTATATATTTTCACCCGAATCATGTTTTAAAATTGCTCACTTTTGCAATAAATTTTTCTCTGAGCACTTTTGTTGATAATCAACTATTTGTGATGAAATAATTGCGCAAAAATTGCGCAAAAATTACTCGCGGAGAAAATTTAATATTATATACATGTGGCGAGTGGTAATGTATAATTGCTGCCTGCTGGTGTGTGTGCTCCATGACGAATGATCGATGAAAATAATGCGCAAATGCCGTGCCACAGGTGGCAGCAAGTGCTGCTATGGCAGCGAAAGATATCCACAAATTAAAATTGTAAGGTAGGGAGTGGGGCTGGCAAGTCGAAAATATTATGTGAAAACCTGAACGTTACAAACCAGCCCGGCGGCACACTGGTGCAATATCTTTCATGGAGTTCCAGAATGTAACTATCTGCGACTATCCATACGATCGATCTAATCAGTAATTACTAAAAAAGGATTTTGTTTGTGTCGTATTTGACAAAATGTATCCTGATCTATATTTAAGTTTTAACTATTTTGGAAAATAAATTTAATTATATAGTTTTGGAATCCAAGTTAATATAATATTAAATAAATAATGTATA
>CALQJX020000019.1 GCA_943331005.2 Bordetella parapertussis
CTGCCAGTAATGATGGTTTATCATCGAGGGCAAATTTTGCATACACTTTGCTGAACAGTTTTACCTCAGGGAAAAGATCTGAGTTCTGTGCGCTGCATAATGAAGAAATGAATAAAAGCATCACACAACAGATATATCTCATGTATTAATTGATTTGGAGTATGAAGATAATCTATTTTGTAAATAGCTTATGTAAGGTTGTCTGATACCAGATTGCTATAAAACAAAAAGCAGCACACATATAAATATGTATACTGCTTTTAATAAATGTAATCAATATTATTCAGCTACTGCATCTTTGCTGGCAACTCTGTATGGGAAAGCACCATAGATATGCCTGCGGGCAAACCTGCCTATAGCAGGTGCATTAATAAATTTGATGTAGAGTGCCTTAGGGACACCAAAATATTCATAGCTGCTGCCATCTACATAATTGATCTGCAGGGTCTCTGATTTGTATTCGAAATCTGTGATGCCCGAAGTGTTGATGGTGACATTGTATGCCTCCATATACTGCTCTCTAGTTTCGGGTGCAATGCTTACCAGAAAATGGTATGCTTCTATGATCTGTTTGCTTTTGATCTCAGCTTCTGCTTTCAGCTCTTCGTTGTCGTGAAATTTGTCGGGGTGCCAGTTCTTCATCAAATTCCTGTATATGGTCTTCATATCAGCAAGTCCTGTCTTTTCAGCAACGCCTAATAATTTCCTGTAACCTATTATTTTCCTCATATAAGGCGGCGAAGTTACTACTATTTACACCGAGATACGCATTGTGTTAATGTTAATGTTTTGTAGCTATTTTCTAAACTAATTTAAAGGGTCATGTTTTATAGGAATCAGGAGTTATTATATTTTCTATTTGTAGTAATAGCTCCCGAGGAAGTTGGTAAATTTGCATGTATATAATGACCGAAGATCAAAATATCAGTATACCACAATTCTTTCCTGTGGGAGTAGCACAATATTTCACCAAGCAGCGCTTTGGTGTGGAAGATTTGCTACCACAGGAGCGGTTGGTTGCTACTGATTATGGTGATAAGAGACTTGCTGATTTTTGTACCGGCAGGTATTGCATGCGTCAAAGCACTTCTACGTTGGGTTTTTCGGGCGAGATACTGATAGGGAATAAAGGCATGCCACTTTTGCCTGAACATATTACGGCATCGCTGAGCCATTCGCGCCACTTATGCGGCGCAGTTGCGGCACCCAAAGATCAGTATTTGTCGGTGGGCATGGATATTGAGACCAAGGGTAGGGTGCACAGAGATATGTGGCACTTGCTGTTCTCGGCCAAAGAGATAGAATACCTGAATTTGCTTGATGCAGAAATGCAGTCGTTGACCACTACCATTTTCTTCTCGGCCAAAGAAGCTTTTTACAAAATGCAGTTCCCGCTTACCGATACCTATCTGGACTTTCATGATGTGGAAATGGATGTGCATGAAGGCAGGTTTAGCGCCCGTTTGCTGAAAGATTCAGGTGCGTTCAATTGCGGACATTCTTTTGATACAAATTTTTATAAATACGGAACGGAAATAATAACTTTTTGTGCCCAACCCGCCTGAAAATAAATAAGGCCGCAGCAGAGCCACGGCCTTAAAACCTATATTGAATCAGTCAAATTACATATTCATGCCTCCGCATATGCTCAGTACCTGACCGGTAATGTAGCGGCTCATGTCTGAGGCAAGGAAAAGGGCAGCGTCTGCAATGTCTTCTGTTTTGCCAAAGCGACCCAGTGGAATTTTCTCAAACCATTTTTCAGCACCGCCGTCTTTCAGGTAGTGGGTCATGTCGGTTTCTACAAAGCCGGGAGCAATAACATTGCAACGGATGTTGCGGCTACCGATCTCTGCTGCAATACTTTTAGAGAAACCAATGATGCCGGCTTTACTGGCTGCATAGGCACTCTGACCAGCATTACCCTTCATGCCCACTATAGAGCTCATGTTGATGATACTGCCAGAGCGGCTTTTCATCATAGGGCGGATAACCTGCTTGGTGAGGTTATATATGCTTTTCAGATTTGCCTGCATTACTTCATCCCACTGTTCGGGGGTGAGGCGCAGCAGCAGGTTGTCGCGGCTGATGCCTGCATTGTTCACACAAATATCTATAGTGCCAAATTCCTTGGTCACATCGTTAGCCAGTTGTTCAGCAGCCTTAAAATCACCTGCATCACTTTTGTAACCTTTCGCTTTTACACCCAATGCTGTGAGCCTGTCTTCCAGTGCTTTGGCTTTATCCTCTGAAGAAAGATAAGTGAAGGCGATATTTGCACCGTTCTCGGCAAATTTCACTGCTATTGCTTCACCTATTCCGCGGCTGGCACCTGTGATAAGGGCCACTTTATTTTCAAGTAGTTTCATTCCTGGTAGTCTTTTACGGGGGCTAAAGTAAGAAAAGTTGCGAAAAGCGGTTAAATTTTAGTTGTGTCTATTAATATGTTGCGCATATGAAGAGGTAAGCAACGTACAATAAAAGCGTTAAAATAAGTAAGAGATGAGGCAGAGGTATACTCAAAAACGGTATTTACATTACATTTGCATACATTGAAACCTGATACTAAAAATACCGCTTCGCCAGTCAGTAATACCCATCGTAACATACGCAGGTTGTGGCTCGCTTTTATCTCCATGCTTGTAGCTTTTGTGCTGCTGATATTTGGTATTGAGAATGGTTTGGTTGGCTACATGCCATCGCTGGCCGAGTTAGAGAATCCGCAAAGTGCAGTATCGTCGGAGGTCTTGGCTTCTGATGGAACAGTATTGGGCAGGTATTATGTGCAGGACAGGTCGAACAGTAAGTTCAAAGACATTTCACCTAATATTGTGAATGCACTGCTGGCAACAGAAGATGCTCGTTTTTATGATCACGCAGGTATAGATCCGGTTGCTACTGTAGCCATACCAGTTTATGTATTACTGCATAAAAAACGTGGTTCTTCAACGATCACGCAGCAGTTGGCCAAAAACCTCTTCCCCAGAAAAAGTACCAGTATATTCACCTTGCCTTTCATGAAACTGAAGGAATGGGTACTAGCAGTGAAGCTGGAACGTAACCTAACCAAGCAGGAGATCATTACCCTTTACCTCAATACAGTACCATTTAGCGATAATGTATATGGTATCAAAAATGCTTCCCTCACTTTTTTCAATAAAACACCAGATAAGGTATCTATAGAAGAAGCAGCAGTGCTGGTGGGGATGCTGAAAGGTAATACTATATACAACCCACGTACACGTGGCAAAAGAGCATTAGAGCGCCGCAATGTGGTATTGGAGCAGATGCTGAAGTATAATGCTATCAACGATACTCAGTTCGATACGCTGAAGTCAAAACCAATAGTACTTGATTATCATAAGATCGATTATCATGATGGGCTGGCTCCATACTTCAGGCAGGTAGTAGAGCAGTATGTAAAGGCTGCTATTAAGGATCTGAATAAACCGGATGGTACCCCGTATGACATATATAAGGACGGACTGAAAATATATACTACCATAGATATGCGTATGCAGCACTATGCTGAGGACGCAGTACAGGAACACCTGACCTCCCTGCAAAAGCAGTTTCTGGATCAGCCGGGCTATGTGGATGGCAGTATATGGAAGCGTAAGGGTAATGTGCAGAATATACTTATGACCAGTATAAAGTCATCTGACAGGTATCAGATGTTGCGCAATCAGGATAAGACTGAAGCACAGGCCATAGAGGAAATGAACAAACCTATTAAAATGAAGGTGTTTGCCTGGAATAAAACCCGCAGCAAAGACACTGTCATGAGCCCTATAGATTCTATCAAGTACATGAAGCTATTCCTGCAGGCAGGTTTCATGGCTATGGATCCTTTTACCGGCGAGGTAAAAGCCTGGGTGGGAGGTATAGATCATAAGTTCTTTATGTATGACCATGTCAACATTAACACTAAACGTCAGGTGGGTTCTACTATCAAGCCACTGCTTTATTCATTTGCAATAGACAATGGTTTTTCTCCATGTGGTATTGTATCTACTGCACCACAGGATTTCCCGACACTATCTGCCCCATATGATGCCGGCGGATCTGATGAGGGTGATATAATGATGATGACAGCACTTGCCAAGTCTATCAATAATGCTGCATTGTACATTCTGAAGCAGGTAGGTATAGAACCTTTTGTTGACTTTGCACATAAGTGTGGCATAACCAGCCGCATAGATGCAGTGCCATCTGTTGCTCTCGGTGTTTCTGATATTTCGCTATATGAAATGCTGGGTGCATATAGTATGTTCCCAAATGGAGGTATGCACACTGAGCCTTTCTTTCTGGTGAAGATCGAAGACAAAAATGGTATGCCAGTGAAGAACTTTGCCGCTAAACAGAAAGAACTGATCAATCATAACACTGCCTTCAAGATGGTGAAGATGATGCGTGGTGTGATAAATGCAGGTACCGGTGGCAGGCTTAGGTATCGCTATGGCATCTTTAATGATGTAGCTGGTAAAACCGGTACTACCAATAATCAGGCAGATGCCTGGTTCATAGGTTATACTCCACAGCTTTTGGCAGGTGCATGGGTAGGTTGCGACGACAGAGAGTTCCGTTTCCGCAGCGAAAGACTGGGACAGGGTGCAGCTGCGGCTTTACCTATATGGGCATTTTTCATGAAACGTGTATTTGCTGATCCTAAAACAGGTATCAACCCGGCTAAGACATTTGAAGCTCCTGCAGGTTTTATAGATTGTGCAGCTGAAGACACAGTTACAGATCCAACACTCAATCCTGCAGATTTGAATGTAGAAGAAGTAGAGGAGAAAGTAAGTGTACCTCAGGACGACCCATACAGATAATGTCAACTTATTTTATGTAGTACTTTTAAGAACGTACTACATTTTTTATTAATTAAATAGTCAGACCGTAAATTATAGTTTTAGAAATACCCTAAACAAAAAAGGCAACCTGTAGAGGTTGCCTTTTTTGTTTGTTGTTATAATGATAGTACTTACTTCATTATAGTAATCTTCCTGGTGGTAGCAGATTGGTTGTTGTATATTCTTACTAAGTAATCTCCTGCATAAAATGTACGTGCATCTATATAAGATATTGTACTACCCTGGTTGATCTTTGAAGACTGCATAAGTTTACCGGTCATGTCATATACGTCTACATTCAGACTTTCTGTAAGCAGATTGCCAACCTGAATGGCGATAAAATCATTACCCGGATTAGGGAATGCAATAACATCAAGACTACCATCAGTCATAGTAGTGATACCGGTTGTTGGATTGTAAACAGTAACCGTTTCTGTAATAGATGGTACTTTTACTGCAACTTTATTACCATAGAATGTAGGCCCAACAGCATAAGGATAGGCTGAGTTCCAGTTGGCATCTACGGTACAGAAGTAGGCATAGGTACCAGCAGGGTATTCTGGCGTAACACAGAAACGACCATTATGCTTATCTAGATAATCCGGTGTAGCGGCAGAGGTAGCATTATACTGATAATCTTCTCTGAACAGACCCAGCGGATAGGTGGTACTTACGGCAGGACCTGCTGTAACGGTAGAACCATCGGCATACGTGGTGCGGGTAGTGATGGCCCTGAGCGCATAACTTGATTTGATCCTCACGATGCCGCCGGAGCCATCTGCGTTTTTATATCCATATGCTCCGTAGATTGGGTAGCCATCGTAAGCGAAACCGATAAGAGGAGAGTGTACTGCACTATCAATTGCATAAAGTCCATCTGCATCATACAAATTACAAACAGTAGAAATTACATTCTTGTCGAGTTTGTATGCACTAGGGTTCTGGTGGTGATGGTAATTGCCCATTGCCGGGTGACCTTTTGAGCAATCGAAACCTATCCTTTCTGCAACTACTGCATCTCTGTTCCAGACGCCATCGCCGGGCCCACCGGGTATTGGGCCACCAGCCATAGCACTGGTACTGTTTTTCCACGATACACCATCCCGGTAATCGAAAAGTGCTACACCATTAATAAATACACCAATATTGCCACCGGTAGTTGCTGTAGGTGTGCCGGTATTTGGAGTAGGGTTGAGCGGAAATTTGAAAATAGCATTCTGATTGGTTGCCAGGGAAGGGTTGCCATCCTGAAAAGGGCCAGTTACATAACCAGGTATACCCTTTGTTCTGATATATGCTGATGTACCTGAGTAGAGTACTGTTTGCACATTTGCTGAATCTGCATCATTTACGGGCGTAGAACTTCCTACAGTATAATGCCTGCCAAGAATACCTGTAGTATTTCGGAGCCAGGAGGTGATCACAGGGTTTGTCTGTGCATGTACTGCCAGATTGCTGCAAACAATGGCCGATAATAATATTGATCTTTTCATGCTTTATTTTTTATGTCTTTTTAGACGAAGAAAATCAGTTAATCCTTCGTAGGAGATGAAAATATATATTTAGGATAAGAGAATGAAGTGTTATAAAGAAAATCCTTATCTGTAAGGGTTAGTAGAAAAGCAAGTAAGTCTACTTTTTCATTGGAGTTAAATGTAACATGTTTTGATAGTTCGGGAGACAGTGAAGTGTTGTGAACAATACCCGAGTTGTAGTGTTCTATAACTTCCTGTAATCTTTTGAAACGGCCATCGTGCATGTATGGATATGAATATTCTACATTCCTGAGTGAGGGTATTCTGAAATGCAAAGAATCGGTATTTGATCCTGTGATCTTCATTCTGCCAATATCGTTCAGTGTGGTATCGACCGGCAAACCATTGCCAGCAAAGCCATATGTAGTAAATAATGGTTCTTTATGGCAAACCGCGCAATATGTCTGAAATAATACATGTCCTTTCTCCTCTTTATCTGTAAATGCAATCCCCTTTTCCTTGCGCATCACTTTGTCGTATTTGGAATTGGAACTTATGAGCGTGAGCATAAATTGTGACATGGCTTTCAACATTCTTTCTCCCGAAATAGAAGTATCGCCAAAAGCATTATTAAATAATGCAGGATATAATGCAGAGCTGCGTAATCTTATCAATACGCTGTCGATGCCAGATGCCATCTCAGCCGGATGTGCAATTGGCGCAAGGGGTTGCATATCGAGGTGATTGATAGCACCATCCCACATGAACAGAGGTGCCCATGCCAGATTGAATAATGCCGGTGAGTTTCTGGTACCAATCTTTCCATTTATACCATGACTGAGACTGTGGTCTACATGTGTGAAGGCAGTATATTGTAAATGACAGCTGCTACATGATATGTTACTGTCGGCAGAAAGTATGGGGTCGTAAAATAAAGCCCTGCCCAACAGTATCTTTTCTTTTGATAAAGGATTATTCTTTAACTCGTATACCGGTGTAGGCCATCCCTTAGGTATGGAAAGATGTACTTTCTTATCTTTCCTGAATGCCAGTAGTAGCATGCAGATAATACATGATATGACCGCCAGGTTCTTTTTCATTATCTGATACTGAAGATACCGGCTGCCAATTGGGATAGTTCTACAGCTTGCAGACCGGGTATCATGATGCTGTATTGTTTGGTAATATCTATACCATATAGAAAGCGGGCAATGTTAGTGTTTATGTATATGTTTTCTGCCGGCGGTGTTTTTAAAGTAATGTTTTGTAATGTAGAAAATGCAGATGCGTATCCACCCAGATGAAATTGAAATTCATTCTTCCTGTTTGGGCAACGTTTGCTGGTTCCCTCTAATTTGAAATTGATATAACCACTTTGCCAGGTCCAGTACATCCCTTTTGACGGATCGAGGTCTCCACCTTTTACACCTGAAACATTAGTGAAACTATCTATGCCAAGATGAAATTGAATTTCGTTGCTTTTTATATTATATGGAATATCAAATTCCAATATGAGTGAAGCCGGCACTGAAGCATCAATGAGGTGAAAACTTGCAGGTTCTGTCCAAACTGACTGGTTGTTATTACAGAATTTAATATCAGATATATAGAAACGAAATGTTTCGATGGTCAAAGAATCTCCAGATTGATAGAGAATGTTATTGTAGGTAGGTGTTAGTAAAATGCTATCTATAAGTGGAACAAATGATATGGTTATTTTTTTTGTTTTCAGGGCATAGGAACTGTAACCCGAAAAGAGGAGTATATATATTAGGTATGAACATAAAAAACGCATTATGGTTTACGTGGTTTTCTGTCGGGTGGGGCAAACAAAAAAGCTATTTCTTTTGTAAGCTCTTCAAAATATATCTTTTGATCTGGAGTGCAAAGGTTTTTAATATCCTCAAAGTGTTTGTAATGTGTTTGTTCAATCTTTTTCTGAACAGAGGCAATGATAACGAATAAAGAATCTTTTGAATTGGATGTCTGAGATGCGGATAGTCCTGTATATAATTGATTTTTCAATTCCATCAATAGATCATTTGCCTGATCTATTTCTGATCTGTGCCATTTGATCAACTTATCATATTCTGTAACCTGAGCATCATTGAAATGAAGTTTCTTTACAATTAGATCTCTTGGTCCGCGGTGCCGACCCTGATGTGGGCCATCGGGACCTAGTTGATTACGTGAGTTGATAATGTAGCCAACCAGTAATAGATTGGCAAACAGCAAACCAATAATGATGTATAAATAAAATCTTGATTTTTCCATTTTTATTCGTATAATGAATTGCCGGGATTTAGATTCATAGAATGAACCAGAGCATTGGCAGTTTCCGAATTGTTACTGTTACTTTTTGATATGATGAACAAATTGAAAATGACTATCAGGCAAAGTGTAGCAGTAGTAGCCCAGATCGTTGTAGGTGAAACCTTTTCCTTGTAGTTTTCAATTTTCTGTCTGATACGTGTATACAGAAAAGGAGGTGCATCAACTCTGCTGATGTTATCCAGAATGTCTGTAGTTTCGTTATTGTTGTTGTTATGCATGTTTACCTTCTGTTTGACGACAACTTTATTATTACCCTTCGTTTTGTTTCATTTTTTTGGCTAGGGCAGTTTTGGCTCTTTGAATCAGAGATTCTGTGGCCTTAATACTTATTCCCATTATTGCTGCAATTTCTGCTTGAGATCTCTGTTCAGTTTTGCTGAGTAGTAAAGCAGTTTTCTGATTTTCGGGTAATTCGTTTATGTAGCTGAATATTTTTTCAATTGCCTGTTTTTGTTCCAGTTTCACACCAGGATGATCGAAGTGTGGCACCTCTAATTCGGTACCGTTGTTACCAAAAAGTGAAGTAATAAAAGAGATCCTCTTTTTTCTTTTTTTGGCTTTTATCTTATCCAGACATCGGTTGATAGTGATCCGGTATATCCAGGTAGAGATATTAGCATCGTGTCTGAAAGAGTCAATTGACCTATGTACAGAAACAAAGACATCCTGTGTGGTTTCCTCTGCATCCTCATGATTTTGTAAATAGTTGAGGGCAAGGTTGTACACCATGTTTTTGTAACGTTCATATATATCTTCTAGCGTCAATATTATCCGGGGTTGATTTCAGCTGGGGATATTAACAAGTCTGCATTGGGTTCTCGTAATTGTCAGACTGATCTTCATTGCCGGAAGCATCAATACATTTGAAATCTTTTTCTACCAATAGAGATAGCGTATTACCATCAGGCAACTCCATTTTATGGTCGTAACCAACTATGTTATTGTTATTCCAACCTTTTGCTATTTTTTCAGGCACATACACGATAATAGCATTATTGTTCAGCGCTGCATGTAAATGTTCTGTATCTGCTGTAGCTTTTAAGACATATTTAAAAGAGCCTGTTGGGAACATTGTAGCTTCCTCAACTATACCACTGACAGCAAGTGTATATACTTCTGTCTTAGAGAGTCTTATCCTTATTGAATTTCCTCTTATTCTTATCTTCATATACTTAATATTATAATTATATATGCCTCATCAGTTACAATTTTACATTTATTCTCTGTGCACCTGTATATATATTACATCGCTCATTGCGTAGAAAGCCAACCAATGTTATTCCCCATTCATCTGCCATCTGCACAGCCAGACTGGATGGCGCTCCTACTGAAGCAATGATCTTTATACCTGCCATAACGGCTTTTTGTACCAGTTCGAAACTGGTTCTGCCACTCAACAATAAAATATGTTCATTTAATGGTAGCTTATCATTCAGTAATGATGAACCTATTAGTTTGTCTAGTGCATTATGTCTGCCGGCATCTTCATGCAGTGCCAGAAGTTCACCCTCCAACGAGAAGATTGAACAAGCATGCAGTCCACCGGTACTTTCAAAAACAGACTGTTGACTACGAAGTTTGTCTGGTAATGAGTATAGAAGGGTAGGGGAAATAGTTATGTTATCTTTTGTATCCAGAATATTGCAGGTAGTTTTTACAGCTTCAATGGATGATTTGCCACATACTCCGCAACTAGAAGTAGTATAAAAATTTCGTTCCAGTTTGCCGATATCGGGATGGCAATGGGGTTGTAGTGAAACAATAATAACATTATTGTTTTTAGTATCAACAATTTCAGCTTCTATAATATCGGTAACAGTATTTATAATGCCTTCGGTATACAAAAAACCTATGGCCAGCTCTTTGTCCTGTCCGGGTGTACGCATTGTTACGGAGATACTTTTCACAACAATCCCTGCAGGCGTGTGGTATTTTATTCTAATCTCCAGTGGTTCTTCGGTTGCAACCCAATCGTTTTCATTAAGGGCATTATCTCCGTTAAGTCTTACAATAGATATTTTGGTTGCAGGTTTCATTTAGTAAAATATACAGACAAATGTACAGGAATGATTGAGTAGTTTTGTGAACTTAATTGCAAGTATGTACCTGAAAGAAGAAATACTGAACCTGCTACAAATATATAATAACGTATTTCCTGAGGAGAAAGAAGGTGTTGCTTCTTTTACTGCATATCTGCAAAGGAATGAAGGTAATGCATTGTATACCAGGAAGAATTTTGACGGACATATTACTACCAGTGCCTTTGTAGTGGATGCTGCCAGTGCAGAAATTTTGCTACTGAAACATAAGTCGCTAAACAGGTGGTTGCAACCCGGAGGGCATACTGAAGGGGATGTGTCTTTTATGGCATCGGCACTGAGAGAGGCAATGGAAGAAACGGGGATGACTGAATCTGATCTTAGTCCTTATTATATAGAGGAGGGTAGTGATGTGCCATTTGATATAGATTCGCACCATATTCCAGCCAACCTTAAAAAAGAAGAAGACGCTCATTATCACCATGATCTCAGGTATCTATTCCTGTATACTGGAGACCGCAACCATAGCTATAATGAAGAGGAGGCTACCGGTATGCAATGGGTCAGCTTCGACAGTTTGAAAACTGACGAAACCTTTGGGGCTGTGATCGCAAAGATCGAAGCGCATCTTGCAACAAGGTAAAAGCATTTTACTTAGTGGCAGTATAAAGCGTTGTTACACCCAGTGTGAGTGGACGTGCATGTGCATCTTTGAAACCACAATTAGTAAGAATGTCACAGAAGTTCTTGCCATCGGGGAATGCATTTACAGATTCAGGCAAGTAGGTATATGCAGTTTTGTGACGCGATAAAAGTCCACCAATAGCTGGTAAAATATTTCGAAAATAGAAGGTGTATAACTGTTTTATGGGGAATGAAGCCGGACGTGAGAATTCGAGTATTGCCAATTTACCACCAGGTCTCATTACTCTCTGCATTTCAGATAGCCCTACTTCCAGATTTTCAAAATTCCGTACACCGTAGGCACACATTACAGCATCAAAACTATTGTTGGAGAAGGGCAAAGATTCGCTATCTGCCAATTGCATTTTGATCGTTTCAGTCAGATTTTGTGCAGCAATTTTTTTGCGACCCTCATCCAACATCTGATCTGCAATGTCTACTCCGGTTATTTTAGCTTTATTTACTACTCTTGATGCAGTTATTGCCAGATCACCAGTACCTGTTGCAACATCCAAAATACTAAGAGGTGATACAGAGGCGATTTCTTTTATGGCTTTGTTGCGCCATGTTTTGTCTATTCCCAGAGACAAAAAATGATTCAAAAAATCATAGCGACCAGCTATATTATTAAACATTTCTGCTACTTGTTGTTTCTTGCCCAATGAAGATGAAGAATCGGGTAGTACAGTAGATGCCGGATTGTTTTTAGTTGGTTGCATTAGCACAAAAGTATAATTTTTTAAGTAGACACTATACCAAAGATTCTTCCAATTGCATTGATTATCTCTATATTCTTATTAATATCTAAATCTATTTACTTTGATTTATGTATTGGATATTTGATACTATATAAATCTATTTATATAATAAATGTATTTTATAGTTATTTTTCTTTAATTTTTTGATTGTTTTTCAATTTGGCAAAAAGTTAAAAATATGGATATAATGTAAATGATAATGAATAGTTAATGAAATATCATTTTACTGTCACAATTAAAAAGTTACTCACATTTAGGCGGTTTTTTTAACAATAAGGTCTCTATTTCATAATATTTACGGAATTTTACCTTTGAGTTGCCACAACTTTTTACTTTATGGTGTTTTGATGTATATACATCCATTACTAAAGTTGTTTAACTCAGAGTAATTGCGAGTGACCTTATTAATTTGTAACAAGGATTAATTATTTTAAAAAAGAAGGTATGAAGAAGATCTACTTATTGCTGTTGTTATGTGCTATGAGTATACCTGGTTTTTCTCAGGTTGTTGCCATTAGCCCTACAGGAGACGGAGGATTTGAAAGTGGCACTACGCTTGCCGCAAACGGATGGACTGGTGTCAATACATCAGCATCGATTGGCTGGTATTTGGGAACTGTGCCAACAGGTTATTCAGGTGCGCGATGTTCTTATTTCTCAATCAGTTCGGGTACAGCAAATGACTATAACCCGAGTGCTGCGGCAACAAGTCACTTCTACAGGGATATTACGATACCTGTTGGTGCAACTTCTATAAACCTTTCTTTCTTATTGAAAGGAAGTGGAGAGACTGGTTACGACCGGCTTTTAGTATACACAGCACCTACTACAGTTACACCAGCTGCTGGTGTTCCTGCATCTAGCACTACTGCACTTGCCGGAGCTACTCTGGTATATACTCAGGCTGCTTTTTATGCAACATATACATCTCAATCTATAACACTGCCAAATACACTTGCAGGCACAACTGTAAGATTGATCTTTACCTGGCAGAATGACGGAGTAATTGGTACATTACCTGCAGCTGCTGTGGATAATATATCATTCACTTATATCCCTCCTCCTCCAACAATTACTGCTGCACCAACTACACTTAGTTTTGGTGGTGTAACCGTTGGTACGCCATCTCCTGCACAGGTTGCTAATATAGCAGGTACTTTCCTTTCTCCTGCGGCAGGTACATATACTGTTACTGCTCCTGCAAACTATGAAGTATCCAGTGATGGTACTACATGGTTCAGCAGTTATACTACAGCCTACACAGGATCAGGTTTCACTTCAGTTCCTGTATATATCAGGTTGACACCAACAGCTGCAACTACCTATTGTGGTAACGTAACAATAGCTGGTGGTACTGCTACTACAAACATTGCTGTTTGTGGTACCGGTTCTACTGCATGTTCAGGAACGCCAACTCCGGGTACTGCCGCTATATCTCCGGCAAGTGGTCTTGCAACTACACCTTTCACACTTAGTCTTACCGGCACAACGGTAGCTGGTGGACTTACTTATCAGTGGCAGTCTTCTACCTCTGCAACAGGTCCGTTTACAAACATATCAGGTGCTACTACTACTACATTTGGCTTTACCGGTATTTCCAGCAATATGTATTATCAGGCGGTGGTTACCTGTCCTACATTTACTCCTGCACAGTCTAACACTGTAATGGCTACATTCCTTCCGACACCTGCTTGTACTACTACAGCAGCATCATGGACTAGTGTAGGTAGCTTCACTTATGGTGTTGCAACGTTCAGTGTAACTGCAGCAACAGGTCCGAACCTGCTTGATAACACCATTATGGCTTCGTTGAATACTGCAACTGCTTATCTGAGCAGGACAGCTACGATAGCTCCTATTACTCTTTATAAAGGCAACTTCTATCCAAGTTCTATTTCATACGGTACAGCTTCAACTTATCAGGAAGCACAGGTTTGGATAGACTTCAATAATGATGGTGTATTCTCTATATCAGAAGAAGTTACAGGCGTTATCGGATTAGGTTTGTTAACTACTACTATTAACCCGGTAAATTTCAATATCACTATTCCACTTTCAGCACCAACAGGTGTGCACCTGATGCGTGTGCGCGGCATATGGGAAAGTATTGCAACTACACTCGGTGTGTACCCCGCACGTTTGGATCCATGTCTGCTGAACTTTGCATCTTCAAACCCTAACTATTTTAGTGGTACCTGTGTTGATTATTATGTAGACATTCAGACGGCTCCACCATGTGTTGGTACACCAACGGCAGGTATTATCAATGCTACTGTAAGTAACGGTTGTACTCCATATACCAGTAACCTTACTCTGGTAGGTGCATCTTCTTCATCAGGTCTTTTATTCCAATGGTCTTCATCTGCTGATGACATCACTTATGCTCCTATCACCGGTGCTACAAGTAATACTTACGCAGCAAGTGTAACTGCTAATATTTACTACAAGTGTACCATTACTTGTGTAGCAAGCGGACTTAGCGCAACAACTCCATCAAAGTATCTTACACTTCTTCCTGTATCCTATGCATCAATACCTTTCTTTGAAAGCTTTGAACCATCATGGATAAATGCATGTGCTATAGCAGATGCACCAAACAACTTCTGGAGGAACACGACAACATCTGTTTCAGTAAACAACTTCTGGAGAAGGCAGGATGATCCGCAAGCTGCCAACACAGGTGCGTGGGTTAACCCAACACTTGGTCAATTTGCACCAGTTTCCAGCGATGGTTCCTATTCTGCAAGGTGGCACTCATATCAGGCTTCATCCGGAACTACCGGTGATCTGAATCTGTACATCAATCTTCCTGTAGGTACAAAGCAAATCAGCTATGATTACATTAACACTTCCGGTACAGATGTGATTACATGTCGCATATCTATAGATGGTGGTGCAACATGGACAACTGTAGATGCACCTCCTGCTGTAGCAAGTATCTGGACTAACAGAACATTTACTACTACACTTGCTTCCCCTACAGCAATTGTAAGGTTTCAAACTACAGGCGACTTCGGTGTGACGGATATAGGTCTGGATAACGTAAATATCTATGAACTGCTTCCATGTGTTACACCAACAAACCAGCCTACAGTACTGAACCTTACACCAGGTCTGTTCAATGTCAATGGTTCGTTTACTGCATCATCTCCTGCTGCAAATAAATACATGGTCATCATGACCACAACAAGTACTGCACCAACTGCGCCTACAGATGGCATCAACTATGCTGTTGGTTCTACTGTGCTTGGTGGTACTGTTGTTGCAAATTCGAACTATACTACCTACAATGCTACCGGTCTTACACCAGGTACTCAGTATTGGTTCTGGGTGTATGCATATAATTCATTGTGTACAGGTGGACCACTTTATGCAACCGGTGCACCGCTTACAAATACTGTCTTAACTACATCTTGTAGTCTTACAGGTATCAAAACTGTAGGCCCTACAGGTGACTATCCGACAATTACTGCAGCACTTACAGCCGTTAATACTTTTGGTCTTGCAGGTCCGTTGGCTATAGAGTTGCAAACTACTTATGACGGAACAGGAGAAACTTATCCTATTGTGATATCTACACCTCCATGTGCCAGTGCAACAAATACACTTACTATCCGTCCTCAGGGCACACTTACTGTAACTTATGGTACTGCAGCTCAACCATTCTTCGATCTGAATGGTGCAAGGTATGTGATCATAGACGGCAGGGTGGGTTCTACTGGTACAACCAAAGCACTTACTATCATCAATACCAACACCGGTGGTCAGGCAATAAGGTTTGTAAATGATGCATCAAACAACATCGTTCGATACTGTAACGTGAAGAGTGTAAACACTTCTACAGTACAGGGTACTATATTCTTCTTTACAACTACGGGTCTTACTGGTAATGATAACAACATCATAGATAATTGCGACATCTCTGATGGCGCAACTACTCCATATAATGCAATATATTCTACAGGTACTACAGGTAAAGAAAATAGCGGTAACGTAATTTCGAACTGTAATATCTCTAACTTCTTTGCTGCTACCACAACTTCAAATGGTATCTTCCTGAGTACTGCAAATACAGACTGGACCATAACCGGTAACAGATTATTCCAGACTGCTGCGCGTACTTATACTACCGGTACAGCCCATCGTGGTATCATCATATCCAATACGGTTGGTAACAACTTCGTAGTTACAAACAATACAGTTGGTTATGCATCTGCTGCTGGTACCGGCACTTACACAATGAATGGTGCAGTTGCTACCAGTTTCCAGGCAATCTACTTGTCTGTAGGTAATGCAATTCCTTCTTCTGTTCAGGGTAATATAGTGACCGGCTTCAATTTCACCACAACAAGTACTGCTTCTACGGTAGGTGGTGCATTTACAGGTATCAATATTATTTTTGGTTCTGTAAATGTTGGTAACATAACACCGAACATAATAGGCGCGACTTCAGGTAATGGAGCTATTACTGCTACCATCAATACAAATACAGGTGGTACTGTTGTTGGTATCAATGCATCTGCATCAAACCCTGCAGCTATTAATATACAGAACAACATTATTGGCTCTATAACTGTAAACAATGGCACTACTACACTTGGTGGTGGTATACAGGGTATACAGATATCATCTACAGGTTCTTATTCTGTTACAGGTAATACAATTGGTAGCACAACAACTGCAAACAGTTTCAGTATGCCAACAGTTACTACCGGTGCTCAGTTCATATACGGTATCAACTCTGCTACTACAACAGCCAACATTGTTCAGCCGATCATTTCTAACAATATTGTTGCAAACCACACAGCCCTTGGTAATGCAACAACAAGTGCATCGGCAGGTATCATTAATACCAGCAATGCATCTGCAACAATTACAGGTAATACTATCTACAACATCAGCAGTGCTACAACAAACACAGTAGCTACCGGACAGACAGGTGTGATGGGTATAGGATATTATGGTAACACATTGCCATTGGCAACAATTACCAACAATACTATCTACTCAATCATTAATACTAACACTACAGCTATCGGCACTACAGTATGTGGTATCGGCACTACAAATGCTGTTGGTCCGATGATAGCAGGCAACAAGATCTATGATCTGCGCAACGCAAACACAGGTACTACTGCTACTGCTCCGCCAAGGGCTGTAGGTGTACTTGTTGGTACGCCTACAACAACAGGTGCAACAGTTGTCAACAACATGATATCACTCGGTAATGCACTCACAACCAATACATCATTCACAGGTATCATGAATGCTGCAACAGGTACATTGCCAATGAATGTGTACTTCAATACAGTCAATATAGAAGGTACTGCAACAACCGGTGCTAACCCATCGGCATGTATGATAAGGGGTAACTACTCTGCTACAGCGTTTACTACACCAATGGATGTACGTAACAACATCTTCAATAACGTACGTACTGGTGGTACCGGTAAACATTATGCTATTGCCAATACAGTAGGTGGTACTGCAAGTGCAACAGGCTGGGGTTCAAACGCATCGAACTACAACATCCTTAATGGTAATGCAGCTACAATTGGTTTCTGGTCCGGTGATAAAACTTTTGCTACCTGGAAAACATCTTCTTTGAGTGATAACAACTCATATACTGCAAGTGCTGTAACATTTGTGAACGCTGCTGCAGGTGACCTCCACATAAACATGGGTGTTATTGCTAATAACGTAGAGTCTCATGGTATAGCAATTGCCGGTTACAATACGGACTTTGACAACCAGACAAGGCCTGGTCCTACTTCTGTAAATGGCGGAGGTTTCGCTCCTGATCTTGGTGCTGATGAGTTTGATGGTAACCCATTGTCAAATCTTCCTCCAACTATCACTTACACTACGCTTACCAATGCATGTGGTACAGGCGACAGGACATTCACAGCAACAATTGCTGATGGTGATCTTATCCCGATCTCGGGCACTCTTCAGCCAAGGGTATACTTCAAGAAAGGTGCTGCCGGTACATGGTTCAGCACTCAGGGTACTCTTACTGCAGGTACTGCTGCAAACGGAACATGGAGTTTCACTATTTCAAGTTCACTCATGGGTGGTCTGGCTCTGAATGATCAGATTTTTTATTATGTAATTGCACAGGATGGTGCCACACAGATATCATCAAACCCATCTGCAGGTATGGTTGCTACAGATGTAAACACTGTAACTACACCTCCTACAACACCAAACAGCTATAACGTGCTGCTTTCATTGAGCGGTACTATACCTGTAGGTGCTGCAAGTGCTGCACCGTTCAATACTATCACAAGTGCAGTGAACGCATACAATACTGGCTGTATCTCTGGTCCGGTAGTATTCTCTCTTACAGATGCTACTTATCCTACTGAAACATTCCCGATAACAGTTCAGCTGAATCCGTTTGCAAGTGTTACCAATACGCTTACTATTCAGCCAGCTCCGGGTGTTGCCGTAAACATAAATGGTCTTGCAGCATCTCCTGCGATTTTCAAATTCCTCAATGCTAAATATGTAACATTGGATGGTTTGAATACAGGTGGTTCAAGTCTTTCATTGAATAACAACAATACCGGTACTTCTGCAACAGTTTGGTTTGCAAGTACCAACCTAGTTGGTCCTGGTAACAAATTTGTTACTGTTAGGAATACCAACATTGTAGGTGGTACTAATATTTCAGGTGCTACATCAAGCTGGGGTTTCCTGTCTGCTATAGATGGCGCAACACCAACTACTACTTCAGGTATGGATAACGATAATATCACTATCCAGAATAATAATGTGACCAGAGTAGCATATGGTATCTATGCCTTTGGTACTGCTTATTCTTCTACTGGAGGTTTGGACAACTGGTTGATAACCGGTAATAAATTCGGTCCGGATGTAAATGATGTAACAACGAACATTTCTTACAATGGTATGTATATGGGTAGTATGATGAACCCTGTTGTTACCAACAATACTGTACAGAATGTGGGTCTGCCTACATTAGCTTCTCAGGTAGTAGGTATCTTCTTTACCGGCCTTGTAAATGGTGCCGTTGTAAGTCAGAACACGATAAATGGTCTGGTTTCTAATCAATGCTCCAGCTCCACAGGTGCCAACTTTGGTATAGGCTTTGGTTCTGTAAATACAATTCAGAACTGTACTATTACCAGAAACGTGATATACAACATTAGTAACATATACAATGCAGCAAGTTGCGGACGTAGTGTAGGTATCATGATCAATACCTCTAATGGTGCAAGTAATACATTGATCGCAAACAACATGATCTCTGACATAAGATGTATGTCTGGAGCATCTGTTATCTATATGCCTGCAGGTATTGATATCGTAGGTACATCCGGTGGTGTTAAGGTTTATTACAATACCATTAATATGAATAGCGCGGTTGCAGGTAATAATGCTGCTACATTCTCTTCTTGTATCTACATCAGTAATGGTACCGGTTCAGGACTTGATATCAGGAATAACATATTCAGGAACAGTTACGATAACACTACCGTATCAAGTGATCTGAACTATTCTATCTATTCTGCAGTAGGTTCATCTAATTACTCTAATATTAATTACAATAACTATTCAGTTGCCGGTACAAATCCATTGGCATTCATATTCTCTAACCAGTTCACATTGGCAAATATTCAGTCTGGATTAGGTGGTGATGCTAACTCTATGGTTTTGGCACCACAATTTATAAGCGGTACAAATTTGCGTCTGCTTGCATTTGCAGGTAACCTTCCGCTTATAGCAGGTACTCCTGCAGTAAACGCAACTGTTGGTAATGACATAGATGGCACTACAAGGAGTGGTACAAACCCTGTAATTGGTGCTCATGAGGTAGTAATTGTTAACTGTACCGGTTCTGTAGCAGGTACTGCTGCTCCGGCAATACCAGTATTCTGCGGATCTGGTGTAACAACTATCAATACAGCGGGTACTACTCAGGGACTGGGTGTATCTTACCAGTGGCAGTCTTCAACCGATAGTGCTGCATGGACAAACATAAGTGGTGCAACTAGCCTTAGCTATACAATACCTACAGCTATTTCAAATACTACTTGGTACAGGATGAAGGTAGGTTGTAGCTTCAGTGCTACATCTGATTCCGTAACTACAAAGGTTGTTATCAATCCATTCCCTGCTCCAATTACAGGTCCTAACAAACTGTGTATCAACTCTACTTATACACTTGCCTCTGCTACACCATCAGGTATATGGAGCAGTAGTAACCCTGTTGTAGGCACTATTAGCCCTACCGGTGTTGTTACAACAGGTGCCGGTGGAGGCAATACGATCATCAGCTATACATTGAGTACAGGTTGCCGTGTTACATCAAACGTAACAGTAAACAGTGTACTTCCTGTAGTTTCAATAAATCCAACTCCCGGTACGGTTTGCGAAGGCGGTACTTCTCTGTTGAGCAGTACTTCTACAAATCCTGGTGCAACAGTATATACAATTGATAACATTACTTTTGCTCCGGTAACATTTACAGCAACCGGAACTTTCTCATCAGCTACTACGCCAACAACAGGTAGTAATGATGATGGTAACTATTCTGTTCCTCTGCCATTTGCGTTTGAATTCTACGGAACTACTTATGCGGCAGGTACAAGTATGTTTATTGGCACAAATGGTTATGTTTCATTTGTCTCAGGTATGACAACTACAAGTATCGGAACAATGCCTAACGTTTCATTCCCGGCTACAATGTCGATCTTCGGCAGGGATATGAACCTGAATACAGGCGGTAACATTACATATGGTACAACAGGTACTGCACCTAACAGGAAGTTTGTAGTAAGCTATAACAGTGTTCCTGACTTTAGTACAGGTTTGATCGAAAATGGTCAGATAGTACTTTCTGAGGCGACAGGTAATATTGAATATCATATTACTGCTGCAGCGGCTTCAACTCACTCTATAGGTATACAGGCTGCTGCAGGCTCTGCTTCAGCTATAGTGCCAGGTCAGAACTTTTCAACAACTCCACTTACAAACACAGCATACAGATTTGTTAAACCAAGTCCTGTTTATACATGGGTTGCTGATACTTCTCTTAGCGCTACCAATATTTTGTCACCAACTGCATCACCTGTAAATGCGACTACAACATATACGCTTACAGTTACAGCATCGAACGGTTGTGTGGCAAGTGCTAATGCTACTGTGACCACAAACCCTGTACCTGCTTCAATAGGTGGTACACTTCAGGTTTGTGCAGGTCTTACAACAACACTTTCTAACACAGCAACAGGTGGTACGTGGCAGAGCAGTAACACTGCTATTGCTACTGTAGGTTCTACAACAGGTGTTGTAACAGGTGTAACTGCCGGTACTGTAACAATGACCTATGCATTTACTGCAGGTCTGGGTTGTTATCGTACAGCTGTAGTTACAGTAAATCCTTTGCCAACTGCAATTGCAGGTACAAACGAAGTTTGTATTGCTTCTACTACAACTCTTACAGATGTTGATGGCGGTGGTACATGGCAGAGTGCTAATACTTCTATTGCCACTATCGGTTCTGCCGATGGTATAGTGACAGGTGTTGTTGCAGGTACTACAAAAGTTACCTACACACTGCCTACCGGTTGTATCATAGACAGGGTGGTTACAGTTTATCCTGTGCCTTCTATAACAGTAACACCAACTACGCCTACTACTTTCTGTATAGGTGACAGCACAAACGCATATAGCATTGCTGCTACTATGCCGGTTGCTACATTGCTTTCTCAGAACTTCAACGGTACACTTGCCGGCTGGACAATAGAAACACCAGTTGGTTCTTCAGTAGGTGCATGGCAGATAGTTGCTTCTGGATTTGATGGTTCTTCAGGTGATGGCACTCCAATGTTACAGGCATCTGCAATGATGGAAGGCAATCAGGTAATATCAAGAGTTGTATCTCCATCCTTTGCTACAATTGGTTACGATTCTGCGAAAATCTCTTTCAACCAGTATTTCCTGTCTGATGCATCAGATCAGGTACTTGCTGTTGAATATTCTGTAAACAACGGACCATGGGATACTGTTTACAGCTTCCTGGGTATGGCTACAGACGGTGGCAGCACATGGGCTGCAGATACACCACAGGTTATTCTCAGCCTGCCTTCAGATGCGATCAACCAGCCAAACGTAAGGTTGAGGTGGCATTATAACGGTGCATTGTATGGTTGGTTCTTAGACAACATCAAAGTAAAAGGAACACTTCCTCCTGCTACTTATACATGGACCGGTGGTAGTGATCTTTCCTGTACTACATGTACTACTCCAATGATCACTCCGGCGGCAAGTGGCACTAACATCTATACTGTTTCTGCTGTGAGTGCTGTTGGTTGTACAACAAGCGGAAACGTGACAGTGAACGTTAATCCATTGCCTTCGGTAATAGGTGGTTCACTGGAAGTTTGTGAAGCTGCGTCGACTACACTTACAAATGCTGATGCAGCTGGAACATGGACCAGCAGCAACACATCGGTTGCTGTTATCGGTTCTTCAACAGGCTTACTTGGTGGCATTGTTGCAGGTACTTCTATTATTACCTACACATTACCTACAGGTTGTATTCGTTCTACAGTGATCACAGTTAATCCACTTCCTGCAGTTATAACAGGTACAATGGATGTGTGTGAAGGTCTTACAACAACTCTTGCTGATGTAACAGCAGCAGGTACATGGAGCAGCAGCAATACTGCAATAGCAGATGTGAACGCATCCGGAGTTGTTACAGGTATAGCTGCAGGTAATGCTACAGTATCTTATACTATATCGGCTACAGGTTGTTACCGTACTGCAAACATGACAGTGAATCCGTTGCCGGCAACAATAGCAGGTACACCTGTTGTTTGTGAAGGTCTTACCACATCACTTTCAAATACAAGTACAGGTGGTACATGGATGAGTGGTAATATTTCTATCGCAACTATTGGCTCTTCTACCGGTATTCTTACGGGTGTACTTGCAGGAAATGCAATGATCACTTATACACTGCCAACAGGTTGTATCATAACTACTGAGGCAACAGTTAACGCCCTGCCGGCTGATATCACTGGTACTATGGATGTGTGCGAAGGACTGACAACAGCAATGGGTGAAACAACAACCGGTGGTACATGGACAAGCAGCAACACAGCAGTTGCTGATGTTGATGCAGCTGGCATAGTAACAGGTATTGCTGCAGGTAATGCAACAGTAACTTACACTATCACAGCTACAGGTTGTATCAAAACAACAGTAATTACTGTTAACCCGCTTCCTGCTACTATAACAGGTATACACGAAGTATGTGAAGGTCTTACTACTACACTGGCTAATACAAGTACCGGTGGTACCTGGATGAGCGATAACACATCTGTAGCAACTATCGGTTCTGCATCAGGTGTTGTTACCGGTGTTGTTGCAGGTACTGCAAATATCACTTACACACTACCAACTGGTTGTATCATGCCTACACAGGTTACTGTTAATGCGCTTCCTGATGTAATTACAGGTACAATGGCAGTATGTGAAGGTCTGAACACAACGCTCAGCGAAACAACGACCGGTGGCACATGGACCAGCAGCAATACAACAGTTGCTACTGTTGATGCTTTTGGTGTGGTAAGTGCGCTCGTTGCAGGAAACACAACTATTACTTATACAATTACTGCTACAGGTTGTATCCGTACTGCTGATGTAACAGTAAATCCGCTACCAGCTGTAATAGGTGGTACACAGGCTGTATGTGAGGGTCTTACTACTACACTGACCAACGCTACTTCAGGTGGTACATGGACAAGCACTGACAACTCTATTGCGACAATAGGTGCTACTTCTGGTATAGCTTCTGGTGTAAGTGCAGGTAATACAAACATTACATTCACGATCACTTCTACAGGGTGTATCCGCACTACGGAACTTACAGTAAATGCAACTCCGGCTGCTATCTCTGGTACACCGGTAGTATGTGAAAGCCTTACTACAACATTGTCTGATGCTACACCATCGGGTACTTGGAGCAGCAGCAACACAACAATGGCTACGGTTGATGCTTCGGGCATAGTTTCCGGTCTTGCTGCAGGCAACCCGATCATCACTTACATGCTGCCTACTGGCTGTATCTCTACAGTAGTAGCAACAGTAAATCCATTGCCTGCTATTATAACAGGTACAATGAACGTATGTGAAGGTCTTACCACTACACTTGCTGATGCTACACCACTTGGTATCTGGATCAGCGATAACACATCTGTGGCTACAGTAACTGCTTCTTCTGGTCTTGTTACAGGTATTGCTGCAGGTTCTGCAAACATTACCTATGCACTGAGCACTGGTTGTTTGCGCACTACTAATATGATCGTGAATCCGCTTCCTGCTACAATAGGTGGTGCTTCTGAAGTATGTGCTACATCTTCAATAACTCTAACTAACGGTACTGCAGGTGGTACATGGAGCAGCAGTAACCCAACAGTTGCTACAATAGGTGCTTCTTCAGGTATACTGAATGGTGTGGTTGCAGGTTCTGCTATCATTACTTATCAATTGGCTACAGGTTGTATCAAAACACATGCAATGACAGTGAATGCGCTTCCGATAGTATATAATGTTACCGGTGGTGGCAGCTATTGCTTCAGCGGCGCAGGTGTAAACGTTGGAATGGCAAACTCTGAACTGACCAACACATACAGGTTGTATAACGGTAGTACCCTTATGGCTACTGCAGCAGGTACAGGATCAACAGTATCCTTTGGTTCTATGACAGTTGCAGGTGTATACACAGTAGTAGCAACAACAACTCCTGGCTGTAACAGCAACATGAGCGGCAGTGCTACAGTAGTGATCATACCACTGGTAACTCCGGTTGTAACACTGGGCAGCACTCCTGATGATACAGTTTGCGCAGGCACATCAGTTACCTTCTCTGCAACTCCTATAAACGGTGGTACTACTCCGGCTTATGAATGGAAAGTGAATGGCACTACTGTTTCTACTATAACAGCAGCTCATACATATGTGCCGGTAAATGGTGATGTTATAACAGTTACTATGACCAGCAGCGAAGCATGTCCTTCTCCTGCAACTGCTACAGCAGCTCAGACCATGATCGTAGTTTCTAACGAAACACCGGTTGTTACTGTGAATGTTGGTCCTAACGATACACTGTGTCAGGGTAGTACAGCAGTTTACACTGCTACATCACTCTTCGGCGGTAATGCTCCTATCTATACATGGTACAAGAACAGTGTTGCTACAGGTGCTACCGGTAGTATCTACAGCTATGTACCTGTAAATGGTGATGTGATCATGGCAAGGCTGAACAGCAACTACCTTTGTCCGATAGTGAACAATGTTGCGAGCAACAATGTGAACATGAAGATCGATAGTGTGTTTGTGCCAGTAGTTGATATCTCTGCTAATCCTGGTCTGTATATTACATATGGTACTCCTGTTACGTTCACTTCTTCTGTTACCGAGGGTGGTCCTAAACCAACTTATCAGTGGTATGTAAATTCTGTAGCCGTAAACGGTGCAACATCAAATGTTTATACAAACAGCACACTGAACAATAATGACTCTGTAGCTTGTCTGGTATGGGGTACAGGAATGTGCTCTTACTTCACATTCAACGCGGTGAAGATGGTTGTAAGTTCAGGTGTAGATGTTGTGATCGGTCAGTCTGATATCAGAATGATGCCAAACCCGACAGAAGGTGAGTTCGTTGTGAACGGTACACTTGCTACCCGCAACAATGCTGAAGTAAACCTTGAAGTAATAGACATGCTTGGTCAGGTTGTATTCAAAGGAACTACAATTGCCAAAGCTGGTCAGCTGAATGAACGTGTGAAACTGAGCAATTCTCTTGCAAATGGTATGTACATGCTGAATGTACGTTCCGGCGGTGAACTGAAAGTATTCCACTTCGTGTTGAAACAATAACCGACACTCAGTCATATTATAAACAGTCCCGCAATTGCGGGACTGTTTTTTTATAGGGCATGTTTGATTTTTTGCCGTTCTTTGCAATGGTATGGAGCAACGGAATGCGCTTTATTATATTTTCTCTGTAGTGAGGTTATTGTTGTATCCCATAGCATTGTTGTATGGTGCAATAGTGTGGTGGAGAAACAGGATGTACGATACAGGTCTGTCTTCATCGGTAAGATTTAGTGTGCCGGTGATTGCTATTGGCAACCTGTCTACAGGAGGTACCGGTAAAACACCACATGTGGAATATCTGGTACGATTACTGCAATACAGGTATCAGGTGGCTACAATGAGCAGAGGCTACAAAAGGCGTACTCAGGGTTTCATATTAGCGGGAGAAGACAGTAACGCATTGCGTATAGGTGATGAGCCTATGCAGTATCAACTGAAGTTTCCGGAACTTGCTGTAAGTGTTGCTGAAGAGCGTATGACCGGTATACCTGCACTACTACAGCGCAGACCAGATGTAGATGTGATATTACTGGATGATGCCTACCAGCACCGATCTGTAAAAGCCGGTTTGAATATTTTGATCACCGATCATTCACGTCCGTTCTATAAAGATCATATTCTACCATTTGGTAGCCTGAGGGAGGGCAGAGGTGCCAGCAAGAGAGCGAATGTGATCATCGTTTCGAAATGCCCGCTCAATATTACTGCAACTGAAGCACAGAAAATAAAAGCAAACATAGCTCCGCACAATGACCAGCAGGTATTCTTTACCGGCCTGCAATACATGACTCCTTATAATTTCATTACAGGTGAGCCTGTTTCTCTGGAGCGTAAGAATGCTTTATTGGTTTGTGGCATTGCCCGTCCCGAACCGTTACTAGCCTTCATATCTCAGCAAGCTACAGGAGTGCATACGCTTTCCTATAGCGATCATCATTACTTTGTTTCTGCAGATCTGGAAGAGATAAAGTCTGCATACGTAAAATGGGATGTTGCTGAAAAGGTGATAGTAACTACCGAAAAAGATGCAGCCCGGCTGATGCTTCACTACGATAAGCTGGCAGAGTGGGGTATTACCATTGCAGTATTACCAGTAGCGGTAGTAGTATTGCTGGGAGGTGGTGAAGAACTGGATTCTATTGTTTTGAGCTATGTAGAGAAAACGATTGCAGACAATATGGAAGACCAGTTTGCAGAGCAACCGGTATTATTTTGACAGGATATTGTTTATCTCTGAATTGCCACCCTTAGTTTCTTTGTTCTGTATTTTGAACAAGGTGCCTAGAAAAAGTGCAAGACCAATAAGTAAGATACATGCTGCAGAAAAGCGCTGCACATAAATGACCTTGCGCACAGTAAGTAACCTTTTGATACGATCTGCCAGAAACACTTTTGAGAAGTCTATACCAAGTATTATTACCAAAGCAGTACCGAAAAGTATGAACCTGTAAATGCCGGATGTATTTGCAGTAATAGTAACAGCTCCCAGCCAGGTAATAAGTACACCGGGATTGAGTGTGTTTACCAGAAAACCGCTCAGCCATATTTTCATTATATCTCCACTTGAAATAGTAAGTTGTGGTGCTGAAGGACGTTTGGGTTTTAACTTCTTTAGCAGCCCTACAAGACCTATGGACATGAGTGCCACAGCACCTCCAAATGCTATATGCCTTTCATAAGGTTCCAGATACCTGAGCCAATTGGCGGCAATATTTGCAATTATAACATATATCGCATCGCTTACAGATACACCCAAAACAAAAGCAAGTCCGGCTTTATAACTAAAATTGAGACTATATCTAATTATAGCAAAGAGTGTAGGCCCTACAGAAATGGCCATGAACAACCCCACCAATACCCCCTTTACTATGGCATCTATTACATGCATAATCTATGGCAAGATAAGAAAAATTGACCCAAGAGCTTTAGGTTATTGGGTGATTTATCAATTATCTTTGTCAACCTTTAATTAAGAAATTATTAAAACAATCTCATACAATGATGCAATTACCAGGTCAAACAAATTTTTATAAAGGAAAAGTTCGTGATGTATATACAATCAATGATAAGTATATGGTAATGATGGTAAGTGACCGTATCTCAGCTTTCGATGTTGTATTACCAAAACCTATTCCTTACAAAGGTCAGGTGCTGAACCAGATCGCAGCTCAGTTTCTTGAAGCAACAAGAGATATTGTACCTAACTGGATGATAAATACCCCGTTGCCTAATGCTACTATAGGTTACAAATGTGAAACCTATCCTGTGGAAATGGTGGTGCGTGGTAATCTTACCGGCCATGCATGGCGCACCTACAAAAGTGGCGCTAGGGTGCTTTGTGGTGTTCCGCTTCCGGAAGGTCTGAAAGAAAATGACTTCTTTGAAAAGCCGATCATTACTCCTACTACAAAGGCACATGAAGGTCATGATGAAGATATCACCCGAGATGAGATCATCAGCAGTGGACTGGTTTCTAAAGAAGAATACGAAATGCTGGAGAAATATACTTTAGCTCTGTTTGAAAGGGGTAAAGAAATAGCAAAAAGCAGAGGGCTGATACTGGTTGATACTAAGTATGAGTTTGGTAAAATAGGCGATACTATTTACCTGATCGATGAGATCCATACACCAGATTCTTCTCGTTATTTCTATATAGAAGGTTATGAAGAGCGCCAGAAAAAGGGCGAAGCTCAGAAACAACTTTCCAAAGAGTTTGTACGTGAGTGGTTGATGGAAAATGGCTTCCAGGGTAAAGAGGGGCAGCAGATACCTGAGATGACTGAAGATGTTGTGGGGCGTATCTCTGAAAGATACATAGAGCTATATGAAGTAGTTACCGGTAAAACATTCCAGAAGCATGATGTGAACTATAATGATCAGGAGCGTAAACTGGAAGAAGCGCTGGAAAAACTAAAATAAGTAGTTTAATAATTGATTATAAATAACAAAGAGTTGCATATGCAACTCTTTGTCTGTTTAAGTAATAGCTTATATTTCTTTACCTGATTCCGGCGCATTTTTCTTTAAGATCATTGCACAAATAAGTGCTATAATAATACCTCCCGGCAATATTTCCATATAGGTGAGCAAAGAGAAGTAAACCGGATTTTTATACATTACTCTGTAAGAGTCCATTTCTTTGATCTGTGCATCTATCTTCATCTGGCTGGCACCTTTCGCTTTTAGTTGGTCTATAACACCTGCAGCATATTTCTCTATAAAGTCGGGGAAAAGAAAATTGTATTCGAAAGCCCAGGTAATAACATACATGCTGGATGCTATAAGTGCTATATAGAGACCGATAAGGAATCCTCTGCCAAATGTAACTGAACCTCCATTTACCTCATTTCTATACTTTCTGATACCGAAGTAAATAAGAGAGAAAGCCAGTAGCATAGATGCGAATCCTATTGTCTGACTGTATTTAAAATCGGGGTTAGACTGATACATGGCCGCACCTATGGCCATAACGGTACAGACAATTGCACCTGAAATTAATCCATTAATAAGTACAATCCTTTTCATATTAGCGGTAGAATATTGACAATGATAATAAGGTAGTATATGGAAAAAATGATAGCTACTAAACCGTGATTAAATTATGATGTTCACAATATATGCTATAAATAATACAGGAGCTTTGGTTATCAAAGCTCCTGTATGTAAAATGATAGATAGTAACCTAATTAAAGGTTGCCACGTTTTGCCTGTTCTCTTTCTATAGATTCGAACAATGCCTTGAAATTACCTGCACCAAAGCTCTGTGCACCCTTGCGCTGAATGATCTCGAAGAATAGGGTAGGACGGTCTTCAACCGGCTTGGTAAACAGTTGCAGCAAATAGCCTTCCTCATCGCAGTCTACCAGTATACCCAGTTCCTGAAGTGGCGCTATATCTTCGTCAATCTTACCTACGCGGTTAGGAAGATCTTCGTAATAGGCAGATGGTGGTGCATCGAGGAATTCTACACCCCTCGATTTAAGATCACGTACAGTTGCCACAATATCATTGGTTGCAATAGCAACGTGCTGCACACCTTCTCCTTCATAGTAATCCAGATATTCCTCGATCTGTGATTTCTTTTTGCCTTCTGCCGGTTCGTTTATCGGGAACTTCACAAAACCATTGCCATTGCTCATAACCTTACTCATAAGGGCAGAGTATTCGGTATTGATCTGTTTGTCATCGAAAGAAAGAATGTTCACAAAACCCATTACATCTTCATACCATTTGATGGTTGGGTTCATGCGGTTCCAACCTACATTACCTACACAATGATCCACATGTAGCAGGCCAGTACTCGTTGGCTGATATGCGCTTTTCCATTCTTTATAGCCTGGCATAAATATACCGTTGTAGTTCTTGCGTTCTACAAAAAGGTGCACAGTTTCGCCATAGGTATAGATACCACTCATACGCACCTCGCCATTTTCGTCGGTAAGTGTTGCAGGCTCCATATATGATCTGCCACCACGGCTCATCGTTTCTTCATAGGCTTTGTAAGCATCATCTACCCAAAGGGCCAGGATTTTCACACCATCGCCATGTTTTTTAACATGCTCAGAAACCGGATGGTCTGACTTTAGTGCACTAGTAAGTACTAATCTGATCTTGCCCTGCTGCAGTACATAAGATGCTCTGTCGCGCACTCCTGTTTCCGGACCAGCATATGCCAGCGATTGGAAACCGAAAGCGGTTTTGTAGTAGTGTGCTGCCTGCTTGGCATTACCTACATAAAACTCTATGTGATCTGTGCCGTTGATAGGTAAGAAATCTTGTGCCAGTTTCATTTTCTGGCTGGTTGTCATTGTATCCATATAAATAATAAATTAAATTATTTTGTATTTTGTTAGTGTAAGTGAAACAAAGCAGCCATTATTCTGACCAGCTGTAAACATATCGATCATCTTCTATTCCCAGTGCTTCCTGAGTGAGAATAAGCGGGTGGAAAGAGTCTACCATAACGGCCAGTTCCTTCGTTTCTTTAGCGCCAATGCTTTTCTCTACAGTACCCGGGTGCGGACCATGTGGTATGCCTGCCGGATGCAGTGTTATCATGCCACGTTCCACATGTTTGCGGCTCATAAAGTCGCCATCCACATAATAGAGCACTTCGTCACTGTCTATGTTGCTGTGGTTATATGGAGCAGGTATAGATTGCGGGTGATAATCGAAAAGACGGGGCACAAAAGAACAGATAACGAAGTTATGTGCGTCGAACATCTGGTGTACCGGCGGTGGCTGATGTACGCGGCCGGTAATAGGTTCGAAATCGTGAATACTAATAGCATATGGATATTCACAGCCATCCCAGCCAACTACATCGAACGGATGATTGCCATACCAGATAGGATACAGGAATCCTTTTTTCTTTACCTGAATCAGGAATTCGCCCTTTACATCAAAGGTTTCCAGATCTTGTGGTTGCCTGATATCGCGCTCACAGAATGGTGCATGTTCCAGCAACTGACCGTATTTGCTCAGATAACGTTTTGGGAAAGTGATAGGACTGAAAGACTCAATAATAAATAATCGGTTGTTTTCATCCTCGAACTGTACCTGATATATAGTGCCACGTGGCACTACCACATAGTCGCCATAACCAAATGGGATCTGGCCATATTGTGTTTTTAAAACGCCTCTTCCCTCATGTATGAACAGCACCTCATCTGTATCGGCATTTTTGTAAAAAACATTATGTGCAAGCCCTTTTTTAGGTGCAGCAAGTGTCAGCTGCACATCATTATTGAAAAGAAGTGTTTTGCGACTTTTTATATAATCATCTTCCGGATTTACCTTAAATCCTTTAAAGCTGCGATGCTTCAGTATGTTGGATGTAGCAGCAACCGGAGCTACATTTACTGGTTCTTCTGCCCTGACAATAATGGTAGGCGGATGAATGTGGTATAGTAGCGATGAGTTTGATGAGAACCCTTCTGTACTGAACAATTGTTCTGAATATAGGCCACCATCAGGTTTGCGGAACTGAATGTGCCGCTTCTGAGGGATCTGACCCAGTTTATAATAATGAGGCATTGTGGGATGTTTGCAGCAAATTTAAACATTTCCACGGGTTTAAAACCTTTTGTTGGATTGCCTGAATGTTGAAAGAACTATTAAAAAACAGATTAATTTTTAAGGTATTTACTCTTTTTTAATACTTTGAATGTTTGATGTATAATTTAGGTAGCGAATCTTGTTTTACAGCTTCAGGATGTATTTCTGTAACTTTACTCAATAACTACCACAACAATGAGACCCATATTACTACTTCTACTTTCGTTACTTCTGGTTTCTTCATCCTGCAATAAGCCGGAAGATGATAAATATGTAGCAGATGCGCTTGTTTTTGGTACATACCATGGTATGTGCGCCAGCAATTGTGTAGATATGTATGAGATCAGATACTCTACGATGGCAAAGGATGATAGTGTAAAATATACTGATCTCACCTGGAATTACACCTTCAAAACATACAGGCTGATTGCAAAGACCAAGCAGCAAATAGCTGTGCAGTTGCTCAGCGAAGTACCCAAAGAACTGTTTGCGAATGGCGCTACAACTTATGGTAGCCCCGATAGTCATGATCAGGGAGGTGTATATCTGGAAGTGAAGAGTATACCCGGCAACTATAAATTCAAGCTGGATATGGATGATACCCCCGATCAGTCTGATGAAGTAAAGGCATTCAAACAGAAAGTACTTACCGTTCTCAGGCAAATTCAGTAAGGAAGAACTAATATTGCATCATTAAATCCATTTATCTGAAATATCGTCTGCTTTTTACCGTATTGCTGTGCTCTTGCCTTTCTGTTTTCGGGCAGGCACCAATAGAAGTTGATAAACTGATATTTGGTACCTACCATGCAGCATGTACCACCAACTGTATGAGAATATACAGGGTAGATAACACCATGCTATGTAAAGACGATAGCGCACATTATTCTTCTTTGAACTGGTTTTATGATTTTACCAATACCAGAACACTTGGTGCAGATAAGTATATACTGGCAAAGGATCTGTTAAAACAAATTCCTATTGAGCTGTTTTCCAAAAACCGAATTGTGATCGGTTGCCCCGATTGTAACGATCAGGGAGGGATATTTATGGAAATCATGAGTGGTCCGGCAATTGTGCGACTAAAACTGGATATAAATGATACACCCGATCAAACAAAAGATATAATAGCCTTCAAACAGAAAATGCTGGCTATTGTAAATAAACTACAGTAGTTCCTGATTTTTACTGCCTAATAATTATTGACAGTTTTATTCTATTTTCATTGGCTCATTGGTCAATATCATGGATAGAAGAAAATTCATAGTTCGCTCAACACTTGCAGGTTCTGCTTTATTGCTGTCTCGTTATACCCGTGTATTGGGAATGAGTACAGGTGGTTTCCCTACGGTGAGGGTGCCTGAATCCAAAAGGAAATTTACCAGCAAGGCTGTGGAACGTGTAATTGCGGAAGTGAAAAGTAAAATAGGTAATAAGGAACTGGGCTGGATGTTTGAGAACTGTTTCCCTAATACACTAGACACTACTGTAGACTTCAGTGTAACAGACGGACGACCAGATACCTATGTGATAACCGGAGATATTGATGCCATGTGGCTCAGAGACTCATCGGCGCAGGTGTGGCCTTACCTGCCATTGTGCATGGAAGATGAACCATTGAAACAACTCATAGCCGGGGTTATCAACAGGCAAACAAAGTGCATATTAAAGGATCCTTACGCCAATGCTTTCTATAAAGATGAACACAAAATAAGTGAATGGAAGGACGATAATACCAAAATGCAGCCGGGTATTCACGAACGTAAATGGGAAATAGACAGTTTGTGTTATCCCATAAGACTTGCATATGGCTACTGGAAACAAACCGGCGATACTTCGCCATTCGATAAACAATGGATCGCTGCAATGCAATTGGTGCTGCAGACATTCACAGAACAGCAAAGAAAGCACGACAAAGGTCCGTATACTTTTATGCGCCGGACAGAATATGCTACCGATAGCTTGCCACTTGGTGGCTATGGATATCCGGTAAAGCCTAATGGCATGATCTGCTCTATGTTCAGGCCCAGCGATGATGCTACTGTTTACCCCTATCTGATTCCATCGAATTTGTTTGCATTGGAGAGCCTGCGACAAATGAAGCAGCTTTTTAAAGCTATAGGTTATAGTAATACTAACGCACCTGATGTGTTGATAAAGGATATTACAGCAGGATTGATGGGCAATGCCACCGTCATTAATTCTGAATTTGGTGAGGTATATTCTTATGAGGTAAATGGTTATGGCAGCATGAACCTGATGGATGATGCCAATGTGCCTTCGTTGCTTTCTATGGCATACCTGATACCTGACATGGAAGCAAACCCGATATACAGGAACACCAGAAACTTTGTGCTTTCAAAACGTAATCCGTTCTTCTTTCAAGGAAAAGCGGCAGAGGGTATAGGAGGACCACATGTGGGTATGGATTACATTTGGCCGCTAAGTATAACAATGCGGGGACTGACCAGCAAAGATGAGCAGGAGATAAAAGCCTGCCTGAAAACACTTCAGAATACTCATGCCGATACTGGTTTTATGCACGAGGCATTTCATAAGGACAATGCCACCAAATTCACCCGACCATGGTTTGCATGGGCAAATACACTGTTCGGGGAATTTGTATGGAAAGTTTATAAAGAAAACCCCCAACTGCTGAGTTAGGGGTTTTGATCTAAGATACTTTAGTAACCTTCACCATGTTGGTAGGCAGATGTGCTTCGACCGGCATACTGCCGGTATTGACCACTACATCTCCCGATTTTAGCAGCCCTTTCTCCATAAGTATGCGGTGCTGGTCTGCAATTACAGCGTCTATGCTCTCTTCTTTGTCGTAGTAGAATGCCTGTACACCCCAACTGAGACTAAGCTGATTGATAAGCGTCTGTGTTTTGGTAAACACAAACAACTGAGCCTGCGGCCTGTAGCTTGACAACATGAATCCTGTATAGCCCGACTGTGTCATGCCAATAAGCGCATTTGCCTTAATGTCGCTGGATATCTGGCAGGCATTGTAGCAAAGTGCATCGCTGAGGAATGATGGAGAGTGTGGCTGTGGTGTGAGGTTGCGATTGTAGACAGTTTCTTCTTTTTCTACCTCGTTGATGATGCTTACCATGGTACGCACCACCTGTTCAGGGTACTGCCCCATAGCTGTTTCACCACTTAGCATTACGGCATCAGCACCTTCCATTACGGCATTGGCTACATCGGTTATTTCGCTTCTGTTGGGGCGTGGCCTGTCTATCATGCTCTCCATCATCTGGGTTGCTATGATCACAGGCTTGGCACGGTGAATGCACTTGCGCACAATGTTCTTCTGAATCATAGGAATCTGCTCCAATGGCAGTTCCACACCCAGGTCGCCACGAGCCACCATAACGGCATCAGATGCCAGTATGATCTCGCGGAGATGTATGAGCGCTTCGGGTTTCTCTATCTTAGATATGATCTTGGCGTTGCTGTTCTTATTTTTGATGCGCTCTCTAAGTTCAGTAACATCCTGTGGCGTACGAACAAATGAAAGAGCTACCCAGTCTATATCCTGACTGATAATGAAATCGAGGTCATTAAGGTCTTTTTCAGAGAGAGAAGGCAGTGAAATTTTGGTATCTGGCAGGTTGATGCCTTTGTTTGAAGACAGTATACCTGGTGTAACCACCTCTACCATCACTCGTTTTGCATCGTGGTCTATATCTTTTACCATTACTTCAATCTTACCATCATCGAGCAGGATCTTCTCATTCACCTTCACATCGTTGTGGAAGTTGGGGTAGGAGAGATATACCTGTTCTGCTGTGCCAATACATTTATCGTTGGTGAAATAGAACGTATCTCCTTGTTTCAGGTCGAGTGCATTGTCTTGAATGATGCCTACACGGAGTTTTGGTCCCTGAAGGTCGGCAAGTATAGCAATGTTGAACGGGAATGTGTTGTTGATGGCACGAATACGGTCTATTACCTCTTTGTGCTGCTGATGTGTGCCATGAGAAAAGTTGAGGCGGAACACATTGACGCCTGCATGAACGAGGGCCAGTAATTTTTCGGGTGAGTTGCAGGCTGGGCCTACTGTAGCTATGATCTTGGTCTTATGAAGCATTATTCAGTGTTTTCTTGTGCAAATATTCCTTTTTTCTGCAAAAAACGAATGGAAATGTGTTTATGTTTTTGCTAAGAATATGATGACTATGTGAGTAACAAAGGTAGCGAATATAGCCCAGCTATGTATGTGCAGGGCAGATGACCAGTTATGGTGCTTTTTGAATACTTTTGCCACAATGGCCAATGAACAGATAAGTCTGAATAAGTATATCAGCTCCTCGGGATTTTGTTCCCGCAGAGAGGCCGATAAACTGATAGAGCAGGCACGTGTAACGATAAATGGAGAACTGGTATTGCCTGGAGCAAGGGTATCTGTTGGCGACAAGGTAGAGGTAGATGGCGAGCCTATCAAATCGGCATCGGCAGCTAAGAGACCTATCTATATTGCCTTCAATAAACCGGTGGGAGTAACTTCTACTACAGACCTGAAGGACAAGACCAATATTATCTCTTTCATCAATCACCCCAAGCGTATCTTTCCAATAGGCAGGCTGGATAAGGATTCTGACGGACTTATTTTCCTGACCAATGATGGCGATATAGTGAATAAGATATTGCGAGCTGCCAACCACCACGAGAAAGAATATATAGTGAATGTGGACAGGGCAGTGACACCCGAATTCATAAAACAGATGAGTGCCGGCATACCTATGCTTGGTACTATGACCAAGAAATGTTTTGTTCGTCAGGAAGGGAGCAGGCGCTTCAGGATAATACTGACACAGGGTTTGAACAGACAGATAAGGCGTATGTGTGAATACCTGGACTACAAAGTAGTGACCCTTACAAGGGTGCGCATTATGAATGTGCAGCTGGGCAAACTACCGGTGGGCAAGTGGCGTTACTTTACCCCGGAAGAAGTAGACACCATGAACGAAATGATGGCCGACTCTGTAAACGCCCCTGAAGCTGGTGAAACGCGAAAACCGAAGAAAAGGAAATAAGTCATAAAACAGAAAACAGAAAGGAGCCCATGATACATGGGCTCCTTTCGTATATAAAGTAATTTTTGTCAGCTTATTTAGCTGCCGGAGCTGGAGCTTCAGCTGGTTTTGGTTTCACATTACCCTTGATGTGCAGTACCATTGGCTGCTGCTGTGCATTAGAGTTGATAGTGATGTCTTTGCTGATAGGACCCGGACGGTGTTCTGTATTGTACACAACATGGATCTTAGCTTTTTTGCCTGGCAGAATTGGCTCTGTAGGCCACTGTGGTACAGTGCAGCCGCATGAACCATGTGCTTCGCTGATAACGATTGGTTTCTTGCCTACGTTCTTGAATTCGAAATCACATTCTGCTTTTGGTCCTTCCGGAACTTCACCATAATCATGAGTTTCTTCTTTGAACTTGAACTTGCCTGCATCTTCATCAACTGTTTTCTGTGCAGGTGGTGGAGGTGGTGCAGTCGGAGTCTGTGCATTTACTGCCAGTGAGCATACTGTAGCGCAGAGCAGGCTGAAGATTACTTTTTTCATTGTTTTTCTGATTTTGCTTGTAAAATAATAATTGTTTTGAAATTGAGGTATATATGTACTGTTATAGTTATTATTCCATTATAAGATTACCGTAATCTTTGTCCACTTTCAGGCTATGTTCTTTGTGCTGATTGTTGCAGTCGGTTTCGAATATACCTGCCAATAACTGACACTTATCATCGCCGGTTATACAGTTGAACAGGTCTTGAGCTGTTGCCGGTTTAGACTGGGCGTTGAGTACTATTGTTTCTCCTGTGTTGATACGGCGGATACGTATCTCATCTACAGTTACTTTGCATTGAGTACCCACACCTTCAGGGGTCTTATAATGCAGCTGTTTGGCCTGATCCGGTTCCAGGATCTTGCAGGTAGCTATGGCCGATGTTTTGCGATCCTGACAATGTATGGTCTGAATGATACATATCTCCAGCGGGCAGGCAGTGGCATTGCAAACAAATTCTTTGGTAAGGTCGTAGCCACCTGCCGATGCCAGTCTTTTGCTTTCTGAAGCTGCAGGTGCTGCGGTTACCAATATAGATTGATCGTTGGTAGTACCTATAATTGTATCAACGGTTATGGCAGCAGTTGCTGCATTGGCAGAAGATGGTACAGCAGGAATGCTTGCAGTAACCTCTGCAGCCCAGTTGCTGGAGTGTGCAGAAGGTGCATTTTTGCTGTCGGAAAGAAAGCGCATGGCCACAGTGCTACCCAGCAACAACAAAACAGCTGCAGCCAGCAAGCCAACTACAGGGCTCTTTTTCTTTTTGCCATGCAGGTTTGCCGACAAGCGACGCCATTCGGCATCCTTATCGAACCCGGGCATTAACTCCTCCGGCGAAGCTTCTTCCATTTTATCTCTCAGCGACGTACTCATACCTATGGTTTTTGCTCTACTTTATCAGTAATTTCTGTTTTCCTGTCCTTGCATCTTTGTACCGTATACAACTGTTACTATCTCCTTCATCATGGCTCTTGCTCTGTGTAACTGCGATTTAGAGGTGCTCTCGGTGATATTGAGCAAAGCAGCGATCTCTTTGTGCCCCATATCTTCGAATACATACAAGTTGAAAATCGTACGATACCCATCCGGCAATTGTTGCAACAGTAGCAATATCTCCTTGCCTGTGAGATGCCCGAGTATGTCGTCATCTGTTTCTTTATCGTCATACCTGTCACCATCTTCCAGCTGCACCAGTACGGGCTTACTTTTGCGCAGAAACATAAGACATTGATTGATGATGATCTTTTTCAACCATGCTTTCACACTGCCTTCGCCCAGATACTGAAACCCAGCCATGTTGCGGAAGAAACTGAGGAAACCATCCATCAGTACCTCTTTTGCATCTTCGGGCTGCAGAATGTAGCGCAGGCACAACACCATCATATCATCTACATACTTGTTGTAGAGTATATGCTGGGCAGCGGGCTCGTTGTTCTTACAACATTTCACCAGGTGCGCCTCATCTGTAGTATGTGACAGATCGATTCTCAATTGTCTTTTATGGCAGTTGCTTTTATGCCGTAGTTGCTAAAAGTACTGCTTCAGCATCATTGTGGCGCGGTAAAAAGGTATTACCTGCTTAACTAAATGCCATTTGGTAATGAAAGGTTGCATGGGATTCCAACAATTTTCTGAAATAATGGATGATTGCATTATTGCTGTTTACCGATATGTATAGACAAATTCTGCTAAATTTGACATTCATTGCGCTCTATAAGAAAAAATATACACTGGATCATAGTACTACTCATGTTGGTAGTATTGGGCATTCATGTGTTCATTTTGCACAAGGTATTCGGTTATGGCTGGGAGATAGGCCTTACAGATGGTATTATAAGCACTGCTATCTTGTCAGCTTCAATATGGGGAATAGTGTTGCTCATAAGGGCATATCCTACCACTGCTGCTGTGACCCTATATGCACTTTTCATAGCTCTGTTCATGAGTGCTATAACTGCAGTTGCCGACTATGAGGCCATAAAATGGTGGATAGATGCCCCTGCTGTGCGTGTATATACCGATTGGCTGCTGCAATCGTTGCCCATTCGTTTTCTGGTAGTGTGGATTTTCAGCACCTGGGTGGCTACCATAAGTGCATTCAGAAAAAATATGGCTGCGCTGGATAGTCGTTTTCAGCAACAGACCGATGCTGCTGCCCTGCTGCGCGATGCGGAACTCTTCAAACTGAGGCAACAACTGCAACCACATTTTCTCTACAATAGTCTCAATTCCATCAGCGCACTTATTATGATAGCTCCCGAAAAAGCACAGGATATGGTGGGTAAGCTATCAGATTTCCTCAGGAGTTCTGTGAAGCGGGAATCGGACGATACAATACAGATTGCAGAAGAACTGAAATATATTGAGTCTTATCTGGCCATAGAATCGGTGCGCTTTGGCGACAGGTTGTGTGTGCACTTCAGGCACGACTATACAGACGATGCTACTTTGCCGCCCTTCCTGATGCAACCTATTCTTGAGAACGCCATCAAATTCGGGCTATATGGCAATACCGGAAAGGTGGATATATATATACACATATACCTGCAGGATGGTATGCTGATACTTAACGTAACAAACCCCTACGACCCTGACATGCAACCACCCAGAGGTACCGGCTTCGGGCTAACGGGTATTCAGCGCAGGCTTTACTTGGTATATGCTCGCGCAGACCTGTTGGAAACACATAAGGAAGGCAACCAATACACTACTATTCTGAAAATACCACAAAACCATGTACAAAGTAATACTGATAGATGACGAACCGCTGGCAAGACAGCTGATAAGATCTTACCTGGCACCACATGCAGATATGCAGGTAGTAGCCGAATGCGGCGATGGGTTTGAGGGTTTTAAGGCCATACAGGAACACAATCCTGATCTGGTGTTTCTGGATATACAGATGCCCCGTCTGAACGGATTTGAGATGCTGGAATTGCTCGATAAACGGCCGTCGGTCATATTCACAACTGCATTTGATGAGTATGCGCTGAAAGCATTTGAAGCACATGCTATTGACTATCTACTGAAGCCGGTTGTAAAAGAACGCTTTGAAAAAGCACTGGAAAAGTGGAAGAATACTGCTGCAGCACGCCCTGCACCAGAAATGGCTCCGCTACTGGAGAATAATGTATATGAGGGCTACCAGCACAGAGTAGTTGTAAAAGATAACGGACTGATACGTATTATTCCAGCGCAGGACATACACTATATAGAAGCTGATGACGATTATGTGCGCATAGTGACCAAGGCAGGCAGCTACCTGAAGAAAAGTACCTTATCGCACCTGGAACAGACTCTAGACCCGCAGCAGTTTGTACGGGTGCACCGTTCATACCTGATACCTGTATCTCAGCTGATGCGGATAGAACCATACGAAAAGGAAAGCCACATAGCCCTGCTGCAATGCGGTGCCAAAGTAACGGTGAGTAAAACAGGCATGGCAAAACTCAAGACATTGCTTGGCTGGTGATCTGTAACTCCTGTTACAGATTGTCATTTATCTTTGCGCTACCATGAACCGAATTGACCGGCTATTCGGCATACTGACCCTGCTGCAAGCCAAAAAATATATAACGGCCGAGAAGATCGCCGATAATTTTGACATAAGTGTACGCACCGTTTACAGAGATGTAAAGGCACTTACAGAACAGGGAATTCCGGTAGGCTTCGAACCCCACAAGGGCTATTATGTAATGCAGGGTTACTTTTTGCCTCCTGTATCTTTTACTACGGAAGAGGCAAATGCACTGTTACTTACTCAAAGCATTGTATACGCATTTACAGACCAGTCTATCCGTAATCATTATGCCAATGCGCTTAACAAGGTTAAGGCCGTAATGGACAGTTCCGACCGCGATAAGCTGGAATTGTTGAATGAACGGATAAAGATGCAGGTGCCAGCCTGTATCAACTATAGTTTCGAGTATCTGTCTGTGCTGCAGCAATCAATCTCTGCCGGTACTATTATAGAAATCGAATATAAGAACAACAAGGAAGAGATAAGTAAACGCAGTATAGAGCCTATAGGGCTGCTTTTCTATGCATTGAACTGGCACTTGATAGGGTGGTGTCACCTGCGTGGCGACTATCGCGATTTCAGAGTGTCTCGTTTTACACGACTGTGCAATACCGGTAAAAAGTTCACAAGAACAGACCATACCGATCTGGATACCTATATGCGTACACTGCAGGTGAATTATTAGAATAAATATCTGTTTACCTCAAAAGTACACTGCCATAGGGTTGTCAGTGGGTGGTTCTTTCTTTGTGTAACAAAACAAAAAAGACAAACTATGCAACTCATCCCGATGCTGCTCAAAGAAATGGAGCAGGAAGCAAAGACAACCCGCAAAATGCTGGCAGCCGTTCCCACAGATAAATTCGACTGGCAAGCGCACCCCAAAAGTATGACCGTAAGAGCTCTCGCAACCCACATTGCCGAGCTGCCGGGTTGGGTAACATTGATCCTCAACACTACCGAACTGGACTTTGCCACAACACCATACCAACCTGTTGTAGTAAACAATACTGAAGGTTTGCTGAACTATTTTGAAACCACACTAGCAGATGGTCTGGCAAATCTGGCAAAGGCTGAAGAAGCACAGCTGGAAGATCTGTGGATACTGAGAAATGGTGATATCATTCTCAGTGAATCTACCAAGGCCGAGATAATACGAAGCACTTATTGCCAGATAGTGCACCATAGGGCACAGCTGGGCGTTAACCTGCGTTTGCTCAATGTGCCAATTCCGGGCAGTTATGGCCCAAGTGCAGATGAAATGAATGCCTGATTATTTGAACTCCCACTATGTAAACCAACCCCTTGTGTGCCAACCGGTAAACAAGGGGTTCTTTGTATGCAAAGGAGTATAATAGCAAACGCCCCGAACCATGGGTGCGGGGCGTTGCTGTTATTTTTGCAGAGTGCAGATATATTATCTGTTCTCTCCCAATTTATCCATCCAGTGGATCTCTGGTGTTTTTTTGTTTGGTTTCCTGTCCAGTATATAGCGTACCAGCAGGTAACCGCCTATACCAAACAACTCTATAGTGAGCACGTGCAGCGGATTGGCGTTGAGTACCTCAACCAGCTGTTGAGTAACCCTGGCTCTTACCTGTACATTGGTAGAGGAAAGGTCATTCACATTTACAGAGTCTGCACAGAAATTGAAAACAACTATGAGGCAACCTATACAGAGTGCCGAAAGGAAAGAGACCACCGTCACTGCGCCCCACACCCAGCCGTTGAGCCCCTTTACACGGGCCCTAACGCTATTTCTGAAAGAAAGGTATGCAAGTAATATGATCTCGAACATTCTTAGATGTTTTTCATGAATTCGGTGACACTTTCCATAACGTGTGCTATCTGTGGTTCTGTAAGACCATGGTGACATGCCAGCAGCATACCGCCACGCATCACCCTGTCAGACTGCAGATAACCATCTTTAGATGCTTTGTGTGCTACATTTTTGAAGCCCGGCTGACGCAGGATGTTTCCTGTAAATACGGTACGGGTCTGGATGTTTCGTTTTTCGAGGAATATCTGCAGATCGCGACGGATGAATGGCGCAGTCTCACGGATAGTCGAAGAGTATGCCAGCCAGCCTGTGCGTGAGTCTGGCAGCTGTTTTGGCAGTATAAAGAACTCTTCGTACTGGCTGAAGAATTCCCTCATGCGATTGTAGTTGACAGTGCGTACATCCAGGTTGTGCGCCAGTTTGTTCAGCTGAACGATACCGAAAGCAGCACCCATTTCAGATGGTTCGATGTTGTAGCCAGGCTCTTCGAATACGAATTTCGCATCATAAGGTATGCCATCTACTTCTACATTGAAGCGGTTTTCTATTTTCTCAGACTCTACGAAAAGCGAAGAGCTGCGGCCCCAGCTGCGCAGCAGACGACCACGGTCGAAGTGTGCATCAGAGTTTACGCAAAGCATACCACCGTTGCCACCACAGTTGATGATGTGCGAACCGTAGAAGCTGGTAGTACTCATATCTGTGAACCTGCCTGAAGAAAGACCGCCAATTTCGGCACCCAGTGTATCGGCAGAATCTTCCAGAACAAAAAGGTTGTGTTTATCTGCTATTTCGCGCAGTTTCTGCCAGTCGGGCAGGTTACCCATCAGGTTCGGAATGACCATAGCCTTAGTTTTAGGCGTAATCATTTCTTCTACCTTGTTGGCGTCGATGTTGTAAGTACCTTCTTCTACGTCAACGAAAGCCGGTATCCAGCCTTTCTTAACGAGTGGTGCTACTGTAGTGCTGAATGTAAGCGCTGGGGTAATGATCTCACTACCCGGCTCATAGTCCATAAGATCTGCAGCCAGGTACAGGGCAGAAGAGCCACTGTTCACCATTATGCCGTATTTCTTGTTGTAGAGCTCCGCAACGCGGCTTTCCATTTCACGTACATTCTTACCCATCTGGGTACTGGTACGCAATACTTTCACTACTGCTTCAATTTCTTCCTCTCCATGAACTGTTGAGCCATAAGGCACATAGATGTAGTTTGTCTGTTGCATTGTTGCTTAGAAGATTAGATTGCGAATGTAAAACATCGCAGGGAATTAATAAAGTTAAAGTAAGCCTGTTTTCTTTTAAAATTGCCTGTTTTAGCCCGTTACACAAGCCTCACAGTCATTGTTTTATTGCTTTGTTTTGCTACCTGCAGCATCAGATTCTGTGTTCTTTTTCACATAATCCGGTTTGAACATGTCTTCACTTACCGGTTTATTAATCTCTACCGTTTTGTAGATCACATCTCCGCCCATCATAGGGTCTGTGCGTTTCATAGGGATAACAACACCCTCCGGCAGTTTCTGAAAATCGTTGAAGGTCACAGATACTTCCTGCTCTTCATCTTTGTTTTGCACTTTCAGTTCTGTACGAATCAGATAGTAGGTAGCTTCCTCAAAGTAGGCAACCTGCTCAAATCCGGCTTTGTCGGTCACTGTTACCTTCAGGCAGGGTATGTTGTTTATGGTATCACGTCCATTCAGTACAGCCTTTGCTATCATAGACTTTTCGGCAAGCCACATATTCTTTATATTCAGCTTGCTTTGTGCCTGTTTCAGCTGGTCGGCAGGCATTGGGGTCACTTTGTCCATGCCAGGTTGTACAGGTATATACATCCAACCATCTTTCTGGTTCATGACCACATAACAATCCATACCCATTACAGAGAAATCCATACGCAGCCCCTTGTTATTAAGCATGGTTTGTGAGGTAGGGAATTCCATACCCTGAGCATTGATGGCACCGGTGAATTTCAGCGAGTTGATCTTATTCAGATTCTGTTCGCCACCCATTGCTTCTATGTGCTTGTTTATGATCTCATCTCCTGTCTGTGCAAACGATGTAATACCCAATAAAGCACATGCTGTAAAAGACAATAGTATACGTTTCATCTGATTCCGATATTTATAGGGTAAAGGTAACAAATATACTATGGTAAGATAGTCAGGTAATTGGCTATGAGAATGGTTCTTGTAATGACTGTATAGAAGTTATTTATTCTGTGAAACTACTTTAAGTATTCATTTTTACAATTTACTGACAATTAAAGAATCAATATCAATAGATGCTGTAATTGTCATGAAGTAGATTTGCCGGAATATGAAGATTCATAAGGTACTAACCATTGGTTTATCGATAGTTTGTTGCAATTCAGCTATGGCACAGCCGGCAACTTCCCCCGCTACCGGGTCTGAAAAAGATACTAAACTGGAATATAAAGACGAGAAGCATTTCAAAAATATGCGCCAGCTCACTTTCGGTGGCGATAATGCCGAAGCTTATTTCGGTTTCGATAATGAGCATGTTACCTTTCAGCGCACCAATAATAAGGAAGGCGTGGAATGCGACCAGATATTTTATGGAAGTATACCAAAGTCAGGCAAAGGAAAATTCAACTATAAGCTGGTAAGTACCGGCAAGGGTAGAACAACCTGTGCCTACCTCATGCCCGACAAAAAGCATTTCCTTTATGCATCTACCCACCTCGTAGCAGATACATGTCCACCGGTGCCGGATAGGAACAAGATCAAGAAATATGTATGGCCGATCTATGAAGGTTACGACATATTCGTAGCAGATTTCAAAGGAAAGATCACCAAGCAGCTTACCAATTCTCCGGGTTATGATGCTGAAGGTACTATTTCACCCGATGGAAAGAAGATCATATTCACCAGCATGCGCAATGGCGATATGGATCTCTACACTATGAACATAGATGGTACAGATGTAAAACAGATCACCAGCACTCTGGGTTATGATGGTGGTGCCTGCTTTTCGCCAGATGGTAAGATGATCACGTGGCGAGCATCTCGCCCAAAAACTGAAGAAGAAGCCAAAGAATACAAAGACCTGCTGGCGCAGGGATTGGTTATGCCTACCCGAATGGAGCTTTTTGTAGCCAATGCCGATGGCAGTAACGCCCGTCAGGTTACCAACCTGGGCAGAGCCAACTGGGCCCCTGCCTTTATGCCAGACAGTAAAAGGCTCATTTTTGCTTCCAATCACGAGCATGAGCGTGGCTACCCGTTCAACCTCTATATGGTTAATCTGGATGGTACTGGTCTCGAACGTCTTTCAAACGATAATAGTTTCGATGCCTTCCCGATGTTCAGCCCTGATGGAAAGAAACTAATCTTCAGTTCTAACCGCAACAACCATGGCAACAGAGATACAAATGTGTTCATCTGCGATTGGGTAGACTAGTGAAACAATTAATGCAAAGAATTTGTGACTGTCTGTTGGGAAACTAACAGACAGTTTTTATTTGTAGAATACACTGACCTTATTTTTTAGACTTACCCGGCACCAAAACACGCAACATCTGCAGCACAACCGATAATAATATCAGGCTCATACCGGCAAGAAAACCACTGTTCAGCTTTGTTGTGCCATCCAGAAATATGATATCTCTGTTCTCGTTGTAAAACAGAAAAGCAAGTAATATACCATATACAGGCTCCAGGTTCACAGACAGTGTTGCTGTAAAAGATGTTAGCTTTTTCAGTGCATTAAGCGATAATGACTGTGCCCATACAGTGCAGCAAAGACTCAGAACTACCAACCATATCCAGTCATTATGTATCCAGCTACCTGAGATGTTTGGTATGAAATTGGTGTCTGGTTTGTAGTAAAATACCAATGGCAGAAGCAGGGTTATAAAAATCCAACCGGTGGTCATTTCATAAAATACCATGGTACGGGCAGGGTATTTTGCTGCTATCTGCTTGTTGAATACTGTAAATACCGAACTGAGCAAAGCAGCTACTATACCCGATAATATTCCCCAGCCATAGAACTGCTGGAAACGGTATATAAGATATACGCCCAGTATGGCCAACGATCCCAACAGCAGTTCCTTAAAGTCGTGTTTGCCCTTATTTATAATAGGATCTACAAGTGGGGTGAAAATACTTGCGGTAGAAAGGCAAACGAGTGCAATAGATACATTGGCCAGTTTTATAGAGCCGTAAAAAGCAACCCAGTGCAGCCCCATAAGCACACCAATAAGTGCCATCAGCAGCATATGTTTTCTGGGGATGGCTACCCATTGTTTTCTATAAAAAAGGATCACTGCCATGAATACAGCAGTAAGTAACATACGGTACCAGACCAGTACAGGTGCGTCCAGAGATATGGCTCTGCCTAGTACACCGGTAAAACCCCACAGCAATACCGCCGCATGCATTTGTATCAATGCTTTTTTCATGACGGGGGCAAATGTAGGCAGTTATTCGGGGAAAACATTACAGGCAGCAACAGGTCATGCAAGAGGTAAAGAGAAATAGAAGGTACTGCTTTGCCTGGTATACTTTCGAACCAGATGCGGCCATGCTGCGCCTCAATAAATTCCTTGCACATCAGCAAGCCAAGCCCTATTCCTTTTTCGTTATTTGTGCCAAATGTAGATTGTGTTTTAAGGGTAAAAAGCTCTTTCTTCTTTTCTTCGGTCATACCTATACCATTATCCCTGATACTTAAAACCGCTTCTTTTCCCTGTATTTGTCCTTTTATAAAGATCTTGCCACCGTTTGGTGTGAATTTTATAGCATTGTTGAAAAGGTTTCGTACTATAATTTTCAGCATATCCTCATCGCATACCACAAAAATATCTTTATCTACTTCTATACTGATTATAATTTCTTTCCTGTCGGCGATAAGTGATTTACGTTCAGATACGTTTTCAAGAAAAGTATACAGATCAAGGTTTACAGGATTTATCTGTATGCCCTGTATCTGTGATTTCGACCATGCAAGCAGATTACCCAACAGATCTGATGTGTATTTTGTCTGTTCCAACATATGCCCCTGTATCTCTTTCTTATCTTCTTCAGACAGGTCAAACTCAGAAAGCATGGTAAGATACTCCCTTATAGATTCCAGTGGTGCTTTCAGGTCGTGAGAAACTATTGAGAAGATCTTATTTTTTTCATTGTTTACCCTTTCCAGTTCTTTATTCTTTTGAGAAATTGCCAAGGCTCTTTCATCGGCAAGAATGCGCTTTTGATCGTAATAGTTGCGCATATAATTTGTTACGGCATATATGAATACCAAAGACATTATGGCAGTAGTGGCCATGTCCATAAAACGAGCGGCCTTGCTGGGGTATGCGTTGGGGATAGAATTTGGGAAGTAGTATTCGAATGTAAGTAAGGAAACAACTAAAGCCAGATGTATGAAAATGAAAACAAGATGGTACGGTGGCTTGGTGAGCAGCGCTATAAACATAAGCGTAATGCTGAAAAGACATAGGGTTGGGCCGTTTATGCCTTCATTATAAAAGTAATTCAGCGCCAGAGCTACATAACAACAAACAATAAATATTAATACAGAAATTTTATACTTTCTTTCGAATCTGGAGAAATAGTACATAACTCCGAGAATTGCCATGATTACAGATATAACTACAGACATAAAAGACTGCACTATATACAAATCGAAAACAAGACTGAAGATCAGTAGTGAGAATGCTATAAAACAGACATAATTGAATGCCCTGTGTTCCATTGTAAACTCTTCAGGGTCGCCGACGAGTTTATTCCAGAAAGATTTTTTAAGGGCTATAATATTCATGTGTTGTTTTTAGCATATGCTGACCAGGCAAGCTAGGGTAAAAAACAAAACTCGATTACAGGCGTAAATAATTTATGTAAAGTTAATGTATTGAAAACAGACATACAAATGCTATTAAAATTAACGTTTTGTTATTTGTCAAAACTCATCAATACAGATAATTTATAGGTTACTGATTTGTACTGAAATAACGAGTGCAATCAACTATTTTTGTGGTATGGTTTATAAGGTGATCGGCTTGATGTCGGGTAGCTCTCTCGATGGATTAGATATTGCTCATGTGCAACTGGAAGAGGTTAGGGGGCAATGGAGTTTTAGTATTTTACATGCAGACTGCATAGCATATAACGAACAACTCACCAATCAACTCAAGAATGCTGCCAACATGAGTGTGGCAGACTTTTTGAAGTTAGATACATCATATGGTCATTATCTTGGCACACAGGTAAAAGCATTTATAGATAATTTCGACCTCGAACATCAGGTACATTTTATAGTTTCTCATGGTCATACCGTTTTTCATGACCCGCAAAGCCATACCACCTACCAGATAGGAAAGGGCGCTAATATTGCAGCAGTTACTGAATTACCTGTTATCAACGATCTCAGAGCTATTGATGTGGCTCTTGGAGGTCAGGGAGCACCTATAGTCCCTATAGGTGATAAGTTGCTTTTTGGTGAATATGATTTTTTATTAAATATAGGTGGCATTGCTAACATTACCTTCCAGAATACCGCCACCGGTTCTTTGGCATTTGATGTTTGTCCTGCAAATCAGGTACTGAATTCATTGGCATTAAGAGCTGGTAAAAATATGGACGAGGGTGGAGCAATGGCTGCCGCAGGTTCTGTAATACCAGCATTATTACAGTTGCAGAATGACAATGTTTACTACAGTCAGCAAGCACCAAAATCGCTGAGCAATGAGGCTGCAATGCATATAGCAACAGCCCTTATTAATAGTAATGATCATTCTACCAATGATCTGTTACATACCGCTTGTGTTCATATTGCTACTATGGTGGCCAATGCAGTGAAGCAATATGGTGCTGATAAAGAAAACATGACCATGCTGGTTACCGGTGGAGGTGCCTTTAATACTTTCCTTGTGCACATGTTGCAGCAACAGCTCAATTCAATGCAAGTCAATGTTGTGGTGCCGGATGCGGATGTTGTTCATTACAAAGAAGCGGTTATAATGGCGCTTATTGGTGTACTGAGATGGAGGGAAGATGTAAATGTGCTGAGTAGTGTAACCGATGCCAGTAAGGATAGTGTAGGTGGTTGTTTGTGGTTTTCATAACAGGATACTGTATATTTGATAGGTATCATACAATATGAAACAACTTATAATTTTACTAATTATCAATTTGTTGTTCGCGCCACAGCCTGCACATGCAGGTTTTATCATGAAGCACAATGCGGTAGTTATCAACAATACTGTCTCTGCATTGGAAACCAGGAGCATAGTGCCTGAGCAAAAAAACAGCACTGAGCACTTTCCTGCAAAAAACTATAGTTGTTTCAACAGAGTAAGCTGGGTAGGGTATGCGGCACTAATATCGGCAGTAGTTGGTCTGTTTGTGCCTGCGTTCAGTATCATCACCATACTATTCGGCATATTGGGTATGACCCGTGGCTGCAGGGCCGACAGGTTGGCTACATTGGCTATGATAGTGGGAATAGGGGAACTGGTGCTGTTCTTACTTACCAATTCTGCTGTACTGGTTCTCTGATCAATTCAGGGTTCAGACTTTCTCTTTGTATCTGTAGCGAACAATTTTGCTGTTTTTTGAGGTAGCTATAGAAATAGCACAGTTTACATTATTTGTAAAGGTGTATTCATAATCCTTACACTCTGCATCATTCAGCTTTAGTATGTTACGTTGAATGACTCTTTTTATATATGTATTTCTTGTAGCCGGATTTACCTTCTCCACTGTCCCAACCGGCATAATAGCAAAACACTTCAGCGGCACATTACCTGCCGGTTCCGGAAACTTCTTGGTCACCTTGAATTCAGGAAAGTACACAGATCGTTCTTTTACTTTGCCATTATCGCCATAAGTAAATGTTTCTACATGAATGATGTCCTTGTTGTTATCATTCATTCGCACCTCTTTATACATTACGTTCTTACTGTCATAATACATTTTAGTGAAGAACTCTATCTTGTTATTGTAAAAGGAGCTTTCTGTTACTACTGTTTCTCCTGTTTTCTTATCTATAGCATAGTCATATTGTTTGCGATAATTGCTGCCATTAACCCGATTGTCCCGGTAATGCATGGTCTTGCGGTTCTTATCATCGTATCGCCATTCATTCACTTCCTGCAATGCTTCGTGTTTATACTCTTCTGTTTTAACCAATTGTTTCTTGGGACTAAAGTAGTTGACAGATTTATAGAAAGCATTCTCCCTGTGTCTGAAAGTCTCAGTCATTGTAACCATACTATCGGTGGTTACAAAGGTCTTGGCGCTATCTATCGGATTGATTCGGGCACTGTCTGTATGAGTATAATTATAGCTATATTCATGAATGATCATGACTGTATTATACGTCTTGAAACCTGCTTTGAAGGTATTTTGAGCCAATGCTCCTGAAGCTATTGAAGTAGCAAATATTAATAACAGTGATCTGATCTTCATTTACGGTATTGATCGGCTTTACAAAATATGTTACAAGGTAAATATGCCTTTCAGATAATTACTGATTTTTTAATAACATGATGTGGATATAGTGCAGTAGATTTCTAAGTAATTGATAACCAACTACAGCCATGTTTATTATTGGCATATTGCACTGTTGCTGTAATTTGCAGGTTCAGCAACAATAGACCCATGAATCTGAATGAAAGAAAAGTAGTGTTGTATATAGCACAGAGCGCAGACGGATATATTGCAAGAGAAGATGGCAGCCTCGATTGGCTGAATGTAGTTGAGAAAGCTGGTGAAGATTATGGCTATGCTGACTTTGTGGAAACAGTAGATACTGTGATGATGGGCAGAAAGACCTATGATAAGGTTTTGAGTTTTGGTATCGATTTTCCGCACAAAGGGCGTAAATGTTATGTGTGGTCTGCAAGTAGAACCGGTAGCGACGAAAACGTAACTTACTTCAATAGCGACCTGAAAGAACTAATATTGAAATTGAAGAATGAACCCGGGAAGGACATTTTTATAGATGGAGGTGCCGCTCTGATAACCGAATTAATGAAACTAGATCTGATAGATCGCTATATTCTTTCTGTAATTCCTGTCTTCATTGGTAGTGGTATCCGGTTATTCAAGGATTCAGGAAATGAGTTAGGATTAGAACTGGCAAGGTGTAGCAGTTTCCCATCCGGACTGGTGCAGTTGTGGTACAACAGAAAAAGGTGACCGATACTATTTATCTTTGAGCATGAAAAGTTGGGTATTACTGGCTATGGTTGCGGCAGCTATACTGACTGCTGCCTTACGCTATATAGACAAACCTGCACAGGAAGCTAACAATATAGAAATAGAAGCATTACAGCACAGCCTATCGCCGCTTACTACAATTTTACCGGTAGGTACCAACATTGGTTGCGATCTGATAGGTGTAAAAACAGAGGTATTTCTATGGACCCGATATATACTTGCACCAAGATATATACCATATAAGCCCAATGTACAACCTGATACCTGCATCGCAATATGTTCCTTTAATACAGCTGACAGCTTGCTACAACAGAAAATGGCAGGTAGAACCATTATCTGGTCCGCAAAAGACAATTCCTATCACTATTATCTCACCTGCAGCAAATAAGAGTCATGCAAAAAGGTAGTTTTCATATCATTACAGCAGGTCTGACGGCAGGTTTCATTAGTACACTCTATTTTCTGATGCTAATGGCAGGAGTTCCATTCTTGGTAATTGTACCTGTTATCTTCAGTACACTATCTCTGGCAATCTGGTATTTGCTGAAATCAGAAAAAGATAAGGAAGATATTTTGCCTTTATTCCGCTTCAAACATCTGTTACTGGGTGTCGGCCTCATATACATAGTGTTGCACGTTTATCCTTTAGCAGAGAAGTATGGTTCGTGGGATGCATGGTCCATATGGAACTACCATGCCCGTTTTCTGGCCCATCCCGAATACTGGCAGAAACTAACCTGGTACAGGATCTGTCATCCCGACTATCCTATGCTGATGCCGGGGTTTGCTGGCTTCTTTGCTAAACTTACATCTATCGCTAACATTGAATTGTTCTCATTTATTTTCAGTTTCGCCTTTACTTTATTCATACCAGTACTTATCTATCTGGAACTGGCACCTAAGAGTTTATTGGTAGGTGGTGCAGCATTCGTTATGTTGGCCGGCAATCATTCTTTTCTTTCCGAAGGTGTTTCTCAATATGCCGATACGCCACTGGCTTTCTTTTTCCTTTCATCCATGATCTCAGTAAAATATGTTTCAGCGCATTATAAATATGTGCTGCTTACGGCATGTAGTCTTGGCTGTTGTTTATGGACCAAGAATGAGGGAGTGATCCTGGTGCCTATATTTGTTTTCTTTTATTACAGGGAGCTGTTTTTTAATGGTAACTGGAAATACTTCTTAGCTGGTATCAGTATTCCTTTGGCTGCATTGGTTTGGTACAAGACAGGTTATGCTCCTCCCAATGGTATGATAGCTGAACAATCAGGAAAGACCATTGCTCAATTATCAGAAACCATCAGATATGAGATGATCCTGGACTCATTTTTGAAGAATATTAAAGAACATTTTAGCTATATAAAGGTAATTGGCGCATTTTACCTGTTCTCCATTCTGTTTGTAAAAAAAGACGCCGACAAGCAATTCTTAATGTTGCTATGCTGCTTCGTGGCTTATTTTATGGTCTATGTAGTTTCTGTTGAAGACCTTAAATGGCATCTGTTTACCTCTCAAAACAGACTGATGCACCAGTTGATGCCTGCACTTTTGTATGTGATGTGCTGCAGAATTGTAGCTGTTTCGCCACGTCAGTCTGTTTATACCTTCTAAACGCTGTACATTTGCACAGCATAAAACAATGATTTTAATTCAATATATATAAATGAGGACAGAAATTGCCTCCCTCGGGGAGTTCGGGCTGATAGATCATCTGACAAGGAACAATGAGACACGTAATGCCGGCACCATAATAGGTGTTGGAGATGATGCTGCTGTTATAGACCAGTTTGGCAGACAGTCTGTTATTACTACCGATCTGCTGGTAGAAGGTATTCATTTCGATTTTATGTACACCCCACTCAAACACCTTGGTTACAAGGCTGTAGTAGTGAACTTGTCTGATATATATGCCATGATGGCTACGCCAACTCATATCACCCTGAGTCTGGCAATATCCAACAAGGTTTCTGTAGAGGCGCTGGAAGAATTTTATGAAGGTGTTTATGCAGCTTGTGAGAAATATAATGTAGATCTGATAGGAGGAGATACTTCCAGCTCAAAAGCTGGTTTTATCATTAGTGTTACTGCTATTGGTGAAGTGGCACCCGATAAATATGTTACAAGAACCGGTGCCCGTACCGGCGATCTTGTTTGTGTATCCGGCGATCTTGGAGCAGCATACCTGGGACTGCAGTTGCTGGAACGCGAAAAGAAGATATTCCTCGAAAATCCGGGTGTTCAACCAGATCTGCAGCAACAATCATATCTCATAGGTCGTATTTTGAAGCCCGAAGCCCAGATGGAACTTGTAGAATGGCTGCAGGAAAACAATATAGTGCCTACATCCATGATAGATATAAGCGATGGTCTGAGCTCTGAATTACTGCACATTTGCAGGAATAGCGAGGTGGGTTGTGTACTCTATGAAGATAAGATCCCGGTTCATGACGATTCCAAGAACATAGCTATGCAGTTTGGCGTATCAGTAACTACCTGCGCACTTAGTGGCGGAGAAGATTACGAACTGCTCTTTACTGTGAAACAAGAGGATTATGAAAAAGTGGCCAAAAACAGCCAGGTAAGTGTAATAGGCTATATTACCGGTAAGGAAGAAGGTGCTCATCTCATGACCAGAGGTGGCAACAAACATGAACTTACCGCGCAGGGCTGGAATGCCTTTGCATAAAATTGAGCAGTTTTTTGCTGCAACTATATTTTTTTGTATCTTGGTCACAAATATTTACTCATGAAGTTTGGGAAACAAATTTTATTGACAGTAACCATGTTTGCTGCAATTGCTGGTACTGCTGTTTTTACATCATGCGAAAAAAACGCATGCGATGGCATTACCTGCTTCAATGGCGGTGCTTGTGGCTATGGTAAATGCAACTGCCCTACAGGTTATGAAGATGCACAGTGCGGCACTAAGTCTATAACAAGGTATCTGGGTACTTATGCAGGTTATACAGTTTGCGATAATGGCGCACAAACAATTGATACAGTTATAGTTACACCAGCCAACAGAGGCATACTTTCTGTAGATGTTTATTATAAAGGTATTTATCCTAAAGTGCTTCAGGGTTATGTGAGGAGCAATGAAAGTACTTACTCTATTGTTGTTACCAACAATGATAGTACTAAAGCAGGTTCACTCGAATATCTCAGGGTATTTGATATCACCCTTCAGTCTGATAAAAGCCTGAAACTTCACAAGTACGAACGTGACTATACTGTAGCAATAGATACTTTTCAGTACAGCTGCCAGTTTGTAGGTACTAAGCTCAAGTAATTGAAATTTATAAGGGAATTGTTATAAACAGCAAATGGCTACGGCCATTTTGCTTGTTCCTGTAATTGTGTCCTATCTTCGTTGTCTCTATTTTACAACATGTCTATAAAAGTAGCAGGTCTTACCAAACTTTACGATACACAGAAAGCTGTGGATGGTATCTCTTTTGAGATCAAGAAAGGCGAAATAGCAGGTTTCCTGGGGCCTAACGGTGCCGGCAAATCTACTACTATGAAAATGATTACCGGCTACCTTCCTCCCACTTCGGGCACTGCAGCAGTATGCGGTTTTGATGTTACTCAAAAACCAATGGAGGTGCGCAAGAGAGTAGGTTATCTGCCCGAGGCCAATCCACTTTACTTTGAAATGTATGTGAGGGAATATCTTGAATTCAGTGCTGGTATTCATAAACTGGGCGGCGATAAAGGGAAGAGAATAGAAGACATGATCTCTATGACCGGCCTGGGAAAAGAAGCACACAAAAAAATAGGGGCACTTTCAAAAGGGTATAAGCAAAGGGTAGGGCTGGCACAGGCTATGCTCCACGACCCTGAAGTGCTGATACTTGATGAACCTACCTCTGGTCTGGACCCTAACCAGATAGTAGAAATAAGAGACCTCATAAAAAGTATTGGTGCCGACAAAACGGTTTTACTGTCTACCCACATTATGCAGGAGGTACAGGCAATGTGCAGCAGGGTAATCATCATCAACAACGGAAAGATTGTTGCAGATGATTCTATCGAGCACCTGCAGCATGTAAACACCAAGCAGGACGTATTGGTACTTACTACAGAACAACCTGTAGACAGCGCTTTGTTCAACAAACTGAAATACGTTAAGAAATCGGAACAAATAAGTGCAAACAAATGGAAGTTGGTAACTGCCGAACCCGATAGTCTGCGCAGAGAAGTGATGCAGTGGGCTCTTGATAACAATATCAATATCAGTTCTATGCAGGCCCAGACTGAAACACTGGAAGATGTATTCAGAACATTAACCAGAAAATAATTATTGGTTATTTCTTCATGATTCCTGTCTGTGAATCGATACGATGTTTAGAAAATTAGCCGCTACTTGTTACATTTGGCAGATTATTTGCTTTACTTCTACCACAACAACTGATTTTTATAAATGATGTCTCCCGAGCAGTTCTTTGAACTGATGATGAAAGAATTGGAGGTGCATACCGAAATGCAGCCTTACTACAAATTTCTGGGAGACCAGTCTTCATGGCATTTCAGAAGGAATTACTTCCTGGAAAGACTCAGATACATTCACAAGTACATTGTAGAAGGAACTGTAAATGATCTCTGTCCTGCAATATGGGATTGCGGCTGTGGTTATGGAACTACCTGCCTCTATTTGGCTATGAATGGTATAGCTACACACGGCACTACGCTGGAATTTTACTACGATACCATACAGAAACGCAAAGAATACTGGAGCCAGTATGGCGACACATCTTTATTTACCTGTACTTACGAAAACCTTTTCGATAATAAACCTGCACCAGCCAGTTACGATTGGATCATTGTTCAGGATACACTCCATCATCTGGAACCGATCAATGTTGCCTTACAAATATTTAAAGATAGTCTGAGGAAGGGAGGAAGGGTATTGTCTATAGAAGAGAATGGAAATAACATCATTCAACGGATCAAACTGTATAAATACAGGGGAAATAAGCGCATTATCACCATATGGGACGATAAACTGCAAAAAGAAATACTGATAGGAAACGAGAACATTCGCAGCCTTAGCAACTGGCAGCAGCTATTTGAAAAGAACGACTTCTCTATACATCAGGAAAGCGTACAATATGTACGTTATTACCTACCTATGCAGTACAAAAATGCCGATCCTGAAACACTACTTCAAAAAGAAAGGCACATACAATCTACTCCCGGTTTCAAACGGGAATACTTCTTCTTCGGGCTGAACTTTGTGGCACAGAAAAAGGGCTGATAATTTTATCAGCCTAACTGCAACGGTGTGAAGCAGAAACTGCTACCATCAAACAAACCTTTATCACTCAGTTTTAGTGAAGGTATTACCAGCAGTGCCATGAAAGATAATGTCATGAAAGGTGCATGCAGTGGCGTACCCAGTTCTTTGGCTTTCTTATCAATGAGTGTATAAGCTGCCGCTACTTCATACCCATCTTTGTCCGACATTAAACCCGCTACAGGCAGGGGCATATGCGCTACATTTCCATCATTGGCAGCAACAGCTATACCTCCCTTGCAATCTATGAGTGCATTTACTGCGGCGCATAACGATGCGTCATCTACACCAACGGCAATGATATTATGACAGTCGTGGCCCACTGTGGTAGCCAGTGCACCATGCTTCAAACCTATGTTTTTTATGAATGCAGTAGCAATCGGCAAGTCTGGCTGATACCTGTTGACTACTGCCATTTTCAGCACATCAGTTTGGGTATTGCTCACCAGATAGCCATTTTCTACTGTTGCCGGCAAAATCAGTTCATTAGTTATCAGCTGACCCTCAATAGCTTCAATGACCCTGATGCTGCCATTTTCCTTTAGCGCCTTTACTGCAAAATCGGCTACAGTTCGTATGTTGGTATTGAAATTGTTGATCACAGCAGGAATAGTAGCAGGCAGAAGGCTTTTGCCGTTTTGGGCTACCAAGTTACCGCCTATATATGTCTCTAAGATATTGAACCTCGTCAGGCTGTCTGCAACTATCAGGTCGGCAGCATCGCCTATCTGCAATTGACCAACCGGCAGTTTGTAGTGTTTCACTGGGTTGCAGCACGCAGCATTCAAGACATCATACAGATCATATCCCCTGGCCAGTGAGCGTTTTACCAATGCATTTATGTGATTGACTACAAGTTCATCGGGATGTTTGTCATCGCTGCAGAACATTACTTTCTCCGGATGAGTGCGAAGCAGATCGCTCAGTGCCTCATAGTTCTTAGCAGCACTACCTTCCCTGATTAAAATGTGCATACCCAGCGCTATTTTCTCCAGTGCCTCTTCCAGTGTGTAACATTCATGATCGGTACTGATACCGGCGGAGGTATATTTTTTTGCAGCATCCCCTCTCAGCCCGGGTGCATGTCCATCAACCGGTTTACCTGCTTTATGAGCAGCAGCAATTTTGGTCATAACTTCCGGGTCGTTATACAATACCCCCGGATAGTTCATCATTTCAGACAGGTACCAGATGTCATTATCTGCAAGCAATGCTTCAATTGCTGTTGCATCGAGCGTGGCACCTGCAGTTTCGAAACCGGTTGCAGGTACACATGATGGTGCCCCGAAGAAGAACCTGAAAGGAGAAAGTTTACTATTGTCGATCATATACCTCACACCTTCTGTGCCACACACATTTGCTATCTCATGCGGATCAGAAACGGTTGCTACAGTACCGTGCAGCACAGCCAGACGGGCAAATGCGGTAGGTACCAGCATGGAGCTTTCTATATGTATATGTGCATCCACAAAACCGGGCATTATATATCTGTCAGGAGCAGTTGCTACTTCTGTTATAGAAACAATAATGCCTTCATTTATAGTAATGTCTGCAGGGAAAATGCGCCTGTTTGCTATGTCTACCAGTTGGCCGGATATGATCATGGATCTTAATTTAGGGTATTGAAACCGTTTCTGCTCATTTCTACTTTGATTTGTATCATATTGGCCATGAGCGTAGCCTTGTTCTTTGCGATCTCTGCAAATGCTCCTGCAAAAAGTTCATCCACCGTTGCAGCCCACAATTCCAGCCAACGGTCAAAATGTTCTTTATTCATGGCCTCCTTCTTGTCTGCATCTACATGTGCCTTCACAGGAGATCCGGCATATCCGGGTGCAGCAAAAATGACCATATCCCAAAAAGCGGTGATCCTTATGAGGTGATCGCTCCAGTCATCGCCTATGATGTTGTTGAAGATATGCCCCAGCATTTCGTCTTTTCTTGCCTTATCATAGAATGCGGCTACAAGTACATCAATATCCTGCTTACTGGTTATGTCTTTCATTTGCACCTTTTTAGAACTCAAAAGTATAAAGTATTAGTTGATTCGGGCTGATTTTCGACAGCAGTATATGGACTTAATAATTTAGTTTTGAATGAAGATATGTGGGAGGCTTATATAAAGGGTTTTAAATCTTATCTGCAGCTGGAGCGGTCTATGTCCGACAATACAGTAGATGCCTATCTGCATGATATTAATATGCTACGCAACCACATTGCTACAGAGTTTCCGGGACTTGCTGTAGAAAAAGTAGAGATACAACACCTGCAATCGTTGCTGCATGCAATAAATGATCTGGAACTGGCTGTCACATCGCAGGGACGTATCCTCAGCGGCATCAAATCATTTTTCGGTTATCTGCTGCTTGAAGAAGTGATAAAAAAAGACCCTACCGAATTGCTGGAAGCTCCAAAACTGCGTCGAAAGCTGCCGCATGTGCTGAGTGTAGCTGAGATAAACACATTATTCGCATCAATAGATCATAGTACACCGGAAGGACAAAGGAACAGGGCAATGCTGGAAGTAATGTATAGCTGCGGCCTGCGCGTAAGTGAACTGATAACGCTAAAACTATCGGGTTTGTTTCTGGATATTGGTTTCATTAAGGTAGTGGGCAAGGGCAATAAAGAGCGGCTGGTGCCAATTGGCGATGAAGCAGCTAAACAGTTATTGATCTATATCAGTCACATCAGGGTCCATCAGCCGGTGAAAATAGGACAGGAAGATTTTGTGTTCCTGAACAGGAGGGGCGCTGGTATGACCCGAGTGATGGTCTTCATTTTCCTTAAAGACCTTGCTGCAAAAGCAGGTATAAAAGCTAATATTCACCCGCATATACTCCGTCACTCATTTGCTACCCATCTGGTAGAGGGTGGAGCAGACTTACGTGCAGTGCAGGAAATGATGGGGCATAAGAGCATTACTACTACAGAGATCTATACACATCTGGACAGAGCATACCTGCGCTCCACATTGGAAAAGTACCACCCCAGATATAAGTAATTACAATTGTTTCAGCATCCAGAGGTCGCAACCAAAATGCCCTGAATTGCCCAAGGGCTCTTTGAGATACTCAAAACCACAGCTTTCATAAAGTCCCACCGCCATCTTCAGTTCAGGCAGTGTTTCCAGATAAACCTGTTTTTGCCCGAAACGGCGTGCAATATCAAAACATGCATTGATCAGCAATTTGCCATAGCCTTTACCCCTTACTTCTGGCAAAATATAAAGTTTCACCAGCTCGCAGCAACCATCAGGCAATCCCTCTGTAGGGTATATGCCAGATCCGCCAACCAGTTTACCATCTACTTCCAGCACCCGATACTCGGAGCCTGGTGCAGTGAACAATGAATAAAGATCGTCGGTTGTAGGGTCGTAAAAAACTGTGCCCGGCTTGTTGGCCTTAAATTCAGTAAGCACAGCTCTTATGATTGCCGCTATTGCTGCATTATCTGCTTTTTCTATCAGCCTTGTTCTTACTGTACTCATTAGCTTTTCGGTTTCACCCTGTCTGCTTCTTTAATGTTGTAAACACTGTTTACCTGTGTGAGGCAGGTTACAGTAAGATCATTGATACATACATGTGGCGGCAATGTTGCGCAATACCATGCTATATCTGCAATATCTTCGGCCTGCAAAGCATTTACACCTGCATACATATTACTTGCCCGCTCTTCGTCTCCTTTGAAGCGTACCAGAGAGAATTCTGTTTCTGCCATACCCGGATTTATGGCGGTTACCTTAATGCCATAGGGTAGCATATCTATGCGTGTAGCCTGCGTTAGTGCATCTACCGCATACTTGGTAGCACAGTACACATTACCGTTCTTATAAACTCCCTTACCTGCAGTAGAACCAATATTGATGATATGGCCACTTGCCTGCTCACGCATCATCGGAGCAACCTGCCTGGTCATATAGAGCAGTCCTTTTATGTTGGTATCTATCATGATTTCCCAATCGTCCAGGCTACCTTCATCAATTGTAGACAGGCCTGCTGCCAGACCGGCATTATTTACCAGTATATCTATTCTGTCAGTCTGTGTTTTCAGGTCGGCCATTGCAGTCTCTACCTGCTTATTGTCACGCACATCAAAATGGAGGGTGATCACCTTTACGCCATATTTCGTCTCCAGTTCTTCTTTCACGGCTGCCAGTCTTTCAGCCCTGCGGCCGGTAATACATACTGTATAGCCTCCCTGTGCAAATTTCTCTGCAATTGCCTTTCCAAAACCTGATGTTGCTCCTGTAATGAGAATAGTTTTACTCATAAATGCTGTTTTTAGCGGCATAAAGATAGCCTTACTTTTTTCAATTAAAACCTAATCTGCGGGAGGGTGCATATTTGCGGAAAGCTGCTATGTCCAGTTCTGCCTGACGAACTTTTATTGCCAGATTTTTCACCTGCACTTCTATCAGTTCTGACCGGTTTGTGATGTTTACTTTCAGAAAGTTGAGCGACTGGTATTCCCTGCGAATATTCGATTCCAGCTGTAGACGGATCTTTGCCACCTCCTCGCTTACTTTTTGCATCCCTTCATTGATCCTATAGGTGTCTGGTATATAAACAAAACCTGCAGACATCTGTCTGCGCCACGACATAAGTACCTGTTCAAACGCAGGCCCTATACCCGGCACCTTGGTTGTTGCCAGTCTGGATAGGTGTGCCGCATGCCTGATGCCACTGTTATACAAAGCACTTTTCTTGGCTGGCCCTATAGACGGTATGGTATGCTCTTCAATATCGAATGCTCGCAGATAGTCATCCAGCTGTTCGTTATAAAGAACCTCTTCCATGGCCTTCTTTCGTCTTTCCAGCTCATCAGGCAATCGCCTGAAATCATGTATCAACCGCTGCAGATTATCCATCCCTTTGTTGTAGGCAGGCAGGTCTTGGGGAGATTCATTCTCGCGTATCATACGCTGCATATTGGTGCGCAGTGCTACAAGAGCATTTGTTCTTGTTTTCATTTCCTCCTGCAGTAGTTTCACCCATCCCGACCATCGGGACACATAAACTGCAGCAAATACAAAAACTGCTGAAATAGCAGGGTAAAAAGGGAAGAAACAAATGGCAATTATTACAAGCAACAGAAATACCCAGCTTCTTTTCTTTGCAGCGCCTGTTATACTTGCAGGTACTGGATTGGGTGTAATACCGGCAGCAATATTTTCGATATTAAGCTTTTTAAATACTAAAGGCTCCGGTCTGAAGCCATTGATGAACTGTTCAATATTGCCCAATACTGTATTGGCCTGAAAGTAACTATCATCCAGAAAATACATGATACCCTTATTCTTTCTGAACCAGCACCACGGACATTCCTGCATGCCGGCAGGGTAGGTATGCAGTGTAGATACCGAACAGGTAACCATGTTCTTCAGCAATCCATCAAGTTCCATTATCCATTCCGATGGTGTTGGGCGTTCATCGTGCTCAAAGGCTCTGTGGAATAAACCAACAAGACCTTGCGGAAGGTCTGATATGTTGAAACTATCGGGTGGAGGTTGTAATTTCTTCTTTGTATTCTCCAGCGAATAGGCAAACTGCCGCTGCCTTATAGCTGTTTCCTCATCTATATCTGCAGCACCTTTGTGCCTGCCTGCAAAAGGATGCCTGCCTAGAAATAATAATTGAAAAATGAGTACGGCCAATGAGAAATCATCTGTATTTACAGTTCTGATTACGTTCTCAAAAGTGCTTTTCTTCAACAACTCGGGTGGGGTATACCGGGGTACACCCACCTCACAGAAATAGTAATCATCATTATGCCTTACCTGAAACGAGTCGCAATCTATAAAAGCTGCCAGACCAGATGCGGAGATGAGAATATTCCCTTCATTAACATCTCCCACCACCAAACTTGCTTCATGTAGTTTATGAAAAGCGGTAGCAATGTTTCGGGCTACATGCACGAGAAAGTTATAGCCTTTATCATGAAACATCTTCTTTCGATCCATGGGGCTAAAGACATGGTGCAGAGGTACATAGCCCTGCAATTTCTTCATCACAAAACCAGCAGTTTCACCTTTGTCGTCTTTCACCACATCTATTGGCCAGGCTGCGTAGGCCTCTATAGTAGGGCTATGCATGGCTACCATGTGCAGCAGCTTTTTTTGTTTGGCCGGTGTTAGTGGTTCATTATATTGCTTTAGTACCAGGTCTCTCTGGCGCTGCAATTCATACACGCTTCCTTCGCCGCCCTTGCCCAGTTCGCGCCCGGTAGTATATGTTTCATTATTTAGACCTGTGAAAATCATCCTTTAAGTCTGGTAGCCAGGAAAAGGGTTTTATCATCATCCGTACGTTCATTGATCTGAGTGCTGTCCAGGTATTCAGCCAGTCTTTTGTTCAGCAGTTCTGTTTTATCAGCACTATCGGCCATCCGCAGCAACCTGAAAAGGCTGGTAAAAAAAGGAGCATGAACACTTTGGCTTTCCATATTCAGGGTCAGCATTTGCAGCCCGTCAGTAAAAATTGCCAGTTCATCAATGCCTTCGTCCAGTATCACCACCCTCAGATCGGGCAGGTTAGGGTCATCTATCAAAAAAGAAGTAGAGTTGTGGTACTCTCCATTCTGTGGCCACCACACAGTACTGTATGTTTCATTGGTATTGTATCTGATAATGGCACCATCTCCTATCTGAAAAAATGCTGCTTTTTCTTCGGTTATTATGCAGCCCAGTAATGTACAGGAATATTCATTGAGTGGCGATTCCATGTTAGCTGCCTCCAGCTCCAGTGCTCCGTATATATCTTCGGCCATTGCATAAAGCTGGGCTTCAGTAAGCTCTTCCCTATGCGCTACAAGATGTGTAGCAAATTCCAATACTTTTTCACAGGTAAGGTTCGCGGCAAAGGCAGCATTTGCTGCACTGCCTGCACCATCGCATATGGCAGCAACCAGTATTTCCTTGCCATCAGTATCTGTAATCACAGTATATCTGTTTGCGTCATCGCAAACTTTTCCGGCAGCAACATGAGAGGTGCCTATGATACTCTGACCTATGGTTTTCCAGATCATAGTTCAGACCAGCCACTAGGAGGTAAGAGATTTACGGTAGTTCCCGGATTCTTTGCCGATACCATTTTCATAGAAGCAGAAAGCCAGATGAAGAACTCCCTGAACATGAGCCCTTTCAGCTTCAGCGGAGAACGAACAGAGATCTGTTTCAGTATTTCCATATTGGCACTTTCTACACCAATAGCAAAAAACGCAAACGATTTGGCAGCTTCCCCGGCATGTACAGCCGCGGCAGCTCTGGCCCATTCGTCTGTAGGTGCACCGTCAGTTATCAGTATGATCCATGGTTTGTAATAAGCAATACCATTTTCTTTATATTCTTTCTTTCTTCGGGTCACCATATCTATTGCGGTAAGTATGGCCTCTCCCATTGGGGTATCTCCGGTGGTATCCAGTTCGCGCGGATGGAAATTGGGAACTGTATGAAAATCAGACTCGATTGATACCGGTCCGAAAGTGACAACTGCCACTTCCACACGCTTGGTAGCCAGAGGATCCTGTAATAACTCTTGTTTGAATGTGCGAACACCTTCATTCAGTTGCATTATAGGCATGCCGCCCATAGAGCCGGAAGTGTCCAGTAATAATACACACGGACAGCGTGGCTCGGGATTGTCTGCGAAGTTGTCGCTACCAAAGGGTATCTGTTCAAATGATATGTATTCGTCCATACTCAAAGGTAAAATTTTAGAGTCAGGCCGACAAGAATATAATTGATCCGGAAAGGCTTTAATATGTAATGTCGTATAACAAAAATATAAACATGATCGCAGTCATTATCGGAATCTGTCTATTACATAATTTTGTGCCGTGCCTCATCGCCTTATAGCCATTCTACTCATGCTCAGCCTCTCTTACCAGAGTTTTGTGAAACTTGGTATAGTGATATGGTATGAGTACAACAAAGACTATATTGCTAAGAATCTTTGCGAGAACAGAGCTGCACCTGAAAAGAAATGTTGTGGTAAATGTTATCTCAATAAACAACTGAACAAAGTTGAGAAGAGCGGAAAAGATAACAGCACCATACCCGAAAAATGGAACATAGGCGAGATCCTTGTCTTTACCATACCATCATTTATTGTTATTCCTTTTGTTGCTACCGAACTCACCGAAACAATACCCCTGCAAGATCAGGTATATGAACCAATTGGTGTTTCCCGAAACATTTTCCATCCTCCGTCTTATTGCTGATACATTTCTGTAATTGACCTTGTTTCTGCTACTTCCATTCTAGCTAAGCAGAGAGGTCCTATTTATTCATTTTTAGCAATGAGGATCCTATGAAACGATCATTTTTGAGTGTTGTTGCACTTCTATGTGCAGCAGCAGGCTCTTATGCATGCGATATGTGCGGCGGTGGCTCGGGCAGTCAATACATAGGGCTTTTACCTGCGTTCAATAGAAACTTTGCAGGTATTCAGTATTTCTCTACCTGCAATACCAACTGCCTTCCCGGCAATAATGCAGTTACAGATCCTGAGAGCAAGGTGACGGACCGGTTTAATACCATACAGATTTGGGGCAGGCATAGTATTGGCAAAAGATACATGTTGTTTGCATTTATTCCCTATCAGTATAATGTTCATTATGAGGGTAGTAACAGGTCTGTACTGAACGGGCCGGGAGATGCTACAATTATGGTAAACAGACTGATAGTGAAGCCTGCTGAAAATGAATGGAAGCATACTGTGTTTGGTGGATTGGGAGTAAAACTTCCTACAGGCACCAAAAATACCGATGATCAGAGTGCCAGTTCACCCAATTCGCCGGGCACTGGAACTACTGATCTGATAACCAACAGCAACTATACTTTGCAACATGGCAATAGCGGAATCAATGCAGATGCAACATTCACGTTTACCACTCCCCGTAAGGACAATTACAAGTATGGCAATAAACTTAGTGCAGGCATTACCGGTTTCTATCGATTCAAACGAGGTGCGATTGGAATTGCTCCGCAGATAGGTTGCAGGTACGAATATGCAGCAATGGATAATTACAATTACCAGAAAGACTGGTACAATACCAGTAGTGGCGGCCATGTACTTTCCCTTACATCCGGCTTATTTGTATCCTTCAAAAAAACAGGACTAAGAGCTTCCTGTCAGCTTCCTGTACATCAATTTTATGCCGGTGGCACCATGCTTGTGCACTACAAGTTGGAAACCGGATTTTTCTTTCTTTTCTAAAAACTAACAAAAACAATGAGAACAGTAATAATCACTATAGCACTTTCATGTGCAGCAATACTCACAGTAAATTCTTGTAAGAAAAACGAAACAGCTGCAGATCCTTCAAAAGTGGTAATAACTATCACATCACCTACTGTCAGCAGTATATATAGGAATGGAGATAGTGTACACATCACAGCATCGGTAAGCTATATTACCGCTATGCATGGCTATGAAGTTCATGTTACAGATTCAGCAACCGGCGATAGTATATATAGTCTTGACGAACACACGCACAGCGATGCCTATATCATAAAAGAGGCATTCCGTATTTCAGATACTGTAGCCAGAGTTTTGAAAATGCAATTGGTTACTGAAATAGATCATAATGGTACAAGTGCAGAAAAACAGGTAATTTTCCACTACAAACCATAAATAAAATCAAAAACATAAATAGAAATGAATAAGTACATCCTAATGGCTGCTGTGTTATTAGTTACTGCAGCATCATGCAACGACGCCGCAAACAATGCGTCTACTGAGATTCCGGCTATGCCTGCAGAACCTGCAAAAACTGAGGCGCCAAAATATACTAAGGGTGCAAAAATAGACCCGATATGCGAAATGAGCTGGGATACATCATGGACAGAATATACAGTCTACATGAACGATACGGTGAAATTTTGCAGCGAGAACTGTAAAACAGCATTCCTGGCACGTCCTGAAAAGTATGTGAAATAAGTACAACGGCATTGGCCGGCATGGTAAAATACTTTGCCGGCTAATGTTTGCTTTTCTTATTTGCTCTAAGATTCAGCATTTCTACAAGAATGGAGAATGCCATAGCAAAATAAATGTAACCCTTAGGGATGCCATTCTCAAAACCTTCTGCAATAAGCGATACACCTATCAGCAGCAGGAAAGAAAGTGCCAGCATTTTAACGGTAGGGTGGTTGTTTACAAACTTACTTACCGCCCCCGATGCAAAAAGCATAATGCCTACCGCAATAACCACAGCAGCGATCATTACCTCTACGTGGCTGGCCATACCTACAGCTGTAATTACAGAATCCAGAGAGAATACTATATCGAGCAACAAGATCTGAAAAATGACACTGGAAAATGACTTAGCCTTTGTCTTTTGATTGTGATTCTCATCTCCTTCCAGTTTCTCATGTATCTCGGCTGTACTTTTGTAAATAAGAAACAGTCCACCAACAATAAGTATAAGATCTCTGCCGGAAATATCCAGTTTCTCAACAAGATTCTCGCTATTAATACCAACCATTGTTGCCAGATTGATCAAAGACCCTTTCAGCTTCATTACCCAATTTATAGACAACAAAAGCATGATGCGGGTGATCATGGCCAGTGCAATACCTGTTTTCCTGGCTTTGTCTTGCTGGTTATGAGGCAGTTTGCCGGTAAGTATAGAAATGAATACAATATTATCTATACCCAATACTATCTCCAGTACTGTAAGTGTTATTAGAGATATCCAAATTTCGGGGTTCGAAAGCCACTCCATGTTATGTTTGCTAAGATTTTAGAAAAAACATACAAACATACGGAAGAGCAACAAACTAACCATCAAATATTCATTACCCTTTGCAGTTTGCTTTATCTTTACGCAATGTATTCTATCGGCAAGGGATTTTATTTCCTGAAAGACGCGCTGAAACATCTTTACGATGATAGAGAAGCTGCTGCCATAGCGCATGAAGTGATGGAGCACATTACCGGGTTGGATAAAACCGGTAGATTGATACATAAAGAGCTATTGCTTACCTCAGAGCAGGAAACAAAATTCAATCAAAGCCTGCTTTCGCTGCAAAAGGGTGTGCCAATGCAATATGTTACCGGCACTGCCTGGTTTATGGGCAACAAATATGCTGTAACTCCCGATGTTTTGATTCCCAGACCAGAAACGGAAGAATTGGTACAATGGATAGTGAATGAGGGTAGTGTAAATGCAGCAGTAATACTGGAAATTGGCTCAGGTTCGGGATGTATTCCTATTTCCCTAAAAATGAAATTGCCGTATTCTGATATTACTTCCTGCGATATAAGTGAGTGGGCATTGAAGGTTGCCAGGAAAAATGCTGAAGGTTTAGGAGCTGTAGTTACTTTTAAACATACTGACTTCCTGAATCAAGACCACTGGGTAGACTATGGTACATATGATATTATAGTTTCTAATCCTCCCTATATTCCTGTTTCGGAAAAGGAAAAACTGCATATCAACGTCAGAGAAAATGAACCGGCTACTGCATTGTTTGTACCGGATGATGATGCATTGGTGTTTTACAGGGCCATTGCTCACTTCGGACTAAATCACCTTAAAGAGGGAGGTATTATATATTGTGAACTGGATGCAGCTCATGCTGTTGAAACAAAAGAACTCTTCGAACAAACCGGCTATACTATTGTTACACTAAAAGCAGATATGTTTAATAACCTGAGAATGCTAAAGGCATCCATATAATACCAATACAACATATTCAATGAAACAAGGATTAAGTAAATACATACCATTTATTGTCTCTGCTTTCGCGGCATGGACAATTTTGTACTTTATTTTTCCTTATTTCAAATACTTCATCGATCCCGATGGTACTTCTTACCTCACAATATCAGCAAGATATGCTACCGGAGATATTGCCAAAGCAGTAAATGGGCTATGGAGTCCATGGGCATGCTGGCTTACAGCATTGCTTATCAAAAAAGGATTTGCTGCTATTCCTGCATCCATCATAGTAAATGCAGCTGGCGGTACAGGCTTCATGTTGGTTACACATTCATTGTTCCTCAGATTCAGGATATCAGATTTGGCTCAGTGGTGTCTCAATATAGCTATGGGAGTCTTCCTTAGCTTCGCAGTATTCTGGCAAACATTCGATGATCTGTGGCAGGCGTTTTTTATGCTCCTCATTTTGCGCATGCTGCTTATAGACGACTTTATCAGAAAACCCTATCTGTGGATTGCAATTGGCATGGTGGGCGCACTGTCTTATTTCTCAAAAGCATATACCATACCTTTTTTCGTGCTCAGCACAACCTGCTGCAGTCTCCTGCTTACCAGGGGCAGTATTGTCACCACTTTCAGGATCATGGCTGTTTCTGTAACAGTTATGCTGGTGTGCTCCTTTCCCTGGCTCTATATGTTGCACCAGAAATATGAGATCTGGACCACCTCTACAGCAGGTGCGCTGAATATGTCTTGGTATTTGTTAGGACACCCGGAATGGAAAGAAAAAATAGATATTCTGTTGCCCCCTCTTTACCCCGACAGCCCATACTATTGGGAAGATCCTTATGTACTCAATGGTCATCTTACCCATTTCTGGGATTCGTGGCATTTCTTTGGTTTGCAGATCCTGCGCTTTGGCTACAACTGTTTCATACTTCTTATTTGTATGTTGGAGTTATCTGTTTTCTTTCCGATAGTTACGGGATATATGTTATACAGGCTCATTTTCCAACGGAGATCAGGAGACCTGGCAATAGACGAAAAGGTTCTTTACGCCACTTGTTTGCTTTTACCAGCAGGATATATTCTGGTGCATCTGGAATCGAGATATCTATGGTATATGATACCAATGACCATGATAGCGGCTGTGTATTTTTTGCAACAAAAACTAATGGCTGATGTAAAAAAGCAAAAAATGGCAATTGCAATTTTAGCGCTTAGTTTTTGTGTTTTCCCTGTATGGCAACTGAAGAAATTGTACCGGGAAGGTGAAAAAGAATACAGATTTGCCAGAGTCCTGAACCAATCTGGATTTAAAGGTATAGACATGATCTCCAATCTGCATCCCAGATCATTATCCAAGATCTGTTATTTCTCGGGTAATAGCTTTTATGTGATCAGCAAGCAGAAACTGGAAAAAGGAATTACAGACCTCTCTAAAGAAAAAACAATAAATACCGAAACACTGGTAAAAGAAATAAACAGGTATAAGGTTGATTATTATTTACATATTCCGCAAAGTTCAGGCAAGCTCATGAATCCGGGTTTCTATGATCTGTTTTACGAAAACCTGAAAGACAGTACAGGTGTTATAGATCTTACTCCAGTGGTGGCTGACAGAGAAAGTGGAATAACCTTGTATAAAATAGAAAGGGAAAAACTGGTTAATGACCAGCCTTAATAAGACTTCTGAATTCTTCAACCTCAGCCCTGAAAGCTTCAGTTCTCCTTATAGTGAGCAAACTACCCAGTGTGTAGTCGGGCATGTACAATCTTATATGACCAAGGTAGCTTTCACAAAGAGCATCAATGTCTTTTGTGCTAATAGGGAACTGTAGTGTTGCGCCATGCACATCAGATTCTTTCCAGACAGCGCCACATCCCCTGCAACTCTTTTGGTATTGCTTGTTGTACAGTGTCACTACATTATCATTCTCCAGTTCCAGCAACAGTTTTCCATTGCGTGCCATTATAAATGGCACACCGCCAGATGATACCTTTAACTCCAACGTATCGTTTCCGTTAGAATGAATAAATCTGTAAAATGCACAAAATGGATTGCGAATAGTAGGCCTTACAAGATTTTGCCAGGGTGTGAATATATCAGAAGTGTTGCCAAAAACCTGTTCCATTTTATTGGGATCAGGCTGAGCATGAACCTGCACTGCGCTGGCAGCAACAAGTGTAAAGAGTATAGCTAACTTTGGATATAACCGGAATTGTGGCATTATTTCCAGATGTTCCTGTTATTGAAATTGCGTTTGTACCACCTTCTTTTGTACTGGTTATAATGCTCAGTCTGTGTATCTCCGTTCCTGTCTACATATGTAGAATACCATCTGCGCCTGGGTGCGCAACTGATAAGAACGATCGTAACAACAGTAATTGCCAATAAAACCAGTACTGTCCTTTTTGTATTCATAGCTCTGCAGTTGTAAACTAACGGGTAAAAACCGCTGTAAACATACAAAAAAAATTGCCGAGCTTATATACAGCTTAACAAATTATCGGAAAATTGACATAGAAATGTCCCTATTTACCTTCGGATTGTATGTTCGCCATTCTTTTAACGTTTATCAGAAATACGTATCATTTGTTGTACATACTTTTTTTCGTTTTTAAATATTTCTTTAATAAATGGAATATCTTTATCCATATTATTTTTATGTATCCCCACAACTAGAAATCCTAGTAGTATAATACCTAAAATAGGGTAAATGATGAAAGATCTAACACGCTTCATTACAAGTGATCTTCTGTTTCTCTCTATTTCATCTTGCTGCAGATACCCCTTTGTTTCAATAGTATGAATCACTTTCTTGTTGTTTGCTCTGGTTTCTTTCTGCCAGACTTCAAATTGCTCCAATGATCCCTGCTTACGTAATATTTTTCCTTTTTCAGTAAGGAAAGGCACGCCACCTTCTCTTTCTGCTATGTAATCATGATCCTTGAGATATTGGTAAATATTCTTTACTGTATTGCTTTGCAAAGATCTGAACGTTTGTTCGTCCAATCCTTTTTCCCGGATCAATGCTTCTCTTTCATCTCCTATAAAATTTCTGAGCGCTATTTTTATTCCTCTTGAGTCGTTTAATGACTGGGTTGGGATGATCTTGTTTAGTAAGTTTCTTTCAAAATTACTGAGTATTGCTTTCATATGACATTATTTAATTATGATTTACATATTGCTTTTAAATCCAAACGTAAAAAGCAAGGATGATAAATATAAATAGTTTATTGTTATTATTTTAATATTACTATCATTTACATATTTGTTGTTAATGTTTCGTTTTTGTAGGTTTGCAGAAAAAAAACATGAATAAAATTTTATTATTATCACTTTTCCTTTTGCTTTTTACTAAAGTAGATGCACAAAACTATTACCTGAAAACATCTGCAGATGGTATTGAAGAACTGTATATAATGTCAGTAACGAGTAATAGGATAAATAATAGTATAACTGTTTTTGATCGTTTAAAACCTGTTGATGGTAAACTACCGGATTTTAGAAAAAATGCCAAGAACAATGCCGACAAAGAAACAGATACAGAAAGTTTTGAAAAATTGGGTTATTACAGAAGAAAGGTGCAGCTTAGCTGCAAGGCACGCAAAAATAGAATTATGGAAATAACCTACTATGATATGAATGGCAAAGAAATGGAAAAAACAGAATTCAGTGAAGAGGAGAGAGCATGGTTGTCATTGCCCAAAGGTAGCCTTATAGAAGCTGAATTTATTAAAGTTTGCAATAAGTAAGCGCATATTACTTCCTTATAATATGTTGACTATTTGTATAATTACTTGATTTCAATTAAACATTAGTTAGTAAATCCTTGCTTGCAAAAACATACCTTTGCACCGTTTTTTAAACAAATGATTCATTTTGTTTCATTTGTCCTTTATAATCTTTCAGTAATCAAAAATAGGATATGCGTAAAAAAATAGTTGCCGGCAACTGGAAAATGAATCTCAATTTGTCTGATGGACTTGAATTAATAAATGACATTTATAACGGTGTTACATCTCTCAGCGAAAATAAGGAAGTTGTTATTGCACCTCCTTTCATTCATATTACACAGGCAGCCAATCAACTTGCAAATATGGATCATGTATTTCTTGGTGCACAAAACTGCCACCAGGAAGCGGCAGGTGCCTATACTGGAGAAGTTTCGGCAGCTATGCTAAATAGTGCTGAAGTAAACTATGTGATCATTGGCCATTCTGAACGCAGACAGTATTTTGGTGAGGACAACGCTATGCTAGCCAAAAAGGTGAATCAGGTATTGGCTAATAATATGAAAGTTATTTTCTGCTGTGGCGAACCATTGGAAATAAGGGATGCTGACACACAAAATGAATATGTGAGTCTTCAGATCTCAGAAAGCCTTTTTCACCTTAGCGAAGAGCATCTGAAAGATGTAGTAATTGCCTACGAACCAATTTGGGCAATAGGTACCGGCCGCACAGCATCTTCAGCTCAGGCTCAGGATATGCATGCGCACATACGTAGCGTCATCAATGCTCAGTATGGTGCAAATGCGGCAAACAACATCTCTATTCTATATGGTGGTAGCTGCAAGGCATCAAATGCTGCAGAGCTTTTCGCTTGTCCCGATGTAGATGGCGGACTCATTGGTGGTGCAGCGCTTAAGGCAGACGAGTTTCTGGCTATTATAGCAGCAATACCTGCTAATTAAAAATATGAGTGGCAAGTTTTGGCAAAATAAAATCCTACCGTATATTTGCACTCCGATTACGGATGGCGCGTTGGTCAATCGGCTAAGACGCCTCCCTTTCACGGAGGAATGACGGGTTCGACTCCCGTACGTGCTACAAAAGGCAATCAAGCAATTGGTTGCCTTTTTTGCTTTTATTACATTTTACACAAGAATTACTCAACTGAAAATGTGGGAATTATACAACATTTCTATATGCCAGTATAACACTCAGCAATAAAAGAACTTGAACTTTGCTTAATATGTGCGCCACTGTAAATCAGTGTTTGATTCTTTGGTGCCGCTCCAAACTAACACCATTTAGTTCAGCTAAGTACAAAATATACATTTGGAAAATTTCAACAGGCTCACTCCTGCACTCTCCGTACATGTAAACAATATCGGGCTCAATCCGATTATTACCGTTAATAGAGAAGGAATAATATCTTCAGTAAATGATGCTTTCATAAAACTTACTGGTATTTCAGTAAAAGATCTTGCGGGATCTGATCTTTCAAAATACTTTACTGATCCACTCAATTTCAGAAAGCAACTATTAAACCTTTTAATAGAGGGGTTTGTAGCAGATATGCAGGTAACAGTAATCAGAAATGATGGCTACAAATCAAACATATCATTGCAAGGGGCTGTTTTTAAAGACGGCAAGGGAAACAACATAGGAGCAGTATTTGTTGCAAGAACTGAGGTTTCACCTAAATGGAATAATGAGCTGAGTGCTGAATTTAAAAAACTGTCGTTGCAGTATAATGCAATGAAAAGAACTGACAAATCGGAACATGAGTTAAATAAAGAAGAGTATAGCTATCCGGTTGGAATTACTGCAAAATTTGCCAGAAGTCTCATAGAAGCAAATCTCGACCCACTTGTAATTATTAGTACTCGTGGCAACATAACTGATATGAATGAGGCATTGGTAAAAATTACCGGTACCTCCAGAGCGAAAATGATTGGTACAGATTTCGCTAACTATTTTACAGAGCCTGATGTTGCACGCAAAGTATACAAAGAAGTATTTAGTGAGGGATTCGTTGCCAACCGTGCACTCATTATCAAAGGCCATAAACTTACATGTGTATTATTTAATGGATCTGTATACAAAGACGAAAAAGGTAAAGTACTGGGCGCAGTTGTAGTTGCTAGAGATATTACAGAACAAAACAGAATAGAAAATGAGTTGATGGAAGCCAGAGTGCTTGCAGAAATGGCTGCAGTGCTTGCCGAGGAGGCCAAAAGAAAAGCCGAAAAATCTACTCAGGTTGCTGAAGATGCTGTGAAAGCAAAACAACAGTTCCTGTCAAACATGAGTCATGAGATACGTACACCTATGAATGCAATAATAGGTTTTACTAAAGTGGTTCTCAAAACCCAGCTTACCGAAAAACAGAAGGAATATCTGAATGCTATAAAAATTAGTGGCAATTCACTTATTGTTCTCATAAATGATATATTGGATCTCGCTAAAGTAGATGCAGGAAAAATGATATTCGAAAAAGTACCTTTAAAAATGTCGTTCTCTATATTTGCAATGTTGCATTTGTTTGAGACTAAAATTCAGGAGAAGAATCTGGAATTAATTAAAGAATATGACAACAATATTCCGGAAGTTTTATTGGGAGATCCGGTACGCCTGCATCAGATAATATTGAATCTGGTAAGTAATGCCGTAAAATTTACTTCTAAAGGGATAATTAAAGTAAATGTAAAACTGATAGAGGAAAATGATAAAACTGCAATTATTGGATTCTCTGTTACTGACACAGGTATAGGCATAAAAGAGAGTAACATAGAATCAATTTTCGAAAATTTCCAACAGGCATCAAGTGGTACATCCCGACTATATGGTGGCACCGGACTAGGTTTGGCTATTGTAAAAAAACTGGTTGAAACACAGAACGGAACAATAAATGTTATCAGTACAATAGGAGAGGGGTCAACATTCAGTTTTACTTTGCCTTTTGAAAAAACTACCGCTAATGCAGAATTTGATATAGAAACATTGCCAATAGATACCGAGGTGAAAAACATAAAAGTACTGGTTGTAGAAGATATGCCCCTCAACCAGCTATTAATGAAAACTGTACTTGATGATTTTGGATTTGAAAGAGACATTGCATCGAATGGTAAAATAGCGCTCGAAAAAATGCAGTCGAAATCTTACGATATAATTCTGATGGATCTCCAGATGCCGGAAATGAACGGATTTGAGGCCACAGAATACATACGAAATACAATGAAATCATCAATACCAATTATAGCACTTACTGCAGATGTAACTACCGTGGATGTGGCAAAATGCAAAAGTGTGGGTATGAATGATTACATAGCAAAGCCAATAGATGAAAGATTGTTGTATAGCAAAATAACCAGTCTGGTAAAAAAAGTAAAAGAGGCAAAATTAGAGACAGCCACAGTGAGTATCAAAAAATGTACAGATCTCAGTTATCTAATCCGGCGCACAAAATCCGACCCCGAATTGATGATGGAAATGATTGCCATATACCTGGAACAAATACCACCACTCATTTTAATTATCAAACAGAGTTTACAAGAAAAAGACTGGCACACACTATATGCAGCTGTCCATAAGATCATCCCTTCGTTCTCTATTATGGGTATGGGTGTTGATTTTGAAAATATTGCTAAAAAAGTGCAGGAATACGCCAAAACACAGGAGGAAACCGATAACATGCCACACCTGGTGTCTCAACTCGAAAATGTATGCCAACAGGCTTGTTAAGAATTGAAGGAAAAATATAACACAATTAAAAATGGGAAAAATGAATAAAGAGAAAATAAGAATTTTTCTGGTTGATGATGATTCGCTTTATTTAAAATCATTAGAAATTGAATTCAAACAATACGCAGATTTTGTTGTTGATACCTATGCAACCGGTGAGTTATGCATGGAGAACATCAGAAAAGATCCGGATATTATAATCCTTGATTATCATCTGGATGGAATAGAGATCAATGCAATGAATGGAATAGAAACCCTGGGTAAAATAAAAGCACACAATCAGAAAATAGCCGTAATCATGCTATCCTCACAAGATAAAATTGATGTTGCTATCAATTGTATGCACCATAAGGCACTCGACTATGTGGTGAAAAGCGAAACTGCTTTTACACGTTTGCAAACTATTATTACCAGCTATTATAAATACCAGCAAATGGAAAAACAACTGAACTGGTATATGGAAAGGATGTAATAGTAAAGACTGATACTTATCATCTTACTTTTAATGTTTATTTCCTAAATTACATGTAATTGAGGTTTTTCAATTACTCACCCCAATAAAGAAAGCTTACTCTTTCTGATACATTAAAGTGATTCCTCGCTATATCATCACATTTGAGAGGGACACTACCATCAATTTTTACAGGAAAAATCAACTATATGGTACTGCACATCAAGTTTATGGTTAGTCAGCGTTGTAAGATAATGGTAAAAGAAGAGCTGAAAAAGTTAGGATTGCATTATATAGTCGTAGACCTTGGCGCAGTAGAAATAATGGAAGAGATTGATGCTGATCTGAGGAATAAACTAAAAGAAAATTTATTAGTGTCCGGACTTGAATTACTGGACGACAAAAAGTCAATTCTGATTGAAAAGATCAAGAATCTCATCATTGAAATGGTACATTATAATGGTGAATTACCTGAAGTAAATTATTCCCATTTTATTGCAGACAAACTGGGTTATGACTACACATACCTGGCAAATATATTTTCAGAAGTACAAGGAAGCACAATTCAGCAATACATCATAGTAAACAAAATAGAACGGGTAAAGGAATTGCTACTGTATGATGAAATGAACCTTACAGAAATATCCTATAAACTAAACTATAGTAGTGTTGCTCATTTATCCAACCAATTCAAGAAAGTTACAGGCCTTACTCCTTCTTTCTTCAAACAACTGAAGCATAAGAAGCGCATATCTCTGGAAAATATCTGACCAAACGAAAGCTAATAATTTTGCTGGCAATATTTGATATATCCTCTAATGTGAATTATGCAAGTTTCAGCAATAGAGATGTAATGTTCAGGGATTCAATTCTATTGACCTTTACTACGTGAAAGTTCTTTCACACTAAATTCATTTTTATGTCAAACGTTGAATTGCAGACCAAAAAAGAAGAGACAAAAACACCTGTTGCTACCAGCAAAACACAGGCTGACAATCACAAAACTGCTGCAAAGCATCTTCAGGAATCAGCAAAGCATCACGAAGAAGCTGCAAAGCATCATGAAGCCGGCGACACTGCAAAAGCTGCACAAAGTGCAGTAAAAGCATATGGTCATCATGCACTTGCTGCAGAACATCAGAAAGAAAATCTGAAACATAGCGCCCTTAGTGCCTCATAATAAGACGTGTGTTTTGTAATGAAAAAGCATTGTGCCCAGGCACAATGCTTTTTTGTTTTAAAAACTACTGTGTTGATGTTGAGATACAACAGAAGTCAAATACCATATTTATGCGATTATATATTTTATCCAGCTGTAATTATGGGTTAGCAATAGTAAAAGTGGGAATGATGTAATCCATTCTTCTCAGAGTGTAATGATTATAGATCTCACGTGAAAGACCTTTGCATGGTGATAATTCTATCACAAATAATACAGTAATATGAAATTAAAAATACTCAGCTCAATAATTGCAGCGGCACTGTTCTTGTTGCCTGCAGCCGGTTATGGTCAGGCTCCGTCTTTAGGAACCACAGCAAATTTTGTTCTATTCACAACAGTAGGTGCAGTTACCAATTCAGGCATACCTCATCTTACTCACCTTACAGGTAATGTAGGTACCAATATAGGTTCCAGCACTGGATTTGGCAATGTAGATGGGCAAATGCACGATGGTGACGGAACAAGCGGCACATGTGGCAGTGATCTGTTATTGTTGTACGGACAGATCAATACTGCCACAACTACATTTTCTCCTTCTTCTCCTTTGCTTGGAAACGGAGATACACTGATAGCAGGAGTATACCAGTATCCACTGTTGACAGCAGCATCGATAAATCTTAATCTGATACTAGATGCACAAGGCAATCCGAATGCGTTGTTTATTATTAAGATCGACGGCGCATTGTCTACAGGTGCTTCTACTAAAGTTATTTTAGCAAACGGTGCACTTGCCTGCAATGTTTTCTGGAAAGTAGAAGGTGCTGTAAATATGGCAACAGGCACTACTATGAGGGGGACAATTGTTGCGCATAACAGCGCAATAAATTTTAGTCCACTAGACACATTGGAAGGCAGGGCTTTATCTATTAACGGTGCTATTACCACAAATGCCCTCATGGCTTATAAACCTATAGGCTGTGGCAGCATTGTGCTTACTGGTCCGGCAGCACCGGCGCTTGTATCTACTGCAGCCTATGGTGTTTTTTCAAGTATAGGAGCAGTAACCAGTACGCCAGTAACTTATGTCATAGGAGATGTTGGCTCCAACTCAACTTTAACTACCGGTTTCAATCCGCTTAATGTAACAGGAATGATACATCCAAGCCCGGATGCTTCTACAGCTGCATGTGCCGGCGACCTTACAAATGTTTATAATTATCTCAATGCACTACCTACAAACATTGAACTATTATATCCTGCTTTATTTGGCAATGACCTGGTGCTTACACCTCATACCTATCATATTGCAGGTGCTCCTGTGACGCTTACTGGTTCTGTTTACCTCAATGCTCAGGGCAATCCGAACGCAGTGTTTGTAATAAATATCAATGGAGCGTTCATTACCAGTACCTCATCTAGAATTGTACTGATGAACGGTACACAGGCGAAAAATGTATATTGGAAAATAGATGGTGCTACACACATTTACGATAACTCATTGTTCAATGGTACTATTGTTGGTGCAGGCGCAATAACACTTAATACAGGAGATACACTCAACGGCAGAGTACTCACCATAAATGGAGCTGTTGCAATCAATGGCAGTTACATAAACAATAACCCACCTGCTTGTGTTGCGTCTGTTATAACAGGTACAGATACTATCTGTGTCGGACAAACAACTACATTGTTAAGTTCAGATACCGGACGTATATGGCACAGCAGCAATCTGTCAGTTGCAACCATAGATTCTGTATCGGGTTTGGTTACCGGAATTTCTTCAGGTACTACTATCATCACACTCACTTCGGGTCTGGCTTGCCAGAACACCGATACTGTTGTAGTAAATCCTTCACCTGCAACAATAACAGGAATAAGTACAGTATGTATAGGTGCCAACTCAACATTATCATCTACAACTACAGGCGGATCCTGGATAAGCAGCAATTCACTTGTTGCCACCATTGGATCTGCTACAGGAATAGTAACAGGTGTAGCTGCAGGATCGGCAAACATTACTTATTCACTTGCAACTGGCTGTTCTACTGTCAGGATGGTTACAGTTAACTCGCTACCTAATGCAGGTGCTATTACCGGCACATTGGTACTTTGCCCGGCCACCACTACCACACTTAGCAATACTGCGACGGGCGGTGTATGGTCTTCGGTGAACACAGCTACTGCTACTATCGGTTCTGCAACAGGTATCGTTTCTAGTATAGCTGCAGGCACTACTACCATATCTTACACAGTTATCAATAGCTGCGGCACAGCTGCTTCAACTTCAATTGTATCGGTTAACCCGCTGCCAAATGCAGGTGCTATAACAGGTACACTAGTACTTTGCCCTGCTACTACAACTACACTAAGCAATACTGCCACAGTTGGTGTATGGTCTTCGGTGAACACAGCTACTGCTACTATCGGTTCTGCTTCCGGTATCGTTTCTGGTATTGCTATGGGTACAACCACTATATCTTATACAGTTACCAATAGTTGTGGCACCACTGCTGCTACAGCAATTGTATCGGTTAACCCGATGCCTAATGCAGGTGCTATAACAGGTACACTAGTACTTTGCCCTGCTACTACAACTACACTTAGCAATACTGCGACGGGTGGTGTATGGTCTTCGGTGAACACAGCAACTGCTACTATAGGTTCTGCAACAGGTATCGTTTCTGGTATAGCTATGGGTACAACCACTATATCTTATACAGTTACCAATAGTTGTGGCACCACTGCTGCTACAGCAATTGTATCGGTTAACCCGCTGCCTAATGCAGGTGCTATAACAGGTACACTGGTACTTTGCCCGGCCACTACTACCACACTCAGCAATACTGCTAC
>CALQJX020000020.1 GCA_943331005.2 Bordetella parapertussis
AACAAAGGAGCGTGGATTGTTTCTTTCTTCTTCGATCTTATCGTTGGCTATGAAGATATTTTGTTTGTAATAGTAGCCCCCGGCCTTTGTATTGATATATTCAAAACGGATGCCGGGAGTGATGTTCCAGTGTTTGTTGAGTTGAAAGATATTCTCGGCAAATGCGGCATAGTTGATACCCGGAAAACTGTAATCCGACTTGTCGGCTTCTGTGCCATTGAAGGTGAAGTCCGCATCGATGCCATTACTTGCAGAGCCCTGTTTGCGCAAGGTGAGCCCATTATAAAGCCTTCCGCCAATGAGGAATGTGCTGCGGTGATCTTGTACCAGTTTGTACTGGTGTATGAAGCGCAGTTCTGAGCCAAAGTTGCTATAACGGTCTGCCAGCAGATCTCTGTTGCCGCCATTGTCTGGTCGGTTTATATAGTCCAGTATGCCCAGTGCCTCGCGACCGCCTTGCAGGGTATAGTTGCGCCAGTTCACGCGTGTATATTCGTTGATGTGGTAGTCTGCGCTGATGTTGATGAGGTTCCAGTCTACCTTGAACCAGTTGCGTGCGCGCGACGACTGAGATGGGTCTGCGGCAAACTGAGCATCTGTGAGGCCGCCGGGTTGCTGCGCCAGATATTTCATCAGGGTATATTCGCCGGTCACTTTCAGCCGGCTGCTGAAGTTGTAGGCCAGATGCAGGTATGCGTTGTGTTGGTCGTAGTGACTGTTCGGGCGCCAGCTGTTGCCTGTCTTGAACTGGTAGAAGGTGTAATAATTCAGTTTGCCTTTTGCGGTAGTGCCTGCCAGACTATTGAAGGTATTTAAGAACCCCCACGAACCGGCGGTTTGTCTTGTAGTAAATTCTATGGTTTTGTCTTTAGGGCCTTCCTTCATTATGAAGTTGACAAGTCCGCCAAATTGCGGACCGTACTGCAGGCTGGCAGCGCCACGGGTAATTTCTATGCGTTCTACTGCCTCTGAAGATGGGTTGTAATAACTTTCCGGATAGCCCAGCGCGTCTGCGCTGATGTCATATCCGTCCTGACGCACATTGAAGTTGGAAGACCTGTTTGGGCTGAGGCCGCGACCACCAATACCCAATTGCAAACCTCCTCTGTCATATTCCCAAATGTTGAGACCGGGGATACGTGCATAGATCTGGCGTGTGTTGTTGGTAGCAAGGTTGGCATTGATATTTTTCAGGTAAATGATCTCTGTTTTTTTGCCTGCATTAATAGCCGTACCAGATACATCCTTCATGCGGCCTGCGGCTGCATCGCTTTTTTTAGCGGTCACTGTTACACTTTTCAGGTCTTTTGTAGCAGGTTCCTGCAGGTTTATGTCGAGTGTGCTGTTCTTTTTGTTTAGCGTTACAGTGGTTGTATAATCTTTGTCGGGGCCGGCTACTCTTACCGTATAGGTGCCTGGTACCAGTTTGGGTGCTCTGAAAAATCCGTTATCATCTGTGCTGAGTTTTATACCTCCCGGTTCTATATTTACTTCTGTATGTACTGAGGGTTCATTGCCATTTCTCACCATGCCACCTATGCTCCGTTGTTGCGCATTTACCGCAATACTGCACAGGCAGGCTATCATCAGCACCAGTATCTTCTTGCTCAGGTTCATTCTTTGTTCTTATATGGTTTTATCCAGGTATAGTGTTTCCAGCTAAGCGGTTGTGCTGCCAGATCTACTGTAGTGTCTGTAAGTAATGCCGATCTGTTTCCGTTCAGTGCCACGTACACTTCGGCATGTACTTCCGGATTGATAATCCCCCGTTTACTGTATTCGGCTGCAAGATAGTGTGCATAGCGCAGTATAAGGTCGGGCTGCGTACTCATCATCTTTTCCTGTAGTGGAGTAAGGAATTCTGCATTGTTTACTTCTATTTTTTTGCCTGTGTTCTTTTCCTGAACAGAGAAGTAGGCATTACCCGATTTTTCCATCAGCATCACCCTCCACGAAAACCGGTAACCCTCTTCGTGCCAGAAAAGATGACCGGGATAGAGCAGGTAGCGGAAGGGTAGCAGTAGCTGTATGGCAATATACAGCGCTATGGCAGTCCCCAATATTTTATTTTGTCTGTAGTTATAAGTTGTGGGTATAGAGGTAGAATAGTTTGGTCTGTAGCCCGGCATATAGGAAAGTATACGCTCGTGAAAGGCAGGGGAGAAAAAGATAAGGCTGCACACCATCATTACATAGGGGAATACCCCGATCATGGGGAAGAAGATGGCAGTAGCTATATGAAAGATGATGACGAAAGCATAGGCATATGGGCGGGTATTGCGCTGTAGCAGTAAGAATACAATAAAGAGATCGTAGACTGCACCAAACCAGGAGAACAGGTAGGCTACCCATGTCTCATACATGAGCGGTCCTACCAGTGGCAGGTGGGTCTTGGCAGGTAGCCATATGCGCATAGGGATGGCCTCGAACAGCCAGTCGGGATTGAGTTTGGCAACACCTGCAAAGAAATATACGCAACCCATCTGGAAACGCAGCAGATCGATTGTCCATGACTGTACGGTAAGTCTTTTAATTGCAGGCCACAGTATAGTATCTATGGCATAATATCTGTTGGCAGGGAGCCAGGCCAAGATAAAGGCCATTAGGCTAATGAAGTAATAGTGGTTGAGATAGGTGGTTACATCAAGCAGTTCTATGTAAGTGAATCCTATGAGAAAGAAAATGATGGAAAACCGGTATAGTAAACCCAGACTTATGAACAACGCAGCAACAGCCAGCAGCACAAAAAGCATATGCATACCTGTGTGGCCCATGGGGTGCACCCAGTCGAAACCCATGTAGGTGAAATGGAAACGAGGCTGCACGTAGACGGCGTTTATCCAACCACGCCATATGAATCGCAGCATACTAAGAAGCATGAGCAGACCGAATGCTATGCGGAAAGTGACCAGCGGCGCAATAGAGACCTGAGCGCCGGGGAAACGGTCTCTGATCTTAGATAAAACATTGCCGGTAGCTTTATGCTTAGTCTCCGTCATTGTCGGTGAAGGTGATCTGTACGGCAGTAGCGGAGGCTACATCTGTTTTGAGGAGTGTAAGTAGTTTTTGTATTTCCTTGTAAGCAGCATCGGCTGCAGCAGGCTGGCTGATGAGCGATGCCGACATAGGATCGGGTATTTGTTGCAGCTTACTTATAGCAAGGTCGAATTGCGCAAGTACATCTGCATTCAGGGTTTCGTTTTTCAGGGAAATGATATAGTCGTCTATACCCTTGCCGGCATCGTTGCCAGAATAAATATTTTTCAATGCTTTCATGTTCTCTGCGGCAAGTGCGGCAGAAAATCCTGCATAATATGCTTCGCATTTATCAGCGAATACTGTTCCGTTTGACTGTTTGCCCAATGGCCAGCCAATGCGAGGTCCTTTCATCATATCCAGCTGATAGGCCAGCTGGTTTACTATGTTGCCTATGGGACTGCCTACATTTGTCTGGGTGTTAGCTATGAACTCTGCCCGGTAAGTTGTCCAGTTGTCAGTAATGCCGTCCACCAATGTTTTGAGGCGGCTCACCACATCATTTACATACCTTATACGGTTGGCAGTGTTGGTGCCGAATTTTGCAGCTGCTCCGGGGGCAAAGTAGAGATACCCAAGAGCAGGGAATCCCTGCGCATAGAGGTTATTTCGTGTAGTTGCGGTAATGTTGTAAGTGCCGGATGCTATATTGCTTTCAATAGTTGCGGTATCTACAGAGAAGCCTGTAAGCTGGCCTGCCGTAGCAAAGCTATAGTCGAGACCTCCGGAGTAGTTGGCGAAAATATCCAGCAGGGCAGTTTCTGCCGGACCGAACTGGAAAGCTACTATACGCTCGTACTGAAGGTAAGACTGTTTGTATGCATCTTTCAATGGTGCTTGTGTTGCATCAGAAGGGTTGGCGACAAAGGCATCTGATGCTGTTTTGAGTACCGTCAGCTGTTCCTGCATAGCCTTATAACCCGGAAGTATAAGGTTATCGGCATAGTTGGTAAGCATGGCAGTTTTATCAAATCCATTCTGGATCTGAATGTTCTCCTCTGGTTTGTGGCAGGCAATAAAAGTGCCGGTCATTAACGTAGCTACAGCGATCAGTAAAAGTCCTTTCTTTTTCACAGGGGCAAAAATATATATTGTGTATCAGAATACAGTCAGACTCCCGTCACCTCTTTTAGTGACGGGAGTCTGATAAGTTATTATTTTTTGCAATTAAAGGCCATAAGTAGTTTTCAATATATTCTGTGCAGTCACGAGGTCGGTAAAGCCTGCCTGATTTACCAATGTATAGAAATCTTTATGTATTATGGTGTTCAGTGTATTGAAGTCAGCAGCACTCAGCTTGCTTTTGGCAGACCTATATTGAAGAGACAGAATGAAGCCAAAACCTTCTGAAAGTGCGTGGAACTGTGTGCCGTAATTGCCAATTGCAGAAGAAGCTGTAGGGGCTGTAACATAGTTGAGGGCTGCTGCAGCTGCAAGTTGTTCCCATTTATCCATAATAATGTCGGCCTGCGCATCGCGCACTGTGCGGTCGTAACCGCCGATCGCTGCACGGCCTTTCAGGAAAGCACCGAAAATTATGCCTCCTGCTTGTATAGGTTTGCCTCTTTCAGCAAGGTAGCCACCCCACAGCAATGGTTTGTTGGGGTCGGTGCTGGCATAAGTAATAGAAGTATCGTAGTTGGCTGGTATTGAAAGGAAGCCAAATGCATTGTCCCATGCAGCTTGTGCAGCAATAGTATCTTTTGGGTCCATAGCTTTCACAGAGCTGAGCAGGCTTACAGCTTCTTTGAAGCAAAGGCTACCCATAATACCCTTTGTGTATGCCTGGCCATATTCCAGACCACGAGGGCCTACTATGATCTTGTTGGTGCCACGTGCCACGAACCCACCGGTGCCCTGAGCAGCAGTAGTACCGTTGTTATATATAAGCACGCTGTCAGCATATGATTTATACAGTGCAGCATCGGCTGTCTGTGTTGCTATGCTGATACCGGAAGTATTGAGGGAGGATTCTGTAAAGGCGCTACCGGTGTTATTCCACATGTTGTTTACCTTGTTCTGGTCGAGTGCAACTAAAGTGCTACCGCTATTGGCGGTTTTGAGATAGGAGTCCATTTCTACAGCCATGCGGGTGCGCTGTGTGGCAGTAGTATAGTTGGTATTGCCGAAATTGTAAGTAGCAGGTACTGTGTAGGCTTTTACGTCAGGGTCTGTGTTCTTGTTTTTTTTGCAGGAAGGAGCAGTAAGCAAAAGCGATAATAATACTGCTGAAGGGATGTAGTGTGTTTTCATTTTTTGATTTTGTTTCTGCAAATGTAGGAGCGAACAAACCGGCAAGCTTTTACAATCGGGAAAAAGAGCTTTTACAATCGGGAAAATAAGAAGTTGGAACTGTAGTACTTTATGTTAGGGGGATCTTGGTGTATTGTTATGCGGTTTTGTTGTTCTTTTTATTCCTGAAATGAACAAATGTGAGCATTATAACGGTGTATAGAAATCCTGCTATCAGAGACGATCTTAAGTTCTGAAGCATATTCCTTTCGCGGTAGATCATAAAATGGAAACATAGAAACATGCCAACCGTATAAACCGTGCCGTTTATGATTATACCTTTGTTTTTCATGGGTCAAATGTAAATTATATCGCACGTTATTTGGTTTGTTTGTATATCCATAATTGCGTGTTTGTTATTTTAAATATGACGAAAATCATATGAAAATTACAATTTGAGTGTTACCTTTAAAAAGATTCATCACAAAACAGATCTGCTATGAAAAAGAAACAGGAGAAAAAGGAAGGAAAAAATAAAAAAGATGTTGCAGCCGCCGCCATTCTTAGTGAAACGCTACGGGTAACTGCCGCTAATCACAAGCAGGCAGCAGAGCATCACAAGGCTGCAGCTGAGTTTCATTTGGAAGCGGCGAAGCAATATGAAGAGGGCAATAATGAAAGAGGTGCCTATTATTCACTGCTGGCTCATGGTCATCATGCCATTGCAGGTCAGTTCATAAGCGACGATGCCAAACATCATGCACAGCAACTGAAGCAAACGAATTATCATCATTAGTTGCGGGAATTGAATACATATTACCCGAAATCGGAATTAAAGTCAGTAAGCAGGTAATAGGTCAGATTTGAAACAGCTGTCTGTACAATAAACAAAACACAGAGGATCACTACGGTGGTCCTTTTTCTTTTAAGGGCGAATAAAATTATTGCAAATAGATTCAGAACGAATAGAATTGCAGTGATTGAATAGTAAATGGTTGCCTGATGTGGCAACAAAATAGTACCTGCCTTGCCATCCCAGCCACAATCCAGCACCAAAAAGAGATCTGAAACCTGTATGTAAGTAAGAAAACCAAATACCAGTAAAGCAATGAAAAGAACAGTATGGTAAAATCTCTTTTCCGGTTTATTGAGGGGCATTGTTTGTTAGTTACTTAGAAAACGAGGTAAATATAGATATATTTTGTTTGGTAAGTTTTTGCAGTATACGTAACGATAGGGTGTAACTTTTGTCGCAAAAAGTGGGCAGTATAGTAACTATATCTGCAATAATTACCGATTATTGCTTGTGGCATAAGTATTGCCCCATATGAATTCACCCTTTTTAGTAGTTAAACAGGGAAAAAATTGCCATAATGTCTGAAATAAACTCAATGCTGGATATGCTGATGAACCAGAACGAACAGGAGATGGAGTTCATGCCCATAGTGCCCCTGGGAGAAGACGAAATGGATGAGGTAGAGCGTGCGTCTCTACCTTCTGACCTACCCATAATAGCCCTACGTAATACTGTACTTTTTCCTAATGTGGTGCTGCCGATAACTGTTGCCCGCGATAAATCGGTGAAAGCAATAGCAGAAGCACAGAAGACCAATAAATGGATAGGTGTCATAGCTCAGAAAGACAGCAACAACGACGACCCCAAACCTGAAGATATATATGAAATAGGTACGCTGGCCAAGGTGGTGAAGCAGATAAAGATGCCAGATGGCAACATTACGCTGTTCATTATGGGGCGTATGCGCTTCAAGATAGAGAAGTACACGCAGACAGATCCGTACTATGTAGCTCAGGTTACTTATCTGGAAGATGAATATCCTAAGAAAGATCCTAAGTTCGATGCCCTCATTTCATCTATAAAAGATTACGGAGAGCGAATAGCACAGCAGTCGGCGAATGTGCCGAATGAGGCAGGAATAGTGCTGCGCAACATTGAACAGCAGTCCTTCCTGATGCATTTTATCGCATCCAATATCTCCTCTAAGCTGCAGGAAAAGCAGGCCATGCTGGAGGAAAACGATATCACGCTTCGTGCAGAGAAGTTGCTGCAATTACTGCAGTCTGAGCTGCAACTGGTGGAGCTGAAGAATGAAATAACGAACAAGACCCGTGCCGATATAGACCGTCAGCAGCGCGAATACTTTTTGCAGCAGCAGATGAAGTCTATAAAAGAAGAACTTGGTGCAGACCCCAACGACAGAGAGATAAAAGATCTGCAGAAAAGGGCGGAAGGCATGAAGTGGACCGATGCGGCTAAAGAACTTTTTAAGAAGAACATAGAGAAGCTGGAGCGTATGCACCCAAGCACGCCCGACTACTCTGTTATATACAACCATCTGGACCTGATGCTGGACCTGCCGTGGGAAACCTACACGCAGGACAGCTATGATCTGAAAAAAGCACAGAAAGTGCTGGATGCAGATCATTATGGCATGGAGAAGATCAAAGATCGTATTCTGGAATATCTGGCAGTGCTGAAACTGAAGGGTGATATGAAGTCGCCTATTCTGTGTTTTGTAGGCCCTCCGGGTATTGGTAAAACATCGCTAGGGCGTAGTATAGCTTCTGCTATTTCCCGCAAATATGTTCGTCTGAGCCTTGGTGGTCTGCATGACGAGAGTGAACTGCGTGGTCATAGAAAGACCTACATAGGCGCTATGCCGGGACGTATCATACAGTCATTGCGTAAAGTGAAATCTTCCAATCCTGTTTTCATACTGGATGAAGTGGATAAACTGGGTAAGGACTTCCGCGGAGATCCGAGTTCTGCATTGTTGGAGATACTGGATCCGGAACAGAATAATTCATTCTACGACAACTATCTGGAACTGGAATATGATCTGTCCAAAGTACTGTTCATAGCTACTGCAAACAGCCTTGCAGATATTCAGCCTGCGCTGCGCGACAGGTTAGAGATCATTCAGCTTTCCGGCTACTCACCGGAAGAGAAGGTGGAGATAGCCAAGCGTCACCTGCTACCCAAGCAGAAGGAAATGCACGGACTTAGTAAAGTGCCGCTGAAGTTCCCTGACAAAGTGATCCTCAAGATCATTCAGGAATATACCCGCGAAAGTGGTGTGCGTGAGCTGGACAGGTTACTGGCGGGAATGATGCGTTCTGTTGCGAAGCAGGTAGCTATGGAAGAAGTAGTGGCACCACAGGTTACAGATGCCAGAGTAGAAGATGCATTGGGCAAACCTCGCTTTACTAACGATATTTACACCAAGGGGCATCCTGCAGGAGTGGTAGTAGGGTTGGCATGGACCTCTGTAGGTGGCGATATCCTGTTCATAGAGACTTCTTTGTCTAAGGGTAAGGGTGTTGTGACGCTTACCGGCAATTTGGGTACAGTGATGAAAGAAAGCGCCACAGCAGCTATGTCTTTCCTGAGGGCGCATGCTGAAGAGTTCAAAATAGATCCAAATAGGTTTGACGAGACCAACATACATGTACATGTACCGGAGGGTGCAGTGCCTAAAGACGGCCCAAGTGCAGGTATTACCATGCTCACTTCACTGGCATCGGCATTTACCGGTCGCAGGGTGAAACCATATCTGGCTATGACCGGTGAAATAACACTACGTGGACAGGTGTTGCCGGTGGGTGGTATCAAAGAAAAGATACTGGCAGCAAAGCGTGCCGGCATCAAGGATATCATTATGTGCACGCAGAATGAAAAAGATGTAGAAGAAATAAGTGATCATTATATAAAAGGACTCAGGTTCCATTATGTAGATCAGGCCAGTGAAGTACTGGATCTGGCATTACTTAAGAAATAAAAGATACAGAAAACAAAAGACCGGCAAACCTGATTGGTTTGCCGGTCTTTTTATGCCTACATGATCTTGCGTTTTACCCATGCTCTGAAATGTTCCCATTCCAGACCTGTAGGGTCGTTGAGCGCTCCTGTATATGCTCTGCCTCTCCTGATGAAGTATTTATTGAATGTAGACTGATTTATGCCCCATTTCATGAGGAACTGTTTGCGGCCATCATTCTTTTTTATTCTCAGGGTAGATTTCGATTGGAAATGATAGACCCTGCTTTTCCCAAGTCCTTTGAATAGTCTGCAGCCTGCCTGCCACATTTTCATGGCAAAATCGTCGTCGCTGCTCACCCCGGGGCTCAGTTCTATACTGTATCCCCCTGTAATGAGCCAGTATTTGCGATGCACAATAGTAGGAGGCCAGGTAGAACCTGTCCAGTCTGCTTTTTCTATGATGTTACATTCTTTCAGCAGATCTTCTTCTCTGAAGGTCTCTATAGATTGGCCATAGTCTTTGTTGATGACACAGGGATTGTTGTAATTGATCGGCTCTATCATGGTGCTGGAAAACATGAAGTTGTCGGTGCCTGCCTGCTCTATTTCGCTGGCTATATGCACATCCCACTGCGGGCATACATACATATCGTCGTTCATATACACAATGTAGTTGTGCTTTGCCAGTCCTCCTGCTTCGTTAACAGCTTTACAGATACCTGCATTCTCGGGGGTGTGGGTATGATCTATCCCTTCCGCCTGAGCCCATTGTAAGGTGCCGTCGCTGCCATCATTGATATGCATAATGACCTGGTGCTTGTATGCCGAATTTTTGCGGATACTGTCAACGCATAGCTTGGCAAAAGCAAGATTGTTCCAGGTAGGTATGATGATGGATAGCTGCAAGAAGTAAGATTTGAGAGTTCAAAAGTAAAAATACGCAACCAAAAACAGCAATATTTCAGCACATATGCTTAAACAGGAGCGGGATCATGTACAGGATAGCCTGGATGAAGCCGCTATTTAAGGATATTTAATGATAAAACACTGAAAATAGCGGGATAACTATTTTTTACTTTTCAGCGTTGAAGTTTTACTTTTGAAGTTTGAAATTTATTACACAACCGGTTATGCCGGGTAAATACTCTGAAGCATGATAGATGTTTTGCTGGGTTTGCAATGGGGAGACGAAGGAAAAGGTAAGATCGTAGATTTTCTTGCCAGTCAATATGATGTAATAGCGAGGTTCCAGGGCGGCCCTAATGCCGGCCATACGCTATATCTGAAAGGGGAGAAGGTGGTGCTGCATACAATACCTTCGGGTGTGTTTCAGCCACACTGCCAGAACCTTATAGGTAATGGTGTGGTCATAGACCCTGTAACGCTGGGAAAAGAGATAGATAAGATTCTGCCCCTGTGTCCGAATCTGCTGAAGAATCTGTATGTTTCGCAGAAGGCACATCTTATATTGCCAACGCATCGTGCACTCGATGCAGCCTCTGAGGCTGCTAAAGGCGCAGATAAGATAGGCTCTACGCTGAAAGGAATTGGTCCGGCATATATGGACAAGACCGGCAGGAATGGCCTGAGGGTAGGCGATATACTTACCAGCAATTTTAAAGAAAAGTATGATAAGCTGACACAGAAACACATGCAGATGCTGCGCCAGTATGGTGGCACACCTGTAGAGTGGGAACAGTGGGAAGCACCGTTCTTTGAAGCGGTGGAGCGAATGCGCAGCCTGCAGATCGTTAATGCAGAATACTGGCTGGACGCACACCTGAAATCTGGTAAAAAAATACTGGCAGAAGGTGCACAGGGTAGCATGCTGGATATCGACTTCGGTACTTATCCGTTTGTTACTTCATCCAATACTATTGCAGCTGGTGTGTGCAGCGGACTTGGTGTTGCACCCTCTACGATAGGCGAGGTATATGGTATTACCAAGGCATACTGTACGAGAGTAGGTGGCGGTCCGTTCCCTACAGAACTGGAAGATGAAATAGGCGAAGCGCTGAGAGCAGCAGGCCATGAATTTGGCGCAACAACCGGCCGTCCGCGCAGGTGTGGCTGGATAGATCTCGTGGCACTGAAGTATGCGGTGATGCTGAGCGGAGTTACCAAACTTATCATTACCAAGACCGATGTGCTGGATAGCTTCAGGCCGTTGAAAGCCGCTACAGCATATACTATAGATGGCGTTACCTCAGCAGAGGTGCCTTTCGATATATGCGATGCGAAAATTGAGCCGGTATACACTACATTCGATGGCTGGGAGCAACCGATAAGTTCATGCAGCACATTCGAATCGCTTCCACAGACATTTAAAGATTACTGTTCATTCATAGAAAATTATCTCGGAACAAAGGTGAGTCACATCTCCAATGGTACGGGAAGAGACCAGTTGATAGTTATTTCTTAAAAAAAATTATTTTTTAGGCAAAAAAATTTGGCAAATTCATCAAACTATTAAAATTTTACGGCATCAAGATAAAGAGCTATGAAATCCAATACTGATAAAAAGACTCCTGCGAAAAAAAGTGCGAAACCAAGCGCGGCTCCTGCATCTAAAAAAACAGCATCGAAAGCTAAGAAGGAAGAGCTTGATGAAGAAGATGATGAGGTAGAAGAGACCAAAGCTAAACCAGCGAAAAAATCGGCAACTGCAAGCAAAAAGAAAAAAGCAGATGACGAAGAAGAAGATGATGACGTACCAAAGACTAAAAAGGCTCCTAAGAAAAGTGCAAAAAGCAAGGTGGTTGATGACGACGATGATGATGATGACGACGACATTGAAGAAGAAGATGATGATTTCAACAAAGACGAAGAAGATTACGATATAGAGAAAGAGTTTGAAGAATTCGATCTGCCTAAGTCTAAAAGTAAATCTCCAAAAAAGAAGACTTCGAAAGATGACGACTTCGATGTGGATGATGACTTCAAAGATCTTGGTTTCTTCTCTGATGCAGGAGGTGGCTTCGACGATGACGATGATGACTTTTGATGAATAACACACCATTGCACAGAAACAAAGCGATCTACGTAACTGATCCCGTCCATGCGGGAATACTGAAGGCAGGGATGCTGAATTGGGCTAACCAATTCAGCATCCTTGTTTTTTTGGACAGTAATTCTTATCCTTCTGCATACAATGGTTACGAGTGTTTGTTGGGCGTTGGTATGTACAAGGCTGTTCCTAATGCAGGTACTAATCCGTTGATGCAGCTACAGGTAGCTCACATGGTTCGGCCCGACTGGATGTTTGGTCATATCTGCTATGATTACAAAAACATTACAGAACCTAAACTTACTTCTGCCCACCCTGAAAAACATGGCTACCCTGTGTTGCAGTTCTTTGTTCCTCAAACTGTTTGTTACATCAACAGGGAGCAAACAACATTCACTGTTGAGACCTACGATGATCCGGTGACGGTGTATGATGCCATCATACATGCAGCAGGAATGCCGGATGTACAAATGCCTGCTGGTATCAGTTTTACGAATATCACTGATCGGGAAACTTACATTGACGTAGTCAATCGTTTACGCAGGCACATTGCGGATGGTGATTGTTATGAGGTCAATTATTGCGGAGGCGGCTATGCCGAAAATGTAATGATTGATCCGCTGGTGGTGTTCAAGGCATTGAATAAATTATCTCCTGCTCCCTTTGCTGCTTTCTGTAAGCTGAACGAGCAGTACATGATGTGTGCGAGTCCCGAGCGTTATTTGCTGAAGCAGGATAATATACTGGTATCTCAACCAATAAAAGGGACAGCTCGCAGAGACAAAGACGAGCAGAAAGATGAGCAAATAAAAGAAACTTTGCGGGTAGATATAAAAGAGCGCGCCGAGAATGTAATGATAGTGGATCTGGTGCGTAACGATCTGGCACGTACCTGCGAAACAGGAAGTGTGCAGGTTGATGAATTGTTTGGTATCTATTCTTTTCCTCAGGTGCACCAGATGATATCAACGGTTAGTGGTAAATTGAAGGATGGGCTAACGTTTACAGATGCCATACAGGCTAGTTTCCCCATGGGTAGCATGACTGGAGCTCCCAAGTTTAAAGTGATGCAGCTGATAGAAAAGTATGAGCAGGCTCGCAGGGAGCTTTTCTCCGGCACCATAGGTTACATTACACCGCAGGGAGATATGGACTTTAATGTGATCATCCGAAGTCTTTTCTATAATGCAACTACCCATTATCTGTCCTATCACACAGGTGGTGCCATTACTTTCGATAGTGATCCTCAGAAAGAATGGGAGGAGATGCGGCTGAAGGCATGGGCATTGGAACGTTTGTTTTCTGCCTGACAGTACTCGTAGATCCTGTGGGCCTAAATGCCTACCTTTATATAAAAGCAATATATGCTGTTAGATATACATCCCGTTGATCCCCAGCCCCGCCATATCAAAACAGTGGCAGACTGTCTGCGACGTGGTGGTGTTATCATTTACCCAACCGATACCATTTACGGTATTGGCTGCGATATATCAAATGCCGATGCTATTGCCCGAATTGCCCGCATAAAGAATGTAGATCTCAAAAAAGCGCAGTTCTCCTTTATCTGTTCCGATCTCAGTAATCTTAGCGATTATGCCAAAAGTGTGCCTACACCGGTATTTCGACTGCTAAAAGCTGCATTACCTGGTCCATATACGTTCATACTGGATGCCAGTAAGCAGGTACCCAGACTAATGAAGACAAAGAAAGACACCGTTGGTATTCGTGTACCTGACAATAGAATATGTATGGATATAGTAAAGGAATTGGGCCACCCCATTATGAGTGCATCTTTGCCTATGGACGACGATGTGGAATATTTTACCGACCCGGAACTGATGTACGAGAAATTCGGTAGTCAGGTAGATATTGTTATCAACGGTGGAGTGGGGAAGATACTTTCTTCAACAGTCATAGACTGCACCTCTGGTGTGCCTGTGCTTGTGCGCGAGGGGGCCGGAGATTGGGAATCTTTGTTTTAACTTACTGTTTTACTGCACCCATTCTAAATGCAGTAAATTTGCCACACTTAAAAAATCAGTAAACATGATCGCATATATAGGAACAGGGCTGCTGGGTGCAGGTTTTGTAAAGGCGCTTTTGCGCAATGGAGAACAAGTTAATGTTTGGAATCGCACAGCTGCAAAAGCTACCGCGCTTCAGGCCGATGGTGCTTCAGCATTTGCTGATGTGACAGATGCGGTCAGAGGCGTGTCTCGTGTGCATCTTACGCTTAAGGACGATGCCAGTGTTGATGAGGTGTTGGCTGTGGCAGAAGCAGGTTTTGCTCCGGGCATGCTTATCATCGATCATACAACAACATCTGTAGAGGGTGCCAGAGCGCGTACTGCAATGTGGAAAACAAAGGGGCACACCTATGTACACGTACCCGTTTTCATGGGACCTGTAAATGCATTGGATAGCACTGGCTATATGCTAGTATCTGGCGATGCGCAGGACGTGGCTGCTGTAATGCCATTTGTAGAAAAAATGACCGGAAAGGTCATTAATTTCGGTACAGAAGTGGGGCGTGCTGCTGGTATGAAACTGGCAGGCAACCATTTTCTTATTGGTTTTACAGCTGCAATATCAGATACATTGGCCCTTACCAAGGCTATGGGAATGCCGGCAAGTGACGTTACCATTTTGTTCAACGAATGGAACCCTGGTGCAATGCTACCGGCCAGGTTGAAGCGCATGACCACCGGTGTTTACAACCAACCATCTTGGGAGCTGAGTATGGCTCGCAAAGATGCAGGACTTATGATCGCAGAAGCGCAGAAGGGTGGTGTTCCACTGGTGATACTGCCTGCAATAGCTGCCGAGATGGACAGGTTCATTGCCGCTGGCCATGGTCATGACGACTGGGCGGTAATAGCTAAGAACAATATCTAACAAAGGTGATAAAATGAACAATGCCCTGCTTCTTTCTTAATGAAGCAGGGCATTGTTATATTTTCTTTATTCTGGTCCTTGCAAAATCAGGTACAATGTTTACAAACGCCCTGTATGAGTGTATTGATACCTGTAGCAATAAAACCAGCCGGCAGATTTATAGCAGGTGTATGCGTATGTTCCAGACAGTACATTTTCTGGCATCGAGTGCAATTGAAGTGAACATGATCTTCGGTATGAGTTTCGTCGGGGCAATTGTGTTTGCAAACGGCGAAACGGGTAACACCATCATTTCCTATGATCTTGTGCACTATCCCGGATTCTTCAAAGTCTTTCAATACACGGTACAGGGTAATTCTGTCTACCTTACTGAAAGTAGCTTCCAGTTCGGTATGAGATAGTGCCTGATGGGTATTACCCAATTCCTCCAGCACTTTCATGCGGGCAGGAGTAGCTTTCAGTCCTTTCTCCCTTATGTGTTCTGTGGCGTTCACTACAGCAAATCTAGTAAATAAATGCAACATTGTTGCATTTGTGAAATTTGCTTACATTTGCAACTCAGTTGCATTTATAACTTTTGTCACATTCTCACAAATATGATCCAGGTGCCGATAAAGTAGGCATCATCAGTGCTGTTATTTGCGCAGTTCATTGTCTGGTCATACCTGCAATTTTCCTGCTCAGGTACTCTCTTTTTGATAGCGGTGCAACAGCAGGTTGGGGTAGTGGGTTACCGCATTGGTGGGAAACGCTTGACTATCTTTTTCTGGCAGTTGGCTTTTATGCTGTTTACCATGCAGCTGGCCATACGGTTTCAAGAGGTATAAAACGCTCGTTATGGTTCTTCTGGCTATGTCTTGCAGTAGCCGTAATTTTCGAAGATAAGTTACACTGGATGGCCTACGTTGCATCGGGTGGATTGGTCATAACGCACTTCATTAACATAAGGAAACATAATAATTTGAGGAGAAAAACAAGATAACATTGGTGTAGGTACATGTTTTAATTGTCAATAATTGGTTATTGTTAATTATATTTTGTTTGATAATTCTGATAAAAAATGCTATTTTCTTTCAACTTTCTATATTTTTCAGCTGTAAATAGCCAATAATTAACATTATGTAAAAATATAGTTTGAAAAAACCAATCAAATAAACAGACAATAAGCATTACTTTTGATTTGATTCATTACACAACACATTTTTTTAAATGCAGACAATACTGGTTGCTGGTGCAGGGAAATCCTCGACATATCTGATAGAGTACCTGCTGGAAAATGCTTCAAGGAATAAATGGAATGTTATTGTTGCTGACGGAGATGCTGCTGCAATTGCCAAAAAGGTAAATAAGCACCCCTTTGCGGAAGCCGCAGTCTTCGATATAAACAACAAAGCACAGCGAGAGGCTCTGGTAAAGAGAGCTGACATAGTTTTGTCGCTGATGCCGCCACATCTGCATATATTGTTAGCCCACGAATGTCTGGAACATAAGAAAAATCTCATTACATCTTCTTACATTTCTGATGAGATGAGAAGTATGGATGCAGCCGTGAAAGAGGCAGGGCTTATGTTTATGTGTGAAATGGGGCTGGATCCGGGTATAGATCATATGACCGCCAGTAAGATCATCAACAGCATTCATAAAGTTGCCGGAAGGATCATTGCCTTCCGTTCTTATTGCGGTGGTCTCATTGCACCGGAAAGTGATAGCAATCCATGGCATTACAAATTCAGCTGGAATCCAAAGAATATAATCACAGCAGGTTTTGGTGGCGCTAAATACCTTCATAATGGCAAGCATGTAGAGGTGCCTTATGAAAAGATGTTTGAGCATAACAAAAAGATCAAGATCCCCGGACTGAACGCTTTGGCTTATTATCCAAACAGGGACTCTTTGAAATATCTTGATCTGTATGATGTTTCTTCAGTAAAATCTTTTCTGCGAGCTACACTTAGGTATCCGTCATTCAGTCGTGGCTGGGACGCACTTATAAAGTTGGGTCTTACCAATCAGGAAGATAAGTTTGATACTGCCGGATACACCTATGCTGCATGGTTGCGTAAAAAGACAAATTGCGCAGCAGATGCAAATCTGCAACAACACGTTGCTTCAGTTTTGGGTGCCGATACTGACGATAAAGTCATATCTCTGCTGGAATGGCTAGGTATTTTCAGTAATATAAATGTTGCTGCAGGCAATCTGTCTTCAGGCGAAATATTACTGGAATTGCTTCAGGATAAGTGGAGTATGAGTGAGGAGGATAAGGATATGGTTGTGATGCACCATGAAGTAGAATATGAACATAAAGGGAGAATGATAACCCTAAAAAGCTCTATGGTACTGAAAGGTGAGGGTGGTGAGCACAGTGCTATGGCACGTACCGTTGGTATGCCTATGGCTATACTGGCTACGCTGATACTTACAAAAAAATTGAAACCACCAGTTGGTGTGCTACTGCCGGTAATGCAATCAGTGTACAGGCCTGTGCTGCGCGAACTGGAGTATAACGGCATCTCATTTACTGATGAGGTTGAATAAGACGTAAAAGTTCCGGAAACGGAGAAGCTATAAAGAAGAAAGCACACCATTTGGTGTGCTTTCTTCTTTATAGCAATTGAACAGGAAGTTTATTTGAGGTAACGTTTTATTTCCCGGTCCATATCTCTTGTTTTGATACTTTCCCGCTTGTCGTGCAGTTTCTTTCCTTTTCCTAGCCCTATTTCCAGTTTGGCGTAGCCATTCTCGTTGATGAACATGCTGAGCGGGACTATAGTGAACCCTTTTTCTTTTATCTTATTGTGCCATTTATTCAGCTCTTTCCTGGTGAGTAACAACTTACGCTCGCGAATGGGTATGTGGCCTGCATAGCCCGCATTGGAATACTCGGCTATATGCAGACTTTTGACCCAGAGTTCTCCATCGTCGAAGTAGCAGTAACTATCATTAAAACTGACCCTTCCGTTGCGTACCGACTTTATTTCGGAGCCGGTGAGCATGATGCCAGCCTTCAGCCGGTCTTCAATGGCATACTCGAAAGTGGCAGAACGGTTCTTTATGTTGATATTATCAGACAATCGGGTAGTGTTTAAAAACCGGGAATAGAATATACCCTGTTTTATGTTGGCAAAGTTCAGTAAAAAAGCGCGTTCCTGGGTTGTTTATTTCATGAACCATTCAGCCGAAAGGCTGAGTTTGTTCTTCAGTGTTTTTCGCTCTACTATGAAATCGAGGAAACCATGTTCCAGCAGGAACTCAGATCGCTGAAAACCTTCCGGCAGATCTTTTTTGATAGTTTCTTTGATAACGCGTGGACCTGCAAAACAAATAAGTGCATTTGGTTCGGCAATGTTGATGTCGCCCAGCATAGCATAAGACGCGGTAACCCCACCTGTAGTTGGGTCGGTCATAAGCGAAATGTAGGGCAGTTTTGCTTTTGCCATCTGAGTCAGCTTGGCCGATGTTTTGGCCATCTGCATCAGAGAGAATGCACTTTCCATCATACGGGCACCGCCGGATTTAGATATGACCAACAGTGGAAGTTTGTTGGCAATACAGTAGTCGATTGACCTGCTGATCTTTTCACCAACAACAGAACCCATGGAGCCGCCAATAAAGTTGAAGTTCATACAAGCTACAACGTATTTTACACCGTTCATAGTGCCTGTACCTACGGTCATAGCATCTTTAAGTCCTGTGGCAGCCTGCGCTTCCACTATACGGGAATTATAAGGCTTCATATCTACGAAGCCGAGGAAGTCTTTGGGGCGTATGTTTTCAAATAGCAGCTCATAGCGGTTATTATCAAACAGTATCTCGAAATATTCTACAGCATTGATCCTGTTGTGATAATTGCATTTGTGGCAAACGTAAAGATTGGTCTGCAGTTCTTTTACAGTAGTGGTCGTTTTGCATTCGGGACATTTGTGCCACAAACCATCAGGGGTTTCCTTTTTTTCCTCTGTTGAGGTAAGTATTCCCTTTTTGTTACGACGAAACCATGTTGATGACATAATCAGAATTTAATTAAGCAGGTGACAAAGATACACTTATGAGTGATAAGTTGGCACATTGTTGGGTAATGGAGTGAACTGTGTTTTGTTGTTTTATAATTTGTTATAACATCATTTTGGTATTGAACACGTTTTCTTAATACCTGTTTGTTAACTACTGTTGCAGCATTGAAAATGCATTATATTTGCTCCAATTTTTTGCCACAATTGCTATCCAGGTCCCGACATATTATTATTGGCATTATTGATTTCTTTCATAAGCCATTTGCAAAGTATATACCTACTCAAACGTTCAGGTATCTTGCATGTGGCGGTTCCAATACAGTACTTAACTGGGTTACCTATTCTGTTTCATACAACATAGTACTGGCCAGGCAGAGTTTTCATGTTGTCAACGATATTTCCATTACTGCGCCTATAGGCGCACAGATCATTTCTTTCTGTGTCAGTTTCCCATTGGGTTTCATTTTATCCAGGTATATCGTATTCCCTGAGTCGAACCTGCACGGCAGAAAGCAGTTTTTCAGGTATGCACTCACCACGGCAACTTTCATTCTGCTCACCTATGTGCTTATAAAAGTATTTGCCATATTGTTGCCCATGGTCAGGGCCGATATCAATTACATCTTCATTATGGTCATTACGGCCGTACTCAGTTATCTGTCTCAGCGTTTCTTTACCTTCAAGGTAGAGCCCGATGATGATATTGTAGGGGAGTGATTTTAAGGGGTATAGTTCTGCCCGAGTAGCTTATCACTCCTTAAATCTTTATTTTTACCGCATTACAAATTAAGGGAATGACAATGAGATCATATAAACTGTTGTTTGCAGCTATAGCTTTGTCGGCAAATGCTTGGGGGCAAACCGGGGCGGCTGACAGTGTCCAGCATATTACTTTAGATACGCTTACTATAGCATCCACTGCAGGCAAGCCTGTATATCGAGCAGCGGCAACCAGGGTTTGGGATATTGTACATACTCGAATTGCATTGTCATTCAACAGGAAGGCAAAAACAGCTTCAGCGCGCGAATGGATAAAACTGCATCCCTACAGCTACGCTACAGATACTTTGGTGCTTGATGCCAAGAGTATGAAAATAGATAGTGTGCAGCTTGTGGTGAAGGGTAAGTCGGTTCTGCTAAGTTATGTCTATGCTAATGACCTGTTGAAGATAAGAATGGACAGGCAATACAAAGCAACTGATACAATTACGCTGCAACTGCAATACACAGCTATGCCCTATGCCGAAAAAAGCGTTGGCAGCAGTGCTATTACAGAGGATAGAGGGCTTTATTTTATCAATACCGATGGCCGGTCTCCCAACAAACCCGCTCATATATGGACACAGGGCGAAACAGAATCCAATTCGCACTGGTTGATAACAATAGATAAGCCCAATACTCGCTTTACTACCCAGCTGGAGCTGACAGTGCCTGATACATTGGTGACCTTGAGTAATGGTGCACTGGCAAGTCAGCTAAAGTTGCAGGGGGGAATGAGAACAGATATCTGGAAAATGGACAAACCTATACAAGCCTATGCAGTAATGTTTGCCATAGGAAAGTATAGCGTAGTGAAAGACAAATGGAACGGTAAGGAAGTTAACTACTATGTGGAGCCTGAATTTGCGCCCTATGCCCGCGATATGTTTGCCCGTACTACAGAAATGCTCGGCTTTTTCTCTGCCAAGACCGGTGTATCATATCCCTGGAATAAATACAGTCAGGTGGTGGTGAGAGATTACGTATCCGGCGCAATGGAGAATACATCAGCCTCTTTGTTTGGTGAATTTATGAATCTTACCCCCAGGGAGCTCGCAGATAAAAATAATGACGACATAGTAGCGCATGAATTGTTCCATCAGTGGTTTGGCGATTATGTTACTTGCGAGTCGTGGAGCAACCTTACTGTTAATGAGTCTTTTGCCAATTATGGGGAACAGTTGTGGCGCAACTGGAAATATGGACCCGTATCGGCCGATGAGCTGGCCTGGAACGATCTTCAGGGATATATAGGCGTATCAAGAGGGAAGGACCCGGAACTGGTACGCTTTTATTACGACGATAAGGAAGAGATGTTTGATGCTATTTCTTACAATAAGGGCGGTGCCATATTGCACTACCTCCATACACTTATCGGTGATGCTGCTTTTGAGCAGGCAATGAAAATATATCTCACCCGGAATGCACTCTCATCGGCAGAGGCTCATAACTGGCGTCAGGCAGTAGAGGCCGCTACAGGGCAAGACTGGAACTGGTTCTTCGATCAGTGGTACTATCATGCAGGACACCCTGTGCTAAAAGTAACCTACAACTATAACGATGCTTTACAGCAATTGTCGGTTGATGTGACACAGACACAAGACGACTCTGCCATGATCTATGATCTGCCGTTGGAAACAACTGTTTTGTATGGCAAAGAACATAAAGAAGAACATTGGCGCATCAAAAGCAAGTCTGCTCATTTTGTATATCCTTACAGGAATGGTGTGAAGCCAGTGCCGGTACCGGATAACAGGCACGTATTGCCGGGAGAACTGAAAGAGAATAAGAAGCCGGTGCATTGGCTGGTGCAGCTGCAGCAATGCAACGACTATGTGAGCCGCAGACTGGCAGTGCAGGGTGCAGCAAAGCAAATGTCGGACTCTGCTGCACAGGAATTACTGGATCTGGCTCTGGAAAATGATATGGCTTCTATTCGTAGATATGCATTAGAACAGATAGACAGGGCATCGAGCGACAGATACCGGAAAAGATGGACCGCAACCATAATGAAAATGGCGTCAACAGATGCCGACAGATCAGTAAGGGCTGCAGCATATGAGGTACTGGGCGATTGGAAAGTAGCAGCAGCCAGAACAGCATTACTACAGGGGGTAAGAGATAGTTCTTATGCCGCAGCAGGTAATGCGCTGGAAGCATTGAATGTAATAGACAAGGATACTGCTTATTTGGTTGCAAAAGAACTATTGAAAACCAAACCAGCCGGGGCACTGGCAACTGCCATTTGGACGATAATCGGGAGCAAGGGTGCAGATGAGGACACTGCATTGCTGCAAGAAAAGAGCTCGCACATTTTTGGGTCAAAAACTATGGGAATGGCGGCCATTCTGAATAATTACCTGAAAAATGTAGTTGCTGATGCATCCTTCCAAAAGGTAGCTGCCATGTATGCCGACAGAGTAATATTGGAAACAATGCGCTCCTACAGATCCGCTGCAGGTGGGTATATGTTCCAGAACGTTGCTGTGCAAAATAGTTCATTGAAACAAGCAAAGCAGACTGCAGATACTACTGCGATAGCCAAGGCCAACGCAAGGCTGGCAATACTAAAAACAGAACTGCAGCGAGTTATAGCTAATGAACAGGATGAAGAGCTTAAAGGCAAATTCGCCAAGATGATCAAAGAAAAATTTGAGCAGGAGTAGAGGGGAAACTTAATTGGAATATCTGGATCTTTTGCGGGGAGCAAGCGTTTTGTAATACATATGGCGCCCTTCGTTGAAGAACTGCAGACCAAAATGCAGGCCGCAATCTACCAGAGAACCTGGCCCCATTGTATAAAACAGATTGTTGTTGATGTTTGTTCTCTTGTCTAGCAGCTGGGTATACTTAAGACCCACATTTGCTTCTATGAAGAAGGGGCCGAAGTTGTACCTTTTACCCATGCCTGCACCCAGAAAACCATATCCGCCCGGGTCGTTGTAAGTGGCATCCCAGCCCGTGTAGTAGGCTTTCGGGGTATATGCGGCCTCACCTACACCAAATTTGCCATAGAAAAACGATTCTGATCTTTCCCAGGTGCGGTAGTAATGATGATATTCCAGCGCACCCTGATAGCCTGTGAAGAACCCATAGTACGACCTGTAACCAACCAGTACAGAGTGATTCTCATTCAGTCTGTACTGCAGCTTCACACCTGCCTTAGACAAAAGGCTCAGCGGATTGGTCAAGTGTATGGACATGCGTGGAGGCGTGTATTGCGCACTGGCTTGTATGCAGCACGTTACAGACAGTAATACTGACGAGATGGCTGTAATAAGTAAAGATTTCCCTGACCTTATTTTGCAATGCATTGTAACGTGAGATCGGTTTCTGTGCTTACAAATATCGTGTTTGTCTATCAACAATACTATAGGCTACACTTATTTCCCTCATTTTTTTTGAAATGCTGCGCTTATGTCTTTTCTCTGACTATTCGTTTATTGGAAGCTTGTGGATAAATTGCCAGACTCAAAATGCACATCTTGCCCAAACCTGGAGCTATAGTTGACTCCACCTTTACCAGCCCCGATCTGGATAGGTCACTTGCATTTTATAAATAATTTGGTTTTACTGAAGTGATGCGCGCCGAGTGGCTTTTTGCGTTTATACAGATATTTCAGAACAGGATTCTATGAAGATAGTCCTTGTCGAAAAGAGAATAGGAGGGGTAGGATGTAGCCGGTTATTGCGGCACTTCTCCTTTGTCTACCTGCACAGATCCTTTGGGGTTTAGTATGCGGTACCAGGTAAAATCGCGGTTGGCTTCCATGCCGGTGCCATACAGTATTTCTGTTGCTGTAGTGATGCGTACATCTTTTTCTGTAAAGAACTTCTGTGCGCTCTCATTCCATATCAATTCATCAGTATTCAGTTTTTCGCCTTTTTTACTAATGATCTGTACACTATCCCAGACTATAAAATCGCGCTGTGTCTCGTAGTAGCGAGATGAGTCTGCAGTAAGTATATCTGTTACCGCACCACTATCGTTGTAAAACTCTATTTTCAGCCCTTTGTTCATGTCTATGAACGGCCTTTTGGCAGAGGTATTACGGACGAATTCATTGGCGAAAATGCGCATCTTCATGTTGCCATCCTGGCTGTATAGGAATGTAACACCTTTGGCTCTGTCTTCCTGAAGGGTATTGCGGGCAGTGAGTGCGCGTATAGCAGCAAGGTCATTCTTGCACGATGCCAGTACACACATCACTATAACGGGAAGCAACTTCCGGCAATTTAGTAGTGTGGAAATGTTCGTTTGTGCCAATAGAATGAATGTGAAAAGATGAAAAACTACCCAATACTATTCATACTTACGCTTCACGAACCATAGGTCGTTAAGCGATATACCAAGAGTAACCCTCAGATAATTCTGTTTCATCAGGCCATTGGCAGTTGTGCCCAGTTTGCCGCCATCTACAGCCATATGTACCTGAGACATAGAACGTTTGAAAGGCATACTGAATCCTGCAGTAAAGCCGTAGTATACCAGCTGCTCGCCCTGTAGTTTCAGATAATCGTTGCCGTAGTAAGCACCCAGTCTGTAGGTGGCACGTGACAAATAACGCCTTGTGTTATCTGCATCTGGTGTGTATTCGCCACCGAGCGACATTTTATAAGAGCTGGATGCAATGCCGTTAGTGAGATTGCTATTTAGGCTGCTCATGAACTGGCTCCACTGTGTAGCAGTATAGTCTGCGCCAATGCTCCATTTGCCTGTTCTGGAGAACATGAAACCTGCGCTGTAAGAAAATGGCAGGGTGATCTTACCCTTTGTTTCAGGAGCAGAGTAGCTGGTGTCGCGTATCACCGTATCGCGAAAAGAGTATGCAGCAAGATGCTGTTCTGAGAAATGCTCAGTTACTTTCTGACTGAGGGAAACTGTACCTCCCAGACGCAGTGTATGCGTAGAATCCAGCTTGGCTTCATACATCAAACCACCCTTCCACATGATACCACCTACACGAGAGTCTTTTACAAACTGAGAATAATAGGCGTTATTGGTTGTAGATGCATCTATCGGTGACAGTACTGTAGAATTGTTGAAGTTGCCGAACAGGAAACCGAAGTTGATACCTGCGCTCAGCCCTTTATATTTTGCACTACCTCCCAGAAACGCATAGTTAAGTGCGCCCTCACCACGATAGGATTTGATAGCAGTTCCTAAAGGAGATCCGGTAGCAGCAGTTATAGTGTCGGCGAGATAATAATAGGCAGCAGAATAGGGTCTGAAACCCAAACACATGCCAGCGTTCTTACCTACAGGTACTGCAAGGTTCATATAGGCTACTGATGCCGTTCCTGATTTGTAGGAAACATCAGTGCCGTTTTCAGTACCCTGCACACTGCGGGTGGTCATGTTGGCACCTACCTCAAAAGTAGTGCGCCTGATGAAAGAATAAGATGCCGGGTTGTCTGTATTGGCCTTGGTAGCACTGCTGAAAGCAGAAGTGATATTGCCCATGCCCCTCAGTGCGGCATTGTTGCCATTGCGCAGCTCTCCCAATCCGTACTTGGAGTAGGGATTGTTTTCCCACCCGTTCCTCGGATTACTATAGCTGCTCGTCTGCCCTGATACATTGTAACAAAGTACTGATAACAGTACAACAGGTAACGACTTAGCGAGGCAATGGTACATTATGATTTAGAATTAGATTTAAACCCTTCAACAATAGATTAGGGTCGGCAAATATCTGACTTTTCAATTTGGTGGCAAAGTAAGGTGCGTCCCCGCCAGTTAAGATGGCGTTAAAATCGGGGTAGCGGTCCTTATAAGCTGTTATCATGCCGTCTATTTCAGCTGCCATGCCATTAATGGCACCACTCTGTATGCAGGTTTCGGTATCGTAGCCCAGCAACAGTGGTTCGTCCTCTATGGTAGTAACTTCAGGCAGTTTATCGGTAAAGGTACTCATGGCCTTCAGGCGCATATGCATGCCCGGAGATATGGCACCACCACGGAAAGTTTTGTTTTTCTGTACCAGATTGTAAGTAATGCAGGTGCCCACGCTAACCACCAGATTGTTCTTGTCGGGATTGGCGAAGTGTGCAGCATTTACCATTGCCAGCCTGTCTGCGCCCAGTGTGTCGGCCGAAAGGTAGGCGTTATTGATAGGTACGTTGGTATGTCCTGTGAGCATTACAGTGGCAGGGATCTTAGAGCGCAGCAGATCTGCTACCTCGTTGCTGGTCTCTACAACAGAGCATAGAATGGCTTTGGCAGGCTGGTATGTTTCCAGCAGCTGGCTCACCTGTTCCAAAGCGGATTCTTCTGAGAACAGAATTTGTTTTTCTATTCTGTCATCGGCAAATATTGCCGCTTTTACGTTGGTATTACCCCAGTCTATGCAGAGATTCAAGGACATCTTGTTCGGATTTTGTTATTGATAGACTGGCAAAATAGTAAAAAATGCAGCCAATTTCAGTAACTGCAGCTATTTTTTTATCGCATAAAACAAAATAGTTGACATGCGAATTTGTTTCATGCTACAGGCAGGATAAAATGATGTTGCAGGCTTCTTTAATTTCTTCTTCGTTGATGGTCAATGGTGGTGCAATGCGGATGCAGTTTGGTGCAAAAAGGAACCAGTCTGAGAACAACCCTTTTTCGAGACATTGTTGCAGCGTATGTATTACTTTTTCGGCTGAAGAAAGCTCTATGGCAATGAGCAGCCCCATGCTGCGCACAGCCTTTATTTCGGGATGAACCAGCAGGCTGCAGAACAACTGCTCTTTTGAAGGTACGCCGGCAATCATATCCTCACTCAGTAATGCCTGCATGCCTGCCATACCAGCTGCACAGCAAACAGGGTGGCCGCCAAAAGTGGTGATATGCCCCAATACAGGTTCTGCGGTCAGTGTTTGCATCAATGCATGCGATGCTATGAATGCGCCAAGTGGCATTCCTCCGCCAAGGGCCTTGCCCAGCAATAAAATATCGGGTACTATGTCGTAGTGCTGAAAACCCCATAGCCTGCCTGTGCGACCGAAGCCACATTGTATCTCGTCAAATATGAGCAGGGTGCAGGTAGCTGTACATTTATCCCTCAACTGTTGCAACCATTCTTGTTGCGGGGCTAAGATACCTGCTTCGGCCTGTACTGTTTCTATGATCACGCAGGAGGTCTGCTCATTAATGGCCGCTATCAATTCAGGGCTGTTGTAGGTGTGGTGCCATACCCCCGGCAACAGTGGTCGGAAGGCATTGCGCCAATACTCGTCGCCCATTACACTCAGCGCTCCCATGGTACTGCCATGATAGCTGTTATTGCAACATATCACCTCAGGCCTCCCGGTTACCCTTCTTGCCAGTTTCAGTGCTCCTTCAGTGGCTTCAGTGCCCGAATTGGTAAAATAAACACAGTCCAGTTGTTCGGGCAGGTGTTCACTCAGCAGTCTGGCGTATTGCACCTGGGGACTTTGCATCAGCTCGCCATACACCATCACGTGCAGGTAGGCATCGGCTTGTTTTTTTATTGCCGCTACCACAGCGGGGTGGCGATGGCCTATGTTGCATACACTGATACCGCCAATTACATCCAGATACTTACGGCCATCTGCATCATAGAGGTAGTTGCCCGATGCTGAAACGATGTCAAGACCCACCGGTGCCGGAGATGTTTGGGCTACATGTTGTTGAAATAATTGGCGGGTATTCATATTGTATAGTGTAAATTATGAATTGATGTTTGAGGGGAGTAATGTCTCATAGATCGAATAATTCTCCTCGTCGAAGCAAACAAAAATGAGCTCCTGCAGCAAATCCGGCTGTTGGTTAATGAACTGGCTAACTGTATTTACCGCAATTGCCGCTGCCTGCTCTTTAGGGAAATGATAAACGCCAGTACTTATGTTTGGGAATGCTATGGTGCTGATATTTTGTTCTTTCGCCAGTAATAAGCTATTGTGGTAGGCATTAGAAAGAAGTAACGCTTCCCCCTTGTTACCGCCATGCCATACCGGTCCTACTGTGTGAATCACATAACGGGCTGGCAGGTCATAGCCCTTTGTTATTCTTGCCTCACCGGTGGGGCAGCCGTTCAGTAGCCTGCATTCTGCCAGTAATCCGGGCCCTGCAGCCCTGTGTATGGCGCCATCTACACCGCCACCACCCAGCAGCGAAGAGTTAGCTGCATTTACTATGGCATCGGTGTGCAGCGTGGTAATGTCTCCTTTAAGCAGGCTTAGTTTTGTCATTGTTCACCGGTTTCAGGTTCAGTTCACTCGCCTTGTTCAGCAACAGTTCGTATGCTGCGTCCTGTTCGTTGGGTATAATACCATCCAGTATCGCCTCTCTTATGGTGGTTTTCAGTACACCAACCTCCCTCGAAGGCCCCAATCCGAAAATGTGCATGATGTCATCTCCGCTTATGGGCGGTTGCCAGTTCCTTATTTTATCTTTCTCTTCTACCTCTTTCAGCCTCTGTTTTACAAGCTCAAAATTCTCCAGATACCTTTTTACTTTCAGTCTGTTCTTAGAGGTAATATCGCTTTCGCAGAGTATCATCAGGTCTTCCAGGTCGTCGCCGGCATCAAACAACAGCCTGCGCATAGCAGAGTCTGTTATGTCTTCCTTGGTCAGACTGATGGGGCGCAGATGCAATGCCACCAGTTTGGCAACATACTTCATCTTCTCATTCTGCGGCAACTTCAGCTGGCGGAAGATCTTCGGGGTCATTCTTTCGCCCACTACTTCATGTCCGTGAAAGGTCCAGCCATGACCATCTTCATATTTTTTAGTGGCAGGTTTGCCAATATCGTGCAGCAATGCTGCCCAGCGTAGCCACAGATCGCTGCTTTTGTCGGCAGTATTGTCTATGACCTGCAGTGTATGGTAAAAATTATCTTTATGTCCCTTGCCCTCAACTATCTCCACCCCGGAAAGGTCTGTCATTTGCGGGAAGAACTCGCGCAGCAGGCCGCTGCGAAACAGCAGATCCAGCCCCACAGATGGCTTTGCGGCAGCCATTATTTTATTGAGCTCATCAGTTATTCTTTCCTGAGATACTATTTTCAGTCTGCCTTTGTTGCGGCTTATCGATTCAAATACTTCAGGTACGATCTCGAAACCAAGCTGTGTAGCAAAGCGTATGGCGCGCATCATGCGCAGCGGATCATCCGAAAAAGTAGTGTCAGGATCCAGCGGGGTGCGAATGGTGCATGTTTTCAGATCGGCAATACCATCAAACGGATCTACCAGTTTTCCATAGTTACCGCTGTTCAGACTTATGGCCAGTGCATTGATGGTGAAGTCACGGCGGTGTTGGTCGTCTTCAATAGTGCCTTCTTCAACCTGTGGTTTGCGGGAGTCGCTACTGTAAGATTCCTTACGGGCGCCAACAAATTCCACATCCAGCCCATGCAGGCGAAACTGTGCAGTGCCAAATGTTTTGAAAAAACTTACGTGTGGTTTATGTGGAAAGGTGTTGGCAACGGCATGTGCCAATGCAATACCATCTCCGGTACATACTATATCTACATCCTTGGTGGGCCTGCCCAGCAATTTATCGCGCACAAATCCCCCGATAAGGTAGCAGCTTACATTTAAGCTAGCAGCGGCATCTCCTATCGTTTTAAATAGCTTTAGCTCTTCAGGGGTACAAACAATATCCATATTTGCAGCAAAGCTATGATATTGAATTTAAAAGGGTCAATGGTAATGAGGATTTAGAAGGCAACTTGTGCTGTGTTTAATTCCTTAAAACCGTCATTTCGCCATCATCGTTCATTTTTATGAGTCGGGAAGGTAGGTGCAGTTCTTCATCTTCTCTGCGATAATTGACCACATAGTCAACGCCATTGGTCACCGATTCGTCTATCATTCGGTATATGGCCGGGGTAGGCTGTCCGCTGATATTGGCAGAGGTAGATATGAGGGGTGAACGTAGCCGCTTGATGAGTGCTTTGCAGAATGGATCTGAAGTGACACGTATGGCTATGCTGCCATCTGCACTCACTACATTGGGCGGAAAACCAAGTGCATTTTCATAGATCACTGTTGTGGGGCGTTCAAAATCTTCAACAATAGCTATTATGTCGGGGTGTGGAGCCGCAACATATTGCAGAATATCACGGGCGTCGGCAAGTAGTACTATCAGGCTTTTCTCGCGGGGGCGTTGTTTTATTTCAAATATTTTGTCCACAGCAGCTTCATTCAGGGCATCGCAGCCCAGTCCCCATACAGTATCAGTAGGGTAGAGTATAGTTCCTCCCTGCTGCACAGCGGCAACACAATTCTTTATATCGTTTTCGAAGTCCACCATAAAAGCTGATCGTTAGTTATATCATAGGCACATTTAAAATGACCCTGGGGACAGGTTTTGTGACCATGCAGGCCACAGGGTCTGCATCCAATAGTATCGGCAATTTCAACTGTTCTGGCATTGGGTCGCAGCGGACCAAACCCGAAAGACGGAACCGTAGAGCAGAAAACAGCTGTAACAGGTGCATTCATAGATGAGGCAAAGTGTAGCGGAGCAGAGTCGTTTACATAGTTCATTACAGCCACCTTCATTAAGGCAGCCGATTGCAGGAAATTCAGTTTACCGCAAAGGTCAGTTACTCTTGGGTGCATGCTGTTACTCATTACTTCGCGGGCAGTGGCTGTATCAGATGGAGCGCCAATAATATATATATGATGATCCTTGGGTAGCTCGTCCAGCAGTTTAGACCACTTGCTTGCCGGAAATTGCTTGGTGAACCAGACGGAAGATGGCGCAATGCATATGTAAGGCTCTTTTCGGTATTGTTCAACCACTTTTTCGTCTGCCGGAGTGGGATAGAGTGCCGGCATGGCAGGGATACTGTCCGTAATATCTGCTATCAGCAACTGGTTGCGCTCCACTTCGTGGGTGGGCGAAACCGAATTGAGTGGAGATATGACGTGTTCTGTCTTACGGGTATAGGAGAAAGAGAACGGATTTTTAGTAAAGCCCGAACGGTAGGGAGCGCCCGAAAGCATGGTTAGCAACCCTGATGAACCAAATCGATGAGGGTTGATGACATGTGTGTATTTTTCCCTGCGAATACGAGTTGCCAGTTGCAGCAGATTCCTGTTCTTATTGCTCTTTTTGTCCCATACCAGCACATTGCCTATGAAGGGGTGTGCCTGCAGCAGCCCTTCATTACCCTTGCGTAGCAGAAAGTCTATGCGCGCGTCCGGGAAGCTGCTGTGCAGCTTTTCAGCAAGAGCTGTGGCAAGCACCACATCACCGGTAAAAGCTGTCTGAATGATCAGGAATTTGTACATGCGCAGCAAAATTACGACGGTATTTCTTTTGAATTGTTTTAACAAAATAAAAATCTGTATTTACGATTTTTGGTACTAAATTTGTTGTACTTGTAAACAAAATCAAACGTATACGAAGATGAGAAAGGTGTTTTTGATGTTCAGCATCGTGCTGTTATCCGGAGGTCTAGTAATGGCTCAGGGTAAGAAAAAGAAAAACAGGGATAAAGATAAAGAAGCTCCATTGGTAATAGAATCTGCTGCCAATGTAACTCCGGCCTCTGACGGTACTGCGCCAACTGCTCCGGTTACCACACTTAAAGTAGAAGATCTCGCTTTTACAGATGTTGTTCACGATTTCGGTACTATTATGGAAGGTCCTGATGCGTCTTGTGTATTCACTTTCAAGAACAACGGTAATGAGCCTATCATAATCCAGAAGGCACAGCCATCTTGCGGTTGCACTGTTCCATCATTCTCCAGCGAGCCGGTAGCTCCTGGTGCAATAGGTAAAATAGATGTAGCCTACCACACCAAAGGCAAGCCCAATGCTTTCCAGAAGTCTATCACTGTAGTATCTAATGCAGGTACAAAAGTGCTTACCATCAAGGGTACTGTAGAGAAGGCACCAGCCAGCTCTGTTCCTGAGAACACTTCTATGATGAAGACAAACTAAACAATAAATAATAAACTAATACTTAACCACTTAACAAACAAGTTCATGAAAAAAGTATTCATCACTTTCCTCTGCCTTTCTTTCTCTGCAGCTGTAGCTACTGCTCAGGATTTGAAACCAGGTGCTCCATTGCCACCTCCTACTCCTACAACAGTTACTCCGGCACCTCCTCCTCCGGCACCGGCAAAGGTTAATCCTGATGCAGGTAAATTCAAGTTCACTGAGGAAACTCATGATTTCGGTGAAGTTCCGGAAGGTCCGCTTGCTGAATATGATTTCGAATTCAAAAATGTAGGTAAAGAGCCTATCATCATACAGGAAGCACATGGTTCATGCGGTTGCACAGTGCCAAAATGGCCACAGGAACCAATTCTGCCAGGTAAAAAAGGTGTTATTCACGTAGCATATACTTCTGCCGGTCGTCCTGGTCCTATCAATAAAGATGTTACTATCAACTCTAATGCGCAGCAGTCTCCAATGGTGCTGCACATCAGGGGTAATGTAAAACCAAAACCTGCAGAAGCAGCTCCTGCTGATGCTTCTAAAAAATAAGGTCTTTCTCAACAGTTAAGAATAGTGTAAAATAGTTGGCGAAAGCCAACTATTTTAGGAATAGGAATAGTCTGAAACTAAAAAGAACAACATGAAAAAAGTACTGATTGCATTAATGTGCATCGCTTCTTCAGGAATTACTTCACAAGCTATTGCGCAAGGCACAACACAACCTGCTAAAGCTGAAGGAGCTTTGTTTAAATTCGTGGACGGCGAAACACACGATTTCGGAGTAATAAAAAGAGGTCCTGCTGCCGGACATACTTTCAAATTCAAGAATGTAGGTACAGAACCGATCATTGTAATGAACGTAACACCATCTTGTGGTTGTACCAACGTGGATTGGAGTAAGAATCCTGTTCTGCCCGGTCAGGAAGGTTTTATTCATCTTGACCTTAAAACCGAGGAGCAGCATGGTATCTTTCACAAAGAAGTATACATACAGTCTAATGCTAAAACACCACATGGTGAGAAGCGCTACACGCTCTACATAAAGGGTGATGCAAAAGACTAACTGTCAGGTAAAGATATGTACAAACAATATTAAACAACAAGGGCTGCCATATGGCAGCCCTTGTTGTTTGTAAGTATTTTATTTGCTCAGATCCCCATGTAGTTTGCTTAGTATCTCTGTAGTGAAGGAGTCGGCAGAGGCGCCATAACCAGTTTCCAGAATGCCCTTCAGACCACTTGCTGATCTTATAGCATAAACTGCTGCTTCATCGGCCGGATCTGTATTGACTTCATACCTTTATACATCTACTATTTCAAAATCATCTGCTTCAAATCGCTCTGTATTGCATATTATGCAGTTATCTACCAGATTGAAATCAAGATCATACCCTTGCTTTTTCAGCGTATTAATTGCTTCTGAAACTGTGCCGTAATGAAATTATTCTTCCATAATAATTAGTTTTACTGATATGTAAAGAACAAGGGGTAGTCAGGGTACAGATCAATATTGTTCCTTCTCGTTAGGGAAGTCCTTCGACTTGATATCCTGAATATACTGCCTGGTTGCACCCGAAATGTCTTCGTACAGGTTGAGGTAACGACGCAGGAAACGTGGTGAAAAGTTCTTTGTGATTCCCAGCATGTCATGCATTACAAGTACCTGACCGTCTACGCCACCACCGGCGCCAATGCCAATAACTGGTATCCTCAGCTTTGCAGCTACTGCAGCGCCCAATGCAGCTGGTATTTTTTCCAAAACCAGAGAGAAGCAACCTGCCTCCTGCAAAGCTTCTGCATTCTGAATAAGCATTTCTGCCTCTTCTTCTTCCCTGGCACGAACGGTGTAGGTTCCGAATTTGTAGATAGACTGCGGTGTAAGACCAAGATGCCCCATTACCGGAACACCGGCACCAACAATACGTTTTATAGATTCACATACTTCTGCGCCACCTTCCAGCTTGATGCCATGTGCGCCAGCTTCTTTCATGATACGGATAGCAGAGTTAAGCGCTTCCTTGCTGTTGCCCTGATAAGACCCGAATGGAAGGTCTACTATAACGAGACAACGTTGACAAGCCCTTACAACACTTTGCGCATGATAGATCATCTGGTCCAGCGTGATGGGTAGGGTGGTCTCATGACCTGCCATAACATTGGAGGCTGAGTCGCCCACCAATATCACATCTATACCTGCATCATCAAATATGCGGGCCATAGAGAAGTCGTATGCGGTGAGCATACTTATCTTTTCACCCCTTTGTTTCATTCCTTGCAGGGTGTTGGTTGTGATGCGTTTTATTTCACCGTGGATCGACATGTAGCAGATTTTTGAAGTTGAGTAAGGGGTCTACAGCACTAAATAGTATTGTAAAAGTAAGCAACGAATCAACAAAACAGGCTTGTGTTCATCACAATATTGTTATAAGTTGTTTATTGTGCAAGCCAGTATTTACGCAATAACCACTCGGTTACAGCAAGTAAAAGAATGATGAAGAAATACCATTTCCGCTCTACAAGTGGAACAGTTTCGGTATTGGTGCGAATAACGGGAGTAATGTTTTTATTGTTCTTTATGCTGTCATAGAGCGCACTTACTTCTTTCGCAGGCACAAAAGCACCATTGTGGTCTTTTGCCAGATTATAAAGAAGAGGATAATCGGCACCGGTTTCCATGAGTTCCAGCGGTATACTTTCTACCACAAAAGCTCCTGATGCAGTAAGTTCCTTATTGTTGAAAGTGGTATGTGCGGTATAGGTATACCTGCCACCAGCCCTTATGCCAATATTGATGTTGTAACCAGTTCCCGATCTTTCGAAAGAATAGTCCTGTTTGCGGCCGGCACTATCTGCAATAGTTAGTTGCACATCTGCGGTGTTTACCTGCTCGTTATTGGCATTCAGCAAAATAGCATTGAGCGATATTGGTTCCTGATCGCTCCATATATGCCTTGGCATAGTTACTGTAAATGGCTTTTCGCCGGTATTGGCACACAAAAACGCAACAGTCTGCCGAATACATTCGTCTATAACATTGTGCTCGTTGAAGTGCTTGTATTCATACAATCTCCAACGCCATATACCTTCTCCGGCCAGGAAAGCAGTAGGAACTGTGCCCTGTTGCATGCTCCACGCAGGCATAGTGCCGGCAGCAGTGCGTTGTGTAAAGAATACATTGGTGCCCGGGGCAGCAATGATATTGCCTGTATAGGAAGTAAGCGGAGGCATTTTGTCGGCAACCAGTTGTAGTCGTTGCGGCACGGTAAATGCATTGAAGGGCGTATTGAAAGTAGCCTGGGTTTCGTGTGCCGGATTGGCTGCTATGCCTGTTCTGGTAATGCTTTTCATACCATTTACGGCAAGCACATCAGTCTGTGAAGACAAGATGAACCACATGGGTTTGCGGGCCGCTTCCAGTTGGCCAGCAATACGTTGTCTTACAGATGGTAGCCCGTGTAGAATGATGGCATCATAGTCGGCAAGAGATGATGGGAAGTTATCAGCATTGCAAACTGATACTTCATAGCTTTCCAGAGAAGAGAGCGCATCTTTAAGTGCATTCGCATCCGGATGGGGAGCTGCAGCGGCTATGAGAATCTTCTTTTTTTCGTCTATTACTTCTACAAAAATATCTCTGCTGTTGTTTGTCAGATTTTTCTCGCCATCTGCCTTGGGCAGGCTAAGCACATAATGGTGCAGGCCTGTCTTTGCAGCTTTCACTGTAAAGGCAACATACCTGTCGAACCGGTCGTTATTTATTGACAATGGAACACTTGCTATCTGTTCGTCGCCTTCTTTCAGTATGGCACTGTTACTGTAACCACCGCATAGCGCTGCAATAACATCTGCACGTACTTCGAAACTACTGTTGAGCGTAGCGGTTCTGTTGGCATATGTACGCGAAATACGCAGGTCTTTCTCACGGGTACTGTCGCCCATCGCTACAGTATATAGTGCGCCCTGATAGCCGCTGCTTCGGTATGCAGGGCTTATACCCTGATTGAAACGGCCATCGGTAGCCAAAATGATGCCCCCCAGATTTTGCATGCCATAAAACTCCTCCGCACGTGCCAGCGCAGCAGATATATCTGTGGCAGGGCGGTCGTAATTGAATAATGTATCTTGCTGCACACCGTCACCAAATCCCCACTTTACTACTCTGAACTGACCACTCAACTTATCTGTCAGTGATTCTATGTTCTTCCTGTAGCTAGTAGAATCACCACCCAGCGCAATACCCGCAGATCTTGAATTGTCTTGCAGTAGCAGAATTACAGGTTGTTCTGTAGTATGTTTTGTAATAACAATATCCGGTATCAATACCAGCAGCAAAGCAGCCAATACCACCAGCCCCCGCAGCATAGAGGTAAGCCAGGGGTAGGGGACAACACGCTTTTTATCGGCACGGTAAACGAGGAAAGCGGCAGCGGTAGCTATAACGATGGCCAATAGCCAATACATCAATTGCATAGAGATGGCAAGCTAAGTATTTTTTTTTAGTTAGCCGACCCTCTTGCTATTGATGGTGCCAAACATCGTCATGTGCCTGTCGTTTTAACTTTTGCTATAGGTTCTATACCGATATTTACGCTAATTTCACAGCAAGAAGCGGGATATGAGACTAACGTTACTACTTATATTTGTTTTTATACAAGGTGCCTGTCTGGCGCAGGATGATCTTTTTGGCCCTTCTGAACATAGGGAGTCCCGCCATGGGTTCATTCTTAATGGCAACGGCAGTCTGGATCTGCCGGGTGCAGATATGGCCAAACGTTTCAGCACTTCTTTCCGTCTGGGGCCGGCATTACTTTACAAAACATCCTCTAACTGGTTGTTTGGTGCCAAGTTCGACTTTATTATGGGTAAGAACGTCAATGAAGACTCATTGATGATCAACATCCGTGATAAATACCAGACCTACAGTAAGAATTTGTATGAGTTTATTAATAATGACGGGCAACGAATAGGTGTGCCTGTTTATGAGCGTGGTTATGCTGTAGGTCTCTCTGCAGGCAGGATCTTCTCGTTTTCGGAATCTCACCCCGATAATGGTCTCATGGTGCTTACTTCTGTTGGCTTTATGCAGCATAGGATCAATATATATGACAAGGATAAATCCGTCATGTCGCTGAGAGGTCGTTATCTGAGGGGATATGACAGGCTGACAAATGGGATTTTTGTGGAACAGTATGTAGGGTATGCCTATTTTTCCAGCAATAAACTGATCAACTTCACAATAGGAGCAGATATCCTTGCAGGTTTCACTCAGGGGCGACGCGATTATTTATATGATGTAATGCGCCCAGACAATGCCAAAAGGCTGGACCTGCTCTATGGTCTGCGCGCTGGTTGGTTCATACCTATGTTCAAGCGGAAATCTGAAGACATGATATTTGAATAGGAGTCTCAGTCCTGCAATTATTCCATTAAGTTATTATCTTGTGACTTCATAAAGTTGCTTGAAGAAAACAGTTTACATATTGTTGTTCTTATTGATTGTATTACAGGCCGGAGGCCTGTTATTCTATTATGAGGTACAGCAGGCATTAGTGCATCACAAGCAACATAGGTTACTGGAAAAACAGAAGTGCCTCAGTGAATTGCTGGTAATAGATGAACTGCAGTATCAGCAACATAGTAGGGGTAAGGATGAATTGGAAGTTGGGGGGAAGGTATATGATATACTTTCTGTGAAAAAGGTGAACTGCACTTTGTATATAACTGCAGTACATGATAAGGCAGAAGAAGATGTACTGCATAAAATATCGCTGTTGGCAGGCGGCGCACAGCAGGAGCGGGCTCCTGTACCTGAAATGCTGATGAAACTGCTTTCCTTTGTGTATCTGTTACCTGAACCATACAGTATTACTCCGGTATTCCCGGCAAAAAAAGAAATTTATGCTCACCACAAGGTGAGTCTTACCCATCGCAACATATCTGTTGTATCTCCTCCTCCCGATTCCGCTTTTTGCATATGTTAATTTGCATGCACCTTAAGTGCATGTAGTTTCTGTTTATTTACATTTTTAAAATATTAAAGCATGAAGCGAATTTTATGTGCAGCTGCTGCTATGCAGTTGTTGAATGTCAGCCCCGTAAAATCCCAGATCAAAAATTCTGATAGCATTCAGAAACAAATAGGCATGGATGAGTACATTATCTCTGCCAATAAAATAAAAGAAAATCGTAAAGCAGTAGCACAGCAGGTGCAAATGCTGGATAGAAAACAAATAGCAGATGCACAGGCTCAAAACAGTGCAGACTTGCTTGCCAATACCATGGGTATATTTGTTCAGAAGAGCCAGATGGGCGGTGGCAGCCCTGTATTGCGCGGATTTGAGGCCAATAAAGTACTGATGGTAGTAGATGGTGTTCGTATGAATAACATTATTTATCGTGGAGGCCATCTGCAGAATATCATTACTGTTGACAATGCAATGCTAGACAGGGTAGAGGTGCTCTATGGCCCATCGTCAACTGTATATGGTAGTGATGCATTGGGTGGTGTTATCCATTTCTACACCAAACAACCGGTATTCTCTACAGACACCATAAAGGTGAAAACCGGCAATGCATATGTAAGATATGGCAGTGTGAATAATGAAATGACCGGCCATGCCGATTTTAGTATTGGTGGCAGAAAGCTATCATCTCTCACTTCCCTTACCTATTCTTCTTTCGGTGACATGATGGGCGGTAAAGCTCAGAATCCATTTTATGATGGCAATTATGGCGAACGCCCATACTACGTAGATCGTATAAATGGCAAAGACTCTCTGGTAGCCAACAGCGATAAGTACAAACAGGTGCAGAGTGGGTATAGCCAGTACGATATCATGCAAAAGATCGCCTACAGACAGAATGAACATGTATTGCACACGTTAAATCTGCAATATTCTACTTCTTCTGATATTCCTCGCTACGACAGGCTCACAGATCCGGGTACGGGTGGCAAAGGCCTGAGGTATGCACAGTGGTATTATGGTCCGCAGCAGAGGGCTATGCTAGCATACAATGTAAATGCTGATAATGATGCTTCATTCTTTCAGCACAGACATATTGGAGTCAATTATCAGGAGATCGAAGAAAGCAGGCATAACCGCAGTTTTGGTAGCAGCAAATTGTCTCATAGGGTTGAGAACGTGGCAGTATTCGGTATTAACATGGATGCCCAGCGTCAGGTGGGTAAACACATTATCCGTGTGGGACTGGAGCAGCAACGCAATATGCTTACCTCAACAGCAACACAGGAAAACATAACAACCGGTGCTTCTGTGCCGCTGGATACCCGTTATCCGGACGGTGGCAGCACCATGGATAATGTGGCGGCCTATGGCTCGCATACATGGCGTATCAGCGATAAATGGACACTGAATGACGGACTTAGATTGGGTTATACTTCTTTGTCTTCTTCATTCAAGGATACCAGCTTTTTCCATTTGCCATATACCGAAGCTAAACAGAATAATTTTGTTTATTCAGGAAGCGCAGGCATTATCAATACACCCACAGATAAGTGGAAATTATCACTCATTCTTTCAACTGGTTTCCGTGTACCAAACGTAGATGATCTGGCAAAGGTTTTTGAATCTGCTGCCGGTACGCTGATAGTGCCTAATAATAAATTGGCTCCCGAAAAGACCATCAATACAGAATTGGGTGTTACTAAAGTACTGGGTACTAAAGCCGTTTGGGAAAATGCGCTGTACTATACCCGTTACTACGATGCAATAGTGACCTCGCCGTTTACTTTCAATGGACAGGACTCTCTGATGTATGATGGCAAAATGAGCAAAGTGTTTGCCAACCAGAATGCCGGTAAGGCATACATATACGGTTTGTGGAGCAGCATACGTGCACAGGTCACAGATCATATACAGTTGAGTGGAGGTGTTACATACACGTATGGCCGTGTAGTTACAGATAGCGTTCAGCCGCTGGATCATATACCACCGGTGCAGTTGCGACTGCAGGCGATCTATACCAAAAACAAGTTGCGTGCAGACTTCTTTATCAACTATCAGGGTGCTAAGAAACTGGCAAATTACTACCTGAATGGAGAAGATAATGAACAGTATGCTACAGCAGATGGTATGCCAGCATGGATGACCGCCAATCTTCGTGTGTCATACAGGGTGCAGAAAAATATTCAGCTGCAGGCTGGTATAGATAACATACTAGATACACAGTACAGGGTATTTGCAAGCGGTATCAATGCTGCCGGTCGCAATATCTTTGGTACGGTAAGATTCGGATTCTGATAGGATACTTTTTATAAACTAAGGGGAGGCAATTGCCTCCCCTTAGTTTATAAATGTTGCTGAATATGCTCAGTGTTGCTGCTACATTTCCAGTTCTTTTATAGGATCCCAGAAGTGGTCAGCAAAATTGATGATCACATCGTCTGCCACTTTTATACCTTCTTTTTCCAGAAGTTGTTGCATCTGCTCTGGCGGGCTGAAGTGATGTTTGCCGGTGAGCATTCCATTTCTATTTACTACTCTGTGGGCTGGTACTTTGGGCGTAAGCCCATGGCAGTTATTCATGGCATAGCCAACTACCCGTGCGCCTGATGCAGCTCCTATGGCAGCGGCTATTGCTCCATAGGTACTTACTCTTCCTTTTGGTATGGCTCTCACCACATCATAGATAGCATCATAAATGGGCTCCTTATTGCTGGTCTTTTTTGCCATCGTTGCTGCGTTTGTTAAGTAGTAAGGTTCGTTTTGGTTCGGGCACCTGCTCATAATCGAAGGGGCAATTGAGGCATCCATTCCCACAGCAATAACCACGCTCTTTAAGGTAGAGTGCAGTAAATGTGAGCAAACCCTCGCGGGTGATAATATAGTCCCTTCCTTCCTGCATTTTTTTATTCTTCAGTGTCCGCTGTTGATTCGTTTTCTTCGTCCATCAGCTTATTGAAGCGGCCAGTCAGTTTCACGCCCTCCGTTGGCAACGAGAAGGAAACAAAATAGATCGTGCGGCCATCTGCAAGGTGCATTTTTTCGTAGAATGTCTGTATGCCCAGTGCTCCTTTGTTCAGGCCCTTACCATAAACATCAGCTATGTTCTCATGTACCGGGCATCCCTGTTCTGCAATGGTCTCCAGCGTAAAGTCATACAGCTCTTTTGAGTCTGTCTTCAGATTGATTCGGGCTCCTGTTTTCAGCAGCTGCTCATAAAGGTGCAGGTAGCGTGGGTGCGTCAATCTGTTCGATTCTTTTTTCAGGAACGGATCAGGGAATATGATCCAGATCTCCTCTACCTCGCCGGGGGCAAAGTAGTTGGTTATCTGTCCTATGTGTATTCTCAGGAACGCAATGTTGTCCAGCCCTTCCTGCAGTGCAGTCTTGGCTCCTGTATAGATACGGTTGCCCTTTATATCCACACCTATGAAGTTGCGGTTGCGATGTTCCCTGCCAAGGCCGGTACTGTATTCGCCCTTTCCGCAGGCAAGTTCCAGCGTTATAGGGTTGTCGTTACCGAAAAACTTATTCCAGTTGCCCTTCATATTCTCAGGGTACTGCAATACGTTCTTGTACGTTTCTATAGCCTGGAATTTTACTAATTTCTTATGTCCCATAAATTATAAATATAGTATTGCTGCAGGGTTAGTATACCCTTGAAGCAGAGTGGTTTATATCACCACGTTTATCATTTTTCCTTTTACGAAGATGAACTTCTTCGGTGTTTTCCCTTCCAGCCATTTCTGTACACTTGCATCAGCAAGTACAGCCTGTTCTATATCTGCCTGCACCGCATCTGCCGGAAATTCCAGTTCAGCACGTGTTTTGCCGTTTACAGCAACAGGATACTTAAAGCTGTTCTCTGCTATATACTTGTCTTCGTGTAGTGGGAAGGTTGCATCCAGCACAGTGCTGCTGTGTCCCAGTCCCAGCCACAGTTCTTCTGCAATATGAGGAGCAAACGGAGTAATGGCTATAGCCAAAGGCTCCAGTATAGCACGTTTGTGGCAGTTGAGTGTTGTCAGTTCATTCACACATATCATGAACTGACTTACAGATGTGTTGAAAGAGAAACGTTCTATATCCTCACTTATTTTTTTCAATGTCTTGTGCAGGGTGCGCAATTCTGCTTCAGCCGGTGCGTCATCGGTTACTACAAATCCTTTCTGCTCATCGGCATACAGGCGCCAGAATTTCTTCAGGAAACGATGCACACCTTCTATGCCCTTGGTGTCCCATGGCTTGCTCACATCTATGGGGCCCAGGAACATCTCATAAATACGGAAGGTGTCTGCGCCATACTGTGCTACAATGTCGTCGGGGTTCACCACATTATACTTAGACTTCGACATTTTTTCTACTTCCGATTTACATAAGAATTTCCCTTCTTTATTTGTTATGAATTCAGCATTTGCGTATTGAGGTTGCCATTTTTTGAAGGCTTCGATATCTAATTCAGATCCACTAACTAAGTTTACATTGACATGTATGAAGTCAAACCTATAGTTGTCAATGTAATTAATGTATGTTCCAATATTTTTAGTTTTGAGTATTTGATTAATTAGATAGGTATCATCTTTGAATTTCATAGAGTGTTCAAATGCATCTAATGAAACAAAAACATTGGATGCAACTCCATGGTCTGGCACTGAGTGAAGATTAGCAGTTATCTTACAGATGAATCTCGAACTGCCCTGTATCATACCCTGATTCAGCAGTTTTTTGAAAGGCTCATCAAAACCTATGTGGCCAAGATCGTAAAGGGCTTTTGTCCACATGCGGCTATAGAGCAGATGGCCTACTGCATGTTCTGTACCTCCTATATATATATCCACCTGGTTCCAGTAATCGGTTGCGGCACGGCTTGCAAATTCGTTGCCGTTTTGCGGGTCCATGTAGCGCAGGAAGTACCAGCTGCTGCCTGCATAGCCGGGCATGGTATTTGTCTCACGGCTACCCACCGGGGTGTTCACCCATTCTTCTATATTGGCCAGCGGACCTTGTCCTTCCGGTCCGGGCTTATAGCTCTTCACATGGGGAAGTTCCACAGGTAGTGTTCCATTCACATGTTCTTCATCTGTTGCATAGGGCACATCATCTATATATACTATAGGAAATGGTTCTCCCCAATAGCGCTGGCGGCTGAAGCCCGCATCGCGCAGGCGGTAGTTGGTGCGGCGTTTTCCGGCCTGTATGGCTACCAGTGCATTAATTGCAGCATCTGTGGCTTCGGCAACAGTCATGCCTGTAAGAAAACCACTATTCTGTATCGTGCCATTCTTTTCGCTGTAGGCCTTTTCGCCATTATACTGCTCACCAAAAATATTGGTGATAGTAATGTTGAAGTGTTTGGCAAAGGCGTGGTCGCGGTCGTCTCCGCTTGGCACGGCCATTATGGCACCTGTACCATAGCCTGCCAGTACATACTCAGCTATCCATACCGGTACCCTGTTATGGGTAAGCGGGTGTATAGCATAGGCACCAGTAAAGCAACCGGTTACCTGCTTCACCTCGCTCATGCGTTCGCGCTCAGAGCGGCTTTTTACATAGTGTTTGTATTCGTCTATAGCCTTGCGTTGCTCGTCTGTTGTTATGGTGTCTACCAGTGTGTGTTCGGGTGCCAGTACCAGAAAGTCTACACCAAAAATAGTATCGGGTCGGGTAGTGAATACAGTAATGCACTCTTTTTCGTTCAATGCAAAATCTACCGATGCGCCACTACTCTTACCGATCCAGTTGCGTTGCATTTCCTTCATGGCGTCGCTCCATTCCAGGTTGTCAAGGCTGCTTATCAGTCTGTCGGCATATTCTGTTATTCGCAGAAACCATTGGCGCATCAGTTTGCGTTCCACCGGGTGGCTGCCTCTTTCAGATACGCCATTCACTACTTCGTCATTGGCAAGTACTGTTCCCAGTGCCTCGCACCACCATACCTGTGCATGCCCCTGATAGGCCAGTCGGTAATGCATCAGTACAGAGCGTTTTTCCTTGCCGCTATAGTTGTGCCAGGTTGCAGCATCAAAAGATATGCCGTCATCGCCCGGGCACGGGTGATTTATATTTCCCTCCTTTTCCAGAATGGCAGTAAGTTCAGTTAGTGGTCTTGCTTTTTGGCTGCTGCGGTCATACCAGCTATGAAATAATTGCAGGAATATCCATTGCGTCCATTTATAGTACCCGGCATCGCTGGTGCGTACCTCGCGGCTCCAGTCATAGCAGAATCCTATATTGTCCAACTGCTCGCGATAGCGGGCTATATTCTTTTCGGTTGTGTCTGCCGGGTGCTGTCCTGTTTCTATAGCATATTGTTCTGCAGGCAGGCCAAATGCGTCAAAACCCATTGGGTGCAGCACATTAAATCCCTTCAGCCTTTTGTAACGGGCATAGATGTCAGAGGCTATATAGCCAAGAGGGTGGCCCACATGCAGGCCTGCACCGCTGGGGTATGGAAACATATCCAGCACATAGCATTTTGGCTTGCTGGTATCATTGGTCACTTTATAGACCTGTTTCCTGTTCCATTCAGCTTTCCACTTCTTTTCTATTTCAGCAAAATTGTATTCCATATATAATTACCGTTTCTACGGTGCTATTTGTTTCAAAAGGTGGCAAAAATACAAAACTAACCCTGCCCAAGCTATTTTAACAAAAACCTTGCGGTAAGTACATTTATTGTTGCTAATTTTATTGTTGAAGAATACATGTTTGTATTCTTAATTTAAATTCTGTTTTGCCATATGAAGAAAACTACTTCTTTTATTGTTGCGCTGTTGCTATGTGCTGTTACCTCTTGGGGGCAGGGCAAATTTGCCAACTGGCCTGAGATGCAAACATTCCATACTACTTTATCTCAGACCTTCCATCCGGCAGAGGAGGGAGATCTGAAACCAATCAGAACCCGCTCGCTGGAGTTGTTGGGCAATTGCAAACAGTTGAATGCTGCCGACATACCGGGTGAATACAATACAGAAAAGATGAGGATGACCCTGAAGCGTATGGAGAAAGAGGCCGATAAGCTGAATGCACTGGTAGTGCTCCAGGAACAGAATGCAACTATCATGAAGCAGTTAAATATACTGCACAATACCTTTCATGATATTGTAGGTATGTGTAAAAAAGAGGAAACACCGGTAAAAAAAGACTAATTGTATGAGTTATTTTAAGAAGGGTATTGCTGTAGCATTGTGTGGACTGCTTTTTGCTGCGTGTACTAAAAAAGACAATCCTGATACCACAGATCCTACAGGCAACAGCATTGTAAAGCTGGAATTTACCAATAAAGTGGGTAGTGCTAAACTATCGTTGAATGATACATGGTACACCAACGATCATGGTGACTCTTTCAAGGTGTCCAAGTTCAATTATTACATCAGCAATATAAAACTCAATAAGGCTGCAGGTGCCTATACTCAGAACGAAAGTTACCATTTGCTGCAGCAGAGTCAGGCATCTTCTCTTGTTGTGGACCTGTCAGATGTGCCCTATAGCAAGTACACCAGTGTCACGCTTACCATTGGCGTAGATAGTCTCAGGAATGTTTCTGGTGCACAGACAGGTGCACTCGATCCAGTAAATGGTATGTTCTGGACCTGGAATACAGGTTATATCATGCTGAAGATGGAAGGCAATTCGCCAAAGTCTCCTGCATCGGGTGGAGCATTGGTATTCCATGCAGGTGGTTTCTCGGGTGCCAATTCAGTGTTGCGTACCGTAACGCTCAATTTCCCATCAGAGATAACAGTGGCCAAAGACGGTGTGAATCATGTGCACATAGATGCTGATGTACTTAAACTCTTTAAGTCGCCGACTTTATTCGATTTTGCTACCAGGTACAGTATCAATACTGCCGGTACAGAAGCAAAGGTTTTGGCCGACAATTATGCCAATATGCTCTCCATAACTTATGCAGGGCTCTGATGTAGGTAATTGCTAATGTTCGTATTTTGCATGTATGAAAAAAGCGTTGTCCGTTGGTTGTGTCATCGTGTTGCTTTCTGCAATATGGATAGCAGGTTGTAAAAAGGACAATATTGATCCCGGCACCTGGCGGCCTGTCAGCTTCGTAGTGCCAAAGGGGTGGCCGCAGCCGGTATATACCTTTGCCAATAATCCGCTTACATTCGATGGTTTTGAACTGGGAAGAAAGCTGTTCTATGATGTACGGCTCTCTCGTGATAATACTATTTCCTGTGGCAGTTGCCATCAGCAGTTCTCTGCATTTGCACACATAGATCACGATATCAGTCATGGTGTGGAAAACAGGCTGGGAACCAGAAATTCACCTGCCTTGTTCAATATAGCATGGTTTCCTTCCTTTTTCTGGGATGGTGGCGTGAACCATCTCGAGACTCAACCCATCAATCCCATACAAAACCATCTGGAAATGGATATGACCTTGACCGAGGTTATAGACAGGGTAAATGCTGATGCAGCATACAGGGAAAGATTCAAAAAGGTCTTTGGCAATGAAACCGCCAATTCTCAGATGATTTTCAGGGCCATGTCACAGTTCATGGCTGCTATGGTTTCTTCAGATGCTAAATACGATAAGTATGTTGCCAATCCCGGAGCAGGGTATTTCAACGCACAGGAAGTGCGCGGACTTACTTTGTTCAGGCAGCATTGTGCATCTTGCCATAAAGAGCCACTGTTTACAGATTATTCTTTCCGCAACAACGGCCTTGCACCACTTGCAAGCGTAAACGACAGTGGCAGGGCACACATAACGCTGGATATTGCCGATCTCTATAAATTTAAGGTGCCTTCTTTGCGCAATATTGCGCTTACAAGGCCATACATGCACGATGGCCGCATAGCTACCCTGGAAGATGCAGTGGAGCACTACAGAACAGGAGTATATGCATCGGCCACTACAGATCCTCTGGTTTCAGGACGTATATCTATGACCGCCGATGATAAAAAAGATATAATCAGTTTCCTTCAAACACTTACAGATAGTACCTTTATACATAATACCCTTTTTGCAGAACCTACTAAATAACCTCATCAAAAACTATAACATGAACAAAATATACGCCCTGTTAGTTGTATCGATTCTGGCTCTTACCGGTTGCGAACACGATAAGTTTACCCCTATAGGAGGAAAGGGTGGTGCCGCATCAATTGTGGTTTACCCGCAGCATCATGGGGTTACTGCCTCTCTGGATAGCGTTACTGTTTATATTAAGTACAATACACTCGATGCTCCTGCAGATGGTAAATACGATGACTCTGCTGCATGTACGTACATCAATTCTATGCCTTCATGCACTTTCTCTGCATTGTGGAATGGCAATTATTACATCTACGCAAAGGGCTACGACTATGCCCTGCCTGGTAAGATCAGGGGCGGACTTCCTTATACTATTAAGGCGCAGCAGTCTTATAATTTCAACTTGCCTCTGGGCGAAGAAAGCGGCTACTAAGTACGCATTTTAGCAGGCATTTGCTGTTTTTCAGGCATTTATATTATCTTTCCCTGAAAACAGGCACACATGAGTGATACTCAAAGATCCATGTCGGGCAAGGCCGGTTCGGGCGCATTGTCTATACTGGTTACCGTATTCTTTTTCTGGGGTTTTATTGCCGCTGGCAACGGGGTATTTATCCCTTTCTGCAAGCACTATTTTCATTTAGATCAGTTTCAGTCGCAGCTGATAGACTTTGCTTTTTATCTGGCTTACTATCTGGGAGCCCTCATGCTGTATGTAATAGCATCGGTATTTGGCAAAGATGTTATTGCCCGCTGGGGCTATAAGAACAGTATCGTTTATGGTTTGCTGTTCTCTGCCATTGGTGCTGTTATCATGATCCTTGCTGTCAATGCAAATACCTTCCCGGGCATGCTGGCAGGGCTTTTTGCTGTAGCGCTTGGTTTCTCATTACAGCAAACTGCAGCCAACCCATTTGCTGCCTTGCTGGGCCCTCCCGAAACAGGCGCGCACCGCATCACACTTGGTGGTGGTATCAATTCTTTCGGTACAGCCATCGGGCCAATCATAGTAGCATTGGCTTTGTTTGGTACCACTATTGCCAAAGACGAACAGATCAATTCACTCGGACTCGATAAGGTTACTATTCTATATGCTTGTGTAGGTGCACTTTTTGTTATCGCTGCAGGTTTGTTCTTTTTCTCTAAGAAACTGCCTGCCGGTCAGTACGAAACAGAAACTGAACGTTCGCCCAAAGCCTTGATCACCCTGGGCATCATGACCTTCTTTCTGGTAACTGTGTTTGTTCCTGTTTTTAGGAGCTACATGGTAACAACCACAGACCCTGCAGCGCTGGCAGCATTGGATACCGAACGGTTTATGTGGCTGCTGTCTGGGCTTGCACTCATATTTGGTACTCTTTTACTCTCGCTGGTTAGTGCTCGTCGCAAACCCGAAGGTTGGGGTGCTATGCAGTATCCGCAGCTTATTCTGGGTATGTTGGCCATCTTCACCTATGTTGGGGTAGAGGTTACTATTCAGAGCAATCTGGGTGAGCTACTCAAGCAGCCCGATTTCGGAGCATACACCTCTTCTCAGGTAGCACCTTTCATTTCCATATACTGGGGTAGTCTCATGGTGGGTCGCTGGACAGGCTCTATCAAAATATTTGAGCCATCTGCTTCTATGCGCAACTTGCTGCTTTTCCTGGTACCTATAGTTGCATTCGGTGTCGTGTTGGGGGTAAACTCCATTGCTCAGAACGATGTGTCGCCTTTCTATTGGTACATTTCCTGCATCCTCATTCAGGTTATTGCTTTTTATGCCACACAAGACAAGCCTGCCAAAACACTGATGGTGTTTTCTCTGCTGGGTGCTGCCTTTATGCTGGTTGGTATCTTCACTACCGGTAAGGTAGCTACCTATGCCTTCCTTAGCGGTGGTCTTTTCTGCTCCATTATGTGGCCATGTATTTTTGTATTGGCTATAGCAGGTCTTGGTAAGTACACTTCTCAGGGCTCAGCATTCCTCATCATGATGATATTGGGAGGTGCCATTATACCACCTATACAGGGCAAGCTGGCCGACATAAAAGCAATTGGTATTCATCAGTCATATTGGGTGCCTGCTATTGGTTTTGCTTATCTGGCCTGGTTCGCTTTTGCAGTGCGCCGCATCTTACAAAAACAAGGAATAGACTATGACGCAAGCATTGGCGCTGGGCATTGATATTGGAGGAACAAATACTGCTTTCGGCTTAGTGACAAGGACAGGCGAGATAGTAGCCAAAGCCACTATGCCTACGATCGGACACGATTCTTTGAAGGATTACATTGCAGCACTCAGAAGCAATTTATTGCCCATGCTCAATAATGTGGGCATAAAGAACATACAAGGTGCCGGCATCGGTGCGCCCAATGGCAACTACTATACCGGAGAGATCTTATTTGCGCCCAATCTGCCCTGGAAGGGTAGGGCAATCCCGCTGGTTAAGATGCTGGAAGAAGCATTAGGGCTGAAGTGCACGCTTACCAACGATGCAAATGCTGCTGCTCTTGGCGAAATGATTTATGGATCAGCCCGTGGTATCAACGATTTTGTGGTAGTAACCCTGGGTACAGGTGTGGGTAGTGGTTTTGTAGCTAATGGTAAATTACTCTATGGTCATGATGGTTTTGCAGGAGAGCTGGGGCATATGATAGCTGTAAGAGATGGTCGTATGTGTGGTTGTGGCCGCCGTGGATGCCTGGAGGCCTATTGCTCTGCTACAGGCATAGTTCACACTGCCGAGGAGTGGCTGGCCGAGCGAATTGATGAATCTTTGCTACGAAATGTAGAAGGCAAACTAACGGCCCGGGCAATAAACGATGCGGCTCTGAAAGGCGATAAACTGGCATTGGCGCTTTTTGAATATACCGGTAAGATCCTGGGGCAGACTCTTGCCGATATGGTGGTTATTACCTCGCCCCAAGCAATTATATTCTTTGGCGGATTGGCTCGTGCAGGAGATTTGTTATTATTACCTGTACGTAAATACATGGAAGAGAATATGCTGAATATATTTAAGGACAAAGTGGCTCTGATTCAGTCTGCATTGCCCGATGCCGATGCCGCCATATTAGGCGCTAGTGCATTGGTCTGGTGATAAATACCACTCAATGATAAAAAATGAAAATGGCTCAGTATCACTGAGCCGTTTCTGTATGATTACATTATTTCTTGCCTGTCATATCCTTTATATGTCCCAGATACCTGTTGGCAAGTACCTCTCTGTCAAAATTCTGTTGTGCATATCTGTAGCCACTTTCGCCCTCGCGCTTCAGTCTGTCAGGGTCGTTCAGATACTCACGAATGATACGGTTGTATTCCGAAGCATTTTCAGGTTCTACATATACTCCCGCGCCTGCATCCTCCACCAGCTCTCTCGATACGCCATCTATGGCCATGAGAACAGGTTTTTTGCAAGACATGTAGTCAAATGTTTTATTGGAGTATACTGTCTTGAAAGTATCCACTCTCTTCAGTACAGATGCGCCCATTTCAGATGCCAGTATATACCTGAATACCTCTGCCTTAGGCACCGAATCCAGAAAACGTACATTGGTCAGATTTCTTTCTTTGGCCATCTTCATTACGCGTTCTTTCTCCATGCCCTGGCCTATCAGCAGGAACAATACATTCGTATCTGCGAGTGCTTCGCCTGCGTCCAGCAGCTGCGCCAGGTGGTTTGCTACACCATGTGCACCTACATAGGTAATTACAAAGCGTCCTTCCAGATCATGTTGTTTGCGGAATGCCGTAGCATCAAAGTCGCGTAGCAATTTCTCCGACAAGCTAAAATCGGCTGCATTCGATATCTGGACCAGTTTCTTTTCGGCTATGCCTTTTTTATCGCGTAGCGCATTGTAGAATGCCGGAGTAAGTACATTGATGAGTGTAGCTTTTCGGTAAATAAATGCCTCTACCCAATAGGCCAGCTTTATGATCATTTTATTGGTAAGCACACCGGTGTCTATCGCCGATTCCGGCCATAGGTCTCGCACCTCAAACACAAATGGCATCCTTCTGAATATTGATACTAGATACCCGGTTATACCGACGAACAGGGGAGGAGAGGTAACTATCACCACATCAAACTTACCCTTGGTTTTGAAAAGTCCGGCATAGAGTGCAGAGAACATAAAGGAGAAGTAGCCCCACAGCCGGCCCATAAAACTCTTGTTGTATGACTCTGATACATGGCACCGCAAAACATGTACAGCTCCCTGTTCTTTTCTTACATAATATTTGCCCTTGTATTCCGGGCGTTTCTCATGTCCGTTATAGTGCATCATCCCGCCCAGCACGGTTACTGTATGTCCCTGGTCGGTCCATATTCTGGTAAATTCATTCCATCTCGATCCTCCCGGGTCATCTTCTTCCAGAAAGTATTGGTGGATAAGTAGTATGTTCATCTGAGTGGTAAAAATAATAGTTATTTCCGGTGTTACTCTACAGTAATACGGGTATGTATCGTTCTGCCGGTTGTGTTGAAACTCACTTCATTGGTCTGTTCTTTCTGTCCGTAAAGCGATGATGCCCAGCCGGTCGTACTTTCAGGTGCTATGTTAGTTTTATCGGGCATAGCGGCAATGATATTTATCTGTTTGCTGTTGTCTTTGGCTATATGCCAGCGCTGTACCATTTCCGGTTGTTCCGGTGCATTCAGTATCGTATCTGTCACCAGCCATTCAGGCTTGCCTTTTTGTTTCACTATATTACGGGTATGCAGTATGCCCGGCTGCAATTGTCCGAAAGCCTGAATAGTGCCGGTGAAGGTATAGCTGTTGCTGTCTTCTGTTATACGGGCTTCCCTGCATTGGGTCCAGTAATACCATATGAATCTACCGCCCTTCAGCATTTGGTCATTATTGCCCAGCATCACTGTGTTGTGAGATTGAGTGCCGCTGAAGTAGCGAATAGTAGCATCATCTGTATTGTATTTATAACTTCCGGCATCGGGTAGTATGTTCGCTCCGTTGTGCCAGATATCTATATGCAGATTATCTGCCTGAGATGGTCTGTCCTTATAACCTCCGCACTTTATAAAGGTCAGGGTGTCTTCTTCTCTTATCAGGTAGTAGCCACCATTGTCAAATGAATGTGTGCCGTTGGCAGGTTGCCAATTATCAGTTATTGGCTTGTCTATGCCGTACCAGTTGTGGTCCTCGTAGCTGGTTTCTATGCCGCAGCTCATGCCCAGCGCACTTGCCAGCGCCTGCAACTGTGGCCTGTAGTCGCGGTAGTGTGTGCTGCTCAGCCCAAAGAATAGTGCGCCATCGTTGGCGCCATAGTTGGGTAGCCAGCCATTATTGCTGGCCATACAGGTACGCAGGAAAATTACAGATTTTCTTGCTCTGTCATAAACCAAATTGCTAAAATGCTCACCGTTCTTTTCAGAAAGCACTATACCCCATGTAAGTAACTGCACTACTATGCGGTGATAGTTCATGGAGTATTGCAGAAAGGTGCCATCATCATAGATCTGGTAAGCGATCTCTTCTTCAAACCATTCTTTGCCTTTGTGTTTCCACATAGCCGCTCCCGGCATTGTAGGGAAGAAAAGCCCACCCAGATAAAGTGTCAGTGTTTCAGTTATGGCGTGGTTGTTGCGCACGGCAATGCGCGAAAAATCAATGTTGTTATAAATATGATGCAGATGCCAGTATATGACGTGCTGCATTTCTTTGAAAACCGCTTCGCTGAGATGGGGGGAATTGCTGTAAAAATGAAGCGCAAATATCCAGTTAAGTACCCTCAGCGACATTTCCTGACTGCACCGGTAATTAGGGCCACAGTTTACAGGGTTGCTATTTATCCACGATCTTATGTCTCCGAAGACCATAGCTGCATGGTCTTCATTGAAGTGATGATCGTACCTGATTATATCATACAAATAAGAGAATCTGGATCGCTCCCATACATATTTGATATCTCCTGCTTCTTTAGAGTAGTCTGGAATTTCTGTCCAGTGTTTCTGTGCATCATATACATAGCCGGAATCCGGATTGGTTACCCAATTGCTGTTGCTGCCCGGGGCAGATAGTATGCTGCTGAATAGTATTAGTCGGCCTTCCTTTAATTGTTGCAATCGCTCATTTAAGGCAGGGGAGGGAGTAGAAACTACTTTTATATTTGTCCTCTTATCAAAAAAGAAGCTTACTTGTTTTGTCTGCCATTGTTGCAGCGTTATATGCTGTGCGAATGCAGGATTGGTCGGGAATCTGTTTTTCAGAAATCCTGATCTGCGTAATATTTCATGTTTGGCACGGAACCCCACATAACGAGGTCCCATATTACGTACAAGATCGATGATCCTTTTAAGCTGTAATTTCATTTGATTCTCACAATGTTACTTTGAACTCACATCCTTCATTTGGCTTGCTCTTTAAGGATATACTTCCTCCGAAAGACTCTACCTGTGTTTTAGTAATATATAGTCCTATACCCTTGCTGTCATAGCCGGCATGGAATATCTCATTCAGTCTGAATATTTTGTGACCATATCTCTCCATATCAATACCCAGTCCGTTATCCTTTATTGTAAGTTGGATGCGTTCGCCAATTAACTCAGTGTTTATCTGAATCTCAGGCCGTATGCCCGGACGATGATACTTCAAAGCATTGCTGATGAGGTTGTAAAGTATATTCTCAAGATAGATCCTGGGGTAGCGGATATTTACTACTTTAAGTTCATTAATTATAACTGCTTTCTTTTCAAAGATGGTACTCTGTAACTGATTGCAGATCTCGTTGATGATAACAGTCATATCGCAGTCATCGCGGGGTATTTCCTTATTCAGTTTGATCTCTGTTATCTGCATCAGGGTCGATAAGCTGTCCATCAGCGATATGCTGCCCTCATGTATCATTAGGGCAGCCTCTTCTTCTGTAAATGGCAGTTTTGGTGCAGATGGGTTTTCTGCGTTTTTCTGTAACGTCAATAAGGTTTCTGCCAGCATTTTAATGCTGCCGGCTGGGCCTCTCAGATTATGGGCTATTATATGGCTCAGATCTTCCAGTTGGTTGATCTTACTGATCAGATTTCGTTTTGTTATTTCCAGTTCAGCATTATTCTTATTTAGCTCTAAAAGCATGTCTTTTTTATCGGTTATATCCACAACCTGCGCTATGAAGAACTTCGGATCTCCTTTATTATCTCTTACCAGAGAAACGGTGAGTAGTATTTGTACTATTTTGTTGGTTCTTGATATGTATCGTTTTTCTATCCTATAGGAGTTGGTTTCTCCTTTCAGCATTTTTCTTACCAATGGAAGATCTGTATCTGCATCGTCAGGATGGGTGATATCCCGGATGGTTATATCCTGCAACTCTTCTTTCGAGTAGCCGGTCATCTCACACAAAACAGTATTCACATCCAGCCATTTACCTTCCGTGTTCAGCAATGCCATACCAATGCCCGATTCGTTGAACGCGCTGGCAAACATATCCATACTTGTACGCAGTTCTTGCTGGGCTCTTACTCTGTCTGTGATGTTGAGTCCATAACCTATTCCATATTTATGGTTGCCATCTTTGTCAAAGACAGGGTACATATACCTCAGGTGGTACTCAGTTTCACCTTCCCTGTTTATCACTGCATCTTCCCACTCTATTTCTCTTTTTTCTTCTCTAGATCTGTCTATAATAGCTTTGCGGTATGCAGCTATTTTTGCCGGCTTATTGCGCAGATTACAGTAGTCTTCATCAGTTTTTCCGATAAGCCATTGTCTCAACTCTTCATTTTTTATTGCCATCGGGTTTATGAAGAGGTAACGATATTTGTTGTCATAAACAACAATATCAGCTCCTATAGAGTTGAGTATCTGTTCATAGAAATTACGCAGGTCGGCTAATTGTTGTCTTGTGTTTTTTTGTGTAGTTACATCTCTGAACTTCCAGATGCCACCCTTGTTGTCGGCGCCAAATAGTAATGGTACAAAATCTCTGCTCAGCGTTCTGCCACTCGTCATTTGCCACTCTTCGTTCAGTACTATCTGTTTCTTGTTTACTATTGCTACAGTTCTTTCATAAAAAGTATCCGGATCTGTATAGAAACGCTTTCTCATCTCTATACTATGTACCAGATCCATGCCCAGTAGAGACTCCGGGATTTCTGTGATATTGAATATGTCACAGAACATCTGGTTGGCATAAATTATTTTGTTATTTTCATCTGTCAGTAATATGCCTTCATGCAAATTATTGATCAGTTTAGAAAGCATTTGAGCAGTTGCAAAGTACTTTTCTTCAGCCAGTTTGCGTTCGTTGATATCTGTGTGTGTACCGGTGAATCTCAGTGGCGATCCATACTCATCTCGGGCTGTTATTACTCCTCTGCTCAACACCCATCGGTAGTTGCCATCGCCACATTTGAAACGGAATTCTGAATGATAATGGCGTTCATTTCCTTCGAAATAACTTATCCTGCTTTGTTGCACTGCTGCTATATCATCAGGATGAATAAGTGATACCCAGGTTGGTATATCTCCTATCTCTTCTCTGTTATAGCCGAATATATGGTGCCATTTTTCCGAGAAAGAGATACGTTGGTCTGGTACTATCACATCCCACATCCCATCCCCGGCAGCATCAAGTGCCAGTTTCCAGAAGTCTTCTGTTACCTGTTCAGCATCAACGCTTGAAATGTGTTCTATAACCAGAAATATTTTATCCTGCTCCGGATGTATGGGTAGTAACCTGAGTGTATAACTGGCAATTGTATTTCTTGTTATGATACTGTGTGGAGTAGTTATTCGCTTACTTTCACTAAGACATTTGTTTATACAGTTTGTATGGCTGGATACTATGGCTTCATTATTGACATCTTTCAAATACCGCTGATCTTCATCTCTGTTCCATATCTTAAGAATATGGTGATTCCCATCTAATTCCAGCACACGACTCCCCACATGCAGCAGAGTGCTCACTATCTGTTCATGTTTATGTTGCTGTACGTTAGTCATTAATAGGTTAGATCAACGTACGCCAAATATATCAATTATATGTTTAACAATACGTTCTGCCGCAAGCCCGTCCCACATTTCAGGGATTCCTCCTTTTTTCCATTCTCCGGCAAATAGCTTTTTGAAAGCAGGGGCAATGTTTTGAGGGTTTGTGCCCAACAGTTCATTAGTACCGGTAGTGCATGTTTCCGGCCTTTCTGTGTTGTCGCGCAGGGTCATGCATGGCACGCTCATTACAGTGGTCTCTTCAGTTATTCCTCCGGAATCTGTTATAACTGCTCTTGCCTGCTGTACCAGATAGTTGAATTCCAGATAGGTCATTGGTTCTGCCATATGAATGGTAGAAAGGTCTACTCCTATTGTTGCCAGCATTTTGGCTGTGCGGGGATGCACCGGGAATACTATAGGCATACCTTTCGCAGCATTCAGTATCTCACTTATCAGTGCTTCCAGTTTGTCCTTATCATCTACATTGGCAGGGCGGTGCAGCGTCAGTACCAGATATTCTCCTGTTTTTAGTCCTGCAGTATCCCAGATTGCCGGTTTTATGAAACGTGGGATTTGTTTGTAAAGGGTATCAATCATGGTGTTGCCCACAAAGTAGATACGGTCTTCGCTTATGCCCGATTTTTTAAGATTGTTATTTGCAGTGACAGAGGTGGTGAAAAAATAGTCTGTTATAGCGTCTGTAACCAGCCTGTTTATTTCTTCCGGCATGGTCCAGTCTCCGCTTCTTATGCCACCTTCTACATGCGCTACTTTTATATTATTCATTTTTTTGGCAGCTATAGAGCATGCCATTGTAGAGGTTACATCGCCAACCACCACACAAAGGTCGCAGGGTTTTTCCATCAGCAGTTTCTCATAGCCAACCATTATTTTGCCTGTCTGTTCGGCCTGAGTGCCCGAACCTGCTTCCAGATTGTAATGTGGTGCAGGTATGTTGAGCTGCTCAAAAAAATCATGACTCATTTTTTTGTCATAGTGCTGCCCTGTATGCACCAGCCTGAAGTCTATACCAACACCTGCATTTTTTTGTTTGATGATGGCATCTATGATCGGTGCTATTTTGATGAAGTTGGGTCTTGCCCCTGCTATAATATCAATTAACATTTTTGTGCTTTTGTATGTTGCGTATATTTCTTATTTCTACTTACTATAAGTCTTATCTTACTTCTACCCATTCTCTTTTGGTAAGGCTTTCTATTGCAGCCAGACTGGCAAGAGTGGTGTTCACTATTTCGTCAAAAGGTATCAGTGCGCCACCGCCATTTCTTACCCTGTCCGATAGCAATTTGAACTGGGCAGCATGACCTTTGTCCATAGTAGTCTTCAGTTTTGAGAAGTTTTTGGTGCCGTAGCCTGTTGTTGTCTGGAAATTGTCTGAGATCAGGGTCCTTTCCAGCGAATAAACTTCCACACGTTCCTTAGAATAGTCTTTAGAACCGTTGGCAAAATAATTGATCACCCCTGTACTGCCATTTTCATACTGCAGCAATATGCTGGCATTGTCTGTATTTGCTTCGGGGTTCACACCCATAGCATTCACACACACCGCTTTTATGCGGTTACCTGTCAGGTAGGTTATCAGATCCATGTAGTGGCATGCTTCGCCTATTATCCTGCCGCCGCCTACTTTCATATCATGTACCCACACATTGGCTGGTATAGCACCTGCATTCATGGTGGCTATTACATTCATTGGTGCATCGCCCACTACTTTTTTTATCTGCACCATGTGTGGCGAGAAACGACGGTTGAACCCTACAGTCAGCGTTTTTGTAGCATCATATGCGCTCAGCACATTATCCAATCCTTCCCTGTCTATAGATAGCGGTTTTTCTACAAATACATGTTTACCTGCTTTCAGTCCTTCTACTACCATACGTGCGTGTTCGTTGCTACGGGTAGTGATCATTACCAGATCTATGGTAGGGTCGTTGAGTATGCTATGGTAATCTGTAGTGCTCTTGCCTATTTTGTATTTCTTGGCCAGTGCAGTACTGGTTACACCAGATGCGCTGGCAATACTATACAATGGTGCGCCTATAGTACTTAGTGCAGGTAGCATGGTCATGCCTGTATAGTTGCCAGCTCCTATAATTCCAATGCCGCCCTTTCCTTGAGCAAAAACTCCGTCAGTTATCTTTATTGTATCTGCGGGGTTGCTTACCTCGGGGTATTCCAGTATAGATGCAATGGCGTCTTTGTTGCCAATGTTGTTATAAATATTTCCGAAGTCTGTCAGCGCTACCCGTTCTGTTATCAGCGAGTTTACTTCAACACGCCCCATACTTATCATGTCCAGCACAGCTTTGAAGTTGCGCTGCTCAGTCCATCTTACAAAGGGTAGCGGATAATCTCTTCCGGCTTTTTCGTAATTGTCGTCATATCTGCCGGGACCATAGGAGCAGGAAACCTGAAAGGTGAGTTCTTTCTCATAAAAATCGGCACGGCTTATGTTCAATCCTATAACACCAACCAGTATTATACGGCCGCGTTTGCGACTCATCTTTGCTGCCTGTGCTATTATTTCATCTGTTTTAGCAGATGCAGTAATTACTACACCATCGGCACCCACATTCTCAGTAAGGTCCATAACTGTTTTTACAGTATCTGTGCCTTCGCCGGGGTTTATAGCTATGATGCCCTTGCTGCGTGCAATGTTAATTTTGTTGGGGTCCAGATCAATACCTATCACGCGACAACCATTTGCCAGCAAAAGTTCTGCAGTAATGAGCCCGATCAGTCCAAGGCCCACAACTACTATGGTCTCTCCCAGAGTAGGGTTGCAAAGACGAATGCCCTGCAGACCTATGGAACCAATGACTGTAAAAGTTGCCTGTTCGTCGGTAACATTATCAGGAATGTGTGCTACCAGATTTTTGGGTACACATACATATTCTGCATGATGCCCGTTTGATGCAACCCTGTCGTCAATAGAGAATTCATGTACGCCTTCACCAACAGCTATCACTCTGCCGGCATTACAATAGCCAAGTGGTAGAGGTTGTTCCAGCTTATTGAAGACGGCCTGCATGGTAGGCTTTAATCCCTCTGTTTTTATCTTGCCCAAAACCTGTTTTACTTTATCAGGTTGTTGTCTTGCTTTTTGCAACAGATTGGCCCTGCCAAATTCTACCAGCATCCTTTCAGTACCCAGCGATACAAGGCTACGGGTGGTTTTTATCAGTACATATCCGGGCCTGACTTTTGGAGCCGGCACATCTTCCAGTATCGTTTCTCCGGTCTTAAAAGATTGAATTATTTGTTTCAAATCGAGTATGGTTTAGTCTGAACAGAAAAACCCTGCAATACTGATATTAATGTCTTGTCAGTGTTGCTTTTTCTTAATATGCAAATGTAATGTTTATCTGTGGCTTTAGGTAGTCTGCTATTGTGTGATATGAAGCATTGAAATTAAGGTTTTCTGAATCTGAAATAGCACTTTAAGTGCAACAAATGCGAAGAGATAATATAGATTTTATGCAGGAAGCATAAATGCCTTTATAGCAATGCGACTTGGCGGTGTTTTGGGGTTGGTAATCTTACACTCAGTTACGAAAGAGGAAATGTTTCGATAGCGGGATAAAGATATAAAATTACAACAGCCCCTAAGAGCCATAAACTCGTGTATGGCTTTATCACCAAGCCCGGGTTGTATCAAATCATACCTTCTTTGAAATATACCCAACGGGTCGCTTTTTCAGGCGACCCTTTTTTTATAACCGCTGTTTCAGTATCGGTATCATGGTGTTTTTCCAGGCGGTATAGTCGCCGGCAATAATGTGCTCGCGGGCGCTCTTTGCCAGATGCAGGTAAAACGCCAGATTGTGTATGCTGGCAATAGTAAGGCCCAGTATCTCTGAGGATATGAAAAGATGGCGCAGGTATGCCTTGGTATAGAACTTGCTGGTAGCGCAGTCGAGTCCCTCATCGAGCGGGGTGAAGTCGTTTTCCCATTTCTTGTTGCGGATGTTGATGACCCCCTGTGTAGTGAACAGCATGCCGTTGCGGCCATTGCGGGTGGGCATAACACAGTCGAACATATCTACGCCGAGGGCAATATTCTCCAGTATGTTCCAGGGAGTGCCTACACCCATAAGGTAGCGGGGCTTGTCGGCAGGCAGTCTTTCGCAGCAGAGTCCGCACATTTCATACATCATATCTTCGGGTTCGCCAACAGAGAGGCCGCCAATGGCGTTGCCATCGCACTCCATGCCAGCTATAAAATCTGATGAGGCTATTCGGAGGTCTTTGTAGGTACTACCCTGTACTATGGGGAAGAGCGACTGCTCATAGCCATATTTTGGCTCGGTACTGTTCATCTGCTGCACACAGCGAGCCAGCCAGCGATGGGTGAGCTCCATAGACGTTTTGGCATAGCTGTAGTCTGACGGGTAGGGCGGGCATTCATCGAATGCCATGATGATATCTGCACCTATGGTGCGCTGAGTATCAATTACATTTTCGGGGGTGAAGAGGTGTCGGGAACCGTCGATATGCGACTGGAACATAACGCCTTCTTCCTTGATCTTGCGATTGGCCGCCAGAGAAAAGACCTGATAGCCGCCGCTATCGGTGAGTATGGGCCGATCCCAACCATTGAATTTATGGAGACCGCCGGCCTGCTCTATGATCTTGGTGCCGGGGCGGAGGTATAAATGATAGGTGTTGCCGAGTATTATCTGCGCATTAACTTCGTCTTTGAGCTGTTGCTGCGTAACTGCTTTGACGCTGCCTACTGTGCCTACGGGCATGAAGATAGGGGTCTGGATATCGCCGTGAGCGGTGGAGAGTGTTCCGGCGCGTGCGGAAGATGCGGAGTCGGTGGCCTGTAATTTGAATTCCATTGGTTGTGGCTGCGAAATTAAGTTAAAAGCATTACAGGTGATAGAGGCAATATCCGAATCTATGTGGTAGAGGTGATTTCGGGAGGGTGGAAATTAGTTGAGGTTGGTCGGGATGGATGTATTATGTATAGGGATATGTGTTATGGGTTAAAAATTGCTCACCGGGAAATAAATTTTTTAAATGGGGAAATGTAGTGTTGTAGCGGGTTTCGGGGTGTGAAAATGCGCAAAAAGTGCTCAAAATTTACTCGCGGGATAAATTTAATGTATGTTGCATGTGAGAATGTTTTATTTGTAATGAAGGTAGTGGTATGTATTTGTCTGAATCACAGATCAAGCAGATCAATGGATATTGCGGATTGTATTTTGTGTTTTACAGACCCCGCCCTAAAGGGTGACATGGGTTGAATGTATTGTGAAATTTGTCTGAATCACAGATTCAGCAGATCAATGTATTTCGCTGATTGTATTTTTTGCGCGCATTTTGCAGCTTGTGAGGGGCATTTATATTATACTGTATCGTTTGGTGTGGCTTTTTCATAGTATAAAGATCGGTAAGGTGGGTGAAATGGTGAAGGTGGTTATTTATGATACTATGTTTTTTGAGGTATGATAAGACGCAGGTGTCTTATCATAAAAATTTCTTTCCGCCACCAGCGGGTGTTTGGGAGGAAAGAGGCTATTGAATGAGATTGGGTTGGGTAGCCCCATACGGGGCAGAAAGTGGGTATATAATTACATAGATTGCGCATTGAATTATAAATGCAAATTATATGCCGAAACTTCCGGAATTGCAGAGGAGGTATAGGGAAGATATTTAATTATTTGAAGGCTACAGTGGATATTGGCGAGATGTTGGTGCAGCCAGTAAATGATAGCAAAAGAAGCAGGTGTTTTTACCTGTTTTCAAAAACAGGAAAAATATCTGTAATAAATATGAAAATATATTTAAACTTTACAATTTAAAGGCTGATTATCATTCGCCATTTAATACCGTACATGTTATGAGATTCATTTTATCGATACTCTTCATTACTCTTCTGGTTAAGAACACCAGTGCACAAATAATTTCGACTGTAGCTGGAAATGGCACATACGGTTTTAGTGGAGATGGGGGATCAGCCACTGCGGCCATGCTTGCACATCCCGAAGGAGTAGCAATCGATCCGGTTGGGAATTTATACATCTGTGATAATAAATGTGTCCGAAAAGTCAGCCCTGCGTCCGGCGGCACCATTACTACGTTTGCCGGCGTTGGAACATCAACAGGATATAGCGGAGATGGTGGACCTGCTTACTTTGCAAGAGTGAGTGGCGTGCATGATGTTGCTGTTGATAAATATGGCAATGTGTATCTGGCAGACGCAGGTAATAATCGCGTGCGAAAAGTGACTCTTGATGGCATAATTAATACCATAGCAGGGACGGGTGGCGCTGGCTTTAACGGAGATGGGATTGCAGCGACTGCAGCACAGTTGAATAGCCCATATGGAGTGGCAATAGATGACACTGGTAATATCTACATAGCTGATTCGTATAACTACAGGATTCGCAAGATTAATGTGGCAGGAATTATCACTACAGTTACTGGTACTGGTATTTCCGGTTTTAGTGGAGACGGGGGTATTGCGACCATGGCGCAAATTCATCATCCATTATCACTGGATGTTGATAGAAATGGTAATCTATATTTTACAGATAGCGGAAGAATTCGACGTATTGACGTCTTTGGAACAATAAACACCGTGGTTGGCAATGGTATTATGGGTTTTAGTGGTGATGGAGGATATGCTATCTCTGCTGAAATTATACCTTTGGCTATAGCCGTTGATACAATTGGAAATCTGTTTATTGCTGATGACGATCGGATACGCAAAGTAAATACTGCTGGTATTATTAGCACAATAGCCGGAACAGGTGCTCCTATGTATAATGGCGATAGCATTAACCCATTGGCTGCAAACATACGTCCATATGGTGTTTTTTCTGATAATAATAGAGTATATATTGGCGATTTAATCAACAACAGAGTACGGGTGATTTCTAATTCTGACGTTTCAGTAAATAGTATAAATGACGCAGCCTTCGGTATAAGAATAATCCCAAATCCGTCAAGTAGTTATTGTACGGTATTTGTTATAAATCAAGACAATAAGCAGGCGCAAATCAGGATCACGAACATGCTGGGTATAGAAGTTTTGCGGCAAGTAGTGGCGGTAAACAAAGACATCTCTTTCCCAACGCCATGGCCGCCGGGCGTTTACGTAATAACCGCAAATGACGAAAATGCGCATACGGTAACTGAAAAAGTGATTGTGCAATAGTCCTTCACAAATCTTACAACCACAAACCATGAAAAAAATGATTTCAGCGCTGCTGTTTTGTGTTATTACGTTTCCGGCTTTTTCACAATTTGACTCTAGTTATATCGAACGGAATTGGTCAGATTTGGGATTCTAAGCAATTGTCAAGTGGGGCATACATATATCAATTCTCAGACGAAGGTGGGGTGTTTTGCAATGGAAAGGTTGTTTTAGTAAAATAAACTTAGCAAGCCGCTCATTGCCCCGAACGTACAAGTGAGTGACACAACGGACGATGCCATGAATGAGGTAGCAGGTGGCATCGTTTTTTGAGATCCTTCCTAACGTCAGGATGACAAAAAGGGCGATGTTTATTTGACCCCGGCAGGCTAAGGCCTCATTCGCTGAAGGGTGATTTTAAGACCCCTCTCTGAAGGGTGACATGGGCTGAAAAGAGAGAGTGGGAAAGAGAAAGAGAGCGGTGAGATGAATTTGTCTGAATCACAGATCAAACAGATTATTGGATTTCACAGATGGTGTTGTGTGTTGAAGACCCCTCCCTGAAGGGTGACATGGGCTGAGGGCTTTTGCTAATTATTGCTCTGCTTGTTTTTAGATCCTTCCTGTCGTCAGGATGACAAAAGTGTGATGTTTATAAACCCCGACCCTGAAAAGGTGAGAAAGAGAAAGAGAAAGAGAAAGAGAAAGAGAAAGAGAAAGAGAAAGAGATCGGCCTCCTTCGCTAAGTAGGCTAAGGCGACGGTATTAACGCAAAGAGGCTTCCCCCAGGGAAGCCTCTTTGCTGTTGTGGTATTGTATAGATTGTAGTTATAGTTCTTTGAGGAAGCGGCGAACGGTGGTGCCGTCGGTGGTATGGATATTGGCAAAGTAGATGCCGGTAGGTAATGAATGAATATCTAAGTGATTGGTGGCTGCGGTGAACTGCTGTGACATGACCACACTGCCCAATGCGTTGGTGATGGTGACAGTGCCATGGGTGCTGCCGTGAATGGATATGGAAAGGGTGTTGCCTGCAGGATTGGGGTAGAGGCGAACAGAAGTATTGCTGTAGCCTGTAGGCAGGCCTGTGGTGGGGCACGATACAGATGTATATAGCGTGTCTGCAGGGCCGAAACCGGGATAGGGTTGCAGTACTACTGCATAGCTGGCAGGTGCAGCACTTACGGGTACCCAGCCATTGGTATAGGGTGTAGTGAAAGAGGCTGCATCGTACCAGGAATAGGACTCGTAGCCGGGAGGTGCAGTGAGCAGGGTCCAGGAGGTATCGCAATTGACCATGGCTTCTATTTCGAACAGGCCACAGGAAACATCTACATAGGCATAGGAGAAGTGGCCGCCGGGTGTGCAGTCGCCATTCATGAAGTCTACGGCAACAACGTGGCCGGCAAGACCTGTGAGGTCTATAGATGCAGTGCTCCAGTTTTTGTACTGAACGGGTTGGCCTGCAGTAGCTGCGGGAAGACAGGTGGTGCAGGTAGAATTGGTGATGAAACCCGGGAGGACACCCCCTGCAACGTAGGTATGGTGCGCCCCTGTAACGGGTGCCCAGCCGGATGTGGTATCGAAGGCATTTGTTTCGAAGCGTGGCTGCTGTGCCGGTGCATGACTGGGATTCTGGAAGACAACCGCATAGCGATAAATGAGACTATAGCTGGAAGTGCCTGAAGGAACGGTGAAGTAGTAGCGTGCTTTTTCTGCACCGGCACCATTTACCAGATCGCCGAGTCGCAGTGATTGGGCGCCACCGCCAGGAGCCACAATAGGGAAGCCGCCATACTGGTCTGTAGCAGCCGCGCCCACCGTGCAGCCGGAGAGGCCGGCGGCAGTAGTGAGTGTGTGCCTGCAGGCAATGGGGGCAGTGGGTGTTTCTGCTACCAGCGGGCAGCAGGTACCTATGTAGTAGTTCCAGCTACTGAGCCCCACCTCGAAATCGATGTTGGGAGGGCAGGGTACGGGTGCCTGTGCATGAGCAACAGATGCCGAGAGGCAAAGGAGTATAAATGAAAGCAGTTGCCTCATCGGGGTTTTTGTTTTAGTTAATAAAAGTAATGCTTATTTAAGACGATGGGAATGTATTTGTAGTTGGGGTAGCGAAGAAAATATATTTAATAGAATGGGGTTTGTGATAGCGCAAAGAAGAACGGCCACCTGTGGAGGTGGCCGTTACGGTATAAAAAGGTAGAAAAAGTAATTGTTTAGTTGCCGAGATAAGTTTTGAGCAGCTGGCAGCGACTGGCGGTGCGGAGCTTGGTGATGGCTTTGTCCTTGATCTGGCGAACACGCTCGCGGGTAAGGGAAAATTTCTCGCCTATATCCTCGAGGCTCATAGGGTTGGCAACACCTATACCGAAGTAGAGCTTGATAACATCGCGCTGGCGATCGGTGAGTGTGCTGAGTGAGCGTTCTATTTCGCAACGAAGCGACTCGTTGTGATAGAGTTCTGCATCGGCAGAGTCGGAGTTTGGGTTTTCGAGTACGTCGAGCAGGGTATTGTCTTCGCTGTCTACGAAAGGAGCATCAACAGAAACGTGCCTTGCAGCAACGCCGAGTGTAGTTTCAACTTCCTCGATACCGATATCGAGCAGTTCGGCGAGTTCTTCGGTAGATGGTTCGCGTTCGTACTCCTGTTCGAGCTGAGAGTAGGCTTTACTTATTTTATTGGAAAGGCCCACTTTATTGAGTGGCAGCCTGACGATACGTGACTGTTCTGCCAGTGCCTGAAGGATGGATTGACGAATCCACCATACGGCATAGGATATGAATTTGAAACCGCGGGTCTCGTCGAAGCGTTGTGCTGCTTTTATGAGGCCGAGGTTGCCTTCGTTGATAAGATCGCTGAGAGAGAGCCCCTGATTCTGGTATTGCTTTGCAACAGAGACCACGAAGCGGAGGTTGGCCTTGGTGAGCTTTTCGAGAGCATACTGGTCGCCCTGCTTGATGCGGATGGCGAGTTGCACTTCTTCTTCCGGGGTAATGAGATCAACTTTACCGATCTCCTGGAGGTATTTTTCCAGAGACTGACTTTCACGATTCGTAATCGACTTTGTGATCTTTAGCTGACGCATGGACATGGGCAATGCATTGAGGGGTGTGAAATAATTAACTCAAAACTAATAGCATCAATAAAAAGTTGACATTATCTTACAAAACTAAGGTTCTAGACAATCTGACCCAAAAAAATTATGATTGCATTAACACTAAAACTTTATATGTGATGGGGCTCTTTAAGAAAATATTTTGAGTTATTGCGAATAAAATTTTGATTGTAACATCATTTTTTTATTATTGCACCCGAACTGATAATATAAGAGAATAGCACGACAATGAGTAAAAAGAAAATAATGTACTCTGTGGAGTTCCCGATACGTTGCTCTCCTACCATACTGTATGAATTTCTGTCTACGCCGGTGGGTTTGCAGGAGTGGTTTGCAGACAAGGTGGACCAACGAGATACTGTATATTTCTTCACCTGGAACGGTAGCACAGATACTGCGCAGATGGTGGAACACGTTGATAATGAGTTTATCAGGTACAGATGGGATCATTATGCCAAGGATGAATTTTTTGAATTCAGCATAGAGCAGAGTCCTGTAACCAACGAAACGATACTGAGGATCACTGATTTTGCCGATAAGGCCGACATCAAAGATCAGGAGCGTTTGTGGAACTCTCAGGTGCACGATCTGAAGCACAGAATAGGTGCAGCCTGATAAAGGTCTGACATATATTGAAATACTTACATCCGGAAAGCTTGCTTCTTCTGAAAGATGCAGGCTTTTCTTTTGAAAGAAAAAGTTAATGATGTGCGCCTGCCATAGTGTGCAGCAGATGTTTTGTGTAGGTTTGCAACTTCAACCATCAGGAATTTGATCAAAAAACTAGACATACTGCTAGTACGCAGCTTCATAGGCCCGTTTGTGGTTACGTTCTTCGTATCGCTTTTCGTGCTGATGATGCAGTTCTTCTGGCTGTATATGGATGAGATGATAGGCAAGGGGGTAGGCGTGCTGCTGCTGATGGAGCTGCTGGTCTATATCTCTACCACGCTGGTGCCACTGGCGCTGCCACTGGCTGTGCTGCTGTCGTCTATCATGACCTTCGGCAACATGGGCGAAAACTTTGAGCTGGTGGCCATAAAATCGTCCGGTATCTCGCTGCTGCGTTTCATGCAGCCGCTGTTCATCTTTGTTATTTTCATATCGGGGCTGGCTTTTGTATTTGCCAACAATGTGATACCGGTAGCCAATCTGAAAGCGCTGTCGCTGCTGTATGATGTGCGTAACTCTAAGCCTACGCTGAATATAAGGCCGGAGCAGTTCAATAATGATATACAGGGCTACTCTATAAGGGTGGGCAGCAAGGACAAGGATGGTGGTATAATAAGAGACATTGTGATCTATGACCATACGGACATGGTGGGCAACAACAAGGTAGTTATGGCCAGGGAAGGCCAGATGGTGGCCTCTGCAGATAAGCAGTCGCTGATCTTCAAGTTGAAGGATGGCTGGCAGTATCATGAAGGGTATGAGAACGGCGCGCACAACTATACGCAGGTGCGTATGCACTTTGATGAGTGGGATAAGGTCTTTGATCTGTCGGGATTCAAGTTCACCAGGTCTAATGAGGATGGTTTTAAGAATGCGAACCAGATGATGAATGTGGCGCAGCTGGCAGAGAATATAGATAGTCTGAAAAGGCAGAAAAGCAGATCGGCCACAACAATGGGTAGTTATCTGGCACCCTATGTGACCCTGCAATCGGGCAATAGTGAAAAGGTAGAGGTGAACAAACTGCTGGCATCGGGCAAGCTGCCGTCGAGAACCTATGACAGTACTTTTCTGCAGTTGGTGCCAGACTCGGCAAGAGCGGCAGCCCTGCAATCTGTGACGAATAACTTACGTAATTTCAAGTCGCTGGTAGATGTGATGACGCTGGATAACAAGCTGCAGTCTGAGAACTACCTGAAATATGAGATAGAGCTGCACCGCAAATTCACGCTGTCATTTGCCTGCCTTTTGCTGTTTCTGATAGGTGCGCCACTGGGTGCCATCATACAGAAGGGCGGATTGGGTATGCCACTGGTGGTGGCGGTGGTTTTCTTTGTAGTGTTTCATATCCTGAACATATCGGGCGAGAAACTGGCAAAATCGGAAGCAGTGGCACCATGGCTTGGTATGTGGATGTCTTCGCTGATATTGCTGCCTGTGGCATTCTGGCTTATCATTTCGGTAAGAAAGGATTCGAGGATATTTACCAAGGAGTGGTATCTAATAGCCGTGAGGTTTGTATATAATATCATGAAAGTGGTACCGGGCAAAAGCCAGTAGGAATTGAAGAACAGGAACGCACATCCATACAATCCGTATTTTCTGGTGCCTTTTGCGCTATGGCTGATAGTGGGCCTGGTGCTGCATTATGTATATGGTAAGGTGGCATTGTTTACCTACATTAACGGCCATTATACCCCTCTGCTGAATGAGGTAATGTACAGAGTCACCTTTATGGGTACAGCACAGTTCATAGTGCCGCTATTGCTGCTGCCCATGCTGCTGAACAGGAAGCTGCGCAGCAAGTGGTATCTGTTGCTGGCACTGGCCTGCAATGTAGCGCCCTTTCTATTTTTGCAATTACTGAAAGATCTGTTCAGTATGCCGAGGCCTATGCATTTCTTTGAGCATACCCGCTGGGTGCATATACTGCCGCACTGGGAGCGGCTGTTTGATAGGAGTTTCCCATCGGGGCATAGCGAAGGTGCTTTCAGCGTGTTTTGTTTTATGGCCATGATATTGCCCTACAGGTACCGTGCTGCAGGGCTCCTTTTCTTTGCAGCTGCATTGGCAGTGGGCTATTCGCGGGTATATCTTACCGCACACTTCTTTGAAGATGTGTATGCAGGCAGCATAGTAGGCGTAAGTGCAACAATGGCCGCATATGTGGTCATGGATAAATTTGCGCGTAAGCACCTGGAGCAGCCGGGAAGCGCATAAGTTGAAGCCTATTTCTTGTATTGCTTCACTATTTCCTTCATCTCATTTAGTTTCATTAATGCCTGTACCGGAGTGAGGGTATTGATATCGGTCTCCTCGAGTAATTGCTGAATGCGTCTGATATCTTCAGTGACACCATCAAAAATATTGAGCTGGAAGTTGGGCGCAGGTTTTATGTTCTTCACTTTTTGCTGTATCGTCTCTTCGCTGCTTCCAGTGCCGGTATGCTTTTCTTCCAGCTGAGCAAGGATCTCATTCGCCCTGTCGAGCAGTTTTGGCGGCATACCCGCCATGCGGGCCACCTGTATACCAAAGCTGTGTCTGCTGCCGCCGGGCGCCAGCTTGCGCAGGAATATGACCTTGTTGCCTGTTTCCTTGTGTGTGATGTGGAAATTGCGCACACGAGGCAGTTGTTTCTCCAGTTCGTTGATCTCGTGGTAGTGTGTGGCAAAAAGCGTTTTGGGTCTTGCCGGGCTGTTGTGCAGGTATTCTACAATGCTCCATGCCAGCGAGATCCCATCGTAGGTGCTGGTGCCGCGGCCTATTTCATCGAGCAAAACGAGGCTGCGCTCGCTGAGGTTGTTGATGATACTTGCCGTTTCATTCATCTCTACCATGAAGGTACTTTCGCCACCACTGAGGTTGTCGGAAGCGCCTACGCGGGTGAAGATCTTGTCGGTGAGGCCAATGGTAGCAGATGTAGCGGATACAAAGCTGCCCATATGCGCCATGAGGGTGATGATGGCCGTCTGACGCAGCAGGGCACTTTTACCACTCATGTTGGGGCCAGTGAGTATGATGGCCTGCTGATCGGTCTTATCGAGTCTGATATCGTTGGTGATGTAGCTTTCGCCGGGAGGCAATCGCTGCTCTATGACCGGGTGGCGACCTTCTGTAATATCGAGAATAGGATCGCTGACCAGGGTAGGGCGGTGGTAGTTGTACTGTTTGGCATTGTAGGCAAAACAAAGCAGACAATCGAGCTGGGCAATGATATTGGCATTTTGCTGAATAGGGGCAATGAATGGTTCTATGGCAGCCAGCAGTTGCTGGTATAGTTCCATTTCTATGGCAAGGATACGGTCTTCTGCCCCCAGTATCTTTTCTTCATATTCCTTCAGCTCGGGGGTGATATAGCGTTCTGCATTGGCAAGGGTTTGCTTGCGTATCCAGTCGGCAGGTACTTTGTCTTTGTGTGTATGTGTTACCTCCAGGTAGTAGCCGAAGACATTGTTGTAAGAGATCTTGAGTGAGGTGATACCGGTGCGCTGCGATTCCTGTGCCTGTATCTGCAGCAGGTAGTCTTTGCCGCTTCGCGATATGGTGCGCAGGTGATCCAGTTCTTCAGAGATCCCTTCTCGTATCATTCCTCCCTTTACTGCCAGTGCAGGCGCATCTTCGCTTATGGTCTCTATGATACGCTCGCGTATCTCTACCAGAGGCTGCATGGGTAGGGCCATGGCGCTGAGTGCCTGATTGCCCGACTGCAGGCAAATCTCCCGCGACTGCTGCATGAAGTGTATGCTGCGTGCCAGCTGCAGTACCTCGCGCGGATTGGCTTTTTTGAGTGGTATCTTGCCTACCAGTCGTTCTACATCGCCGGTCTGTTTTACCAGATTGGTGAGTGACAGGTTCAGTTCCTGATCGAGCAGGAAGAGGCTCACCAGATCGAGACGCTGTTCTATGCGGTGCATATCATAAAGCGGGAAGATCATCCATCGCTTCATGAGGCGTGCGCCCATGGGGGTATGTGTATGGTCTATAGCCTGCAGCAGATTGCTGCCCTGCTCGTAGGTGCTGTTTATGAGTTCCAGATTGCGGATGGTGAAACGATCCATCCACAGGAAATCGGAAGCGGTGATGCGCTGCAACGTATTGATGTGCTGCAGGTTGGCATGTTCTGTGTCTTTGAGGTAGTGAAGCGCTACGCCACATGCTGTGGTTGCAGCTTTCATGTCTTCTATGCCATACCCTTTCAGCGACTGGGTCTGGAAGTGTTGCAGCAGCAGTTCGTATGCATATTGTTCGCGGAAGATCCACTCATCGAGCTGAAAGGTATATACCCGGGTGTCGAACTGTTCGCGGAAGCGTTTGCCCTGAGATTTGGATAATATCACCTCTGAAGGCTGAAAGCTCTGCATGAGCTTGTCCATGTATTCGGTATTGCCCTCGGCGGTATAAAATTCGCCGGTGGTAATATCTATAAAGGCGATGCCACATAGCGGCTCTGCCAGGTGCAGTACTGCCAGAAAGTTGTTGGTACGGTTCTCCAGCAGTTTGTCGCTGGTGGCCACGCCCGGGGTAACCAGTTCTGTAACACCCCTTTTCACTATGCCCTTGGTGAGTTTCGGGTCTTCCAGCTGGTCGCATATGGCAACACGGTAGCCGGCTTTTACCAGCTTGTGCAGATAGGTCTCCAGCGAGTGGTGCGGGAAGCCGGCAAGATCTACGGAAGATGCTGCGCCATTGGATCGTTTGGTGAGGGTAATGCCCAGCACCCGCGATGCGATATGCGCATCTTCGCTGAAGGTCTCATAAAAATCGCCTACACGAAAGAGTAATACAGCATCGGGATATTTGGCTTTTATCTCCTTGTGCTGCTTCATTAAGGGCGTTTCCGCTGCTTCTTTTTTTGCCACATGGCAAATTTAACCCCTTGCGGGCGCAATAGCTACTATATTATAGAAGGTGTGAGCGTGGTGTGGATAAACAACTGTAACTAAGCAGTCCGAGATATGTTTTTTAGGAAAGGGAAGTATTGTGTTTCTTCTTTTGCCTGTAACTAAGCAGGAATAATGTACCTGTAATGATGAATGGCACAGTGATGATGAGTACTACCAACAGGCTTTGAATGATGGAGAAATGATTGCGGCCATGATTGAGCATGTATACCAGCGGAGAAAAGATGAGCCCCAGTAACAGGAAAATGATACCACCTGCTTTTTCCCATTTCCAGGCAACGGCCAGCATGGCTAAAAGTATGAATGAGGGTAAAAGATGTGCGCCCAGGTGCAGTAGCTGCTCAGAGACAGAAAGTGCAGTGTCGAATGCATCGAACGAGAAAAGGCTGATGAAGCCTATTGCGGCAAGGCCCAGCATTCTGGGCAGCCAATGCAGTAAAGAGGTTTGTTGTTTCATAATAGCATTATCTATGATGCAATATTATATAATCTATGCGGCGCAGACTTTGACATTTGTCAATTTCTGAGTTCGCGTTGCAATTCTTTTGAGGTTTTGCTGCTGCCATCGTGGCTCCAGCCCGGAGGGTTGAACAGGTATTTTAGTTTGGTGGTGGTGGGCATGGGCTTGCGCAGGTCTTTGACAAGGTCGGCCCATTCGTGAGTGACTATATGGATGGGGTGGTAAGGTTTTTCTATAGGCTTAGTTATGCCGTAATGAGGTTCTTCGCCCGGCAATTCTTTGGAAAATGTACCGAAGATGCGATCCCAGATTATGAAGATCATGCCCATATTCTTATCGAGATAGGGTATGTTGCTGGCATGATGCACGCGGTGCAGGGCAGGTGTTACGAAGATGTATTCCAGCCAGTCGGGCGATTTTTTGAAGTATTGTGTGTGCACCAGAATGCCATATACCTGCGTGATGGCATACATGAATACCACATCTGTAGGGCGGAAGCCGAGCAACACCAGCGGAATGAAGTAGAAATATTTGTAGACCGGCATAAAAACCGATGACCGGAAGCCGGTTGACAGATTGTATTCGGGCGATGAGTGGTGAGTGACGTGTACTGCCCAGAAAAGGCGGCAATTGTGGTCTACGAAGTGCTCCAGCCAGAACAGAAAATCTTCGCCCAGCAGCAGGAATATCCAGTAGGCGACGGGGTGAAACCGGATAGGGAGGTGATATTGGTAGAAGAAATAGAGTACAGATAGTCCTATCACAAAGCGCAGTAGCAGATCTATGCCTGCATTGAGCAGGTTGAGGTAAATATTTACCAACGACTCTTTGAGTGTATAAAAGTTGCGGTGCTGGAAATTGCTGAGCAGTATTTCCAGCGGAATGAATACCGCATAGACAGGTATGGAGAAGAGTGTGAAAATGCGTTGCTGCAGTTCGTTCATCAGTACTTTATTAAACTACAAACTCATGCACTTGCATGAGTTTGTAATGAATATTGTGGGGTATAAGCCGTGGGAACCCTTTGCTGGTTATACGGTCATTATGTCTTTTTCTTTGTCTTTGCAGTGCACGTCCACCAGTTCTATATGCTTGTCGGTAATGGCCTGTATCCTTGTTTCGCCACCCTTGGCAATATCTTCGCTCAGACCATCTTTCTGCAGTTTCTTTACCTGCTCTATAGCATCTCGGCGCAGGTTGCGGAGGGCTATTTTGGCCTGTTCGCCTTCGCCATATACCCTTTTTACCAGTTCTTTACGACGCTCTTCGGTAAGCGGTGGCAGGAACAGGCGGATGTAGTTACCGTCGTTCTGAGGGTTGAGGCCTATGTTTGAAGCTATGATCGCTTTTTCGATCGGGGCCAGCATATTTCTTTCCCAGGGCTGCAGCGAAATGGTGCGCGCATCGGGGATAGTGATATTTGCAACCTGGTTGATGGGGGTAGAGTTGCCATAATAGTCAACAAATATCCCATCCAGGATCTGTGTGGTGGCCCTGCCGGCACGTATTTTAGTAAGTTCTACTTCAAGGTGCGCTACGGCCTTTGCCATATTTTCCGATAATTCACTGATAATATTTTCCATTACCTCAGATATGATTTTTTTATAGGCTGCAAATGTAAAAAATGTTCGGAAAGAATAACGTAGAAAGTTATTGACTATTATAGTATTGGTTTTAGCTATCGAAAGATGAATGCAATTTGGTAGGGCTGCGCAGGAGTAGTAAATTTGTATAAAATTCGCTGTAATGGAAACAATAGTAAGTGCCCCTGTGAAACTGAGCAGCAATGCTGTGGCAGAAGTGAAGAGACTGATGGCAGAACCCGGTTTTGAGGTAGGGCAATATCTGCGTGTAGGTGTGAAGGGTGGGGGATGCTCTGGTATGAGCTATGTGCTGGGTTTTGATAAAATGGAAGAAGACGATTCGACTTACGAGATAGAAGGTATACCAATGGTGATGAAGGATGCGCACGGCATATACTTGCTGGGAATGGAGGTAGACTACTCTGACGGGCTGAATGCGCGTGGTTTTGTTTTCAATAACCCTAATGCAAGCAGTTCGTGCGGTTGCGGCAGTTCTTTTGCAGTATAATACACTTTAATGAATAATACACCCTATACCCGGGCTCAGGCCGATGAGATAAGCGAGGACTTTGAAGATCTTCTGGATACCGAGTTCTCGCTGGGGGGTGTTTCTTATCTGGTAGATAGTATAGTAGTATGTCCGTTTGCTGAGCCGCAGCGGACTCAGTTCCTTTCTTCTTTGCCCGACGGGCAGCAGGCCGATATGGCTACCGACGAATATGATGTGTTGCTGCAGGTAACAGATGCAGCAACCGAGCAGGTTACCTCATACATAGCTATCAGCGACTATGTTGCGGAAAAGGGAGTAGCCTATAACTTTCCTCAGGTATAATACACCAGCAGCGCCTACTTGAGGACCTTGTATATATAATAGTGTGCGTTCTGCCGCTTTGCATTGCAGGTTTCTGAGATAGTTTTCATGTTTTGCCTCCTTAATCCGCACAATCATAATTACAAAGTCGATAGTTTCCGGTGGTTTTTACGGTGTAAAACAGCTGTTTCAGGTGCAGTTGCGCCAGTTATAATTTTTATATGATGGCGACCTACAGTGAATGCAGGTAAAAGAGTGATCAATTTTGAGATTATTTTGAACAGATATAACGGATATATGAATTGCCCTGAAAGGTGCTGTAGGAAAGGGTTTTGAGTATAATAAATTGTCTCTGTAATGAACGTTTCCGGACCAAGCAACACTAAAATTATTGAAAACGATTTGGTGGCGGTGAAATAGTGTTCTATATTTGCACTCCCAATCAAAAAACGGGAAAAGTAAAAAAGTTCTTTAGTTGTTGTTGCGGAGGAAGTTTGATAAGGTTTGTTTTCGGGTTATAATGAAAATAAAAGTTTGAAAAACAATTTGGCGGTTTGAAAGAAACCTTCTACCTTTGCACTCCCTTACAAAATGAGGGAAGCAATAAAAGAGTAACAAAAAGTTCTTCAGTTAGTAATAA
>CALQJX020000021.1 GCA_943331005.2 Bordetella parapertussis
ACTGCTGTTACTATTTTATTTTTCCCAAATCTTTCAAAGAACTTTAGCAACTACCCTTTGGCAGCGCCTTCTGCAAATGTTATGGAGTTGAACCATCCCGCGGCCTTCAACCGCACATCCCGTTTATTATTAACTGAAGAACTTTTTGTTACTTTTTTGTTGCTTCCCTCATTTCGTAAGGGAGTGCAAAGGTAGATGGTTTCTTTCAAACCGCCAAATTGTTTTTCAAACTTTTATTTTCGTTATAACCCGAAAATAAACCTTATCAAACACCCTTCGCAACAACAACTAAAGAACTTTTTTTACTCTCTGCAACTTGCCGTTTCCGGCGTCCCTCATTTCGTAAGGGAGTGCAAAGGTAAGCGGTCAGTTCCGTTCTTCCAAATTGTTTCTCAGATTTCTTTGAAAAAAGTACAAAAACAGCCCCTACAGGGCTGTAATGAATGGGAAAAGCTCGATCAAGATGACATATCAGATAGGCAAAAGGCATTATAGCAGCTATGCTCCTTTATATACTACTTACAGAAGCAATGCCTGCAGCGCGGTTCATAATCGTTCTGCTCGCCCAAATGCACCAGATCTTCCTGCGCCGATTTGCGATAGGAATAACTGGCCAGGTCGCCACACTGTACACAAATAGCGTGCAGCTTGGTAATATACTCTGCACTGGCCAGCAGCTGCGGTATAGGGCCAAATGGCTTACCTGTATAGTCCATATCCAGTCCGGCAACTATTACCCTTACCCCCTGCATCATCAGCTTATCTAATACCTCGGTAATACCATCGTCGAAGAATTGCGCTTCATCTATACCTACCACATCTACACCAGTAGCCAATAAAAGTATATTACCCGAACTAACCACAGGTGTGCAAGGAATACGGGAATCGTTGTGCGATACTATATGCTCGCCACTATAACGGGTATCAATGGTGGGCTTGAAGATCTCTACCCGCTTGCCTGCTATCTGCACCCTCCTCAATCTGCGTATCAGCTCCTCGCTTTTGCCAGAGAACATACCTCCGCATATTACTTCCATCCATCCTTTCTGCCGGCCAAACTGGTGTGGTTCTAAAAACATAACTACAATTGTGTCACTAAAATAGTGTTTTTAGCCGGGTTATGAAAGCCAATGCGCAACTGAACTTAAACAGAGCAAAGAACAAAACAGATATACCTGCTTGTGCCTGCTGCACTTTGGACATACGTAACTGATGCATAGCTGTTGCTGAATGAGCTAAACGAGAACAGCTATTGTAATACCTCTATACCCGGCTGCAGGCAAAACAGTTGTAACTTGCGATCCCTATACTTAAAACAGGACTTTTCTATGAAAAGGTTTTCTTCCACTACAGATGTTCTTGCCGGCTCCATTATTCCGGGCTTCGTAGCCATACTGGCAGTTGTAACTGGCATAGCCGGCTATTTCGCATCCCAAAGCGCCAAAAATGAACCTGCTGCTTACATGGGCTTTTTTGCACCTGTGTTGCTGGGCGGCCTGCTCATTACATTTTATGGCTACAAACCTTTGGGTATAACAATTACAACTGCAGAAGTAGGTATAAACCGCAAACTGGCTCCGGTGTCTATACCCTATTCAGAAATAAGCACAGTACAATTACTGGAAGATAAAGACCTGAGCGGTGCTGTACGCACCTTTGGCAACGGCGGGCTGTTTGGCTATACCGGCAAATACTACAAAAATCCGTTCGGCAGCATGACCTGGTACTGTACGCAGAGAAAGAATTACCTGCTCATAGAAAAGAAAGATAGAAAAAAGATAGTGATAACGCCAGATCAGCCACTGGATTTACTCGCATCTTTAAAGGAACATGCACCTCATCTTTTTGCATAAAACACAACTGTACAATTCAGTGCTGCAAACACTAGTTTGCTGATCACTTAAAGATAAGCGAGCATCTTCTGTTAGTAAAAATTCGTCTTATAGCTTCTCAAACTGTATAGCCTGCATATCATTGACTGATACAAAATAATTGCCGACAGGCAGTCTTTCTACAGATACCCGCACCTGCATGATGTAGTTACAGTCTGGGCGTCTGCATTCAGGAACCACTATTCTGCACATAAAAAAGATCTTCTTCACAAAAGTGTTATTTATAGTTAGGCATATTGATACAAAGACAGATAAAATATATCCTTTACCTTGTTTACTGAAAAGCGTTTACTATCATAATACTTTATGAATAAACTACAAAAATCTGCATTACTCTTTTTGCCTGCGCTGTTTGCTGCAGAGCTTTGCACGGCAAACTCAATTAATACGGACTGGGGCAAGGCGCTGGCAATATTGGCATTCATAATTATTGTGGTAGCAATCATTTTTATAGCTACGCCGATTGTAGCCAACATCAGCCGCAAATCGCCCAACAACATGCTGAACAAAACAGCATGGGCAATGACAATAATAACCAAGTTAGCTTCGATAGGAATTCTCGGGCATTTTTTCCAGGCACTTTCTTCTTACCGTTTGCTGGCTCTGCTGAGTGTGTTTCCCAATATCAGCATCAATCTGCTGCTGATGAAGGTTGAAGAAAAACTAAACGGGCGGCAGTTTCAACTTAGTTATCTCATCAGATCCATACTCAGCATACTGGTTGCCGGTTCGTTATTTTCATTTTTCATGGGCTACAGTTTTGGCTTATTCAATTATCAGCTACTCCTGATTTTCAGTTTGCTGCTCCGGTTCGGGTTGAGTGTCTATTTTACATACAGATATCTGATCCTTGCCCCTGTAAAAAATGTTTCGTTTCCGACAGGTTGGCAACATCCGTTCATTTTTGGATTGATGCTCCATCTGGGTGTATACTTCGCTGCAGCAGCTATGCTACTGGTTGGTCAGCTAAACTTATTAACCGATTACCCGGGCGTAGTGCTCACTTTTATATTCGGTTCATTCCCTGCCAATGTCTTTCAGCTAATAGGTACTGCTACCTGCGGTCCTATAGCCTATGCAGTGTTTATGAATAAAGCAAAGCGCAGCGGAACAGGTGATTAGCATCTATCGTCAGCGGTTTCTATTAAACTGGAAAGTGCCACATTTCTGTGGCACTTTCCAGTTTAAGCAACGCAGTAAAATATTGAAATAGAAATCAATTGCAGCAGTTCTGGCGTGGCAATTGGTTCCCTGCTTTGTCTCTTATACATGCAAACCGTCTTCTTTTGCTTTGTAGTGCTTTACCTGCTCCAGTGCATCGGGCACCACATCGCTCGTAATAACTATGAAACTGTCTTTTACAGCATTCCTGAATGCAAAATCAATTGCTTCAGTTTCATTCATGATGACGGTGATCTTCTTAGCCGGATCTATATTGTGTATGCCTTTTTTCATCAGATCAACGATCTCCTGTTCCGACCTCCCTCTCAGGTTTCTGTCCTGCCTGATGATGATCTCGTCAAAAACTTTAGCAGCAGCCTCGCCCAGTGATATGATATCTTCATCGCGCCTGTCGCCAACACCGGCTATGATACCCACTTTCACAGTAGCATCAACCGACTTCACAAACTTACCTATAGCCAGCAAGCCATGCGTATTGTGGGCATAATCTATCATTACCGAATAATTGCGGAAATGGAACATGTTCATGCGGCCCGGAGTGAGTGCAGGAGAAGGCAGGAAAGTCTGCAATGCCTGACGGATATCTTCCATCTTAAAATCCTGCACATACACGGCAAGAATAGCCGCCAGCACATTGGCAATATTGAACTCTGCCATACCCGAAAATGTGAGCGGTATATTGGTAACCTGCTCTACCCTTATCTTCCAGGTACCTTTCAGAATGGTCACATAGCCATTCTCGTATATTGCTGCTAACCCACCTTTGGCACAATGCCTTTTGATGCGGAGGCTGTTTTCATTCAGCGAGAAGAATGCCACATTACAGTCGAGTTCCTTATGCATTTCATATACCAGATCATCATCGGCATTGAGTATAGAATAGCCTTTGCGGAAAACAGTATTCGGCACAACTGCTTTTACCCTTGCCAGCTTCTCTATTGTGTCTATGCCACCCAAACCCATGTGGTCTTCTGCCACATTGGTCACTACGGCCACATCGCAGTTATGAAAGCCTAGACCTGCACGTAGTATTCCACCGCGTGCGCACTCCAGTACAGCATAGTTTACAGTAGGGTCGCGCAAAACGAACTCAGCAGAAACAGGCCCTGTGCAGTCGCCCTTCATCATCATCTGGTTTTGTATGTACACACCATCGGTGGTGGTATAGCCAACCTTAAAGCCTGTTTGCTTGGCTATGTGGGCTATGAGCCTTGTGGTAGTGGTCTTGCCATTGGTGCCAGATACTGCAATAATGGGTATACGAGCCGATGAGCCGGGAGGATATAACATATCTATGACCGGTTCTGCAACATTTCTCGGCAACCCTTCTGTGGGATCGAGATGCATACGGAAACCCGGAGCTGCATTTACTTCAAGCACAGCACCTCCGTTTTCGCTTATAGGCGTAGAAAGGTCGTTGGCCATAATGTCTATACCGCAAATATCCAGCCCTATGATGCGCGCAATACGCTCGCACATAAAAATATTGGAAGGATGGACAATATCCGTAACATCAGTTGCGGTACCACCTGTACTCAGGTTGGCGGTAGGTTTCAGCCATAGCTCTTCTTTATCTTTCAGGACCGTATCAAGCGTGTAATGCTTTTTCTCCAGTATATCCATTGTAAAGGCATCTACCTTAATAGCAGTAAGTACCTTTTCATGTCCATATCCTCTGCGCGGATCGCTGTTCACTATATCTATCAACTCTTTGATAGTATGCAGACCATCTCCGATAATAGCTGCAGGCGTACGCAATGCTGCTGCAACAAACTTATAATTGACCACCAACACCCTGAAGTCTCTGCCGGTAATGAACCTTTCGCAAATAACAGCACGACCATATACCTTTGCTGCATTGAGCCCGGTCACAGCATCTTCCCACGTAAGAATGTTAGTGGTAGCGCCTTTGCCGTGATTGCCGTTTACCGGTTTTGTTACAATAGGATAACCGATCTTATCTATCGCGCTTTTCAGATCATCCTCATCATACACAATTCTGCCACGTGGCACCGGAATCTCTGATGCTTCGAGCAAATTTTTAGTTTCTTCCTTATCGCAGGCGATCTCTACTGCTATACTGCTGGTAGTACTGGCTATTGTGGCCTGTACCCTGCATTGATTGATGCCATAACCCAGCTGCACCAGCGAATGCTTGTTAAGTCGGATGTATGGTATCTTCCGCTTTATAGCCTCATCAACAATTGATCCTGTACTAGGGCCAAGTCGTTCATCTTCGCGTATCTCGCGAAGGGTTTGAATATCAGCAGCGAGATCGTAATCCTGTCCGTCTATTAAAGCCTGAGCGATCTTTACGGCCGCTTTTGCTGTGTATACTCCTGCTTTTGCTTCCAGATAAGAGAACACTACATGGTACACACCCGGATCTTTGGTCTCGCGTGTGCGACCGAAGCCGGTGTCCATACCGGCCAGCGTTTGCAGCTCCAATGCAATATGCTCTATGACATGGCCCATCCAGGTACCTTCTTCAATTCTCTGAAAAAACCCTCCCTGCACTCCTTCCGAACATCTGTGCTCGAATAATGTGGGCATAAATGCTTTTATCCTGTCCAGAAAACCAGCTATCTTATCTGTAGGTTTTTGTTCCAGCTCCTCAAGATCCAGCAGCATCACTATAAGTTTATGCCTGCTCACCGACCAGAAGTTCGGTCCGCACATGGTCTTTATATCAAGTATTTTCATGACGTTCAAATTTTAGCTTTTGAAGATACATACTTTCAGATAGAATCTGTAGTCATTAATAAAGTATAGCGCTTTATGATGCAAACAGGGCAAGGAAATACCTGTTGTATCCTCTTACTTTGAGTTTATCAACCAGTTTGTCGGTTGCAGTTTGGTGAAAAATCTTACTTTCGCCGTTTTACTATTTTATTAAATAAGCAACAGGTGGCATTTCCTCTAGGGTATTTAGTAGCAGTTGGCGGCGCAGAAGACAAAGGGACCGACCTTGAAAAGGGTATCGTACATAGAAACCGTCTTAATTTTTTCGAATTAGGCATCCTTAAAAATATTGTCTCTCTCATTGGCGCCGACGGGCCATCGGTAGAGGTAATAACCACTGCATCATCTATACCGGATGAGGTAGCACCAAACTATAAAGACGCTTTTGAGAAACTGGGGTGCCTGAATGTAGGGCACATGCGTATCCGCAATCGCGAAGATGCTGCTTTACCAGAATACATGGACCGACTGAACGCATGTAACTGTATCATGTTTTCGGGAGGCAACCAACTGAGATTATCCTCCATTTTCGGGGGCACCAATTTTCTCGACCGACTTATAGAACGCTACCAAGAAGGTAACTTCCTGATAGCCGGCACCAGTGCCGGAGCTATGGCCATGAGTAACACCATGATCTATGAAGGTAATGCTGCCCTTGCACACCTGAAGGGCGAAGTGAAAATGACCAGCGGACTGGGGCTGATGCAACATGCTATCATCGATTCTCACTTCGACCAGCGAGGCCGCTTCAACAGGCTGGCACAGGCTGTGGCTGCACAACCGGGTGCAATAGGCGTTGGCCTGGGCGAAGACACCGGTATCGTTGTGGCTCACGGACATGAACTGACTGCAATAGGTTCGGGAAGTGTGGTTATAATAGATGGCAAAAACATAGAGTACAATAGTATAGGCGATATAGAATTCGGTATGCCGATCTCTGTTGAAAATTTCACGGTGCACATTATGTCTAAAGGAGATACCTATGACGTGAACACCAGGAAATTCAAGGGTGCTGATACGCTGATACACCACTAATACCTAACCACACTACTGCTAAGATCATTTATAGATCTTCACTTCATTAATGCCTGCACTGTTGGCACATGCCCTATACATGCCCTCACTATTGAACGGCATTTCTATGTTACCATGCCTGTCTATGGCAATCAATCCGCCCTCTCCGCCCATCTTCACCAGCTTGTCCTGCACTACTATGTCGCAGGCTTCTTTGAGTGACAAACCCTTGTATTCTATCAGGCAGGAAATATCGTGCGCGACTACTGCTCTCAGAAAAAACTCTCCGTGACCTGTGCAGGAAATGGCGCAGGTATCGTTGTTGGCATAGGTGCCGGCACCAAATACAGGGCTATCGCCGATCCTGCCAAACTTTTTATTGGTCATACCACCGGTGCTTGTTCCTGCTGCAAGATTACCGTGTTTATCTAGTGCTACAGCGCCTACTGTACCGAACTTTTTATCTGTATGATCGAGCTGAACACGGTCTTCTTTGAGCGCCTCCTGCCACTGTTTGTAACGCTGCTCTGTATAAAAATAGCTATCCTCTTCGAACGCCAGATTTTGCAGCCGGGCAAACTGTTGCGCCCCTGCGCCACAGAGCATAACATGCTCACTTTGCTCCATAATGGCACGTGCCAGTTTTATTGGGTTTCTGACACCTGAAACACCGCAGGCAGCACCTGCATTCATACCAACACCTGAAGCAATAGCAGCATCCATTTCGTGCCCGCCATCGTGGTTGAATACCGATCCCCTACCTGCATTGAACAACGGAAAATCTTCCAGCACTGTAATGGCAACTTCAACCGCATCGAGACTGGTGCCACCTTCATTTAGAATTTTGTATCCTGCATCCAGCGCATGCTGCAAACCGCCCTCATATTGTTGCTGCAGTTCGGCAGTCATAGTGCTGCGCAAAATGGTACCGGCTCCGCCGTGAATGGCTATAGAAAAATTGCTGTTCATCTGTGTGTAAAGAAATGAATTTAATACGTGTATTGAGAATGATCGTGTAATATTTAATAGAACAGATTTTGTTTCCTTTCACATTTTAAGCTAAAACCCTTGTTCGAATAGCCAATTTTCAAAATTCGAACAGCTCACACAGCACGTTGAAACAGTACATATATCAACCAAGAGTTAATAATGGAATAAAAATCTTAATGTAATTGTACAATTATTCATAAATGATAGTAATTTTAAATCTACAATAAAATAGAAAACATGAAGAAGATCTACCAAATACTATTCGGTGTACTTTTTTCTGCACCGGTATTTGCGCAAACATATTGCACACCGGTATGCAGTAACCCCGCAGGTGGCTGCACATACGGCCCTGTAACGAGGATAGAAATCCCAAGTGCATCGGGTACATTCCTGGACACACTAAGCTGTACAGGATCAGGTTATGAAGACCGCACCGGACTGACGTGGATAACAGGCACTTTTACTGCCGGCAGTACCTACACTGTGACCCTTACAGGTCCTTATCCATCGCCAAAGAACAGCCAGATATGGATAGACTTTAATAACGATGGTGTATTTGCATCCAGTGAAAGTATAGGCGGTGTAAACTCATGGGGCTACACTACCAGTCCGACACTGACGATTCCATCTACTGCAGCTGCGGGCAGCCACAGGATGCGCTTTATATCGGAGTATGGCGGCACTATCTATTATCCTTCTATCAACCCTTGCATGGGCACAACATCTTACATGTTTGCCGACGGCAGGGATTATATGGTAACTATTGGCAGCGGCTCTTCTGCGGGCTGTACCGGTGCACCTACAGGCGGCACAGCTTCTTCTTCACTTAGCTACTCCTGCGGTCATAACCAGGTAACACTAACAGATGCAGGCGCAAGCAGCGGAACCGGTATCACCTACCAGTGGCAGAAGTCGGCTGATGGCGGTACTACCTGGACAAACATTTCAGGCGCTACCGGCACTTCGTGCTCTTTCCCTCAGGAAAACATGAATATGAAGTACAGGTGTGCTGTAACCTGCAGCAGTAGTTCTACCACGAACTCAACTACCGTATCGGTAAATGTGAACAGGATAAATGGTCATATCTCCTTCTCTTCTACAGCGCCAGATACAACATCGCTGAAAGTATGGCTGATCTATCATAATATATCGCTGGGTACACTGACTGCGATAGATTCTACAGTAACATGCCTTGACTCTACAATGCCTTATTATGAGTTTAACGGTATGGCCAGCGGCTCTTATCTGGTAAAAGCAAAATCGCTTGACGTAACCAGTACTACAACCGGCGCAAGCGGCTATGTACCAACCTATGGCGCATCGAGCGCAGCATGGAGTGGCGCTACTACTGTGAGCCACACAGGTACTTATGACTCGCTGCACATAAACATGATCTATGGCACAGTACCTACAGGTCCCGGCTTTGTAGGTGGCTACATATCTTCTGGTGCAGGCAAGGGCACTGCCGGTGATGTACCAGCTGCCAATATGCTGGTGTTCCTGCAGAATACTGCATCTAATGTGCTGACACAGACCTATACCAATGCTTCGGGCAACTACTCATTCAGCGGTATTGCTACAGGTAACTATATAGTATATCCTGAAAAGATAGAATATGCAACTACTGCATCTGCAACAGTTTCTGTTTCCACTGCTGCTCCGTCTGTAACAGGTATCAACTTTAAAGAATACACTACTTCTAAAACTATAAAACCTGTAAGTGTGACTAGCATTGCTACTACAGGCACTACTGACAGCTATGTAGCTACCTACCCTAACCCGGCCGGTAACGACCTGAACATTGTATGGGCACAAACCGAGCAGGGTACTGCAACGGTGATAGTGGCTGATATGATGGGCCGCACTGTATTGCAGACGGAAGTGGTAATGAATGAAGGCCAGGGTAAAACAACTATTGGTCTGAAAAACATTGCTGATGGTGTTTATACTATTAAAATAAAGGGTACTGAAACGAATTATAGCGCCAGGTTGCTGGTGCAGCATTAATCATACTTTTTTAGTTGACAACGGAAGCCATTTCATAAACTGAAATGGCTTCCGTTTTTTATGCCTGTTTGTTTTTGCCGGGTGCGCTATGGCATTACACATAACATTCTGTGTGTTATTTGGAAATTGCGCACTTTTTAGAAAAATATTTTTTGCGGCACTTTTATTGACAATCAAAGAGTTGTGTAATAATTTTTGCGCAAAAATTGCTCATTTTTTTCTCGCGGGAAATTCAGCATACGTAACAAATGCGAACCGACGCAATGTATAAGTGCCGATAAAAAACTGACAGGTTGCATAGGGTTTATTGAACCCAATAATGCACAAATGCCGTGCCACCGGGCCATGACAGCACCATAATGGCAGCGAAAGATATCCACATTTTTTATGGCAGATGTAGCATGCGGGGAGGAGGAGAAAGAGAAAGAGAAAGAGAAAGAGAAAGAGAAAGAGAAAGAGGAAAAGGAAGAGAGCGGTGGGATGTAGACCCTGCCTGAAGGGTGACATGGGATGAGGTGTTTATTAATTATTGCTGTGAATTGGGCTAAACTTTGCTATTTACAATGTAATACTAATTGATAGGATTTTGATGGGTTTATAGGGCTCTGTAAAACAAAAAAGCTCCACATTTATGTGAAGCTTTTCTTGCGGACCGGACGGGACTCGAACCCGCGACCTCCGCCGTGACAGGGCGGCATTCTAACCGACTGAACTACCGATCCTTTCAGTTGGGAGTGCAAATGTAGTAACGGTTTTCGGATTTTGAAACACTTTGCTGATATATTTTTACATTTTTTTACTTTTCATCTAAATCCACTCCTACAACTATGCCTGCAAAGCTGCTACGGGCGCAGTTTTCAGGCTTTTATTGCACTAAAACATTTACCTTCATCGCACACAAAATAATGCACCTCCTGATGTCTGTTTTTCGTCACATACAGCATATAGTTCATACCATACTGCTGCTATGCACTATAGGGTGCAGCAATGCCCCTGAAGAGCTACCAAAATATGACCGCGATTTCTGCGCTCAGATACATTTTGACAAACAAGGAGGCCTTACAGATGAATTAAAGCCGCTACGCGACAGTATGAGCCGCAAAACGGGTATTTATGTGCTGGAAGAAGGTGAGGGTGCCATGATAGCCCGTGCGTGGCTGTGTGAGCATGCGGAACAAACGATAGATGTGCAATACTTCATCTTTGCGACCGACAATGTGGGGCTGATAGGTTGCGACTACCTGGTGCGGGCGGCAGACAGGGGTGTGAAAGTGCGTATACTGATAGACGACATACTGGTGAACGCACGTACAGAAGATATACTGACACTGGATGCGCACAAGAACATAGACATACGCATATACAATCCGGGCATCAATCTGGGCAAGAATATTGCGGGCAAGCTTAAGAAACTCGCGACCGACTACAGAGACGCCAACCAGCGGATGCACAACAAAACATTTACGGTGGATAGCAAGGTGGTGATAACGGGTGGCCGCAACATAGCAGATGAGTATTTTGATTATGACCACGAATTCAACTTCCGGGACAGGGATGTGCTGCTGCTGGGCAAGATAACTGATACAGTGCAGCACTCGTTCAATGATTTCTGGAATAACAGCATAAGTGTACCTGTAACTAAGCTGGTGGCCGCACCAGGGGTAGATGTGGGCGCAGCAGACCGATTTAACAGATTGCACCAGTATGCCTGCAACCCGGCCAACTACTGGCCGCAGGTGCGGGAACGGGTGCGTAAAATACCGGAAGCATTCAGGGACATACAACGATCGGGGAAGCTGGTATGGACAGACAGCATCACCTTTGTATCTGACATACCAGGCAAGAACACTATCGGGGGAATGCACGGTGGCGGCAACACTACCGCTGCACTAACCGCACTGGTGAACAGTGCGACACGCAGTATAGATATACAGTCGCCCTACCTGGTGCTGACAAGGGAAGGTATAACACTGTTCAAAGATGCAGTGAAGCGGGGTGTGCGGGTGCGTATACTGACGAACAGTCTGGCATCGAACGACAATCTGCAATCGTTTGCAGGGTACCAGACCATTCGCAAAGAACTGCTGGAAGCGGGTATACATATCTATGAGTTCAGACCGGATGCAAAGGAGCGTTACCGGATAATGACGGGCGCACTGCAGCAGAAGATGAACTACTCACCTATCTTCGGGCTGCATGCCAAAACAATGGTAATAGACGACCATATAACAGAGATAGGCACCTTTAATCTGGACCCAAGAAGCGCCAACCTGAACACAGAGTGCGTGACAATAATAAGATCTGCTGCAGTAGCCGCATCTGTTCTGCAGGGAATGGAAGAAGAACTGAAGCCGGAGAACGCATGGGAGACCACCCTATCCTTTAACCCGGATGGCGAAGCCACTACCAGCAGGCGCCTGAAGACATGGCCACTGAAGGCACTGCCCAAGAACATACTTTAATGCCGAAGGCCTTGCTACAATAAATGCGGCAAGGCCTTCTGTAATAATAGCTACCGGAAGTACTACCTGTTGAAAATGGTGCACCTCATCTGGAACTGTATGTAATCGCGATCGATGTATTTGTCGCTGAGGTTGATGACACCATTGATGCCCTTGCGGTAAGAAACACCGGCACGTACCCGTTGCGTAAGTGCGTATTCTGTTTTGCCTACAAAACCCACATCGAAGGTAGGTGCTACCTGCAGGTTGCCGCGATCGACCTCGGAAGTAGCAGGCCTGTTATCTATCAGCATTTTCTGGAAGTCGGGACCCAGACCTACGGACATACGCTTCATGATCTTGTAACCGATGCTGGGCGTTATCTGCGCATAGTAGAGGTTGTAAGAAACATCTTTCATTTTGGCAACGCCTGTAGGAGAAGTGGTAACAGGCGTTTTATCGGTATTGGTAACAGAGGTGGTCTTTGAAGCAGATGCAGGTTTGGCAGCAGTGGCTCCTGTACCGGCACCGGGCATAGAGGCATCGCCATAATCCATGTACATTGTCTGCTGTGTATTGTCGCTGGTAGCGAATGCTATATCGCTTTCCACATATACCTTGTCATTGATCATTTTGCGCACAGTAGCACCAGCCATGTAGCCACTATTGCGATTGCCCTGACATACACCACCCATCACTATTACAGAGAGGTTCATTGGTTTTTTCATAGCATGCACTTCCTGCCTGAAGGTGTGCAGGGGATGCTGATCTGCGATTTCTTTTTTGCGAGCCGGCAAAATGGTTTTTGCAGGGGTAGCTGCCGCAACAACCACTTCGTTTTTAGGTTGTACCTTATCGGGGATAACGTTATTTAATTTTATGCCAAAAGCCGAAGCAACGGGTTGCTGTACCGGCCTGATGATGCTTTTAGTTTTCTTAGCCTGTTTCTGAGGCATTGCTGTAGCAGGCTGCGGTGTATAGGGAATCATGGCGATGGACTGCGCCACCACCTCGCGAGGCTGCCATTTGCCCACATTTGCATAACCTGCATTAGCATTTCCGGTTGCGGGTATACCCATCTTCAGCAAAGAGGTAATACCCAATGCCAGCGCTACAGAAGCCGCCATACCAGCTGCGGGCATCCATAACCACATGAGCATACTGCGCTTTTTCGCACGGCCATCCATTTGCTCTGCAAGCCGATCCCAGCTATGGGGGTTGTAAGCAAAGTCGTTCTGCTCAAACTTCTGTCTGACCAGTTCGTCAAATTCTCTTGGCTTCATACGTAACATTGTTTTGTTCTGTTTTCATGACCTTTTTCTGCAGCAGGTTTCTTGCCTGATGCAAATGCCAGTGCGAGGTCCCTTCGCTTATTTCCAGCTGTTCACTTATTTCTTTATGATTGAACCCATCAAAGACAAACAGGTTAAAAACCGTGCGTGTCATTGTGGGTAGCGACTGTATCATTCTGACCATGTCATTGAATTCGACGCGTTCCATACCTGTGTTGGTTACAGAAAGATTGGTCTCTTCTGCGGGTATGGCGCGAACGTGCATTACCATTTCTTCTTTGAGCGCATGACTGCGGAGGTAGTCGAGGCAGGTATTGATAACAATACGCCTCATCCAACCTTCAAATGAACCAGCATTTTTAAAATTATCTACCTGCGTGAACACTTTAAGAAAACCATCATTGAGTAGTTGTTCCGCATCCTGCATATCCTTAGCGTAACGGGCGCAAACCTTTAAAAATGCACTGTAATACATTTTGTAGAGGTGCTCCTGTACCGCCCGGCTTTTTTGCCGGCACCCTGCTATTATTTCCTGTTCAGAATATGCGGGCATAAGGTGGTCTTAGGTTTTACAATAGTAATTTACTTCTTTTAGATCATATCGTCCGTTTTTATTGGTGCATCCTCACACCTTTTTCATTAGAGATGGTGGTTTACAGGGGCTGTTGGCCTTTGATTCATAGGTTTTGAATAATTCAACTAAAATATTTTATCCTCAAAATATGATCTGATATGAGCGACGTTACTGCAATTGAAAAAGGGCCCTTTTTGCTATTGAAACTAACCACTCAACTATATAGACGCAAAACCATGCCAAAACCTTGGGTTCTGATGTATATTTTTTATTAAAATAAAAAAAACAATACCCCTGAGGGTTATTTGCGACAGAAGAAAGCAGACTAAAAGGAATCAGAAACCGACCACGAACTGCACACCACCAAACCGATGGCTCTCGCCGGTGGAAAACTCCTTTGACAATGTGGCCACAAAATATTCGAGATAGACACTACGCCACGCCAGCACAAAGCCATAGCGGTTGCGCAAAACAGGGCGGACAACATGAGTCTCTGTTACGACATAGGGTGAATACCGGTTGAACACCCCACCCTGCAAAGTGGCATCGTAGCCAGGCAGGTAAATGCCAGGGTGCTCGTAAATGAATAGCTGAGGCATCCCTTTACGGCGGCGCTCATCGGTAAAGGGAGACAGGAAATAACCCACCATAATAGTACCATCTACCCCTACCCCGCAATTGAGCGAACCCAGATTGACATTGGCGCCACCGGAAACAGAAAGGAAACGACCGGCACGCAGCACTTCTTTCTCGTAGGCTGCATTGTAGTTGATCGCCACATCGTTGCGGATCTGATGGAGCCAACCATGTGGCGCATAATTGCCCAGAAACTTATGAACGGACATCTGTATATCTCCGGCAAAGGCAGCACTGCCGATAACACCCGCATTAACGGAAGTATAGAAACGCTGACGATTGACGGTATCTATGGCAAGAGCGAAAGTTTTGAGCAGGGTGACGCCGGCATAAGGACGATCGCCATAAAGGATACTATTTTCACTTACACTATTGGGCGTATACCCATTGTGCTGAATACCGACCCCATAGCGGGTATAGCTAAAAGGAGGCGTATAAAGCAACTTGTTGGTAATGAGTCTTCTGAAAGCAGGTGAAACCACTTCTATATCAAGCCCCTGTGTGTAATACCGATCTGAAGCGGTGAAGAAATCGTTTTCGTAACTAACCCTTGCATAGCCGCCAACTGCTATATTTTTGTAGGCAGGGGCTGTATTTACAGCCTGTGCGTTGCAACAAAAGGGCAGTAACAGCAAGATAAATAGTTGTTTCAATTTCATGAGGAGTAGCGTGTATTAAATATACAAAAAGGGAACAAGACATTTGCATGGGTCATGTGCTTATCATTTGTTTTAAGGATAACATATGCATTAGGATTTTTCTTAAATAAAATGCATATTTGTGACTTAATACTATCCTATGCCTTCCATCCTCGTAGCCGAAAGCGGATCGACCAAGACCGACTGGTGCCTGCTGAAAAAAGGCAGCAAGCCTGCCCACTTCAAAACACAGGGCATAAACCCCTACATACAGAACAGCGAAGCTATAACAGCCATGCTGCAGTCAGAACTGCCGGTAACAGAACTGAAGAAAGCGCCTGATGCTATTTTCTACTACGGAGCAGGAGCAAGTGCTGCAGACAAGCAGAAACAGCTGCAGCAAGTGTTGCAAAAACACTTCGGGGTGAAGAAGGTAAAAGTGCAGGGTGACCTGCTGGCTGCAGCTCAGTCTTTGTGCGGCACAAACAAGGGGATAGTATCTATACTTGGAACAGGCAGCGCATCGTGTTACTATAACGGCAGCAAAATAGCAGACCGTATGCCATCGCTGGGCTATCTGGCAGGCGATGAAGGCAGCGGCAATTACATAGGAAAACGAATACTGCAGTACTATGCTTACGGCACTTTTGATGCTGAACTAAAAACAGGTTTTGAGCTACGCTTCGGTAAGGATATCAATGCTATTATCAGTGAATTATACAGTGCTCCTTACCCTAACCGTTATCTTGCATCTTTCGTGCCTTTTATAGCTGATATGCGCGGGCACTACATGGCAGAGAACATCATAGAAGACTGTATCAATGATTTCTTTCACCACAACATACTGAAGTACAGACAGAGCTGGAACCTGCCACTCTACTTTACCGGATCTGTGGCATTTGCCTTTAAAGATGTGATAGAGCACCTATGCGACCAGTATGAACTGGAGCTAGGCAAGGTTGTACAGAGCCCCATGGAGGGTCTGATAAAGTTTTACAAAACTATGCTGTAATGGCTGCCCGTAAATTTCAATAATTTATTCATCCTTTTTCGCAGTAGAGTCAAGGGTGATCTGCATGGCCTTCAGCTGCTTTTCTTTGCGTTCGCGTGCATATCTGGCACCATGAAAGAGCTCATCGAGATTATCGAATGATTTGCGCCAACTAATACCCATACCGCTGCGCTGTATATTGCGATCTATGGTGAGATCGTAGTCGCTGGTATGGAATACGTTGAGACTAAGGCCACTATTCTGAGAGAGCAGATACTGCAAGCGGAAATCGCCCGCCACATTGAATGTACTTGCCGCACTGGTATTGGTAGGTTTGCCCCAGTCGGAAGTGCTACCTACAGATACCAGCAAACGATCGTTGAGGTAATTCTTAGTTACACCCAGCTTCAGCTGACTTCGGTTGACATTGCCGATCACTGCCTGGTCGCTGTAATTGTAGTTGGTGTACTTCACAGCTACATTCAGGTTGCGGTCGCCGATGAGGCGGTTGACTATATTTGTGAGACCTGTAGATGCCGTTGAAGACAATATCTGACTAACGTTATTGATTGCTCCCGACAGGGCACTTTGCCCCATGCCCTCCGGCGGTATGAAGGCGCCCACCAACAACAGTGACGCAACCTGGTCAAATTTCTGCCTGTCGTCGTTGTTGATGAGTAATAGCTTCCTGTGTGCGAGGGAACCCTGGGAGTGTTTGTTATCGAGATCCAGATCGAAAGTAAGCTGAGAAGTGTATATAGGGCCTCTCATATGCAGCATCACATTGACCTGCTGCGGTGTTTGTGCATCTATGAGTTCATTGCCCCTGATAAGTCCACGTTCTGATGTAGTAAGCAGGTCATAGAGTTTTGCCTTGGCAGAATACATGGCATCTACAGAGAGGTATGTCTCTGCAAAAGGTCCGTTGAAACTGATGGTACTACCCTGATTGAGCTTGAACATTCTGTGAATGCCCACCTGCTGGAAAGTGAGTGTATAATAACCCTGCGATATACTGTAGATACCTGACAAACGCATATCATTGCTAGGCGGGATATCTATCTGAATATTTCCCTTACCGGTAGCCACTATCTCATCGCCTGTGGCAGGATCCATGACTATGTGAATCTCTGCCAGCTCATTCAGATTGCAATCGAGATTGATAGAGATCTTGTCCTTGCTGCGCCTTTCTGCTTTATCCTGATCTGCACCATAGGTCTTGAATGATACATAGCTATAGGCACCTACATAACCACCTGAACTTGCAGGAATGTAGAGGTTTGACTTAGCTGCAGGATAACCATTGTATAGATTGAGCCTGATGTTATTGAACGGTCCACGGATGGTGAAGGAGTCCATACCACCAATGATCTTGCCATAGAACAGCTCGTTTTCATTATGGGCAAGGTTCAAGAGCTCCATTTTAGGAGTGGTGACCTTCAGCCTCATGCGCATCTTATTGAAGAGCTCGTGAGAGAAGTATCCAGACAGGATTGCAATGTTCTTATAGCTATCGAAGACCTGCACCTGACCAAGACTGATACGCTGATTGGTGATACCAACAGTAGCCTTGGGTATGGTATAATAACAACCCATGTAATCGAGCTTAAAACCTACATCGGATACAGTGAGTTTACCCTCCATAACCGGTTTATCATTTGACCCTGTAACGTTCACACTACCATTTACTTCGCCCTTTATCTTACTGAATAAACCAGTGAGGAAAGGAGCAGCCCAAGCCACCCTTGCATCTTTGAAAGTGATAGCACCATCTATCTTATCTGCAGCAGCACTATCTAACGCTACTGTACCGGATGCTGATATACTGGAGTTATCTCTGTATATGCCGGTTTGGGGATCTATACGCAAAAGACCCTTTTTCACATCCCAAAGAGCTACAACATTTACTGAACCAACCGTATCTGCTCCCAGCTTAACCCCAGTGGCTCTAATATTGGCACCGACCTCTACGTTCCCGAATATATTGGCAACAGTGAGATAGCCATTGATACGCCCATCGGGCTGGTAAGACGAAAGTCCGGCCAAATTGCCCAGTTGAGAAATGTCGAGATTGGATGTATTGACTATCAGACCACTACCGGGGCCGGCAGCAGAGTTGACATCTATACGCTGAATGCCCGATGTAAGTGTCAGTCCGGCGACCTTCAGGTATCTATCGCTGTACTCAATGATGCTTCCTCCGGGAATATTCCACTGCACTTTGTTCATGAAGAACTGCGATGGGAATATATTCATGGTGAGCGAATCTCTATGCGCTACTATGCGACCATTGAGGGTAAAGGAACTTTCTTTATCCGGAGATTCAGTAGCCAGATTGAAAGATATAGAGTCGCTACCAACGGTGGAGGTAAGGCTCAGCCCTCCGTTGAGGATGCTATCGCCCAGGGCGATGTTGCCTACCGTGGTATTGATGCCTATCACATTCAGGTCGCCCTCTCCGAGCAGGGTAACATTGCGCAGATGCACTGTGCCTATGCGGGCATAGGGCACCGTAGCATTGAGCAGTAATTTCTTGGCAGTAGTGTTGAGCGAGCCGGAAATGACTGAATTATCAAAACCTCTGAGAATAGGCAAGGTCAAAGCAAAGATGCTGTCTATGCTTTTGGTGGTGATGTTAAAACTGAGATCCTGATCGGGGGCATACTTCACAGGCGCTTTTATGTAATTGGGCAGATAACGCGAGAGATAATACTGCACAGAAGCAGGCAGGTTGCTGAGGCGGTAATTGCCGGTAACATTGGCAGTAAATGCATCGCTCTGAAAACTGAGCCTGCGGTCGGTACTGCTGCCGGATGATAACATGTAGAGTGAATCGACTGCGAGTTTGTGACCGTTACGTTTCAGATCGATGTTAAAGAGTTTTGCATTACCGGAGAAGTCGTCTATGTTGCTGCCGGTGCAGTTCAGGTCGAAGTCGGCAGATGCGGTAAAGTTATCGGGTGTCAGATTAAGTTCTTTAAAATTGCTTGCCAGCAGGTGCGCAGTTGCATTGATCTTCATGCGCTTGTCGGCATAATTCAGTCCACCATCGAACTCCAATGCCAGATTAGGATCATCGACCAGCACCTTACCATCGAACTGTTTTTGTGCCAGCGTACCCTGCGTGTATATGTTATGATAGACATAACCATTCACACCAAATTCTTTTATGTCGCCATCCAGGTGCAGCTGCATCTGATCTACATCGAAAGATCTACCTGATATTTTTTCATTGAGGGTGATGTTGCCAAAGAGCGGCTCGCGCAGCAATTTGCCAATTTGCAGATTGTCGGTAGTAATTAGGCCAGAATATGAAGCCTTTGCCGCATCAAAACCAGGCAGCAACATTTTCATATCTGTGGCTACAGCACCCATATTGCTCTTCAGTACACCCTTCACATAGAAGTTCTCAACATAGCCCTCATAGCTGCCCGTAAAGAAAGCGTAGGTGATGCTATCTGCAGCAAAATTGGGGTTACCCTTTAGAGCGGGCGCATAGTGCATAATACCCTTGCCGGTAGTAAGTATCTCGGCATCTGTAAAAGTGATGTAGGTAGTGCTGATATCAGGCAATCCCTTCATGGTGAGATTTCCCTTAAGCGCCACATTTCCATCAGAAGCATTGAGTTTTGTTGCTGTAAGGTTTGTGACCGTACCCTTGCCATTGCCGCTGATAGTGACCAGCATATCGGGGAAACCGGCCATCTCGGGAGCGAAGTATTCAATATCTCTCTTGTCTACTTTAGCCTCGCGCAGCCTGGCTACCATTGTCACACTGTCCAGATAGTTATTGAAATCGGGGAAGTGCCGGTAATGCATGGCATAATAATTGCCCAGCTTGCTATTGTTGGTCTCGAGGTAAAGATCTTCGCAGATAGACGCGATCGGGGACACGGTTGCCTTGCACTTCATCTGCTTTATCATGATGCCGCTGCGGTCTCTTGCGTGAACCAGGTCTATATTGCCGCGGATGGTATCGCCCACAATGTGTATGTCGCTCACGCCAATGTTTATCTGGCGAATGTCCATATGACTCTCATCGAAATGACCGGGAGTAGGTATTTTATCGTCTGATCTAAAACCAAATGAGCAATTATTCAATGAAAGGTCCTTTATGTTCACCGCCCACATATCGGGGTTGAAAGGTGTAACATCGAAGGTGTCGATATATTTGGGACGCAGGTGTTTGGGCCTGCCACCTTTATACTCGTTGACGAATATGGAGGTATTGGCTAAACTGATCTCTTTGACATCGATGACCTTTTTTTTGAAATCGAGTCCTTTAGAATTGAGGGTAAAGGAACCAACATTGTATTCCATATCCTCCCCAATCCATTTGTCGTGCATATGAAAGCGCACCTTTTCCAGTTTCACTTTACGGAGATCGAACTCGAATGGCTTACTGTTGGTTTGCGTATCTTTCTTAGGCGAACTGAAAGCATCTGCAATAAAATCGTAGTTCCACACTTTTGAGTCAGCCTTTCGTGACATGTTTACATAGGCGTCTTCGAGCCCCACATAGTGGATGACCGGCTTGTCTTTGAAGATGAACCAATCGGTGATACGCACCTGCAATTCGCCTGCATACAGCAATGTATCCTTAGACTGATCTTCAATATACACCCCTTTTACCTGTAGCTCGTTGAGCAGACCTATATGCACACTGGCTACATCCACTTTGGTCTCGAGGCGGGTAGACAAGACCTTTGCTGCGTATTGTGCCAGGTAAGTCTGAACGGGTGTAAAATTGACCAATGCTACCGCAGCCAGCAAAAGCAGGAGAATAACAGCCAGTATATAGCCCGATATTTTAAGGAATCGTTTCAGAAGTGCCTATAAATTACACAAATAGCTGCAAAAATAGTTCCAAACAGGCGTAAAAGGTAAGAATTGTATGTTAAAGGGCATGATAATACCTAATTAAGCGCTTTAATCTGGGAATGACACCCTTTGCTGCATAAAAAAGATCCCCGGCACCTGTTGGCACCGGGGATCGCATATCCTGATAATTTCAATTATTGTTTGCGCAACGGCAGATGTGTCTTTGTTCTGCCTGACATGTCTTTTACTATAAGTATATAGTTGCCATTGGGTATATCCTGCAGAAAAAGATCATTAACTGCTCTATCGCTAATAATCCATGCCGGACTTACATTTCGTCCCATCATATCGTATAGCTCCAGCCTGTCTGTAGCAGCGAGTCCAGATACATTTATCATGTTACCTGCAGGGTTAGGGTATACTTTTATTGCAGTTTCTGTGTTGATATTGTTTACGGCTGTTGGCGGAGGAGGCACTATAACCGTTGCCGTATCTATGAGATCAGCGATAGCAGAATCGGCACCAGCCTGGCTGAATGCATAGAAGTAAGTAAAACTCTTTTCGTTGGCCGGATGAAGGTGCACTGTGCTGGTAGTTTTATAACCCACACTGTCTGAAGCACTATCTACCGGTGCCAGATGCGGCACCCTGAATACCAGCCCTATAGCCACATCGGCAGTATTGGTAGCACCAGCAGTATAAAGTGAAGTGCTTGTAGCATAGCTCATGCCATACACTGTAGCAAGATCGGTACTGGACACCAATGGCCATGAAGAATATACCAGACACCTTGCATTGGTATCGAGCGTACCCAACGACATTTTGGTAATGGCGCCTGTTGCACCTGTTGCAGATACCATACTGGCACCAATGGCATTGGGTTGCTGATATTCTATCTTGTTAGTAGTGGTGAAACCGCCTCCAAACCAGCTTTGATCATTATCGGGATCGAGACTACGCATATAATAGATATTGTTCTTTGGAACCGATGCGTTGTTGATGAGTGTCACCTTCATGCTGAAATAAAGCGCATTGGTATCGAGCGTTGTTTCCTGTTTCACTGTCATACTATCGAAGCTACCGATCCACATACCGATAACTTTACTACCACTAACTGTATAAGCAGTATTGCCACCGGTAAGGCCTGTGCCGGTAAAACCGCCACAGCTATGTGCCTGCGCACGCAGACCACCTATCTGCAGGTTCCAACCCTCGAAAGGAGAACCCGGCACAAAGTAGTCGCCTACATAAGCAGGCGTACCTACTGCCCAGCCATCCATGGCCGGATCTGCTACAAAACCAAGAGAAGCACCGCCACCAGCTATAGATAGGTGCGGATGATAGCCTGCAGGAGGTGTGGCTGCGCCAAAGTCGCCATTGGCGCATATGCCTGCTTCCACATATCTTCCTTTCAGGAAAACACTACCGCCTGTCATTTGCGCCAGGGATTTCCCCGCACCCAATACGCCACAAATAATGGCGATTGCTGTGAGTATCTGTATCTTTTTCATAAATCTGCTTATTGTCAATAAATTTAATTCATTTTATCAGATCCACTACTGACTACCGTACCAGCGAGCATGTTTTATTGATAAACTTTATAGATTATCAATTGACGGTTAATAAAATAAAGGAACATTTTGTTTGAGTCGCTGCTACAAGCACAAAGACGGAAGGCTTTCGCCCTCCGTCTTTGTATAAAATTCGAAACCTGAAATCCGCTTCAGACTATTTGATGCCCGGCACATCTTTGCGCTCGCCTATCTGCTGACGCCACATAGCGTAGTAGAGTCCTTTTTCTGCCAAGAGCGTTTCGTGGGAGCCGGTTTCTACGATGTTACCTTTCTCGAGTACGTAGATCCTGTCGGCATGCATGATGGTTGACAGCCTGTGCGCGATCATGATAGTTATATGCTCTCTGCGGGCAGTAACACTGCGAATGGTCTGTGATATTTCTTCTTCTGTGAGTGAATCGAGCGCAGAGGTAGCCTCATCAAATATCATGAGACGTGGGTGACGCAGGAGCGCACGAGCAATAGATATACGCTGGCGCTCGCCACCGGAAAGTTTCAAACCACCCTCACCAATAACAGTATCGAGGCCATTTTCGGCCCTTGATAAGAGATTCTGACAAGCAGCCTGTTGCAAGACTTCATTGATCTCCTGCTCTGTAGCAGTAGGGTTCACAAATAGCAGATTCTCCTTAATAGTACCGGAGAACAGTTGGGGATCCTGCGTAACGAGCCCCATCTGGTGGCGCAGTTCTTCGTAATCTATCTTTGCAAAGCTGTGACCATTGTAGGTAATTTCGCCCTTGCCGGGATGGTATAAACCCACCAGTAATTTTACCAATGTGGTCTTGCCACTGCCAGATGGGCCAACGAAAGCCACCGTCTCACCGAGCTTCACGCCAAAGGTGATGCCATCGAGCGCAGGCCTGTTAGAACTATTGTGCTTGAAAGTAACATCTGAGAACTGTACCTGCTCAATAGCATTGATCGCCTCGGGCTGCTCCGGCGTGAACTCAACAGGTTTTTTCAGCAATTCCTGCATATTATTCAGCGAGGCTTCTGCCTCTCTGTAAGAAAGGATAACATTGCCTATCTCCTGCATGGGGCCGAAGATGAAGAACGAATAAAAAATGAGTGTGAGATACTGACCTGCAGATATAGCACCGCCATATATAAAGTAGAGCAGACACATAACAATGCCCTGCCTGAGTAGGTTGACAAATGTGCCCTGGATGAAGGAAATGGTACGTATGCTACGTACTTTTTTCAGCTCCAGCATAAGTATCTTAATGGTTGTTGCATTGAGCCTGCGAATCTCCTGATGAGTGAGCCCCAGACTCTTTACCAGCTCTATATTGCGCAGCGACTCTGTGGTGGAACCTGCCAGTGCATTGGTTTCCCTGACAATATTCTTCTGTACGGTTTTTATGCGCTTGCTGAGTGCATTGGTGAGTAGTGCCAGTATAGCAGCCCCTCCCAGATAAATGACCGGCAACAGCGGACTAAGTGATATGGCATAGATAATTACAAAAACGATACCTATGATGGTAGGCAGCAAAACATTGAAGAAAGACTGGATGAACTTTTCGCAATCGGTACGAACTTTCTGCAATACTGACAGAGTTTTGCCGCTGCTCTGATCTTCAAATTCCTGATAAGGGAGCCTGAGTGCATGACGCAGCCCATCGGTATATAAGCGGGCACCATATTTCTGTATGACCACGTTTACGGCATAGTCCTGAAAGTTTTTGGCTATTCGCGACACCATGGCCACACCAATAAGCGCAGCTATAAGCCCCAACGCCCCCTTCATAAAGGCATTTACATCTCTGTGTAGCAACCCTTCCTTGTCGAAAGTAAGGGGATGATTGACATAACGATCCATCAGTTTACCCGCAATAAGCGGATCGAGCATAGAAAAACTCTGGTTGATGGCCGCCAGTACAATAGCAATTGCTATCATCCCTTTGTACCGTGACAGGTATTGCATTAATAATTTCATAGGCAGCAAAGGTAACCCCGTAAAGGCGTTTTTGTAAAAAATCTATTATTTGGTTTGGCTATAGCCCGATACTCTCCTTACAATGTATCTCCAGCAAGTCGCCCACTACCTTATCTATAGGAAGCGTGAAGGATGTGGCATTTACCTGTTGCAACGGCAACCAGTAAGTCTTTTCGCCCGGAACATGGTTGGTAATAGTGGCCGGAACTATTCCTGAAACCAGATAATAAATACTGATCACCTGAGAATCATCGAATGCGGAAGCCTGAAAAAAATCGGTGGTATAGAAATGACTAACAATATCTATTTCCAGACCCAGTTCTTCTTTCCACTCCCGTTTCAGACAATCGGCAATGCCTTCGCCCCATTCCAGTCCGCCACCGGGAAACTTTATGACCCTTCGCCCACGAATGAGCTCCTCATTTACCAATACCTGTCCATCATTCAGCCATATACCGTAAACCCTGATATTGAAACGTTTATGTGTTTGCATGCTTTACTACCGCCAATGCGGCATCCGTGAATCAAATATAATTCAGAAATAACAGATATCCACATTTGAGCAGGTTCATATACTACATGAGCGATCAGTGCGTTATAACATTACAAAAATATTACCATTACCAGCCCCGAAACAAGGGCAAAAGCAGTAACTTCGCACCCTTAAAAAAAGACCACAGCATGCAGAACCTTCAAATGGTGGACCTGAAGCGCCAGTATAACAAGATAAAGCCTGAAATAGATACCGCTATACAGAGCGTTATAGACACTACTATGTTCATAGGTGGCCCTCAGGTAAACAACCTGGCCACAGAGCTGGCTGCCTATGTAGGTGTGAAACATGTGATACCCTGCGCCAATGGTACTGATGCTCTGCAGATTGCCCTTATGGCACTGGGCCTGCAGCCCGGCGATGAGGTAATAACACCTTCATTTACCTACATGGCTACAGTAGAGGTGGTGGCGCTACTGAAGCTCACCCCTGTATTCGTAGATGTGTATCCGGATACTTTTACGATGGATATAGATTGCCTGAAAAAGGCGATCACTCCGAAAACCAAGGCGATAATACCCGTTCATTTGTATGGTCAGTCGGCAGATATGGAGCCATTGCTGGCACTTGCCAACGAGCACAACCTGCCTGTAATTGAAGATAATGCACAGGCTATCGGCGGCAATTATACCTTCTCTGACGGCCGTACGGTAAAGACCGGCTCTATGGGCCTGATCAGCTGTACATCGTTCTTCCCATCTAAGAATCTGGGATGCTATGGCGATGGCGGTGCGATCTTTACCAACGACAGCGAACTGGCTGAGCGCCTGAAAATGATAGCCAATCATGGTCAGAAAGTGCGTTACTACCACGAAATGGTGGGTTGTAATAGCCGTCTGGACGCGATGCAGGCAGCTATTCTGCGCATCAAGCTGCCACACCTGGACGAATATTGCGATGCACGCAGGGCTGCTGCCGACTTCTATGATAAGGCATTCAGCGGGCATCCGAAGATCACTACTCCTGTACGTGCTGCAAATGCGCGCCACGTATTTCACCAGTATACACTGAAACTGAACGGCTTCAGTCGCGATGAGATGCACCAAAAATTGGCAGAAAGGAATATACCATCCATGATCTACTACCCTGTGCCCTGCCACAAACAGGACATGCTGAAGGAGTATAATACTGCAGGCGCAGACCTGCCGGCAACCAATATGCTGCAGGATTGTGTAATTTCTCTGCCCATGCATACCGAACTTACCGAAGAAGAACTAACTTTCATTACTAAAAACTTCCTTGAGATAATAGGATAACTGATATTGTATGATAATTACAAAAGCCCCACTGGAAGGTCTGCTGATCATAGAGCCTAAAGTTCATGGTGACGACCGTGGCTACTTCTTCGAGAGCTATAATATGAAGGAGCTGGAGGCAATGTCCGGCTACAACACTCCGTTTGTGCAGGACAATCAGGCCCGTTCTATAAAGAATGTGTTGCGTGGTCTTCACTATCAGAACAACCCTGTGCCACAGGCCAAGCTGATACGTGTGCTGGAAGGCAGTATATGGGACGTAGTGGTGGATCTGCGCCAAAAAAGCCCTACTTACGGACAGTGGTTTGGCGTGGAGCTCTCTGCCGAAAACAAGAAACAATTCCTTATTCCTCATGGTTTTGCCCACGGTTATGCCGTACTGAGCGATACCGCAGAGGTATTCTATAAATGCGACAATTTCTATAACAAACCATGTGAGGGCGGTGTTTTTTATAAAGACCCAGCACTGAACATAGACTGGAAGATAGATCTTTCTCTGGCCATAGTTTCGGAGAAGGATCTGAAACAGCCATTACTTAAGGATGCAAACAACAGTTACTAATAACAGATGGCTGCTTTTTCAGAACCGCTCACCGGTACTTTCCGGTGAGCGGTTCTGTTTGAACGGTCGCTGCTCATGTCTATTCTTTTACTATCTTTGGCCATATGGATGTACCACATCTTATTTTATATATTGTCGTCTGTATCCTGCTCATAGGTTTTTTTGCGGGTATGGAGATCGCGTTCATTTCAGCTAATAAGCTAAATATAGAACTGCGTAAAAAACAGGGTAAATACTCCGGCAAGATCCTGTCTGAGTTTATGGAAAATCCGGCAGAGTTCATAGGCACTGCTCTGGTAGGCGTAAACGTGATACTGGTAATTTTTGGTGCACTGACCTCTCAACTCACAACCAATCTGCTGCAGAAGAACAAAATTATTTTACCTGAATTTGCGAAGTTAGGTCTGGATACCGTTCTGGCTACTGTGGTGATACTGTTATTTGCAGAATTCCTTCCCAAGGCTATCTTCAGGCATAAAGCCGATGTGCTGCTGGGTGTTTTCAGTATACCAATGAAGGGTATGCACTTTATCTTTTCTCCTATTGCCCGTGTGTTCGTTTCGATATCAGAATTTATTCTGAAATACCTGCTTAATGTGCACATCAAGGAGAACAAACAAGTGTTTAACCGTGTGGATCTGGAACTATTTGTGAAGCAGAGCATGCACGGACACGAAAACGAGACCAGCGAGGTGAATCAGGAATTGTTTGAGAACGCACTATATCTGGTAAATGTGAAAGTACGTAAGTGTATGGTGCCCCGCAACGAAATAGAAGCGGTGGACATATCTACACCTATAGATGAAATGAGGGCAAAGTTCATAGAGACCAAGTTATCTAAGATCATTGTTTATGAAGACTCTATAGACAACATACTTGGCTACATACACCATCTGGATATGAACCGCCGCCCCGATGCGATAAAGGATATCCTTCATACCATAACAGCGATTCCGGAAGCCATGAGTGCAGTGGACCTGATGAACCGTTTTACCAAGGAGCGCAAAAGCATAGCCTGGGTAGTAGATGAATTTGGTGGCACGGCAGGTATAGTGACCATGGAAGATGTACTGGAAGAGATATTCGGCGATATTAATGACGAGTATGATGAGGAACAGTTTGTAGAAAAACAGATAGCAGAGATGGAATACATCTTCTCGGGCAGGCTGGAACTGGATTACCTGAACGAAAAATATGGTTTCAACTTCCCTACGGATGACTCTGAGACCCTTTCAGGCTTCATCATTACACAGCACGAAACCATACCTAAAATAAAGGAACGCATCTTTATAGGCAAGTATGAATTTGACATATTGCTTGTGACCAATACCCGTATAGAAACGGTGAAGATGAAGATCCTGAAATAAAGCATTTACTACTAAACTTCTCAATTAAGAATAACATGCCGGTACTACGTCCTTTCAATCTCCATAAATGGATAGATGAAAACCGCCACCTGCTGAAACCACCGGTAGGCAATCAATGTGTATATAAGGAAGCTGACGACTTCATAGTAATGGTGGTAGGCGGCCCCAATGCCCGTAAAGACTTCCACTATAATGAAGGCGAAGAGCTGTTTTACCAGTTGCAGGGCGACATAGTGGTGCGTATACAGGAAGATGGCAAGATAGTGGATATACCCATCAAAGAAGGCGATATGTTCCTGCTACCGGGTCGCACCCCGCACTCACCACAACGTGGTGCAGACACCGTGGGGCTGGTACTGGAGATAAAACGTAAAAGTGAGGAACTGGACGGGTTTATGTGGTTTTGCGAAAACTGCCACGAAAAACTCTATGAAGAGTATATGCACGTTTCGGACATAGTAGCACAGCTGCCACCGGTAATGAATCGCTTCTACAGCGACGAAGACAAACGTACCTGCAAGAAATGCGGCACTGTAATGGAGCCTCCTGTAAAGAAATAACTAAACTATCAATTCATTTTACAGCATGCATACCCAATGGTATGCATGCTTTTTTTTGTGCCTACAACATATCCTGATCGTAATAATCGAGCAGACCTTTCATGAGCATACTCCATTGTTCTTCTTCCAGGCCGTGCCACAGATCATCATCGGTATCTACCCTGTTACGGCCATGATATACTGCAGACAACACCAGCCCTGTGCGACCAATAACTATGGTAGCTGTATCGTTTGGCGCATCTGCACCTTCGGGCACAGTAGGGCGCAGTCTTATGGCAAAAGTCTCTCTGTTTTCGTCGGGATAGTCGTCGTACTCCAGCGCTTCTATTATGTAGCGGTCGAAAGATGTTGCAGGCTGGTCGCCATCGCCCGCAGAACTTATGAGTATATGATCTCCGCGGCGGGCATGCCTGCGCACCGTATTGCCATGACTATCTGCAAGACGGAAGTGCACCGACTCCAGCGAGCCATAATCGGACCAGTCTGTAACGGCCAGTAGTCTATCCTTGGCATCTACAAAAAGATCCGAGGCATCATCAATAGACTCTGCGGTGAAACCACAGGCAATGTCTGTTTCCGTTCCCCGGGCGTGTGCCGGAATGAGATAGTGCGGTTGGTGCATATGGTTGTTTTATGAAAGATATAGAAAATATCGTGCCATTTTCAGTAAGCGAGCCTGATTATTCATTTCCGTTCGGCTACCCTCTGTATTTTTGTAGTACTTTGAACCCCGATAGGGATATGAGCAACACAAAACCTGAGATAAGGACTGTAAACGTAATAAGGTATGTGACGCCCCTGCGCGAGGGTGGCTCTATGCCCGCCATTGCCGAGGCCGATGACGGCTTTTTATATGTACTGAAGTTCAGAGGCGCGGGACAGGGACGCAAGGCTCTTATTGCCGAGCTGATAGGCGGCGAAATAGCCAGGGCTATTGGATTGCGTATGCCTGAAATAGTTTTCGCCAACCTTGATGCTGCTTTTGGCCGTACAGAACCCGATGAAGAAATTCAGGATCTGCTGAAAGCCAGTACCGGCCTGAACCTTGATGTGCATTACCTCTCCGGCTCCATCACCTTTGACCCCGCAGTGAGCAAGGTGGATGAAATGACCGCATCACTGATAGTATGGCTGGATTGTCTGCTACTGAATGTGGACCGCACGAGCCGTAATACCAATATGCTCTCGTGGAACCGTGAACTGTGGCTGATAGACCATGGTGCATCACTCTACTTCCATCACTCCTGGCAGAACTGGGAGGCAAAAGCAACCATACCCTTTGCGCAGGCAAAAGACCATGTGCTGCTGAAAAACGCCACCCTGCAGCAGGCTGCCGACGAAAAGATACGCACCCTGCTGCACCCCGAACTGATACGTAATATTGTGGAGCTGGTACCAGACGAATGGCTGGTTGAAGACTCTCCTTTTGCCACCCCTCAGGAACACCGTGAGGCCTATATACAATTCCTGTGCAACCGCATCTCCTCTTCCGAAACCTTTATAAAAGCAGCCAACGATGCAAGAGCAGCTCTTATATGAATATGCCGTGATCAGGGTAATGCCAAGGGTGGAACGGGAAGAGTTCATCAACGTTGGTGTGGTGCTTTATTGCCGGGAGCGCAAGCTGGTACTGGTGCGTATAGACACAACTTTACAGCGGCTGCAGGTGTTTCCGGATGTGGATGCAGCAGAGGTTTGCGCCTATCTGCAGGCCTTTGCAGAGATATGTACAGGAACAACAAAAGCCAGCCCGATAGCCAGTCTGCCTGCGGCAGAACGTTTCCGCTGGCTCACCGCCACACGTAGCACCATAGTGCAATCATCTAAAGTGCATCCGGGCTTTTGTTCAGAACCGGCAGAAAAACTAGATCAGCTTTTTGATCAGTTGGTTTCCTGATAGCCTTATAGTTAAAAGCATTGAGGCAATGGGATGGTCGACGCTATCTTTACAAAGCAAAAAAACAAGCACATGCCAATAGAAGCAAATCAGAAAGCACCGGGCTTCAAAGCAGCCGACCAGAATGGTCAGATCCATGATCTGAAAGATTATAAGGGCAAAAAAGTAGCGCTTTACTTCTACCCGAAAGACAATACTGCAACCTGCAACAAACAGGCTTGTGGTCTGCGCGATAAGTTTGCGTTGCTGGAGGAAAAGGGCGTTGTAGTTCTGGGAATCAGTCCGGATAATACTGCGAGCCACAAAAAGTTCGAGACCAAATTTTCCCTACCCTTTACGCTGCTGGTAGATACTGATGTGGAAATAGCCAAAGCTTATGGTGTATGGGCATGGAAGAAATTTATGGGAAATGAATATTGGGGCATATTACGCACTACTTTCCTCATAAATGAAAAGGGCAAAATAGAACACGTTATAGAAAAAGTGGAAAGTACAGACCACGCAACACAGATCATCAATACTTGGGGGCTTTAATAAAGCCCTTTTTTTATGCCCTAGGCGAAATGAAGCATAGCGAAATAACACATGAAAATTTCAGGAAAGTGTGCTTGGCAATTTGTATAGAAAAGCCCTGCGGGAGCCTGGTTTTGCAATAATCCACAACCTTTGACCGGATTTTCCACAAACGCAATATTTCTTTAATAACTTATCCCTTCCGGCATAGCCAACTCACATAATTTTCGTACCTTTCGGGCGGTATGAGCGATCATACCCTTTTTTGTCTGAGAGGAGCCCTCAACAGCCAAAAAGGAACCATATTTTTTTAACACTATACCCAAAAACCGAATATAAGGATGTATGCTTTTTTAGTGGGTGATCTGGCTTATATGTCTCCGTCATTACTCAATCTGGATGTAAATGGCGTAGGCTATGAGATCAACATCACCTTGCAGACGTATGCAAAGATCCAACATCTGGACAGGTGCAAATTATATACACACCTGCAGGTGCGCGAGGACGCATGGGTGCTCTATGGCTTTGCAGATGAGGAAGAAAGGGTGACTTTCCGTCAATTACTTAATATAAGCGGGGTTGGCGCAGCCACTGCCCGTATCATACTTTCATCGCTTACCACCGACGAGCTGGAACGAGCAGTTTCGGGCGAGGACGCCAAAACGCTGGAAAGGGTGAAAGGCATAGGAGGCAAAACTGCCCAGCGTATACTGCTGGAACTCAAGGGGAAACTCCAAAAACGTCAAAATAACTCTTCTGTTACCACTCCGATACACAATACTACCCAGGAAGATGCGTTAATAGCGTTAGTGAATCTCGGCATAAATAAGGCTGTAGCTGAGAGCGCTATAAATAAAATAAATAATATTTCTTCATTAACGGTCGAAGAGATCATTAAACAGGCGCTGCGGGCTTTGTAAACAACGCAAAAGGGTAAAAATTGAAGGGTAAGAGTTATTTCGGATACAGATTTCTGTTGTTTATTGCACTAATAGTTGCAATAGCAAATGCTGCTGCCCGTGGCTACCACCCTATTTTTGTACCATTCCTGCCGGCCGATGACACATCGGGCAAGGACAGCACTGCTGTAGACACCTCTCACAATCTGCGTTTCCCGATACATGACAAAACCGGAAACCCCATAACGGACCAGGCGCTGCCACGCAGTATAGACCTGCAGGACCCCAAGAATGTAAAAAAGACATTTGAATACGATGCAGATTCCAACAGGTATTACTTTACCTCTAAGGTGGGTAATGAATACCTGCGCAACCCTACCTACCTGACACTGGATGAGTACATGAAGTACAAAGCCAAAGAGGATGAAAGTTCTTACTTCCAACGGAGGCTGGACGGACTGATGCTGTTCAACAAAACTCCTGAACTGCCTGTAATGTATAAAGAAGGTCTGTTTGACCGCATATTTGGCAGCAGCACCATACAGGTGAAACCACAGGGTAATGTGGACGTAACATTTGGAGGTAACTGGCAGAATATCAAAAACCCTGCGCTCCCCATCAGGGCACAGAAATATGGCGTTTTCGATTTTGATATGCAGATGAATATCAATCTGCTGGCAACGGTGGGAGATAAACTGAAGCTGAATATCAGCAATAATACCAAAGCTACCTTCGACTATCAGAATATTCAGAAACTTGACTACAACGGTAAGGAAGATGAGATGCTGAAGAAAGTAGAGGCCGGTAATGTGAGCTTCCCGCTGAAGAGCAGCCTGATCAATGGTATGCAATCGCTCTTTGGCCTGAAAACGCAACTGCAATTCGGCAAGTTGTGGGTGACGGGTGTAGTAGGTACGCTTAAGTCGGCACGTAAGAGCCTTACCATTCAGGGTGGTGCACAGTCGCAGCAGATAGCCATAAAGGCCAACAACTACGAAGAGAACCGAAACTTCCTGCTGGCGCAGTATTTCCGCAAAAACTACAACAGCTCACTGAGGAATTATCCGATCATCAACTCTCTGGTGACCATCAACAAAGTAGAGGTATGGGTAACCAACCGTACCGGTGCAGTAGCAGGAGTGCGCGACATCCTGTGCCTTATGGACCTTGGCGAAGGAGAGCCATACAACAATATACTTTCAAATGGCTCTGGTGCCAATGCACTGCCAGACAATAGCGCGAACCGACTCTACAACCAGTTGCAGCTGAACCCTAGCGGCAGGCAACAGAAATCTGCTACAAATGCCGCAGTGGCACTGGGTCTTACACAGGGTCAGGACTTTGAGCGTACCACAGCCCGCCAGTTGTCTCCAACAGAATATACTTTCAACGCCCGCCTCGGCTACATCATGCTGAATACACAGATGAACCCCGATGATGTGCTCGGTGTAGCTTATCGCTATACTTACAAAGGCAAGGTGTATCAGGTGGGTGAGTTTGCATCAGATCTTCCGCCAGACACCACTAACCCCAAGGTACTGTTCCTGAAATTGATGAAGGGAACGGCTCCCCGTACCCGACTACCGGTTTGGGACCTGATGATGAAGAATGTGTATGCACTGGGCGGGTTTGGTGTTTCTAAAGACAACTTCACCCTGAACATCCTTTATCAGGACCCCGGAGGTGGAGAAAAAAGGTACATGCCAGAAGGTCCGCTTTCGGGTACCCCTTTCATCAGCCTGTTGAATCTGGATCATCTTAACGCCCAGAACGAACCTCAGCCAGATGGTATCTTCGACTTTGTAGAAGGTATTACCATCAATACCCAACAAGGCAAGATCATATTCCCTGTACTGGAGCCATTTGGCAGCGACCTGAAAAAGGCTGTTGTGAATGAACCGATACTGGAACGCAGATACATCTATCAGGTTCTGTATGACTCTACCAAGTATGTGGCGCAACAGTACCAGCAAAATGACCGCTACATCATGCGCGGCTCGTACAAGTCATCGTCTTCATCAGATATCTTTCTGGGTGGATTCAACATACCGCAGGGATCTGTATCTGTAAGTGCAGGTGGTACCAGGCTGATAGAGAACCAGGACTACTCTATTGAGTATGGTCTGGGCAGGATCAAGATACTGAATACAGGTATCCTGAACTCAGGCGTACCTATCAACATCCAGTATGAGGATAATGCCACCTTTGGTTTTCAGCTGCAGAACTTCATGGCCATGCGCATGGATTACTACCAGAACAAGAACCTGACACTGGGAGGCACCATCATGCGCCTGAAAGAAAGGCCTTTCACACAAAAAGTAACATTTGGAGATGACCCCATACAGAACACCGTACTGGGACTTGATGCCAACTTTCAGAAAGAAGTACCTGCTATCACCCGCCTGGTTGACAAACTACCGGTATACTCTTCTACAGCACCCTCTTTCGTCAATACAAATCTGGAAGTTGCCGGTTTGCTGCCGGGGCACCCGAAACAGATCAATGCACTTGATCCGGAGGGATCTGTGTACATAGACGACTTTGAAGGAACCAGCAGCAGCTATGACCTTAAATTTCCTGCTCAGGCATGGTCTCTGGCATCTACTCCTTTTGGTGCAGTGAACAGTCAGGGACAAACCTTATTCCCTGAAGCATCGCTTACCAATAACCACGCCTATGGCATGAACAGGGCGCGCCTGGCATGGTATATGCTGGAGCCCAGTCTGCTGAATACAGGAACTTCGGTACCCGGCTATGTAAAAAACGATTCGAACCAGCACTATATCAGAACCATACTTACCAAACAGGTTTTCCCGAACAGGAATCCTACCCTGCTGAATGGTTCACTTAATACTTTTGACCTTGGCTTTTACCCTAAAGACAGGGGGCCGTATAACTTTGACGTAACCAACATTGACCCTAATACCGGCGACCTGCTGAATCCGGAGAAACGCTGGGGAGGTATATCGCGCTCCATTGACAATACCGACTTCGAGGCATCGAACGTACAGTATGTGCAGTTCTGGGTAATGGATCCATTCCTGAACAGTGCCAACCCTAACGGAGGTTCGCTTTACATCAATCTGGGTAACGTTTCTGAAGATGTGATGAAAGACTCGAGGCTGTTCTTTGAGAACGGTATCCCATCGCCTTTCGACCGCACCAAAATGGACACTACCGCATGGGGGTATGTGCCTAAGTTCGAGCAACAGATAACCCGTTCTTTCGATAACGATAATGCAGCCAGGAAACTGCAGGACGTAGGTTATGACGGTCTGCCGGATGTGGGCCAACCGGGACAGGAAAGCGAGCAAACTATTTTCAGGAAATTCCTGACCGGCCTGCAGGTGAAACTTGCAGGAGGCACGTCGAACCCAGCCTATATAAAGGCTGCTGCCGACCCTGCCAATGACAACTTTAAATTCTACAGAGATTCTTCTTACACCAGCGGAACCAATGGCGACAAGGTGAGTGTGCTTACCCGCTACAAAGGATTTAATAACCCGGATGGCAACTCACCCATAACCAGTGCCACATCTGCATTTGCCACATCAGGTACTACGACTCCTGAGTCTGAGGACATTAACAGGGATAATACGATGAACGAATCGGAAACATACTTCCAGTATCGTATCGATTTCAAACCTAACATGCCTGTCGGTTCCAACTACGTGATCAGCATACAGGAAGACCCGAATGGTGTGAAACTGCCCAACGGCACTACTGCGCGTGAACGCTGGTACCAGTTCAAGATACCGATACAGAACTACGACAGACGTGTAGGCGGCATATCCGACTTCCGTTCTATCCGATTCATACGTATGTTCATGACCGGCTGGCAGGACAGTGCATTCCTTCGCTTTGCATCTTTTGAACTGGGTCGTAACCAATGGCGTTCTTATAACTATTCGTTGAACGAACCCGGAGAAAACGTGCCACAGCAGAACCAAGGACTTACAGACTTCACAGTAACGTCTGTGAGCCTGGAAGAAAATGGCACCCGCGCACCTGTACCATATGCGCTGCCTCCTGGTGTAGCCCGCCAACAGACTGCCAACCCCCAAGGCGGACAGCAGACACTGCTGCTGAATGAGCAATCTCTTTCGCTGCGCGCATGTGCCCTGCAGGATGGTGATGCAAGAGGCGTATTCAAGGAAGTGAATGTGGATATGCGTCAGTTCAGCTACCTGCGTATGTTCCTGCATGCGGAAGCAATGGTAGGGCAAACACCAGTAAGCAATGCAGATGTAGATGCCTTCATTCGTATAGGCAGTGACTTTACAAATAACTATTACGAATACCGTACACCACTTACCATAACACCGGCAGGTGTAAGTAAAAATGCTGCTGATATTATCTGGCCAGCTGCCAACAATGTAAACATTCAGCTGCAGGAACTGGTAGACGCCAAGAAAGAACGTGATGCAAAGGGCTGGCCTACACATATACCTTACGAAACGAAAGACTCTAAGGGCAACCCAATCTTCATTATTGGTAACCCGAACATAGGCGGCTCCAAGAACATAATGCTGGGTCTTGTGAACCCTAAGAAGACCAACAAAACACCGGGCGACGACGGACTACCTAAGTGTCTGGAAGTATGGTTTGACGAGATGCGTATATCCGGCACAAATGACCAGGCAGGCTATGCAGCTGCAGGTAAAGTGTCTGTGCAACTGGCCGACCTTGGCAACGTGAACCTATCGGGCAGTATGCATACACCCGGCTATGGCAACATAGACCAGAAGATACAGCAGCGTTTCCAGGATCTTTATTATCAGTACAACACATCTACCAACCTTTCTCTGGGCAAACTAATGCCGCGCCAATGGGGTGTGCAGCTGCCGGTATATGTTGGGTACACACAGAATGTGAGCACTCCTAAGTACAATCCTTTTGACCAGGATGTGCTGCTGGAACATGAACTGAATGTAGCGAGGAACCAGCGGGCGCGCGACTCTATAAAAAGTGCCGCACAAGACTTTACTTCTATAGGCAGCTTCAACATAACCAATGCACGTATACAGGGCAACAGTGCTAACCCAAACAATAATAAGCGCATGCCATGGAGTGTGAAGAACTTCGACTTTACCTATACATTCAATAACCAGTTCAAGCACAATCCGGTACTGGAACTGGACAAGCTAACAACACAGCGTTATGGTGTAGGCTATACCTATGCAGTGAAAACCAAGTCTGTAGAGCCGCTGAAGAACATCATCAAGTCGAAATCGAAGTGGTTATCACTTGCCAAGGATTTCAACTTCACGCCTTTGCCCTCTACCTTCAATATGCGTAATGATCTCAACCGCATATCGCAGGAGATACAGATACGCAACATAGACGATGGCAGCGGCTACAAGATACCATCTACCTACTATAAGAATTTTACCTGGAACCGCACCTACTCTATGAGGTGGGAACTGATGAAGTCTGTTTCGCTGGACTACAGTGCCACCAATGTATCTCGTATAGACGAACCATATGGCCGCATAGACAACCCTGTGAAACGCGATTCGCTGCTAAACAACATCAGCCGTTTCGGTAAGAATAACACCTACAACCAGACATTTAACGGCACTTATAATGTACCATTATCGAAGCTGCCACTTACCGACTGGGTAAGTGCCCGCCTAGGCTATACTGCCAACTATACATGGACCACGGCCCCGCCAATTGCTTATGCACAGGGTAACACCATAGGCAATACACAGACACGTACGGTAACCAGTGAGTTCAACATGACGCAGCTCTACAACAAGTCGAGATGGCTGAAAGCACTGAACAGCAAACCCCGAAAAGCAGGAGAGAGCAGAAAAGGAGAAATGCCGAAGACCGGAGAAAAAGGGCAAGGCAATGCAGACCTGCGGAAGTCTATGATCCCGGAGGCTGATAAACCAGATAAGCCTGGAAAACGCTTTGAAAAAGTGCAGGATGATACTGTACTGCCAATGCCGCCTGATGCTGAGGACGGCAAGAAAGACAAGAAGAGCAAAAAAGATAAGAAAGAGGAGTCGGACACTACCAAGGTTCCGGAAACAAAGCTGGAAATAGTAAAGGCTGCATTCCCAAAAATGAATACTACCAACCTGACCGACGACCAACTGGACTCGCTGGTGCAGGCACAGGAAGACCTTGACAGAGCGAAACAACTGGAAGAAAAGAAAAAGAAAATAGCTGCTAAAAAGGCGCGTAAGAAAGCATTGAAAAGCCGACCATTACAAACCTCGCTTATAGAGCATATAATAGGTCATGCGCTTACAATTGTGAACAGGGTAACCCTGAACCTTACAGAGACACAGGGCACTATACTGCCGGGCTATATGGACAGCACCCGCTTTATGGGTGTGAACAACTACTCTATGGCACCGGGCTTTGATTTCGTGTATGGCTATCAGCCGGACTATGCATGGATGCTGGCACAGGCAAATGCCGGCCGCCTTTCACGCGACACCTATTTCAATGCGCAGTTCCAGCAGACATACTCCCGCAACCTTAATGCGCAGGCTACCCTGCTGCCGCACAAATCATTCAGGATAGACCTGACACTAACGCAGGCATTCAGCAAATCGCACAGCGAGTTGTATGCAGATACTACGTATAGCCCCAACGGCGCATTCGAGCATCTTACGCCTTATGAGACAGGATCATTCAACATTACCTACATCTCGGCCAAGAGCATGTTCCGCAATTCGGGTGTGAGCTCATCGGTATACAATCAGTTCCTTGATAACAGGGTGATCATATCGCGCAGGCTGGGCGCCAACAACCCCTATACCGGCAATATACCAGACCCATACAACCCCAGCTATACCAAGGGTTACGGACCATTCTCACAGGATGTGCTGATACCTTCCTTTATTGCTGCCTATGCGGGCAATCCGGCACAGACAGCTGCGCTGCTGGACTATACACATGAGACAGTAAAAGCGAATCCGTTCAGGTACTTTACTCCTATGCCCAACTGGCGAGTAACCTATAACGGACTAAGTAAACTGCCTTTCTTCTCTAAAGTGATGAACAACTTTGTGGTGAACCATGCCTATACCGGCACGCTGGCTATGAACAGCTTTAACTCGTCGCTGCTCTTCCGTGACCTGTTTGGTCTTGGTTATCCATCATTCATAGACTCTAACTCGAGAAACTACATACCCTACTTCCAGGTACCGAACGTTACTATTACACAGGCATTCAACCCGCTAATAGGTTTTGACGCAGGCTTTAAGAACAACCTTACTGCCAAATTCGAGGTAAGGAGGTCTAAGACTCAGAGCCTTAGCCTTATAGATTATCAGGTGGGTGAGAACTCCAGCACAGAATATGTGATAGGTGGTGGTTTCCGCAAAAAAGGTATCGTTCTTCCGGCACCTATATTCGGCATTAAGAAGCTGAAGAATGAATTGATCTTCAAACTGGATATAGGTATTCGTGACGACAAGACGAGCAACACCTTCCTTGCCAACAATGTAAGTGTAACCTCCCGAGGACAGAAGGTGATACGCGTATCGCCTACCATCAACTATGCGGTTACGGATATGCTGACGCTGCTGTTCTTCTTCGACAGGCAGCAGACACTACCCTATGTGTCTAATGCTTTCCCGACAACCACTACCAGGGGCGGCGTGACACTACGATTTGTTTTCGCTCAGTAATAGCTACTTTTATACCGCACCCTTATTCGGGTATTCAAACTACAATTAGTGGGCACATCGTCTAAAACGCTCTATACTTTACTGCTTTCAGGTACATTGCTGTGCCTGCTGCAGGTATGGTTGCCGGGGCATTACCTGTCGTGCGATGGGCCTTGCCACCTGTATAATGCAGGAATAGTGCATGATATGTGGGCAGGTAACAATGCTGCTTTTTACAACAAGTTCTACAACCTTGTTTACACACCCGACCCCAACAGCATGACCACCTTTGTGCTGGCAGCGCTGCTGTTTGTGGTAAAGGGTGCTATTGCGGAAAAGCTGTTCCTTTCGGCCTATGTGCTTATTTACATATCCGGCTTTGTGCTGTTGTTGCGGCAACTGGGCAAGGGCAACAGTTACTGGCTGCTCTCGGTATTTCTGTTCGTTTTCACCTATGCACTATCCAAAGGGTTTTACAATTTCTCCTTTGGCATAGCGTTCTGGTTCTGGATGGTGTGGGCATGGCTCCGCTACCTGCAAAATCGCAAGCTTACCACAGCATTGGCAGTACTGTTATTTTCGGGGTTTACCTTCTTCACCCATCTGCTGCCATTTGTATTTGGGATGATAGTCTGCAGTTTCCTGCTGTTATCTCATGGTATGGCACAGGATACTGAAAGAAAACTGAAGCCTACCGAATACATTGTACACAACGGGCTGATACTTGCCTTACTTACAGGACCCTACATACTACTTACCTTCTTGTTTACCGGTAAGGAAGGCGGGCTGCAGCTGCACCTGGCACCACACCGCTACCGACTGCTGGAACTGGCTGAATTCAAATACATCATCAACATTACGCATACTGAGCGCCCCTGGGCTGCAATAGCGGGCGTAAAACTGAGTTGTCTGCTTGCAGTAACATTGGTTCGTGCATCACGAGGCTACACCATAAATAAGTACGATGGCTTTATACCCGCACTGGTTGTAATAGGCTTTGTGTATACCTTTTTCCCCGAGGACTTTCTGGGGCATGCCATCATCATCAGTATTCGTACTCAGTTGTTCATTCATCTGCTTATAGTCTGCATAGTTGCTTATCGCATGCCCAAGGGTAGATGGACGGATATGGCAGGTGCTACCATATTCGGTTGTTTCCTCGTTCTGTCTTGGTTGCGAATAGCTGTGCGGCAGGACGCCGATGCGGCATTAAAGAATCAGCTTACTGCCACAGCGCATATCCAAAGCGGCTCTGTATTGCTGCCACTCGATCTTTCTCCCAATGGCAGGCATGCAGACGGTAAGCTTATAGCAGACCGCAATGCAATATTTCACCACTCGACACAGTATATAGGGCTGGAAAAACAACTGATAGTTCTTGACAATTATGAGGCGAACATGGGCTACTTTCCAATAAGATGGAAGGATGAGATGAACCCATATACCTACCTGAGTAAGGCGCAGGGCATAGAGGGAGATCCGCCGGCAGCAACTATTGCCGGCTATGAAAAGAAGATCGGCACAAGGATAGACTATGTAATGCTTTGGGGCTACCCACCTTCCAAGAACAATGATCCCGGTTTCAAAGAATTATATACCGAGATCAACGCATTGTATCATCTTATTTACACTGCTCAGGGTGGCCAAACCCTTCTTTACGAGAGGAATAGACCCTAAAAACTTATATAGCGTGCTACACCTGCACAACACAGGTTGCCCAAATTGGACTAACTTTGGCAAATAATGGAAGAAAATAAAAGACAAAAACAAGTAGGCAAACTGGTAATGGAAGAACTGAGCGACATATTTATGCGCGAAGGTATCAACATTATAGATGGTGGTATGGTGTCTATTTCCAAAGTAGCCGTTACCCCCGATCTGCTGGAAGCCCGTGTATATCTCAGCTTTTTTCAGGTACATGACAGTGCAGCGCTGCTGGAGAAAATAAGGGAACGTGGCTGGGAATACCGCAAATTGCTGGGCATGCGCATCAAAAATCAGCTGCGCCGCGTTCCGGATATCATCTATTATGCCGATGACACACTGGATCATGTGTTCAAAATGGAGCAACTGTTCAAAAAGATCAGCGATGACAGGGATGCGTTCAACAAGGACAATAACCCTGAATAAATGAACCGAACGCTGATATGGCAACTGGCATACAGATACCTTCGCGGCAAGCGATCTGCCAATGTAGTGCCCATACTTTCCCGTATCAGCATGGTGGCTATAGCTGTGAGCAGTGCCGCTATGATCATTGTCTTCTCGGTTTTCAATGGTCTGGAAGGTTTTGTGAAACAACTCTACAGCGGCTTTTACCCTGATGTAAAGATCTCTGCGACAAGAGGTAAATTCTTTCCTGTAACACCGGCTCTGACCAAACAGATAAGTGGTGTAAAAGGAATACAGCAGATAACCACAGTACTGGAAGACAATGTAATGGTGATCGTAGACAATACGCTCATCAACAATGCTGTTAAGGGAGGCCAGAAGGTGGTGACAGTAAAAGGCATTCAGCCCAACTACTTCGGGGTAAATAATATTACAGATGCTATAACCGGAGAAGACAGTGTATCTACCGGGAAACCATATACCGCTATTGCCGGACGAAACATCATCAATGAGCTGGGTATAGATATAGACAATGTTTTCAGCACCATACAGTTGTACTACCCCAACCCGGAAAGCAAGAACCTTGCGGCCGACATAACAGATGCCTATAGAAGTCTGGAAGTGCATCCTGCCGGTATGTTCCATATAGCAGACGATCAGGACGACAAATATGTGCTGGCACCACTATCGCTGGTGCAAACCCTGCTGCATGCTGAAGGCAAATGCTCGTCTGTAGAGGTGCGTATAGTACCCGGCACTGAAGAGCAGGTGCTTGCCGAGCTAAAAAAGCAACTGGGCAGCAGCTACAAAATAGAGAGCCGCTACGAGCAGAATAAGTCTATGTATATGGTGCTGCGCTCGGAGAAATGGGCCATTTATGCAATACTAACTCTGGTATTGCTTATTGCATCGTTCAATATGATAGGAGCACTATCTATGCTGGTGCTGGAAAAACAAAAGGACATAGGCATATTAAAAGCGATGGGCGCCCGCACTGCAGATATCCGTCTGATATTTGTACTGGAAGGTATATTGTGGGCGATGATCGGTGGAATTACCGGCATATTGCTGGGTAGCGGCATATGCCTGCTGCAACAACACTATGGTTTTGTAACAGTGGGTGGTTCCTTCCTTATAGACAGCTACCCGGTAGCTGTTCAGTTCACAGATCTGATACTGGTGATATTTACAGTAACTATAGTAGGCCTGCTGGCAGCATGGTATCCGGCGGGCAGGGCTACCCGTACACTGGCCCCTACCCTAAAGAGCGCATAACTAGCGGCTCATAGCAGCCAGTTCTTCATATACATTAAGGTATTGAGCAGCGATGACCTTGTGGTCGTATTTAACAGCATTTACCAGTCCCTTTTGCACTGTACTATCGTAGTATGACCGATCGATGAGCAACGATGTTATCGCCTCTCTTATTTCTTCCGGCTTTAGCGGATCTACGAGAACAGCTGAATCCTTGCCTATTTCCAGCATGGCACCGATATTGCTAGTTACTACCGGACGGCCTACTGCCTGCGCCTCTATAATGGGCATGCCGAAACCCTCATACAATGAAGCCATGAACAACACATCGCAGGCAATGTAACGTTCCAGGATCTGTTCTTCATTCAGTCCGCTGTAAAGTGTATGAGATATACCGTACTCCTTAAGTTTAGCCAGCTCATCAGGTGCAGGCCAGCCTACTATATCCAAATGAAAATTGGTACCCTTTGCCGCAGCTATAAGATTGTCGAGATTCTTGTGTTTGCCGGTTCCCAGCATCAGCACCACCGGACGCTCATTGAGTGCCCCTTTGGGTACCTGCCTGAAAACAGGTTTAACCGGATTGGGGACTACCCTGATACGCGATGCAGGAAAATTGAAATAGCGCATCACCTTTTCTTTTGTAAACTCAGACACTACGGTAACCATATCCACACTCATAAGTGGCAACCTGAACCAGAATAAGCTGTAGATCATCTTTTTGAGGCGGGCATGCACCGGGTTCTCGTAATAACCCATATCGTGTATGGTGAGCAGCGTTTTTTTGCCTCTGAGTCCCATGGCCAAAAAATTGACATCACCAGTGATATGGTTCAGCTCGCTGGCAGACTTGCCCGCATTTCTGGTATTCTGTAGTCTGGACAATTTGGGATCGCAGTAAAAATCGCTGATCAGCACCTGGCCTTCCAGATCTTTCTTTACTGTACGGAAGATCCCTTCTATAGAAACCCCGGTACTTCTTGGTTCCCGGTAATAATGTGTCACAGTCAGCATGGGGCATAAAGGTAAAGATTATTTCCCCTCCTGTTGCCATACCAGAGCAGTAAGACAAGCCGGGATCTGCTATTGTAGCGGAAAAATAATAGTTCCTTCATCCATCTATTTCCTATTCCCGCATCTTCCTTATCTTCGCAATATGAATACGGGTATGTACAACTCGGGAACAAGCTGGCAGACACAGGAAGTAGAGATCACAGAAGAACTCACGCAGGAATTGCACAATCTTATTGTGTGGAACGACGACGTGAATACCTTTGACTGGGTCATTACTTCTCTGGTAGATATCTGCGGGCACGATTCGCTGCAGGCCGAACAATGTGCGCTTATCATACATCACAAAGGTAAATGCAGCGTAAAGAAAGGTAGTTTTGCCGACCTGCGCCCACAGGCAGAGGCCCTGATAGACAGGGGTATTCAGGCAACTATCGATTATTGATACCCAACAAACGTAATTCCCCCTTTTTCCCGCTATATATATGCAAGTGTATACCTGTTTTTGGGTATAACGCCGTATTTTTACGCTAATCAATATATATTATGCGAATATCTTTCTGGCTGGTAGCAGCCATTCTCTTCATTGCACCTGCCTCTTTCGGGCAGTCGGGCAAAAAGATAACACTTGACGACCTCTTTAAAAAAGGCACGTTCCGCACCAAGGGTGTACCTGGTTTTAACGCCATGAAGGATGGTAAATTGTACACTCAACTGGACAGGGAAGAAAAACGTCAACTGATAAGGGTCTACAATCTGGAAACAGGTAAGCAAGAGCGTACCCTGTTTGACAACGGTGTGAACAAATACAAGGAAACAGAACTAAATGTAGAGTCCTACACCTTCAGCGCAGATGAGCAGAAATTACTGCTCTGCACAGAGGGTGAACATATATACCGCCACTCTGAACTGCAAAAGGTCTATGTGTATGATATGACCACCAACAGCATGACACTCGTAGACAATGACAAAGTGCTGCATGCTTCCTTATCGCCGGATGGCACCAAGGTTGCTTTTGTGAAGAACAACAACCTTTTTTGCAAAGACCTGATCAGCGGTAACACCTTTGCTATAACCACTGATGGCGAAAAGAACAGAATAATCAATGGCAACTGTGACTGGGTATATGAAGAAGAATTCTCCTTCACCCGCGCCTTCGACTGGTCTAAAGACAGTCGCTATATTGCTTACTACCGATTTGACGAGACATTGGTACCAGAGTACACCATGGCAATGTATACCGGCCTGTACCCAGAGCAGTACACCTACAAATATCCTAAAGCCGGCGAACGCAACTCTATAGTGCAGATCCATATTTATGATATGCAACTGAAACGCGGCATTCCTGCCAATATCGGCACAGAAACAGATCAGTATATTCCCCGCATCAAGTGGACAGAAAATGCAGCTGAACTATGTATCTACAGGCTAAACAGACTGCAGAATGAACTGGAAATGCTGCTGACGAATGCCGCAGATGGCATATCGACCGTGTTCTATACCGACAAGAATAAATACTATGTGGCAATAGACGACCAGATAACCTTTTTGCCAGGCAACCAGTCTATGATAGTAGCCAGCGAACGCGATGGTTATAATCATCTATACCATTATGAACTGAAAACTAAAAAACTAACGCTGCTCACAGAAGGCAACTATGATGTGGAAGGCATAACCGGTGTAGATGTAGCCCATAAAACACTTTACTACACAGCTGCAGAAAGATCTCCGCTGCAGCGTAGCCTGTTTGCAGTAGATTTTGCGGGAAAGAAGAAGAAAGAACTTACCCCTGAGGCAGGTACACACAGCATAACCCCATGTACCGGTTACAGCTACTTCCTGGATAAGTATTCTCAGCTGAACAAAGTACCTGTGTATTACCTGCGCAATGCAAAGGGACAGATCATTCGCACACTGGAAGACAACAAAGAGCTGGAAGCAAAAATGAAAGAGTATGCATTCGGCGACATAAATCTGATGAGCGTAAAGGGTGTGGATGAAGATCTGAACGCATGGATGATAACACCTCCGGGCTTCGACAGCACTAAAAAATATCCGGTGCTTATGTTCCAGTACAGTGGACCAGGCTCTCAGCAGGTGGCTGACAGATTCCCGGTGGGCAATTATTTCTGGCATCAGTTGCTGGCGCAGAGTGGCTACATCGTAGTTTGTGCAGATGGTACGGGTACAGGTTTCCGCGGTGAGACCTTTAAAAAGAAAACGTATCTGCAGCTGGGCAAGTATGAAAGCGATGACCAGATAGCAGTGGCCCGCAACCTGGGCAAACTGCCATATGTAGATAAAGACCGCATAGGCATATGGGGCTGGAGCTATGGTGGTTTTATGAGTGCTACCTGCATTATGAAGGGTAATGATGTGTTTAAGCTGGCGATATCTGTAGCACCGGTAACCAACTGGCGCTATTATGACAACATCTATACAGAACGCTACATGCGCACTCCACAGGAAAATGCCAAGGGATATGATGAGAACGCGCCAGAAAAAATGGCTGATAAGCTAAAAGGCAAACTACTGCTGGTACATGGCACAGCCGATGATAATGTACACTTTCAGAATGCAGCCATGCTGACAACAGCACTGATAAAGGCAAACAAGCAATTTGATAATGCCTATTACCCGGATAAAGCACATGGCATATCGGGCGGCAATACCAGCCTGCAGCTCTATACCAAAATGACCAACTTTATCTTCGACAATCTCTAAGCATACAGTATAATACGCAACGCAACAGGGCAGCCAAATGGCTGCCCTGTTGCGTTATAATGAATTGAAATTTGAGCGCATTAAATGAATTGATCTGAGAGCTCACTTCGAGAGAATAAAAACTTTCTCCGGACTCTGGTGAGATATGTTGTTCCCAACATCAAAAAAGCAAAGATCAGGACTATTGCCGGCACAAAAAGAAACATCAGAACCGGAAGAATCAGATATACAAATGTGTACCTGATCTTTACTTTTAATGCCGCCTTCTTTGACATTAGTATTTCAAATACAACCAACACAAGGAAAATAAGTTCGAAAGCAACACCTGTTAACTGACAGGTTTTCCCATATGGCCAATGCTGAACCTTGAACAATGTTCCTGTAGAGACCAAAGCAAGGCCTAGGTAAAAAATGAAATTCAGTGCTCTGGTTCTCATAACAGAATTGAAAGTAGCAAACTCCATTTAACAGGCAAAATTCTAAAATAAAGCGACAACATCGGCCCGAGAAACAAGATTATGAACTAGCGGCAAATGAAGATCAACCAACCTTATCTCGTAATTATTCCGCCAGCTATGACATCATCCCCCTCGTAGAATACTGCTGACTGACCCGGTGCAATACTATTTACCGAATGATGGAAGGTAACGTGCACACTACCTGCATTCAAAGGTTCCAATACACTTTCGGTACCGGGATCTCTGTAGCGGATCTTGGTGATCGCCTCCATGCCCGGCTTTATGGTATCATACTTAACCATGTTCAGCCCGTGCACCTTCATTTCGCTGCGTTGCAGTTCTTCCAGCTCGCCAAGTACTACGGTATTGGTTTCAGGAATGATGCTTGTTACAAACATAGGCCTGCCCATAGCTACCTCGAGTCCCTTGCGCTGACCAATAGTATAGAAAGGATAACCACTGTGCTTGCCCACAACCTGTCCGTTTGCCAATACAAAATCGCCTCCCTTCACCCTGTCTTCCAGTCCTTCCACATTGCGCTTCAGAAAACCACGATAGTCATTATCCGGCACAAAGCATATTTCATAGCTTTCTGCTTTTTTGGCCAGCTCTTTGTAGCCCATATCAAAAGCCATCTGGCGCACCTCCGTCTTCAGCAGATCGCCCAGCGGGTAAATGCTCCGCGACAGGCAATCCTGTCCCAGCCCCCACAGTACATAACTCTGATCCTTGGTAAGATCGCGCGCCTTAGAGATAACAAAACGACTATTCTCTTCGCGCACTTTTACATAATGACCAGTGGCTATAAATTCACAATCGAGCGCATTGGCACGTTTGAGCAATGCCGACCATTTTATATGCGTATTGCACAACACACACGGATTGGGTGTGCGACCTGCAATATATTCCTCTACGAAATTATTGATGACATGATCTCCGAACTCATCCCTGATATCCAGCACATAGTGCGGAAAGCCATGTTCCACAGCCGCCATGCGGGCATCATTGAAAGAATCGAGGTTGCAGCAACCTGTTTCTTTCTTACCTCCGCCCGATGAAGCATAATCCCATGTTTTCATGGTAATGCCCACGACCTCATATCCCTGATGATGCAGCATCAATGCAGCAACGGTACTATCTATACCGCCACTCATTGCCACCAGCACTTTTCCCATCTTACTCATAAGGCTGCAAATGTACGTATATCCTGAAAAAGACGATTTATAGGCATATAAAGCTATCCTTTAGCTTTTACAGCCTACCTGATGTTATTATAACCGGTGCAATATTTGCCCCGATAAACTTACTTTTGCCCTACATGCAGCAGATCACGTTTCCGTCGGGCACTGTAAGCTATTACTTCAACAGCGCTGTGCAGCAACTGCCAGAATACTGCAATATGCAGCAGGTGGTGTTTGTTACAGACAGCCATGTAGCTGCGCTGTATCCACAGGTGTTTGCCGGCCACAAAACGCTGGTAATACCTGCAGGCGAGCACAGCAAAAGCATGGACACGATCACCCGGCTTTGCAGGCAACTGCTGCAAATGGAAGCTAACCGCAGCACCCTACTTGTGGGCGTGGGCGGCGGGGTTGTTACCGACATTACCGGTTTTCTGGCTTCGGTATATATGCGCGGAGTGCAGTGCGGGTTTGTGCCTACTACCCTGCTAGCCATGGTAGATGCTGCCATTGGCGGCAAAAACGGGGTAGATCTGGATCTGTATAAGAATACCATAGGCACCATTAGTCAGCCATCATTCATCCTCTACGATACCCAATTTCTGCAAACACTGCCACAAACCGAATGGAGTAATGGTTTTGCAGAGATCATAAAGTATGCCTGCATATTTGACGCTTCCCTTTTCCGGGAGCTCTCTGCAAATGATCTTGCGCATTATATGCAACAGCCATTGTTACTACAGGCCGTCATTAACACCTGTGTATCGTGGAAGAACAATACGGTAATAGCAGATGAACTGGAAACAGGACAACGGAAGCTGCTGAATTTTGGCCACACGGCTGGTCATGCTATAGAAACCCTCTACGCACTGCCACATGGCGCAGCCGTGAGTATAGGCATGCTTATAGCCGCACAGCTATCTGTAGCCGAGTCTGGTTTAGCTCCTGAAGCGGTTTCCCAGTTACAGCAAACACTAGAGCGATACCTGCTGCCTGTATCGCAGCACATTGACTGCAGCAAAGTGATGGAGCTGCTGCGTGCCGATAAAAAAAGAAAGAACGATACTATTGCATTCATACTACTTAAGAGCATAGGTCATGGCCTCATTCAGCCATTGACATTCCCGGTCATAGAACAAGCAATAAGCGCATATGAAAGTAAGAATTGAGCCGGGTACAATAAATGGAACCATTACTGCACCACCCTCCAAAAGCCTTACCCAACGGGCATTTGCAGCTGCGCTGCTGCATAGAGGCACAAGTATTATTCATAATACTGGCACATCTGCTGATGAGCTTGCTGCACTCGGCATCATAGCGCAGTTGGGAGCAACTGTTACTGTATCCACCCAACCCGACGGGCTCCGAACCGTTACCGTAGTAAGCAAGGGCATTGCACCGCTGTCTGCAGAAATAAACTGCGGCGAAAGTGGGTTGGCTGCACGCCTCTTTACCCCTATTGCGGCATTGCACCACACACCACTTACCATAACCGGCAACGGCACTTTGCTGCGCAGACCACTGAACGGCATTACCGGGGCACTGGAGTCACTGGGCGTTTCAGTATCCGGATTTTCAGGTCATATTCCATTTACTGTTTGCGGTCCGATAATACCCATGTCGCTGAGGGTAGATGCCGGCGGTAGTTCTCAATTAATAAGCGGGCTATTGTTTGCATTGAGTGCGAGTGTTACTGCTCCTGTAACACTGAAGGTGTACAATCTGGAAAGCACACCCTATATCGATCTTACGCTTAGTGTACTGGCTAATTTTGGCAAACCTATTGTAAACCATCGTTACAAAGAATTCTATATTGATCCTGCCAACTTTAGTTATAGAGACACAGTTACTTATACTGTAGAGGCCGACTGGAGCAGCGCATCGTGCCTGCTGGTGGGCGGCGCACTGGGCGGCGCAATAACAGTGACCAACCTCAATCGAAACTCTATGCAGGCCGACAGCGCGCTGCTGAGTGCTTTGGAGCGCGCCGGTGTTGCTGTGACCTACAGCGAAAATGCGGTAACTACCCGCACCTCCACCATCAACCCTTTTGATTTTAATGCTACCCAGTGCCCCGATCTTTTCCCTGCGCTGGCAGCAATGGCCGCCTATTGTAATGGCGAATGCAACATAAGAGGAGTACACAGACTATTCAACAAAGAAAGCAACCGAATAGAAAGCATCACAGAAATGCTGTGGCGCTATGGCATACACTTTTCTGTAGAAGACAATATACTGACCATAGAAGGCGAAACGAAAACCGAACACGCCTATATAGAAGGATATAAGGACCACCGGATAGTAATGGCTGCCACCATTTGCGCACTTCGCGCCAAGGGACCGGTAACCATAACCGGAGCAGAGTCGGTAAACAAATCTTATCCCGATTTCTTTACTCATCTGCAGCAATGCGGACTGCAATGCACATTCATTTAACAAGCCACCCAAAACCATATCTTTGTATACTCAATGAACACTTTCGGTAATCTATTCCGCATCAGCATCTTTGGTGAATCTCATGGCAAATGGGTGGGCGTTACTATTGATGGCTGTCCGGCGGGTATCAGCCTGACAGAAGCAGACCTATTGCCTGACCTGGAAAGAAGGAAACCCGGCGCTACAGGCACTACGCCACGTATTGAAGACGACATGCCTGTTTTTGCTTCAGGTGTTTTCAATGGCCAAACCACCGGCGCACCACTGACCATAATTTTTGAAAATAACAACACCCGCTCTGCGGATTACAATGCTACCCGTGACACGCCACGTCCGGGGCATGCCGACTTTGTATTGCATACCAAATTCAAGGGTTTCAACGACCATCGTGGCAGTGGACATTCATCAGGCCGCCTCACAGTGGCATTGGTAGCAGCTGGTGTGGTAGCCAAAAAAGTTCTGAAAGACGTGCGTATAGTTGCCGCACTCACCGAAGCAGGAGGCAATAAAGATATAGATGCTGCCATTGCAAAGGCAGTTGCCGATCAAGACAGTATAGGTGGAATAGTGACCTGCTCTGTAACCGGCCTGCCTGTAGGCTGGGGGGAGCCGTTCTTCAACTCTGTAGAATCTGTTATAAGCCATGCTGTGTTTTCTGTGCCAGCGATAAAGGGTATAGAGTTTGGTGCAGGGTTTGCAGCAGCAGGCATGACAGGCAGCAACCACAACGACGTGTTCATAGACCACAAAGGCACCACTGCCACCAACAATGCAGGTGGTATAAACGGAGGAATTACCAATAGCAATGAGCTCACCTTTCGGGTGGCAGTAAAGCCTACCAGCAGCACCCCCATGACACAACATACCTGGAACCACAGTACAGGTTCGGTAGCACCCTATGCTGTAAAAGGCCGTCATGATCTCTGCATAGCATTGAGAGTGCCTGTAGTGATAGAGGCTGTAACAGCCATAGCCCTCGCCGACCTTTCGATGCATATACACCAGTAACAGGGGGCTCTGCGGAAGATAAGTTAGTTTTTAGCTCATATTAACGCCAATTTGTGAAGAATACTAAGGCAGGAAACGTATTTTTACGCACTTTTTAATATCATATAATGAAGTCATTTATACTTTTTTGCGCTACACTTATTACCGGTTCCTGCTTTGCACAGCGACCTATGAATGGTCATCTTTCTGCTGCGGTAAGCACCACAACTACAGGAGCACGCACCACTGCTACCGGTGATACAGTTACCCTTTCGAATATTGCTGCTACAGACACTGTGCGTATGCTATACAGGCATGCTGCACCCGGAAACGGATATACAACCGGCACTAATAGCTATAATGACAGGGCTTTTGCAGAGCGATATGACTTTAACCACAATGACACCTCTGTAAATGTAATAGGCGTTTTTACCCTTTTTGGCGGAACGGTAAATCCAGCATCCACACAAAAGGCTGCGCTGAAGGTATGGCGACAGGGATCTGAAATACCTGTTGGCCCTAATCTGTCCTTCTCGGGCTTCCCTACCGATGAACTTGCACGAATGGAAGTACCTGTTACTCAGCTGGGCATTGGGAATAGTAGCATGAAGAAATTTTTCTTTGCAGCCCCTACAGATTTCATTACCGGCGGTTTCTTTGTTGGCTATGGCATAGACTATAACTTCAATACCCTGGCCGGAGATACTATAGCACTCACCACTACTACAAAGGGCCACAGAGCTGCACCCGGTTATAAACTGAAATACACCATAAGCGGGGCGGACACTACTGCCATAGACACCATTATTACCGTACAGAATGCCACATTCTGGGCCGATGGCAAATGGCGCGACAACTATACTCAAACCGACTCTTTGTACAACAACCTGGCCATATACCCTATATTGCTGGTAGGCCATGCTGCGTCTGTAAACGGCGTAACACAGGGTCAGCTGTCCATTTCAGGCGCATATCCTAATCCGGCAACGAACAGTACCAATATCCGTTACTCCCTGCTATCTCCTGCAACTGTATCTGTAACCATTACAGACCTTAGCGGCCGTGCAGTTATTTCTCTGCCAGAGACACATATAACAGCAGGCAACCATACTACTCCGATAAGCACAGAATCGCTGCCTACAGGACAGTATTTGTACGTAATTACCACATCAAACGGAGACGGATTGGCAGGTAAAATAGAGGTATTGAGGTAACCTTTCCATTTTACACAATAACTCCCTATTTTTGCAACAACTTATACAAACATGAACAAAAACAATATAAATATCATCATAGCTACTTTCCTGGTTCTGGCAGCAGCATCAGCGCGCATTGTTAACGCCGGCCTCAACCTGCACAACTTTGTGCCTATAGCAGCGATCAGTCTGTTCAGTGGTTTTGCTTTCAAGGAAAAACGTGCATGGGCAATACTTGTTCCTATGTTGGGTCAGTTCCTCGCAGATGTCTATTTTCAGTTCTTTACATTCATTCCCGGTTTCTATTCAGTTGTAGATCAGCTGTTCAACTACACAGCGATTGCAGGTGCAACGGCACTGGGCTTCAGCATGAAGCAGCACAAAGCGATCAACGTTCTTGGTTTCACTCTGGGCTCATCCATGATCTTCTTCCTGGTTTCTAACCTTGGTTTCTTCATGCACGGCTGGAATGGCTATAGCTTCGCAGGTTTCACCAAAACCTATATTGACGCTATTCCTTTCTATACGAATTCATTCATAGCAGATATGGTAGGCGGCGTTGTACTCTTCGGAGGATATGCACTTACCATCAATGCGCTTTCCCGCAAAATGCAGAAAGCAGAAGTGAATGCATAATAGACTATCCAACGAACACACAAGTCATTCAACATACAAAGAGCCGCAAATTGCGGCTCTTTCTTTTTTAGTACTTTCTGTTCTACTGTTTCAGTACTGTCCAAATATTTTGCAGTCTTAAAGTGCTATCGCTTTGTTCTTTTTATGTGTTCCAGCACCATCCTTATCTCGCCATAACTATATTCATCGCCCAGCAGATCCTTGATGGGTTTGGCAGCGGTAAATTGTTTCGATACTTCCACGGTCTCCAATATGGTTCGAAGTTTATCGAATGGTACCACCTTCGTTACATTCAGATCTCCCGATGCTATGAATGCCGCCAGATGACCCTCTACCGTACCTACAGACAGCCTTCTTTGTCTGGCTATCTCCTCTATACTCACCCCATCGTTGAAGAGTTGCAAAGTAGCATCCATAGAGCTGCCTGCAGCAGGCTTCTCGCCACGGTCCTTCTTCACAGGTTTTTGCTTTTTGAAGTGCATTTTAGACTCCAGCTTTCCTGCTGCAGCGTATTTCTTGATCACATCGAGAAAAGCAGCACCATACCTGCTGACCTTATAATCGCCGAAGCCTGATATCTGTTTCAGATCGTCGAAAGACGAAGGCAGATATGTTGCCAGTTCTACAATCGCACTATCAGCCACAATAGCGTATGCCGGCACATTTTCTTTGTGAGCCATAACTGCACGCAACTCTTTAAGCTGTTCGAACAGCCTGATATCGTAGTCAGGTTCCAGCTGAACGGTCTGTTCTTTAACCGCCTTCTTCATCACCAGTTTCAGTTGCGCCTCTCCGCGCAATATTTTCCATCCCTTCTCTGCCATCTGCAGGGTGAGGTATTGGTCATTGGTCCTGGTTATGTAGCCGTTGTTTATAAGCTGCTGCACCATCCATTGCCATTCTTCTTTCTTCAGGTTCTTACCTACTCCCCATGTCTTCAGTTCCTTGTGTGCCTCCACTATCTTCTCTGCCGATGAGCCTCTGAGGAAATCTATGATATAGCCTGTACCATATCTTTCTCCGGTGCGCACTATAGCAGAGAGCAGTTTCTGTGCATCTTCTGTAGCGTCTTTTTCTTCGAGCGAGCTCATGCAATAATCGCAGCTGCCACAATAGGCCGGGAACTGCTCCCCGAAATACTGCATAAGGTATTGCCTTCGGCAGCCTTCGTTCTCGCAGTAGTCCTGCATCAATTGCAGCTTGCGCAATGATATAGCAGACTGCTGCGGGTTATCATCAATCTGCGCAAACTTCCGCAGCTTCATGATATCGCCAAAGGAATAGAAGAGAATCGCATCGCTCTTTAGTCCATCTCTGCCGGCACGTCCTGTTTCCTGGTAGTAGCCTTCTATATTCTTACTCACATCGTGATGGATGACGAAGCGAACATTCGACTTATCTATACCCATACCAAAGGCAATGGTAGCCACCACCACCTTATACTCATCGCGCTGGAAAGCCTCCTGTACCCTGCTTCTTTCTGCCGCATCTAAACCTGCATGATAGCAGGCCGCATTGATACCGTTCTCTACCAGCGAATTGGCAATATCCTGTGTAGATGCTCTGGATAAAGCATAGATAATACCCGAATCAGACTTGTGCTGTTTTATGTATTCTATAATGTGTCCAAGTACGTTCTTCTTGGGCAATATGTAGTAGTAGATATTGGGCCGGTTGAAGCTGGAAAGGAACAACTTAGGGTTGCGCAGCTCCAGCCTCTCCATAATGTCCTTTTGCGTCACCTTATCGGCACTGGCAGTGAGGGCTATTACCGGCACCGAAGGGAATTCCTGCTTCAACACTGCCAGTTTCAGATACTCAGGCCTGAAATCGTGCCCCCAGGATGATATGCAATGCGCCTCATCTATAGCAAAAAGAGAGGGATTGAGCCGCCTCAGAAAATCGAAGAAAGTGCTGCTGTTGGCCGGTATACGTTCGGGTGCTATGTAAAGTAATTTCAGTTCGCCGTTCTGTGCCTGACGCACCACACGTTGCTGTTCCTCCTGCGACTGAGATGAATTGAGATAGGCAGCATTGATACCATTGGCCTGCAGCGCATCCACCTGATCTTTCATCAAGGCAATGAGCGGAGAAACCACCACTGCCATTCCGGGCAGTAACATAGCGGGCAACTGGAAGCAGATACTTTTACCGCCTCCTGTAGGCATTATGGCAAGCGTATCTTCCCCTTTCAATACATTGTTGATGATAGCCAGCTGCGAATGCCGGAACTGATCGTAACCAAAAAAATGACTGAGTGCTTTGTGTAACTGGTCTTCAGAATAGGTGTTCATGCCGGTATATTTCCTACCCGCAAGTTAATTAATAATCCTGCACAGATGCTGCAAAAAAAGCGCGGCTGCCACACTCTGTGACAGCCGCGCTATAAGGTATGTTTTAATGATTATTCGGTAATAACAACCCTGGTTGTTTCGCTGGTATGTTCTGTAGTGAAACGAAGGATGTAAGCACCGCTGTTCATACCTGTAAGATCGGCATGAGCTGCACCCATATTATCAACAGGCAATGTTGCTGTGCGTACCACACGACCGGTCATATCTGTAAATGTAACAGATACATTTCCGGAAGTTTGTCCCGCTGCATACATGTGCAGTATTCCTTTTGCAGGATTAGGATAAACAGCAGCACCCTGTAATGCAACACTTGTAAGCGTTGAAGACAATGTACCTGCATAAGGCAGTATGACGCCTGATGTCATATACTGCCTGAAATTAGCAGCTGTGATGGGGGAAGTTGCCGCACTGAGCGTGAGCACAGCAGATGGTGTTGTGTAGTAGCTCTGTGCCTCAGGATATACTACATACGTACCGTAGGCAATACCGCTGAAGGAATAGCCACCAGATGCATTAGTGTAGGTATAAGTGAGTACCTGTCCGGCAGTATTCTTCAGATAAACCAGCATGCCCTGCACAGGCACATCGCCGGCAGTACCCTTGCCTGCACCTGAATATACATAACCGCCAATAAAGCCCGGACCACTGGGCACTGTACCATATATCATAGTGACATTCTGTACATCTGTACCTGTAGTATGTGCTATGGTGCCTGCCATATACCAGTTGGGCGTAGATAAACCGTAAGTAGGTATATAGTCGCTTGTGCCCGCAATACTGCTCAATAATTTAGCTTTTACCAGATAGTTGCCGGAAGGCTTGCTATCGAAGTTATAGTAGAGCGTACCTGCGTCTATACAGGTTGTAGTAGAATCTGTTGCAGTGATAGAACTATCTGACGGATTGAATTTAACCAGCCATACTTTGGTAGAAGGTGTTATTGGCGTTGCCCCGCTGAACGTGATGTGGCCATAGATCCTGTTATTGGTAACAGTTACATAAGCAGTATCAGAACAGCCTGCAGTGGTACCGATCACCGTATAGGTGGCGGTTGCAGTAGGCGAGGTAGTAGGAGTAGCGCAAGACATGCAGCTAAGTCCTGAACCCGGAGACCATAAATAAGTTGTGCCACCACCCGCTGTGAGTGTGTAGCTATTGCCACAGGTTGCAGGTGTTGCAGTGGCAGTAACTGTTGGCATAGCGTTCACTGTGAGCACGGTAGAAGTAGTGCAACCTGCAGACAATGTGTAAGATATTGTTGTAGTGCCTGCAGCAATACCTGTAGCCATACCTGTAGCGGCAACTATAGTACCTACAGAAGGTGCTGTGCTGCTCCATATTCCTCCGGATACAGCATTGGTAAACAATGAGCCACCACCAACACAAATATTTGTTGTGCCACCTATAGCGGGCGGTGTAGCTACTACTGTAACAGAGACAGTACTAAAACAGCCTGAAGGAGCAACATAAGTAACTATACCTACACCCGCAGACACACCAGTTACCACTCCTCCGCTACTAAGGGATATGCTACTACTGGCCGTGCTCCATGTTCCGCCTGTAGATGGCGTACTACCCAGCGTTGCGGTAGCACCCACACATATAGTGGTGCCTCCGCCTGTTATGGCAATCCCGGGATTCACTGTTATAACTCTGCTAACTGAGCAGGTACTTCCTACTGTGTAGTATATTGTCGCTGTTCCTGTAGCTACACCGGTCAAAAGACCAGTACCAGCTCCTATAGTGGCTACAGACGGAGTAGAACTAAGCCATACGCCACCGGAAACTGAATTGGTTTGTGTTATGCTAGCACCTGCGCATACTGAAGAAGGGCCACCAATTGCAGCAGGCATAGAATAGATAGTATCTGTAAGGGTTGCAAAACAGCCTCCTGGCAGTGTATAGGTTATAAATACTATTCCAGCCGTAAGCGGCACTAAAACACCTGTAGGCGATACAGTAGCCACTGTGGCAGGAGTGGTGGTCCATGCACCACCTGTAGTTGTTGGAGTAAGCGTAAGAGTGCCTCCAGTGCAGAAAGTGCCCGGACCACTTGATGAAATAGTTGTACCCGGAGTTACAGATACTGTATAAGTAGAAGTTGATGTGCACCCTGTAGTGCCCACAGTATAGCTTACAACGGAGATTCCGGGTGTTACACCAGTCACTATGCCACCCGTACTTACGGTTGCGACGCCGGTGGATGCGCTGGTCCATGACCCACCACTTACTGTACTGGACAAACCGATCGTTGATCCTGCACATACACTAGATGGCCCGGATATTGTTCCTGATATCGGGACACCGGTAACTGTAACTGTTACCGTTGAAAATGATGAGGAAGGAAGCGTGTATGTAAATGTCACCATACCTGCAGCTATACCTGTTGCCACTCCTGTAAAAGATATGGTTGCTATTCCAGACATAGAACTACTCCAGGTACCCCCCGCAGGAGTAGCCATATAAGTTGCTGTGCCACCTACGCATATCATACCGGGACCGGTGATAGTTTGTGCGTTTGAAAAGAATGTTACCAGCATTGCAACGAACAGCAACAACCGGAATTTGATCTGGTTCATAATCAATTGATTTAAGATTGAATATAGTAGGTAAAATTGAGAACTACAGCGTGTTATGTATATCCTGCATTATATAGGCGTAAATTATTACTTATTCGTTAGTTCAAGGCAGAAAATATACCCGAAAAAACTACTAACTGTAGTTATTGAGGAATGTTTGATAGCACATTTTACCCATTAGCATGGCATTCGATTTTAGTCAGCTAGCGCTGCTCTGTTTTTTCTATACCTGCTTTTCTTTATCAGCCAGCGGGTGTCGTTATACAAATTTCTTGTGTGCAGCGATACTCCATAAGCATAAAACCAGTTATTCAGGTTCACCGGACTATTATTGTTAGCTACCAGCCTGTAACCGCCCATCACATTCAATGTCATCCACCTTAGCGGGCGGAAACGCACGTCCAGTGCTGTACCCATAGGAAAAAGCACCCCTTTTTTCTCCTCAACCACATCAGTAGCATAATACCTGCCGGCGCCTATTTCGAAAGGCACACCAATATCCCACAGTCTGGAGTGAATTAAGTAATATTCATAAAACAAGGCGATGTAGCTGAAATTGAAATCCAATGGCACTGTAACGCCATTTACTTTGGTCACCTGTTTTCCGGAACGGTCTATCTGGTAGAACCCTATACCTGTACGATGTCGTTCCATGAGTGTGAGTCCCATTTTCAGACCGTTCATATGCACAGGGGTATTATCATGCGCAGCAGTTTCCAGAAATGTACTTCTCCTGTCTAAAGAGAGTAATACCTGCACTTTCCTGAATCTGAAAATATAGGCAGAATCTCTTTGTAGTTTCTGTTGCAAACCGGCACTATCCAGCTGTTTTGATTGCCCATAAGCGTCAATTGCGCAGACAAACACCACAAAAACCCATAAAAAAGTTATTGCTCCCCTCAATATGCTCATTTTCCTAGCGGTAAAGTTAGCCTACATCGTCGCCACGCAATTACAACTATAAGTTAAAGTATATGCATTCTACTGCCCTTCATTTTCTCAACACAAGCATGGACACAAAAAAGATTGTCCGCTGTAAGCGAACTTACAGCGGACAATGCGACATAGAATCAGATTGATAAAAAAGACAGTGAGTACTGGTTGCTATTACTGCAGCAAACAGGTCACATCGCTCTTGTTGTAGCTCTTCAGGCTTCCCTGATGCGAATTGCAGGCATTCTGCGCAGTTGTTTTTGTCCCTTTTACGGTTGTAACATCTTTCACCCTCGCACCTGTAATGTTATCAGTATAGGTGCAGCTGCAGGTGTAATCACGTTTACTGCATGATGCCAGAATACCAATAAGTGCGATCACAGTAACAACGCCGGTAATTATTTTCATAAAGCCAGTTTTTTAGCGTTGTAAATATAGAGCAAAGGTGCCACATTTCTGCGTTTCACTTTTTACTTTTGGACTTCCATGACCAACTTCAGAAATATTGCCATTTCATTGGCTGCAGCAGGCTGCATTATACTCAACAGTTGCGGCAGCAACGAAACTGCTCCCGTCACCACTCCAGCTACAGAAGCCTCACCAGCTAAGATCGTTACACCCTCCTTTAGCGGAGATACAGCCTATAGTTATGTGAGCAGGCAGGTAGCCTTCGGGGCAAGGGTACCCGGCAGTAAGGCACAGCAGCAATGTGCCACCTGGATGGAGGCTGCACTCCAGGCATCCTGCGACACTGTGTACAGACAGGAGACAACGGTGCGTGCCGCCAATGGAACCAGCCTGCCTTGCATCAATCTCATCGGGGCCATTAACCCTGCTGCTTCTACCCGAATACTGCTGCTCACCCATTGGGACAGCAGGCCATGGGCCGACCAGGATACCCGCGACATGAACAAGCCTATACTTGCGGCCGACGATGGCGGCAGCGGCACAGCTGTACTGCTGGAACTGGCCCGCCAGATCAAGGCATACGGGCTATCGGCATCCATTGGTATAGATATACTCCTTACCGATGTGGAAGACTACGGCAAATCAGAGTGGGGCGATGATTCTTATTGCCTGGGCACCCAGTATTGGGCTGCTCATCCGCACATTGCCGGGTACAAAGCAAACTACGGCATTCTGCTGGACATGGTAGGCGCACGGGGTGCGCAATTTCCGCTGGAAGCAGGATCGACCCGCATGGCAGGCGAGGTGCAGCAAAAAGTATGGCAGGCAGCAGCAATGGCGGGTTGTTCTTCGTGGTTTCCTTATGCGCAGGGGCCAGAGATCACCGACGACCATGTGCCTGTGAATAAGATAGCCGGAATACCTACCATAGACATCATTCATATGCGCCCCGACCCGCAAAATCCCTTCCCGCTGCACTGGCATACCCATGCCGATGATATGTCTGTAATAGACAAGGAAACACTGGGTGCTGTGGGCCGCACTCTGCTGCAGGTCATCTATACAGAAGCAGCAGCTGTTGTGAACTGATGCTGCTATTTTTGACATTTTACTTAATAATACTATAGTATATTTGCCCGACAACTAAAATACAACCAGCTGCAATTGAAATATCGTCATGTTTTGCTTATAGTGCTGCTCGTTATCGTTGCAGACCAGGTCCTAAAGATCTATATTAAAACACACTTCGCTATCGGCGACGATGTCCATATCATGGGGCATTGGTTCAGGCTGCACTTCATTGAAAATGAAGGTATGGCATATGGTATGAAGCTCAGCGAATCTCCTATAGGCAAGATCGTTCTTTCTTCTTTCAGGCTGGTGGCGGTGTGTGTTGGTTTCTATGCGCTGAAATGGCTGCTTAATAAAGGATACAGCAAGGGTATGCTTATCTGCGGTTCCCTTATTCTGGCAGGCGCACTGGGCAATCTGCTGGATAGTATGTTCTACGGACTTATTTTCAGCGATAGTCCGTACTCCTGCTTCTCCGGCAACTACAACAGCATACACGATCTGCTGCAGAACCCCAATAAAGACGCCATAGCACATTTTACCTCATTTGGTCATGGGTATGGTAAGTTCCTTCAGGGCAAGGTGGTGGACATGTTTTACTTCCCTGTTATAGAGACCACATTGCCGGCCTGGGTTCCATTCTGGGGTGGCAGAAGTTTCACTTTCTTTGAGCCCGTTTTCAATCTGGCCGATGCGGCTATTTCTGTAGGCATTTTCACTTTGTTGCTGTTCCAGAAACGCCTCATGGATCACCCCAAGACCACTCAGCCCCCTGTAGCAACTGAAACACAGGCCTGATAGTTCAAGTAATTGTTTAAAAAGCATCCAATCATGGATTCACAGCAGGAACAAACGGAAGAGACATTATCCATTACAGTATGGCTTGCGGGCCGTAGTTACCGTATTCGCATCAAGCCGGAAGAGGAATCTGCTGTGCGTAAAGCAGTGAAGCTTGCCGACCAGAAAGTTGCCGATATGCGCAAAACCTACGGTGGTAAAGACGATCAGGACTTTATGGCTATGTGCCTGCTGATGTATGCTGCAGATACCGCCATAGAATCGTTCAACAATCCGGTGATGCAGGAAGAACTCAACAAACTCTCCGGTAAGATAGACCGGGTGCTTGCCAAAACGGAAACCGGCGAATAACAAAACTACTGATCCAGCGCGTCCAGCATTACTTCCATTTTACTGCCTCTTGATCCCTTGATCAGAATGGCACAATTTTCCGTCATTGCAGTTCTTATATAGGCTGCTGCTTCTCTGCTATCGGCAAACCATGTGAAAGCATGAGCAACATTACTGAATTCCTTACCTACCAGTATCACATTGTGCCATTGCAAACCAGCAATAAGCTGCACCAACTCATTGTGCTCATCCTGTTCCGCATCACCCATTTCTTTCATTCCACCTATCCATAAAACCTTATTGGGCAACGGAGAAGTTGCAAAATTGAGAATTGCCGCACGCATACTGGTAGGATTGGCATTGTATGCATCAAGTATCACCTGATTAGTGCCTTTTTGGAGCCACTGAGACCGACTGTTATCGGGCGCATATGCTTCTATAGCCTGCTTAATATCTGCCATAGGCACTCCAAAATGGAGCCCTGCAGCAACAGCGGTCATAACATTGGGATAGTTATATTCCCCTACGAGACGGGTATGTATCATTGTCTCTTCTTCACCTGTGCCTACCCTTACTGTAAGGAAAACACCATCCATAAGGGGCTGTCCTATATATTGGGCATTAGCGGAACCAAAGGTTACTTGCTGCGTTATACCGGCTGCCATCTGGGAAAGGTAATCAAGGTCTGTGTTTCTGAATACAATACCGTTGTGAGCACGCAAGTAGTCAAAGAGTTCCCCCTTGCCTTTGCGCACACCTTCTTCTCCGCCAAAACCCTCTATATGTGCCTTACCACAGTTGGTAATAATGCCGTGAGTAGGCGCTGCGACCAGACAGTAACCAGCTATCTCTTTCTGGTGATTGGCGCCCATTTCCACTACTGCGATCTGCGCATCAGTCTTTATCTTCAGTAAGGTCAGCGGAACACCTATATGATTATTCAGATTGCCCTCTGTAGCATAGGTCTTATACTTGGCAGAGAGCACAGCTGCCACCAATTCCTTGGTGGTAGTTTTGCCATTTGAGCCAGTGATGGCAATAAAAGGAATATTCAGTTGTCTGCGATGATAATTGGCCAGTTGCTGCAGCGTTTCCAGCACATCCGGCACTACCATACACTGGCTGTTGCCCGCATATGCAGTGTCTTCTGTAACCGCAAAAACAGCACCCGCCTGCAATGCCTGAGAGACGAAGAGGTTACCATCGAAGTTATCGCCCTTCAGCGCAAAGAAGATGCTACCTGTCTGTATCTTCCTGGTATCTGTTGCGATCACCGGGTATTGCGTGTAAATTTTATATAAAGCCTCTATAGACACAGTATCTGAATTTGACGTAAAAATAAAAAACCCCTTCCGTATTGAAAGGGGCTTTTTAGAATATTGTTTTGGTAGTTATTACCTTTTATGATACCTCTGACGGCCGAAGCTGTTACCACCTGGCTGAACATCGCCGGTTGGGCTACCCCAACGGTCCATGATACAACGGAAACCGATGGTAGAAGTAGACAGGTTACCCTGCATATAGCGACGAGTACCAGGAGACAACCAGTAAGCACGGTCGGCCCATGAACCACCTTTATAAACTTTAGTAGAATCGTTTACAAGAGATGCAGTACCGAAAGCGTAAGTAGCCTGAGACAAGCTGTCACCATCTTTATAGTTGTGCAGTGTACCGCTTCTTACTTCATAACGATTGTTGTTGCGCATTTCAGCATCTGTAAGAATTGCAGTAGGGATGTGACCAATACTGTCTTTTTCCTCGATAGTACCATCTTCCTGGAGCATTGTTTTCCTGTATTCGTTACCACGGAATGGATGATAATCATCAACATCGAGGTGCGAAGATGGGCGGTAAGTATCCATAACCCACTCGTTCACGTTACCGGCCATGTTATACAGACCAAATGCGTTGCGGAGATAAGCAGTTACCGGACCAGGACCATCAGCGTTATCGTTGAGACCACCAGCTACGCCCATGTAATCACCTTTACCACGCATGAAGTTACCTTCAAATTCGCCCTGGAACTGATTGTGCAGACCATAACGGGTAGTGTTTTTAGGACCCCATGGCAGAGTGTTGCGATCTGTGATAACTTCCTCACCACGACGACGCTTGTTCTCAGGGCTTGGGTTGTTACCTATCAGACCCAGTGCTGCGTATTCCCACTCTGCTTCCGTAGGCAGGCGGAAGTCAGGCTGGAAGAGACCATCTTCATAAGTAACCGGACGCTCGTGAGAACCGTTTGGTTCGAGGTCAAGCGTAGTTACAGAACCCTGATACTGACTGTTCACATAAGACTTGGTTGTGAACACGTCCTCACCAGACTGGTTAACGTTTGGCTTCGCACCTTTGCGGTAGATAAGCAGACCTTCGTTCATACGATCTGAACGCCAGTCACAGAAGTCCATTGCCTGATACCAGTTCACACCTACTACAGGGTAGTGGTTGTAAGCGTTGGTATTGAAGTAATATTTTACGTTCGGTTCGTTATATGCGAGTGCAGAACGCCATACAGATTCGTCGGGCTTGGCAGCAGCTACCAGCTCTGGGAAGTCGGTGTAATATGTACGCTTCATCCAGTATACATATTCACGGTAACTAACGTTTTCCACCTCTGTTTCATCCATATAGAATGAAGATACAGAAACGGTGCGCCTGAAACTATTGTTCTCCATAGTCGGCATTTCGTCGTCAACAGCGCCCATTGTAAAGCGGCCGCCTTGTACGAATGTCATACCTATTGGTGTGGGTTGCCCCTCATATTCCTTAGCTTCAAAACCGCCCCAGTTACTATTATTAAGTTCCCAGCCTGTAACACGCGATTGGTTATTACCCTTGCCCTTCTTCTGTGAGCGGGGCGCGCATGCGGTAAACATAGTTGCCGCTCCAATGCAAATCAGGCCGATGCCTATGAGTTTTCTTTTCATAATTTTCGCTAAAAAATTTTACTCTTTTTGCTGGTATTCTATTAAAAGCAGTTACAATGATACCTCATTCTTTTTAAATTTTCAAGTTTTTAGCTTCTTTCCCTTAAAAAAATCAGGTTTTTTATTTTTTCATCATATAATATCTCCTAAAAAGCAACGTTAATTTATTTAACAGCCCTATAAGAGCTGACCGACCTTAAAACGGTCATAAATACTTAATTTTGGTTGATTCACCGGCCGCTGACAGGTCAAAAACAGGTTTACGGATGAAAAAGATTTTCCCTGCCCTATGCGCACTTTTGGGCACCCTATCATGGAATAATGCGCTTGCCTTCACAGAAACAGTGAAAGTAAAGACAAGCCAGATCCACGACGGATATATAGTAAAAAAAGTATGGCTGGAAAGCTACAATACGCCCAATGTATCTGTTGCGGTATCCTCTTATATAGATGCTACCCTTCCTGAGGGCGTTGCGGCAGCCGATGCCGATAAAACTACAGTTTCTATAGGTGTGGAGCGCAAACGAGCTTTTGCTGTGGTGCGGATACCGGCTTACAGCAAAGATGCGGGTGGTCATGTTCGTCAGATAAGCGACCTGAAACTGACAATCACTGAATTGACACCTGCCACTAATACCGCTGTAGCTGCCAAACCAACTGCCACCACTGCCCATTCTGTATTGGCCAATGGAACATGGTACAAAATAGGTGTAACTAAAACCGGCTTTTGCAAAATAGATGCCGCCTTCATTAAGTCTATGGGACTGGAACCGGCTTCTATAAACCCTGCAAATATTCGCATATTCGGCAATGGTGGCCGAATGCTTTCTGAAGCAAACTTCAATCCAAGACAAGACGACCTGAGAGAAAACGCACTGGTAGTGAGCGATGGCGGCGACAATGCCTTCAACACTGGCGATCATGCAATTTTCTATGCAGTGGGTCCTACAGCCTGGGATGCCGATACTGCTAGCAAAAGATTCACGCACCTCAAAAATATCTACACAGACACTGCTTACTATTTTATTACTTTCAACAATGGGCCTGGGCTGCGTGTGACACAGGAAAATGCGCCTGCAAACGGTAATGTGAATGTAACCGACTATAACTACTACGATGTACATGATGTAGATCTTTCGAACCCCGGCGGACTGGGCAAAACATGGTATGGAGAACAGTTTAATCTGCTTGCAGGAACACTGTCTCAGAACTTCAATTTCGATCTGGGAGCACAGGTATCAAAAGTATTTTGCAAAGCCTATGTAGCATCTACAGGACCGGGTAGTAGCGGCTATAATCTCACAGTAAATGGCAACCCGATGGGGGGGGCATCTTTCCCTACCGGGACAACAGACAACCTGGTAATGCAATCGAAGATCCTGGAAAAAAACATAGTAGTAAATTCATCGGCTATATCTGTAAACGTCTCTTTTTCCACTTCCCTTTCTTCGGTAGTTGGTTATCTGAATTACATAGAGATCAATGCAAGAAAACCACTAATTTTGGGTGGCGACCAGATGAGCTTCAGAGATATGTTGAGTGTTGGCGCAGGCAATGTGGCCAACTATCAGTTGCAGGGCGCATCTGCCGCTACAACTATCTGGGATGTTACAGATCCGCAAGCAGCGGTTGTGCTCAAAGGTTCTCTGACAGGATCCACCTATATTTTCGGTCGTGATGCTTCTATACTCAGAGAGTATGCAGCCATGAACAGTCTGAATTTAAATACCCCTTCTTTCGCCGGCAATATCCCTAATCAGGACCTCCATGGCACAGGTCAGGTTGATGACATCATTGTTGTAAACAAGGTATTCCTGTCTCAGGCAGAGAAACTTGCAGACTACCACCGTAACCACGACAATATGCGTGTTGTTGTTGCTACACCCGAACAGATATACAACGAGTTTTCATCGGGCGCTCAGGATATAAGTGCCATACGCGATTTTGCACGTATGTTCTATAAAAGAGCAGGTACAGACACTTCGCAAATGCCACGCTACCTTACGTTGTTTGGTGCTGCATCATACGACTATAAGAACAGGCTAGCCAACAATTCCAATTTTGTTCCTGTATTTGAATCTCAGGAATCGAACTATACCCTCAACAGCTTTTCTACAGACGACTTCTATGGCTTCCTTGACGACAACGAGAACATAGAAACAGGTTCGGTGATGAACGCGCTTGACCTTGGCATAGGGCGTCTGCCGGCCCGCAACATAGATGATGCAGATGCCATAGTAAAAAAGATAACAGGCTATAAAGCACCCGAAACACTAGGTCCATGGCGCCTTGCATCTACTGTAGTAGCAGACAATAATGATGGTGCAGGTAATCATATGCAGGATGCAGAATCGATCAGTGATCAGCTAACATCGACTGCACATAACCTGTATAACCAGAGCAAAATTTATCTCGATGCTATCCCTACTATTTCAACTCCTGCAGGCCACCGCTGCCCCAATGCCAATGCTTCTATAACGGACAGGGTATACAAGGGCACAATGTTCATTAATTACACAGGGCATGGCAATACACAGGTATGGACGGAAGAGCGCATCCTAACTCAGGATGATTTCAATAAATGGAACAATGAAAAAATGCTTCCGTTCATGGTTACTGCTACCTGCGACTTTGGCCAGTTCGACCATCCGCAATATGTTTCTGCTGCAGAACAACTGGTATTGCGCAATGGCGGCGGCGTTATTGCCATGCTTACCACTACTGCAGCTGTGTATGCGAATTATAACAATCCTCTGAATCTGGTTTTTATAGAAACACTTTTCACACAGAGCACAAACGGAAAATGGCATAGTTTCGGCGATGCAAACCGAATAGGAAAGAATGAAGCCTATTTTGTATCCAGTGATCCTTATAAACTCATCAACTACAAAAAATTCGCTCTACTGGGCGATCCTGCACTTACACCTAACTTTCCTGAACAATTTGTAGATGTGGACAGTGTAACGGATGTAGCTAAAGGAACTCCATCTGACACTATTAAAGCACTTGGGGCTTACAGAATTACCGGTCGAGTACGCGACAATGCAGGCAACACCATCAACGATTTCAATGGTTTGCTAAACGTTTCTTTCTTTGATAAACCAAGAACACTCACCACCATCACTACTGTAAACAAAACCTTCAAACTTCAGGACAATCTAGTATATAAAGGCAAAGTGAGTGTTACCAACGGCCGCTTCTCCTATACCTTCATTGCCCCCAAAGACATCAACTATTACATGGGTACCGCCAAGATCAGCCATTATGCACAGAACGGCGTTTACGATGCAGCAGGTGTAGACACCGGCATATCTGTAGGTGGTTATTCCGACAATCCGGTAATAAGCAACGAACCACCCGTGGTGCGACCATATATTAACGACAGCTTTTTCCAGAACGGAGGCATTACCGGAACCAATACCTCTTTGTTTGTTTCGCTCTACTCTGAGACCGGCATCAATGTATCAGGCAACAAATTGGGGCATGACATGACCGCTGTACTTGATGACAACATAGAACAACCCTATATTCTGAACGATTATTACGAAACAGCACCAAACACATATCAGCGCGGGAGTGTATTGTTCCCTATCAACGGTCTGAGCAATGGCAAACACACGATCAGAGTAAAGGCATGGGACGTAAATAACAATTCGGGAGAAGGATCAGTAGATTTTGTGGTACTGGATGGCAAAATTGTGGGCATAGAGAACCTGATGAATTATCCCAACCCATTCAGCAGCAGTACTCATTTTGCCTTCGAACACAACCACCCCAATGAAGATCTGAATGTAAATATTTATATATATAACCCTGCCGGAACACTGGTAAGGACCATTGAAGAACATTTTGCACCTACAGGCAGCCGCACCAATGAAATAATATGGGAAGGCACAGACAATAGCGGCAATCAACTGCCATCCGGCATATATGTTTACCGACTTTCTGTTGCTACTCAAAAAGGTTATAGGTCTACTGCATACCAAAAGTTGGTTATTGTTCGTTAATAGTGCAAGTCCATATGGATTTGTTCAGAAATATTGTTGACTATATGGGTAAAAAGGAATATTTTTGCCCCACTTACATAATAAATTAATAAAAAGAAAGATGGCAAAACGCTTTGCTTTACTGGGACTGACTATGCTGGGATGCATCAGCGCCTCAGAAGTGACCGCACAGAATCTGAATGGCACCAATGCTACGTTTGTAACTACAGCGGTTCCATTTTTACGTATATCTCCTGATGCCCGTGCCGGTGCAATGGGTGATGCAGGTATTGCGGTATCTCCGGACCCCAACTCACAGTACTGGAACGTATCTAAGATACCTTTTACAGATAAATCTTATGGTATTTCGGCCACTTACACCCCATGGCTGAAGGATCTGGTGCCAGATATCTTCCTTGCTTACCTTTCTGGTTATGCTAAATTCGGCAAAGAGCAGGAGCAGGCTTTCAGTGCATCCATGCGTTATTTTTCGCTCGGCAATATAAACTACACTGATGTTACAGGTCTATCGACCGGTACCGGTATGCCACGTGAATACGCTTTCGATCTAGGCTACTCACGCAAACTGTCAGAATACCTTTCTACGGGTCTTAGCATGAGGTATATACATTCCTCTCTGGCATCTGGTGTAGCTATGACCTCACTGGGTAGCGACTACAAACCAGGTAATGCTGTTGCTGCTGATTTGGGTGTATACTACACAAAATCAAAAGAAAAAACTGAAGACAAGATCAATACTTTCAACTTCGGTGCAGTAGTAAGCAACCTGGGTTCTAAAATTTCTTACAATTCAAACACCAAAAACTTCATACCAATGAACCTTGGCGTGGGTGTTGCATACACAGCACAAATGGATCAGTACAACAAGATCACATTTGCACTGGACCTGAACAAACTCCTGGTTCCATCTCTGGCTTCAGCCGATACTCAGATCTCTATGGTAAACGGCATCTTTAAATCTTTCTCAACAGGCGATCAGGTGAAGCAGATAAACGCATCACTGGGTATGGAATACTGGTATCAGAATACCATCGCATTCCGTGCAGGTTACTTCTATGAAGATAAAGACAATGGCGACCGTCAGTATATTACCTGCGGCGTTGGTGTACGATACAATGTATTCCAGCTGAATGCTTCTTACCTTGTACCACAGGGTTCAGGCATCACCCGTAACCCACTTTCTAATACACTTCGTTTCAGCCTTATGTTCGAATTCGACAAACTACAGGACAAAGTGAGCACTAAAGACGATAGCTCAAAAGAATAATCGATCTACTCTTCAACTCTTTAAAAAAGTCCGGACAGATAGCTGTCCGGACTTTTTTTATGGAATTATATCATAACTAACGCTGCCTCTACACTATAATACAGGCAACGAATTACTCCCGGCAAAATGACTGTGATATCCAAAAGACACACGTCCCAAAAGGCATAAAAAAAACTTCGCCGGCATAAACCAGGCGGAGTGTCATTAAATATAATATCGGAAAGCAATCAGAAGAAGCGTGTATGAAACACTAACCTTCATCATCAAAACCATTACCTACTTCTATTCCTTTTACAATGCTATAGATAACAGGAGCCTGCCTGTAAATATTCTTATTGAACTTGTTGCCCAGCACTACTATGGTCATATTCTCTTTGATGAGCCTGTAGAAGGAAGTATTGTTGCCATGCCACCAACCATTGTGGTATATGATCTTGTTTCCGTTGGGGTAGCAAAGCATACGCCAGCCAAGACCATAATTCTTCACACCCGGCTTCTCGAAACTGCATGGACCGTAAGAAAGCTCTATAGCTTCATTGCTGAGCAGTGTTCTGTTATAGAAAGACTGATCCCAACGGAACATATCCTGCACTGTACTGAAAATACCCTTATCCCCTGTAACCCCGTCGGCAAACATATCGGGTTCACGGCTCCAGTTATATCGGTAACTAATAGCTGCATTTGCAGGCAGACCTTTACGAGGGTCGTAAACGAATGTATTGCTCATACCCAATGGCGCAAAGATGTATTTAGCCATAAATTCGCTGTAGGGCATCCCCGATACGTTCTCAATGATACGTGCAAGTATGGCAAAGTTGGTATTACAGTATTTAAACCGCTTATCAGGTCGCGCTTCAGCATGCGGCTTATGATTGATCATGAGCTGCACCATCTTTTCGTTGGTAATTAGCGTGTTCTGATCTTTGTGATAAACAGGCACCCAATGGGTGTAATCGGGCAGACCCGACCTGTGATTGAGCAACATGCGCAGCGTAATATTAGGATACGGGAAACCTGGTATATACTGCTGAACGGTATGATCGATGTTCAATTGTTTGTGCTCATTCAGATAGAGAATAGCCGCCCCTGTAAATGTTTTGGAAATAGATGCCAACTGGGATGATGAAGCAAAATTGAGTGGCATTTTATGTTCGCGGTTGCTATAGCCGAAGTAACGCTCGTATATAACTTTACCTCTGTAGCCAACCAGCACAGCGCCATTGAAACCAGCACGAACCTGTGTCTGATAATATTTATCAAGTTGCTGGATAATATCTCTTCCTGCTTCACTTACAGTATCATAAACCAACAACGAAGCTCCTGGTTTTAACGGAGCCTCGTGAAAACCACCCTTGGGATGAGCTGATGCAGGCTGCGTAGGTGAGTGGCAGGCTATAAGCAACAGTGACAAGAGAAATATTACTATATAAGAAGGTGTCAATCTCATAAAACGATACAGAAACAGCAATATACTATTAGAAAATGAAGGATAAAAGTTAAAAGGAAAAAGGCAGGAGCTTATGTTAACGCAATATCCACAATGGCAAAAACAGAAATGATAATCAATGTTTAATGCATGTTATTAATTTCCTCTTTAGCAAATCTGACCATATCTCCTATGAAATCCAGGTAACATTGATTCAACTGGTAGTAGCCCGAAACAAAGGTGGTGTATGCCTGTTCTATGGGAGGAATATATTTAGCTCTGCGCTCCAGCCCTTTCAGCGACCGCTCCATTCCTTTAAGATTCCGGTAATTGAGCAGCCAGTTATGTTCCTTCATATGCGGGAAATAACCGGCAAAAATCAGGGGCAGGTGCTCCAGATGATCGTCGAGTGCAGTATATACCTGCTGTGTAAATAGCTGCAGCTCTTCTGCTGTGGCGAAATAAGCCGGGTCGTTTGCCAGAAAATGATCGAACAGGGTATCGATGATGGCACCGGAATACAGACCATAATCTGCCCTGAAAAGCAATTTAGCTCTCATTACAGCCGGATGTCTGTCGGCCATGGCATCTATAGACCTGTGTAGTTGTATACCATTCCTAATGCCCTCAGGAAAGGCCTCTAAAGCCAGTTTACCCTTTACATGGTCTCCTATCATATTTCCCACAAGCACACCACTATTCCCAAACGAAAGGAATGCATGACCAAGGTAATTCATGCCGCTAAACTACGATTTTATAAAACGCACAACAACAGAATAAAGTGATAAGAAAAGCTTAAGAGAATTCTATTTTTGCAAAATCTATGAAATCCGCCATCTCATTTCAGCTCATCAGTCTGGTACTGCTTAGCATAACTTCCTGCAAATCCGGTCAGCGTAGTACCAATGTTACCATTGTTACCAATGTAGCTCCCGGCACAGTTATTGATAGTTTCAGCGAACCTGTTACAGAGGACAAGCTGAATCATTTCAATTACACAGTCAAGATAATTGCAGATAGTGCAGCAGACAAGGGCATATATATAGCTGAGGCCGCATATGGCCCGAATGTGGCAAGGGGAAAATTTACAATGCCAAAGGGCATGGAGCAGGCTAAACCCATATTGAAAAAGTGCGCTTCCGGTCACTGCAACATTGTGGGCTTCAGGTTAGACGGAGACACCACTTTCTATGACTACTTTGAAATTAACAGCACAAAGACCGAAACCGGCATGCGTTACATTAACAGTTATTCTTTTGAATAAAAACAATGATCTCTTTACATTGCTCTCAAATACAAAAGCGGCTTCCTTCCGGAAGCCGCTTTCTATTTTATGATCCTCTATTTTATGATATTATCTGATAAGTGTAACGTCACCTTTCACTTCCATTACTTTACCACCGCAGTCATACTTCAGGTAGTAGAAGTATACGCCCATATCCTGTGGTACGCCACTGTAAGTACCATCCCAGTGTGGATTGCTGTTGGCAGACTCAAACACTGTCTG
>CALQJX020000022.1 GCA_943331005.2 Bordetella parapertussis
GGTATGTTCACGATCAAAGGAACGATAGGTACAGGCAATGAAGAGGTGACAGTAGATGTTACAAACATGCTGGGTCAGGTAGTGTACAGAGGCGCAGCAACAACCAAACAAGGCAAACTGGATACACAGGTGCAGCTGGACAACAAACTGGCGAACGGCATGTATATCCTCACCCTCCGCAACGGAGAGGAACAGAAAGTGTTCCACTTCGTAATGGAGCAATAAAGTATAGAATTTGAGATAATGAAAAGGGGTGGATGCAATTGCAATTCACCCCTTTTTGTTTGATTCCAACGATTGGTAGTGTTTATTTGGCAAATGAAATTTTATTTAATAATCAATGGTTAATAAATGAAATATTTTCGTTGACAACTTTGATACATGTTATTTTTTATTTGTAATTTTTGCAACATTATACTGACCTTATGCCCTTTGTCAGACTAAAGCAGGTTGTCCTGTATTTACTTTTATTGTTGCCGATAATTGGCAAAAGTCAGTCTGCGTCTTTTACAGTAGATAATGCTTCAGGGTGTACACCATTGATCGTACATTTTTCAAACACTTCAACTGGTGCCACTTCGTACTCCTGGAATTTTGGTAACAGCACATCATCTGCCCTTTCAGATCCTTCTGTGAGCTATATAGCTCCTGGAAATTATACTGTTACACTTACTGCATACAACGGAGTGTCGTCTTCTATTGCATCAATGGTCATTAGTGTATATCCGTTGCCGGTAGTTTCTTTCATTGCAAGCGATACAACTGTTTGTCCGGGCACTGCTGTTACGTTCAGTAATACTTCATTTCCCGGTACATCAGGCACTACATCTTACACTTGGAACTTCGGAGATGGCAGTACATCCAACCTTGCGAATCCTGTATATACACATGCTACTCCCGGTTTTTATAATATTTCATTGTTTGTTACTAATAGCATGGGGTGTTTCAGGTCTTTGACCAAGCCATCCTATATGCAGGTATATACACCACCTGTTCCATTATTTTCAGCAACAGGAACACTCATTTGTCAGCCTCCGGGTATTGTGCCGTTTGCCAATGCATCAGCAGGTACTGCTCCGCTTTCTTATAACTGGTCTTTTGGTGATGGCAGCGCGTCTTCTTCATTGCCTGCACCGGCGCATAGTTATACTGCACCGGGTAGTTATAATGTAAGATTGAAAGTTACTGATGCGAAAGGATGTGTTGATAGTATGGTGCGAACAGGGTACGTATATGTGAGTGATCTTAACGCAGAGTTTCATACGCCATCATCCAGATGTCAGTTGGAATCTGTTCCATTTGCCAATTTTAGTACTTTCCACATCTCGCGTCTTTGGGATTTTGGCGATGGCTTCACTTCCTCAGATCCTATACCAACACATGCATATGCTTTGCCGGGAGTGTATAATATTAAACTCATTATTTTCGACGGTAGCTGTTATGATACAGTAATACATCCTATAACTATCAATCCTAACCCGACAGGATCATTTACAATAGTACCAACAATACCTTGTCCGGCTCCGGTAAATGTTACTTACAATGCAACTGTTTCTTTGGGTAGTGTTGTTAGATGGAAGTTTTTGGATGATTCGGTAGCTATTGGATCTAGCGTTACACACAACTATTTAGCGGGTAGGGTAGATACTACAGTTATGACTGTAACAAATGCTTTTGGTTGCGCCATTGTAGTAGAAAAAAAGGATACTGTTTTCTCATTCAGGTTATTACCCGAGGCAACCAGAGTATTTGGTTGTGCGCCATATAATACTTCATTTAGTGCTACACTTACGGCATCTGCATATAATCCTGTAACTGAAGAATTTTTCGATTTGCCTGTTCCATATATAGTATCATCTTACTCCTGGAACTTTGGCGATGGATCACCTGCGGTTTCCGGGCCTGCTCCATCACACACCTATACTGCAGTTGGTGCATTCACGGCTACCTGTACCATTACAACAACATCCGCTTGTGTTCGTACTAGCTCATTGATAATAAGAACAGGTACTTCACCAACAATTACTTTCACTGCTGCGCCAACACATATTTGTGCCGGACAAAATGTACATTTCACTAGCACTATTTCAGGCACAGTTAATTCTTATTTCTGGAAGTATGGTGATGGTAAAGTAGATTCCGGTGTATTTTTTGCAAACCCTACCCATAGGTTCAATGTGCCTGGAATAGATACGGTAAGAGTAAGATCTTATCATAATGGATGCCCTAGTCCGGAGGCCAAGACATGGATTTTGATAGACTCTCCCAATGCGGTACCTATTTTCAATTATCTGTGTATACCCAATAATGGTATAGCTTTTGGCGATAGTTCTTTAGGTGCCGATACCCGATTGTGGATCTTTGACGATGGTACAACTTCTTCGATAAAAAACCCTGTTCATTATTATCCCGGATTGGCAGACTATAATGTACTGCTCACAACATATAATGCTGCAAGTGGTTGTAGAGACACAGTAGGGATAGATGTAGATCTTACTCCGCCACTACTGTTTTCTGTTGCAACAGATCCTACAATATGCCTTCATCAGTCAACTACTTTATGGGGCTATATTTTTGGTTCATCTGCCCAAAGGTACAGATGGTATGATAATGGAAGCCTGATCATAGATACCCCTATAAACAATGTTTCTGTGACATTCAATACACAGGGTCTGCATGATATCTTTCTGGAGATATTGGACACCCGTGGTTGCTTGGATACACTTATTAGGAATGACTATTTATTGGTAGGTAACCCAAATGATAGTTTCACAATAACGCCACCTGTAGGGTGTGGACCGCATACTGCTGTTTTTAATAATTTCAGTACAGGTATACCAGAGTGCAGGCTCACAAGTTACATGTGGGATTTTGGAGATGGTAGTATTCCAGTAGCAGCTGCAGTGCCTGGTGCTACCAATGTATATACTGTTCCGGGTACATACAGTGTCTCTCTTACTGTTACAGATAGTATAGGTTGCACAGCCACATCGTCTGCTCCGGCTACAGTTACTGTTTATCGCCCGCATGCAGCATTTTATGCCGATGCGAATAATATATGTATGGGTGCCAGTGCGCACTTCAATAATATTTCTACAGGTGGGGTGTCCTTCCTATGGATTTTTGGAGATGGAGCAACTTCTGTCACGCCGGCTCCTTATCATGTTTATACTACCAGTGGTATCTATACTATAAGACTGGTGGCTACCGATTCGCATGGTTGTTCAGATACAGCAACGTTATACAATTATATCAATGTTGTTTTGTCACCACATGCGTCATTTACCCTCAGCGATTCTTTTGCAGTTTGTCCGCCACTCAATGTAAACTTTACTAACACCACAACTGGTGCTGTTTCTTACAACTGGAACTTTGGCAACAGCTCTTCCTCAGTGGTAGTTAATCCCAGCAGTCCCTACATTGCATCGGGCTATTATACTGTAAGATTGGTTGCTTCCAATATTGCAGGATGCCGCGATACCGCTTACAGACATGTTAATGTGTTTGGTTATACAGGTGCATTCAGTTATACTCCGGTAACGGGGTGTTTACCACAGTCAGTACATTTCAGTGCGTCGCTGGGTAGTTTTGCCAGCCTGGTTTGGGACTTTGGAGACGGTGTTACTTCCAGTGTTTCTATGTCAGATACTATTTCTCATGTTTATCCCTTTCAGGGTATGTATGTACCCAAACTTATTCTCACAGACACAACAGGTTGTACCAATTTCAGTATAGGTAGTGATACGATCAAAGTAGATAGAGTAATACCAAATTTCCGTATCACTCCCAATCCAGTATGCCAGGGAGCTGCTACTGCATTTATAGATTCGTCTTATGCTGCATATGCTGCACCTTCGTCATGGGCATGGTCTTTTGGTAGTGGTGCTACAGCAACAGGTAGTGCTCCGTTTCACACATTCACTGTAGCAGGTACCCATGTAGTAACACTCACAGCCACCAATGGTTATGGTTGCAATGCCACAGTAACTAAAACAGTTACAGTAAATGCCGTACCTGATACTATTGCAGGATCTCGCGCAGTTTGTGCAGGATATACTACAACGCTTACCAATACTTCACCCTTGGGTATTTGGACTAGTAGTGCGCCGGGTATTGCATCGGTTACAGCTGGGGGTGTGGTAACAGGTATTGTGGCCGGTACTGCTACTATTACTTATACACTCTCCGCAGGTTGCATATCCACTGCTGTTGTTACAGTATATGCGCTTCCGGGAACAATAACAGGTAGTAATAGCGTATGTGAAGGTGGTACGATAGCATTGTCTAATACAACATCCGGAGGTTCATGGAGCAGTAGTGCGCCGATGAAAGCTACAATAAATGCATCAGGCATGGTTATTGGTGTATCTGCAGGAACTGCGGTTATTACCTATACTTTGGGTAGTGGCTGTATAGCCGTCAAGACCATCACTATCAATCAGACACCCTTGCCAATTACAGGATCTTCAGCTGTTTGTAAAAGTAGCAGCATCACCTTAGTGGAAAGTTTGACAGGCGGTAGCTGGAGTTCCGGCGATCCATTGGTTGCTACTGTAGATGCGTCTGGCAATGTAACAGGCATCGTTGCAGGTACTGTCCGCATCACTTATGCTTTCGTTACAGGTTGTCTTGCCAATAAGCTCATCACAGTAAATCCTTTGCCCGATACTATAGTGGGCAATGCTAGTGTTTGTGCAGGTGCTAATGTTGCATTGAGTTGTGCAACTATCGGGGGTACCTGGAGCAGCAGCAATATTGTTGTGGCTCTTGCCAATCCGCTTACGGGTGTGGTAAATGGTGTGTCTGCAGGAGTGGTGAATATTACTTACACTCTGCCTACAGGTTGTGTTACATTCAGGTCCTTCACTGTAGATCCGGTGCCTGCACCAATTTATGGAACTATGTTCATTTGCAATCATGCCACCACTGCCTTGTTTCAGAGTGCATCAGGCGGAACATGGATCAGCGGAAACCCTGCTGTGGCTGTTGTAGATGCAGCAGGTGTGGTTACAGGTGTAGCAGCTGGTAGTGCAGCTATTACTTACTTATTCAGTACAGGGTGTAATGTAGAGGCTGTTGTTACAGTAAATCCTTTACCCGATACTATTGCAGGTAATCCTTCTTTGTGTTATGGTTTCAGTACAGTATTGTCCGAAACTACTTTTGGTGGGGTATGGAGCAGTACTGATCCTGCCGTAGCTCCTGTAAGCACTTCTGGTGTGGTCACTGCGCTAACATTTGGTACTTCAATTATCTCATATACTTTGCCCACGGGTTGCGCTGCTAAAGTGGTTGTTACAGTAAACAGTATTCCGGATCCTATAACCGGCATCACTAATGCATGTATCGGCTCTCATGTACATCTGTCTACTACATCTACGGGAGGTACATGGGCGAGTGCAGATGTGTCTGTGGCTACTATTGATATGTATTCCGGCGATTATGTAGGATACAATGCAGGTACAGTTATCATCAGTTATATATCTGCAGCGGGTTGTGTTACGTATACAATACTTACTATTGAGGCATTGCCACCTTCTATTGTTGGTGGTCCTACTGTCTGTGCAGGTTTTGCGGTCAATCTCACCAATGCCATGCCAGGTGGCACCTGGAATAGCGACCCTGCGGCTTCACTGGTGGGTACCATTCATCCTGTTACCGGTGTTGTTACCGGTATCACCCCGGGTACAGTTACAGTAACATACACGATCTTGACGGGTTGTACCCGTAATCTTGTTGTTACAGTATTGCCGCTTCCGTCGGTCATTAGTGGCCCACCTGCAGTATGTTTGGGCGAGACAGTTACTTTGTCAAATAGTACACCCGGTGGCACATGGTCCAGTAGCGATACTGCAAAAGCATTAGTAAATACTTTTAGTGGTGTGGTTGCTGGTGTTGCGGCTGGTAATGTCGTTATTACCTATCATGTAAGCACAGGTTGTTTCAATATTCTCCATATGACAGTCAATCCGCTTCCTGCTCCGATAGCCGGATCCGGTCATGTATGCGAGGGTAGTAATGTCGCTTTGACCAGTGCTACAACAGGTGGTATCTGGATCAGTGGTCATACCGATACTGCGACTGTTACTTATACTGGTGGTGTGGTTACTGGTGTTGACGCAGGTGTTGTGCCAATATCTTATGTGCTGGCTACAGGGTGTATGGTTGTCAAACAAATGACAGTTGACGCAACCCCGCCACTCATTTCGGGCACTCCTCATATTTGTATAGGTAGTTTCGTATCACTAAGCAATGCTATGTCCGGTGGCGCATGGTTCAGTAGTAATACAGCAGTTGCAACGGTAGGTACTGCGTCGGGCGTGGTTACTTCAGTAGCATTAGGTACTGCTTATATCAGTTACATATTGCCTGTTACGGGTTGTGCTGCTATTAAGCTGGTTACGGTACACCCTTTACCGGCAGTGTACAATGTTACCGGCGGCGGCAATTATTGTTCAGGGGCGGCTGGTGTGCATGTTGGCTTGTCAGGTTCTCAGCCAGGCGTTAGTTATGTGTTATACTATGGTAGTGCCGCTACCGGCTACATGGCTGGTTCGGGCTTTCCGCTCGATTTCGGACTGCTCACGCCTGCAGGTATTTATACTGTGCAGGCAACAGATGTTACAAGTGGTTGCATGCGGAATATGGCGGGTAGTGCGCTTGTCAATATTATGCCATTGGTTACACCTGTAGTTGCAGTAGCACCATCTCCCGATGATAGTTCGTGTACCGGACAAACTGTTACATTCACTCCGTTGCTTACCAATGGTGGTGCTGCTCCTTCCTTTCTGTGGAAGGTAAATGGAGTTGTTGTGAGTTCATCACCGACTTATTCCTTCATTCCTGCTCATGGTGATGTGATCTCGGTTACAGTTACAAGCAATGCCGCTTGTCTGGCTACAGCCACAGCAACAGGTGCGCTCACTATGACAGTTTTACCTTATTCAGATCCGTTGGTGGCTGTTTCTGTATTGCCCGGAGATACTGTTTGCCAGTTCTCGCCTGCGGTATTTACAGCTTTACCTACATATGGCGGATACACACCTCAGTATTTCTGGAAGGTAAATGGAACTTATGCGGGTACAGGTATCACTTACTCCTATGTGCCACTTCAGGCCGATGTTGTTTCCTGTATCATGACCAGCAACTATCGCTGCCGCCTCCAGGATTCCGCATTCAGTGCCGGGGTGACAGTTACTGTTGATTCTCTTACACCGCCACGTGTTACAATTGTAGCCGATCCAGGACTTGCCATTCCTCCCGGTGCGCCGGTTACACTACATGCCTATGCCGAACATGCAGGAAACGCTCCTGCATATCAGTGGCGGGTCAATGGTTATCCTGTATCGGGTGCTACCAATGCTATCTACACTGCTGTCTTCAACAACAAAGATTCTGTAGTATGTGTGGTTACCAGCAATGGCGTTTGTAACGATCTTTCTTCCTTTGCATGGGTGTTCATCATCGCTCAGCCTCCCCTGGTTGCTAACATCATGGCCGAAGAAGAACTCACTTTGCTTCCCAATCCCAATACCGGTAGCTTTTTGCTGCGTGGCAATGGTCTCTTAGTAAATGCTGATCCTATTCCTTTCTCTGTACTCGATGTCATAGGTCAGGTAATCTACAAAGGTAATCTGCAGGTAAAAGATGGTAGGATAGAACAGGAGGTTGTTCTTGGTGCTGACCTTGCGAATGGAATGTATCTCTTACAGACAGATATTGCCGGAGATCGTAAAGTATTCCATTTTGTGCTCAAAAGATAGAATTTCTGAGGTTATCCCCACATTTGGCAGACTGTACCAACAGCCTGCCATTTTTATGAATATGGATAGATAGGGCGGTGTATCTTTGCCGCAAATACTACACTTATGAAAGAATTCTTCCGGTCGTTTTTTGCATCGCTGCTGGCCATTATCGTCTCCGGTTTTTTACTGGTTTTTGTTGTTGTTGCGCTCATTATAGGTGTTGCCAAATCAGTAACAGAAAAGGAAAATAAGACAGTCTCCGGCGATGTTATGGTAATAGACCTCACCAAGCGTATTCACGAGATAGGTGAAACCAATCCCTTTTCTGCTTTTGGCGAAGGGCCGTCATACAGGGCGGGTCTGTACGATATGACTCAGGCTATTGCCCATGCTGCAACAGACCCTGAGATCAAGGGTATTTACCTCAAGCTGGGTCCTACACCCAATGGCTGGGCTATGCTGCAGGAACTACAGCATGCCCTGCTCGATTTCAGATCTTCAGGCAAGTTCATTTACGGCTATGGCGAGAACATCACTCAGGGAGCATACTTTGCGGCAACGGCTGCAGATAGTATATTCCTCAATCCTGCAGGTAGTATAGAATTGAAAGGGTTTTCTACTGTGCTTTCTTTCTTCAAAGGCACGCTGGATAAACTGGAGGTGCAGCCGGAGATCTTCTATGCAGGTCGTTTCAAAAGCGCTACAGAGCCTTTCCGTACCGATCGCATGAGTGAGCCGAATAAAATACAGGTTAAAGAGTTTCAGGATGCTATGTGGCGCGAGTATGTAGTGGCTACTGCAAGGTATGCACGCATCAATCCCGATACTGTTCAGCTTCTGGCATACAATGGCGCTATCCAGTTTCCTGCAGATGCATTGCGCAATCACATTGTAGGTGGTTTGCTTTATGCCGATCAGGTAGAACAGCTTATAAGAAGGAAAACAGGACGGACAGAAAAAGAAGACATCGAGTTCGTAACCATAAACGACTATGCCGATATGGTAAAGGTAGCTAAGAAAAGCGCTCCTGCCCGCATAGCTGTTTTGTTTGCAGAAGGTGATATTGTAGACGGAGAGCAGGAAGGCGATTATCAGATAGCTTCAAAGACTTTCTGCGAAGAGGTGCGCAAACTCAGAATGAATGATAAGGTAAAGGCGGTAGTGCTCAGGGTGAACTCTCCGGGTGGTAGTGCGCTGGCGTCAGAGATTATACTGCGCGAGCTGTTGTTGCTGAAGGAGAAGAAACCGCTTATAGTGTCTATGGGCAACTATGCGGCTTCCGGCGGATACTATATTGCCAGCCATGCCGATAGCATCTTTGCCATGCCCAACACCATTACAGGTAGCATAGGTGTTTTTGGTATGATGTTCAACATTGAGAAGATGATGAAGAATAAGCTGGGTGTCACTTTCGATGGGGTGAAGAATACACCCTATGCCGATTTTCCTACCATGACAAGGCCATTTAGTCCTGAAGAAGCGGTGCTGATGCAGCGTTCTATAGATACTATATATACACAGTTCAAGGGACGTGTAGCGACCGGGAGAAGATTGCCTGCTGCCGATGTGGATTCTATAGCACAAGGACGAGTATATACGGGTGGCCGTGCATTGAAGCTGGGTCTGGTAGATGCACTTGGCGGGCTCGACAGGGCTATAACCAGCGCTGCTATTAAAGCCGGACTGAAGTCTTATAAAGTAGTTACCTATCCCGAGCCTGTAGATAAATTCAGTTCGCTGATGAAAAGGATCAACAACAATACCGAAGCTAAGGCTGCTATTAAGGCAGCTATGAAAGAAGAGATAGGCGCCGGTTATGACTGGTACGAGAAACTGCAGGGGCTGCAACGCATGAATGGTCGTGCTATGATGTCTATGCCATTTGTGTATACAGTAGATTAGTAGTTGTGTCCTTACTTTCATTAATATCAAAGCGTTAATAGCAATAGAGAACATGCATCATAAAGAACCGGTAATACTGATAACGAATGACGATGGTATAACTGCGCCCGGCATCAAAGCCCTCGTAGAGGCGGTGCGTGGCCTGGGCAGGGTAGTGGTGGTGGCTCCGGATAGTCCGCAGTCGGGAATGGGGCATGCTATCACTATTGGTCAGCCTCTGCGACTGGATAAGGTGGATGTCTTTGAGGGCATTGAGTCATGGCAATGCAGCGGCACCCCTGCCGACTGTGTGAAGCTGGCCCGCGACAAGATTCTGCATACCAAGCCCGATATATGTCTCAGTGGTATCAATCATGGTGCCAATCATTCTATTAATGTCATCTACTCAGGCACTATGAGTGCAGCCATGGAGGCAGCTATAGAAGGTATTCCTTCTATAGGTTTGTCCAGTCTCGACTTCAGCTTTCATGCCGATTTTACCATAGCTGCCCGTGTGGCACACGAGCTCACAGTGCGAATGCTGTCGCAGCCATTGCCGGAGCATATATTGCTGAATGTGAACATACCTGTGGTAGCCGAGGCCGACTATAAGGGGCTGAAGATATGCAGGCAGGCATATGCAAGATGGCAAGAGCAGTTCGACCATCGTAAAGATCCGCGCGGTAAAGACTATTACTGGATGGTAGGTAAGTTCATGAACATGGATAAGGGCGATGGTACTGACGTAGAAGCGCTGAGTCAGGGGTATGCATCGATCGTTCCCATTACCATAGACTTTACCAACAACACTATGAAGAACTGGCTCGAGCAAGAGTGGCAGTTCTAAACTCGTTTATTTATTACTCTTTTAGTATTTTGTGTAAACAACAGCATGGTTTTGCTGTTGTTTTTCACTTTATATTAGCATGAACAAACGCACTTTTCTCAAGAACGCCTCCTTGCTGGGGCTGGGTAGTATCACTGCATTGCCTGCTCTGGGGCGCATTACCAGCGCGGCTGCAGCTATGTCTCCGGCGGGTGGCAGCGACGATGACTTCTGGCTCACTGTTAGGAACAGCTATGCGCTGAAGCCGGACTACATCAATCTGGAGAATGGCTACTACTGCATACAACCCCGTCAGATATTGGATGCCTATAAGAAGCATATTGATGAGGTGAACCTGCAGGGTGCATACTATCTGCGCACGGTACAGTTTGATAACAAGTATGCAGCGGCAGCCAAACTGGCCAAGCTTACCGGCTGCCCGCCGGAAGAGCTCATCATTACCCGCAATACTACCGAGTCGCTGGATATGATAATAGGCGGGCTGGACTGGAAGCCGGGTGATGAGGCGGTAATGGCTCATCAGGACTATGGTGCCATGCTCGACATGTTCAAGCAGGTGGCGCGCAGGTATGGGGTAGTGAACAAGTTTGTTTCTGTACCTGCAGACCCACAGACCGATGAGGAGATAGTAGAGGTCTATGCCAATGCTATAACACCCCGCACCCGCCTGCTGATGGTGTGCCACATGATCAATATTACCGGTCATATACTGCCCATACGCAAGATATGTGATATGGCACACAGCAAGGGTGTGCAGGTAATGGTAGATGGCGCACACGCACTGGCTCATATACAATTCTCTATACCAGACCTGCACTGCGACTATTACGGCAGCAGCCTGCACAAATGGCTGAGTGTACCCATTGGTGCCGGCCTGCTCTATGTGCGCAAGGAGCATATAGGCAAGGTGTGGCCTGTATTTGCCGAAGAGGGTCGCCGGCAGGACGATATACTGAGGCTGAACCACACCGGCACCCACCCGCCGGCCACAGACCTTACCGTGTCTGATGCCATAGACCATTACTACAGCATAGGGGCTGCGCGCAAAGAAGAGCGGCTGCGCTTCCTGCAGCACTACTGGACCTCTAAGGTGCGCCACCTGCCGCACATCAAACTATACTCGCCATCGCAGCCGGCACGTACCTGTGCTATTGCCAATGTGGGTGTGAAGGGTATGAAACCCGCCGCCCTTGCAGAAAAGCTGCTGAAGCAATACCGCATCTATACCGTGGCTATAGATAATGAGGCTGCCGGTGTGCATGGCTGCCGCATTACCCCCAACGTATATACCACCACCGCCGAGCTGGATGAACTGGTAAAGGCCCTCTCTGAAATAAGGAGTTAACAAATATTTTCATGCCCGGTATTGGCTGGTAAAAGTGATCTGTGTTATTATTGTAAATCATCAATAACTCAGAACAATGAAAAAACAAACTCTTACGGTAGCCATCACCGCAGCATCTGTGCTTTGCGCCCTTGGTCTCTTTTCGTTTCGTGCGGGTGCGCCCGATGGGGCACAGCCTGCAGTAGTATATCAGTACAAGCAGATAACTGCTGTGGAAAGTGTGATACCCGGCGGGCTGGGTCGCAGCCGTCTGCTGACCACCGACGATAACGGCCAGATGATGGAGAAGGAACTACGTAACTTCTACAGCATGGTTGGTATCAACTTTGACAATATTGCCAACAACGACCGCGTAATAGTGGACCGCCTGAACGAATACAGTGCTCAGGGTTGGGAGCTGGTGCAGGTAACATCTGCTACCAATCAGCAAACCAGTGGCGGCGGCGGAAGTGCCGGTGGCATCTTTATTACCCGATATATTTTCAGGAAGGCTAAATAAACGGTGCTTTCCTTAGCGCTATGATTGGAAAAGCTGCCCAAGGGCAGCTTTTTCTGTATATGTAATGCTTTGTGTTTGTGTTAGAAAGACTCGAAATTGAGGATGTAGTCTGCGGTATCTGGCAGGGTGGCCGGCGGATTGTTGTAAGGTGCGCCTGCCCTGAGGCCTGTGGAATCGAGACGGGTACATTTGAACGAGAACTTCAGCTTGAAAGAGCTGCTGGTAAGGTTCCGGATCTCTGCACCGTAGAGGTCGAAATTGGGGATACGGAACTGATTGTAACGCAGCTCGCGAACGGTATCGAGCACTATGAACTGCTTTGTGAAGCCGGGAATAGTATCGAGCGTGCCTACGATGGTATCAAGTTTCAGCGGGCTTTTCTCCAGCGTATCGAAGTGATAGGGCAGGATAATAGTATTGACGCAGAAAATGGTGTTGAAGCCATTGAAGAGGTCTATATAGGTTTCGTTTGGCATGAGATTCCAGGTGAAACTGCGGGATGCCGGATCGGCAGGACTGCAATGTACTGTACCTGTGAAGAGGCTGCCAAAGTGATTGGAATCGAATTTTATATAGTCGTCCATGTAGCAGGAATCTATGAAGGAGGTATAGCTCAGAACGGTGTCTTTACCATTTGGCTGCTTCACAGTCATAGTGCCATCCTTGATCTTCCATTTTTTGGAGCGCAACAGGTTTTCTTTGCTCGTTGTGGGTTGGGGATCTTTATTACATGAGGCTATAAGCACAAGCATGGACAAGGCCAGAAAGAAGTACTTCATACTATATATAAAAATTTCAACGCTAAAGCTACTAAATATTATTGAGCGGCAAAATAATAAGGGGCGCATTTTAATAATTGTATGTGTGCGGGTGGTTTTTGCTCACTTTTTTGCAGTTTTATTTTTTTTGCACACTTTGTTATTGATAATCAATGTTTGTGTGAGAAAAAGATGCTTTTCTTTGCTCGTTTTTTGCGCAAAAATTGCGCACTTTTTGCGCATGTGTGCAATGTTGAATGGGTTATGTTGTGTGCTGAAGACCCCTCCCTGAAGGGTGATATGGGCTATAAGGTGAGAGCGGGAAAGAGAAAGAGAGCGGGATAGGTGAGCTGAATTTGTATGAATCACAGATTAACAGATTGTTGGATTTCGCGGATTGTATTTTGTGCGCGCATTTTGCAGGCTGTGTGTGCATTTATAGTATACTGTATCGATTGGAGTGGCTTTTTCATAGTATAAAGATCGGTAAGGTGGGTGAAATGGTAAAGGTGCCTTTTTATGACACTACGTTTTTGGGGGTATGATAAGACGCTGGCGTCTTATCATAGAAATTTCTTTCCGCTACCACAGGGTGTTTGGGAGGAAAGGGGCTATTAAATGAGATTGGGTTGGGTAGCCCCATACGGGGTAGAAAGCGGGTATGTAATTTCATAGATTGCGCATTGAATTTTAAATGCAAATTATATGTCGAAACTTCCGGGATTGCTGAGGAGGTATAGGGAAGATATTTACTTATTTGAAGGCTACAGTGGATATTGGCGAGATGTTGGTGCAGCCAGTAAATGATAGCAAACAAGCAGGTGTTTTTACCTGTTTTTAAAAACAGGTAAAAACACCTATTTTATGTATGAGAATATTTTTGAACTTTGAAGAACAATTCGATACAATAATACGGTTTTGCAATTTTGTAGACTGATATTCACTTTTGTTAATGTAATTATTTATGAAATTAATAGCACAAATACTGGTCGCTTTATTATTCTCATTACATGCAGGTGCGCAAGTTATTGTAACAGTTGCAGGCACTGGTATTGGTGGTTACAGCGGCGATGGAGGCCCTGCTACTAATGCGAAAATGAGTGCCCCAGGTTCTTTAGTTTTTGATAAGAATGGCAACTTCTATTTTACTGATGCGACTAATCCGACGATACGTAAGGTTACTCCTTCCGGCATCATTTCACGTGTTGCAGGTAGTGGAACTTCCGGTTTCAGTGGTGACGAGGGGGCAGCAATAGATGCTGAGATCAGAGGGGGAGGAGGATTAGCAGTAGACAGATGGAACAATATATATCTGGCTGATGGGAACAATCACCGTATTCGAAAAATAACGCCCGATGGAGTGATACACACCATTGCGGGAACAGGAATTGCCGGATATAATGGGGATGGAATTTCTGCATTGAGTGCGCAATTGAATCAACCACAAGGAGTGGTAGTAGATGATACTGGTAATGTTTATATATGTGACCGACTGAACTTCAGGTTGCGAAAAGTGGACACATTTGGGAATATAAGTACTATTGCAGGTACAGGTGTAATGGGCTTTACAGCAGATGGAGCAAGGGCTGATACTGCCGCTATAAACGAATCATGGCATATGGTTGTGGACAAGAATGGAGACATTTATTTTATGGACAAAGCCAGAATCAGAAAGATCGCAGCCACAGACCACAAATTGAGCACGATTGCCGGAAATGGAATAGATGCGTATAGCGGCGATGGAGGACCGGCAACCTCTGCATCAATAGGGACACAGTACTTTACATTTGATTCTGTTGGGAATATATTTATGGCAGAAGGTGGTGTTTGTAGAATCAGGAAAGTGACCACTGATGGAACCATCTCTACAATTGTTGGCAATGGCTTAGTAGGAATAGATCCGGAGGGGGTGAGTTTGTCTGTTGCTCGAGTGATTATACCATCTGGTATTGCTTTCAACTCTATTGGTGAATTATGTTTCGCAGAGCGAAATGGAGCGAAAGTCAGAAAAATAACTTTGGGGTGGGATGGAGTGAATGAGGTGAATGTGAAAAATGCCAAACTGGAAGTGTTCCCTAATCCCACAGCCGGGTTCGTAAGCGTGCGGCTGAATGTAACAGAGCAAGAAGCGAATCTGACAATAATAGACGCAAGAGGTGTGGTGGTAAGGACTATGACTGTCCCATGCAATGTGACAATGCGGGTAGATGTGAGTGGCCTCCTGCCGGGAGTGTACACGGTGAATACGAAAGCGGGTACTGACGATGCAAGTAAGCAACTCATAATAAAATAAGCCATGAAAAAACTATTTCTCTCGCTGATGCTTTTTTTAAGCATCACGCTGTGTCATGCACAAGACTTTAATGCACCCATCAACCTGAATTGGATGGTTCTGGCGGAGGATACTAATATTACATATCAGCGAATAACGCACATATGTGACAGTATGTTTGCCGATGCAGGTTTCTTTGCGGTTGATAGTACAGAAGATACCACTGAGCAGGAAGAGGAGAAAAGTCTGGATGGCAGTTCCTTTAGAGACTATTGCATGTGGAAAATGTTTTGGTATAGCCGCTGCGATAGCAATGGTAAACTGCATAATATCTATGCTGATGCAAATGCCTCATTAATGGCACAACAAAAGACGACTTCTGCACCGTCTTCCTGTTGTGGTGGTTCACCTGTTCAAAATGATTCTGTCAAATTCCCACATACACCACGTGGATGGAAGTTTATTGGTCCGCAGGGTATTGTAAAAGAAAGCCTTTCTGCTCCGCCTATCGCTGGGACATTTAATACTCTCACCATGTATCTTGGGCGAATTGAGGAAATATCGGTTAATCCCGGTAATAGAAACGAAGTATATGCACATGATCCATTGGGTGGGCTTTGGTATTGTAACAACGCTGAGTCTGCGCCAAATAATACGTGGGTCAGTCTCAGCGATCATCTGCCTTTTGTTCCTGGTACAGGGATAAGTGATTATTACGTAGATTTTGGCACAACACCACATCGAATATTTGCAGTTGCTGCTGTTAGTTATCGCCCTGTGATACCGAATATTAGTGATGCAATGCCAAAAACATTGGGCATATTTTATTCATCTGACAATGGAGCTACTTTTTCTCATGTAAACGTAAGCAGTGCTATTGACTTTTCGCAGGACCCTGTTTTGGATATGAAGTACTGGTCGGGGACAGCAGGAAAATTCATATTTTTAGCAACGCGCAGCAAGATATACAGGCTCAATGTTACCACCTCTCCCACCTCTCCCTCGACAATAGAGGCAATTGTGCGATTTTCTGACTATTTAACGGATGTCGGTGAAGCCGGAGATAATATATCGGAACGTTTCCGCGGTTTTACAGAGTTAGCATTTCTTCCATCAGACCCCACCTATATGTTTGTAACAACTAGGTCTAACATAGGTTACAATTCATTTCCTAGCACGTCAGGCTTGTATCGGATTAGTAATTGTCACACCTGTACCAGCTGCACACTAACTCCAATGAAACCCAACCGAACTGGAGACTACTTAAACGACTTGGGAAATTTCTCTATTGCTGATTTTCCTCGCTCATATCCAGGATGGCGACGAACAGAGACATTGCCGATTGCTAATACATGGGGCCTGAATACTTTTGGATATGCAGAATGTTTACCTTCATCTACATTAGGTGTATTTTCTTCATTGGAAGTACCTGTAGCAGGCTCTTTTTTTGAGAATGTCACCTATGCAATTGAATTTGAGTTAGAATTGCCTGCTAAGACTGAAGTTCAGGTTTTATTGAAAGATGTGAAAAGCGCCTTTCAGGGAGTGGCAGATTGGGGCTATGGGGGATTTCGCGGCGCATATACTGTAGGGTCTGGAATAGGCGGGACTCCGGGAGTATATACAAACACGTCAGTTGCTACAATTACATTAGGCTCAACATTATATACGGACAATATAACGGCTACGGATTACGTAGACCGCCTTGAGTTTGCTGCAACTTCATTGCCTGGATATTCAGGTGGTACCGTAAAATTGGATAAAATCAAGGTGAAACAAGCTTTTTCTCATCGAGTTTCAGATATGGTTGTAAACAACGCTGACAAAGTATTCTGTACTGTTGATGATAAGAATGCGGAACCGATAATACTGATTACACAAAAACTTGATGGAACAAGCCCGTCTACATCGCCGACAACCTATACTACACCCGGTGACGGACTTGCACTCTCTGCCAGTTCATCAGATAGTATTTATCAATTCCCAAAGGTTATTGGACCTGCTTTGATAAAGCGGCTTAGTATAAGTACATCCGCTACTACTACGATAACAGGCAGTTCAGTTGCTCCATCTGTGATACATGATGATGTCAGAACCGTAACCGCATTAGCCGACCCTATTACAGGTAATGATGTACTTTATGTAGGGTGCGATGGGGGTATTGCCAAACGTACAGCTAGCGGTTCATGGGTTAGCCTTAACGGAACGGGGTTGAATACATCATGGACAATAGATGTGGGATCCAGCATCTTTTCCGGCGAAGTTGGTATGGCTGCATCAGACTGTCATTGGATGTGGAGTGAGGCAGGAAAGCAGAATAAGTGGACAGTTTCTGCCCAGAAAAATGATGGAGCTCAGATGATGTATGGTAAGCGTCAGGAAACCAAGCATGCAAGATTTTATGGACGCAGCGGGAATGGGCCATTAATTACTTTTGGTGTAGAGAGCACAATCTCTCCAGAAGTAGTAAATCGTGTGCAAAAAGACATATTTCAGTCCGCAATGTCCAAGACTGTTGCTACTTATGGGGGGGAGTTTTTTGGCGAGGGTGGTATGGGTAATCCCCTTAAAGGACTTTACCCTATTTTTAAGGTCAAGGTAGGGGCTGGTCTTGGGACACCTGCCTCGCCTTATGTATTTGATTTAGACAATAATATAACACAAAACATAAGTTATATTCCTGATGTTTCAATTTCCAATGATTCAGTGTTGCCAGTGCAAGCTCTTGCTCCCGATTTGTATGATCCCAATTATATTATGTCTTATCATACATCAGGACCATGGACAGCCGGGTATTTTTCTTATGCCTATAGTTCGGATGCCTTTGCCAGTCAGCCTAGCTGGACAGAATTTAAAAATGGAACAAACAAGTCTCTTATGACACTAGTTTGTGATCCGCGTTCATCAGGATCGACAAAACGACTTTGGGCAGGAGCAGCTGGGTATGGTACTTCCGGTATCGATAGGGTATTTGTATCTACTTTAAATGCAATACCAACAAGTTGGACTAGCATGTCGACTGGTTTGCCCGGTGGTCCTGTGAATATTTTGGTCTATGACGAGCAGTCTAGATATTTATTTGCAGGAACAGATCAGGGTGTCTATTCTTTTGATGTGGGAAAAAATGACTTAACAGGTTCTGAACAATGGAAGTGTTACTCTCTAAACCTACCTAATTCTTATGTTACAGATCTGGATATTAACCAGTGCACTGGAAAAATATATGCAGGCTTTTATGGTAGAGGAGTATATGAGGCAGACCTACCTCCGCAATACGCCCCTGGAGGAACAGATACAATAGACTATACGGATAATTGCGGTTTCAGGTATGTAAATGCCGATGATACATGGAATGGTGAGCTTTATGAATTCCGGTCGATCTATGTTGCCTCCGGGGTTAAGCTGACGCTTGATGGCTGCACGCTCAATATGGGCAAGGATCGGCACATCATTGTTGCCAAAGGCGGTAAGCTGGTTGTCAAGAACTCGAAGATCACAAACGCCTGTGGACAATTGTGGGGAGGTATACAAGTAAGAGGAAACCCGAGTCTGCCACAGACACCGGCCAATCAGGGCTGGGTGGTGATCACCGGAAACAGTATTATTGAACAGGCAGTTATAGGTGTTACAAACTACAATTCCGATCCTAAACTGTATCCGCATCCAAGCGGTGGTATTGTACAAGTGATAGGCAGTTCATTTCTTAATAACCGGACATCTGTCGCATTTGAAGAATATCACAATATGTCCGGAACTACTTTGATGCCGAACGTATCGCATTTTACTTTGTCAAAGTTCATCCTTGATACAAATTTCAGGTACCAGCAGAATGAGCCTGTGCCGTCAAAAATGGTGCAGCTTCAGGGAGTAGAGGGTGTGAACTTCAGGGGATGTGGTTTTATTGAGAGACGTTATGCCTATAGCGGATTTGTGGATGGTATTCAGGCAGTCAATGCAGGATTTAACGTTATTCCGTTCTGCGCAGTAACAGGCCCGACAGGATGTACTGGTGAAACACGTACCCGATTTAAAGGTCTGCGAAACGGGGTGTATACACGGGCTACAGTGCCCGGCCTGGCAGCTGGTGCGGTGACGATTGACAGGGCTGATTTTGATACATCAACGGTTGGCGTACAAATATCTGTTCAGGAAGGAGTTTCCGTAACCCGTTGCCGTTTCAATATTGGCAGGGGCATTGTAAATACATTTGTGGAAAATTCGTCGGGATTGCCTGCAAGTTGTGGCAGGAACATCGGCGTATTTACGCAGAGTACAAAGGTTTACAGGATAGAAGGAAATACTTTTTCTGGCCTTGCAAATTCATTTGGCGTCAGCCCATGGCACAATATCGGAGTCCTTGCGATCAATTCCGGCAACTATACCAACAGGGTATACCGGAATTCATTTGACCATCTGACATATGGTGTGTTGGGATTAGGCGACAACAGTACGCATCATCCGACGTATGCGGGTTATGGATTGCAAGTTTCGTGCAATACATTTAATTCGAATACCAACGATATCTATTCAGGCGGTTCATATATTTATGAGGGTATAGGTGTGCAACAACGTGGGCCAACGTATTATACAAGCGCAAGTAATACTTTTTCAGGATCCACAAAGAACATTGTAAATCCTAATTACAATCGACCGTTGCAATATTTTAACCATACCGGAACGCCGATACTCTCGGGTAACGCATCACTGCATTCAGCAGTTGTGGATGCGTGTCCTGTCACAATCCCTACCGGTTCAGGAAGCAGCACTGCGTATCCGAGCTATATGACGGCAACGGCTTCTTCACTTGATCTTACTTCTCTTTCCGGGTATAAGGCAGCCTACTACACCCATAGGACTGAGTACCAGGCAGCGGTTGCCGATATTGAAGCAGTAGTTGATAGAGGTAATACAGATTCCGTGATAAATTTTATTGACACCAGCACCAATTATACGACCATGTTCACAGCGCTTGGTTCCATTTCTCCATATATGTCGGCAGCTACACTCAGAAAGACCGCTGAAGTTGCCAGTCAGACAAATTATGAAGATGTAATAAATTTATTGGCAGAAAATCCAGAAGTTATAGCAAATTATGATGAACTTGATAAATTAGCTGACATAGCAGGTATGACTGCAGAGGATTTTACCAATTTGTGGAACATGGCGTGCTCTACACTTACGGGTCGCAGCACATTGGAAGGAGCTGCGCGGTCTGCGGGAGCTGCAATGGACGAATCAGCAGGGATGGTACTGATGGCGTTGAGATCCCCAATCGATACCAATGTTGCAGTGACCGATACAACATTTGCCGGCGTTTGCCTTGACACAAATAGCATGTATTATTTACTTGATAGTAATAGTGTTTTTCATCATCCAGATACTCTGGATACTTGGTTGGCTACGATTGGTAAAGCAGAGATGCAATATGAAAGACTTGGACTTAAGTATCTGAAAGGGGACTATAATTCAATACTTACGGCATTCAATTCTATTGATACACAGTATATGGATACAGCTGTGCTTTCTGGGCATAAATACATGAAATCATATCTGGGAGTACTATTAGATGCACGCGTAAACGGAAGAAGTTTGTACCAATTATCTGACTCGGATTTATTGCAAATGAAATTAGAAGCTTATCCACCACTTGACATCAGCGCTTCTCGTATATATGCTGCAAACGTCAAAACAGATCCGATCTCTCATTTTCCATGTGCCGCAGCTCCACCGGTTTCTAAATATCCACGTGTTGTAAAGGACAGAATTTGAGATAGTAGCACGGTGTACAAAGTAAGAGTTTATCCAAATCCAAGTAAAGGTGATGTGCATTTTGAATATACTACAACTGAAAATAATGCCGAAAGTGTAAATGTGAAAATTATGAATTTGCTTGGCGAAACAGTTTTTGAACACATTCAGTCAGCCAAGTCCGGAGGGTATGATTGGAATACGGGAAATTTGCCGTCTGGTGTATACATATATGTAGCTTCAGTAAATAATCGCATAGTTGGAAAGGGTAAGCTGGTTTTAGTAAAATAAACTTAGCAAGCCGCTCACTGCCCCGAACGTACAAGTGAGTGACACAACGGACGATGCCATAAGTAAGTTAGCTGCTGGCATCGTTTTTTGTGATCCTTCCTGTCGTCAGGATGACAAAAAGGGGTGGGTTTGTTAGGTCCTTCCTAACGTCAGGATGACAAAAAGGGGTGGGGCAGGATGACCCCTCCCTGAAGGATGACATGTGTTGAGGACTTTTATTAATTATTGCTCTGCTTGTTTGATCCTTCCTGTCGTCAGGATGACAAAAAGGGGTGGGCTGAAGACCCCGGCAGGTTCAGGCCTCCTTCGCTGAAAAAGCTTCGGCGACTGAAAGCGGCTGAAAGATGACAAAAGGGGTAGGACATGGTTATGCATTGCAGCAGGAAGGCTGGTACGTTGTATCTGCCGGAATAGGGGGTGTTATTTTCTGAGGCCGAGGTAGTCTACTACATTGGCCTTGCCGCTGTGGTGGGGGCCTTCGTTGAGTATGGGTTCTTCTTCGCTCAGTTTTAGTGTGTGCAGTGCGGCGAGGTCGGCAGCCAGTTGTGCAGGATCTACCAGCATACTGATGTCTTTGGGGCCGCCGGATGTGTTGCTGAGCTGTGCGGGGGTGAAGGCTTCCATGAGGAAGAGTCCGCCGGTCCTGAGCCAGGTAAGGGAATCGGTATAGAATTTATCGCGGATCTGTGGGGGCAGGTGGAAGAATATGGAAGCAATCATATCGAAATGGCCGGCAGGATAGTGTGCATCGGCAATGGAGCTTACATGATAACTGATGCTGACACCGCTTTCTGCGGCGAGCAGGATGGCCTTGCGGCGGCCCTGATCGCTGAGGTCGAGGCAGTGTACCTCCCAGCCACGGGTGGCGGCATAGACGGCATCTCTGCCTTCGCCGGCGCCGGGCACCAACAAACGGCCCGCAGGCAACTTATCTATCACAGAACGGAAGTAGGCGTTTGGCTCCTTGCCATAGAAGAAGTCGTCGCGGCTAAAGCGTTCGTTCCAGAAATTGCTGATCTGTGTATCCTGATCGGTGGTGTTGTTTTGCGGCATGGGGTGAAAATATAATGGCTGAAGTAGGTGCAAAGGTCGGCAATAGCGGCGGGAAAGACAAAAAAACAATAGGAGTGAGGGGTTGTGGAAAACGATGCGGAAAGGTGGGGTAAGAATGATAAGGATCACCCTATTCTCGACTGCATGATGTATCTTTGCACTCCAATAATCTATTATTTAACTCCAAAAATACACTTAAATGAAAATTACGGTAGTGGGCGCCGGTGCTGTTGGCGCTACCTGCGCAGACAACATTGCACGCAGGGAACTGGCTGAAGAACTGGTAATTCTTGACATCAAGGAAGGTTTTGCAGAAGGCAAGGCGCTGGACATCAACCAGACATCTTCTCTGTGTGGTTTTGATACACGCGTGAAGGGCGTAACCAACGACTATGCTGCTACTGCAGGTAGTGATGTGGTAGTAATAACATCGGGCATTCCACGTAAACCAGGTATGACCCGTGAGGAACTGATAGGCACTAACGCCAAGATAGTAGAAACAGTGTGCAAGAACGCACTGGAGTACTCTCCGAACGCTATAATAGTGGTTATCTCTAACCCTATGGATACTATGACGTACCTGGCGCTGAAAGCAACAGGTCTGCCAAAGCACCGTATCATAGGTATGGGTGGTATACTGGACAGCGCACGTTTCAAAACGTATCTGCAGAAAGAACTGAACTGCTCGCAGAACGATCTGCAGGCGGTGGTAATAGGTGGTCATGGTGATACTACTATGATACCGCTGACAAGGCTGGCTACGCTGAACGGTACTGCGGTATCGAACATGCTGAGCGCAGACACGCTGAAGCAGGTAGCTGCCGACACTATGGTGGGTGGTGCTACACTGACCAAGCTGCTGGGCACATCGGCATGGTATGCACCGGGTGCTGCAGGAGCTGAACTGGTAGAAGCGATAGTGCGTAACCAGAAGAAAGTATTCCCTTGCTGCGTGAGTCTGGAAGGTGAATATGGCCAGAACGATATATGTCTGGGTGTACCTGTGGTAATAGGCAGCAATGGCTGGGAAAAGATCATAGACTTCAACCTGAACGAAGAAGAAATGGCTGCGTTCAACAAGTCGGCAGAAGCAGTACGCAATATGAATGCGGTACTGGATACGCTGGTTGCGTAATTGGTTGGAATGGGGTTGAGTGATCGGCCCTGAAAAAGAAAGAAATATAATTACTACGGTTCTGCTTGCGGAACCGTAGTTTTTTTATGGCCGACGGGTGTGTAAAAACTAAAAGAGCAACTCCGGGGAGTTGCTCTTTTAGTATATGTGGTATGAGAACTTTCGCCCTATGCCTTATTTCATTTTGAATGCCTTTTTTACTTTGGCAACGTAGTCGAGTTTCTCCCATGTGAAGAGCTCTACTTTCATGTTCTTGGTTTTGCCATCTGCGCTTTTGAAAGTTTTGTTGACAGTAACCGGAACACGACCCATGTGGCCGTAAGCAGCACACTCGCTATACATAGGCTGGCGCAGTTTGAGGCGCTCTTCTATGAAGTAAGGGCGCATATCGAACACTTCGCTGAGGATTTTAGCGATCTGGCCGTCGGTCATTTTTACTTTAGAGGTACCGTAAGTGTTTACGTACAGACCCATTGGCTGTGCAACGCCGATAGCGTAAGATACCTGAACCAGTACTTCGTCGCAAACGCCTGCTGCTACGAGATTCTTTGCAATGTGACGTGTAGCATATGCTGCTGAACGGTCTACCTTGCTGGGGTCTTTGCCGCTGAATGCGCCACCACCGTGTGCACCCTTGCCACCGTATGTATCTACGATGATCTTGCGACCTGTAAGACCTGTATCGCCGTGAGGACCACCGATAACGAACTTACCGGTAGGGTTTACGTGATACTTGATCTTATCGTTGAAGAGGTGTTTGTACTGTGGGTAGCTTTTGAGGATGCGTGGGATGAGGATGGTCTTCACGTCTTTAGTGATCCTTTCCTGCATTGCTTTTTCTTCAGCAAAGTCGTCGTGCTGGGTAGAGATAACGATAGTGTCTATGCGGACAGGTTTGTTGTTATCGTCATATTCCAGTGTTACCTGGCTCTTAGCATCGGGACGGAGATATTTCATCTGCTTTCCTTCGCGGCGGATAGCAGCGAGCTCGAGGAGCAGATTGTGCGCCAGATCGAGTGCGAGCGGCATGTAGTTAGCCGTTTCGTTGGTGGCATAACCGAACATCATACCCTGATCGCCTGCGCCCTGGTCTTCTTTCTTTTTCTTTTCAACACCCTGGTTGATGTCTGCGCTCTGCTCGTGGATAGCAGAAAGCACACCGCAAGAGTGCGCTTCGAACATATATTCGCTCTTGGTATAGCCAATGCGTGCGATAACTTCGCGTGCAATTGTCTGAACGTCGATGTAAGTGTTGCATTTTACTTCGCCGGCAAGTACCACCTGACCGGTAGTAACGAGTGTTTCGCAGGCGATCTTTGACTGGGGATCCCAGGCAAGGAAGTTGTCGACTAAAGCGTCTGATATCTGGTCGGCAACTTTATCTGGATGCCCTTCGGATACTGATTCTGAAGTGAATAAATACGGCATTTTTGTTCAGTAGTTTTTTAGATGAACGAATATGTATTAATAAGCAGGTTGCAAATGTATGAATTGTTATGTGTATTTCTGTCTTTTGAAATGCTAAAAAGCTAACAAGAACGCGGGTTATGTGGATAATAAATGACTAACTAGTTTGATTCGAGTATATTTTACTATTGGAGGGCTTGAGTTTTTTAAGCAGCTATGGTTTGTACAAGATACAAGCACATTCACATCAATAAGAATTCTCAGGACAAATATTAACCACAAAGGGCACGAGGGTCACAAAGATGCTTAGTTTAGATTGTTCATTTGTGTGAAAATTACATTGTCATTTTTATTTTATATGCAATATGAGAAACTGCAAATGATACATATTGTATGTTGATCGGCATAATGTGTAAGTATACCTTTACCGCGTGGTAAATAGTTTCTTACTAACCGAGTTCGGCTTAAAGATAAAGTACTTAAGAGAACATAATAGATGGACTCAAGAGGATTTAGCTGATAAAACAGGTTTTCACAGAACCTATATTGGAATGATAGAAAGAGCGGAGAGAAATATCTCTTTGACTCACATTGCTGTTTTCGCAAGAGTATTTTGTTTGTCTGTCTCACAACTTCTGGATTTCACTGATGTAAGTCCCAAGCATAGTTACAAAAGCTATGAAACAAAAGCCGAAAAATAATGTCTGGTAATGCTTCATTTGTAATTACACTATCAAATAATATCACTGAAAAAGAGGGTATTAAGCACTTAGTTGCGAACAATAAAGGTTTTTTTGAAGTAGATAAAAATTCAAAAAAGAAAATCCTAAGTTTATTACAACTTGATTCTAAATACTCAAGAGCATTTGATTTGATTCATATACCAAACTTAGATAATGTAAAGTTTGACCAAAATTCTATCGAAGCTCATCTTGATGATATTATTTTGGTTGAGTTGAAGACTACTAAAAAGTATTTACCTCAAAACCCTAAAGGGTTTTTCTTTGGAGCAACCGAAAATGAATTCAATTTTGCCGAGCAGCTTGGAGATAGATTTAAATTCTGTTTTGTTTCTCTGCACAAAAATTCAGTTTCATTCTCTATGCTTTCATTATCTGAGCTTCAAGGCATAATTAAAAACAAGAGAATCCAGTTTCAAATCAATTTATAGGATACTCATAAACCCATTGTGCATCTCCGTATTTTGTTTTGAATTCATCAGTAGAAAATCTGTATTTTTTTCTGAATACAAAATTCTCATTCAATTCAAATGTGTATATGAAGGCGTTTTTTAAAAAGAACACTTTTGTTACATTTAATATTCCCAATTTTCTTGAAACTTGATGACCTGTACTTTGGCTATGGGCCATTAATTCTATTAATTCATTAGTAGTGCATTTTTTGTAATGATACATATTGTATGCAAAAGTAGATCGTTTTTAATTGCAAGTCAGGAATATTTATTCTTATTCTCAGTTTGATATTGCAACTGAGCTTACTATCTTTTTCTGCGTCCTACATCTGCTCATGTCTTGCCCAGCGGGCAGCGGGCTGCATCCATTGCGGTAGTGCTTTGTAGAGGAAGCCATGCTGCATTCCGGTATTAAGCTCTATCTCGTGCCAGGCAGCGGGTTTGTTGTTCTTGTCTTTGCGTATGGGGACGCAGGACTGTCCTAAGGAGTCTGAACGCTCGTAGATGGATAGTATGCGGCCAATGTATTGTACTCCGTTAATAGCTGATCTGCCATTGCAACTGCCAATGAATACGTAGCTGACAGCGGGATTGGCAATGAGTCCGCAGGCGAGCTGCGCTATATAGCCACCCTTGGATGTGCCGATGATGGTGATATGAGATGGTGGGGTGCCGTGCTGCAACAGACTATCGACCTGAAGGGCTACTTTGCGGGCATAGGTGGCGGCATCGGTAGAAGCAGGACGGATGTCACTGATGACGGTAAATCCCTGGTTGGTGAACCAACGGATAACCTCTGCATATTCTACCCTGCCATATTGCGGATGCACCCCTTCGGTGCCGTAGAGTTCCAGATAGCGATTGTGCAGGAAAAACAGATAGCGTTGTGCCTGTACCTGCCGGGTAGCCAGCAGCAGTAGCAGCAGTATGAATAGTTTTTTTACGGACACAGGGCAATGGATTGAAGTGTGAGTTCCTGGCACAAATTAGTTGTTTCAGGAGTTATGTCCTAAAACGAACAATGCCACCGGCAGGAAGCAGGTGGCATTGGTATATTATTGTAGTCAATTATCTGTTTTGTGCATCTTATTCTACCGTTACAGATTTTGCCAGATTGCGGGGCTGGTCTACGTTGCAACCACGCATGATGGCTATGTGGTAGGCGAGCAGCTGCAGCGGCACTATGGTAATGAGCGGAGAAAGGATCTCTTCTGTTTCCGGTACTTCTATGATGTGATCGGCGAGTTCGCGGATCTGTGTATCGCCTTTATGTACCACTGCTATGATCTTTCCTTTGCGGGCTTTTACTTCCTGCACGTTGGATACGATCTTTTCGTAGGCGCTTTTGTTGGTGGCGAGGAATACCACCGGCATGTTCTCATCGATAAGTGCGATAGGGCCGTGCTTCATTTCTGCAGCAGGGTAGCCTTCGGCATGTATGTAGGAGATCTCTTTCAGCTTCAGTGCACCTTCGAGGGCAACAGGGAAGTTGTAGCCGCGACCGAGATAGAGGAAGTTGGTAGCATCTTTATAGATAGCTGCAATTTCCTTGATCTGCGCATCGAGCAGGAGGGTCTCTTCTATTTTCTTTGGTATGTTCTCCAGCTCATAGAGTATCTCCCTCATTTTAGAAGTAGATATAGTGCCCTTGGCCTCGGCCAGACTTAGCGCTATGAGGGTGATCAATGATATCTGCGTAGAGAATGCCTTGGTAGAAGCCACACCTATCTCGGGGCCTGCATGGGTATAGGAACCTGCATGGGATACGCGTGCGATAGATGAACCTATGACGTTGCAGATACCATAAATGAGTGCCTGCCTTTCCTTGGCCAGATTGATGGCGGCAAGGGTGTCGGCTGTTTCGCCGGACTGGGAGATAGCCAGCACCACATCAGACTCCTTGATGATAGGATTGCGATAGCGGAATTCTGAGGCGTATTCTACCTCTACCGGTACACGTGCCAGATCTTCTATCATGTATTCGCCTATGAGGCCGGAATGCCATGATGTGCCACAGGCGGTAATGATGATCCTGTCGGCATTGGTGATACGGTTGATGTATTCGTTAAGGCCGCCCAGCTTTATCCAGCCCTGGCTGGCATTCATGCGGCCGCGCAGCGAGTCTTCGATAGCTTTTGGCTGTTCGTAGATCTCTTTGAGCATAAAGTGCTCGAAGCCGCCTTTTTCTATGGTTTCAATAGAGAACTCGAGTTTTTTGATCTCGGGAGATTTCTCTACGTTGCCCAGGGTGCGGATATGATATTCGCCATCGCGGTTGATAACTGCATATTCCTGCTCATCGAGGTACACCACATTCTTGGTGTATTCTATGATAGGAGAAGCATCGGAAGCAATGAAGAACTCATCTTCGCCAATGCCTATTACCAGCGGGCTGCCTTTGCGGGCTGCTATAAGCTGATCGGGATTGTTTTTGTTGAGTACCACAATGGCGTAGGCTCCTACCACCTCGTTGAGCGCTATACGCACTGCATGATCGAGTGAGGTGTTTTCCTTTTTCTGCACCTCTTCTATAAGGTTCACCAATACTTCGGTATCGGTATCAGAATGGAATATGTAGCCTCTTTTGATGAGTAGTTCCTTAATGGCAGCATAGTTCTCTATAATGCCGTTGTGAATGATGGCGAGATCGCCTGACTGCGAAATGTGCGGATGCGCATTACGGTCATTCGGTTCGCCATGGGTAGCCCAGCGAGTGTGGCCAATGCCTATGGTAGCAGTGGTAGTGCCGGGTACTACTATTTTTTCGAGTTCTGTGACCTTGCCCGCCTTTTTATAGACGGTCATGTCGTTGCTGAGCAGTGCAATACCGGCACTGTCGTACCCTCTGTATTCTAGGCGTTTAAGCCCTTTGATGATAATAGGAAATGCTTCTTTGGTGCCTATATAGCCAACAATACCGCACATAGTTTCACAGTTTAATTAAGCTTTGAATATACGACAAATAATTTTGCCTTGTAAAGAGGGTTCGGGTGGTTGCCACCGCCAAGAATGGCTCTGTAAGCGCCTATATAGTCCTGGGTGCCGGTGATGCGAAGGTGTAGTGTATCGTTTTTGGCGGCTATGCAATGCATGATCTCGCGAGGGAGTCCGATCGTATAGACCGGTACATCAGTACCATTGCGCGAAAGTGTGTGCAGTTGGCCGTCAAGAATATCGAACGGAGTGAGACTGGTAGTAGGGTAGCGGTCGTAAACGTCTTCTTCGGCGCCAGCTACAGAGCCTGAGGGGTAGGTGCCATTGCTGACCCTGCGTGGATACATACGGGCTACCGGACCATAAGGGAGGTCGTTATAACCCGGCAGCATAGCCAGTTGCAGCTGTGCTTTGTTGATAATACCTGATGGGAGGCTTTTGATACCCGTTATCATCACATCGAGGCAAGCACCGGGCTGGTTCTGCAGGGCTATGATACTATCGTTGCCCTGAGCAGAGTTGAGCAGGTTGCTGACCGGAGAGTGGCTGAATGATTTAGTGACATTATTGAAGAAACCACAGGAAGAGCCATCGAAGAAATAATGCTGAACGGCAGTGTCGGATGTGCTGCCATTGGAATGATAATAGACAATGATACCTGCAGCAGCCGAACTATTGGAGCCTGTGAGTCTGAAGAACGGATACGCCTTGGTAGTTTGCAGTGAGTTGCCCGCTTTTACGCAAAGCCCCTTGAAAACACTAAGGAAGGCAGCATTGGGCGTATTGGGGTTGGCAGAGGCCGCAGTAAGTGCCGGAGTAAGCCTGCTGCGCAGGGCAGTTACATTCAGTTTCAGGCGCAGGGAAGGCAGGTAGTTCTTGCCGTTTACCGTTACCGAGTCCTGTAGTTTGTGCAGGTTTACGGTAGTGGCAGGACTTAGCGGTATTGCCTGATCTATACTTTTGGAAGTATAAGAGTAATATAAGGTTGAAGTACTGAGCTCTTCGTTGAGGAAGAAAGCCTGGTAGGACTGAGTGAGCGACTGGTCTGTGGTGTCTCCGTAGGAGTAGCCGGTATAGGGCAGTACCAGTGTTGCCGAGTCTATGGTCGCATTTTCGTAAACGGCTATGGATGGGTTCTCAGGTATTACCTGAAAAGAGGTATAGCCGGTCATAGTGCCAAAGAAAGGATCTGACAGATTGCCTATGCCCTGATAAACGGGCAGGCCCGAAATATAATAGCCGGTAACAGCCGTATCATCATAGTATGTATGAGTGATACAGCTGAGCTCTGTGGAATATACACCCAGTGCGGTATCTGAAGGAGAAATTTTAGCGTTGATAAGAGCGCCTTCTTTACAGCTTGTATTGGCGATAGTGATCGCAAAGAGGGCTGCCAGTAAAACCGGTAGGCTGAAACGATAGTTCAAAGTGAATAATTTATCGGCTAAGGTGGTAAAAGAAATTCTAAGACTCTGTTAAGCTTTTATATAGCTCCAGCAGTGGCGTTACATCTTCTTTCCAGCTTGTTTCGTATTTGAGTACTTTTTTATATCTGCTTGGTTTCAACTCGTCCACCACTTTCTGGTCCATGTTCTCTGAACCGAAGACCACCACATCGGCACTTTTGCCGCCGCCTATGGTGAGGCCTGTGTTGCTGCCATCTTTGAACGGATCGAGGTCTTTTTCCTTGATCTCGGCGCTGATGAGGGCTTTTTTGGTGAAGTTTGGATTCAGTTTTTCGGCAAACTGGTCTTCCTGAGCAGTGTAGATCACTTTAGAGTAGCCGAAAACCGGTTCTTTCTTGTAAGTGGTCTTAAGATAAAGCGGAACGAGAGAGGTCATCCAGCCATGGCAATGGATAACGTGGGGAGGCCAGCCAAATTTCTTAACGGTTTCGAGGGCACTTTTGCAGAAGAAGATCATCCTTTCGGCATTGTCGTCGAAGAAGTTGTCCTGATCGTCGCGGAAAACGGCTTTGCGCTTGAAGTAATCCTCATTGTCCATGAAGTAAACCTGAAGGCGGGCATTTGGCAGAGACGCCACTTTGATGATGAGCGGGTAGTCGTCTTTGTCTATGATTACATTTATACCTGAAAGTCGAACTACCTCATGCAGCCTGTGACGGCGTTCGTTTATGAGGCCAAACCTTGGCATGATAACGCGTATCTCCAGTCCCGAGTCGAAAGTCTTTATCGCCAGTTTATTGAGTATCTGAGCGAAATCGGTAAACTCGGTGTAAGGAGAAAGTTCGTTGGCAATAATTAAAACACGTTTCTTTGTGTCTGCAGACATGCTAAGAAATTGATTATTAGTATAAATAATAAAATAGTCTGCAAAATTACGAAAATATTGAATTCCAACCGTAATTTGCGTGCTGCCAACCTAAAAATAGTTATATGGTCATCCTTAAAAGGGTAAAAGATATTGTAGAGTATCTGCATATGAGGAGGTCTGCGGGAAGCGCTGTAGGATTTGTTCCTACCATGGGCGCGTTGCATAGCGGACACCTTTCTCTGGTGCAGCGCAGTAAGGAAGACGGTGGCATATGTGTGTGCAGTGTGTTTGTAAATCCGACACAGTTCAACGATAAAAATGATCTGGCAAAATACCCGAGGTCTGTAGACGAGGATATAGCCCTGCTTACAATGGCAGGCTGCGATGTGCTGTTCCTGCCGGAGGTGGAAGATATATATCCGGGAGGAGCGGCAGAGATCCCGTCGTGGGATTTTGGTTATCTGGAAACAATACTGGAGGGTGCATCGCGCCCGGGGCATTTTCGTGGGGTGGGGCAGGTAGTGGCCCGCCTGTTGCAGATAGTAACGCCCGACAGGATATACCTGGGCAGTAAGGACTATCAGCAGTGTATGGTGATCCGTAAACTGGCAGCACTGACGGGTATGACCGAATTGAAGGTGATCATTTGTCCTACTAAGCGGGAGGAAGACGGTCTGGCCATGAGTTCGCGCAACAGAAGGCTGACAGAGTCGCAACGAGTAGTGGCGGGTGTCATCTATCAGTGTCTGATATCTATACAGTCCAAACAAGATGTGGCGAGTTTTGCTATAGTGCAAAAAGAATGTGAGGACCTGATGAAGGCGAAAGGATTTGTAACAGAATATGTGGCACTGGCCAAGGCCGATGACCTGACCCTGCTGGATGAATACCAGCCGGGTACATCCATGGTGGCGCTAATAGCCACCCGGATAGGGGAGATAAGGCTTATAGATAATTTGCAAATAGCATAACCATGCCGACAGGCAGGTGATAATAAGCATGTACTTTTGGGTAGTAAATAAATAGTAGCAGGTGCTGACAGACAATCATGGAAGGGTGGTGAATTACCTGCGGCTGGCAGTGACGGACAGGTGCAACCTGCGCTGTTTCTACTGTATGCCCGAGGAGGGTATAGACTGGCTGAAGCGGCAGGACCTGATGAGCTATGAAGAAATGCTGCGCATTTGCGGGGTGCTGGTACAAAACGGCATCAGCAAGATAAGGATAACGGGTGGGGAGCCCTTTGTGCGGAAAGACATCATGCTTTTATTATCGGGGTTGGCGGCTATGAACGGCTTGCAGGAACTGACACTTACTACCAATGGTACGGTTACTGCTCCCTATATACCCGAGCTGAAACGGCTGGGTATAAGATCGGTGAACCTGAGTATAGATACACTGGACCGTAACCGGTTCTTTTCCATTACCCGCAGAGATGAGTTGCCGGCAGTACTCCACACCATGGAGGAATTGCTGCGCCATGGCATACAGGTGAAGTTGAACGCAGTGGTAATGGACGGACGCAATACGGAAGATATAGTGCCGCTGGTGGCACTGACCCGGGAACTGCCGGTGAGCGTGCGCTTTATAGAAGAAATGCCTTTTAACGGTAGCGGCGAACTGCGCCCGCTGAACTGGGACCATGTGCGCATCGCCGAGCATATAAAGGCTGCCTATCCGGGCATGGAAAAGGTACAGGATCCCCAATTTTCTACCTCTTATAATTATACGATACCCGGTCACAAGGGTGGGGTGGGTATCATTGCTGCTTATACCCGTTCTTTTTGTGGTACCTGCAACCGGATAAGGATAACACCACAGGGCATGCTGAAGACCTGCCTGTATGATAGCGGCGTGCTGAACGTACGCGACCTGATGCGAGCCGGCAATACCGATGAGCAGGTTATGGCCACCATACAAACTGCTATAGGGCAGCGTGCGGTAAATGGTTTTGAGGCCGAGAAGAACGCCACGCATGAATCTATGGCGGCCATAGGGGGGTAATGCGAATGTAGGGAGTGTTCAGCGGAACCTGGCTGCGTTTGTAATCTACTTTACTCTTTCCAGAAAGTCTTTATTCAGCAGGTTGGAGAGGCGGGTGTAGGGTATGTACAGATCGAACTCTTTCTTAGCAGATAGTGTTCCCTCCGGATAATGAAAGATCAAACCTTTATGGACAGGATAGAACAAGGTGCATTCAGGAATATTGCCTGATGGCAGAATGCCGGATAGTTTGGTAGTATTGCTGAGCTTGAAGCGGCCGCGGATCTCTTTTTCCATCATCTGGTCGAAGGCGGCCTTGTTGCTGCCTGCAATATCATTGAAAATGTTTTGCAGGTCTATCTCTCTAAGATTTTTTATATCCAGGCAAACGACACTTATCCTTACTTTCTGCTCGTTTAGCACAGGGACAATCTCTGTGTTTTTGAGTACCAGCAGGTCATTGTCGTTGTAAGCTGGTAAGAGCATTACCGCACTGTGGAAATTGTTCTTAGCATTTTCAGCAGAGGCATTGTTGTTCTGAGCAGTTGTATATTCTTCGTATTTGTTGTCGCAAAGAGCCTTTGAAATATATTTAAAATCTTCTCCTGTAGAAACGGTATTTATCTGAGATAGTTTCAGGATAGCTTCTTTAATGAAAGCGGCTTTCTCGTTTGAATTTGTGGCTGCAGGAATAGCTATAAGGGAGAATGAAGAGTTGTAGGGAGCCTGAGGTGCTGAGTTTATTGTTTTGGATGTTCTGTATTCGCCGCGAAGATCGAATGCCACGGAATGGCTGTAGTCTTCTTTAAGGTCTATAGTAGCAGAGGTGTTGTTGCCGGCGCTGATACGTTTGCCGGTAAATGAATTCAGGGCCATGGTGAATTCCATTTTGCTGCCCTTGCGGCTATAATCGGGATCGCTGGTGAGGCTGGAATCTATTGTTTCTTCTCCGGCAGACATAGGTATGCCATGGTCGTAGGAGACGGGTTCGTAAATGGAGAAATGAACCTGACCTGCCTCGTTGACAGGATAATACCAACTACCGCCATAATTGCTGCCGCCCTGGTAGCCCCAAACCACATCGGCTGAGACCTTTTTGTTGCCTATGGTACCTGAATAGTGCCTGTAAATATCCTCGCCTGCCTGATGTGCATTTTCGAGCCGTTTTCTCTGTGCATGAACGGTAGTGTCTGCGGCAAGCAGCAGTATAACAGACAAACAAAAAGAGCGGGGCGTGAACAGCATAATGTATGTTTTTATAAAAATACAAAAACTAGTGAAAGATGAAAACGTAAACGGATAGTGCTAATGAGCGGGAGGTGAAGCAGCAGGTGTAAAGTTGAGTCTGCATTAATCGGAAAATACTTATCATGACTGTTTCGATCAATGAAAAATATGGCAGGAAAGGTGCTTAATTATAAAGCATATATGATCAAGTATCTCCTATGCCGGTCTGATGGGGCTACCGGTCCAGTCGCTGTTGCTTTGGAGATTTTCGCCTTTCATAACGAGGGATAGTGCATCTACATTTACATCGTCGCCCATTTCGCTGTCGTAGAGAATAATGCTGCGGGCGCCTATGCTGCAGCGCTTGCCTATTTTCACTTTACCAACTTTCATTACACGGTCTTCGAAGAGGTGGGTTTGCGGACCGCAGTCTTCGTTGAGGGCGGTATCGTCACCTATTTCCACCATGTCGTGTTCGGTAATGTCTGTGGTGTTCATCCATACCCTCCTGCCTATCTTAACACCGAAGAGGCGCAGCAGCAGGGGTAGCCAAGGGGTGCCTTTGAGGTATTCGAGGAGGAAGGGGACGGCCAGCGATTCGTAGGTAGAGGTGATGGCCTCACTGAACCATACGCGTGGGGTCCACATGGGTTGCTGCTCTGGTTTGTGCCTGCCTACTACCAGCCATTTGAGCAGGAGCGTAACGAGGAATGCCGGAATACCCATAAAGAAGAGGTAGTAGAACGGTAGCTCGAGCATGGCAAGCCACCAGGGCTTATCTACCACCAGATTGTGGGAGTAGGCTATGAAGAGAATACTGCAGATGATGATAGTGGTCTCTGGTAGAATGATACGTATGAACTCTACCAGGCTACGACCCAGAATGCGGGGCGGAGTAGGATTGGAGGTTTGTGTGGCCGGGAAGGTGCGGCTTTCCTGGCGGCGGGGTAATGGTATGGCCGGAGAGCCAAACCAGTCGGCAGCGCTTTCTTTTTCCAGTTGTTCTTTTGATGGAGGTGTAGACAGCACGCCTATGAGCATGCGGCCGGGCAGCTGATAGCCCTGTGGTATGAGTGCACTGTTGCCTACAAAGCTGTTGTCGCCTATGGTGGTACGATCGAGGATAAGCTGCTGGCCTCGCACATCAGATTCGCCCAGTGTTACGGCATCTGCCACAAATGCGTCCTTGCCTATCTCCAGTAGCGGGTGTGTGACACTGCTGGCGGTAGATATCTCTGTATTGCTGCCCACCTTGGCGCCCAGCGCACGGAAGAGCAGCGACACATATACAGTGGCGTACATGGGGTGCAACACTATGAGCGACAGCGACATAAGCTGATCGGCAAACCACTTGCGCACATAGAACAGGCTGTAAATAGGATACTTGCCCGGCTTGATGCCCCTTTGCAAAATGCGGGACAACAGTATGGTGCAGAGTGTAAACAAGATGATGTAACTCAGTGCCAGCGACGGAGTGACGGTGAGGTAGCTGAAGTCATAATCGGGTGTGGAGTTATCGAGGTTGTGGATGATGATAACAGTAGGCAATACCGGCACCAGCACCACTACCGGGAATATGAGCAGCGACAAGGTGAACAGCCATGAATAGGCAATGCGTTTTGCGGCAGAGACCGGCAGTGGCTGCGGCAGACTTTCCAGCGGCTTAGTTTCTTTGAGCACGGCCGGGCTACCCTGCCATATCTCTCCGCCTTTTATGGTTTTACCTGCCTGCAGGTAGCTGAGATCCTGCAATTCGCCCCATGCATCAATATTTGAACCGCCGGCTATGATGGCACTGCTACCCACATAGGCATGGTCGCCCAGATGAATGCGGCGCAGCTTCAGCATGCCGTCTTCTACAAAAGCATTATTTAGTACCGCCTGAGAGCTGATACTGACATCGCTGCCGATGGTGACGAGGTCTTCTGCTCCAATGGTGACAGCGCCCAGCTGTGCATCTTTCGCCACCTTTACGCCCAATGCCCTGAGGTAGCCACAATAGAGCGGCGTGCCATTGAGGAATTGGGAAGGCATGAGCTGCTGCATGGTCTTTACCAGCCACCACCTGAAGTAATAACTGCCCCACAGCGGATAATCGCCCTCCTTCATTTTGCCTATGACCAGCCATTTTACCACCACACTGCACAGGGCAAAGAATGGTGCAATGAACAGGTACAGGCATAGGGCAGTGCCTATGGCATAGGGGATATTGTTGGTCTCTTCTTTTACTATATAATAACCCAGGTATGGGAAGAATATCTGCACGGCAAACAGGCCATACATAAGCAGTACGCTAACTGTTTGTGCCAGCCAGCACAGGTAGAAGCGGCTTTTGGGGATCTCATTGAACACCCTTTTGGCTCTTGGCGCCTCAAAGGGTTTAGACTCCCAGTGCTCAACTACCTGCTGCAGCGGGCGGTGCATATACAGGTCTTTGAGGGAAGCCTGTGGTATATTGGCATCTTTGCGCAGGCGCGACACCACTGCTGCTGCCAGCAGGGAGTGGCCACCCAGATCTGTAAAAAAGTCGTTAGAGAGGGTAATGGTACGGTTGGGGAAGAACCCTTTTAGTACTGCAATGACCCGCTCGCCAACAGGCAGGTCTATATCAATGACCGCATCTGTGACAGGTGTTACGTTTTCCAGCAACATGGCAGGTACAGGCAGTGCCTTGCGGTCTATTTTGCCACTGGAAAGGCGCGGCATCTCCGGCAACTGCATGATAACTGATGGTACCATGTAGGCAGGCAGCACCTTGGCCAGTTCGGCACGAATGCTTTGCTGGTTCATACGCAGCGGGTCGTCGCAGACCACGTATGCTGCCAGGTGGTCTATGCCATTAATGTCTTTTTTTACTGCTACTGCCGCCGCCGTAATATCGGTGAGGCTACTGAGGCGGTTCTCTATTTCGCCCAGTTCTATACGGTAGCCACGCAGTTTCACCTGATCGTCGAAGCGGCCATGGAAATCCACACTGCCATCGGGGTTGACAACTGCGGCATCGCCGGTGCGGTAGATGCGGCTGCCCGGCAGTTCGTGCAGCGATTCGGGCTTGGGCACAAACTTTTCGGCAGTAAGTACCGGCAGGTTGATGTAGCCATCGCACACGCCGGGTCCCGCAATTACCAGTTCGCCCTGCTCACAGAAGGGGAGCGGGTTCATCTTATCGTCTACTACTGCCAGCCCATAGTTGGGCAGCGGCAGGCCGATGGTGATGTTATCGCCCGGTTTCAGTTCGGCCAGTGTTGCAGTAACGGTTGTTTCTGTGGGGCCGTATGTATTAAAAAATCTTCGTGGAGGTGCCGACCAGCGTTCCAGTACGTGCGAGGTACAGGCTTCGCCGCCGGCATTTACCAGTCTTAGAGAAGGAATATCGTCGTCGGTAACGGCAAGCAGGCTGGGCACTGCATGCAGTACGGTAATGTTGTTGTTGCGCAGCACGTCGCCCAGTTCGTCTATAGACTTGGCAGTGGCGGTGTCTGCTACCCAAACAGAGGCGCCTTCCATATAGCTGATCCATGTTTCCTCGCACCACATATCGAAGGAAACAGAAAAGCCCTGATAGACCTTGTCTTCTGTGCGGATCTGCAGTATAGCACCTTCCGAGCGGACAAAGTGGCATATCTGCCTGTGTGAGATGGGTATGCCCTTTGGTTTGCCCGTACTTCCGGATGTATAGAGTACATATGCCCTATTATCGGGTTGGGCACCCTGGTGTATATAAACCAGCTCATCGGAGCGCGGCGCATTGATGACAGTAAACCGGTTGCACTGCAGATTCAGTTGTGTATTGCTGATGTAGCCACGGGCACCCACTTCTTCCAGTACGGTCTCCACACGTTCGGCAGGCATTTCATGGTCCAGCGGCACATAGGCGGCTCCGGCCTTTACGATTCCCAGTATGGCTACGTGCAGTTCCAGACCGCGCGGCCACCATACTCCTACGGAGTCGCCCGGGGCCACTCCGTTCTGAGACAGGTGGTCTGCCATGGCATCGCTCCATTTATCGAGCTCGGAGTAGGTAAGTGAGCGATCGTTGAAGATGAGGGCGGTCTTGTTGGGGTATTTTGCGGCAGAGGCACGAAAGATATCTGCAAGAGTTTCTTCATGCAGCAGATCTGGACGATATGCACCTAATACTATGCCGGGAGTCATTGTTTCTTGGAATAGGGATAACCCGCCCTAAACCAAATTGCGTCAAAGCCGGTTTCAGGAAGTCGTCCGTTTCGGGCTGAAAATTACGATTTTTCCCGGCTATAGCGGTTGCATAATTATAGATTGGCTATGAATAAGGTTGCGTAAATGCATCGGATATTTATTTATTAGTAGATTCTGCAAGACTTAACATAGTATTATGTAGGAGGACATCAGATACACGCCTTTTTTCTCTACTTTTGTAGCTTGCCTTTTTTGAACAGGAGCATGTATTAATGTCATTACCACCAATTTTAAGACACGTTTATAACCATGGTACAGAGGAAGTGATCCGACGTGGTAAGAAGATATTCTACACTTCGGGCGTCCAGATGCTGGATGTGGACCATTTGCTGGAGCAGGTCCGCTTCAGGGTGCGCAACGATCTTTACCAGAATTACTACACTGTTACTGTCAATAAATACCTGCAGCCCAAGGAAATGGCTGTGCGTTGCCAGTGCCCGTATAATCTGGGTGAGATCTGCAGGCACGAGGTGGCTGCACTCTTTCAGCTGAATGATATATTGCAGAGCGGTTTCTTTGAGAACGTAACCATACATTACGAGCAGAAGCATACCGTGGTGCGCATGAGGCAGGTGAACCGCCAGATGCTGCAACTGTTTACTAATCCGGATTCGCTGGAGGTGGCAGAGCGTATAGCAAACGGCAGCAGGGCTAATATCATCAACAACAAGAACGGAAGTATAGAAGCCGATGTACCCGATGATGATGCCACCTACAGGGTGACCCTGAGGCAGAATGAAGACCGCTATTTTGATACATCCTGCGGCTGTGCAGAAAATACCCATCCGCTGTGCGTGCACAAGGCTGCCTTATTCCTGCAGGTGCTGAAGGCTTTTGGTGCACAGCATTTCCAGTCTGTACAGAACTGGGATGTGCAAAAGAACAAACTGCTGGAACAATATGGTTACAGCCTGAAGGATGATCTTAAGAATAAATTTGAGTTCATATACGAGAACAATAAACCGTTCCTGCGTGTACTGGACCCCAGCATAAAAAAAGTAGAGGGTAAGGCACCTACCAAATCTGTAAATATAGCAGAAGAGGTAGCGGCACCGGCACCTGTTGAGGAGAAAAGGCTGGGTATAGTAGTAGATACAAGTCTTACTACATTCCCGTTCATAGAAGTGATGCTGGTGGCAGGTACTGCTGCCGACGAGGATGAGCAATTTGCCGGAGCCATAGACAAAGTGGAACTGGTACAGTATGTGAACCCGACGAGGTTCCATACCGATGACAGAGACCTGATACCTGTGGTGCGCAAGTTCCTGCCCGATGAGTTACTAAAATACCTGAAGAAAACACTGCCATTCGGCGATTTTCTGCACGACTATGACAGCGTACTGAAGGATATACCACAGGACGAGGTGCGGGAGCAGGCATGGGAATACCTTTTGCCCAAGTACCAGAAACTGCTGGACCGATATTCGGCACACCGTTTCCTGTATCAGAAAAAAGCAGGTAAGACACTTTCTTCCAAGGCTATAGACCCGGTGGGATTCTCTGAAAAACAGGCACATCCCCAGCTGGTGGTGAAGAAGAAAAGCAGGGAGCACCAGGTGATACTGGAATGGAATATAGAAAGTCGTGCTGTTCCGCACAAGGAGGTTAAGATCATCAACTCTGCGCTGGTGCAGCATAATGAAAGCATTTATGCACTGGGCAACATACAGGAGGTGCAGCTGGCAGAGCAATTGTTGCCAACCGGCGTACTATCTGTAAAGAATTCGGAATGGGCAGCTTTCCTTACCAATAAGGTAATGGGCTGGAGCAATATGGTGCATGTACACTTCTCTGAGGAGTTGGTAGAGCACCTTACCCATGCAAGGCCGGGCTTCCGTTTGTACCTGCACGAAAAAGACGAGACACTGGTATTGCAGCCGGTATTTATGTATGGTGACATGGAAGTGAAGCCGGGTTATTTTGGAGATGTGATACAGCCAGTGGGCGGTATTGTCACCATCATGAAGCGCAATGAAGTGGCAGAGAAAGAATTTACAGATCTGCTGCAATCGCTGCATACCGATATACAATACAATAAAAAAGAAGGTTTCTTCCACCTGCCCGGTACTTCTGTACTTGCCAACAACTGGTTCTTCCGCTTCAATGAAATGATGCATGAGAATGGTGTGGAGATGATGGGCTTTGAAGGGTTGAGGAACCTGAGGGTGAATATACACAAGCCACAAACTCAGATACAGGTAAGCAGCGGCATAGACTGGTTTGACGCATCTGTGGAGCTGAAATTCGGCGATCAGTCGGTTTCTATAATAGATGTGAAGAAAGCGCTGGCGCAACGGCAGAATTTTGTGCGCCTGGGCGATGGCTCTATTGGGCTGCTGCCGGAAGACTGGCTGAAGAAGTATACCCTGCTGCTGAAGATGGGTGAGACCAAGGGTAATAAGGTGCGCCTGAAGAAATATCACTTCAGCGTGCTGGATGATCTGCTCTCTGAGATAACAGAAGAAGGACTGCAGGAAGAACTGGAAGAGAAGAAGGAAAAGCTGGAAAGCATTCTGAGTAATGACTACAGCCTCATCGATCCGCCTACACATCTTACCGCTACACTAAGGCCCTACCAGCTGGCAGGGTTCCAGTGGCTTATATTCCTGAATGAAGCGGGGTGGGGTGGTATACTTGCCGATGACATGGGTCTTGGTAAGACTGTGCAGACACTGGCTTTCTTCCAGCATTACAAAAATATGAACCCCTCGGCTGTATTTCTGGTGGTATGTCCTACCACTCTGATGTATAACTGGGAGAGTGAGATAAAGAAATTTACACCGGAGCTCCGACATGTCATCCATCACGGTCCGAAGCGTACTGCATCGCCACTAAATTATAAGGAGTTCGATATCATTATCACTACCTATGGCACCATGCGTAGCGATATAAAGGGTTTCAGGGAAATAGAATTTGATTATGTGGTGCTGGATGAGTCGCAGTCTATAAAGAACCCGCAGTCGCAGGTGGCAAAGGCATCTTTGCTGCTCAACTGTAAGAACAGGCTGGCGTTGAGTGGAACTCCGGTACAGAACAATACGTTCGATCTGTATGCACAGATGAACTTCCTGAACCCCGGCATGCTGGGTAGCAGAGAGTTCTTTATGAGCGAGTTTGCCACACCCATAGATAAGTTTATGGAAGATGAGGTGAAGCAACAACTGCGTAAGCTCACGCATCCATTCCTGCTGCGCCGCACCAAGGAACAGGTGGCCAAAGATCTGCCGGAAAAAACAGAGACAATACTGTACTGCGAAATGGGTACAGAGCAGCGTAAGATCTATGATGCTTACCGCAACACTTACCGCTCGCAGATACTGGGTATGATAGAAGAGCGGGGTATGGAACGGTCGCAGATGCATATACTGCAGGGCCTTACCAGGCTGCGCCAGATTTGCGATTCGCCGGCCATACTGAATGAAGAAGAACGATACCACAACTATTCTGTGAAGCTGGATGAGCTGAGCAGGGAGATAACAGAGAATGTGGGCGACCACAAGGTGCTGGTCTTCTCTCAGTTCCTGGGTATGCTGGGGCTTATACGGAACAAGCTGAATGAAGAGAACATCAGCCATGTGTATTTTGATGGCAGCAGCACTTCTACAGAACGTGAACGTGCTATACAGGAATTTCAGAATAACCACGAGTGCAGGGTGTTCCTAATATCGCTGAAAGCGGGTGGTATAGGTCTTAACCTTACCGCTGCCGACTATGTGTACATTGTAGACCCATGGTGGAACCCTGCTGTGGAGCAGCAGGCAATTGACCGTACGCACCGTATAGGGCAGACCAAGAATATATTTGCTTACAGGCTTATTTGTAAGGATACACTGGAAGAAAAGATGCTGCAGTTGCAGGAACGCAAACGCAATCTGGCCAATGATCTGGTGTCTGACGACAGTGCATTTATGAGGCGACTCTCTAAGGATGACATAGCTTTCCTGTTCAGTTAGTAGTTTTATTTATAGTTTTTTTTGTATGTGGTAAACGTTCAGGTAAAGAAGAGCAGGATATGTAGGGAGAAAATAAGTAAATTTATTGTACCATATCACCGATCTTATGAAACACAGCTTATTCTTACTGCTCCTTCTTGTCCTATTTCCGGCAATGTTGCAGGCACAGACCGACAACGCCAGTTTGCAGGCACAGAGCCCCGACGGACACACGGTGAAGCTTGTTTGGTTCATAAAGAATGTACCGGCAGATTTTGCAGGTTTTGATATTAAGCGGAAGGACGGGCTGGGTGACTGGCAGAAAATGAATGTGACCCCTTTGTTGCCTGGTATCTCTCAGAAGAAAGATCTGAGCCCTTTTGAGTCTGATAATGCAGAGGCAACCCGCATAAAGGGAAAACTGAAAGATCTGCTTAAGGCCGGAAAACTGCATGAGTACGACTTCAATTCCTTTTCTGATAAATGGGTGGCCAACGATAAAGAAATACAGGATGTACTGCACCTGGCAACGCTCGATTTTGATATCTCTGTTATCAGTGGTTTCGGGTTTGTAGATCATACCATTACCCAGAAGATGGATTATCAGTATGGCTTGTTCCTGCATGGTTCTGATAAACTTGTGGTGAAGATATCGTGGAATTACGGAGAGGTGCCAGATCTGAATGTCGTTCGCGAGATCACATCAAAGTCTCAACCGGGTAAAAAAGGAGTGCAGCTTATCTGGAATGCAGATGCGGCAAGGGTAAGGAGCAGCTATGTAGCCGGGTTCAACGTATACAAGAGGGGTATCAGGCTGAATGACCGACCTGTATATTTCTCCGGTGGCAAAGACAATACAGAATATACATTCAATGATGCAGGTGCCAATTCTTCTGTTTCAGATCAGTATAGTATCAGCGCAGAATCTTTGTTTGGTATAGAAGGTACTATCAAGTCTTATGTATACAATCCGGAAGAGCATCCGGCAGAGTATAAAAAAGCAACGGTGACACAGATATCTTCATTGGGTTTTTATTTCAAAGATGGTATTGAGTTGAGCTGGACCTTCTCCCGGGAACAGGAGCGATTTATAAAAGGATTTTATGTGGAGAAGGATAATATGCCGGAAGGCTATCAGCGTGTATCTGATCTGTTGCCTGCAGATACCAGATCTTATGTAGATAAGAGCACTTCTCCTGTGAGCAGTGCTATAAGAATGAAGGTTATAGCTGTTTATAACGACAGAACAGCTGCACAGGGTGTAGAAAGGTTGTATAGTTATTTTCCGCTGATAGATCCGCCACGCCCCCAGAATACAAAGGCGGTGCTGACAACGGAAAACAAAAAAGTTTCTGTGCGCTTGAGCTGGGATCCTATTATGAACGGAGATAGTGCTACCAGGTACTATTCTGTATATGTTTTATCGGGCACAGGAGCAAAGGTTGATATGCTGGCAGAAAAGATACCAGGAAAGCAAAACTCATTTACCCATACATTTTCTTCAGGTACCGGTGGTATCTATAGGTTCTATCTGATGGCAGAGGGTCGTTCAGGCGGGCTTAGTGTTCCCGGAGATACGGTAACTGTTTCTGTACCTGTAACTGAAATGCCGGAGGTGGTCATTACTGCCGCATCAGAGCAGGGTGGGAATGCTATGATACAATGGCAATACAATGATATGCAGGATCTGGTTGGTTTCAGACTGTATGATGATGCAACCGTGATTGCCGATGAAAATGTGTTGGGTAAAAACGTTCGCGAATATATAGCTAAAGCACTGCAACCGGGTTCTGTTCATAACTACACTGTTCGTGCGGTATCTGCTAAGGGTGTGGTGAGCGAAAAGGTAGTTTCTATGCAGGTGTCCATACCTGCGGCTGCTAAGAAGTAGTTGTATCGGGCAGGGAGTTACCTGCTTCTTTTTTGTCTTTTTTTTCAACTTTTTCGTAGGTCATTCGTGCCATTTCATAGGCAGCAAAACCACCTGCCAGGGTTGCCATTCCAAAAGCAAAGACAGCAGCAATGACCATGTTCAGGTTCTTGCGCACTATGCCTGTCAGCAATAGTATTACGAACAAAAGCAGGAATACTATTGCTGTAGCGATCCAGGTGGTAAGGTCCATTATTTGGCAGTTTGTTTTTTCTGTGAACCTGCGGGAGTGGTGGTAAGTGCGGCATTGTTCTTGCCGGAAAGTATATCCATTATCTCTTTCTCAGTTTTACATTTGGCTACAGTTGGTTTACCATCTATAGTGCCTTCAAAGCCACCTGCTATTTTAGTGCTGGCTTCTTCCAGTCTTTTTATTTTGCCCGGCAGCAGTCGGGGGAAGTTGTCATAAACACGGTTGGTATAGAGTATGCCGTTGGCCTGATTGTCTTTTTGTGCACTGGTGGTCATAATTACCAGTTCCTTTACCTGGTCACTGTCTGCATTGGTAAAGAATACTGCCGCAACTTTGGTGGGTTTATCTCCATTGGTGAAGGTATCAACGAGTATGCGTTTGTAGGTGTCTTTGCCATTGGGTACAAACAGATAAGCAAATGTGCGGTAGTTGTCCTTTGGCAGGGCACCATCTATATTGATGTAGAATTTCTGCGTATAGAAAGCCAGGATGGATGGTTCTGCAGACCAGTCCTGTGTTTCTATTACTTTACGTCCCAATTCTTCTGTAAACTCGGTATAGAGCGGGCGGGCTCTTACTACGAATTGTCTTGCTTTTTCATCGGGTATACGCTTCACTATTTGTCCGGGTATTTTTACAGATTGTACCACTGCTTCCGGACTGCTGTAAAATTCTTCTGTGTAGTTTTCCAGGCATTTTTTGATGCGCATATCCCACAGATACTGTTTCTCTTTTTCGTCGCGGCCATCGGGGTTCACCTCTCCATCATAGGTTTCCTGTGTTCTGCGGTAGCGCTTATACAGGTCATCGTATACTTTGTCTATTTCCTCATTGTATTTAGTGTCGCTATAGTCTCTGGAGGAGAGCTCGAATTGCAGTCTGTTGGCAAAGTTGAGTGCAATGTCGTAGTGGTCCTGTTCGTGAATGAGGATGTAGTTGGAATGTTCTTTTTTGGTAGATTCTCTGGCAAATGCCCTGCTCTGAAAGGCGCATTTTACATGGAATTTGAACTTCAGCCTGCCATTGTCCATACGCTCGCCGCTATCTGCGTCGAAGTAGATGGCGGGGCTCACATAGGCGGCTGCCTGAAGGTTCATATCGGCCAGTTTTTTTGCATGGTCTTTATCTTCTATTTCCTGAAAGTCGTTCCAGTTGAGGGTGCGGAAATTGATGATCTTTCCTTCGGGCGCTATCCAGCCCAGATCATTCTGCGCCCTGAGTGAGAACGCCGATGCGAGGAAGCAGACAGACAATAAAAGCAGGCGCATACAGGCAGGTATATTTTGCTGCTAAATTAGCAAGTATTGGGCAATCTGTAAAAACAACAAAGCCCGCTATTGCGGGCTTTGCTTAATATGAGATACGGGTAACTACTAGTACCTGTACATTTCCGGTTTGTATGGACCTACTTTTGGTATACCCAGGTATTCTGACTGAGCATCTGTAAGTTCTTCGAGTTGAGCACCCACTTTTGAAAGATGGAGACGCGCTACTTTCTCATCGAGATGTTTAGGCAGCACATATACTTTGTTCTCGTAGTTGCTGTGGTTGAGCCACAGTTCTATCTGAGCAAGTGTCTGGTTTGTGAATGAGTTACTCATAACAAAACTTGGATGACCTGTTGCACAACCAAGGTTTACGAGACGGCCTTCAGCCAGCACTATCACATCTTTGCCATCTATGTTGTAGAGATCAACCTGTGGTTTGATTGTGTCTTTAGTATTGCCATAAGCATCATTCAGCCATGCCATATCTATTTCGATATCGAAGTGACCGATGTTACAAACGATCGCTTTGTCCTTCATGGCACGGAAATGTTTTTCTGTGATGAGGTCGCGGCAACCTGAAGCAGTAACGATGATGTCAGCTTCAGCAACTGCATCGATCATCCTTTTTACTTCAAAACCGTCCATTGCAGCCTGAAGGGCGCATATAGGATCGATCTCAGTAACTATAACGCGGGCACCTGCACCACGCAGAGACAGCGCACTGCCTTTACCTACGTCGCCATAACCGCCAACAACAGCAACTTTGCCGGCCATCATTACGTCAGTAGCACGACGGATCGCATCTACGAGACTTTCCTGGCAACCGTATTTGTTGTCGAATTTAGATTTAGTAACAGAATCATTCACGTTGAACGCAGGCATAGGCAATGTGCCTTTCTGCATACGCTCGTACAGGCGGTGAACACCTGTAGTAGTTTCTTCACTCAGCCCTTTGATATGCTGGATGAGTTCTGAGTAATGATCGAGAACGACGTTGGTAAGATCACCACCATCATCAAGGATCATGTTCAGCGGACGATCTTCGCTACCGAAGAACAGTGTCTGCTCTATACACCAATCAGCTTCTGTGAGGCTCTGGCCTTTCCATGCGAAAACGCCGATACCAGCAGCAGCAATTGCAGCAGCAGCATGATCCTGTGTAGAGAAGATGTTGCATGAGCTCCAACGAACTTCTGCACCAAGAGCCACCAGCGTTTCTATAAGAACAGCAGTCTGGATGGTCATGTGCAGGCAACCAGCAATACGAGCACCCTTCAATGGCTGTTTAGAACCATATTCTTCACGTATTGCCATCAATCCTGGCATTTCAGCTTCTGCAAGCCTGATTTCTTTGCGACCCCACTCAGCAAGGCTGATGTCCTTAACCTGGTAAGGAAGTTTAAAGTCGATCTTGGAACGAGTCATTGTGCTCATATAATGATTTTGTTGAAATTTTCGCAAAGGTAGGGCAATTATATGAATCCAGATAAAATCGCTCTGTTAATGGCCATTTCTTTTATCGATGTGCGAATAGGAATATACACTATCTGTCAAGTAGGATAATGGTCGTTGTTTTCTGTATATGCGCTGCTCAACTAGTGCCAGTAAGAATATTAGAATTGTAACTTATTGTAGTTCAGAATACTACATCGCCGTTTCCTCCCGGGACTTGGCTTGCAGGTCATTTTTGAGCCAACTATATCAGCTCAAAGGGTGTCTGATTACTGATAATGCGTATACTGTTTTTATTTTTTAAAATATACCTTACATTTACCTTTTAAAAACTGCATATTTATGAAGAAACTGTTGCCTGTTTTTGCCCTGTTGTCAGGGATCGCTATACTTGCTTCCTGCAATAAAGGAGATGATAACCCTTATGGCGATTGGAAATGTACTTGTTTCGTCACTAAAATGGTGTACCTGACTGCATCCGACACAGTTCGTAGTCCTTTACTGGATACCGTGTATATTGCTGAAAACGATATGGACAAGAACACTGCTAAAGCATTCTGTCAGAAATCTGCTACCAGCTATAAAGATACTATAGGTGGTATGGCTAATTGTATCCTGAAATAATAATCTCACTTATATAAAAGCGGGCTGTAACCTTGGTTACAGCCCGCTTTTATGTGTATTATAATTTATTTTTTTGTTTTAGGTTGTGGTCTGGCAGCAACCATAGCAGGTTTGTCTGCTGCTGGTTCTTTAATGCGGTTCTCCCTGTTTTTAAGATAATCGGAGATCTTTGTTATGATGCCACTGTTAGCATAATAGAGGATAATGAGTGGCAGTACCTTGAATAGACCACGTTTTGTGGTATTCAGCACATCGAAAAGAGGTAACAGATAGCCCATGAGTGCCATGCCGAAATAGACAACAGCTATGCCGAAAAGCGCCATTTTGGCCTCCTGATTGAATTTACGGATGATGATAAGATCTATGAGCAGAATAGCAAAGAAGTAGTAGAAGAAATAGCCATATACAAGCAGGCCTTTCTCTGATAGAATGAGATCGTTGTTGATAGCTGAAATGCGGCTGAATATGACAGAGATATCACCCAGGTTATGGTTCATTTGTGCAGATGTGTCCAGTTTCATAGGTACAAAAAGTGGTATGAAGATGTTCATGCACAGGACATAGAAGAATACCGGACCGGCCATGAGCAGCAGGCCACGAACAATGATCTTGCTTATTGGCTGTTTCTCTCTGAACTGGTGGTATGCCGGCATGAGGGCAACCAATGCTACCAGTACCAGTGTTTCTACGCGTATGTAGGTGGCAATACCAAATAGCAATACAGAGAATGCGAAATCGTTATTGCGCTTGTGCAGTATATGCTGCATCATAAAGTAGAAACCGGCAAAGAAGAATATCATGTTGCTGTAGTCGTACAGAATGATGTAGGAATAGGCAAACGCATCGGGAATGCAGAAGTAGAGCAGCAAAAGCATACATGCAATGAGCCCGTGTACTCTTTCTTTAAGCAATGTATAGAGCCACCAAATGAATGGCACGAACAAGGTAGTGAGCCATACCGAACCAAAGGGACTGATGTATAACTTATAAATGATCTGCAGCGAAGTGAGGAATGGCGATTTGAAATGGTTGTTGGTAGTATGAAGGTCTATGGAGTATACCGAATTGACCATTGTTTTTTCTCTTACCGTGAATTCTGCCAGCAGCTCGGCACCAGCCAGTACGTCTCGTGGGGTAGGAGGGAAGTAATAACAGCGGAAAGCACTGGTAATGATGAATAGCAGGAACACAATAAGGAAAGGCACTTCATAGATCTCCGGCAGCTTCAACTTGCCAATAGAAGGTTTTTTGAAATAAATGAAATGAGGGATACTGCAGATAGCCGAAAGCACTGCCAGCATTATGGCAATGTTGCCACCATCTATAGGGATATGAGCCAGCTGCAGGATGCACGGAGCAAATGAAATAAGTGCAACACCCAGTATCATGGACAGGCAGAAAAAAGCTATAGCCTGCAACTGCAGTCGGAACAAACGAATGATGCCGCTCCCGGTAAGGAATTGCGCCATCAGTAATAAAATGAGGCTGATATAATTCATCGGGTTAGTCTATTTTGTATTTTTTAAGATCAGACAGTATCATGCCCAGTTCCTGCTGGCTGTTTATTCGTTTCAGCATCACTTTTCCCTGATCGTCGGGTACTATCATGCAATTTGCTTCTTTTATCCCAGGGCTATTGTACCAAACCCCCTTAAGCCCTGTGAAGTAATAATAAATAGCTGGCTCTACAGTACTGAACTCCCTCACTTTATGTTCTTTCAGAAAAGCATCTGGCGGGAGCAATAATACAGGATCCTTCATTTTGGCATTTTTGAAAATGGAAGCCATTTCGCTGTAAACCATATACGAGTAGCCGAAACGGTTTACTTTTCGCTGCTCTACTTCCATTTGTTTGGAGAGGGCGAAAATATCGAAAGAAGGACTCAACAGGTTGGTATTCAGCCAATTGTTGTAAAAAGGTATATTGAAATACAGTACTATGGCGAGTACGGATATGAGAGTCAGGTTTATCTTAAAATGCATAAGCGTTTAATTGTTCCAATATGCTTGTAAATATAATAGAAACTATATCATTCTGTTATTTTGGTTTGTTTCCTGCTTCCATCATGCTCATTTCTTTGGCTTTTGCCAGGAAGTCTGAAGCGAATATGAAAGAATTGAGTCGTTCGTCATTGCTGAAAATGATCTCTTTATTGGTCCCTTCCCATTGTTTGTTGCCTTGATACATATATAATATATAGTCGCCACTTTCCATTACCGTGTTCATGTCGTGGGTATTAATGACGGTGGTTATCTTGTATTCGTGAGTAATTTCCTTGATCAGTTTATCTATCACCAGAGATGTTTGCGGGTCGAGGCCTGAATTTGGTTCATCGCAAAAAAGATATTTTGGATTCTGCACTATGGCGCGGGCAAGAGCTACTCGTTTTTTCATACCACCGCTTATCTCTGCGGGAAATTTTTTGTTGGCATCTTTCAGATTTACACGGTCGAGCACCTCATTTACACGGGCCAGTTTCTCTCTGTAGGTCGCTTTGGTGAACATATCAAGCGGGAACATTACGTTTTCTTCAACTGTTTTACTGTCGAAGAGTGCGCTGCCCTGAAATAGCATACCCACCTGTTTGCGCAACTCTTTTAGTGAGGATTCGTTCATTTTGGTGATATCTGTGCCTTCGTAAAGGACAGAACCTGAATCAACAGGAAGCAGGCCGATCATGATCTTCATGAGTACGGTTTTGCCACTGCCACTGCTGCCAATGATGAGGTTGGTGTTACCGGCATCCATTTTAGCAGACACATCGTTAAGTACCACCTTTTCTCCGAAACTTTTTCTGATGTTTTTGATCTCTATCATCTCTTAAATGTTATGCCAGCCGTGTGAAATCAGGGTCATGAAGCAAAAAAGACCTTCAGAAATACCCAACAATAACAATACAGACGTAAAAATAGGGCTAAAATCATTACAGCCATTAAGCCGGTGTTGTCTTTTGCTTTTTGTTTGGTATTTTGTTTTAATACTACTGCCCTGGCAGTAGTATAGAAAAGATAATTGAGCAATTACAGCGACAATTTCTTATAATTGTGTCATTAAGTTATGGCTATATCTAACTCAGGCCTCTTAGAGCAGGTATATAATGTAAGGGAAGATGATACTCTGTCTGCAAGGGTAGCACTGGTGATCTGCGTTTTGGTGGAGCGGGGGGCATTTGTTGCAGGGTACACGATAGGTAAGGAATTACTTACCATTCATTATGCTTCATACGGGGCCAACAGGCCTGTTTGGCAACTCGATTTTTTTGAGCAGTTATTTGCTTCAGAGCCTTTGCTGGCTGTAAGAGAAAAAGTGAAAGGTGTTTTTACAGGTAGTGCAAAGAACCTGATCGTGCCAGATGAACTTTATGATGAGCAGGAAGCAGAAAAATGGTTGCGTAAGCTACATTTTGTAGAGCAACTGGACAGAGTAAATACATATCCGCTTGAAAACGATAAAGCAGTTTTTCTGCAGGCGATACCAGTGAATATAGCCGAACTGGTCAAGATCAATTTCAAGAAAGCGCTGGTATTGCCATTACATGCGTATCAGTTTGAGGGAGAGAGTGCACAAAGCCTGCACATGCAGTTATGTCTCACCGGAGATCAGGTTTTTGTAACACTGCACAATTACAGTCAGCTGTTATGGAACCACGTTGTTGAGTATGCCTGTGCAGAAGATATAGCTTTTGCTATAAAGCAGATGTGTAAGGAAAATTATATAGATCCTGTGAAGTTGCATATATCCTGCGATGCAATTGCAGGTACAGAATATGATGTCATCAATTCGCTCACCCAGTACTTCCCCAATGTAAGAAGTGGTAATGGCGAGGTTATTAATGCCCGTTGGCAGCCGGCCATATGTCTGGCCAATCAATTGTTAGCATGCGTATTGTAGGAGGTGAGTTTGGAGGCAGAAGATTCAATCCGCCGGCCCGTATTCCTGCAAGGCCTACTACAGAGCTTTCTAAAGAGGGATTGTTCAATATGCTGAATAACAGCATGGAACTGGAAGGGATAAAGACATTGGATATTTTTGCAGGAACAGGTTCTATTACCTACGAACTGGCATCAAGAGGGGCATCTGATCTTACTTTGGTAGAGCGGGATCCTGCATCGGTAGATTTTATTAAGAAGACCATTAAGGATCTGAAAATAGAAGACCGGGTGCATGTGGTAAGAGGAGATGTTTTTAAATTCCTGAAACAACATACCGATCAGTACGATCTTATTTTTGCAGATCCACCCTATGCGCTCGAGCATATGGACCAGGTGACTTTGCTGGTGTTCGAAAAACAATTGTTGTTGCCCGGTGGTACTTTTGTAATGGAACATTCCAACCGGAATAATTATCAACACCACCCCGCATTTACCCGTATGAAGGTCTACGGCACTACCGTTTTTTCATTTTTTACTCAACCGGTTGCATAATATGGAACGCATCTGTCTTTTTCCGGGCACTTTCGACCCGATCACCCTTGGTCACGTAGACATTATAGAACGTGCAGTATCCCTGTTCGATAAACTGATAATAGGAGTTGGTATCAATTCTTCCAAGCAGCCCATGTTCTCTATAGAGCAACGCACCCGCTGGATCAGTGAGATATTTGCACACGACCCCAGGGTGGTTGTAACCGGCTATGAAGGGCTTACCGTTGATTACTGTAAGCAGGTAAATGCCAATTATATTTTGAGAGGGATACGCTACATAAGCGATTTTGAATATGAAAAAGCTATAGCCGACATGAACCGTATGCTGGCACCGGAAATAGAAACACTGTTCCTGACCTGCTCTCCGCAGTACTCTACCATATCATCTACGCTGGTAAGGGATGTGATACGTAATGGCGGCAAGGCTGCTATGTTCCTTCCCAAGGAGGTGAACTACCAGCTGTAAATGTTTACAGGATAAAGTTATTATAAACAGTAAAGGCTACCATTGGTAGCCTTTACTGTTTATGTGTGGTAAGCAGTGCTTACAATTATTTCCATTGTTTGTTGGCAAACATAGGGCTTACAACCAGGTCTTTGCTGCCTGCTGTGTATTTGTAAAAACCTTCGCCCGATTTGGCACCCATGTAGCCGGCCTGAACCATGTTTACGAGTAGGGTAGCAGGAGCATATTTTGGGTTGCCTATACCTGAATGCAATACATTGAGGATAGAAAGGCATACATCCAGACCAATGAAGTCGGCCAGTTGCAGCGGGCCCATAGGGTGCGCCATACCCAGCTTCATGATGGTATCTATTTCGGTAACACCAGCTACACCTTCCTGCAGCGCTATGATGGCTTCATTGATCATAGGCAACAACAGGCGGTTGGCAACAAAGCCAGGGTAGTCGTTGGCTACACATGGTACTTTGCCCAGCTTTTCAGACATGTCATAAATGAGACGCGTCACATCTGCCGAAGTAGCGTAGCCGTTTATCACTTCTACCAGCTTCATTACCGGAACAGGGTTCATGAAGTGCATACCTATTACCTGCTGGGGCCTTTTGGTTACAGAGGCTATGCGGGTAATAGAGATAGATGAAGTATTGGATGCCAGAATACAATCTGCAGGGCAATGTGCATCGAGCTGGCGGAAGATATTCAGTTTCAGGTCCACATTCTCTGTAGCTGCCTCAACCACCAGATGTGCATTCTTTACTGCTTCGGCCATGTCGGTATAGGTACTGATACGACCCATAGCCTCTTGTTTTGCTTCTTCGGTAAGGCTGCCTTTGGCAACCTGCCTGTCCATATTCTTCCCTATGGTGGCAATGGCCTTGTCCAGTGCTTCCTGTTTGATGTCCATCATGCTTACGTTGAAGCCGTTCTGGGCAAATACGTGGCATATGCCATTTCCCATTGTACCTGAACCTATGACAGTAACATTGCTTATTGTGGTTTGCATATAATATTTTATTTTGTTTAGTTTTCGGGTTGCAAAACTACATATTGTTGTCTAATACGCAAGAAAGGAAATATAACTTACTTCTTTAGTCTTGTTCGCTATATTCCTTCAGATTGGTAACGACACATCTTACCACACCTTCTTTCACCGAAATGGAAAAAGAGTAGTTGAAAAGCTGGCATAGTTTTTTGCAAACATACAATCCCAACCCAAGGCCGTTCAGCGATTCGTCTTTATGGAATTTGGTAAAAGGGTTGATATCTTTTACACAGAAAGTGTTAGCATGGTCTATTTGGTTCACTGTGGAGAAATAAAAACCTCCATCAACGGCATGCAACTTTACCTCAGGTGTTTTTTTAGCATGGTTGAATTTTATGGTATTGTCTATTAATTCTGTGAACAGCACTGTTATCAGGTCGCTGTCATGAGATAAAATGTCTACAGGTTCTATCTCTCTATGTAGCATGATATCATAATTCTCTAATGCTACACTATAATAGGAAAGTGTGTCGTTAAGGATATTGCTTAGGCTGGTGCTGTACAAGGTGCTGTCCTGAGAGATGCTTTGGTTGGCATTCATCATGGAATAGAGCATCAGATTCTTGGTATCACGATGCATTCTGAAACTGGAGAAATATATATTCCTCATTGTCTCTTTGAATGTATGTGCATCTGTTGGGTCGTTGGTTTTTCCCGGATAGTATGAAGTATTCAGTATACCGTTTAGGGGGGTGTAAAATTCCTGTTTGAAATTCGCATTCAGAATAGAGATCCAGTTCTTGCTGATCTCTTCTCTGTATTTCGACTCCTTTATATCGCTCAGTTCTATTCTGGAACTGATGGTGTTGATCAGGTCTTTTATTGAGAATGGTTTTGTCAGGTAGTCATCAGCCCCCATATCCATGCCCTTGCGCACTTCTTTTTTGTCGGCAAATGCAGTAAGGAAAATAAATGGCACCTTGTAAAGTGTTGGGTGTGCTTTTACTTCCTTCAGTACTTCATAGCCTGTAATATCGGGCATGTTTATGTCGCAAAGTATCAGATCTATGTCATCGCCCTGACTATGTAATATCTTCAGACCTTCAATGCCATTTGGTGCAGTTATAGCAATAAAATTATTGACCTCAATTATTATTTTTATGGACTCCAGCAGCGATATCTCGTCTTCTATGATCAATATCTTTCTCATTACTGTTTTTGCTGTTTATTTAATGTAATTGTAAATAAAGAACCTTCGTTCGCTTTGGTCTTGAAGGTTATGGTACCACCATGCATTTTTACTACATATTCTACGATCGTAAGGCCAATACCTGAACCCTGTATTACTCCTGTATTTGATGCACGGAAGAATGTAGTAAACAGTTTAGGCTGGTCTTCGTCTGGAACCCCTATGCCAAAATCTTTTATGTCTATTATGACCTGGGCTGCATTTTCACGCAGGTATAGTTGCGGACTCTCCTTGCCTATAGAGTACTTAAAAGCATTATTCAGCAGATTCACTACAGCATGCCTTATCAGTTTAGGGTCTATCTCTGCAGTAATACCATTTTCGGGTATAAATGTTTGTAGTGTTCGGCCATCACTATGTGGGGTATAGAGTTCTTTCACTATCTCGCCCAGATAGAAGTTTAAATTAACCAGCTTTGGTGCATATTCAATTTTGCCGTTCTCTATACGACTTATCATCAGCAACTGATTCAATGTTTCGGTCATATGGGTCACTTCTCTTGCCATTCGCTTCAGCATCACATCATCATTGATCTGTTTTGCTTTTTCGGGCGGAAGTATTTTTGCCATCTGCAGGATCTCCACATTAGCCTGAATGATAGCTAGCGGTGTTCTGAGTTCGTGTGAAGTGATGCGTATGAACTGAGATTTTGAGTTGTTCAGTTCTCTTTCTTTTTCAATTATCTGGTTCAGGTTTTTCTCTTTGTTTACTCGTTCGGTGATATCTGTGATCTTTCCAATGAATTGTTCCGGTTCGTTCTCGGAAGCCTTCATGAATGATGCTTCCAGGAATAGCTCAGATTTGCCTTTCAACAGCGCAAAATTTCTTGTTTCAATATCGTCGAATGAGCCAAGCTTGTCAAGCATGTTTCTCGTTAATTGTTCTTCATTCTTATTCAGTAACTTAGAAAAGTTTATACCTGTATGTTTGTTCTCATTTTCAATTCCCAGTATTTTGGCAAAAGAAGGGTTGTAGAAATTGATATTGAAGTTAATGTCGCAGGTGAAAATACCATCGTTAGTAAAGTTGAGCAGATCACGTACTCTTTTTTCCTGCAGTTCGGCTTTTTTCTCATTTTTCACTTGTTCGCTGATGTCAATTCCATATGAAATGATCTCATCTATTTCTCCCTGTTTATTGACGAATGGAGCAATTACTCTGAGCATATATTTCAGCGACCCATCAGCATTGTTATAAACGTCAATTGTAGATCTGGTATTCTTTGATTCCAGCACTTCATTGCATATCTTTTCACGTGCAGCAACAAAATCTGCATCTACATTGCGGAAATTGAAGTAATCGTACATGGTCTTGCCTATTATCCATTCTCTCACTTCATCATTTCTTACTGCTGCTTTGTTAGCGAATTTGTACCTGAAATCCGGAGTTAGGATTACAATGTCAGAAGGTAGTTCATCCAATATTTTTTGATAGTATTCTTTTTGTTCAAATAATTTTTTGCTGGCCTCAATACTTTCCGTTATATCATCATAGACCCACATGAAACCCGATTCCTCTTGATCTGCAATAATTGGTATGAACTGGCGGGTATATGTTCTTCCATTTGCATCTTTGAGTAGTTCATTACTTACTGCAATCTTATTTTTTACCAATTCCTGTATATGGGCTATTTCCGATTCAGGTTCTGCAAAGAAATACTTGAAACTATCCAGCAGATCTACAGATTTGTTGCCAACAAGATTCTTAGTGAACCCATTTGCCGAAAGCAGGTTTCTGAATGTGTTATTGGCAAACAGAATAACACTGTCTTTATCCTCAAACAATATAGATTGTTTGAAATTATTCATCAGTGAAGTGAGTCGGGCTTCCGATGTTTTTAATTCTTTTTCAAGGGTTTTTCTGTCGGTTATGTCTTTATATTTCCAAAGGTGGCCGTAGTATTCATCGTTTACAAAAACCGGTAAGTAATCTCTTTCCAGTATTCGGCCATCGGCCATGTATAGAATTTCGTCAAGCACAGTTTTCTTTTCTGCCAGTATTTCGTCAATTCTCTCTGCAAAACGCGTTTCGGGAGTAAAGAGCTGCTCTACATCCCTGGCAAGGTTCGTACAATCGTAGCCTATCAATTGTTCGGGAGAATATGGTATTGGGAAAATGTCATATACCCCATTGCTTATGAGTGCAAGCTGACGATCTTCGTTTTCCAGAATAATACCATAGTTAATTGTCTTCAGCAGTGCTTCCATACGAGAGGCTGCTTTTTTCAATTCTATGTCTTTCTCCATTTCCGTATTTATGTCGGTAAGGGTTCCGAAAAATAACATCGGAGTTCCGTCATTTTCGAACTCCATTATTTTACCCCTTATCTTATAATACCGGTATTTATTGTCATTGTGCTTAATTCTGCAATCGAAACTGTATGATGGATTGTCTGCTGATAGAGTAGGGAGAATATCATGGTTATAGTGTTCCAGGTCTTCCGGATGTACTTTAGCATAAAACTCAGATATGCTTATCTCTTCATGGTCTCCGAGGCCTATCATCTCCCTGAATTTCAAGGATGTTTTCATTGTTTTCGTTTCGCCATCGTATGCCCATACCTCGTCGCCAGATCCGTTGATGGCAAACTTCCACATGTCTATGCTGTCTCTATAGGCATCTTCGTTCAGTTTATATTCTGTAATGTCTTCAAAAGTGTAGTATCGTCCGGTAATGTTGTCATGTTCATCAATAATTGGTTGCACAGTTGTTCTAAACCAGAACGTACTACCTCTTCTGTTATGTCCAATGTTTTCGAAAGAGAATGGTTTCTTTTTCTTTACCATTTCGTCTACGTAACTAGATGGTATGTAGGTGGAGTCTTTTCCATATATCACGTCGCGCGGACGCATACCAAGTACTTCTTTCAGCAGATAGCCTGTAGATAGCTCGAAGTCTTTACTTACCCACTCTATGGCACCCCTAGCATCTGTTATGGCCATCCCTTTAATGTTATTGGTGGCCACTTTTGTTTCTATCTCATTCTGTTTCAGTAAAGGTTCCAATGGAATGCCTTCCTTGGTGTCTTGTACTGTTTGGAGCAGATTTCTTATGTTACTATTACTGGTTTCTGCCTCGTCGGAAGTAGTAGGTTTGAAGAAGTTAATGTTTGGTGCACTGAGGAATAATAACTCTTCACTATCTGCAAGGTATAATATGTCTCCCTGCAGTACGAACGGGCTTTGACCGGCTTTTTCGGGTTGTTTTACCAGTTGATAGTTTTTCCCGTTCAATGCTTCGAGGTTAGCATCCTGTAACAGATTTTCGGGTTTTATCTCGAAAACATCTGTAATCAGAGTGCCTGTAGTGAAGGACATTATCTTCGATAAATGTTCTCCGAAAGACTTTATTTTGAGGTCTTTGTCAATGTTTATATAAAACGGGAATAGTCTATCTAACTGTTCCTTAGAAAGTAAAAAATTGTTTGCCATATCGACATGGTGTGAGTTTCGTTCTTATTTATTTTTTCAGATGGTAGTGTAGCAGTTGGTCTTTAAAATAGCTCATAAATATCAGTTTTACTTATTTCATCACAAATCATTTCTCAAAATTGCCTTTTACCTATTCGGTATCAAACCGGTAATAAAGAATTCATCAAAATTATTTTTTTTGCTGGTACAGGATTTGACTTAAATGTTTGGGTTCCTGAGTTAATTTCTAACCGGTATCTTTTTCAGAAAGTCACAGACATCCATCACGTCCATGTTTTTTTGACCGGGAAAACACATATGTCGTTACTTCATTTGATTGGTTCCGATCTATCCGATCTGTTTACTTATTCAGTTATTTCTATCTTTTTTCTCAGTTATAACTCAAGTATCAATCTGCATACGCTATCGTCATCTGTGATCAGTATTTTCATTTAAATATTGTCTCCTTTTTGATAGAATACTCCAATTTTCAAGTTTAGATTTCCAATTTGCTATCTTCTGTTTTTGTAGAAGAGGGTGCTCTTTTTATGAAATAAAAAAAGCATTACAGAATTGATACTCTTACAATTCAGCAATGCTTTTTTAAAACTATTATTCATTCTGTTCTGTTAATCGAGGTAAAGACTTATCAGTTCTGCTTTCGATTTCACATCCATTTTGTAGTAAATGTTCTTCAGGTGAAAGTTGACAGTGTGGAAAGATATGTTTAGTTCCTGTGCCATTTCTTTATAAGTAAGTCCCTTTTTTACAAGATCTATTATCTTCACTTCCATAGGTGTAAGGTCATCTTCCGTTCTCAGGAATTTCTTGCCAGATGAAAGCTGCATCATGGTCATGAGCTTTGTGAGCGATTCAGGGTCCAGGAAGCTTCCTGTGGTTTCTACGTTCGATATTGCCTGTTCCAGCTTGCTGGCAGAAAAAGGCTTGTAAAGATAGCCATTGGCTCCGTTCTCAATCGCCTTCATGATGAAATTGCTGTCATATTCTCCGGTTATGATGATAACATCGGCGCCGGTAAACATCTTTTTGATGTTCTGTATTATATTAATGCCCTTCACATCATCGAGATGAATATCAAGTAAAACCACCTTTGGAGGTTTTATTTTATGTGCATTCTCAGTCAACTCCTTAAAGCTTCCGTACGAGAAAGCTATCTCCTGCCCCCTAATGATAGTTACGTAGTTTTCTAACGTCTGTCTTAGGCTTATATCGTTTTCTAAAATTCCTACTGAGTACAAAGTGATCAATTTAGATACAAAAATAATCCTATTTACAATTAAAGTAGCTACTAGTGTTAGTAGCTGCTGTATCGTTAAATAAAACTATTTTATTTGTTAATGGTTATCTTAAAATATCCTCTACATTTTTTTTGATGTTTGCTGCCATTTTTTTCATAGGCAGATCGTTCTCGTCATTGCCAAAAGGGTCTTCTATTTCTTCTGCAATCATTTCCAGACTGGCAAGCACATAAAAAACCACTCCAACCACTGGTACGAGTAGATAATGTAGTGTAAAAGCCATTCCTACAGGTAATGTTATAGTGTAGAGGAAAATGAACTTCTTTATAAAAGCACTGTAAGAGTAGGGTATAGGGGTATTCTTGATGCGCTCGCAGGCACCGCAAATATCCATAAATGCCTGCATTTCATTATTTACTATTATTAGTTGGTCGCCTGTTATTACCCCCTCCTTGTACAAAAGGTTCAATTTCATTGTCATTACAGAAGCTGCCTGATTGGGTATGTGTTTCGTTCGGTCAAAGTCTGGTATCTCGGGATGGGGCTCTGTGTCCAATTCCAATCGGGTTGTCTCAGCTTGCAGGTGTTGTTGTAATACGGTTGCGAAGAGAGGAATGATCTTTATGAAGAAAGATCTGTTCTTTGCATCATTGTGCGGTAGCATGGCGTTTAGCTTTATTGCCAGATTCCTGCTGCTGTTTACAAGCGTTCCCCACTGTTTGCGCCCCTCCCACCATCTGTCATAGGCAGTGTTCGTTCTGAATACCAGCAACATGGATATAACAAAGCTGAGCAGGGTCTGTAAAATGCCGAAGTGACGGGCCGGACTGTTTTCCGGTAATTTCAGCCACTTTGTCTCTATATATACTATGATCGCAGAATAGAGGCATGCCATTATTATTTTGGGTGCAAGTTGCCTCAGCGTGTCTGCACGTCTGAATACAAAGATGTTTACCAGCCAGGCTTTTGAATTGTAGTTGATCATTGTTATGTACAAAGTAAGTATAATTACGTGTTTTGGGAAAATAATGCGAATGCAATTTGGTGGCTGTGATTAACTAGTCTACATTTGTCCTCCCGCCAAAAAAACGGGAAAGCTTAAGTTCTTTATTCTACCGCAAAGGTCAAATTGATTTCAAAGAAATCTGAGAAACAATTTGGAAGAACGGAACTGACCGCTTACCTTTGCACTCCCTTACGAAATGAGGGACGCCGGAAACGGTAAGTTGCAGAGAGTAAAAAAAGTTCTTTAGTTGTTGTTGCGAAGGGAGTTTGATAAGGTTTGTTTTCGGGTTATAATGAAAATAAAAGTTTGAAAAACAATTTGGCGGTTTGAAAGAAACCTTCTACCTTTGCACTCCCTTACAAAATGAGGGAAGCAATAAAAGAGTAACAAAAAGTTCTTCAGTTAGTAATAA
>CALQJX020000023.1 GCA_943331005.2 Bordetella parapertussis
GTACAGCCTGCACTCAGTGAATAAGTTACAGTAGTAGTACCTGCCGATACACCATATAATATACCTGTGGTAGAACCTATCGTTCCTACTGCTGTAGTACTGCTGCTCCACGTACCACCTGTTGAGGATGTAGTGAACGTACCCGTAGAACCTACGCAGACCGTAGGACCAAATGGTGGTGTGGCTGAAGCCACTACCGTCATCACTCGTGTCACCGCACAACCCGCTACCTGGTAACGGATAGTAGAGGTACCCAGTGTAACACCATTAACAATACCCGTGGTGGCACCTACTGTAGCAACACCTGCCGGTGTACTTGTTGCTGTCCAGATACCACCTGTTGGCGAACTGGTAAGTGTTGTGGAAGTACCTACGCACACAGTACCAGAACCTGCTATTGCACCCGGATAAGGGTTAACGCTGACTGTTCTGGTAACAAAACAACCACTACCCAGATCGTAAGTGATAGTTGTAGTACCCAGTGATGCACCGAATACCACGCCTGTAGACGGGTTCACCGTACCGACAGCAGTATTACTGCTGCTCCAAGTACCGCCCGCAGGGGTAGATGATAGTGTGGTTGTTGCGAGGAGACATGCAATATTGACACCCGTTATTGCTGCTGGTGTCGGGGTAACGGTGACAATGGCCACCGAACTACAACCTGCAACTGTATAGAATATAGAAGTTGTTCCTACTGCCAGACCGGTAACGATACCGGTAGTAGAACCTACCGAACCTACGCCGGGGCTACTACTGCTCCAGGTACCACCGGTACTGGTGCTGGACAAAGTTGTATTATAACCTACACAGACCGACAATGCACCGGTAATGGCCGCTGTAGCAGGGTTGACCGTAACCGTGGCTACTGAACTGTTGGTACAGCCAAAACCATTGGTAACGGTTACTGTGTGTGTTCGCACCGTAACTGCTGTAACCGATGTAGGATGTAAGTATACCGTTGCAGTGGTACCTCCTGTATACGGAGTAGTATAGGCCGCGTCGGTATAAAGATCTGTGGTTGGAGACCAGGTACCTGCTGCTGATGAAGACATTGTAAGTACCGCACCGTTACACATGCTGGTAACAGATGGTGTAAGAACCGGAGCAGGTGGTACCGGGTTTACTGAAACAGTTGTTGTAGCCGTAGTTGTACAGGTACCATTGGTTGCAGAGAAGGTATATATACCACCGGTAGTAACACCTGTAAGTACATTACTAAGAGAGGTTGAAGTATAACCTGCAGGACCTGCCCATGAATAACTTGTACCAGATGTTGTAGCTGTGAGTGTAACTGTGCCGCCAGGACATACTGCGCCGCTGGTAGCTGGTGTTGCGGTTACAGAACAGGTAGACCAGCGAAGAATAGTGCCACTACTTGGCGGTGTAGAATGCGCTGTATAAAAACTGCCAAAAGTTGCAGTACCATAACCGGCATCTGCAGTTTTGTAATCGGTAGTGCTGTTTGCTATAGCTACAGAAGCAGTGAGACCGGTAAGGGCTCCTGCGCCATACCAGTATTCAATTACATTGGTAGTCTCATAAAGCTTCACCTGCATATCCTTATCGCCTGTACCCGCTGTCCATGGCGATGGGTTACCATGCCAGTCGGTATACTGAATAGTGAATACCCTGTTTGGTGCAGTTCCGGTTGTGATATAATAGGCATCGGCACCAGTGCCCGCCATATCATCCCAGAAGAACATGAGCGTACCGGCACTTGGAATGTTGCCGGTTGTATTGACGTATATTGTAGACGTACTGTTGGCAAGCGATAACCAGCAGTGGTTACTCGCAGACAACTGGGTGTAGTTAGTACCACAGAAGTTAAAAGTGAAACCAATAGGGATACTGGTTGTTGTCCTGTCGAGCACTACAGCGCCAAGCGGAACACTTCCACCCACAACAGTACCTGTACTAGAGATATCGGTGAATGTACCCGACAGCACAGAGTAGTTGTACAGGTTTGTCTGGGCTTGCCCTTTCAATCCTAAAAACGCTGAAGCAATGATCAATAAACTGCGTAAAATAAATCTCTTCATGTTCGTGTTTTAATACATGCACATATAGCAATAGAATCGGGATGCGATCCCAATTCAAATAATTCCTATGTATGCAGAAGTAAAAATAAGCACTTTGTCGATGGGCGCAAATTTTAAGAATATCTTTTTTATAATATTATTTGATAATTAAAAAGTTTTACCCCAATTTATATTTGGCGCACTTTGAAAAGTAAATGTTAGTAAAATATAAATATTGTTTTGTACAATTAATAATTTCAGCTAATAAAACAGTCAATACAACAGAAAACAATGCAACTTTGTCATAGGGATCCTGTATGGTACAACTTTTGTGCACACATTAATATCTTTACTCAACAGAACAAATGGAATATAAAGATTATTACAAAGTGTTAGGTGTCGATAAAAAGGCAAGTGCTGATGATATTAAAAAAGCCTATCGCAAACTGGCAGTAAAATACCACCCTGACAAAAACCCGGGTGATAAAAAGGCTGAAGATCAATTTAAAGAGATCAATGAAGCAAATGATGTGCTGGGCGACCCTGTGAAAAGAAAGAAATATGACGAGCTGGGCAGCAACTGGCAACAATATGCCCAACAATGGAATGATCAGGACGGTGCAGGTAGCAGATCCCAGAGAAGCAGTCAACGCACGGGTAATGATGACAGTATGTTTTCCGATTTTTTTGAATCCATTTTCGGTTTCGGAGACCAGCGCCGCAGCAATGTGCAAAGGAAAGGTGAAGATCAGCAGGCAGAAGCGACAATTTCTCTAATGGAAGCTTTTCATGGCACCAGCCGACAGGTAAACCTGAATGACCACAAACTGAAACTGAACCTAAAACCGGGTATTGTTTCGGGCCAGGTACTGAAGATGAAAGAAAAAGGCGGACCAGGCCGAAATGGAGGACCTGCAGGAGATCTATACATAACAGTAAACATTAGCCCCGACGGCAAATATGAACGAAAAGGCAACGACCTGTATTGCGAGGAGCCGCTGAATGTATTTACCGCAATGCTTGGCGGGAAAGAACCTGTACAGACAATAGACAAAACGGTGAGTATTACCATACCTCCTGCAACCGACAGCAACAAAACCTTCAGACTGAAGGGAATGGGGATGCCCGATTACAAAGACCCCACCATACGTGGCGACCTCTATGTGAAAATGGTCATTAATGTACCTAAAGACCTGACACCCGAAGAAAAAGAAATATTGGAAAAAATAGCAAAGAACAGACGTTAAATAACTCCGGCACACTAAAATTCGTATGCCAGACGGGCACAAAAGAGATTATTGAATTGCCCTCTTGAGCCATAAGCATAACCAGGAGGCACTCTTTCTGTGGGTCTGATAGCGATCATGGAATACTGAAAGCGCAACTCTGCCAGCAAGTGCTTACGCACCTTACGGCTCAGCCCGAAAATAAAATCGAGCGCATTATCATTGAACCGGTTCTGTTGCTGATCTATGGGTACTGATGGCTGAACCAATATCCATTCGTTCGTTTTTACCAGCCTGGCGTAAGAAATACCCACCTCTGCTGCAAAACCAGCAAACTTATACCGAACCGTTACCGGTACCTCTACATAATTGAGCCCAATGTGGCACTTCGCCACATAACTTCCTGTGTATGAAGACTCGATAATAGCATCGCCCCTACTACCCTTTTGTGTATAGAGCAATTCCATACCTGCACTCCATTGGGGTGTAAAATTGATACGCACATATCCTCCTGTGGAGAGGCCGGGTTTGTTATACCCAAAATACATATCACCATCAACCTGAGCAAGATTGAGGCCGAGCAGCAGCCCACCTGTAAATGTCTGAGGGGCCTCCAGATACAAGCCTTTCTGCGCAAGCACCCTGTGGCCGGCCAACACCAGCAACATCAAAAGCAAAGCACTTGTCAAAAGTCTCATAGAGCTGTAAAGTTAGCAATGCTTCTACTATAAGTAACGATCAGAACTCTTCTCTTTTATCCAACTCTCCATTCTCTGTGTAGGTATCCCAATACCCTGCTCTGCGTATTGTGTAAACTGACCTTGCAATGGTCTTGTTGACCTTAGTACCTGTTACCGGATCTTCAACCGTGAGGGTGTCTTTGGCCCTGTTGCGGTCTGCAGCATAAAAACCGCTCACTTTCAACTGGCCATTATTATAGAACTCCTGATAACTACCTGAAATGCAGGTATTGGTGCCATCCTTATCAGTAATGATAGCGTAGTTGTAAGAAAGCCTGACATGTCCGTCCTGGTAATATTCCTCCCACAAACCTGCGGGTTTACCTTTCAGGTAACTGCCTGTAATACTTGCTTTTCCGTTGCTGTGATATTGTACCCATCGGCCATGTTGCAGAAATCCATCACCTTCGGCTACCAAGCCGCCCTCGGCTACTACCTTCTTTTTATCTTTCCTGTTTACCAGCTTGTAATAAAGTGCATCTTCATTCAGTGCCACTACATTCACCGTATCATTGGTAGCTATGTAATAACGCACAGTATCATTTTCCTTAATCAGCCTGTTATCTTCCTCTGAAGTAAATTTGAAAGGAATAAGCGTCTGCGACATCAGCCGACCACCATTGGCAATGAGTAGCAAAAACAAGAAAAAGGCGTATTTCATAGATCAAAAGTAAACAGACGGGAACAAAAGAAAAAACCGACCTGAATCAGCTGCGTTTTTTCTTCTTACCTCCGGCAGCAACCAGATCATAAGAATGGTCAATTTGCTCCAAAAGCAGTTTGCGGCTCATACCTCCTTCTGTAACAACTGTATTCCAGTGCACCTTGCTCATATGGTATCCGGGCTGCACCTGCATATATTCTTCCCTGAGTGCAATAGCTTTTTCAGGATCGCATTTTACATTGAATCGTAACGGGATATCAGTCAGACTAACAAGAAGAAACATTTTGCCGTTAACCTTGAAGACAAGTGTGTCCTCATCAAAAGGGAAACCCTCTTCTACATTTTCTTTTTGGAGGCAATGCGCTCTTATATCATCAACATTCATGAGCAAACAGTGTAAGTATTATAGTTCCTTCCTGAGCCTGGCTACCGGCACATTCAGCTGCTCTCTGTACTTGGCAACTGTGCGACGAGCTATGTTGTATCCCTTTTCCATGAGCATGTCAGTGAGGTGTTCGTCAGAGAGTGGCTTGCGCTTATTCTCAGCACTGATCATTTCCTGCAGTATGGTCTTCACCTCGCGGGTAGAAACCTCTTCACCGTTCTCGGTATGTAATGCCTCAGAGAAAAAGTATTTCAGTTTGTAGGTACCATATTCTGTTTCTACATACTTGCTGTTGGCAACCCTGGAGACCGTAGAGATATCTAGGTTTGTCATGGAGGCTATGTCTTTCAGGATCATCGGCTTCAGCGTAGTCTCATCTCCTGTAAGGAAGAACTCTTTCTGAAACTCCATGATAGCCTGCATAGTGTGCAACAGTGTATGTTGCCGCTGCTTGATGGCATCTATGAACCATTTGGCGGAATCCAGTTTCTGCTTGATGAACATTACTGTTTCCTTCTGGTTCTTATTTTTCTTTTCACTGCGGTCATAAGCTTTCATCATCTCCCTGTAACCTTCAGAGATGCGCAACTCAGGCGCATTCTTAGAATTCAGGGTAAGCTCCAGTATACCGTTATTGTTATAAACAAAGAAGTCGGGTATGATATAACTCTCTGCCTTGTTTGTAACCGTAAAAGGCGAGCCCGGCTTGGGATTCAGCTTGATGATGATACCGATGACCTTTTTGAAATCATCGTCATCCAGCTCCAGGTGTTTCTGTATCTTATCGTAGTGTTTCTTGGTAAATTCAGCAAAGTACTTATCCAGTACTTTTATGGCATCATGTACCGGCTTCGATTCCGGCATACGCTTCAACTGCAGCACCAGACATTCCTGCAGGGTCCATACACATATACCGGGCGGATCGAACTGCTGTATCTCCAGTATCAGTTCATTGATCTCTTCAATAGAGGTTTCTATATTCTGTCCGAAAGCAAGGTCGTCGGCAATAGAGCCTGCCTCGCGGCGCAGATAGCCATCTTCGTCCAGGCTGCCTATTATTTGCTCTGCTATACGATGCTTACGCTCATCGAGCTCCAGCATGCCCAACTGATCCAGCAGATAATCATGAAAACTTGTTTCTACACTTGCAGGCGATACCTGCTTATCTTCTCCACCCGAACCATAGTAATCGTCGCTGTAATCGTAGCCACCACTTTCATCCTCCTCTCTTTTCAGAAAGTCGTCCAGATCCACTTTCTCAGCTGCATCATTGCTCAGCTCCACTTCTTCGCCCAGGTCTTCGCCATCCTCATTACCTGTTTTCTGATCGTCAAGTTCGTAAGTGTCATCTGAAGGCCCCAGCTTATCCAGTTCAAACTCCAGAGCCGGGTTTTCTTCCAGTTCTTCCTTTATCCTTTCTTCAAGATTGGCAGTAGGTATCTGCAGCAATTTCATTAACTGAATCTGCTGTGGTGATAATTTTTGTAATAGCTTCTGTTGGTTCGACTGTCTTAGCATAACATCACATAGTTGGGTCTAAAGCATTGCCGGAATCATCGACTGGCGATGTGTTGTTTCGTAGTATCAGCAAACAGCTCTATGTCCGTCTATACCTTTGCAAAAATAGAATTTAAAGCCACAAAACAACACCTGATTCTTAAAGGGAAGTGATAATATTTAATTAAAGAGCTGCGTTTGTTAAAATGCTTCTTTTCTACAGATTAATATTGTATATTCGGGTTAATTAACCAACCCGTTCACGGGCATGAGTAAAAAACCATACATATCGCCTTCCTTTTCTTATGTTCCTATGGAGGAGACCCTACAGGTAACTCCACGCAGAAAACAATTGTTCATAGGAATACCCAAAGAAACTGCCTTTCAGGAAAATCGTGTACCTCTTACCCCCGAAGCTGTTTCGGTACTGGTAAATGACGGTAACGATGTAGCTGTGGAGCACGGAGCCGGCGATGGCTCATTTTATTTCGATACTGATTATAGCGAGGCAGGCGCACGAATAGTGTACGACAAGGCTGAACTTTATAAGGCAACAACCATCATCAAATCGGCGCCAATATCAGAGCAGGAAGCAGCCATGCTGCAACCCAATCAGGTAGTGATATCGCCGATACATATGCCACTGATGAAGGCAGAGATACTGGAACAACTGATCGCCAAAAAGATAATTGCCATCGCATTCGACTCTATAAAAGATGATGCTGGTACCTATCCTATTGTGCGCTCCATGAGCGAGATAGCCGGCAACTATGCAGTGCTTACTGCTGCCCGCTACCTCAGTAATACCGACAATGGCAAGGGCATTTTGCTGGGTGGCATCACTGGTGTTCCTCCGGCCAATGTATTGATCATTGGTGCAGGTGTAGTGGGCGAATCAGCAGCACGTGCGGCCTTCGGACTCGGTGCTTCAGTAAAGATCTTCGACAACTCTATTTACAGGCTCATGCGCCTGCAGAACAATATTGGTACCCGTTGCTTTACTTCTGTAATAGAACCGATAACACTGGCTGAAGAATTGAGAAATGCAGACGTGGCCATAGGAGCGCTGAAACCGGTGAATGGTATAACCCCTGTGGTAGTTACCGAACAAATGGTAAGCAATATGAAGGCCGGATCTGTGATCATGGATGTGAGCATGGACAGAGGCGGGTGCTTTGAAACATCAAGACTTACCTCTCATGAGAAACCGGTATTCAAGAAGTATGATGTCATTCATTATTGTGTACCCAATATAGCATCGGGCGTATCGCGAACTGCATCGAGGGCCATCAGTAATGTATTGATGCCTATTATGCAGCAAAGTGCAGATCAGGGCGGTGTGGAAGGAATAATTATGTCTAAAACAGGTATTCGCAGAGGTGTGTACATGTATAAAGGATGTGTCACCAATGCACCAATAGCAAGGCGGTTCGGGTTCAAATATACCGATCTCGATCTTTTACTGGCTTCTCAAAGCTGATCCCTAATTCTATTTGTATATCACTATGCCCAATAACCGAATGAACAAAACCATAGCCGGTTATCATCTTCTGATGATACTCTCTGCCGTAGATTTCAGGATCTCAGGCAGAGAAGACATGGTGATACGTGCCTACCTGGCAGACGAGTTTCCTTTTAACGTAAATCTGGACAACCAGATGGAAGTTATAAGCCGACTGAAACCCGAAGAATGGGAAGCGCACTATAGAAAATGCATGGATGATTTTTATGACGATGCAACAGAAGAAGAACGCAAGAAACTGATAGGCTTTGCACTGGAACTGGCCAAGGCAGATAATGTAATAACAAAGGAAGAGAACCACTATCTGGATCTCCTTTTCGAAAACTGGGAATACCTGATATAACTAACGCCCGCGCACAATAATATCCGCTAGTTCTGCAGCAGATGTACTACCAAGCGCAACACCCATTCCACCCATTCGGAATGCACCAAATACTCTTTTTGAGAACGCCCTCACTATAGGCTTTTTGGTAACACCAAAGGCCATAATGCCCGACCAGCGCATAGCAACCTTGTATTGCTGCCCGGGTAGAATAATGGTTGCCAGTTTCTCATCCAGATCGGCCTGAATGCGTTCATTCAGCTCCATTGTGGTGGTTCTTTCTCCATCAAAATCCAGATTGCGACCACCGCCAAACAACACGCGGCCATTTATTTCCCTGAAGTAATAATAGCCCGCATCCAAATGGAAGATGCCTTCAAATTTCAGTCCGGGCACAGGCTCTGTTACCAGCACCTGCCCCCTGCCGGGCACTACATCTACACCCGGTAAAAGATCTCCGGTAAATGCATTGGTACAAATACTTAGCGTAGCAGCTGTAAATACCCAGTCTTCTTTGCGGAAAGGATCTGCTACCCTGATATGGACCTGCTTCTCCTCTTCGGCAAAAGAAGATACCTCTGCACCCGTTTTCACTTCAACACCCATCATGGTTGCCATATCCATAAGTGATCGCACCAGCTTGCCTGTATGCAGCCCACCCTCGCAAGTATTCTCTATAAGCGCCTTGGAATAACTGCCACCGAAACCGAATTGTGCGATCTTTTCATTTGCCAGTCTGAATGCAGGTTTTCCAGCCACTACTTTCAGCAGATCATTCAAGTAGTTCAGCCTTTCAAGCGCATTGTATTGTTTATCGCTTATCAGCTCATAACCACCATTAGCTTTGTACCCAATACGATCATCGCCCATTCTGCCACGCAGTTGCTCCAGTCCTTTTTTACGGGCAGCAAATAAAGCCACAACTTCTGCTTCGGGCGTATACTGCAGATCATCGAGCAGTTCTGATGCGCTGCCCATACAGGCAAAACCGGCATTACGGGTGCTGGCACCTGTAGGCAGCAGCCCTCGCTCCAATACCAATATACGCGCAGCAGGATACCTTTCTCTGAGTTCTATAGCATGGCTCAGACCGACTATACCCGCGCCTATAACAATGTGATCATAGCCAGAGAAACTCTCCTGCTCCCAGTAACTGAACATAAAGTAAAAGTAAGTGTATGGTTAGTTCTTCACAAGCTTCAGTACCTGTTCCCTGGTTGCAGATACTGCCTTCAGAATGTACACACCTGCAGGTAAGTCGGGCACATTAATTGTTACCGGACTATTAAAGCCTTTATTGAAATCAGCAGCAGCTGAGGTTACTACCCTGCCTGCCACATCCATCAAAGTAAATGAAATGCGCTGCTCGGTGTCTGCGGCAACAACCAGTGATATACCTGCTACAAAAGGATTGGGAGCGGCATTGACCCAGGTAGCAGAGGTGTATGGATGCAATGAATCGTCAATACTCAGCAACAATTGCCTGGCACAGTTGAAATCAGGAATTCCATAACCATTGTGAGTACCCGGTGTAGCATAAGAATTGGCGCACCTTACTATCACATCCCTCAGTTCGTATGGTTTTGCCGATGGCAATGCCTGCCACAAACAAGCAGCCCAGCCAGCCACCTGTGGTGTTGAAAAAGAAGTGCCACTTTGGGTACCATAACCCGAACCTATGAATACTGCGGCTGCCTGTCCCATTGCACAAACATCGGGCTTCACCCTACCGGCAGCATTGGGGCCGTAACCACTGTTGGGCGCTACAACGCCCGTGTAATCTACCGAGCCTATAGTGAGCGCACTATCGGCATCGCCGGGAGTAAGCACCATATTCCATGCACCACCACCTTCATTGCCTGCACTGGCTACAAATAATATTCCCTTTTGTGTAGCCATGTTTGCCGCCTTTGCAGCTATGGTTGTCTTACCATCCAGATCTGTAGCAAACACAAAACCATCTGCAGGATTATCGAAGGTATTGTAACCCAGAGAAGACGTGATTATATCTGCACCAATACTATCCGCACGCTCTGCGGCAAAAAGCATATTGATGAGTTCTATCGGCTGTTCTGAATTGCCATCTTCTGTAACATATAGCGCGTAAGAAGCCATGGGTGCAGCGCCTACAAAAGTATTGGGAACATATCCTGCCATGGTAGAGAGTGATCTGGTACCATGCCAGCCATAACCATATATGAAATCGGTACGCAGTGTAAAGTTGTACTTATCTACCAGCCTGCCGCCACTTAACATGCTGCTGAAACCGGGATGTGTATTGACGTCTGTAAAGCCCTCGTCTATCACAGCTATCAGTTTGCCGTTTCCGGTATAGCCGGCATCATGCAGTTTATCGCCATGCACCAGATCGGTTTGTTGCCAGGTATTGTTGTAATAGGTTATGTCGCCTGTGCCTTTCTGCTGCGCAGACATACCATTTTCGCGTGCAGGCTTGTGCAGACTATCGCTGTAGTAGGCAGTATATTTAGTACTGCTCACAAAAGTCTTTCCGTCCAACGCATGTATGTTAGCCGAGTCGCGAAGTAGAATGACACAAAAATTGAACCAACGGGAAGCGCCATGTATCTTGCCACCGGTAAGGGTGAGAACACTGTCTATGTAAAATGAGTTGATCGGAAGATCGGTGCTGTCTATAGCTATACCATGAGCCGTACGGCGGGTAATAGCCCGTGCCGAGAGATAACTCCCCGGGGCAGACAAACTGAAAGTGGTATTATTTTTATCGGTAAATCTTACTATGTAGGCATACTGCACTGCAGACAACCTGCCGCATATCAGCAGCGCGGCTATAAGCAAAATTGTTGCATTCCTGCACATAGTATTAGTTGTGGTCTATAGCCTGCATCACTACCGAGTAGCCGGTTACGCATTGTGCGTTATAGGCTTTGTAAGTCCAGTGTGTCACTTCGCGGTATACAAGGCCCACATTGTATGCGTATACGGCCTTAGAATAAGTGCGGAGTGCAGATACACCAGAGTCTACTGCCGGATAGTTCACAGATTCGTCGTTCTCAAGTACAGTAACAGTTTTGTCGAAATTTACAAACCCTGTATTGTATGATTTATGGTAGTCGCGGTAGTTATAATTCCAGTCTTTCAAATAGCTGAACTCAGTATCGCTGACAGGTGCAAGTTTATTGCCTTTCCAGCTGAAACCCTCTGTAACAGGGAACATCAGCTTGGTGTATTTTACATTTGCTTCAGTCCAGTTAAGACCATTTGCAGTAGGATTCAGCAGTATAACCCCTGTCGGTTTCCATATACCTCCCTCATACGGACGGGTGAACACATCCAGTATGTAAGTGAGCTTGTAAGTGAAGTTCTTCCTGTCGGTAAAAGTATCTGTTACCACATACTTCATCTGCGATTTCACACGCTTTTGTGTACATGAATCGCTGTTGTAATAAATTGAGTCAACAGCAAAAGTCACAGACTTACCAAAGGTCAGCGGGAAATAGTTCCTGGTAGGATCTGAATTGTCGCTTGAACTCTTTTTGCACGATATAAAAGACATGGTGCAGATAACAGCTACCACGAAAAACGCAAGGATCTTTTTAGTCATACGATGCTTTGATGCAAATATTTCATGTAAATATAAGTAAAGAATTGGAAAAGGGGTAATTATTGTGCAGGAAGTAACCCAAACCTGTTTGTACCTTTTCTCTGTTTTCGCTCTGTTTCAAAAGCCCTGACATATAAAATAAATCACAAGGCAACATCGCGATTCTCTCCTATCAATGCTGATTACCAGGCTTACATAACTATTTCGATAATCTGTAACCCAATGTCAGACGTATGTATGGCATAGAAAGAGCACCATTCACATTATAACCACCTTGCATGTTCTTTTTCGTAAAACATTGCTGTACAACCATATCTGCCATCCAGCGTTTTTTCAGTTCATAGCTTACACCCAGCATATAGCCCATTCTCAGAAGTCCAGCGTTTTGCTGCGGATAGGCTGGCCCTGTATAATTGGACAAAGGACTACCAGTATATACTATACCTGTTGAAGAAGGCAATGGAGCAGGCGCATTGATTGGCGCCATAGTAAAAGTAGTGCCGGATGAAGTGATACTTTCTGTCACTTTTGTATCTTCTTTTAAGCCCAGCCTTTTGCTGTATACTGCATTCAATCCGCCATAAACGGAAAGCCTTGATGACAGACTATACTGCAGTAGCAAGGGAAGTTCCACCTCTACATAGCTACCACCTATGCTACTTGTTTTTAAGATAGAATCATATTTTTCTGATGTATTGTAGTTCCTGCGCCACAATGAATCTCCTGTAAGCACCAGATATACCAGCTGACTATCCTGAAACTGATAATTTTCCGTACCGGGTTTAATGCTGTAGTAACTAGCAGCAGTTCCTATAGTGCGTTTGGCTGCATTTGCCCCCTTTATGGAAAGCTGCACCATTAGCGACAACTTGTTACCGATCTTGTATTGCAGGTATGGCGCTACAACCAATTTGTTACTTCCATAAGTACCTGCACCTGTTTCAAAGCCTGCTTTAATACCTAACACCAACTTCATAACAGCACTCACTTCTTGCTTTGTGGTATCGGCAGCTATAGAAACTGAATCGGCAGATGAAGCCATAGTCGCTGACGAAATCAGCTTTGGCAAATCCTTTGGTGCAGCAGCAGCGAGTGCCAATACCGTAGCAGACAAATCTTCAGGTTCATCGGACGCCAACGGTAATGAAAGTTTTGGAGCTGATTTCGTTAATAATACTCTGTTTGTTGCGCTTACAGCTATGGCAGGCGCAGCAGTTGCGGGTTTCATTGCCTGTTTCTTTTGCTTTGCATTAGTAGCATTTGACTCTGTTGCAGCAGCAACATCTTTATTACCAGTCTTCGCTTCCTGTATATTATCAGATCGTAGCACAACCTCTTTGGCTTTTGGGGTAATAGTCGAATTAACCTTAGGCATACTAGTAGCCAAGACTCCTGCGCCCTTCCTTCCAGAAGCCTTTTTGGTAGCGACAGCAACATCCGGTTTAGTGTCAGATGTTCCAGACTCATGGGCATTGGCTTTATGTAGTTTTGTTGCAGCAAACTGCTGAACAGAAGCAACTACAGCACAGTCTTTCACGGGATGGCTTGAACTTTCTGTGTTCTTTACAACAAGTTGGCTACGTACTGTTTTAGTAACTTTATTAACAGCAATTGCCTGTTTTGTCGCTGCTATTTTCTCTGTCTCATTTACAGGTATTACATCCACGCTTTTCTTCGCAGGTTCAGCATTTCTTTTACTGGTAACAGAATTGCCGCATATACTTAATAGTTGTTTATTTGCAGATGACACAGATGCGATTTTCTTCTCTGTAGCTTCTGTCTTGTTTGCCTCTTTTGCTGATGTAGTTTTTGAAACATTTTGAGCAACTGCTACCGGTTGTGCAGTCCTACCATTACGGACCTCATTTGTATTCTGCGCTACTTCATTCAGTACATTCATTTTAGCCGCAAGAGGTTCATTCGCAAGAGCTTTTTGTTGCTTAGATATCCGCCTGCTCACCTTGTGTGCGATAGCAACAACTGCTTTTTTATTGCTTCTTTTTTCGCGGCGAATCCTCTTACTTTCACGAATCTTATTTTCAGCGCCAAAGTTGCTTTCACTATTAGGCAATATAGTTTCTTTACTATGCTCCACAATAGCAGTATGTCGTCTTTGCGCGTCACTTGCAGGAGCCATCTCTACAACTACCATGTTGTGCTTCTTTACTTTACTGGCCACATATTCACTACTGGCTGCAGGCATAGTATTTTCATGCTCCGGCACAGATGCCACTACCTGTGTGTTCTTTTCTTCAAAATCATCATAGCTATAAATACTGGTACCTACTGCGGGTGCATTACCTGATAAGTTTGTTTCCGTTTTTTCTATGTTGCTTTTTACCGTTTTATTTTCAGTTTCGTTGTTTGTTTCTTCATGCACAGCCTCATCCAAACTTCTATCTTCAGTTTGAGCTCCTCCATCATCATTCACGATCTGCTCATTTGCCTCACCTTTTGCAGTGGGCGCATCAACTTCCCCGGATGTTGTTGCAGCTAATTCCTTTGTTTGCTGCATAGCAGGCGCAATTACTACTACCTCCTGAGGACCTCGTACACGGTCACTGAAGACATATGCTGCCAGCAAGGTAACAAACGACAAAAGACCGAAGAACCAGTACCACCTGAACGGGAATACCCTTCGTTTCTTGTCTTTATCCAGCCTTTTCTCAAGGGCCTGCCATACGGCAAGAGCAGGAATCTCGGTGTACGCCGAGGCTTCTTCCCTGAAAAGGTCATCAAAATCTTTAAAGTCTTTATCCATCGTTCTTTACTTACTGATGAAATTTAATTTTTTCTCTCAACCGCTTTCTGGCATCATTCAGATACCATCTGCTGTTTGATTCAGTTATACCTAATAATGCTGCAATTTCTTTGTGTGCATAGTTCTCTGCCACAAACAGATTGAACACCGTTCTTTGTCCTTCAGGCAATGTCTGCACCAGCTGTAATAGTTCCTTGTGGGCTATATTGCCAACCGGCTCACTTTGCACAAAGGCGTCTTCCGGCTGCACTTCCTTCACATACGTATCGCGTATGTTCTTTCTGAGATGATCTGTAATTGTATTGATGACTATTCGCCTGATCCACCCTTCAAATGAGCCCTGAAAAGAATACTGCGACAGCTTGGTGAGCACTTTGTAAAAAGAATCATTCAGCACTTCTTCTGCTGACGGCAAATCATCATATATATACCTTCTAACTATACCATACGCCTTGGGGGCAAACATATCATACAATCTCTTTTGCGCAGGGCGAGATTCGGCAATACAATCCCTTATCAGCACAAACAGTTCGTTTTCATCATACGAACCATCTCCTGTCATCCCCTGCCTGTATGTATCGCTATACCCTTGCAATTGGTCTCTTTTTTACATCACATCCGCTGCTATAAACTTTCAGTTGCATAGAAAGACGTAGTTCTATCTGAAAACGTTAGAAAGAAAAAAAATTTGATGACCTCCTAACGATTCTCTCATTTCACTCGTCATTAATAATAACTATAAGTGTGTTTTGTGGGAATTTTGTGTGATTACACATTTCATGTTGCCAAAATACTCACTTCACAGTTTGCAGAAATAAAAATAAAGTAACTTCAATAACAGATACTTCCTGATACAGAAAGTACTTCTACCCAAATATAACCTTATGAAAAGAAGAATATCATTGCTGGCAGCCTTGTTTATCCAAACCATAAGTTTCGCTCAGTACGCAACTTCACTCAGCGAGAATATGAATACAACTTGTCCGGCCAGCAGTCACAGTCCGTCCGACTGGGCAGTATATAACCCACCCTCTACACCAGATACCCGGGGTATGTGGAACTGCGATGCAACCGGAGGCCGCTTTAGCACCACCGGCGTTAGTTGTTCGGGCCTGTTTGGTACTCCCCTCACCTATCACCTGGACACTTCTATACTCATTTCTCCACCACTCAAACTGAATGGCTATACCAAGATCTATGTGAACTTCGACACCAAGACCACCAATTTCAATCTGGGTGCTAAAATAGAATTTCTGGCATCAGGTGATTCTACTATGGGCGCAGACACAGCTACTTCAGATACATTTACCGTTTACAACCGCACCACCAGCACCATGCCCCTCTTCTCCAGTGGAGATGAGACCGATTGGGTAACGCATCAGGTAGACCTTTCCGATCTGAAAAATATCGTCCCACTGTATCTTGGCTTCAGATACACGTCTGCCAATGGCACCTCCGGTAGTCGTTGGTATCTCGACAACATCAATACAACAACCATACTGCTGCCATCTTCTGTCAACGATCCCGCCTTGAGTCAGAATGGCATCATAGCAGCAGGTAGTGTAGCAAATGGATCACTTTCATTATTCTGCAGTACCTCTATCCCCGGTACGTACAATTGTACTATTACAGACATGACCGGCAGATCAGTGTACAAAGAGCTTGTACACCTGAATTCAGGCAATAATACACGAACCGTTACCGGTCTTTCTTTGCCTCAGGGCATCTATCTGCTCACCATCAGCAATGCACAGTCGCATACCACTACCCGCATACAGGCATGGTAAGACCTATTTTAGGCCGTAGCAGGTATACGCTTTTATAAAAGAGCTACCTTTGCCAACGATCATTTAACGGCATGCATACTTTATCTGAAGAGAATTACCTGAAGGCCATCTACAACCTTGACAAGCAAGGTCTGCCCAAGATCACGCCTACAGCCATATCAGAATCTCTGGGCAACAACCCGGCTTCTGTAGTAGACATGATCAAAAAACTTGTAGATAAAGAACTGCTGCAATACGAAAAAAGCAAGGGTGTAAAACTTACCCGCACCGGCCAGAATGTTGCCATATCTATCGTGCGCAAACACAGACTATGGGAAGCATTTCTGTTGGAAAAACTTGGCTATGGCTGGGATGAAGTTCACGATATTGCTGAACAACTGGAGCATGTTCACCATGCTGATCTTGCTGACAGGCTCGACAAGTTTCTTGGTTTCCCTCAATACGATCCACATGGCGATCCGATCCCTAAAGCCAATGGCGAAAGTGCAGTAAGCTACAAAACCTTACTAGCAGAGATAGCAGAGAACGCTACGTGCCGTGTAGTAGCAGTAAAAGATACAAGTGCGCCATTCCTGCAATACCTCAAAAAACTGGAAATAGGCATTGGTACATCTATCACTGTGGCAGAAAAGATCGCTTTTGATAATTCTATGGCTATCATTATAGACCACAAAGCACAGACCACAGTATCAAAGGTATTTGCAGACAGCCTGCTGGTACAAGAATAAAGATCACTACTGTTCAGTGATAGGGTGCCTCTTCATGTAATCACTAATACGCTGATACAGGTCGGGATCTTTTTCTTTATTGGCTACATGCTGCAGATACTTATCCAGGATAGTCTTGTCTTCTTTTATATTGTCCTTGTAGTTCAGCACAGCTGGCGTATTACATTGCACCGCATAACGCAGGTACCTCAGTTCGGCATCTCCGGCATTAGCCTTTATGCTTTTCTCCAGCTCATTCCTGCCATTATAAAAGTATTTCAGCTTCGTGTACGGATTCGCAACATGATTACACATCATGATATGCGCAGCAGCTCTGTAACCCAACCAAATGGCAGAAGGTTGTTTATTGGCCTCGGTACATTTTTTCAATGCCTCAGCAGCTGTTTTGTCTTTGTAGGAAGCATAGTATAGCTTCCTCAACGCTACAACATCAGCAGCTGCCGCTTCCTGTGCATATGAACTATTCCAGCACAAAACTGGAATCAAAAATGATATAAGCATTCGCTGCAACATCTTATTTCTTTATTTCAGGAAAAACTATACCATCCAGAAAAACATTCGCCTTAGACTCCGGTATTTCTTTGGCTGTTATTACCATTGCCACTGCAATATATGTGCCATCTGTCCAGCCTTTTACTTTTATGTTGTTCTTTCCTTCATCCTGCCAATAATCTACAATACCCCTGGTAGTTTCTTTTCCTTTCAGTCTGTGTCCCTTGCCATACCCGGCAGCATCGGTTACACGAAAAGAAGATTTCAGATAATCAAGGTATTGTACCAGCAGGTCTTCTGCTCCCGCCAGATCTGCGATTCGTTCTTTCATCTTCACACAGATCACGTCATAGTACACACTATCCAGCACACACTCGCCGGAATATACTTTTGATGAATCAGGACTCATTGACACATCAAACTTCCCCGGATTGCAGAACATATAAATAGAACAACCCGAAGCATCGATCTGATATTTTTTCAGTGTTTGTGCAAGTGTGGCATCCATACTGCACATAACCGCACAAATAAGAACTATCCTTTTCAGTGTCATGGCTAAACTTGCGATCATGGACGAACAATAAAAACAGGTTTGTGTATTACCGGGAAGTTGCAGGAATTGGCGATAAAACATTGCTCATGTGCTTTTTCGTGCAATGCGCGCGCCAGTTCTTCCTTGCTGCCATCTGATATTGTTATTACCGGATTCAGAACCACTTCTGTAAATCTGCCACGTTCAGTAGCAGTTGCTTCTGCCATTGTTCCATGCGGGTCATCGGAATATGCGGTAACTAGTACTCCTGCATCGGCACAAAGATGCAGGTACCAAAGCATATGACAAGAAGATAATGAAGCAACAAGCATATCCTCGGGATTGTACTTGCTACCATCTCCCCTGAATGGAGTATCAGATGAGCAATGTAATTCACCCTTGCCTGTGGCTGATACCGTATGACTTCGCTCGTAGGCCTTTGCATCGCTGGTACCTGTGCCGTTATTGCCGGTCCATTTCACATTCAGTGTATAGTGGTGTATTCCCTTCATAAACCTATGCTGTTATTGATACAATATTACGAAACACGACTTCATTTCCCACCATTTCTATAGCACCTCTCTATACAAACAGAGAGCCGCTCTTTGCAGGGCGGCTCTCTGTTATTTATGCTGAACGCAACTTTTTATCTCAGTAACGTCACATTACCTGTTTTACTGAAGACCTTACCCGTGCTCGATACGGCACTTACTTCATAAACATAAACACCTACCGGCTGTGGCACACCTTTATATGTACCATCCCATCCTGCATCTATATCAGTTGTCTCAAACACTATCACACCCCACCTGTCATATACCCTGAAGTGACGCAGCGTAGCCTGTCCACGTTTGATAGGCTTGAATATACTGTTGGCAGAACCCGGAGCGAATGCATTTGGCATGACGATCACAGACTCATTGCTCAGGTTGATCCTGATAGAATCCTGTGTCTTACAGCCCCACTCTGTAACCCCACTCAGTACATACTTCGTGCTTACTTCAGGTGTTGCCAGTGGATTAGAGATGTATTTGCCACTCAAACCACCCGATGGTGTCCAGCTGAACTGAGTACAGTTGGTGCTTGGCTCTACCTGATACGACTCACCAGGGAACAGCATTACAGAATCAGGCAGGTGTATCACCGCATTCTCTTTAACGCGTACACGCACACTTGCAGTGTCAGAACAGCCATACATATTGCTCGATACTACGAAGTACTCCATATCTGTCTCAGGCCTTGAAAGTACAGTTGATCTATTTGTACCATCGAGATACATGGAAGGATACCAATGGTAGTATGCTATTATGTCTGTATTTACAGCCTTAAGCACTACACTGTCCCATGGACAAACTGTTGTATCAGGACTAACTGTAACAACAGGTGTTGGGTTGATGGTAACACGTATTGAATCCTTCGCACTCGGACAGTTGTTCACTGTCTGGTTCACGTAATAGAAGCTGATACCTACCACATCTGTTGGTGGTTTAGGTGCCGATGGAGAACCTACGCTACCTGCGGCAGAAGATGTGTACCATAACAGATTACTACCCACAGCCTGCAGATAAGGTGCATCATAATACTGACAATAGGTCAGCCACTTCACCCAAGGTGGAGTTGGTGTCTGGTTCACAACAATTGTATGAGATGTTGTGTTGGTACAACCTTCCCATAATACTGTTACAATATAAGTACCCGCATGCTCTGTGCTTACCGGAGTCCTGATAGGATTCTGTGCACCTGAGAAGAAGGTATAAGGACCAGTCCATGTAAAGGTTGCACCCGGATTACTTACAGCAAATAATTTGATCGTATCCATATCACCGGAACATATCGGCGAATTACTTGTAATACCTATTGGTGGCGTAGGTGTTACGGTAGCACTAATTGTTGCCGAAACCGTACATGCACCCAAAGACACGACTACAGTATATACACCAGATGCAAGCGAAGTAGCATTCATGATCACAGGATTCTGTACTGTTGTACTGAATGAATTAGGACCACTCCAGAAGTAAGAAGCACCTGCAGTACCCGATGTTGCCGTAAATGTAAGTGTATCTCCTTCGCATATAGTTGCTCCGGGAGGACCAGGACTGTTTGTAGTCAATACAGGCACCTCTGGTGTACTGTCTACTACTGCAGTGATCGAAATAGTATCAGACACACAACCATCAAGGGTCACGACCACAGAGTAAGTACCACTATTAGCCGTTATTGCAGGGCTGATAGAAGGATACTGAACTGTTGATGTAAAAGTCAACGGACCACTCCATTCAAAAGTTGATCCCGGAAGGGCAGTAGTTGTAAGGTTCAGTGACCCACCGGAACATACCGGCGAATTACTGCCCAATATAGGCGCAGGCACTGGCTTCACTACTACTACAGTAGATCCGCTACTTACACACGCTCCTTTACGAACAACTACCGAATAAGTTCCTGCAGCTGTAGGCGTAACACTTGCAATGGTTGGGTTCTGCAAGGTAGATGTAAAGCCTGTTGGCCCTGTCCAGCTATAAGTTACGCCTGTTGATGTAGTTACGCAAGACAGTAATAAAGTATCGCCCTCGCACAAGGGGGCATTACTGGTCACCAGAGGAGCAGCCGGGGTTTCGGTTATTACAACATTTACTGTTGCACTATCCATACAGCCATTAAGATTCACCACTACAGTATACACACCGGCAGCACTTGTGGGCACTGCTGGGATCATCGGATCAGATGCTGTTGAAGTAAAACCTCCGGGGCCGCTCCAGCTCCAGGTCTCACCCACATAATCGGGGTTTGAATAAAGCAACAATGTACTACCCGAACATACAGGTGGATTGAATGTAGCTGTGATCAATGGTTTTGGCCTGATCATTACGTGCACTTTAGACGTATCCGTTACAGTACCGTTTATCTTGATCACAAAATACCATCCGGTATCGGCCATAGTAGCCGGATACTTATAAGCGTACTGAGTCGCACCGAAAGGCGCACCTACCAGACCAGGACCATACCATAAATAGGTAGCGCCCAACGAATCTCCTACACTCCTTACATGCAACGTATCCCCTTCGCAAATTGGAGAAGCATCCGGAGAATTGGTAGTAGCACTGTTACATGGTGGTATATACAATTTTAATTCAAAATGATTACAACTGCTGGTATCTGTACCGGTTATAGTATAAGTTATACCTGTAGTTAATGCTGAAAGATTCAGGTTTACCGATGTACCGGTAGTTACAGACAAGCCGGTTGCCGGCAACCATTTCCAGTTAGTAACGCCCCACTCTCCGTTTACTATTGTTAAAGGAATAGTAGTAAGTCCTGTACCACAACGATTGAACGTATCAACCGGGCCAGTGGCAATAGAACCATTCACATCAAGTCTTGGCTCCTGAAATGCACTATCTATTGCAGAAGAGTCTGTAAATATCCATGCAAATGAGATAGTAGTACTATCGCCGGCAGCAAGCGTACCGAGATTGTAAACAAGACCATAAGCAATGTCCTGATTTAACGTTGTAGTATCCAGCACTGAAGTATACCAGCCTGCGGTTGCAGGTGTTGTGCCAGCCCACATATCACTCAGCTGAACAGTAATAGCTGAAGGCCAGCTCTGATAAATAATTGCTTTTGCGCGGCAGTCTTTTGTAGCCAGACCAGAGAATGCGTCCGGATGGGCGCCCAAAGCTGGTACTGCATTTACTTCCACCCTATGTTGTGCATCACCCTGATAAGGAATATGATTATCTGTAGGGAAACTTCCCGGCACCACCTGATCATTATCCGGATCGGCCGTTACGAGATAGTATAATCCGGTAACAGCAGTTGCGCCTGTATTCTTAAACGTAACATTTACAAGATCCCAGGATGCATTAGTATCTACTCTGTTGGTAGTCTGTATAGAAACTGTACCACCACCAGCACTGTAGCTACCAGCCCAGCGGCCAATTGCAGTACTCTGAATATAAGGCCCAGTAGCACTACCCGGAATAACAGAATGGCCAACATTAGTACCTGTAAATGCAGTTGCACCAACTCCCAATGCATAACCACCGGTCACATAATAGGCATCACTCCTTACTCCGTTCATCTGTAATGCCCATCCATCAAACGGAGTACCGGGCATGAAGTACGCACCGTAGAAACAACAGTTGGTAGCAGATGCAGGAGACCCTGCAGCCCATCCGTCATGACCTACGTCAAACGAAAAGTCAAGACCATTTCCGGTTGCTGTAGTACCCGTTACCGGCGACACATAACTGGGAAATGAACCCGTGTGTGTATGGTAAACAGCAGGTACAGTAACCGCATTACCCCATGATCCATTGGGAGCTACAGCTACTTCCAGCCAACGGCCCTGAAGAAATATCTGATCACTCACCAACTGGGCAGATGCAGGGTTGCTGCAAAAAATGATACCGCTGATAAATGCGAATAAGAGACTACGTAATTTCATAATCCAGCTTAAAAAATTCAAAAATTTATAGGACTTACACTTCGGTCTACCCGGAACATAAGATATCAATCGACTTTAAAGATAAATATTTTTTTGCTAATACCTACCTTCTAACCGTTTTACTAAAACTTTTTAATGAGTTACATGAAAAATCCTGCTTCCCTTTAATTTACCCTGAAAACAAATAAATAAATTATTATTTTGATTTTGCTCGAATAATAGCAATAGTACTCATACAGACAGTTGAAATAATGTTTTGGTGGGGTACTTAACCAAAGTTTTATTGGATTATTTGACCATGAACCTGCATCTTACACAAATAACGAACGACTCCCTTCAGAAGTCATTCGTTATCAGAAGTATATATTTTTCAAATAGTTTGAATGACAACGATCAAAAACTACAGCACTGAATATATATTTATAAATAAATTCATCTTCAATCCTTTCTACATACTTCTGTAAGAGATAGCACTATAAAATATTTTGCCATAGCCGGCTATCAATGCAGCTCTGTCTGTTCCGTTGATGATCCTTCTTGCATTCACCCAATCTTCTGTAGTGCCCGAAAAATAATCTGACAGTTTTTTACCAGTGAACATTCCCCTGTTCATTCCTACAAACATAATTTTGGTTGCATGCCCCGGATTCAGCGCTAATGCCGGATCATTTACCATATCTACCTTAAGTAACTGGGCAAATTTGGTGTAATTCTCCTTCCACGTTAGCTGAACAAATCCCCTTCCGTAATAGATCTGCCCTGTCACCGCATCAGGTTTCCCATATGCCCTGCCTTTGCCCTTACCATACTCCTCTATTGGCTGCATAGTAGTAGCTGTTTCATGAAAGGTAGTTGCCAGCATATAAGCCAGCCAACGGTCGTCATTATTGGAGTAGTTCGTTTCCCATTCATCCAATATAGCGGTCATGCCGTCTACCTGTGTCTGTTTTAGTTTCCCATTAAAAAGCGCTCCGCGTATTACCTGAAAGAAATTGCCTCTGTTGATGATGTGTTCCATAGTATAGTTGATTTATGATTGTGATTCACGAACACGCCAATTGCAATTGACGTGTTCCTCCCGAATATCAAAATTGCACCACATTCTTCAACCAAACAAGCGTAAAAACACCTGAATATTTCAATTATCAGCACGATAAGATCTGAGTAATAGCAAAAAAAGTGCCTGCGAAGGATCGCAGGCACCTATTACTCATTCTTTATTCTATGTTTTGTGTAGTATCATTTAATGATACCATCAACTCACTTATGCGTCAGACTTCATCATCTTCTGGAATTTCTTGCGGTCTTCTTCTTCCAGCATTATCTTCCTTAAACGAATGTTCTGTGGGGTCACCTCTATACACTCATCCTGCTGAATGTACTCCATACACTCTTCCAGTGTCATCTGTATCTTAGGAGTGATACGAACTGAATCATCGCTACCACTTGCACGCATATTGGTCAGCTTTTTACCTTCCGTAACGTTCACCACCAGATCTCCTGGTTTGATGTGCTCACCTATGATCTGGCCAGCATACAGTTCCTGACCCGGATCTACAAAGAATGAACCCCTATCCTGAAGCTTGTCTATAGAGTAAGCCGTAGAATTACCACCCTGCTTAGCCAGCAGCACACCGTTGTTACGGCCTGGAATCATACCTTTCCATGGCTTGTATTCGTTGAAACGGTGCGCCATTACAGCCTCACCTGTTGTAGCTGTAAGCATCTGCGAGCGCAGACCTATAAGACCACGTGATGGGATATCGAATTCCAGATGCTGCATTGCGCCCTTGGTTTCCATGATCAGCATCTCACCTTTACGCTGCGTTACCAGATCTATCACCTTACCACTGAACTCTGATGGTACATCTACTACCAGCACCTCATATGGTTCGCATTTACGGCCATCTATTTCTTTTACTATTACCTGTGGCTGACCTACAGTAAGCTCATAACCCTCGCGGCGCATAGTTTCTACCAGTACGCTAAGGTGAAGGATACCACGACCATACACCAGGAACTTATCGGCATCGTCTGTTTCATTCACACGCAGCGCCAGGTTTTTCTCTAGCTCTTTCATGAGCCTGTCACGTATGTGACGGCTGGTAACGAATTTACCTTCCTTACCAAAGAACGGAGAGTTGTTGATGCTGAACTGCATGTTCATTGTTGGCTCATCGATCGGTATTACCGGTATTGCTTCAGGGTTCTCTGCATCAGCAATTGTTTCGCCGATCTGGAAACCTTCTACACCTACTACCGCACAGATATCACCGCACTGCACTTCTGTAACACGCTTTTTACCCATGTCTACGAACACATAAAGTTCTTTAACACGGCTGCGCTGCATAGTACCGTCAGCTTTACAAAGCATGATCGGCTGATTTTCTTTGATAGTACCACGGGTTACTTTACCGATAGCGATACGACCAAGGAAAGAAGAATAATCGAGAGATGTGATCTGCAACTGCAGCGGGCCATCAACAACTGTAGGAGACGGTACTTTTTCAAGTATGGTATCCAGCAGTACAGTGATGTCTTCTGTTGGCGTCAGAGAGGTATTGAACCAGCCCTGCTTAGAAGAACCATAAATTGTTGGGAAGTGCAGCTGCTCTTCTGTAGCATCCAGCTGGAAGAACAGTTCGAAAACAGCGTCATGAACTTCATCAGGACGGCAGTTTGGCTTATCTACTTTATTGATTACTACTATCGGGTGCAGGTTCAGGTTCAGTGCTTTCTGCAGTACGAAGCGGGTCTGAGGCATAGGGCCTTCAAACGCATCCACCAGCAGCAATACACCATCAGCCATTTTCAGTACACGCTCCACTTCACCACCAAAGTCAGCGTGACCCGGAGTGTCTATCACATTTATTTTTACACCTTTGTAAGTAACAGATACGTTCTTAGCAAGGATGGTAATACCACGCTCACGTTCCAGGTCGTTGCTGTCCATGATCAGTTCACCGGTTTCCTGGTTGTCCCTGAATACATTTGTTGTGTGTAATATCTTATCAACCAATGTTGTCTTACCGTGGTCAACGTGTGCAATGATCGCAATGTTGCGGATTTCCATAAATTACCTTTCCTTTTTTTTGCTAAAAATTATATCTCTCCATCAAATAAAAAAGCCCTTCTGATGGAGAAAATCAGAATGGGCCGATTTTTCAGGCTGCAAAGGTACGAAATATACCTATCCGAAAATCATTCATAGGTTGAAAATGGATAAATTATTGTTAAGTGTTCGCCACTTTTGCAATAGCTAATTCTGAAGCACAACAAAGCAAAACAACCTGTACCAACTACGATCTTTTAGTATTTTTAGTGGCAGAAGACAAAACTTTACACACCGATATTCCATAAATATGCACCATGGCAAAAGCAAGTAAACTCCCTCCTGCCGAAGAAGTAACTGCCCACATACTGAAACTACCACCGGAAATAGCACCGGCAGTTCAGGCTATCAGAGAATCCATACTGGCTGCAGATAAAGATGTAGCAGAGCACATAAAATGGAACAATCCAAGCTTCTGGTATTCGGGCCCTATGCCTCCCTCCGACCCGAAAGAATATAAAAGAGATATTGCCGTTCTCAACCTGCATAAGGGGAGATTAATGATAGTATTCCCGTCAGGGGCCAGGCTATCTGACCCGCTCAGACTGCTGGAAGGCGACTATAAAGACGGCCGTAGACTTCTGATATTCAAAGATCCTGAAGAAGTTATTGAAAAGGCGGAAAGCCTCAAAGCTCTTATCGTTGAGTGGATAAATACAACAGAACGATAAACTACTTTTTAACCTGCTTCGTAACAGAGACTCACTATATTTGACCAAAACAAAGAAAAGAACATGAAAAGTATTGCTGTTTTCTGTGGCGCATCCGAAGGATATAATGAGATATACCGGGAAACAGCCTACGAACTGGGCTCATTGCTGGCCCGCAATTCTATTGATATAATATATGGTGGTGCCAAAGTAGGCATCATGGGCGCAGTTGCCGATGGCGCCTTGCTGCATGGTGGCAAAGTGACCGGGGTGATCCCATCCTTCCTCAAAACCAAGGAAGTAGCCCACGAAGGCCTTTCAGAACTTATTGTTGTAGAGACCATGCACGAGCGCAAGCTGCTGATGAATAAACTGAGCGAAGGTGTTATTGCCCTGCCGGGTGGCTGGGGCACTATGGAAGAGCTATTTGAGATGCTCACCTGGAGCCAGCTGGGGCTGCATAACAAACCCATCGGCCTGCTGAATGTGAATGGTTTCTATGAGGCACTGAAAGCACTCTGCCTCAATATGGTTCAGGAAGGCTTCCTGAATGAAACGCTGAACAACTCCTTCCTACTCAGCGATACCGCCGAAGACCTGCTGGAGCAAATGAACAATTATACCCCGCCACCGGTTATAAAATGGCTCAGCGAAAGTAATAGCTGACATCCTTTATCATTATTATACAGAACCTTTCATATTATTAGGTATTTTTGAACCCTATACAAGACTTTTACCTACTACTTATATATAATGTCTTTACGCACTACTCAACTAAGGATAATAAAATTTACCAAAGACTTTCTGCTGGCCACACGCCTGTTACAGATCTTCCAACCTATCAATAAGCTGTTTGGCTTTATCTATAATTTCAATCTGCTTACCTCATGGGTTCATAAAAACAAGAAGGCGCAACTGCTTACCAACGACTTCTATAGACCCATACGCAACTACGATGACAGACTGAAAAGTTTTACTGCCATTACCCAACACTACAACCTGGACGAAACGCCTATATGCTACCTCGAATTCGGCGTTGCTTCAGGCAATTCCTTCAAGTGGTGGCTGGCAACTGCAAAAAGCCCTGCATCCCGCTTTTATGGTTTCGATACATTCGAAGGGCTACCGGAAAGCTGGGGCGTATTTGACAAAGGAGATATGCACTCGCCAATACCTGAGGTCAATGATTCTCGTGCATCTTTCTACAAAGGCATTTTTCAGGACACACTGAATGGCTTTATAGATGACCATAAGCAGGAGCTTAAGAGCACCCGCAAACTCATACATATGGATGCCGACCTGTTCAGCGCCACGCTGTTTGCACTGAGCCAGCTCTACCCATATCTCAAAAAAGGCGACATCATCATGTTCGATGAGTTCAACGTATATGACCACGAATTCATGGCCTATCGCCTCTTTACCGAGTGCTTCTACATCAACCTCAAACCTATTTCAGCGCAGAACAACTTCTACCATGCAGCCTTCGAGGTAGTGTAAAGACACTCAATCACCCATCACCCTCATGAATGAAAACACAAGCATAAAGAACTGGTCTGAAGATGAAAGGCCCCGGGAAAAGATGCTGCAAAAAGGAGCTGCAGCCCTGTCTGATGCAGAATTGATTGGCATCCTCATAGCCAGTGGCACCCCTCAGCGTTCTGCAATAGGCCTTGCCCGCGATGTACTGCAACTCGCCGACAACAACCTGCGCGAACTGGGTCGCCTGAGCATCAAAGAACTTCAGAAAATAAAAGGTATAGGCGAAGCTAAAGCTATAACCATAGCTGCCGCAATGGAACTGGGCCGCCGCCGCCAAATGAGCGAAGGACTGGACAGAACCGCTATTACCTGTAGTAAAGATGCGCTCCCTATCATTATGCCTTTATTGCAGGATCTCAATAATGAGGTGTTTTGCGTACTTTATCTCAATGCTGCCGGAAAACTCATTCGACACGAGCTCATCAGTAGCGGAGGACTCACGGCAACAGTTGCCGATATTCGCATGATACTAAAAAACAGTCTGCTGCAGAATGCCAGCCAGCTCATTATTGCGCACAATCACCCCTCCGGAAACAAGCAACCCAGCAGCGCCGACATTTCGCTGACCAGAAAACTGGAAGAAGCTGCCGGGCATATGGACATCAAACTGCTTGACCATATTATTGTTGCCGGCCACAACTACCTAAGTATGGCCGATGAAGGCATTATGTAAATAGGTTCTTTTATTGCGTACTTATTCGTTGCGCGCAACTTTCCTTATTTTCACATCCTAAACACAACAACAATGCGCATCATTACCTATAACGTAAATGGCATTCGCAGTGCCCTCAAAAAAGGGTTCTCAGACTGGCTCAAAACAGACCCGGCCGACATCATTTGCCTGCAGGAAATAAAAGCAAACCGAGAAGATGTACCTGTAGCCGACATCAATGCAGCCGGCTATGATGTATTCTCTTATTCGGCACAGAAAAAAGGCTATAGTGGTGTAGCCATTCTCACCAAAATAAATCCGGATAATGTAATGTGCGGCAACGGCATCATGCAAAGCGATGCGGAAGGTCGTGTAATACGCGCCGACTTTGGCAAGGTCACCATCATTAACGCTTACTTCCCCAGCGGCACCAGCGGCGAAGACAGGCAGGCCTACAAGTACCAGTGGCTCGATGAATTCTTCGAATACCTGAATGAGGTAAAAAAGACACGCCTCAATATTATTGTTTGCGGCGACTACAACATTTGTCACAAAGCCATAGATATTCACGACCCGGTGAGAAACAAGAATTATACCGGCTTCCTGCCCGAAGAACGTGCCTGGATGGATCGGTTCTTCGAGAACGGATTTGTAGACAGCTTCCGCCAATTCAATCAGCAGCCGCATCAATACTCGTGGTGGAGTGCATTCGGCAGCGCACGCACCAACAATAAGGGCTGGCGTATAGATTACATCAACGTAACCGAATCGCTGAAAAGCCAACTGATACATGCCGAGATCATGCCACATATAATCCATTCAGATCATTGCCCGGTATTTCTGGAACTGAAGGACAAATAGAACTGTCCTGACAGATTTTCACACAAAAGAAGCGAGGTATATACTTTGTATATACCTCGCTTCTTTTTATCAGATCAAACTTGTATAGGACTTTAACAGCCTGCTTGCTGCTACATCATTTCCTTTATGTCTGCCATGATACGCTTGGCTAAGTTATTGGCTGTTGTTTCAGAACCACTCTCACTGTATATACGAATGATCGGTTCTGTGTTAGATGTGCGCAGATGCACCCAATCACTGTCAAAATCTATACGCAATCCATCTTCTGTATTGATCGGTTGTTGCTGATATCTCTTTTTGATCTCTTCAAATATGCGCTTCACATCTACATCTTCACCCAATTCTATCTTGTTCTTAGAAATAAAGTAATTAGGGTATGTTGCGCGCAGTGCTTTTACTGTTTTGCCTGTTTTTGCCAGATGCGTGAGGAATAGCGCAATGCCGATCAGTGCATCCCTGCCGTAATGCAGCTCCGGAACTATCACACCACCATTACCCTCTCCACCTATCACAGCATTCACTTCTTTCATCTTCCTCACTACATTCACCTCTCCCACAGCACTTGGATAATAATGACCACCATGCTTTTCTGTCACATCGCGCAGTGCCCTTGTAGATGAGAGGTTAGATACAGTATTGCCTTTTTTATGAGTAAGAATATAGTCGGCAATAGCTACCAGTGTATATTCTTCTCCAAACAGACTACCATCATCACATACAAAACATAGCCTGTCCACATCCGGATCTATTGCTATACCCATTGTAGCATTTTCCTTCTTTACAGTAGCACAGAGTTCTATCAGATTTTCTGGTAGCGGTTCAGGGTTATGTGCAAAATTACCGGTCACCTCCTCATTGATCACTATTACCTCTGCTACACCCAGTGCAGTAAGCAATGGAGGCACAGAAATAGCACCGGTAGAATTCACAGCATCTACCACTACTTTGTAATTCATTTGCTTAATAGCAGCCACATCTACCAGCGGATGCTGCAGTATAATGTCAATATGCTGCTGTATATAGCTGTCATCGTATGTGAGTGAGCCTATCTTATTGATCTCGGCATAGACCGCCTCGTTATTATCAGCATAGTCCAGAATCCACTGCCCGTCTGCCGCACTCAGAAACTCGCCATCCTGATTCAGCAATTTCAGCGCATTCCATTCCTTGGGGTTATGGCTCGCAGTGAGTATAATACCGCCTCCTGCTTGCTCCATTTTTACAGCCATCTCCACAGTAGGAGTAGTACTCAACCCAAGGTCTACCACAGTACAGCCAACACTTTGCAAGGTAGCGGCAACTATATCCCTTACCATGCCGCCGGATATACGGCCGTCCCTGCCTATTACTATTTTCTTATTACTGCCTTGCTTTTCTATCCACGCGCCATAGGCAGTGGTGAATTTCACCAGATCCACTGGTGTCAGACTTTTGCCGGGGGTACCGCCGATGGTACCACGAATTCCTGAGATTGATTTGATTAGCGCCATAATGATTGTTCTGTTGCGAAGATAACAAAGAAGTAAAAAAAATCCCCCCGGATATTTCTAACCGGGGGGACACTTATTTTTTGCAAACAAGACTTATTATCTTATCAGCGTTATATCACCTTTAAGCACTGTATTTTCGGGATACCCAGGACGAGCAAGGATAATAGTGTAATAATATACACCCATATCTGCAGGTATACCTTTGTAAGTACCATCCCAACCTACTTCTCTGTTGTTTGAGTAGAAGATCTCTTCACCCCAACGGTTGTATACCCTCATTTCCAGTAATTTCTGATGTTTACCTCCATTGAAGCGGAATACATCATTCAAACCATCACCATTAGGTGTGAAGCCTGTAGCAACATGCTCATTTGCAGAGCTATCAACTGTGATCGTTACCTGAGCTGTGTCGCGGCAGCCATATTTATCCATACCATATACCGTATAGGTAGTAGTTACAGATGGTGTAGCAACCGGGTTGTTAATGTTTGGATTATCAAGGCTACCATCGTTAGGTGTCCATGTATACAGGTACTCGCTGTCGCAATAAAGCTGAATACTGTTGCCGTAGAGGATCTTGGTATCGATTGTGATATGGTGGATCTGTGTAGGCAGAATTGAATTCAGATTCGTAACATGCGAAGCAATACAACCGTGACGATTTAGTGTTGCGACCATAGTGTATGTATACATACCAAATCCGCTGAAATATGGTTCCTGTTCTGTAGACGAACTAAGATCTGTTGCTGGAGACCACAAATAAGTGAAGCCATAGCCAGGGAATGTAACATCATCTGGTTTGATACTAACAGTGTTGTAAAGCAGCAGTGGACGGACCAGACAGAATGTACTGTCACCCATAGCTTTTATCACCGGATTAAGAACTACCATATTCTTGCGAATAGAATCAGAACAGCCAATGTTATCTGTCACTGTAAGTGTAGCAGAATATACCGATGCATCAAGATAAGTATGGGTTGGGTTTGCCGTAGCATCTGTTGTGCCGTCACCGAACTTCCATTCAAATGCAGAAAGAGGCATGTTAGCAGCTCCAAACTTAGTGGCATTAGAACCATCTGTAAAGTTGATTGCTGCACCCAGACAAACCGTATCTGCGATATTCAGCGGATTAGACATAGTAGTGTACGCTGCTGTTACAGTATGTCTCAGATCTACCGTTCCAGACTTCACATAAGTACATCCGTTTGCACTCTTTACAGTAAGCGTCACTGTATGAACTTTGAGACCTGGAACTGATGCATTGAACAAATGCTGTGGAGCGGGATCAAAGCTGGCACCACCGTCTCCGAAATTCCACTGATACTGGAACACATTCTTAGCACCGAAAGGAATCATTTGTGCAGTATCTCTCGGACATCCCGGCATTGCCAACATATTGAAGTCAACAATAGCACCAGGTTTCACCAGCACGGTTCCTGTTTTCTTACAACCATGCGTTGATATTACACTTACTGTATAAATACCTTCTTTAGATGAATCGAATGGATTGATGACCGGATTCTGGAAAGTAGAAGTATATCCTGATGGACCTGACCATGCAAAACTGGTACAAACCGAGTCTGGTGTACAGAAAAGGTTCAATGAGTTCACTATTGGAGAACAGTCTACCTGATTGGTTGTAACATTCAACGCCGGTAACTGATAAATAGTAACGTGAGTAGTAGAGGTATCGCTGGTAGAACCATTCGATTTCACTACGCTATATACACCTGTATCAGTAATAGCTGCCGGATAGCGGAACATTTTTTGTGTAGTGCCAATTATAGCTGTTGAAGGCGCAGGACCGAACCATTTATAGGTAGCACCCAGCGAATCGCCCGGCGCATTGAGCCAAAGTGTATCACCTACACATGGGCTGTTTGCCTCTGCACCATTACAAGATATGATAGTAAGGTAGAAAACCTTGTTCAGACATGAAGACATACCTGATGCACTATCTGTACCTGTGATCGTGTAAGTAATGATTGGTGGAAGACCGGCAAGATTGATCGTATTCGTAACACCTGTAGTGCTGGCAAGGCCAGTGCCTGGCGCCCATGTCCATCTGCTCCAGCTCCAGTTGTTCACATCCGCAAAACGAATGTTTACAGGAAGCGTAGCGAGACCAGACTGACAAGCAGTGAATGTATCATAGTTAGGATATGGCACCGGAACTACAGGACGAGGAGTACCATTAACAACTATCTGCGGATCAGGGAAGGCATCATCCATACCTGTAGCATCACCGTTAAAGATGTATGCATAAGACACAATAGCACTATCGCCGGGAGCAATGTTACCAATGTTATAAACCAGACCAATAGCTATATCGGATGGGTTACAAGCTGTAGGAAGACAGAAGCCCAACCTGTTCTCAAAACCACTACCCAAACCACCATATGAACCAGTCCACACTGTAGAAAGGTCTACAGTAGAACCCAGCCACCATGATGAATAAATGAAACATCTTGCACGGCAATCTTTTGTACCAAGACCCATGTATGATTTTGGCTCTGTAAGCGCCTGATCATATGCTTTTACCAAAACCCTGTGACGGGCATCTTCGTTTTGGTGAACTATTTTATTGATGGTAGAGAACTGACCACCCAACGTACCCCACGACTGCGCATTATCAGGGTCGCAAGACCTCATATAATAAACGTTTGGTGCAGCTACAGCAGATGTGTTACGTAATACAGTAGTAACAACAACAGCAGAACCATTTGTATCTATGCTGGTAGCCTGAGAAATAGCCAATGTAGCTCCACCCATAGTTGCCGTACCTGTCCATGTACCGGTTGCACGGCCGCCAACATTGGTATAAGTAGTAAGGTTACCTGACATGGTCATACCGCCAACACTGGCTGTCATAGTACCTGCACAGTTCTGGAAAGCCTGAACCCTGCCTGCTCCTATCTGCAACTCCCATCCTTCGAAAGGAGAACCTGGATAAGTGTAGTCTCCCATGTATGGAGGAGTACCTGTTGCCCAGCCGTCACGGCCCCAGTCGTATACTTCAGCCATATTAGATCCGGCAGGCGGGATACCTGTTCCAAACATGTGAGGGTGATAACTGGCTGGGATACCACTACAGGTACCGAATGAAGAGTTATTATTCATTGCGATCTCCAGGTATCTTCCCTGCAGATAACAGTTAGTACCAACCATTTGTGCCTGAATATCACTACTCAGGAACAGACTGAACATCAAAAAAAGTAAACGATAAAAACTACGCATGTTTTGACTTGTTTATCTAATTCGCAATAATATAAAATAATTAACCAAAAAACAACTGTAATATAACGAACTACATTATATATTTATTCCTGATTTAGGATTTTTCAACCTATCTACTATATCAGTTGTTTTTCAACATAATAAGACATAGCAAAGCTGTTTATGGTTGGTTTATTGCTTCATATTTTTTTGCCGAAGTCTTATCAAATAACAAACACCCGAAACCACAGCTTATTAGTGCGATATCCGGGTGCTTATCTTTTAAATGAAAAATCTTATCTACCAAATCACTGCACGCTCATTTTCAGGACGATACAGTTTATTAGCAGGCTTAATATCAAAAGCTTTGTACCATGCTTCCATATTACTCACAGGCACGTTACACCTTGTCTCAGATGGAGAATGTGGGTCAGTTTTCAAACGCTGCGCGATCTCTTCAGGCCTTGTGTTTGCCCTCCATACCTGTGCCCAGCTAAGGAAAAAACGCTGATCTGGCGTAAATCCATCTGTTTTCTCATTGCTTTTACCTTGTTTGGTTTTCTTGAATGCCTCATAAGCAATACTTATACCACCCAGATCAGCAAGATTTTCTCCTTCTGTAAGAAGACCATTGATATGTAGTGTATCCAAAGCTATGATCTTACCATACATATCTACTGCTACATTAGCCTTTGTGGTAAAGTTAGCAGAATCCTGCGGGGTCCACCAGTTACTCAGGTTACCCTCAGCGTTATACAAACGCCCCTGATCATCAAAACCATGGGTCATTTCATGTCCTATTACACCGCCAATACCGCCGTAGTTTACAGCATCATCAGCATTTTCATCAAAGAAAGGATACTGAAGGATACCCGCTGGGAATACGATCTCATTAAATGCCGGATTGTAGTAGGCATTTACTGTTGGCGGGGTCATCTGCCATTCCATCCTGTCTACAGGTTTGCCCAGTTTGTTCACGTTGAAATTGTACTGCCACTGTGACGAAGCAAGGATGTTGGCAACATAATCATTATTTACAATGGTCAGTGTACTGTAATCCTTCCATTTGTCGGCATAACCTATCTTTTTCATAAAGCCGTTCAGCTTCACAAGCGCTTTCTGCTTTGTTTCGTTGCTCATCCAGTCCAGTCTCTGTATACGTTCAGCATATGTCTGCTGCAGGTTATTCACCATTTCCAGCATACGTTTTTTAGCCTCAGGTTTGAAAGCTTTATCAACATACATCTGTCCCAGCATATCACCTATACTGCCATCAACTACACTCAGTACACGTTTCCAGCGTTTTTCCTGCTCCTGCTGACCACGCATTGTTTTGCCATAGAAGGCAAACCTGGTGGTGTCGAATCCGGAACTGAGGTAGGAAGCCATATTGTTTACCAGATGGAACTTCAGGTATTTCTTCCATGTCTCTGCTGGTGTGCTTTTCAGCTGTTTGGCCATTTCTGCATAGAACCTTGGATTGCTTACTATAACAGAATCTTCTCCGGTAACCTTCAGGCTCTGCAGCAGGCTTTTCCACTCCAATCCGGGTGTAGCTGCATTCAGTGCATTCAGGTGCATTTTGTTATAAAGCTTGTATGGATCCCTCATTTCCACTCTGGTATAAGAGGCACCTGCCAGTGTCAGCTCCAGCTTGTATATTTCTGCAGCATCTTTCTGAGCAGTAGCTGCATCAGCACCCATAAGCGTCAGCATATTCTTAATATATTGCTGATAAGCATTCCTGATCATTGTAGTGCGGGCATCTTTATCGAAATAATACTCGCGACCAGGCATACCCAATCCTCCCTGTCCAAACTGACAGATCTCTTTGGTTACATTTTTATCATCAGGAGAAACATAAAAACTAAATACCGGACCTATGCCCTGTGTCTGCTCCAGAGTAACCTCTGCCAGTACACCTGCACCGTCTTTTATGCCGTTTATACGCTCAATAATGCCATTAAGCGGCGTGATGCCTGCTTTTTCTATCGCTGCGCTATCGGCGCCTGTACGATAAAAATCGCCCACCATCTGCACACTGCTTCCTTTTGGTGCATTCTTTACAGATGCAGCAGAATCGAGCAGTTTATGCAACACTTCATTATTGTTTTCATCCAGCTCATTGAAACTACCCCACCTGCTTTTCGATTTAGGAATTGGGTTGTTCTTCAGCCATGTACCATTCGCATAGAGAAAGAAGTTATCTCCGGGATGCACCGCTGTGTCCATATTAGCAGGGTCCAGAAGTTTACGACCTCCGACTGCGCTATCGTTTTTTGCGCCTTGCTCTCCGCAAGACATCATTGCTACTACCGCAAAACCTGCCAGCAATGTCTGTTTGATCTGCATATTCAAATTATTATGTATTTTAAGATGGCAAAAATACAACAATACCACTTAGTATTTGCAACTTAGTTTAGCAGCAAGGCAGTAATTTCCGGGTGATTTTTCATTGAACAGTCTGAAAATGAAAAGATTACCGATCTCAATTTTCCCTACTGCACACATCTCACTCTGTTAAGTGCAACTTGCTTAATTTTGAATAGAATTGGATTCACTGACACATATCGTAGTAGGCGCCTGTATAGGCGAAACACTTGCCGGCAGGCAATTGGGTAAAAAAGCCCTGTTGATAGGAGCCATTGCCAACAGCCTGCCTGACATTGATGTAGTTGCCTCTTTTTTCCTACCACTTACCAGCGACCTTCTGGCTCATCGTGGATTTACTCATTCATTGCTGTTCATAGCACTGTCGGCTCCACTGCTGTCTTTCGCCTCGCAAAAGTTTATCAAAAATTCAACACTGTCTTTTTCGCGGTGGTTACTCTTCTGGTCTTTGCAATGTTTCGTACACATCTTCATAGATGCATTCAATGCCTATGGTACAGGTTGGTTCGAGCCCTTCAGCCACTACAGGGTTGCATTCAATACTATGTTTGTTGCAGACCCTCTGTTCACTATATGGCCGTCAATTGCTACCATAGTATTGCTCTTATTGCGAAAAGACCATCATAAACGAAAGTTTTGGGCCAGTTATGCATTGGTCTTAAGTTCATTGTATTTAATCACAGGCATTGGCAATAAATTATATATCGATAGTCTGGCAAAAAATGAGCTGGCATTGGCACAGATCAGCACAGATCAATACTTCAGCACCCCTACTCCGCTCAATAATATACTGTGGTATATAGTCTCCAAACATGATTCAGGCTTTTACATTGGCTATAGGTCGCTTTTCGACAAAAACACAACTATAAAATTCAGGTATGTATGCCAGAACAATGAACTACTACATACAACAAATCATAAAGAAGATATAAACAGGTTGAAACGTTTCTCTAAAGGCTTTTACACAGTAGAGCAAAGTAATGACACACTGAAATTCAACGATCTCAGATTTGGAGAGATCCTCGGCTGGAACGATACGGTCTCTCATTGTGTATTCTTTTATTACCCGCAATTCCCGGACGCTAATGAACTAATAGTACAAAGAGGGCGCTTCGCCGGCTGGGATGCGCAGGCATTACGCAACTTCTTCCGCCGCATAGGCGGCAATTAAGGTCTTTTTCTTCTTTGTATGAAATAGAAAGTAAACAGCAAAAAAGTGGCCTTCACCAACCAGTATGAGATATAATAGGCAAGCATTTTCAATATGCTATTGGTGGCAATAAAATCATCTTGTTTTATCTGCCTGCAATCTTCAAGAATTATTTTTTCCACTTCTGTAGCCAAGCCTGCTGCAACCTGCTCGTTGTCTACATCAAGGTTCAGTTCCATACTGGCAAAAGCACTGATGTTATTCAGGTTATAAGACCCTACCGTTATCCAACTCTTGTCACGTATAGCTATTTTACCATGAAGTATATTTTTCTCATACTCATAAATAGCTATATTATTTCTGAACAGTCTGTTGTACAAATATCGCTCTGCATACTTTACAAAGGGTACATCTGCCCGCCCCGTAAGCACTACCCGCACCTGTACACCTCTACTTGCAGCCTGCTCCATTCTGCTCAGTATGGCCTGTGGTGGCCAGAAATAACTGGTCATGATAGTTATTTCTTTTTGTGCCACATCAAATAGCCGCCTGTAGCTGTCAGTTATATCCGTTCTGCTGAACACCCAATCATTTCTGCTCACTTTCACCCTGCATACTTCTCCTACTGTATTGTATTCAGGCAGATCTGTTGCTGCACATTTTTTAGAGAACAATCCTCTGTTCCATACGCGCACACATATCTTATCCAGTTGTGCAGCCACTTCCCCCTCAGCCATCAAAGCCCAGTCCAGCCAGGCAGGTGCGCTTTCCAAATCGTTATATCTGTTGCTGATATTTACGCCGCCCACCAAACACAGATAACCATCTGCAACTATCACCTTGTGGTGCAATCTTCTTCCAAAATAATAGACACTGCTTTTGAAAAAAGGTTCGAAATATCTGAAGTGAATTCCTGATGATCTTAGCCTTTCTATGAACTGCTTAGAGATCCCCTGAGAAGCATAGCCATCCAGCATTACATATACCCGAACACCACGTTCTGCCGCAGCTATTAGCGCATTTGCAACACGTTCCCCGGTACTATCTTCATCAAATATATAAGTTTGTAAATGCAGCGAATAGGATGCTCTTGCCGCTATCTCATCAATACAACTGAAATAATCTTCCCCACCCCGCACTATGCGTACCGAGTTGTGTAACGTATACCCATCAATCCTGTTTCTGCCATCCTTACTCATCAATCCTTTATATCAATTCATCCAAGTTAATGAATATCCTACTTCTCAACCAGTATAGACATAAAAAAGCCGGGAGCGCACACTCCCGGCCTTCATTTACCATTTAAAAAAGATCAGTCTTTATTTCTGTTTCCTCCCAGTCTGTACATGATCGACAGTTGCAGAGATGGTGTTTTGTATAATTGCCCTGATATTGATTTGGCACCTGTTGTCGCTGCATTGTCCCAAACAGTCTGTACATTTCTAAGATCCAGGCTAAGATTAGGAGCAACATCATAAGAGAAACCAAACAGATAACCCAATCCAAACCTGCTGCGGAAATCTGCCTCAGAAAGTTTAGGCGCATTATCAGTACCCGGTGCACTTACAAACTCAGGAGCAACATTAACCGCGGGCATTGTAGATGCACCTGTATTGATTGAGAATGAATACAGGAAGTTTCCTCCGGCATAGAAGTTGAAATTACCTTTGTGGTATCTGATAGATACCGGTACTTCCAGACTATGCAGTGCAGAGAAACTGTATGAATTCAATTGCAGATCCTTGCGATACTCGGAGCCAACTTGCGTGTAAGTATAATAGTCATCTTCAATAGAAGTGTTGTTATTCAAACGGTGGAAGTATTTCAGTTCTGTAAGTACATTCCAGTTCTCGTTGAAAATGATATCTCCGGTAAGTCCGAACTGGAAACCTTTGAAGGTAGCAGGACCAAAGAAGTTGCTGTTTATACCTGCAGTAAGTCCCGGTGTAAACCTGGTCCTTGAAGCATTTTCTTTCACATCATTGAATGCCAAAGAAAGGCGCTGTATCAATGAAGCACCGCTTCCTTGTTTGGTTGTTGCTTTAGGTTTGATCACAGATGTTTCTGATGAAGAACCATTAGGTGAAATACCTGCATCTGCAACGCTACCCGGTTTGGCCATCATAGCTCCTTCAGTAGATCCTGAAGCAAATCCGTTTGCTGCATATTCATTGTCAGCACCAGATGCTACATTTCCGGAATTGCTCTGACTGTTTCTGCCTGCCTTGCCACCTGTAGTAGCTGGGGCAGCAGCACCAGATGCTCCAATGTTGGCAGTTGCAGTATTAGCGACAACATTGTTATGATTGCGCGATCCGAATAAACGTTTTGCACCTCTTTTTGCCTTTACTGTTGCCGACAGGTCTGCAGGTTTAGCATTACTGTTGTCTGCAGGCTGTTTCAGACCCATATCCATGTTTATCTTTTCCATAGATATAGTATCCTCTTTCAGTGCATATTCGTTCTCAGCAACCTTAATATTACGCTGGTGTACCAGCAACTTGGTGATCACTTTTTTGTTCTGTCCGTTCGGATTTTCCGTGTTGGCATTTTTCAATACCACTCCTGTAGCCGGCATAGTAGCTGGTGTAGCAGGAGCTACATGCTCTTTAGTATCGTTATTAGCATCAGTTGCAGCTACATTATTCCTGGCCGCGGCTGAAGCTGTTGAAGAAACACCAGATGAAACTGGCTGATTACTTACTGCTGTTTCTTTCTGCGTTGCAGCAGCCTGAGTTTTATGAGTAGTTACTTCAGTGTTAGTAATATTGATTGGTGCTTTGTCTCCTGCAGCTACATTGCTTGCAAGAGTAGTAGCAGATGAAGAACTACTGCTCAGCACTGGTTTGTTATTCTTAATGTCAGTATTTACACCATTACTGTTTATCGGGGCAGCGGCATTATTACCAGTTACAGTATTTGCAGCTTTTTCGTTGGAAGCAATACCATTGTTTATTGCTGCTGCATGATCACGACCTGTCTTGCTATCCGCAGTTGAGGCAGTAGCATTATTAGCTGTTGTGCTATGTTGTGTGCCTGCAACAGCTTCTTTACCTGCTGTTGCATTGTTTTGCGCTGCTGCAGTTGCAGTTATGTGCCTGTTGTTTTTTATAGATCTGTGATTGCGTATAGCTATTTCTTTACGTCCGTTAGCTTCGTTTGTATTAGTTGAATTTATTGAATTGAGCGAAGATCTGTTACTATTTAAGGTTGTGTTTTTTGCGCTGAATTCATTGCGGTTAGTATTATTCAACTCAGCTTTTCCGCCAACAGCTGTACTTGCAGTTTTTTCCACCACACCTGAAGCGCCACCAGCAACTGAGTTACTGTGCTGTATTGTCTGGCTTGCAACAGCATGCCTTTCTTTAGTATCGGTAATATTAGCTGCGATCCGGCTATTTGTTCTTGCTGCTGCCTGAGCCTCATCTGCTTTCACTTTTTCAGTTGCAGATAATACATAAGCATCTCCGGCTTCGTTGTTGGCAGTTGGGATAGGAGGTACAGATACGTCTACTATGTTCCTGCTTTTATAGGCAGAAGACAATTCATAACTTCCCACAGAGACAGTACCTACCAAAGACAGGGCTGCTACCACGCCGAAAAGCCTACGCCAGTATAGTATACCTATACGCTTTTCCTGCGGCATCTCCCTATCCAGCAGATCACGCATGTTCAGCCATGCGCCACCCCGCTCTTTCTCTTCTCCCCCCGCCAGGCGCTGCCTGAAGAGATCGTCTACCTTGATGAAATTTTTATCCATAAGGATAAATTTTTTGTTTTTAAATAATTTCAGTTTTCATTTCCTTAACTGCATCATTGTTTCTGATGCAGCTTCATTCGCTCTATCTTTTCTTTCAGTATCCTTCTTCCTTCCGACAAGTGCCATTTCGAAGTACCCTCACTTATACCTACTATATTCCCGATTTCTTTATGCGTAAACCCTTCCATCACATACATATTAAACACAGCACGTGTGGCATCGGGCAACTCATGCACCAGTTGTATCAACTGATCATAGTACATTTTATCTGCAAGATCCTTGTGTACCAGTTCATCCTTTTCTACCAGCAATATCTGACTGGAGTATTTGGCGTTCTGTTTCACATAATCGGCTACCGCATGGAAGATGATCTTCCTGATCCAGCCCTCAAAAGAACCCTGAAAATTGTATTGTTTTATCTTTTGGAATGCCCTCAGGTAACCATTGTTCAACACCTCTTCTGCCTGCTCCTCATGATCTATGTACCTGCGCACCAATGCCATCATCTTCGGGTAGAATAACCGGTATAGTTTCTCCTGCGCGCTACGCTCATTGCGTATGCACCCCTGTATGAGCTGCTCTAACTCACTGGCCTGACCAGCTACATTATATGCCAAAGCTATAGACAAGTATATTGGTTATTGATTCTATACAACACTATATAGACTGCTTCACAACCTTATTGGTTGGGTAAAAAGCAGCATATCAGGTAAATTTAAAGAAATATTTTATTATTAATAAGACATTTTCACAAATCGAACCATAGAAAATGCATATATCTTATAATGCATCGGTCAAAAAAGAATCCGATTCGATCACCTATTGCAATTTTTCATTCTCTCTGTGCCTGTTGATATCTCGTATATTTTTTTTCTCAAAGTTTTTCTCTAAAGCAGCGGTCAGGTCCACACCGGTCTGATTCGCAAGGCATATCAGTACCCAAAGCACATCTGCCATCTCATCGCCTAGTTCCTTTCCCTTATCGCTCTCCTTAAAAGATTGCTCCCCATACGTACGCACCATCAGCCGCGACAACTCTCCCACTTCCTCCATCAGCACCCCCAGGTTCGTCAGTTCCCCGAAATAACGTACACCTACCGTCTTTATCCATTCATCTACCCTCTGCTGGGCTTCTTTTATTGTTATCTCCACAGTAATTAGTATTTGTTAGTTTACACAAAATAATGGAACTTTCCCGTTTCAACAGTCCGTGCAGCCACTATAGGCTGCCGCTGTAAACCAAGTAGCAGAAACCAATGTACGCAACAGATATAGAAGCAGCAAATGCGCTGAAAGAGAAAACGCAGGAAATTCGCAAAAGCATAGGAAAAGTAATTGTAGGCCAGGAAGATGTGGTAGAAAAACTCATCATTGCCATACTTTGCAACGGGCATAGCCTGCTGGTGGGCGTACCTGGCCTGGCAAAGACTTTGCTTGTAAAGACAATCTCAGATGTGCTTGATCTCTCCTTCAAGCGCATACAGTTTACCCCCGATCTTATGCCCAGCGATATAGTTGGTGCAGAGATCCTCAACGAACAGCGCGCTTTCCAGTTCATAAAAGGCCCATTGTTTGCCAACATAGTACTGGCAGATGAGATCAACCGTACCCCACCTAAAACACAATCTGCACTGCTGGAAGCTATGCAGGAAAGAAATGTTACTGCAGGTGGTGTGTTATACAAACTCCCGGCACCCTTCTTCGTACTGGCTACACAAAACCCAATAGAGCAGGAAGGAACCTATCCTCTGCCCGAAGCACAGCTCGACCGTTTTATGTTCCAGGTCACGCTCGACTACCCAAGCTTTGCAGATGAAGTATCTATTGTGCGCAACACTACCGGCGCTCAGACTCAGCAGCTTACCCGCGTAATGAGTGGCGAAGAGATACTGGCCTTCCAGGAACTGGTGAGGCGAGTACCGGTTCCAGACAATGTACTTGAATATGCGGTAGGTCTTGTTCAGAAAACCCGCCCGGGCACTCCCGGTGCAGCCGCTGTTGCCGGTCAGTACCTGGCATATGGTGCTGGTCCGCGTGCATCGCAGTATCTGGTATTGGGTGCCAAATGCCACGCACTCATTCATGGCAAATACTCTCCCGACATTGAAGATGTACGCGCCATGGCTTTACCTGTACTGCGCCACCGTATACTGCGCAACTACAAGGCGGAAGCAGAAGGAGTTACACAGGAATCACTCATCAAACAACTGATGTAATTACATTCCTCATACTGTTTGTATATAACTGCAACTATGGAAAACCTTACTCAAAAAGCACATTTTCTAAGGTCTGAATTCTGTAAGATCCTGAATGAACTTCCTGCTGATGCAACTCGCCTGTGGGGCAAAATGAATGTGCAGCAGATGATAGAGCACATGATTGACTATGTGCGTATAGCCAGCGGCAAAACACCTATGGATATACATACGCCTGAAGAGAACATAGCCCGTATGCAGGGATTCCTGGAATCAGAAAAACCATTCCGCGAGAATACACCCAACCAGCTGATGGCTGATGAGCCGCCCGCTGTACGTCATTCCTCTAAAACAGATGCCGTAAACGAACTGCAGCAAGAAATAAACTTCTTCTTCGAGGTGTTCGAAAAAGAGCAGGACATATCATTCAGGAACCCGTTCTTCGGCATACTCAATTACGACCAGCAGGTGCAGCTGCTTTACAAGCACAGCACACACCACCTGCGCCAATTTGGCCTCAATTACTAGTTTTCTTATTCAGACATTATACATTACCCTAAATGTTGCCCACGTGGCAACATTTTTACTTTCAGGCTATCGTATATACTTCAACGCAACTTTGGGGCCGCAGTTTGAGTACGCTGCATAATTACCTTCTTTTAGTCGCACGCACCATTTGTAATGATCTGAATTTATCATTCCGGAACATACCACGTAATAAAATTAAATTTGAATCTTCAGTTTTCTAACGCAACTTTAAGTACAGAACGCTTTGCCTGTCATGATAGAAAAGCATAGCAAAAAACATTCCGATAGTTCGGTATGTAATCTGACACAGAGCAAGGTCATTGACTTTAAGTAAATCTATCACCTTGTAAAAACCTTCGACAATTATAAAAACAAAGATCATGATACACTCCGGAATAGCAATGCTCAAATCGTCTATGCTTACTGCAACAGCACTCCTCCTGTCTTTGTGTAGCACTAATATTGCGAATGCGCAAAATTCACCAAAAGGGCCAAGAGCCAATGTGCGACTGGCCAATGAAGAACGTAAAATGATACAGGTAAAAACCATACTGGCCAACCCCAGACTGGTATCTGCAAAACCCAGCTGCGAGGTTACCAGTTTCGTTATCTCCTTTCAGCCAGAAGGCGGCCTGATTTACGGCCCCTTCAGAACAGACGGTGCAACACTAAAACCGGAACACTGCAAATACCTGAAAGAAAAAGAGGACGCCAATGTAAGGATATTCCTGGAGCACATACACCTCAGCTGCAACGGACAAGACGTTACAGAACCGCCTATCGTCATTTCATCATTTCCATAAATTGGGTTTACCAATAACATAACACCAGACAATACAAAAACTTAGACGTATACTTATGCTCACACGCACATCATATTCGGCTTCCCGCAGCAAAATGCTGGTATTGCTGCCACTGCTGGCTATAGCAGCCAGTTGCTTCACACAAAACAGTACGGTCTTCGCTCAGGAATATAAAAAAGAAGGCAACGTGGTCACTTACAATGGCAACAAAATAACATTGACAGAAGACCGCAGAGACACTATAACAGTACTGGACCCTGTTACAGGTAAAGAACTGACACAGGTACGCATAATGTCTCCCCGTCCCGACAAACTGAATGGCAATAAGATACACGATCAGGACTTTGTTACGGCTATGCCTACCAGACTCAACAAGATGTTCAGTCTGGAAGAGCAGTTGGCAACCAATCTAGCCCTGAAATTTAACTCTTTCCCCAATGGCATTTACAGGGTAGATGTAGCAAACTTCGTCATTGACGAAAAAGGCAAAGTGGTCTATTTCGAATTTGGCGACCTCAAAGGCAAGGACGAGAATGGCAGAGATAAAGTTATCAGCAACGAACAGATAGAACTGATAAAAAAAGAGATAGCCGGCAACTGCAAACTGGTAGAGATGAAACCTGCCACGCTCGATGGCAAGAATGTACCCGTCCTGTCAGACCTCTCTATGCAGGAATACAAGTTCTCCGTAAAAGACCATATTACCAGCTACAACAAAACCTACAATTAACCGTCAATATCACAGATTGGAGCGCCTGAAATAGCAGGTGCTTTTTTTATGCATCGCACCCTGCTTTTTGCTATTCTACGCAAAGCAACACACACAACCTTCCTTATTTGATATTTTGTGTATTTTGTCGGCATAAGTAAAATAAAAAACAATGCCCCCCCCTGTTATCGCTTTCATCACAAGAGCTGCGTTTGCATTACTGCTCTTTGCAAATCCGCTTATCACAGCTGCGCAGGCCTTTGTTGGCGGAAATGGCTTCTACATGCGCGGCGATCTGCGCTACAGACCCGGCAAAGTAGTAATTGATACTGTTTCTGTTGTAGATCCTGCTACCGGTGCAGAGCAGTTCGAAGCAAGAGAAGACACTACTTTCCCCTCCTACATTAGCAACAGAAAGGTCTACGATATCGATGAGGTCTCTACTCCCGTCATCTTCAGAGAAGCACATGAGTCGCAACACGAATATCTGCTGCAACAACTCACTTCAATGATCTTATCTACTCAGTTCTATGAATATGGCGCTTCTGCCCGGCTCAATCTCAGGAACATAATAGTAGACGAAAAGGGACGGGTCATATTTTACGAACTATTTGGCATGAGAGGTGTCACAGCAGAAAATAGAGTGAAACCTCTTTCTTTTCCGGAACTTGCCGCCCAGATAAATAAGTTCATGACAGAACTACCACCGGTAAAACCGGCTACAGTAGATGGTAAAAATGTAATGGCATATTCGGGTATAGACCTGCACCACATGAAAATAGAAAAAGTAGGCAAAACCCTTATCTTCAGTTACGATGGGAATGTATACCCCGAATAGTTTGTAAATGTTGTAAAGCTACAGTTCAGCTTTCCAGCCCTTCATCCCCCCGGTAAGGTTTATAAGGTGCTCATATCCGGCACTTTCCAGTCGCTGAATGGCAATAACACTCCTTATACCTTTTTCGCAGTAGAGCACTACATCTTTGTCTTTGGGTATTTCGCGGTAGCGGGCAGGCAGTTCGCTCATAGGCAGATGCAGCCCACCTATATTATAGAGCTCACGTTCCCAGTCTTCACGCACATCTACCAGCAGGCAATCTTTGTTGCTTGCCAACCATTCTTTCAACGCTGCAGGTGTCAACTGTTTCAAAACTGTGTGTTATAAAACTGCCTGCCGGATGGGCAGGCAGCAACTATGTTTCAGAAAATTATTCTTTTGCGGTAAGTGCTTTCCACAACTCATCTTTCAGCTGCACCAAACCCTGACTGGCTAGTGAAGAGACAAATATGTGCGGTACATCATCAGGCAGTGTTTGTGCTATTTCCTGTTTCAGTTCCTCATCCAGCATTTCGCTTTTGCTTATTGCCAGTATTATCTTCTTGTCCAGCAGCTCCGGATTGTATTCGTGCAGCTCATTGATCAGGATTTCATATTCCTTATAATGATCGGCACTGTCGGCAGGTATCAGCAACAACAATACAGAGTTACGTTCTATATGTCTCAGGAACCTGTGTCCCAGACCCTTGCCTTCTGCAGCACCTTCTATGATACCCGGAAGATCGGCCATACAGAACGACTTGTTCTCCCGATAGGAAACTATACCCAGCTGTGGCGTAAGTGTAGTAAAGGCGTAGTCGGCTATCTTTGGTTTAGCAGCACTCAGTACAGAAAGCAGTGTAGACTTGCCTGCGTTTGGGAAACCCACCAGACCCACGTCTGCGAGTATCTTCAGTTCCAATACTTTCCAGCCTTCGCTGCCCATTTCACCGGGCTGCGCATAGTCGGGGGTCTGGTTGGTTGGCGTAGCAAAGTTGGCATTACCCAAACCGCCGCGCCCACCTCTTATCCATATCACCTCCTGACCATCTTCCAGTATCTCCACTTCCTGTTCACCACTTTCCATATCCCTGGCCACAGTACCCAGCGGCACTTCCAGCACTATATCTGCGCCATCATGGCCGGTACTGTTATTCTTAAAGCCATTGGCTCCGTCCTTTGCCAGTACATTCTTGTAATACCGCATGTGCAGCAATGTCCACAGCTGCGAGTTACCCCTCAGCTTTATATGACCGCCCCTGCCACCATTGCCACCGTCTGGTCCGGCCATGGCATCCATCTTGTTGCGTTCAAAGTGTACGCTTCCTGCCCCACCCTTGCCGGATCGGCAGAATATGCGGATATGATCAACGAAATTTCCTTTTTCCACTATGCTACTGGTAACAAATACTTGTTTATGTTCTTGGCAAGTACTTTGAAGGTATCTGAAATTGAATTGTGTCCTGCTACGCGCTCCAGTTTGCCATGCTCGTTATAATAACGTGCTACCGGCTCTGTTTTAGCGTGATATTCTTTGATGCGTGATGTGATCACTGCTTCGTTGTCGTCGCTTCTGCCTGATGTCAGACCTCTGTTTACCAGACGTGCTATCAGGTCCTGCTCCGGCACTTCCAGCGCCAGAACCAGGTGTATCTTAGTATTCTTGAATTCAAGCAGCTTATCAAGCGCTTCCGCCTGTGTGCGGGTACGAGGGAAACCGTCAAACACAAAACCGCGTGCATCCGGAGTCTCATCTATTTTGCTGCTGATCATGCCTATCACTACTTCATCTGGCACCAGCATACCCTGATCCATGTATTTCTTGGCTTCAGTGCCCAGGGGTGTCTGCCTGCTCACTTCGTCGCGCAGCAAATCTCCTGTGGAGATATGCTGTAACTGATACGACGTTACTATATTCTCTGACTGTGTGCCTTTACCACTGCCCGGAGGGCCGAATAAGACTAAATTGAACATGTACTGATTATTGGTGTTTATGTTGCAAAAGTAACCATACTTGCCGAATAGTTAACAACTATTTAGCCGGAACGGCCTCCATATAACGGACAAAACCCGGTTTTAGCCGGGTTTTGTATGGAATTAACATTTCATTCATCGCGCTTAGAGCTCTGCTTTGCGCGGATTGCGTTCCAGCACCTCATCCACCATACCATACTCCTTGGCCTCGGCAGCGGTCATCCAGTAATCGCGGTCGCTATCCTTTTCTACTTTAGACAATTTCTGGCCGGAATGCTGAGAAATGATCTCATACAGTTCCTTTTTCAGCTTGCCTATCTCTCGTGCGGTGATCTCTATATCACTTGCCTGACCTTCTGCACCACCCAGCGGCTGGTGAATCATGATACGGCTGTGTTTCAGTGCGGTACGTTTGCCCTTGCTACCTGCACACATCAGCACCGCAGCCATAGAAGCTGCAATACCTGTACATATGGTGGAAACATCCGGATTGATGATCTGCATAGTATCGTAGATACCCAGACCCGCATATACACTGCCTCCCGGACTGTTCAGATACATCTGTATGTCTCGGGTTCTGTCAGTACTTTCAAGAAACAGCAGCTGCGCTGTAACTATATTGGCAACATAATCGTTGATGCCTTCTCCCAGAAAAATGATCCTGTCCATCATAAGACGAGAGAAAACGTCCATAGAAGCCACATTCATTGGGCGCTCTTCTATGATGTATGGCGTAAGTCCTACAGGAACTCTCAAAGAAGATGTATAGCTGTCAACAGTGAGACTGCTGATACCGTGATGCTTTATAGCATATTTGCGAAATTCGTTCTGGTTCATCGTTTTTCTGTATTTATTGGATGGTATATCAAAATCTAAACCACGATAAAGATAATGCCATAAAGGCATAATAAACTTGTTTTCACACTAATTTAGCGCAGTAATGGCATCATATTAAACATTGACACAATGGCAAAACTTACACAGGAGCAACTGCTGGAAATATTCCAGGCGCTGAAAAAAGAACTGAAACCCTACGAAAAAGGAACCATCAAGGCCCTTTTCGATATGGAAGGCAAGTATGACCTGTGGTCAGTAAAGAAAGTTATGGCACACGGCAAAATGCGCGATGAGGTGAGTTTTGCCGCACTCATCGTGCAAAGCACCTATGTGGGTTTCTACTTCATGCCGGTATACTGCAATCCTGAAGAAATGAAAGCCATCTTATCGCCTGAATTGTTGAAATGCCTGAAGGGGAAAGCCTGCTTCCACATAAAGAAGGTCGATGCCGGGCTGCTGAAACAGGTGAAAGCAGCTATGAAAGCAGGCTACGAACAGTACAAGAAGAACGACTGGGTTTAACAAAACCGGATCAAAATGAGCAAAATCGGGCAATCCTGTAAACAGGCATAGAGGTTCCGACATAAAGAACTATTTTTGCACCCCATATAACTAACGATTATGAAGAACACTCCATTTACAGACAAACACATTGCGCTGGGCGCTAAAATGGCAGAATTTGCCGGTTACAACATGCCGATCTCTTATACCGGCATCAACGAAGAGCACCACTGCGTGCGCAACAATGCAGGTGTGTTTGATGTAAGCCACATGGGTGAGTTCATTCTTAAAGGTGCTGATGCGCTCGATCTCATTCAGCGTGTTACTACCAACGATGCTTCTAAACTTACAGATGGCAAAGCTCAGTATTCAAGTCTGCCAAACAACGAAGGTGGTCTTGTAGACGATCTGTTGGTTTATTGCATAGAGACCAACAAGTCTTATATGCTGGTGGTAAATGCATCGAACATAGAAAAAGACTGGAACTGGATAAGCAGCCACAATACCAAGGGTGTGGAAATGCACAACATTTCAGACAAAACCGGCCTGCTGGCAGTACAGGGGCCTAAGGCTACTGAATACATGCAGCAGCTTACCGACATGGATATCACCAACCTCAAATACTACACCTTCGCAAAAGGTGTTTTTGCAGGTGTGGAAAATGTCATCGTAAGTGCTACCGGCTACACCGGCGCAGGTGGTGTAGAGATCTACTTCGAAGATAAAGACGACAACGCAGAAAAAATATGGAATGCCATCTTCGGCGTTGGCACACCAAACGGGCTGAAACCAATAGGTCTTGCTGCACGCGACACACTGCGTCTGGAAAAAGGTTTCTGCCTTTACGGTAACGACATAGACGATAATACCAGCCCTATGGAAGCAGGTCTTGGCTGGATCACCAAATTCACAAAAGACTTCACATCTCGTGCTGCATTCGAAAAGCAGAAAACAGAAGGTGTGAGCCGCAAACTGGTAGGTCTGGAAATGGTAGACAAAGGTATTCCACGTCATGGCTACACCCTGCAGAATGCAGACGGCAAAGAAATAGGTGTTATTACTTCCGGGACACAATCGCCAACTCTGGGCAAGGCAATAGGCCTTGGTTATGTTGCTGCAGCGCATGCTGCCGAAGGAAGCGAGATCTATGTTATGATCCGCGACAAAGGCATCAAAGCGAAAGTGGTAAAGCTGCCATTCGTAGCCTAACCAATACCCGCTAACTGCAACACTATTTATACAATTGACTTTTTAACCAAACTCTCAAAATGCTACCAAAGTACAGCCGCATACTTCTGAAACTTTCCGGCGAATCGCTGATGGGCGATCGCAATTATGGTATATCACCACAAATGCTGGATCAATATGCCAGAGAAATTAAAGGGATAGTTGAAGTGGGCGTGCAGGTCGCTATAGTGATAGGAGGCGGCAACATATACCGCGGCATGAACGAAGCCGAAACAGGCATAGAACGCGCTCAGGGCGACTATATGGGTATGCTGGCCACCTGCATCAATGGCATGGCACTGCAGGCAGCACTGGAGAAAGCAGGCGTTAACACCCGCCTGCAGAGCGCCATAAAAATGGAGCAGGTAGCTGAACCGTACATCCGCCGCAAGGCTATCCGCCACCTCGAAAAAGGCAGGGTGGTGATCTTTGGCGCAGGTACAGGCAATCCTTACTTCACTACAGATACCGCGGGTTCGCTGCGTGCTATAGAGATCAATGCCGACGTGATACTGAAAGGTACCCGCGTAGATGGCATCTATACCGCCGACCCTGAGAAAGACCCTACAGCAACACGCTTCGAAAGTCTTTCTTTCTATGAAGTGATCAGCCGCAATCTGAAGGTGATGGACATGACGGCTTTCACGCTATGTCAGGAGAATAACCTGCCAATCATCGTTTTCGACATGAATGCACATGGCAACCTGCTGAATGTGGTGACCGGCAAAAAAGTAGGCACACTGGTTAGCTGATAAAGCACCCGATACTTCTTATGATCCTATAAGCCTTGCCCTAACCGGCAAGGCTTATTTGTGTCCGGCACCTGCCATACCGGCAAGATACTTTATGATAATCGCCAGATTGGTTGCAGGCAATATCCAGAAGATGCGGTACATATACCTGCACTCTACTGTGGAACCTACTGCAGTAACCATGGCATTGATAACAAAGAAGGCAAGAATGAGCGCATAGACATTAGCAACCAGCTTATTGCCGGTCTTAGCGTAGAGCAGCAACACAGCAATTGTGGAAAGCACAAAGAAAATAGCATTGACCGCATTCGGGGCATACATACTGAGCAAGCCCGTATTCTGCCGGGAACGCTGAAACTCTTTCTCCTCCTGTGGGAAATAGTTCTTTACAAACTGCCGCTGCCAGGCATCTGCCGGCAGGCACAACACATCGCCTATCTCCTGCACTTCTGTTAGTTGCCGCAAGGTGGCAGTAGCTGCCTTTATCACATATTGCTTCAGATATTTGGGGGTGGTTAGCACATCATGCGCTATAAAGCTGAGCTCTTCCTTGCAGCTATCATAGCCACCCGCCATTACATACGGGCTATGGGGGTAGTACATAAACTCCCAGGGGTAAGGAGTTATATTCTGCCGGTTGTTGCAAAGCCTCAGGTGTTTTGTTTCGCAATTATCATCCAGATACTGATTGAGGATACCTGTTTCTGCAAACTTCGTCACCATGAACAGGGAAGAACTTCTGGAGAAAACGAAGCCATTACCAGCTGCTGCATTGATACCGGACATGGTGATAAAATACAAGACCGAAAGCCCCAGTGTGGCTACTGCCCTTACAGCTATGCTTCGCACCTTCTTTACCAGGGCATACAACAGCAGCAATGCCGACAGCAATGCCACTATGAGAAAATGAGAATTGTGCATGGTGATGGACAAAAAGATTAGCGCCAGATAGACAAACTTCCTGCCGGCAGGTGTATCGGGCTCCAGGTAGTAGAGCAGCAATGCCAGCAGCAACACCGGAGTAAACACGTCTGACATGAGGCAAGATGCTGATCTGGAAACAAAAGTAAATGCAACCGTACCTATGACAAATGCTGCCAGCACTTTGGGGTCGAATGTGCCGGCCAGCAACCTGAAAAAACGAAGCAGCACATATGCCAGCAGCAAACTCTGCGCCAGTATTGTGAACCATAGTGACTCATGAAGACTGGTATGCCTCAGAAACCAGCCATAAAAAGGACTCCTGTCGAAAGGAATGACATTGTTGAAACCAATGGTTACATAGGCATGGGTATCGCCGCCATATAATGGATAGCCACTATAAAGGGCTAAATACATGAGGGCAAACGCGGTCAGCAAACAGGTGATTGCTGCCTGGCAAAAGGGTATAAGGTTTTTCATAGGGCAAGAACTACCCAATAAAATTAAGGAAATAAAATCTAATATACCCTTTATCTGAGTTCTTCCTTCAGGAAGAGGCCGGTATGGCTTTCTTTGATAGCCGCAATATCTTCTGGGGTACCGGCACCTACAACCCTGCCACCACCGCCACCACCTTCGGGACCCATGTCTATCACATAGTCGGCTACCTTCACCACATCCAGGTTGTGCTCTATGACCAGCACTGTGTTGCCCCTGTCTACCAATCTGTTCAATACGGCGAGCAAATGCCGTATATCTTCGAAGTGGAGACCGGTAGTAGGTTCGTCGAGTATGTATATGGTCTGTCCTGTGTCGCGCTTAGATAGTTCTGTTGCCAGTTTCACTCGCTGCGCCTCACCACCGCTGAGTGTTACCGCACTTTGTCCAAGGGTCACATATCCCAAGCCAACATCCTGCAGGGTCTTTATTTTGCGATGCAGAAATGATACATTCACAAAGAACTCTACCGCATCATCTACGGTCATATTCAGCACATCTGATATAGACTTGCCTTTGAACCTGATCTCCAGCGTTTCCCTGTTGTAGCGCCTGCCATTGCATTTTTCGCAAAGCACATACACATCCGGCAGGAAGTTCATTTCGATGGTACGCATACCACCACCCTGACATTCCTCGCAACGTCCGCCCTTCACATTGAAGGAGAAACGGCCTGCATTGTAACCTCTTATTTTGGCCTCCGGCACCTGTGCAAACAACTGCCTGATCTCGTTGAAGAAACCACAATAGGTAGCAGGGTTGCTGCGCGGAGTTCTGCCAATAGGGCTCTGGTCTATTTCTATTACCTTATCTATATGTTCCAGTCCCTTCACCTTTTTGAAAGGCATGGGCGGTTGCTTGAAGGTAGGATAACAATGCCGGGCAAGGATCGGGTACAGGGTCTCGTTAATGAGTGTACTCTTTCCGCTGCCAGATACACCACTAACACTGATGAAGGTACCCAGCGGCAGCTTGATGGTCACATCCTTCAGGTTGTTGCCGGAAGCGCCTTCTATTACCAGCGTATGTCCGTTGCCCTTTCTGCGGGTTTCCGGCACTTCTATCTTCAGTGTATGGTTGAGGTAGCGGGAAGTTGTGGTATCCTGCTTCAGTATTTCGGCTGGCGTACCTGCACTCACTATACGGCCACCATGAAAACCTGCTGCCGGACCAATATCTATGAGATGGTCTGAAGCCAGCATGATGTCTTTATCGTGCTCTACTACCAGTACAGAGTTGCCCCCGTCGCGCAGATTCTTCAGTGCTTTTATGAGCTTCTGGTTATCGCGCTGGTGCAGCCCTATACTGGGCTCATCGAGTATGTAGGTGATGCCTGTAAGCTGCGACCCTATCTGCGTTGCCAGCCTGATGCGCTGCGACTCACCGCCGCTGAGTGTGCGGGTTGCCCTATCCATAGTGAGGTAATGCAAACCCACATCGAGCAGGAAGTGCAGCCTGTCGCGGATCTCCTTCAGTATGTCTTTGGCAATGGTATTCTGCTTGTTGCTGAGCCTGTCTTCAATATCGTCAAACCAGTCCATGAGCTCCTGCAGCGACATATCGGACAGTGCTGCAATGTTCTGCTCATCTACCCTGAAGTAGAGACTTTCCTTCTTGAGTCTGGCCCCGTTACATTCGGGACAGGTATTGAGCTCCATGAAACTCTCGGCCCAGGTACGCACCCCTTCAGAGGTGGTTTCATTGAACCAGCGGAGCACCATGTTCACTATACCCTCGTAGTTGTGCTGTGTTACCTTTTCTACATAGGCCTCAGCATCGTCGCTTACATAGGTGATCACGCCTTCCTCATTGCCATAAAGCAGCAGATTCAGCTGGTTCTGCGGAATGGCACTGATCGGCTTATCCAGCGGTATCTTATTTTTCTTTGCCAGAGCCATGGCCATCTGGTATGACCATACTTCGCGTTCGCCACCCAACGGAGCTATAGCACCATCGTTGATGCTCTTACTCATATCGGGCAGTATGCTCTGCATGTTCACTGCATATACCTTGCCAAGGCCCTTGCATTTGGGGCAGGCACCATAGGGCGAGTTGAATGAGAATGTATTGGGCGACGGCTCTTCATAAGAGATACCGGTCTCTATACACATGAGCTGCTTGCTGTACTGGTGCACCTTGTCTTTCTCTACATCTGCCACAAACATCAGGCCCTTACCCATCTGCAGACATTGCTGTATGCTCTGGCTCATGCGGGAATTGCCCTCTGTTGCCACCAGCAACCTGTCTACCACCAGCTCTATATCGTGGATCTTGTAACGATCCAGCTGCATCTTTTCTTTCAGGTCCAGCACCACACCATCTATACGCACCTTTACATAGCCCTGTTTGCGCAGCTGCTCAAAAAGCTCTCGGTAATGCCCTTTGCGCCCCCTGACAATGGGTGCCAGCAACATGATCTTGCGATCGGTGAAATGCTGCTGTATGTGCGCCACAATTTCCTCTTCACTGAACTTCACCATCTTCTTGCCGGTATTGTAGGAATAGGCATCGGCAATACGTGCGTATAGCAGACGCATGAAGTCGTATACTTCTGTAACAGTACCCACTGTGGAGCGGGGATTTCTGTTGGTAGTCTTTTGTTCTATAGAAATAACGGGAGAGAGTCCGGAGATCTTATCCACATCGGGCCGGTCGAGGTCGCCAACGAACTGGCGGGCATAGGCAGCAAAGCTTTCCATGTACCTGCGCTGGCCTTCGGCAAAAATGGTATCGAACGCCAACGACGACTTGCCACTGCCACTGATACCGGTGATAACCACCAGTTTGTTCTTGGGTATGCTGACGTCTATGTTCTTGAGGTTGTGCACACGCGCACCCTGCACCACTATCTGACCATGATCTTTTACTGCACTCATCTTAACTGCAAATTACACGAAATAAACCACGGATAAAAACCAATAAAAGCATTGCCGGATAACTGAACTCTATATCCGAAAAAAGACGGGAAAAAGGAAAAAAATACGCACCTTCTATAAACGCAGAAAGAAGCCATGCCTGATGGCACAGCTTCTTTTGCTATATCTCTATCCGGTAAGGAATTACTTTTTCCTGTAGTAAACCTGATCTTCGTTGAACTCGCTGAAAGACTGCAGGGGAGCATTAGCCATACGCTCGTATATACGAGATATTTCTATCTGCTCTTTATTTTCGTGCACTTCTTCAAGGTTGTCGCCATGTACGGTGAACTCATCCAGCTTGCGGTGCAGTTCTTCTTTCATGGTTACTGATATCTGGTTTGCCCTGCGCGATACGACTACGATAGACTCATAGAGGTTGCCCGTTTTTTCTTTCAGGGCTATCACATCACGTGTTTCTATCAGAGGGGTTACCGATGACAGTGATCTTCTATTTGTGCTCATTTCTTATCTTTTTTATATTGTTATCAGTTTCAGTATATAATTTGTCCGCGTCTGCAATATACGACGATTGCGGGAAAGCGTCCTTCAGTTCTCTATAAGCTCCTATGGCACTTGCAAAACGTTCTTCCTGTTTGGTCTCAATACTCTCTTTGGCATACCTCACATTTGCCCTCATGATCATGTAAAGATACAGATCTGTATTTTTAGAATCGGGGTAAGCCCTCATGAGGCTTCTATAAGTAACAGTTGCCGCCTTGTACTGACCCAGATTGTAATAGAGCTGTGCGGCATCGGCCTGCTTCAGTTCCATTTTGCCGGTGAGCTCATCTATGCTTTTCTGTGCTTCTGCCACCCTCTTAGAGTCGGGGTAACGGGTGACATAAGATTTCAAAGCCTCGAGCGATTTTGCAGTATTGGTCTGATCGAGTGAAAACTTGGGGCTGTATTTGTACAGGCAGAAAGCACTCATATACTCACATTCTTCTACATCTTTGCTGGTAGGGAAATACTCGGAGAAGTTCTTGAAATAATAAGAAGCCTCTACATAATCCTTGAGGTAAAAGAAGGTATAGGAATATTTATAGAACAATGCTTCGTAGTTGCGGGTGCTCTTCATGATGGGCATCAGCTCTCTGTAAAGCATGTTGGCATGCTGGTAATCTTTCTTTTCGTAATACTCGTTGGCCTTGGTAAGCTTGAAATTCACATCACTGCTCTTACGGATCTTTTCGTAGCCATTGCATGAAACAAGGGCCAGCGAAAGCACCAACAAATACAATAAATTTTTCAGACGTAAGTACATACCGGGGAGCAAATATATAAAACCCCAACGTTATAGCCTAATAGCAGGAGCTGTATGCAGTGCCATTTTAGCATAAATGTTTCTTAAAACGCAAGTACCCGGTTCTGAGGTATAGCTGTCTCATATTCTGTTTATCCCAAAAATCTCCTACCTACATTAATGTCGCCCTCTCGGGGCTTTGGTGTTTTGTGATGCTTCTTTCTATGATCATGTCACCCCTTCAGGGTTTTCAGGAAGGAGAACGAAAAATAAACGTACAGAAAATCTCCCACGGGAAATAAAAAATGATATTCGCATAACTATCTGACAATCAATATTTAGTGTCAACAAAATCTCCCAAAAATCTCCCGCTATAATAATGCCACCCCTTCGGGGTTTTCCGGAAGGTGACCGAAACCTAATCTAGCGGGAAATCTCCCACGGGAAATAAAAAATGATATTCGCACAACTATCAGACAATCAATATTTAGTGTCAACAAAATCTCCCAAAAATCTCTCGCTATAATAATGTCAACCCCTTCGTGGCTTGGGTGTTTTGTGATCCTTCTTTCTATGATCATGCCACCCCTTCGGGGTTTTCCCGAAGATGACCGAAACATAAACGAGCGGGAAATCTCCCACGGGAAATAAAAAATGATATTCGCACAACTATCTGACAATCAATATTTAGTGTCAACAAAATCTCCCAAAAATCTCCCGCTATAATAATGTCACCCCTTCGGGGCTTGGGTGTTTTTGTGATCCTTCTTCCTATGATCATGCCACCCCTTCGGGGTTTTCCGGAAGGTGACCGAAACCTAATCTAGCGGGAAATCTCCCACGGGAAATAAAAAATGATATTCGCACAACTATCAGAC
>CALQJX020000024.1 GCA_943331005.2 Bordetella parapertussis
AATAGAAGGTGTGTGTGCCTGGTGTAGTGATGGTCTGTGAGGTAGAAGGAGTTGCTGTGGAAGTGCCATTGTAGCGCACACCCTGGTAATAAACTGTACCTGTTCCCAGCAGTGTAGCAGAGATCGTAGCGCTGTTGCAATAAGTGTCTGCACCCGAAACGGAAACGTTTGGCGGGGTCTGTACCGTCATGGTAATAGTATTAGAGTTTACTGCTGCAGGAGCCACACAGCCGGTAGCAGTCATAGAAACCGAAACAGTATTGCCATTTGTAAGTGTGTTGTTTACATAGGTATTGTTGGTAGCACCAGCTACCGGAGCACCACCTATGCGCCATTGGTAGGTTGGGGTGCCGCCATTTACAGGAGTTGCAGTAAATGTTACAGATGTTCCAGAACATATCGGGCCGGCCGGAGCTGCAACAATAGTAACGGATGGTGTAGCCGTTGCCTGCAGCGATACCGAACCGAAATTTGTAGTACCTGTAACAATGCCTGTGAGACCTGTTGCGGTTGAAGCAGTCATATTACCAGCTGCAGCACCTGCAGAAGTAGCCTGAACCTGCAATCCGGCAATAGTAACCTGATCGAGTAATGTTGTATTTGTAGCGAATATGCTTATATTAAGTGATGTTGCTGTGAGCGAAATAAAATTCACAGAGGTGATGTTCCTGCCCGGGGTGAAACTAAGTGTTGGTATTGCAGCCGTATTGAACTGCCAACCTGCCGGCAGATTTATGATAAGACCGTGCGGCGCAGGCGCAATGTTAGTAATGTCGCCAGCTAAAACTTCCGTTACAATAATATTTCCAAGAGTAGTGAAGCCGGCTGAAGAGCCGCCAACTGCTTTATTGGCACAAATATTAGTTCCTCCGGTAGCAGGTGTTATAGTGATGTTTGCGCTGGCATCTTGAAGAAATAAGCCAAGAATACCTGCTGCTAGTAGTAGTAGTCTTTTCATGATTATGATAATATTTTGACAAATAGGACACCTGAAAACAGAAATGAGTTGGTTTTGTGTCATTTAATTTTCGACAAAAACAAACGGTTTGTTAACAGAAATAAAGGTAGTAATAAAAATACAAAAATCCAATATCTGAATCAAGCTGCAGTAGTGAAATACATATGTACACTACTGCAGCTGAATAAAAATGCATAAATACTAATCAGTATAAATTACTGATTAGCAGGTAATCTGTGTGAGAATTTGTTCTTGTAGTCGTTGATACTATGTTGCAATATTTTTTTTGCGAGGCGGGCATTTTCAAATTCTTCCACCTTTACTTCTTTCTTTTCCAGCCTTTTGTATTCTTCAAAGAAGTGACGGAGCTCTTCTATAAAGTGGGGAGAAAGCTCATTTATATCATTAAAATGGGCCACGCTCATGTCGTTAGCGCAAACAGCTATCAGTTTATCATCAGCTTCGCCCTGATCCAGCATGCGCATCACACCAATTATCTTTGCCTCTACCAGACACAGCGGTTGCATATCTATCTGAGAGAGTACCAATATGTCCAGCGGGTCATTATCATCGCAGTAAGTGCGGGGAATAAAGCCATAATTGGCAGGATAATAAACAGAAGAATAGAGAACGCGATCAAGTCTTAACAGGCCGGTTTCTTTGTCCAGTTCGTATTTTGCTCTTGAGTTTCGTGGTATCTCAATGATCGCATTCACAGTGTTGGGCACATTATCGCCATAGCTTACATCGTGCCAAGGATTAAAATTCATCTTACAGTTCTATGTTTTAGGAAAAATATTTTCCAAAATTACAAAGGAATTGGCGTCATACTACGTCTTTCAGGTGGTACTGACCCTGAAATTGTGGAATTACAGCAAAAAAATAACATCCTTCCTATCATTATTAAGTCTTAATGCAATAAACTTACATTGGAAAACTTTGCTGATCAATAGATCATAAAAGGCATAACGAAGCTTTTATGTTATGTTTGAGAAATATTTTTTCCTGTGAAATTGTTTTTTTGAGTGGTACTTATATCTTTGCAAGCCTCTATTTCAATAAATCGTAACCAATAAATATTAAGCAAACACAAAAACTAAAATCAAAATTATGGCAGACGTTAAAACAGCCGCAGCGAAACCTACAAGTGCTCATGGTAGTGCAGGGAAACCAAAAAATTCAAACAATTTTTGGATCAATCTTATAGTGGTAGTTGCATGTATTACAGCAGGTGAACTGATCTGGAAATTCGTGTTGGGTTCAGAGGGTAACTTCGTTGATGGTGCTTCAAGGGAAAAACCAGCTAACGTATTGGGTACAATGTATCAGGGTGGTTTTGTGGTGCCTATCCTTATGGCTACATTCCTTACGCTGATATGCTTCGTTATAGAGCGTGCACTTACAATCATCAAAGCAAAAGGTAAAATGGACGGTGGCGAATTCGTACGTAAAGTACAGTTCCACCTGGCTAACAAAAATGTTGACGCAGCTATCGCTGAGTGCGACAAACAGTCTGGTTCAGTAGGTAATGTAATGCGTGCAGGTCTTCTTAAGTACAAAGAGATGATCCACTCTACAGACCTGGATACAGAACAGAAAATTGCTGGCATACAGAAAGAAATAGAAGAAGCAACTGCACTGGAACTGCCAATGCTCGAAAAGAACCTGGTGTTCCTTTCTACAATCGCGTCGAGCGCTACACTTCTTGGTCTGTTCGGTACGGTATTGGGTATGATCCGTTCATTTGCCGCGATGGCGAATGCAGGTGCTCCTGATGCTGCTGCACTGGCGTCTGGTATCTCTGAGGCCCTTATCAACACCGCACTCGGTATCGGTACTTCATTCTTCGCTATCATATTCTACAGCTTCTTCACTACTATCATCGATGGTGTTACTTATTCTATCGACGAAAGCGGATTTACGCTGACACAGAGCTTTGCTTCTATGCACAAATAATTGTTACAGCTGTGCTGCACCCTATAAAAAGGGTGCAGCACGTATGTGATAATAATTATGTGAAAGTTGTTATGGAATTTTAGTGAACAAGTATCTTATTTATTTAACAGCAGAAGAAACATACAATGCCTAAAGCAAAAATCCCACGCAAAAGTACCAACATTGACATGACGGCAATGTGCGATGTGGCCTTCCTGCTGCTCACCTTCTTCATGTTGGCTACCAAATTCAAGCCAGAAGAACCTGTAGTAGTACAAACGCCATCTTCCATTTCCGAAATTCCTTTGCCAGACGTGGACATCATGCTGCTCACTGTAGATCAGAAGGGAAGGATCTTCTTCTCTATTGACAACCAGCTGAAAAGGAAGGCGCTTATAGACGACGTAGACAACGAACGCAAACTGAATCTTACCGATGAAGAAAAAAGAGCGTTTTCTCTGGGTGGTTCTATCGGTATCTCTTTCAGTCAGCTGAAGTCATTCCTCGATCTGAGGCCTGACCAGCAGATAGAACTGGAGAAAAGCGCTCCCGGTATACCTGTAGATACCTCTGTACTGTCGGTGAACAACGAACTGGCACAGTGGGTAAAAAGTGCAAGGAATACCAATCCGAAATTGCGTATCTGTATCAAGGCCGATGGCGAAGCCGCTTATCCGCACGTGAAAAAGATCATCAGAACACTGGAGGGCTGGAAAATATTCAAGTTCAACCTTATTACCAATCTGAAGGCAGTACCAGCCGGTACCGCAGCTTATGAAGAAAGGCAGAAGGTAGCAACGAAGGAATAAAAGAAGAGCATAAACAATTTTTAAGGTAACTGCGCGGCAGCTACCCTTACAATATAAATACTAGTGTCATGGCAGAAATAGATACCTCGTCCGGCGGGGGGCATAAGAAGGGCCCCGGCGTCAAAAAAGGTAAAAAGTTAAGTACCCGTATCGACCTTACTCCCATGGTGGATCTTGGCTTCCTGTTGATAACATTCTTCATGTTCACAACAACACTGTCAAAGCCAAAGACCATGGAGATAAACATGCCTTATAAGGATGAACTGCTTAAAAAAGAAGACCAGAACAAGCTGAAGGCCAGTGTGGCACTCACTGTTCTGCTGAGCAAGAATCACAGGGTATATTATTACGAAGGTATAGGTGACGATCCGACCAAAGCACCAGATATGAAGATCACCGGCTTCAAGGCTAAAGACGGCATCAGGGATGCGATCATAGCTAAGAAGAAAATGGTAGACGGACTGAAACGTTCGGGAGCGCTGACTGCGAAGGATGAAATGACCGTGCTGATAAAACCTGATACCACCAGTACCTACAGCGATCTGGTGAATATGCTGGATGAAATGAACATCAACGATGTGAAAGTTTATGCCATCATAGACATATCAGACATTGAGCAGGGTTTCATCAAGGAAACAGAAGTGGCCAGCGGTCAGTAATGAGGTTATAAGTTCACTACTTACAACGAAAAAGTAAAAGTAAACAATGGAGATCAACAGAATACTTAATAGTGACTATCTGGACATCATCTTTGATGGTCGCAATAAAGCATACGGAGGCTATGAGCTGCGCAAGAATTATCCGAAGCGCGTGGGCAGGTCTATGATGGTGCTTGTCTTTGTTGGTGTTGCGATAGGAGCTTATGTTTTCATTAGCAGCAGCATTAAAGCAATAAAAAAGGAAGTGGTAGTTATGAAGCAGGTAACTCTTGCCGAGCCGCCACCAATAGATCCGACCAAGCCACCACCACCACCGCCACCACCACCACCACCACCGGTGAAGCCTATGGTGAAATTTACGCCACCTATCATCAAAAAGGATGAGGAGGTAAAAGAGGAAGAAGTTCCGCCACCACAGAAAGAGATCACTGCATCAGGTCCGAAGGATGAGAAAGGTGATCCGGATGGTATTGACCCGGGAATCGTAGCACCGTCTACAGGTACCGGTGTGGTAGAAGCACCTGCAGCACCAGCTGTATTCAGCTATGTGGAGCAGATGCCGGTATCGGGTTTCGATATCCCTTCCTACCTTGGTAAGAACATTAAATACCCCGATGCAGCCCGTGAGAACAACGTGGAAGGTCGTGTTATCGTTAAGTTCGTTGTGAATGAAGACGGTCATGTAAGCGACGTTCAGATCATGCGCGGTATAGGCGGTGGCTGTGACGAAGAAGCCAAACGAGTAGTGCAGGCAATGCCGGCATGGAAGCCAGGTAAACAAAATGGCAAGGCGGTGAAGGTTTACTTCACATTGCCTATCCAGTTCAAGTTAGAGTAACAGCATACAACATATTTACAGAGAAAGGCTACCCGCGGGTAGCCTTTCTCTGTTTTGGTAATAGCCTGGTACTTATGTTGGTTAAGCGATGTAGTAATTGAATACATGGTCGTTCATGTAATAGCCGTTGCCAATGTCAATATCTTCATCGAGCAGGTGGCGGAAGCCGAATTTGCGGTAGAAATTCATAGCTGTATGATTATGAATGTTCACATTTAGCCTTAGTGCTGTGGCGTTACGGCTGCGTATATCGGCAATGATATTATCTAATAATTGGCGACCTATACCCTTGCCCTGCATGGCCAGTGTAGTATAAAGCTTGTGCAGTTTGAAGACAGTTGGTTCAATCTCGGCATAGGAAGCGAAACCGGCAGGAACATCATTGACATAGGCAATGAGGAATTGGTGTTTCTGTTCGGCTATCTGTCGGGTCAATGCTTCGGGCGTATAGAACTGGTTCAGCATATAACTGACCTGTTCGGCACCAATAATGGGGGTGTAGGTTTGCGGCCATACCTGCATGGTAAGTGCTATGATGAGTGGTATATGCGAGGTGTCTGCTTTGATAATGGTCAAGATCCTGAGTTTTGAAGATGAGATAGGAAAGAGGGTAGAAAAAATTAGCCCTAATTGTTTTCCACTTCAAAGATAAATAAACTAAATTCGCTTTTTATTCAACCATTCCGAGAGATGAAAAAAGTCGTTTATTCTGCTGTTGCATTGTTACTTGTCATGATATCAATGGTGTCCTGCAAGCGGGTTTATCATTGTAACTGCTCTTACAATAACAAGGTAGTTTATACAAAAGATCTTGGTGCTATGACCAACGACGATGCTACTGCCAAGTGTAAAAGCTATGACACGACGGTAGTAGGTGAAAAGTGGAATTGTTCGCTTTATTGATCACCATACTGCAATATGGAGTGTTTGGCGTAAAGCTGAGCCTTATCTTATCTGAAAAGCCGGTTACTGACCAGCGCTTTCGCATATTATGACAACTTTATGATGCCGGGAATGTGAAAAGCGGCCATAGTAACGTTATTTTTATGCCCTGAATCACAAATACTCATCTGTAATATGAAGAACCTTTCTCTTATACTGAGCGTAGTGGCCCTGTTGGGTGTAGGCGCAATGTTTGTAATGCAAAAGAATAACGGTGCTAAAGAACCGGCTCCGGTAGCTGTGCGTACCACAGGCGGTGCCAATATAGCCTATGTGAACATTGACTCGCTGGAATCGAACTATGTGTTGCTGAAAACAAAACGTGAGGAATTCAGGCGCAAGCAGGAGCAGATGAACAGCGAGTTGCAGCGATCTTATGGCCAGATGCAGAACGATGCCAATGAAGTGCAGAAGAAAATGCAGGCCAATACACTGACACAGTCGGAATATGAGGCAGCGCAGAAAAGGCTGATGCAGATGCAGCAGACACTGGAGTCGAGGAAGGAGTCACTGGGTCAGCAACTGATGAAGGAACAGGAAGACTTTAATGCAGACCTGAAAAAGCGTCTGGATTCGTTCCTGGCAGATTATAACAAAACACATCAGTACGATTTTATCATGTCCTATTCAGGGTCTGGTTCTGCGATCCTGTATTCTAATCCCGCACACGATATTACCAAGGAAGTAGTAGCCGGTATGAATGCCGGTGTGAAAAGTGAATAGATTAAGAAATAAATAGTACTTTTCTGAAAACGTTCTGATCTTGGAAAGCAACAACTCCCACGGCCGGGCCGGGGAAAGCATCGCGCATCGCTCGCTCAATTTACTGGATGGTGCCTTATTGGTAATAGGTTCCATGATAGGTTCCGGCATTTTCATTGTAAGTACAGACATAGCCCAGTCGGTGGGTAGTGCAGGCTGGCTGATAGTAGTATGGTTGTTGTCGGGTTTTATAACGCTGACTGCTGCACTGAGTTACGGTGAGTTGAGTGGTATGTTTCCGCAGGCAGGTGGCCAGTATGTATACCTCAGGGAGGCTTTCGGTAAATTATATGGTTTTCTTTATGGCTGGTCGTTCTTTGCTGTGATTCAAACAGGTACCATAGCAGCTGTGGGCGTGGCCTTTGGCAAGTTTGCCGGATATCTGGACCCTCATTTTGGTGACGAAAACATATTGCTGGGCACTGAAGCCGGTTTTCACATAAGTGCAGCACAACTGGTGGGCATAGTGACCATAGTGCTGCTTACCTACATCAATACAAAGGGCGTAGAAAGCGGCAAATGGATCCAGTTTTTCTTTACTATAGCCAAGATAGCTGCCATGGCTGCACTCATAGTATTTGGCTTTGTGTTGTTCTCGGGACAGAGTGCGTGGCAGGCCAACTGGGAAGATGCGTGGTCGGCCAAAGAAATAACCACCAGTGTAACTGCTATTACCCACCAGAGTTTATCGGGAGGCACGCTGGTCATAGCTATATGTACTGCTATGGTGGGTGCATTGTTCTCCAGCGATGCGTGGAATAGTGTGACCTTTATAGCCGGGGAAATGAAACGTCCGGAGCGTAATATAGGGCTGAGCCTGTTCATAGGTACGCTGGTGGTGACACTGGTATATGTGTGCATGAACCTGATGTATCTGAACGTGATGAGCGTATCTGAGATAGCACATGCACCTGCCAAGCGAGTGGCTACGGCTGCTGCGCTCCATGTCTTTGGCAGCAATGGCGCGGTCATCATTGCACTGCTTATCATGGTGTCTACATTTGGCTGCAATAACGGGCTTATACTATCCGGCGCACGTGTATATCATACGATGGCGAAGGATGGCCTGTTTCTGCCGGCTGCAGGAACACTGAATAACAAGGGTGTGCCTGCCAAAGCATTGTGGATGCAGTGCATATGGGCGGCTGTGCTGTGCCTGAGCGGACAGTATGGCAACCTCCTCGATTTTATCATATTTACTGTATTGCTTTTTTATATCCTCACCATAGGTGGCATCTTCAAGCTAAGGCGCACCATGCCCGATCATCCGAGGCCATACAAGGCATTCGGATATCCGGTGATACCGGCTATCTATATAGCTATGGCATCGTTTGTGTGTATCGTATTGCTGAAGTATAAACCAACGTATACGTGGCCGGGTCTGATCATTGTGATCATGGGGCTGCCCATCTACTACATGCTGCAGAAAAGAGCTGCAAAGAGTTAGTAGTACCTGCCAATGGTGAACATGAATTTGAACCAATGAATAAACAGGAACTGGATAAGATATTTGCCGGAATGGAAGGCCAGCACATAGTGGTGGTAGGCGATGTGATGCTGGACAACTACTGGTGGGGTAATGTGGAGCGTATATCTCCGGAGGCACCTGTGCCGGTAGTGGCTATTTCGCGCAGGGAAAGCAGACTGGGTGGTGCCGCCAATGTGGCGCTGAACTGCATAGCACTGGGCGCAAAGGTGACACTGGCGAGTGTAGTGGGAAATGATGACGACGGCGATCTGCTGATAGCACTGGCCAATAAAGCCGGTATAGATACCAGCCTGTTAATGAAGAGCGATAAAAGGCCCACCACTACCAAGGTGCGCATACTGAGCAGGAATCAGCAAATGATGCGGGTAGATGAGGAGGTGACCGATGAACTGTATACCGAAGAGGAACATCCGTTCATAGATATGGTGCTGAAGTACCTGCAGAAGGTGAAGCCACAGGCACTGATATTTGAAGATTATAACAAAGGGGTGCTAAAGGAAAATGTGATCCGTCACATAACTGCACACTGCAATGAAATAGGTTTAATAACAGTAGTAGACCCCAAGAAGAGAAACTTTCTTTCATATAAGCATGTTACTATCTTTAAGCCTAATCTGAAAGAGGTGAGAGAAGGCCTGCACATGGAATTGCACAACACGGATATGGCCGAACTGAATGCAGCGCACAATGAACTGAACAGCTCCCTGCATCATCAGATCACTTTTATTACATTGTCAGAGAAAGGTGTTTATTACAATGATGGGGGCAATGCCGCCATACTGCCATCGCACATACGCAACATAGCAGATGTTTCGGGGGCGGGAGATACGGTAGTGGCAACAGCTACACTTGTATACAGCCTGACGCGGGATGTGCGCCTGATGGCAGAGATATCTAATCTGGCGGGAGGCCTGGTATGCGAAGAGGCCGGAGTAGTGGCTATAAATAAAGACAAACTTCTTGCCGAAAGCGCAGCCTTGCTGTGCCGATAAATCAAGTATGCAATGCACTATGAGCTGCTGATCTTCTTTTTCATTATTGCATTCACCTATGCCTCTGTAGGTTTTGGTGGTGGCTCCAGTTATCTGGCACTGTTGTCGGTATATGCTATGCCGTTTCAGGAGATGAAGCTGACTGCACTTGTCTGTAACATTATCGTAGTAACGGGTGGCACCATCATCTTTGTAAGGAGAAAAGAGTTGCCCCTGCGCAAGATACTGCCCCTGGTGCTGGCCAGTGTGCCTATGGCCTATATAGGGGCCAGGCTGAAGGTAAGCGAGCACACTTTTTTTGTGGTACTTGGTATTTGCCTGATCATAGCGGGTGCGTTGTTATGGATAAAGCCATTGCAGTCAGTGACCGAAGTGACAACTGAGAAGGGTGATGCGGCAAAAGAGGTAGTAACTGGAGGTAGCATAGGATTCCTGTCGGGCATGGTGGGTATAGGCGGAGGTATATTTCTGGCGCCGGTACTAAACCTGATGAGGTGGGATAGCCCTAAGAAAATTGCAGCCACCGCCGGTTTTTTCATTCTCATAAATTCTATAGCTGGTATAGCAGGCCAATTGTCTTCCTTGCCTGCATCTGTAAACTATACCCAGATAGGCTTGCTGGCAATTGCAGTGCTCGCAGGTGGACAGTTAGGCTCCAGGACCGGGGCTGCAAAATTCAGTCAGCTGGCAGTGCGCAGGGTTACTGCAGTGCTGGTTACTGCTGCGGGCATAGAGGTGTTGCTGAAACACCTGTACTAATCTAGTCTACCAGGCTGGTGCGGCCAATAAAGAACTGGAACAACATCAATTGAAATAAGAAGTTGATAATGGTGAGTGCTATGACCGGCCATTCCAGTTTGCTGTTACTGCTTATCATGTAAAACACGATCAGTACCGTATTGACGGTAAAGAACAATAACTCCTGCAGATGCACATAGGCGCCGAAAGCCATCCACACACCGGTTGCATATAATACCGCCAGCAAATAATGCTGCCATTTGTATTGCAGCTGACGGGTAAAGTAATTGAGGAATACATAAAAGAAAGGCGTCATCATTACGTACCTGAAAGAACCAATCACATCTGTCCGCCCTTCGAACCACTGCGGGCTGTAGAACAGAGAAGAGAACAGATTCATGGTAAGATAGGCAAGAGATACTACCAACACTTTGTTTTGCTGCTGTTGCCTGCCTAGCCAACGCACAATGAATACCACAAGGGTAATGAAGGCAGTTAGGCAGGTAAACAATGCCAATGTGTTCAGCAGAAAGGTGTTGTACCCAACACTGTTATAGAGCGGGAAAATAGGCGATGCAAAAATTCGTTTCCAGAAGGTAGACTGAGCAATGAAATAGGCAAACCACACACCTGTGGCCCTGAACTGTATGATCACAAATGCTGCCAGGCCAGCGAGTGAAGGCAATATGTATAACCCCAGGTAGCGCAGCAGATTGCGGAGAATGTCTTTGCGGCTGCCCCCCAGCATCTCCATGCACAGGAAAGCAGGAATAACAAAGATGGCTGTGGCACGGGTGAGGGAAAGCAGGAATAGACTGACGATGATAAATCCCTTCTTGTGCGAGGCTATACCATACAGGCACAGTGTGCTGAGCAGAAAGAACAATGCCTCGGCATAGGGTACAAATGCAAAGAATACGGCCGGCATGGATAGCCACAGGAACTTTTCTCGTGTTTGTAACTGAAACATGCCGGAGAGTATGCTAAGCCCGGCAGCAAAGAAGGCCATATTGAGTATGGATATAGCCACTCCGTTGAAGCCGGTAAGCCCCCATATGGCAGGGAAAAGATAGTAAAAGCCCGAATTGCTCTGGCCAATGCTGCTGTATATATAACCTCTGCGGGCTATGCTGCGATACCAGCCGGCATCCCACGATATGAGGTTGTCGTGAGTAGGGTAGTTTGCAAATAGCCCCATTCTGTAAAGGACTATCTGAAGACCGTAAAAAGCAAGTCCATACAACAGCACCATAAGGAAGGTTTGCAGCAGTTCCTTTTTGTGTAGTGTGTATGTTGGTTGCATTTAGTTGGTTTAGAGGACAAATGTATCTAAAAGCAGATAATAATTTGAATGGAGCAGCGAGGCAGTCACAAAAGAAAAGGGGCTCTTAGAGCCCCTTTAGAAAATAGTATGAAGTCCGGTATTATTTCTTTTTCCTTGCAATAGCTTTTTCGGCGGCAGCAATGATGTGTTCTGTAGTAAGACCATATTTATCAAGGAGCTGCTTGGGTGTACCGCTTTCGCCGAAAGTATCCATTACTGCTACATACTCGTGTGGAGCAGGACACTCGCGGGAAGCAACGTTGGCAATGCTGTCGCCAAGACCGCCGTTTATCTGGTGCTCTTCTGCGGTAACTATGCAGCCTGTTTTGCTGATAGATGCAATAACTGCAGCCTCATCGAGCGGCTTGATGGTATGTATATTGATAAGATCGACTGAGATGCCTTTTGCTGCAAGCGCTTTTGCCGCTTCTACTGCCAGCCATACCAGATGACCGCATGCAAAAATGCTCACATCGCTACCTTCGGCAAGGATCTGTGCTTTGCCGATCTGGAAATCCTGATTCTCTGCAGTGAAGTTTGGCCATTTTGGTCGGCCGAAGCGCAGGTATACAGGACCTTCGTGCTCTGCAACAGCAATAGTAGCAGCTTTGGTCTGATTGAAATCGCAGGGAACGATAACGGTCATGCCCGGCAGCATTTTCATCATGCCAATATCTTCCAATACCTGGTGAGTAGCACCATCTTCGCCCAGCGTGAGGCCGGCATGAGATGCGCATATCTTCACATTCTTGTTGCTATAGGCAACAGACTGACGGATCTGGTCGTAAACGCGTGAAGTAGAGAAGTTGGCAAAAGTGGTAGTGAACGGGATCTTGCCACCTATGGTCATACCTGCTGCAACGCCTATCATGTTTGCTTCTGCAATACCGCACTGTACAAAACGGTCGGGGAATTCCTTGATAAAGGCATTCAGCTTCAGCGAACCGGCGAGGTCGGCAGTAAGTGCCACTACGTTGGGGTTGCGACGGCCTGCTTCCAGTATGCCTTCGCCAAACCCTCCGCGGGTTTCTTTCTCATTCAGTATTTGTATATCCTGCAACATATGTAAATAATGATGTGTGATTGAAAACGTTTTTGACGTTTCAGTCCGCAAAAGTAAGTCTAAGGAATGGTTTATAGCTAATCCCTTTGTATTGTATTTTTTGAAAGTTGTATAAGTTGGGGATAACGGCTGCTTACAGACCTATCTTTTCTTCTGTAATGTACTCGTTACGGTCGGCAGCATTGCGCACTATAAGTTCTGCTACAAATCCGGTGAGGAAGAACAGCGTACCTATGACCATAGTAGTAAGAGACAGATAGAAAGCCGGTTTGTTGGTAACGCCTATGCTGCTACCAAAACGGATCTTGTCTATAATGAGCTGCGCCACCAGTATAAAGCCGGTAAAGAAGGTCAAAGCGCCCAGTACCCCGAAGAAGTGCATAGGTTTTTTGCCAAAGCGGCTGGTGAACTGAATAGTGAGCAGGTCGAGAAAGCCATTGATGAATCGTTCCCAGCCAAATTTGGAAGAACCGTATTTGCGGGCTCTGTGCTGTACCACCTTTTCACCGATCTTCTTGAAACCGGCATGTTTTGCCAGTACAGGAATGAAGCGGTGCATTTCTCCGTATACCTCTATACTCTTTATCACCTTGCGTTTGTAGGCTTTCAGACCGCAGTTCATATCGTGCAGCTTTATGCCGGTGAGCCAGCGGTTCACCCCATTGTATAGTTTGGAAGGTAGATTTTTGGTGATGGCATTGTCGTAACGTACTTTTTTCCAGCCGCTTACCAGATCATAACCATCGTTCACTATCATCTGATACAGTTCCGGTATCTCATCAGGGCTATCCTGCAGGTCTGCATCCATGGTAATGACTACATTGCCTGTTGCTGCTTTGAAGCCTACATAAAGAGCAGGGCTTTTGCCGTAATTGCGCTGAAAACGGATACCCTTAACTGAGGGGTAACGAGCGGAAAGTTGCCGTACTACTTCCCAACTGCTATCGGTGCTGCCATCGTCGATCATTATAACTTCATGATCGTACTTATTGGCCACACATACGCGGTCTATCCACTCTACCAGTTCCGGCAGGGATTCCTCTTCGTTATACAGCGGTATTACTATGGAAATGTGGGGATGCATCTGCGTGCTAAAATACATGATTTTAGCATAACTGCATCGGGCCGGCATACTTTTAACGCTTTGCTGCAGTATACGTAACAATATTTTAAGCCTGAAGATATGTGTGCTTTATTACGGGAGACAAAATGAAGTGCTTAGTTTTTTGCGCATATTATTGTAAAACCGAAGATTTTATTAATTTTAAGCGTTAGCTATAGGTGGCTGATATTTTGCTGTATACCTATACAAAAGCAAAAACAACTGATATCTGATGAAATACAGGATATACATACTACGTGCAGTAGCCCTGCTGATACTGATGGTGCAATTTGCATCTTGCGCCACTATGGTACACACCGATAACAAGCGACCAGCGAAATATCGCTACCAGAAAGCCGGAAGGGCCTGGTAACAAATAGAAGCGTTGTGTTGCATGCAGCAGTGTTGTATGAGCAACTAAAGAATGGACTGCGCTATGCAGAAAGAGATCGTTTTTTGATTTTTAAGTGCAATTCTTTCTTTTACCGCAGAAATTTTGCTTAGATTTGGTTCTTATTTTAAAAATTGCCTAAGTATGAAGTCATTATTACTCACCGCAGCCATGATACTGGCATTAGCGGGCGGTACGTTTGCGCAGAACCTGCCACCTGAATTCAGGTGGGAAGTAGGCGCAAATGGTGGCTATAGTGTCATCACAAGGCCGGTAGGTCCACCGGCTGTTTATAGCGGTACCTCTACCAACATTGTAAAAGATATATCTCTGCGTGCAAGTTATTATTTCAACTGGCGCTGGATGATATCGCTGGATGTAAGTGACAGACGCTGGGAAACCTTTGGCGAATGGAAACTTACCGATAGGTTTGGTAAAGCACTCACTCCCGTGAAGGTGCCATTCCTCATAGCAGATCATGCTTTGTCGCAGTCGGTTCAGATGAACTATGTGATACCATTCTATACTCAGTTCAGGAATTTTAACCGTGCTAATCTGTACTTTGGTGCACATTTGGGTCTGGTAGAAACAGTGAACGATGCATCACGTCAGTATAGCAAATACACTTCTTCTACCGATTCGGGTTATACATACGTATCAGGCTATCATTATGGTCCGGGTATGGGCTATACGCTGGGACTGCAAACAGGTTTCATTTACTACCTGGTGCCAAGGCTGGGTGTAACTGCAGAACTATCTATGCGCTATGTGAATGTAAAAACTACAGATATTAACTATGCTGCACCAAATTCACATTACCAGTTGTTGCATTTTCCGCAAACAGTGGGTATTAGGTACAGACTGTACTAAGATTGTTTTGAATTATCAGATTAAGGTCCCTCGGTTTTGCCGGGGGATTTTTTTGTCGATCAGTTAGTTGCTGAACGCTGCTTTATGATCTCCGCAAGATCGGCCTCAATGCTTTTGTTTACAGACTCTTCAATGCGGCCGGCTTCATGTCCCTGCTCATCAATCAGTACGAAAGTAGGTAGCAATTTTATCTTAAATTTCTTTACCAGCTTTTTGCCTTCTTTAGTTAGCGTGGTCTTTTCTCTGTCCATGCCTACCATCATCAGCTCATCGTAGCGAATGTTCAGATCCTGTAATACCCGGAAGAGTTTGGGTACAAGGTCTTTGGAATCACCACACCAGGTGCCCAGATAGATGGCCAGTTTGTACTTGCCTATATGCTGCCTGAGGTACTGCAGCGATGCTGCATCTGGTTTGTATTCATCTATACCGGTAGTAAGCCATGAGAATGAAGGTTCATCGATCATGTCGGTATAGGCAAACAGGCCCTTGAATACTACCCTGTCGTTGTTGGGGTCTTTCAGCACTTCATAGTCGGGCTCTCTTGTAGTAATAAATTGCTGCAGCGAGTCTTTCTGTTGCATGAGAACAGGCTTGTGTTTGTTGGGTGGCAGCTGCGCCATAGCCGGCGCAGACAATGTTATTGCAGCGATAACTGATAGCAGCGAAAAGGTGTATTTGCTCATGAAGGAGGTATTATGGTATTGGTAGCTTACAGATTATATAAGCTGCTCCCGTAGTATAAGCAGTTTGTTCTTCAGTTGGGTAAGCGAGGTCTTCAGATCTACTGTAGTTACATCACGCTTGTTCTGCGTTTTTAGTTTTGTTTTGGCACCTGCCAGGGTGAAGCCACGCTCTTTCACCAGATGATAAATAGCGCGTAGTTCTTTTACGTTGGCAGGCGTAAACAACCTGTCGCCCTTGCGGGTAGTGCGCACCTTCATCTTGAACTCATTGGTCCAGAAACGTATGTGTGAAGTCTTTACCTTGAAGAACTCAGCCACCTCGCCAATGGTGTAATAATTTTTATCTCCGTGCCAGTCTTCGGGTATTATGTCGGCAGGTGTTTTTGCAGGAATGTCATATTCTTCGTCTTCTTCTTTTGCTAGTTTTTTAGTGCGTTTGTTTGTGGTAGCAGTTATTGTTTCCGAAACAGGTTGCGCATCAGCAATAACAACTACAGCTGCAACTTCCATAACAGGTTCAGCAGCTAAAAATTCAGCTTCTACGGTTGTAGTTTCTTCTGCAGGTATAGTATCAATGATCTCTTCGGTTTCAGTAATTGTAGCTTCTACAACTACCTCGTTTGTCTCAGCTACTACTTCTTCTTCAATTGTAGCAGACTGCTCTTCAACGATAGCTTGTGTTTCTTCTGTATGGATATGTTCTGTAGCAGTAGTAGCTATGATGAACATAGCCTCCGGAATATCGGAAGGATATTCGGGAGCTGTATCCATGATGGCGCCGGCCAGTGTTATGAATTTGCCACTGCTATCTTCTATGTCGGTAAATGTATCTGTAACACCATCTGTTTCTATGTCGTCATCGGTCATAGAAAAGAAAGGATGTGTTATGATCTCCGGTTCGTCGGTTGTTTCTTCATTGGTTACAGCTTCATATGATGAAGGGGTTGCCATCACTATAAGTGCATCGGGCAATTCATCTGTATTTTCGGGTGCCGTTGCTGCAATAGCCTCAGTCAGCTGGTCTGTAATTACCACCGGGCTTTCGGAAGGTGTTGTTGTAAATTCAGCAGTAATAGCGGCCTCGTCAGGTAGTTGGCCTTCTGCGGCATGCTCTTCGTCTTCAGCGTCATCTTTCTGGTCTTTCTTTTTGCCACGGGTTTTCGGGGCAGGCTTTTGCTGCTCCGGTATTATTTCTTCTCCAAAAAGAGTTACTATGCGCGTGCTCATTCCAATGAAAATTACAAAATAAATAGCATTTACCCGATTTATTACTTGTCTTCGGTGATCTGCATTTTCCTTATCTGCTGAATCTGACCGGCTTTTGCTGCCTGTTCTTTTTTAGCCTCGTCCAGTTTTTTCTTTGCTTCCTGATTGTTTTGCTGCATTACTTTCAGTTCTGCTTCATTTTTCTTCAGGGAAATGGCTGTAGCTATTTTCGGGTTCAGGTTTTGCAGGTAGCGGGTGATGTTGGCGGCAACCTCGGCATCATTGGCAGTGGTTACATAGTTGTCATACCCTTTAGAAACACAAAGGTATACGGTGGTTTTGTTCTTCTTACTTTTTGTTTTGTAGTAATAATCGCATTTGGTATTGCTGATGGCTGGCCATGTAGCAGCTTTGTAAATGCTGAAACCTTTTTTGCGGGCACTGCGTTTCAGTTTGGCATCGCTGAGTTGCTGTTCTATAACCTCTTTGGTCGGGGCTTTGTCGAAGTTGTAACTGGCTGCGAAGCACCACAATTTCTTTTTGCCCATTTTGGCGGCTGACTCTGTTACGGTAACCTGCTGCGCCAGCAAACTGACAGGCAGCAATAATACCAAAAGTATCAAATGTAAGGTTTTCATTTCAAGCTGATTTTCTGTGAGGTAAAAGTACAATAATATACGCATCCCTTATTACTGCCATGTGCAGATATGTGTGGCAAAGCGTAAGGAAACTTTAACGAGGTGGCGGTTGGCTGAATGGCGGATTTTGTATCTTGCAGCATATGAACGCTTTTGAGATACGCGGCGGGCGCAAGCTACAGGGTAGCATAGTGCCGCAGGGTGCAAAAAATGAGGCACTACAGGTATTGTGCGCAGTTTTGCTCACAGATGAGCAGGTGACACTGAATAATGTGCCGGACATTGCTGATGTGAACGCACTTATTGAAGTATTGGAAGATATGGGTGTGAAAATAGCACGTCCATCTGCCAATACGGTGGTGCTGCAGGCCGACAGTATAGATCCCGAGTATTTCAACACACATGTTTTCAGGAAGAAATCGGGTAGATTACGTGGTACAGTGATGCTGGCAGGGCCCATGCTGGCAAGATTCAGAAAGGCATACATACCACAGCCGGGTGGCGACAAGATAGGCCGCCGCAGGTTGGATACTCATATCCTAGGTTTCGAGAAACTTGGTGTGAGCTGCGAATATGACAGCGAGAATCAGCTATTTACAATGAGTGCCGACAAACTGCAGGGTGCGCATCTGCTGCTGGAAGAACCTTCTGTAACCGGCACCGCCAACATGGTAATGGCTGCTGTACTTGCCGAAGGTGAGACCACCATATATAACGCTGCCTGCGAGCCATATGTGCAGCAGCTATGTCTGATGCTGAATAGCATGGGGGCAAACATTTCAGGCATCAGTTCCAATCTCCTGGTCATAAAAGGGGTATCTAAGCTGAAAGGCTGTGCACACAGGCTACTCGCTGATATGATAGAAGTAGGTTCTTTTATAGGTCTGGCTGCCATGACGCAGAGCGAACTAACCATAAAGAACGTGGATGCCCGTCAATTGGGGCTGATACCCGATGTGTTCCGAAGATTGGGAATAGAACTCCAGTTGCAGGGCGACGATATTTTTGTACCTGCTCAGGATCATTACCGTATTCAGAAATTCATAGACGGTTCCATTCTTACTGTATATGACCATCCGTGGCCGGGTTTTACGCCCGATCTGCTCAGTATCATACTTGTGGTGGCTACACAGGCAAAAGGTACAGTGCTGGTGCACCAGAAAATGTTTGAGAGCAGGCTGTTCTTTGTAGATAAGCTAATAGAGATGGGTGCACAAATAGTGCTTTGCGACCCGCACAGAGCTGTTGTGATAGGACTAGACAAACAGGTGTCGCTTCGGGGTATCAATATGGTTTCTCCGGACATCAGAGCCGGTGTGGCGCTGCTCATTGCAGCACTTTCCGCCAATGGGAAGAGTACCATTCAGAACATTCACCAGATAGACAGGGGGTATGAACGAATTGATGAGCGACTCAATGCGCTTGGAGCAGATATCCGCCGAATAGCGCTTGCGTAAATGTATATTGCTGTTGGTTAATATATTATACCGTCTGTGCTGCAGGCGGTATTTTTTTGCAAAACTATTAACTGAAGGCAAAACTTTATAATTTCAAATATGCATGATAAATACTAACAATTATTATTGGTCTTGCGCCTATAATATACTGCTCTCTGCAGGTTCTGAAGTACAAGAAAGTAGTGAGGGAAATAGTTACAAAGTAGATGCAATGATGATTTGGACGTAGGTTTATTAAGTGTTCGGGAAACTAAAAAAAAGATTATGTGTTACTTAAAAAGTATTTAAAAATATACGAATTTTTTTTATCGAAAAGTAAAGACAGGATTGGATGGGTGTAGTGCTCAGATTTTGAGCCTCGTTTTTTTGGCTTTTATATTATGATTTTTATATTTTCGTTATGAATTTTCGAAAAAAATAACGTACTTTTCGGACTGCATATTATTTTTAGTATGTTTACTCTCCGTTTCTTGAATTCTTTTTAACAAAAGAGAAGATTCAAATAGGGTAGAGTGTGTTGTTTTGTAGGTGGATTTAAGCATAAAAAGTTGCATTTTTCTCTTGGAGAATGCAGTGAAAGGATATTATTGTAGCACAGGTGATGAGCTTGTGTAGTAGACAAAAAATAATTTTTTAAAAACGGTAGTATGAATAATTTCTTACGAGCGCAATTCAGGCATTTGGCGAATAACTCTATCAAAAATAAAGTACGGCAAGGTGTTGGATTGGTGTGTGGTTTAGTGGCTCTGGTGGCTGTTTTATCTCCTCTCGGTTCTTACGCAGGTGTGGGTATAGCAAGTGCTGTTCCTACACCAACATTTGCTTCTCCTGGTCTTGTGTGTAGCGGTAATCAGGGTACTATTACTCTTAATATTACTACCTGTACCAATGGTAATCCGGATTGGAGTGCCAACTACCAGTTAGATTCTTCGTCAGACGGTGGTGCAACATGGTTCACTCCATCTGGTGTGGCTTCCGGCTCTATCAATGCAGCTTCTCCTGTACTCATTTATACTACTCCCGTTCTTACATCGGTTTCTTGTTATAACATTACATACAGGTTCAGGCTCACTGGAATCACCAACAATTGCGGACCAGGTACTGCAATAACTACTCCTACAGCTGTTCTTCGCGTATGTCCACAACCAGCTCCCATTACCGGTATTGCTCAGGTTTGTGTTGGTAGCACCACTACACTCGCAACTACATCTACCGGTGGTACATGGAGCAGTTCATCTCCTGTAACCATTGCCAGTGTTGGCACTTCCGGTGTTGTTACTGGTATAGGTGCCGGTACAGCTACTATATCTTATGCATTCTCAGGCGGTTGTTCTTCTACAAAAATTGTTACAGTAGTTGCTCTTCCGGCAGTCATCACAGGTGCTACCAGCGTGTGTGCCGGTGCTACAGGTACATATAGTCTTGCTGCAGCACCATTTGGTGGTACATGGACAAGCAGTGTAACCAGTGTGGGTACGATCGATGCGGTAACTGGTACTTTCAGCAGTATTGGTGCAGGCACTACATTAATAACAAACACAAATGCCGGAGGTTGTACATCTTCACTTACAGTAACAGTAAATGCATTGCCTGCTCTGGTTTCTGTAACCCCAGCAGGTGCAAGTACTTACTGCGCAGGTGGAACGGGAGTGAATATCGGTTTATCAACTTCTGAATCAGGTACTAACTATCAACTTTACAATGGTGCTTCTCCGGTGGGTTCTCCTGTTGGCGGCACAGGATCTGCTTTAAGTTTTGGTTTACAGACAGCAGCAGGTACCTATACAGTTATTGCAACAAGAGGTACTTGTTTCCGTAACATGACAGGCAGTGCTACGATCACAATTACACCATTGCCTCCTTCAATATCTGGTGCGGGTACTGTATGTGTAGGTAATGTAACAACATATACCAACGCAGCAACAGGTACATGGAGTACCAGTAACGTTACAACAGGTACCATCGATCCGGTAACAGGTGTATTTACTGCACTAGCTGCAGGTACGGACAGTGTTATATTCACTGAAACCGCTACAGGTTGTAAAAACTCAAGAGTAGTGACTGTCAATGCATCTCCTGCACCAATAGTTGGTTCAGTAGCAATCTGTGTTGGTGGTACATTGACACTAACTGCTACACCGGCGGGCGGTAACTGGTTGAGCAGTGCACCAATAGTTGCACCGGTAGGTATTTCTTCGGGTGCAGTGTTTGGTAACTCAGTGGGTACCACTAATATAACATATACGCTTGCCGGCGGTTGTCGCTCAATATCAGTTGTTACAGTAAATTCATCTCCAACTGCAATATCGGGTCCTGCAACACTTTGTTCCAGCAATTGTGTGAATCTTACCAGCACCCCGACCGGTGGTTCATGGACAGTAGTTCCTCCATCAGTTGCAACTATCAATCCATCAGGCCAGCTTTGCGGTTCAAGTCCGGGTACAGCAATTATCACTTATTCTCTCTCGGGCTGTTTTGTTGTGACCTCTGTAGACATACTTCCTTCACCAACACCTATTGCCGGACCTACTGTCGTATGTCTGGGTCAAACAATAACATTGACAAATGGAGTAGGCGGCGGTACATGGTCGAGCAGTGCTTCGGGTAATGCATCTGTAGTTTCTACAACAGGTGTTGTTACAGGTATTACTGTAGGCACTACAGCAACTATCACTTACAGTACTACAGGCGGTTGCTACACAACATACGTTGTATCTGTAGAGCCGGTTCCTGCTCCTGTTACAGGTACATTGTTTATCTGCCAGGGTCAAACCACATTATTAAGTACTACTTCTACAGGTGGTACATGGAGCACCAGCGATACAGCAACAGCTTCGATAGATGCAGGTGGTGTGCTGACCGGTAACATTGCCGGTAGTTCTATTGTGAGCTATTCATTTGCAACAGGTTGCCGCTCTACAGCAGTTGTTACTATTAATCCTTTGCCGGCACCTATCACAGGTACTGCACAGGTTTGTGTAGGTTTCACATCAACACTCAGCAATGCATTTGCAGGTGGTACCTGGATGAGTAGTGTTCCTCCGATCGCAGACATCAGTGCGTCGGGTGTTGTTACAGGATATCTTCCTGGTTTTGTATCAATAAATTATACATTGCCTACAGGTTGTACTATTTCAAGGGTATTTACTGTAAATGCAAATCCTTTACCTATAGATGGTACACCGGTAGTATGTGTGGGTTCTATAACAGTGCTCAGCAATGCCTCACCAGGTGGTCCCGGTACATGGAGCAGTAGCAACCCTGGTATCGCCGATATTAACACAGTGACAGGTGTTGTGACAGGTATTTCTGCAGGCACATCAGTCATTACATTTACGCTGCCTACAGGTTGTCGTACAACTATAGTAGTTACTGTAAATCCACTTCCTGCTTCAATCACAGGTTTCCCGCGTACCTGTATAGGTTTCTGCACACCATTGTCTGATGCTACACCAGGTGGTGCATGGAGCAGTCTTGATGTGTCTATTGCTACTGTAGGTACCAGCGGTTCTCTTTGTGGTGTAGCTACGGGTACTGCCATAATATCTTATACTCTGCCTACAGGTTGTGCAAGGAATGTGATCGCAACAGTAGATCCTATTCCCGTACCGCCTACAGGTGTACTGAGCATATGCGTTGGTGGAACAACCACTATGTCTCACCCTATAGCAGGAGGTACATGGACCAGCAGCGATACTATCGTTGCAAAAGTATTCCTTGGTACAGGTCTTGTTACAGGTTTTGTAGCAGGTACTGCTAATATTACTTATACCACAGCTGCAGGTTGTACAGCATTTACAACAATAACAGTTAATCCTGTTCCACCAGCGAGCACTGGTACATTATATATGTGTGAAGGCAACACTACCAATCTGTTCAACCTTTATCCCGGTGGTTCATGGTCTAGTGCAAGTCCTTCTATTGCTACAGTAGGCTCTACCGGTCTTGTTACCGGTATCGCAGCAGGTACTGCAGTTATCAGTTATACACTTCCATCAGGTTGTGGTGTAACATCAATTGTTACTGTATATCCGCTACCTGCAATACTTGGTTCAGTTCTGGTTTGCCCAGGCGTAGCATCTTCACTTACCGGTTCACCAACCGGCGGTCTGTGGGCAAGTTCACCAACTGGTATCGCTACCATAGGTTCACTGTCGGGTTCTGTAACAGGTGTTGCAACTGGTACTGCAACAGTTACCTATACACTGGCAAGCACCTGTCGCAGCACAGCAATAGTTACAGTTCAGCCATTGCCTGCACCTATCACCGGTCCTACTCAGGTATGTGTGGGATCTACGATCACGCTGATCAACTTCACTACAGGTGGTGGTACATGGATCTCAGCAAATCCGGCGGTAGGTACAATCAATGCTACTACCGGTGTGTTTACAGGTATCAGTGCCGGAGTTGCTACAATAACATTTACATCTACAGTTACAGGTTGTATCACTACAGGCACTGTAACAGTGAATCCATTACCGGTAGCTGTTACCGGTCCTACAGAGGTCTGCGTAGGTAATACTATTACGATCAGCAGTGCAAGCGCAGGTGGCACGTGGTCAAGCAGTGGCACCTATGCAACTATCGGTTCCTCTTCAGGTGTGGTAACAGGTATAGCTGCTGGTGTAGAAACATTTGTCTATACATTGCCTACCGGCTGTCTTACTACGTACTCAGTTACAGTGAACCCGTTGCCATCAGCAATAACAGGTTCATTTACGATCTGTCATACTTATACAAGTCTGCTCATTGATACTACTGCGGGTGGTGTATGGAGCATCAGCCCGGTATCGGTAGCAACCATTAGCCCTACAGGTCTGGTTGGTGCAGTATCTCCGACAGGTGGTACCGCTACAGTTACTTACACATTGCCAGCCACAGGCTGTCTTACTACGGCTATCATAACAGTGAATCCATTGCCTGATACAATTACCGGCACGCTGAACATCTGTCTGAATGATACCATCACGCTGCACAGTGCTACTGCGGGTGGAACCTGGATGAGCGATAATGTTTACATTGCAGTTGTGGGTACTTCTTCGGGAGTAGTTGCCAGCGTTTCTGCAGGTACCGTGACACTTACGTATACTTTGCCTACAGGTTGTTACACTACTACAGTACTCACTATTAATCCAACTCCGCAGCCTATAACAGGTGTGCTGTCGGTTTGTCAGGGTTACTCTTCAACCCTCAGTAATATTACTACCGGCGGTTCGTGGAGCAGTAGCAATACAGCTGTTGCATTCGTAGGTACGGCCACAGGTGTTGTTACAGGTATAGCTCCCGGTGTTGCTTATATCACTTATACGTTGCCATCAAGCTGTCCGAGGGTAATCCAATTCACTGTTAATCCTAACCCTGCCCCTATATCGGGTGCACTTAGCATATGTCAGGGCGACACTACGATACTCACCAGCAGTACGCCGGGTGGTACATGGAGCAGCAGTAATCCGGCTGTCGCATTTATCTTCATGCCTACCGGACAAATGATAGGTATCACTACAGGAACGTCGACCATTTCTTATATACTGCCAACCGGCTGTTTTACCATAACGAATGTTACTATTAATCCGGTTCCTACCGCATCAACGATTGTTGGTGCAAGAGAGGTATGTGTGAACAATACTGCATTCCTGCTGAACCCACCATTCCCTGGCGGTACATGGACCAGTCAGTTCCCTGCCATTGCATCTATCAATCCGGCTTCGGGTGTGTATACGGGTAATACTGCAGGTGTAACCAACATCACCTATACATTGCCTACAGGCTGTGATACCTTTATACAGGTAACAGTAAATCCATTGCCTGCAACAATTACAGGTGTGCTTTCTGTGTGTGTGGGTAACACCACTACATTGAGCAGTGCAACACCAGGTGGTACCTGGAGTACCAGTGTGCCATCTATAGGAACCATCAACTCATCTACAGGTGTGTTCACAGGTGTCAATGCCGGTGTGACGATGGTTACTTACAAACTCACAGCTACAGGTTGTGAGACCACAGCATTCGTGACAGTTAATCCATTGCCAGGCCCTATTACCGGTATCACAGATATCTGCCAGTATGCAGATACGATACTCTCTTCAACTCCGGGTGGAGGTGCATGGAGTGGTGGCGGTTTTATTGCTTCTGTAACAGCTATCACTTCAGATTTCGACTCTGCAAGGGTAGTAGGTCTTACAGTTGGTACAACTTTCATTACTTACACATTGCCTACGGGTTGCTTCAGGAGCGTGGAATTCCATGTTCACCAGTTGCCAACACCTATCATTGGCCCTGATACAGTATGTGTGGGTTCTACCATTACACTTACCAGTACACCCGTAGCACCGGCGGGTAAATGGTCTACAAGCAATGTTACTATAGCAGATATAGATACGCTTACAGGTGTACTTACCGGTATATCAGCAGGTGTGGTAAACGTTACTTACACACTCGATTATGGTTGTAAAGAAGTACGTTCAGTAACAGTACATCCTTTACCGGCAGCAATAGGTGGTCCTATCAATGTCTGCGAAACATATTCTATTACTGCAACCAATGCTACTGCAGGTGGTAAATGGAGCATCAGCAATCCAACCATAGCAACCATAGTAGATACATCTGGTGTAATTACCGGTATCACTGCAGGTTCTGTGACCATTACCTATAAGTTGATCACTGGTTGTTTTGTAACAAAGCTTATCAATGTGCGTCCCCTTCCTGTAGTTACAGTAAATGCTCCTACAGTTATCTGTAAGTATGCATCTGTATCTCTTATAGCCAGCGGTGCAGATACTTACTCATGGTCTCCTGCTACAGGGCTTAGTGCTACAACAGGTGCAATAGTTGTGGCCAGTCCTACACTCACTACAACTTATGTTGTAACAGGATCTACTATCTATGGATGCAGGGACACTGCACAGGTTAGAGCTATTATTGACTCTATGCTGAATGACATATCAGTAACAGGTAAGGATAGTATCTGTCGCGGTGAATGTACCGTGATCAAAGCAAGTGGTCGTGCAGGTACTTACTTCGAATGGAGGCCGTCTACCGGTTTGTCATGCACAATCTGTGATACTACTACAGCTTGTCCGCTGAATACTATTACTTACAATCTGCTGGCTATCGACTCTCTGGGTTGTCGTGATTCTCTGTTCTTTAAAGTTACAGTGATGCCGCTGCCTGTAATGAGAGTGTTGCCAAATCCGGCTATTGTATGTAATGGTAGCACTACACAGCTGAATGTGAAAGATACTTTGTCGAACACAACACGTTTCGCATGGTTCCCTAACGCCTACATCTCTTGTGATACATGTGCTAATCCGATAGTATCTAATACTTTCAACCTGGTTTACAGGGTTACAGGTATTACTCCGTTCGGTTGTTACGATTCGCTGAAGGTACCGGTAACAGTACTGGATAGTGCATTCAACAGCATTAACAGGGATACAGTGATATGTATCGGCGACAAGGCTCAGCTCAATGCGATCAGCATCAACCCTGATGGCGCAAGGTCTGATTTCCTGTGGACCAACCCGATCGCGATGAGCAACAACATGGTGCACAATCCGGTTGTATCTCCATCTGTTACTACTACTTATCAGGTGATCATCACACCAAACGTGTGCTGGCCTGATACATTGTACACAACTGTTGTGGTGGTACCTTATCCTGATGTGAGCATCACACCGCCATCGGCTACAGTTGCGTCGGGTACAGGTGTGCCGTTGACTGCCACGATCAATAACGACATGATCATATCGCATTATGCATGGACACAGAACGGAACTATATCATGCGATACGTGCTATACTACTGTTGCAACGCCAACAGTAAATACCACTTATACATTCACAGCAACATCGGTATATGGCTGTACCACAATTCGTGAGGTGAATATCAAAATCGAATGTGATAATACTCAGGTATTCATACCAAACGTATTCAGCCCGAATGGGGATGGTATCAACGATCGTTTCTTCATCAGTGGCAAGGGTATCTCCAAGATCTCTAAATTCCTGATCTACAACCGTTGGGGTGAGCTTGTTTACGAACGATACAACTTTCAGGCCAATGATCCTGCAGAAGGATGGGATGGTCAGTTCAAAGGTGTAGTTCTGCCTCCGGATGTATTCATGTATGTGATAGAGGCAAATTGTAACCTTGGTGAGGTGTTCAAGTATAAAGGTGATATTTCTATAGTAAGATAATTGAGTTAATTCTTAAATAAGGAACAAATGAAGCGGATTTTTAGCAAGGTGTTGGCGGGTATTCTGGTTGGCATTGGTCTGCAAGGCAATGCTCAGGATATACACTATTCGCAGTTTTACGAAAATGCGTTGCTGCGTAACCCTGCACTGACGGGCATTTTTACCGGAGATTACAAGGTCGGTATCGATTACCGCAGTCAGTGGTCAGCTATATCAAGCAATCCATACAGCACTGTAATGATATCTGGTGAGACGCGTATCCTTGTGAACAGGGAGATAAACGATTACCTGAGTTTCGGTTTGGCTACCAACTTTGACAAAGCTGGCGAAGTAAATATGGCTAAAACACAGGTATATCCGTCTATAGCCTACAATAAGGCGCTGGACGATGTGTATCATACTTATCTTTCTGTAGGTTTAAGCGGAGGGCTTAATAAGATGTCTGTTGATCAGAGTAAGTTCAGGACCAGTACACAGTATGTGAACGGGGTTTATGATCCTACCAATTCTACAGGTGAAAACGTAACGTACAAGAACTTTAATCATTACGATATCGGCGCAGGAGTTAGTTTGAACAGTTCGCTGGATGAAAATGGTCTGTTCAACTATTATCTTGGTGTAAGTGCTTATCACATCAACACACCAACAGAAGAGTTCTATGGTACAGGTGATCCGGTGAGCAGGGCAATAAAATGGCAGTTCAACGCCGGATTCCATTCTTCTTTCAGTGAGCAGTTTGGCATTACCGTTCATGGTAACTACAGTAATCAGGGTCCAAGTAATGAGGTGATATTGGGCGGGTTCTTTACATGGCGCAGTGTGCCGGTAGGCCTTCCAAGTATCTTCGCGCTGAACTTCGGTGCGTTCTACAGGTATAAAGATGCATTCATTCCAATGGTGAGAGTAGATTACAAAGACATTGCTATTGGTTTCTCTCATGATGTTACCAATTCTGCACTTGCTGCAAGTGTTGCGGGTACTAATGCTACAGAGCTTACATTTTATGTGAAAGGATTGTATCAGCACAGGAAAAATCCACGCGATCCTATGTACTGTCCACGTTTCGAAGACGTAAACAACTACAACTTCAGGTAAACGATCACAACATTCAAATAATTGAAAGCCCCGCATCTGTTGATGCGGGGCTTTTCTTTTGAGTCCATGATATGACTCGCGATTGGGCTATAAATAGAACAGCCGGTCTTTCGACCGGCTGTTCTATAAGTAATTATTGATAGCAGTTACCTGCGCTTAATTAGCATTTTTCAATAACAATAGCGCTTGCGCCACCACCACCGTTGCAGATACCGGCAGCACCGTATTTGGCATTGTTCTGGCCCAATACGTTGATGAGGGTAGCAATGATACGGGCACCGCTGCAGCCAAGTGGGTGACCGATAGCTACTGCACCACCGTTCACATTGATCTGTTCAGGTTTCAGGTTCATTTTCTGACCGTTCACTATACCTACTACGCTGAATGCTTCATTCAGTTCGAAGAAAGATACATCTTCCATTTTCAGGCCGGCCTTAGCTACTGCTTTTGGCACTGCCAGTGATGGAGAAGTTGTGAACCATTCAGGAGCCTGTTCAGCATCAGCATATCCTTTGATCTTGGCTATTGGCTTCAGACCAAGTGCTTCTGCTTTTTCTCTGCTCATCAGAACCAGCGCAGCAGCACCATCATTCATAGTGCTGGCGTTAGCTGCAGTAACAGTACCTTCTTTAGAGAAGGCTGGGCGAAGGCCAGGGATCTTATCGAATTTTACATTCCATGGATCTTCGTCCTTACTTATTTTGATAGGGTCACCTTTTTTCTGAGGAACTTCTACAGGAACGATCTCGTTATCGAAACGACCTGCATCCCAGGCTGCCTGGCTGCGTTTGTAGCTTTCAATTGCAAATTCATCCTGTGCTTCGCGGCTGATGTTGCATTCTTTGGCGCACATATCAGCAGCATTGCCCATTGCATAGTTGTGGTACACATCAGTAAGACCGTCTTTTGCAAGACCATCTATTACAGTAACGTTACCATATTTGTTACCCCAACGCAGGTTTTCGTTGTAGAAAGGCACATTGCTCATGCTTTCCATACCGCCAGCTACAACTACATCGGCATCGCCGAGCATGATAGCCTGAGCACCCTGCATTACAGCTTTCATGCCGCTTGCGCAAACTTTATTGATAGTAGTACAAGGAACGTTGTCTGGTACACCGGCAAAACGAGCTGCCTGACGAGCAGGAGCCTGACCGAGATTGGCCTGCAGTACGCAGCCCATGAGTACTTCGTTTACTTCAGATGCGCTTACGCCTGCTCTTTCCAGTGCGCCTTTTATAGCTATAGCGCCCAGTTTGGGTGCAGAAAAGTCTTTCAGAGCGCCGCCCCAGCTACCCATTGGGGTACGCACGGCCGAAATGATATATACTTCTTTCATGTGCTTTTTTTTAAGTGGTGCAAAGGTAACGAAAAGACATCGAACAGGCTAAAAAAGCATATGATCTGAATCGGCATGCTGATTCAGATCTGTAGCGAGAAAAGATAGCTTTGTTTATCATTAATAAAGAAAGTTAAACTAGAACCCAATATCAGGGTACTTTTATGTTTTTTGTTAATTTTACAAATATGGCAACAGGTATGTACCAAGTGAAGCCATTTTGATATGATTCAAATGAAAATGAGATATTCCCCTAGTTTGTTGCTGCTGGTTGCATTGCTGTCTTTTACTGAGGTAAAAGCACAGGAGTCTGTACAGAAAGGAACTTATAGTTATACCGGTGATCTGGTGAATGGTAAGAAGTCGGGTATAGGTACATGCATATGGCCCAGCGGCGATAAATATGTAGGTGGTTTTGCAAACGATACCATGTCGGGTCAGGGTATTATGTACTATGCCGATAGCAACCGTTATGAAGGCGAATGGAGTAAAGGAGCGCAGAACGGACTGGGTAAATTTTACTGGAAGAATGGGGATGTATATGAAGGCGCCTTCCAGGATAATACCCTGCATGGACAAGGACAATGCAGCTGGATAAACGGTGAGAAGTATGATGGCCAGTATGTAAAGAACAACAGGACAGGAGAGGGTACCTATTCGTGGGCCAATGGCGACAAGTACATAGGTCATTTTGAGAATAATATGCGAACCGGAAAGGGTACCTACTACTATGAAAATGGTGCCCGCTACGAAGGTGGCTGGAAGAATGACAAAAAACAGGGTAATGGTATCTTTAGCTGGAACAATGGTGATAGATATGATGGTCAGTTTGATAATGATGTGAAGAATGGCTATGGCAACTATTTCATATCATCGCCCAAGGCCAGCGTAACCATGCGCTACTGCCCCCGCTGCAAAAAGTATATGGGCAAGTGGAAAGACGGCGCCAAAAATGGCTATGGCCGCTGCTACAACAAAAAAGGAAAGCTTATCTATCAGGGTATGTTTGAAGACGACAAGCCGCAGGATAAATATCCGAGCAAGAACCGCAACAAAAAATCCTCTTAACGGAGCGGTGCTAATTGGTTAATATTTCAGTTTGTCTTTTACAGAAGAGTTGCCTTGCAGGCCTCCTGAGTGTATGCATAAAATGCGGTCTGTAGAAGAGAAGTAATTATCATTCAGCATTTCCTGCAGGCGATACATCATCTTGGATGTATAAACAATGTCCAGAGGAATCTTATTGTCGTTATAGAACTCGTTCATAAAGAACAATAACTCGTCCTTCCATTTACCGAATCCGCCAAAACTGTTGTCTGTTTCCAGTGTCCAGTTTTTGTTGTGTGCAGCAGACAGGTGTTCTGAAATATAGTGTGCCTGTTCTACGCTGTTTTTCATAGGTGCGAAACCGATGACCTGCTGTTGAGGGTCAAGTTTGTTTCTTAGCCCTGCCATAGTAGTGCCTGTGCCTACTGACAGTGCAATATGGGTATATGACTTGTTGACGAACCTATCTATAAGGCCGGCACCCTTGCGGCCTCTTTCATTGGCGCCACCTTCGGGTATGATCAGGATTTCGTCGAAATGGCGAGCCATTTGTTCGGCCCATTCGGGTTGGTGACGGTTCTGGTAATCATCGTGCGTTACAAAGATTAGCTCCATGCCATACGCGCGGCATTCTGCAAGTGTAGGTGTCAGTACATCATGCTGTCCGCGTACTATGCCAACTGATCTTAGCCCGAATTCTTTTGCAGCAAAAGCAGTTGCCACCAGGTGGTTAGAATAGCCTCCGCCAAAGGTTACAATGGTCTTGAAGTTATGTTCCTGAGCATAGGATAGATTCAAGCGCAGTTTATACCACTTATTGCCTGATATTACCGGATGCAACAGATCGAGCCGGAGCATATCCATTGCTGCTACCTTGCCCTGATACCAAACTTTGTTGAGTGGTTGAATAACGGCAAGACGCTCATCAATTGTAGCCATATTCGCGCAGGTAGTTTTCATTGTCGCGCCACTTGGGTCGCACTTTCACAAATAATTCCAGATGCACCTTGCGCTGCAGGAACTCTTCTATCACCTTTCGCGAATTGATACCCAGTTGTTTGATCATGCTGCCACCTTTGCCCAGCAATATCATCTTCTGTGTTTCCCTGCTTACTATTATGTCAGCCTTGATTACATCAAGCGTGGTCTTTTCTTCGAAAGACTGAATAAGCACAGCAGCATGATAGGGTATCTCCTCATCATAAAGGGCATAGATCTGTTCGCGTATCATCTCTGCTACAAAGAAGCGCTGGTTGCGGTCTGATATACTGTCATCGGGATAGAAGGGCATACCCTCTGGCAGCGACTTGAGTATGAGTGGTAATATCTTATCCGTATTGGTCTGTTTACGTGCCGATATGGCCAGTACTTCCCAGCCGGGGTATTTGTCTTTATATTGTATGATGATGCCTTCCAGACTGCTTTTGTCTTTTAGGGTATCGGTCTTGTTCAGTAATAATATGGCGGGTACTTTCAGCTTCAGCGAGGCAGCTATGGCTTCGAATTCTTCCATAGGGCGTGCAATGTCATGCATCAATATTGCAACATCGGCATCTTCCAGCGCACTTTTTACCTGCAGCATCATTTTCTGGTGCAGTTTGTATTTGGGTTCTATTATGCCCGGTGTATCGGAGAAAACAATCTGGTAGTTAGGTTCAGACAAGATACCTAGTATTCGGTGTCGTGTGGTTTGCACCTTGGGCGATATGATCACCAGGCGCTCACCCAGCAAAAGATTGAGCAAGGTAGATTTGCCTGCATTGGGTGCCCCGAAAATATTCACAAAACCTGATTGGTAACTGCCTGACATAGATGGCAAAAATAGTGCAATACTTTGGTAACTAAGTGAGGTGGTACAAAAGAACACCCCCTCCGGTAGATACCGGAGGGGTGCAGGGAAAATCTGTATTGTATAATTACTGATCGAAGTTGATACGTTCTTTCTCTATTACCAGCGGACGCTTGCGCACCTGTGTATGTATAGCGCCAATATATTCTCCAATGATACCAATGAAGAACAGTTGCACTGAAGAGAAGAAGAATACACCAATGACCAATGGTGCCTGTCCAACAACAAAACGATCCCAGTAGGCAAGTTTGTAAACGAAGTAGGCAACAGCTACCAGCAAACTTACAATGGCCGAGAAGAATCCGAAAAATGCAGCCAGCCTCAGCGGTAGTTTGGAGTGATTGGTGAAGCCCAGCATGGCAATGTCATACAGGGTAAAGAAGTTGTTCTTTGTTTTGCCTGCAGCACGCTGTGGTTGGGTATATTCTATTTCGTGCCTGTCGAAGCCAAGTTCGGTGATCATGCCCCTGAAGTATGGGTAAGGGTCATCGAGCTGGCGAAGTACAGAAATAAACTGCTGGTCGTACAGACCAAAACCGGTAAAGTTCTTTACAGGGCTTTCTCCGCTGTCAGACATTTTGCTGAGCATGTTGTAGAATGCCTTGCGGATAGCAAACATGATGGGGTTTTCCCTGCTGCGTTTTTTTACGCCTATCACAATTTTGTACCCTTCTTCCCATTTTGCAAGAAACTGCTCTATCATCTCCGGAGGATCCTGAAAGTCTGATACTATAGAAATGATGGCATCACCCTTGCAGGCCAGCATACCATAGAACGGAGACCTTATGTGCCCGAAGTTGCGGGCATTCAGGATAACTTTTACATTCTTGTCTTCGGCGCAGACCTCTTTTAGGATCTTCACCGTGCTGTCTGTAGAGCAATTGTCTATGAATACGTGCTCGTAGGTGTATTGCGGCAGTTTGGCGAATACGCCGGCTACCACCTTGGCAAGGTTGGCCACGTTACCCTCTTCGTTATAGCAGGGTGTTACTACCGATATGTGTTTTTTAGTCACTGGCTTTTATTATCAGGTATAGAAATCTATGGTTCTTTTTATGGCTTCATAGATATCTGTGTAAATATTCAAATTTAATTCTTCTTTCGCTCTTTTCACATCAGGCACATAACGTGCTGCCGGTTTGCCCGAAGGTGGTGTGAGTATGGTAATGTCTTTTTGTTCGTTTGGAGAAAAAGATGCCACTATTTGTGCTATACCTGCAATGGATACGGCCTCATCGGAGCCAACATTGTAGGGTCTCACAGGCTGTCCATTCAGCAATATGTGCCACAGCCAAATAGTGAGATCTGCTGCATACATATAAGATCGGTAGGGGGTGCCGTCTCCTTTGATGATAATTTTGTGTCCGTTTATAGTGTCGTGGATGAAATTGCCAACTGCAAAGTTACTATCGGTGGGGAAGTAAGGTCCTACGAAGGCAAAACATCTGGCAATCTTAGACGGAGTGCCATATTGATGGTAGTAGATGTTGGCGAGCATTTCTGCTGCACGTTTCCCTTCTCCGTAGGCTGCGCCATTGTCATAAACATCCGGCGCACCCATATATACTTCGTTGATCAGCGGTAGATCGTGTGGTTGTTTGCCATAAACTGCCCCCGAACTTGTATGTAGCATCGAAGCAACATTCTTTGTCCTTGCCAGTTCCAGAACATGCCGTGTGCCCTCTACTATACTATCGTAGACTGTAGTGGCCTGCGCAATATTCTGGTAGCCACCCATGTCTGTAGCTGCATGTATTATATAGTCTACCGGTCCGGCCGGGTAGGCGAAATTCAGTATGTCGCCTTTTACAAAGCCGATATACCCTTTATTGAATTGAGGGTAAAATGAGAGGAAACTACCCGGATCGCGGCTCAGTACTATCATCTGTGCTTTCAGATCTAGGGTTTCATTGGCATAAATAAAGCTTTCCAATATCCACTTTCCAAAGAAACCGGTGCCGCCGGTAATAAATATGGTCTTGCCCCGCAGCTGTTCCCAAAGGGTGTTGCAGTGATGCAATATGTGTTCCAGATCTTTGGTCAGTTTCAAGGCAGTTCGTTTGTTTTGTGGTTCCGGAGGCGGAATTTTATACCGGGTTTAAAAGTAATGATTTATTGCATCAGCAAAATTATAAGTGTGTATCCTTTTTATATCCGCATATATGTATCTGTAGCAGGTATGGAAGAAAACAACCTATTGATTTTTACTTATCTTTACTCCCGGTCAATACCACCAATTTTTCATGAAAGTATCGGATTATATAGCTAAATATATAGAAAAAAAAGGTGTCAAATGTGTGTTTGAGATAACCGGCGGCATGATCACTCATCTGCTCGACTCGTTCCTTCAGCATACCGACATCAAGATAGTGACGGTACATCATGAGCAGGCTGCTGCTTTTGCTGCAGATGCATGTGGCAGGGTTACGGGCATTCCGGGGGTAGCTATGGCTACCAGCGGGCCTGGTGCTACTAACCTGCTTACGGGTATAGGTAGTTGCTATTTCGATTCTTCTCCTGCCGTATTTATTACCGGTCAGGTGAACAGACACGAACAAAAAGGCGACAGAAACATAAGGCAGTTGGGTTTTCAGGAGACAGATATTGTTTCTATGGCGCAGCACATAACCAAGCGCAGCTATCTCGTAAATGAACCCAATGATATTCCGGCTATTCTGAAAGAGGCTTTTGAAATTGCTGTTTCAGGCCGGCCCGGCCCTGTGCTCATAGATATACCAATGGATGTGCAGCGTGCCGATATAGAAGTGCCTGCAGCGGAAGAAGAACCAATTGCAGCGGCTGCTGTGCCGGATAGGCTAAAGACGCAACTTGAGGAACTTTCTCAGGCAATAAAAGATAGTAAAAAGCCATTACTGCTGGTTGGTCGCGGTGTAAGGGCTTCATTCTCGGCTAAAGAACTGGAAGTTTTTATAAAAAATACCGGATTACCTGTAATTACCTCTTTGCTGGCTGTAGATGCTTTGCCTTTTGCGCATCCGCAGCGGGTAGGTTTTATAGGTGCATATGGCAATCGCTGGGCCAATCTGGCATTGGGAGAGTCTGATCTGCTGGTAGTAGTAGGCAGCAGGCTAGACATTCGTCAGACCGGTGCCGATGTGAAGTTCTTTGAAGACAGGAAGATATTTCATGTAGACTGCGAAGAGTCAGAGATCAATAACAGGGTGAAGGGCTGCACACCTATTGTTGCAGATGTAAAGGAATTCCTTACAGCTTTCAATAGTTCGTATACTTCAGCTCATTTCACTGCTCCTGCAGCGTGGGTGCAACATATAGCAGAACTTAAGGCATCATGGCCTGATATAAAAGAAGTAACTACAGTAGGGATCAACCCCAATTTCTTCATGCATCAGTTGTCGCAGCACTCTGCAGCAACAACATCTTACACTATTGATGTGGGCGCACATCAGATGTGGGCAGCACAGTCGCTGGAGATGGGACAGGACCAGTTATTTATTACCTCTGCCGGAATGGGCGCAATGGGTTATGCCCTGCCAGCTGCGGTTGGTGCCTCTTTTGCAATGGGGGGCAGGCCGGTAACAGCCATTATTGGTGATGGTAGCATGCAGCTGAACATACAGGAATTACAGACCATAGTTAGGAATAATCTTCCTATCAAGATCATTGTGATGAACAATCAGAGCCTTGGTATGATCCGTCAGTTCCAGGATTCTTACTTCGGTTCCCGTTACCAGTCTACATGGTGGGGCTATACTGCACCCGATTTCGAGAAGGTGAGTATTGCTTACGGTATAGATGCTAAAACAATAGAAAGCGAGGATCAGATAGCAGATGCTGCAAAATGGTTGTGGAGCGAAGAGAATGTGAACAAACCACAATTGCTGCAGGTAATGATAGATCCGCACACCAATACTTATCCTAAAATAGCTTTTGGAAAGCCACTCACCGAAATGGAACCATTCTCCAAGCCTATAGCAATGGAGGGGACATAGTAATAAAATGATTTCATTTCATGATATTCAAAGCCCGGAGCTATTGTTCCGGGCTTTGTTGTGTCTGTGTCGCATTATCTTTTGGTCCAAGTTCATTTGTCAGTTATTGATTTTTGTTTGATTAAAGCCTTATTTGTACTTTGGCACATTATAAAATAAATATACTGTGTCCACTAAGAAACAGCAGAACACCCCCAAGGCTCCGGTAAACAATGTCCAGGAAACACCTGTGCCAAAAGTTGCCACTCCCGATCTATTTGATACTATTGGCAGCAAGGCCGTTTTTCTGGTGCTGGGTCTATTGTTGTTTATGGCATTTATTGTCTATAAAGACTATCTCCTGTTCCACAATGCCTACTACTTCAAGGATATAGGCAGCGACTCTTACAATTATTCATATGCCGTTACCTATGGAGTAGCAGACTATATGTCTAAACATGGCTTGCCGCAGTGGTCTTTTGGCATGAGTATGGGGCAGAATATGTTTCCTTTTTTCCTTCGCGATCCGTTCGATATTTTCCTGTATCTGAGCGGGAAGGATAGTATCATCTTTGGTACTGCTTACAAAGAGTTTGCCAAAGTGGTGCTTAGCGGGCTGGTATTTTTCTATTATCTGCGGTCTATGGGTCTGGCAGCCTTTACCAGTATCGTGGGTAGTCTTTTCTATGCTTTCTGTGCTTTTATGATATTGGGTGGCGGCTGGTTCCTGTTCTCTTTCGAGACGTTCAATCTCGCTGTATTGTTGCTCGGTTTTGAGTTGTTATTCTCCAAAGGAAAATGGTTGGTATTTACGCTGGGTATATTCCTCATATTCCTGTCTCAGCCGTTCAATATGTATGTGTATGGCTTGTTTCTGGCAGGCTACGCTATACTGCGCATGGTGCAGACCGGTGGTTATGATGTAAAGTCGGGTGCATTGCTTTTTGGCAAGATGGCAGGAGCCGGAGTGCTGGGTATACTGCTCAGTGGACCCTTTATGCTGGAGAATGTGGTACAACTGCTGGAGAGTCCTCGCGGTAGTGGTAATACATCTTATGCCGGGGTGCTTTCTTCGGTGCCTATGTTCAGTACAGTAGATCAGTTTCAGCTTGGTACAGCCATAATGCGTTTCTTTTCCAGCGATCTGCTGGGCTCGGGTAGCAACTTCAAGGGTTGGCAGAATACGCTGGAAGCGCCACTGTTTTACTGCGGATTGCCTTGCCTGCTGCTGATGCCTCAGGTATTCCCCTTCCTTACAAAAAAAGTAAGGTTGTTCTTTATTGTGTTTCTGGCCATTTGGCTCATGCCCATAATTTTCCCCTATTTCAGGTATGCATTCTGGTTGTTTACCGGAGATTATTATCGTGCCTATTCTATAGTAGTAGCCATGTTCCTGATGTATTATGCACTGCTGGCACTCGATAAGATCATGACTCACCGCAAAATAAATCTGGTGATACTCATAGCCACAGTAGCCTTCTTGTTCCTGCTGCTCAACTATCCGTTCTTCCCTGATGGAGGCGTTATCAATTCGCCGGTGTTCACTTTTGTTTGCTTCCTGTTGCTGGTATACAGTGGTATAATCTTCATGTTGGGTCGTGAGAATAGCCCTGCCTATATGAAGTATCTGTTGCTTGGCGTTATTGTATTTGAACTTACTTATATGTCGGGCATAACTGTGAATGACCGCGACCCTGTAACGGCAGAGGAGCTAACCGAGAAAAAGGGTTATAACGACTACACCGCAGATGCGGTGAAATTTATCAGCAGTAAAGACAATTCTTTCTATCGCATAGATAAGAGTTATGCATCTTCGCCTGCCATACACTATTCACTAAATGATGCGCAGGCGCAGGGCTACAGAGGTACTTGCGGCTACAATCCTTTCAACCAGTTATACTATATACGTTACCTGCAGCTGGTGGGTGTATCTGATAAAAAGAGCGAGCTGGATTCCCGTTGGGCAAGAGGGCTCATGGGCCGCCCGATATTAGAATCGGCAAACAGGGTGAAGTACATGCTCGCAAAACAGGATGTAGTGCCGCTGTGGCGCCTCATAGGCGATTCTATAGCTACTTTCGGAGACGTGAAGGTGTTCAGGAATAAATTCCTGTTGCCATTTGGTTATACCTACAAGCAGTATATCAGGGAAAGCGTGTATGATGCTTTGTCTACTACGCAGAAAGATTTTATAACATTGAAAGCTTGTGTCGTTAGCGATGAAGATGTACCTAAAGTAAAGGGTATGACAGAGTATCAGTTGAGAGATACTATAGCGCCATCTATGTTCAACCTGGATATATATGCGCAGAGTATTGCAGATCTGGGCAGAGATAGCCTTGTGGCAGATAAGATCACCGATACCCGCATCAGTGGTAAGGTAAATGTGAGCGAAGACAAAATGCTATATCTGTCTGTTCCTTACGATGGAGGCTGGAAGCTGAAAGTAGACGGTCAGGAGAAAGAAAAAGAAATAGTATTTGCCGGTATGACAGGGGTATTCCTGGGCCGTGGGCAGCACACTGTAGAAATGGTATATGATCTGCGTTATTTTAACAAGGGGTTATTAATGTCTGTTGCATGTATAGTATTGTGCATAGTGTTGTGGTTCCTTACCCGTAATAAAGCAGTAAAGCCATCAATTAATTCAGCCGAATAAACCGTAAATCCTATTTTTGCCGCTATGAAGTTTGCGATCGTTGTTTTTTGTTTCCTATTGTCTTGTATCAGTGGATATGGTCAGCTGGAAAAACCTGTAGTTCCTGCACCTAAAGAATTAGCTGCTGTAAAAGCGGCTGCCGCAAAAGGCAATGCTGATGCGCTGTTTCAGTTGGGGCAGTATTATTACTTTGGTACAGGCGTGGCAAAAAACTACCTCACCGCCAATAAATGGCTCACTAAGGCAGCAGCAAAAAAGAACATCAGTGCCATGCTGCTGCTGGGCGAAATGTATGGCGAAGGGATGGGTGTGAAGAAAGATCCTGCAAAGTCTATTGACTGGATGAAAAAGGCAGCTACAGGTGGCAGTTCTGATGCCGCCTATGAACTGGGCGAGATGTATGAAGAGGGTAGGGGTGTAGCCGCTAACATGACCGAAGCGGTGAAGTGGTATAACATAGCTGCCGACAAAGGCGATGTGGATGCCATGATAGCATTGGGTTTTTGCTACATGGAAGGTGATGGGGTGACTGCAGATCCTAAGACAGGCTCTGGCTGGTTTCTGAAAGCGGCTGCAGCCGGAGAACCCGATGCGATGCGCTATTTGGGTGACTACTATGCGCAGAGCGACCTTGGTAACGATTGTCTGAAAGCAATAGAATGGTATATGAAGGCTGCAGATGCAGGAGATAGCATATCTGTAAAACCGGTGGGTGTAATGGTGATGAAAGATGATTGCGCGGGAATGAATAAGGAAGATATAGCTGCATGGATGAAAAGACATGCAGGCTACAATAATCCGGATGCCTGTTTCTACATGGGTGGTTTTTATGTGATGGGCATAGGTGTGAAGAAGAGTGCAGGCAAGGGTATGGAGATGCTCATAAAAGACAGAGAGCTAACAGCATACACCGGAGATCAGCGCAACTTCTCTACCAATAATCTCTTTACGCTTTACAATTCCGGAGAGCTGAAGGAAGAGCATAAACAAAGATTGCTGAGCTGGTTTGAAAGTACCGCCACTAGAACCAATGATGATGAAATGATGGCTGTAGTTGCCAATATCTATATCAATAAAGACAAGGCATCTGCAGGCGAATATCGCAAAGGTTTCGACTGGGCTATGAAGTCGGCAGAGATGGGCAATCCAGGTGGTTGTTTCTGGGTAGGTTTTGTTTACTCAAAAGGACTTGGAGATATAAAGCAGAATGATACCAAGGCTTTCATCTGGATACTGAAGGCTGCTCAGAAGGGCGACAAGGATGCAATGAAAATGCTGAGCGACTTTTACGAATACGGCATGGGCACCGACCGGAACAAAGAAAAGGCCGCCGAATGGAAGAAAAAGGCGGAAAAAGAAGATTAAGCTATTTTTGCAACTGCAAACAATAGCTCATATGAAAAAGTTCAGTTACTTATTTACCCTGGTCCTTACTTTTTGTGCCTGCTTTACTGCCGGGGCAACTGTTAGAAAAGTCTACTTCATAGGCAACAGTTATACCTACACCAACAGTATGCCAACTATGCTGCATGATCTGGCAGCAGCCAACGGCGATACGCTCATTTACAGCATGTCTGCTCCTGGTGGGTATACCTTTCAGCAACACACCACCAATGCCACCACTATAGCCGGTATTTTCTCTCAGCAATGGGATATAGTAGTGCTGCAGGAGCAGAGCCAGATGCCCGCCTTTCCGCCGGCACAGGTTGCTACAGATGTTTATCCCTATGCAGCCAGGCTCGATAGTTTCATAAATGCAAATGATACCTGTATAGAGACCATGTTCATGATGACCTGGGGCCGACGTAATGGCGATGTAATGAACTGTGCAGGATATCCTGCGGTATGCACCTATGCAGGCATGCAGGGCAGACTAAGGGAAAGTTATATGCAGATGGCGCAGGACAATCATGCATCAGTAGCACCTATGGGTGCCGCATGGAAGATCGTGATAGATAGTTTCCCGTCTATAGATCTGTATATATCAGACAGTTCACATCCTTCATTAGCCGGTTCTTACCTGCAGGCTTGTGTTTTCTACGCATCCATTTTCAACAGAAAGGCAACCGGTAGCACTTATACGGCAGGGCTCCCTGCGTCTACAGTAAGCACGCTGCAGCGCATTGCCGATAAGGTGGTAATAGACAGCATAGCACAGTGGCAGCAATACGGTCATTACCCCTATGCGGCATATACACGCACCCATACTACTGCTACCGCTGTCAGTTTCACCAACAAGAGCCAGCGAGCCACAGGCTATACCTGGGCTTTTGGCGATGGTAATACCGATACGGCTACCAATCCGGTACATGCCTATGTGTCTTCCGGTGTGTATACGGTAACCCTTACAACAACAACAGATTGTTTCACTATCTCCATCAAAGACACGGTGCATATAGGTGCGGTTACCGGAATAGCAGAGGTTGGGTCAACTATTCCTTCTGTACTCATTGGTCGTGCGCAAGATGGCAGTACCTCATTCATTTCACCTTCAGGTGTCTGCCGCTTTCTGGAAGTGTATGACCTGAATGGGCGCAGAGTATGGAGTACAGACCTTGCAAACGGCCAACAGCAAAAAGATTTTGTTCCGGGCATGTATTTCTACAGGGCATATCCGGCCGACAAGAGCAGTGTAGCAACTGGCAGGTTTGTGGCCTGGTAGCAAATCCCTTCACTGTAAGAGGATTGATAGGCCTATAGGCTATTTCACTGAAATGGTTTGTTGGTGGGGTATTACCTTTACACCATGGCAAACAGGTTGATCAACGAACAAAGCCCTTACTTACTGCAACACGCCCATAATCCGGTAGATTGGTATCCGTGGGGCGATGATGCTTTTATGCGGGCAAAACAGGAAAATAAACCCGTATTGGTGAGTATTGGCTACGCAGCCTGCCACTGGTGCCATGTTATGGAGCGCGAGAGTTTTGAAGATCCGCAGATAGCTGAATACATGAATCAGCATTTTATCTGTGTAAAGGTCGACAGGGAAGAACATCCTGATGTAGATCATATGTACATGGATGCTGTTCAGGCAATTAGCGGTAGTGGCGGCTGGCCGCTCAATGTTTTTGTGACGCCTGAAAGAGCTCCTTTTTATGGTGGTACATATTTTCCTCCCCGTCAGGCATACAACCGTCCTTCCTGGTCACAGTTGCTGCAGCGCATGGATCAGATATGGAACGAGCAACAGGATGAAGTGGCACAGCAGGCAGGGCAGATGTTGCAGCATCTCAGGCAGGCATCTATGCGAATAACCCCGGCTGAACGTACAACAGCAAACAAAGAAACAACACGAAAACTGGCAGAAACACTGCTTGCAATGGCCGATAAAGAAAAGGGCGGTTTTGGGAAAGCCCCCAAGTTTCCCGGCACTATGGCCATCAGTTTCCTACTGGAGCACTATCGTTATACCGGCCACCAGCCTTCTCTGGATCAGGCCTTACTGAGTCTTGACTGCATGACAAACGGCGGCATCTACGACCAACTGGGCGGAGGTTTTGCCAGATATGCTACAGATGCTGACTGGCTTGCACCCCATTTTGAAAAGATGCTATATGATAATGCCTTGCTTATCATATCGTTATGCGATGCTTACCTCATAAACAAGAGCGAAAAGTATAAGTCTGTAATAGAACAGACGATTGAATTTGTGGAGCGTGAATTGAAAGATCCCTCCGGAGGGTATTATTGCGCGCTCGACGCAGACAGCGAAGGCGTGGAAGGTAAGTTTTACACCTTCACCTGGGAAGAATGGGAGGCTCATTCGGGCGATGTAACTGGTATGGTAGCACAATATTTTGGTGTATCACCGGCCGGCAACTGGGAAGAGACAAATATCCTCCATGTGGCACGCAGTGTCTATGATATTGCAGCTGAGAAAAATTGTTCGGTTACAGAAGTAGAAGAGGCGATAGAAAAGGTAAAAAACAACCTGCTGCAGGCACGGGGGTTGAGGCCACGTCCGCAAACGGATGACAAGTGTCTTTTGTCTTGGAACGCGTTGATGAACAGTGCGCTATGCAAGGCGGCTGCAACACTGAATAATGAAGCGTATGCTACACGTGCAGTAACGCACATGGCCTGGATGCTGGAAGCCTATACCAGCGCAGATTGCAGCCTTTTGCACACCTGGAAGAATGGCGTGGCACGTATACCTGCCAAGCTCGATGATTATGCGTATCTGGTTCAGTCAATGATGCAGTTAACATCCCTTTCCGGCAACGAAAAATATGCGATAAAAGCGGGTGAAATAATGAACACTGTTATTGCAGAATTCGGCAGGGAAGATGGCTTCTTTTATTACACACCCGTTTCCCAGAAAGATATCCCTGTTCGTAAGGTGGATCTCTATGATGGTGCTACCCCTTCGCCCAATTCTGTGATGGCCCAGAACCTGTGGTTATGTGGTATGAGTATGGACAACAGTGAATGGATAGAACGGTCGGAAGTGATGGTGAGAGCAATGACTGAAACAGCAGTGAGGTATGCTTATTCTTTCAGTTTATGGGGGCAACTGATGCAGCGGCAGGTAATGGGTATGAAAACGCTGGTTTGTTCAGGAAAAGAGGCACGGGCTGCAGCAACAGAAATTAGAGCGAAAGGCTTACCGAACCTATATTTGCTTACTTGTGAAAAAGAAATATGCAATTTGCCGCTTCTTCAAAAAAAATTTTTTAACGGTAATTTGTATATATTTGTTTGCTCGGAACAGGCATGCCTATCACCTGTAATCAGTGTTAATGAGGCTTTGGGCCTTGTTGCATTGTAGAATTAAATGTTAAAAAAATGACGAATTTCAATTTTTTATTGGGTTTGAACAGGTAACATTTTTTCGCCGACGCTTGTATTTTTCAAAAAAACTTTGAATATTGTGCATCGGTTTTGTGCGGTAGGTGACAATTGTAGTAATTTATTAGTTGCAAAAATTGCAAAAACAATAGACAGTAGTATGAAAAAAACTTCCCTGAAGGTCTCGGCTTTAGCATTGTTAGCGCTTGCTGCAAGCTGCGGAAATCCGACCTCCAACGGCCAGCTTGTAGGTGATCAAACGAGGATGAGTTATAAGGCACCATTGCCTATAGGTATGATGTACGTACCCTCAGGTTCCTTCAAGATGGGCGCCAGCGATGAGGATGTACGCGGCAGAAATGACGCTACAGTACACACCGTGCAGATGGTCGGCTTTTACATGGATGCAACTGAAATTTCCAATCAGGAATATCGCCAGTATACCAACTGGGTACGCGACTCTATTGCAAATACTATTCTCGGTAATTTTAAAGATAATCCGGATGGTACACAGCGAGTTGATTACAAAAGGATCAACTGGAAAGATCCTGAGTTGCAGGATCAGCTGGCATCTCTTTATGTTCCTGCAGAGCAGTCTGGCTGGGGCAGAAAAGAAATGGATGCTACCAAACTGGTTTATACTTACCGAACATTCGATTATGCAGGCTCTATTCAGCATCCTACAGAATCACGCAGCAAGTATATAGTTCAGCACGATGTGCCTGCCTATCCTGATACTACAGTATGGATGCGTCAGTTCAACTACGCTTTCAATGAGCCTATAGCTATGCAGTACTTCTGGTTCCCTGGCTTCAACAGGTACCCAGTAGTGGGCGTAAACCACAAACAGGCTACCGCATTCTGTAACTGGAGGACAAATATCTGGGTTGCAGAGCGCGATAAAGCTCATATGTATACAGAACACAGGTTCCGTCTCCCAACAGAGCAGGAATGGGAGTGGGCAGCACGTGGCGGCCGCAACCAGTCACCTTATCCATGGGGTGGTCCTTACATCATCAACAAAAAAGGCTGTTACCTTGCCAACTTCAAACCTCTTCGTGGCAACTACGCTGCAGATGGTGGTCTGTACACAGTACCTGTTGATAAATACAACGCTAACGATTACGGTCTGAAGAATATGTCAGGTAACGTATCTGAGTGGACAGCATCAGCTTATTATGGTGGTTCTTACAACCAGATGTCTGATATGAACCCTAACGTCGCTTACAATGCAAAAGACAATGATCCGCTGTATATGAAACGTAAAGTGGTTCGTGGTGGTAGCTGGCGCGATGTGTCGTACTACCTGCAGGTTAGCACACGCGATTACGAATTCGAGGATACTTCAAAAGCATACATTGGTTTCCGTTGCGTATATACTGAGGTTGTACCAGCGCTCAGCAACAGGCGTCCAGTCAGGTAATCACGAATTTTTAATACAGACTTCACCAAATAAGAAATTTCAAACTATTAACAGTAAAGTAAAACCGGATAGAAAATGAATTCGATCGTATTATTTTTTGAAACCGACAAGGGAAAATATTTTAAAAACCTGATCATCGGCCTTGGTGCCTCTGTGGTTCTGTTGGGTGCGCTTTTCAAGATACAGCACTGGCCAGGTGGTAGCATCATGCTCACACTGGGTATGTCTGTGGAAGTGTTCTTGTTTGCTCTTCTCGGTCTGCTCCCTCCTCACGCTGATTATTATTGGGAGCGTTTCTATCCGGATATCACTAAGAACCCACACGTTGACGCTGTTGAAAAACATGGTAAAGACGCACACAAAAAAGAGGGTTCTGCAGTGAAATCACTCGATAAAATGATGGAAGATGCTGCTATCAATCCTCAGGTTATCAAACGTCTTGGCGAAAACTTCCAGAAGTTTGGTCAGACTGTAGACCAGATAAAAGATATCTCTGAAGTTACTTCTGCTACAGGTGCTTATTCTCAGAGCGCTCGTGAGGCTGCTAAAGCACTCGGCGAAATGAAAGAATCATTCTCTGGCGCTACAAAAACAATGGGTGCTTTCAATAGTGCAGCCGATGACACTATGAAGTTCCACGATCAGGTGAAAGTTCTTTCTAAGAACTTGGGTACCCTCAATCAGATCTATGAAGTAGAACTGTCTGATGCGAACAACCACCTAAAAGCAATGAACAAATTCTACAGCAACCTGGTGAATGCTTCTGAGTCTATGGCAAACAGTGCTAAAGATGCAGCAAACACTAAAGAGCAGATCGCTCTTCTGGCTAAGAATCTTACTGTTCTCAATCAGATCTACGGCAATATGCTTTCTGCTATGCAGGGTCGCTAATTGAATACAGAGTTTTAACTATATTACTAACTAATAGTAAAAGATAAATAATGTCTATACCTAAAGAGCCGCGGCAGCTCATGATCAACCTGATGTATCTGGTGTTGACAGCCCTGCTGGCCCTAAATGTATCTAATGAGATCCTTAACGCCTTCAAAACGTTGAGCCTGAGTATCGACAAGTCAAACCAGTCGATAGAGCAGAAGACGGCTGAGATATATTCGGCTATCAAGGAGAATGAAAAACAACCAGGTCAGGCTGAAAAGGTTCGTCCTTACAGAGAAAAAGCTGATGAAGTTGTGAAACGTTCTGATGAAATGGTGAAATACCTGAACGATTGGAAGAAAAGGATAGTAATAGAAGGTGGTGGTTATTCAGAACATGATAGCACAATGCCTGATAAAATGGACAACATTGACGCTACTACTTTGCTGCTCGTTGAGAAGCGTGGTGCAGATACTCTGAGGCAGCGTATGCTTGCTATGCGTCAGTTCCTTCTTGAACAGGTTAAACCAAGTGATTCAGGTGCAATGAGCAGAACAATGCCACTCAATGTAATGCCTGCAGTTAAAAATGACCATAACCCTACAGGCGACTGGGCTGTTGAGAACTTCGAGCATATGCCTGTAATGGCGGCACTCGCACTCTTCGCAAAATTCCAGAACGACGTTCGTGCCAGTCAGGCGTTGGTTATCAACAGGCTGTTTGAAGAGGCCCACTTGAAAGATATCAAATTCGATACTATTGCTGCAGTAGCGGTTCCCAAAACAAGCTATGCACTTGATGGTGATAAGATCGAAGCTTCTATCCTTCTTGCTGCGTTCAACAAAAGCAACAAACCTGAAGTAAAAGGCCTTTCTGGTGGTGGTACCACAAAACCAGCTGTAAATGGTGTTGTTCCTTGGGAAACAATCGCAAAAGGTACAGGTCTTCAGACTATCAAAGGCCGTATTGAACTGCAGACAGAACAGGGACCTATCACAAGGGATTGGAAATTCGAATACATGGTAGGTACCACTGGTGCTTCTATGCAGCTCGATAAGATGAACGTGTTTTATATAGGTGTTGACAACCCTGTTACAGTGGCTGCTGCCGGTTACTCTGTGGAAGATGTATCTCTTGACATACCTGGTGCTACAGTAAGAGATTCTGCAGTTAAAGGTCGCTATAATATCCGTGTAGATAAGATCGGTAAAGTTACCGTTGCTATCAAGGCGAAAACTAAAGAAGGTGGTGTTAAACAGGTTGGTAGTATGGATGTGCGTGTAAAACGTATTCCTGACCCAAGCGTAAGGGTTGGTTCTTCAAGCGGTGGTAACATGCCTGCATCTACTTTCAGGTTGCAGATCGCTCCGGCTGCTGTTCTTGAGAACTTCGACTTCGATGCTAAATTCAAAGTAACAGCTTTCGAATTCAGTATGCTGCCTAAAGGAAGGGACATGATAGGTCCATTCAAGACTACAAGTAACATCGGCTGTCGTTTTGGTGACAAAGCAGATATCAAGAAAGCTATGGATATGGCAAGGCCTGGTGATAAGATATTCATTGAAAACATTAAGGCTGTTGGCCCTGATGGAAAAGTGAGAGATCTTGCTCCATTGGTGTTCTCATTGAATTAATTTAGTAACTTAGTACCGGATCAGTTTAGTACAATAATTAACACAGTAAAAATTACAGAAGGATATGACCGTTCTGAAATCATATAAGCTTACAGTTGCAGCAATGCTCATGTTGTTAGGCAGTTCTGCATTTGCCCAGTCTGGCTCCGTTGACCCAATGGTTTCCGGTTCCAACTCAGGTGTAAATAAAGATTGGTTACCATCACGTACGCCGGATGGCGCTTATGATCGCATTCCTATGAAGGATCGCATGAGGCAGCCAATTCAATGGCAGTATATCAGGGAATCCGACATCCTTTGGAAAAAGAGGGTATGGAGGGAGATCGATACACGCGAAAAACAGAACGTTGCTTTCCGTTATGCAGGTGATGAGCATTCTGGTGGTGGTATGTTCATAGAAATTCTCATCGATGCTATCAAGAAAGGAAAGATAGTAGCGTATGGTACTTTCGATGACCGTTTCACAACTGTGCTCACTAAAGAGCAGATCATGGAAAAAGTTGCAGGAAAGCGCGATACAATAACTGTACTCGATCCTATTACAGGAGAAGAGATCCAGCAGACTCGTATCACTGACTTCAAACCTGAAACTATTACTAAATACAGGATAAAAGAAGATTGGATATTCGACCGTAATCAGGGTCAGATGGTTGTTCGTATCGTAGGTATTGCACCTGTACAGGATCTTTATGGTGACGACGGAGTATACCGTGGTCCACAGTCAATGTTCTGGTTGTACTACCCTGAGATTCGTGGTATCCTTGCTAACTATGAAGTATACAATCCTCAGAACGATATGTATCGTGCTACATGGGATGAATTCTTTGAATCTCGTATGTTCTCCAGCAGGATCACTAAGGTCAGCAATCCTTTCGGTACTATCGGAGGTGGTTATGGCGAAAGCTTCCAGGATCGTATGAATCCAATGGAGTCTCTCTATGAAGGCAAAAAGACGGCTGAAGAGATCTTCAACAAAGAACACGACATGTGGGTATATTAATATTCTTACACATTCTGCAAACGAAGTTTTACTAACTTTGTATAAAATATAAAAGCCTCCGTTTACGGGGGCTTTTTAATAATTACCTAAATCAGGAACATTCTACAAATTGCTGTAATGATGAACGCGGATAAACCAAGTCTGGAAGTTTGCCTTTCTCCTGCACTGTTGCATTTATACAACACTAAGGGGGCTGTTGTGGTTATTATTGACATTTTCAGAGCCACTTCCACCATTACTGCCGCGTTGCACAATGGTGCGAAATGTGTAGTTCCCGTTGCATCAGTAAAGGAATGTATAGAATTGGGTAATACTATTCCAAACAGCCTTACGGCTGGTGAGCGAGACGGTAAGGTAGCTGAAGGCTTGCAGCATGGCAATTCTCCATTGGAATATCCTTCTGATTTCATTAAAGACAAAACACTGGTACTCACTACTACCAATGGAACACGTTTACTGCATATGGTGCAGGATGCATCCGAGATTGTGATCGGTTCTTTTCTGAATCTTTCTGTGTTATCAGATTATCTCCTGGCTCAAAACAAAAATGTATTATTAGGCTGTGCTTCATGGAAAGATAAATTCAATCTGGAAGATACGCTCTTTGCCGGCGCTGTAATAAACAGGATACAGCATGCTTTCGAGATCAATTGTGATGCTGCCAGAGGTGCTAGACATCTCTATAATGCCACTGGTGGTAAAAATTATATAGAGTTCCTTAAAGATAGTTCCCACTATCGCAGGCTTTCTGCTTTCGGTCTGCAACACGATATGGAGTATTGTGCTACCCCCGATCTGCACCCCGTTGTGCCAAGATTACAGGGTGCTGAAATAGTTATTGCATAACATAGTATCTGTAGTGTTCCTGCAAATAAAAGTAGTGCATTTATATTCCGTATATTTGCGTTAAGTTAATTTTATTATGTTGATAAATATGTATTGGTTTGCTAACAAACCAATGCAGTTGTGCGCCTTTTAATCATCGCAGTTTGAATTTGTATTTTATGTTATCTAATTATAAGAAAAGAATGCCCTCTATGAATAAAATAGTACTAACCCTGCTGGCAATTTTGTTTTCATTTGCAGCCTTTGCAGCGTTGCCTCCCATTACGGGCACAGCTAGTATCTGTGAAGGTAGTACTACCACACTGAGTAATGCTACACCCGGTGGTACATGGAGCAGTGGTACTGTTAGCATTGCCACTATTGGTTCAGCGACAGGTGTAGTTGCAGGCATAGCTGCAGGTACGACAACCATTACCTATACCGATGGAGTAAGTTCAGTATATGCAGTTGTTACGGTCAATGCAGTGCCAGCTGCTATAACAGGAAGCTCTGTAGTATGTTTAGGCGGTTCTGCTACTTTGGCAAACGTTACACCCGGTGGTATTTGGGTGAGCAGCAACCCTGCTATAGCTAGTATTAGTTTCTCTACAGGAGTTGTTACCGGTGTATCATTGGGAACTGCATCTATTTCCTATACAGTGCCTTCGGGATGCTCAGCAATGAGGGTCATAACAGTAAATCCTATACCTGTAGTAACCTTAGCCAGTTCTATTGTTTGTGTAGGTACTACTACAACATTTACAGCTTCTCCTATAGGGGGTGTATGGAGTATGTTACCTACAGGCATTGCCAGTGTAGCAGGGGCGGGTATAACCGGACTTGCAGTAGGTACTACGGTACTCAATTATACTGCAGGAGGATGCGCTACGACACGTTCGCTCACCGTAAATGCTGCTATTGGTAGCATTACCGGCCCATCTACTGTATGTGTTGGGTCAGCTATAACACTCATTAACTCTACATCTGGTGGCACATGGTCTTCAGCAAATCCGGCGGTTGCCAACATCAGCAGTTCGACAGGTATACTAACAGGTAATTCTGTAGGTACTACAACAGTATCTTACAATGTTACAGGTTGTATCGCTACAACTGTTATTACAGTGAATGGTGCACCAACAGGTATAACAGGTCCTGCAAGTGTTTGTGTAGGTTCGGTAATTACACTTACCGGCTTTGGTGCAGTTTCTGCCACCTGGTCATCGGGTACCACCTCTGTTGCAACGGTAGGCACCTCAGGCAATGTAACAGGAGTAGCAGCAGGTACTTCAGTAATAACTTACAATACAGGTTGTGGCTCTACAACCAGAATAGTTTCTGTAAATTCTTCCTGTGCGGGTACGCCGGTTCCGGGAGCTGCTTCTGTCAGTGCATCTGTAGTTTGCAGTGGTACAGCTCTGGTACTTAGTTTACCGGCATACACACCGGTTTGCGGACATGCTATACAGTGGCAGTATTCTCCGGATGGTCTTTCATGGACCAATTTGCCCGGGGCAACAACTGCGCCATTTACATATATGCCTACTGCAGCCTATTACTATCGTTGTGGTATCACATGCGTAGCCGGTGGCACTTCTGCCTTCTCTGGTCCTGTGCATGTGACGGTGGATTTTTCAATTGCTGCTCATTCCATCATAAGCGCACCGGATACTGCATGTTCTGCCACCCATTTCTATATAGCTGCATGTGGTGTTTCTCCTTCGTTCAGCGCTGTAACATTCTTTGGCGATGGCGATAGTACACTCACTGCATTGAGTACTACTACACTTAGCGATGCGCATATCTTTCACACCTATACATTGCCCGGCACCTATTCAGTTACACAAATAATGTATAATGGTGCAACAGCTGTGGATACTGTTACATTCAATTATGTGTATAATTTCTGCCGTACACTACCTATTCGCTTCTATCACGATAATAACAGCAATTGTATTTATGATGGTGCAGATCAGTTAAATGTTGCAGCCGTATCGGTTCGTATAGATTCCAATGGTGTTCCTGTAGATACTATTACAGCAACTACAGGCTTCTTTTACAAGGCATATGGTGCTCCGGGTACTGTTTATGCATTCAGGCCATACTCTGTTTCAGGAGGACTTATAGTAGCGTGCCCTGCTACTACAGTTATCTATGACACAATAGTTTCTTACACCAATACATATCAGCTCAAGTATTTCGGTGTCAGGTGCGGTGCGCCTACATCTGGTTTCGATCTTAAAGTAAATGCTACTTCTGCAACCGGCCGTCATACACAACGTTTCGACATTATAGTGAGCAACTTCTATTGTTCCGCAACTTCTCCGGTAGTGAAGCTTACATTCAGTCCTAAATACGGTTATTTTCCGGGTACTTTCCCTTGCTATATGACTACTCCGTTGCCTACTTCTGTAGCAGGTAATACTATGACATGGAATCTGAGCGCTCTTTCTGCAAATGCTACCAGAACTATAACTGTGTGGCTGGAAAGACCGTCTACTATAGGTCCATGGTTGATTCCAGGAGATACAGTGCATAGTGAGATATCAGTAAGTCCTACGGTTGGCGATTTCGATATCTCTAACAATGTTATCACCAAGATAGATACAGTACGTTCTTCTTTCGATCCGAATGATATTGTAGTGGCACCGGAAGGAAATATACTGCCATGTACACAGTTGCAATACAAAGTAAGGTTCGAGAACACAGGCAATGATACTGCACGTAATATTTATGTACTCGATACGCTATCATCACAATTAGATCCCTCAAGCCTGCAGGCTGTTATTGCTTCTCACCCTATGAATATTGCAGTGATCAATGATGGTGTTCGCAATATTGCTAAATTCGAATTCCCGAATATCAATCTGCCAGACAGTTCACATCACAATCTGTGCAGCGGTACATTTATCTTCAATATAAAGGCAAGGAGTACTTTGCCCGATGGCTTAGAGATAAGGAACAGGGTAGGTATTTACTTCGACGAGAATCCCGTTGTTATGACCAATGAAGTGGTAAACACTGGTGGCATACCTGCCATTACCGGACCTGCCAATGCCTGTATCGGTTATCCTTCACAGTACTACAATCTCATGCCTTCAGGTTATTGGGCCAGCAGCACACCTGCAGTTGGGTCTATAGGCACAGCAGGTATTGTTAGTGGCCTTATAGCAGGTACTACTACCGTTAGTTATACTGTTACCAATAGTTGCACATCGCGTACTGCTACCAAAATTGTTACTGTCAATCCGGTTGTTATTCCTTCTATTAGTATTGCATCAGCAGCAGGTGATACGGTATGCTCTGGTACATCTGTGGTATACACTGCTGCAGCGACATTTGCCGGTACAGCACCTGTGTATACCTGGAAGGTGAACGGTCTTATTGTAGGTAGCGGCAGTGCTTATACATATTTTCCTGTTGCAGGTGATACAGTAAGTGTTTCGCTTGCTAGCAGTCAGGCATGTGCTATGCCTGCAATAGTAGCAGATACCATGCCTATGACAGTCATAAGCATGGCTATGCCGGTAGCTTCTTTGGGCGTGGCTCCGGATGATACTGCCTGTGCAGGTACTCCGGTTTCATTTACTGCTTCGCCATCGTACGGAGGCGCAGCACCTGCGTACATGTGGTATGTGAATAGTGTAATGGCGGGTAGTGGTTCACTCTATGTTTATACGCCTGCCAACGGAGATGTTGTTTATTGTCGCATGATCAGCAATTTCAGATGTCGTCTTGCAGATACAGTTAGCAGCAGTAATGTGCTCATGACCGTAGATCCCCTCTATATTCCTGTTGTCAGTATTTCAGCTGCTCCGGGTTTGTCTGCCCCTGCAGGTGATCCTATTACACTTACTGCATCTGTTATCAACGCAGGTCCATCACCTTTATATCAGTGGGTAGTAAATGGTTTCATAATTCCGGGTGCAACTAACAACACATATACCAGCAGCACCTTTGCCGATTATGATTCTGTAACGTGTAGTGTTACAGGTAGTGGTGTTTGTAATATCACTACTTACAACTCTGTATACATTACCATAACTCCTGCAGGAGTGAATGATGTTACATCAGGTTTTGATGTGCATCTGTTCCCTAACCCCAATAAGGGTGGTTTCCGCATCAAGGGTACTATCGGAACTATGAATGGGCTCCCTGTAGAAATGGTGATCACCAATACCCTGGGTCAGGTAGTATTCACGGGCAATAGTACCACTGCAGATAACGGGTCTGTAAATGAAGACATTCAGTTGCCGGTTTCTTTGGTAAATGGTGTCTACATACTCAGTCTCCGTTCTGGCGAGGAGAACAAAATGTTCCGCTTTGTTATAGACAAATAGCAGGCTTCTGTACCTGCTGTAAAAGATGTAGTTTTGATTCTGTATGGCATTAATTACGGTAGCTGCTGCAGAGGATATCATCATGTCACATGCCGCAGGGTATGGAATAGAAATGCTGCCCTTTCAGCTGGCAAAGGGTAGGGTACTTGCAGCAGATATATTGGCCGACAGATCTCTGCCACCATATAACAGAGTTACTATGGATGGTATTGCCATAAAGTACTCCTCGTTTATTACAGGTATACGTCAATTCCGTATTTGTGCTACTATGGCTGCAGGTAACGAACCTCCTGCCATAGTTGATCCTTCAGATTGTGTGGAACTGATGACAGGTTGTGCACTACCTGCAGCTACAGATACCGTTATCCGATATGAGGATATAACCATCAGTGATGGCATTGCTACCATCAATCTGGAATCATTGAAACAAGGCGCCAATGTGCATCTTGAAGGTGCAGATAAATTGTTTGGAGATGTAGTAGTGCATGCCGGTGCGGTAATAGATGCTGCAGTAATAAGTATGGCCGCATCTGTCGGTAAGCATATGCTCGAAGTTCACAAACTGCCATCTGTGGTGGTACTCTCCACCGGAAACGAATTGGTGGATGTGCAGGATGAACCCGGATTATATCAGGTGCGCCGTTCCAACAGTTACACTATTCAGGCTGCACTGAAACAATATGGCATAGAAGCAGTTTTGCTGCATGTAAATGATGAACTTTTGGCCACAAGAAAGATATTGCAAAAATGTTTGAATGAATATGATGTGATAATGCTAAGTGGTGGTGTTTCTATGGGTAAGTTCGATTTTGTACCTCAGGCACTTCAGGAATCTGGTGTTTCCCAACATTTTCATAAGGTAATGCAAAGGCCTGGTAAGCCATTCTGGTTTGGCACACATGCAGCAAGCAACACACGCATATTTGCCTTCCCGGGCAATCCGGTTTCGGCATTCCTTTGTTTGTACAGGTACTTCGTACCATGGTTGCAACAATGTATGGGCATTTTGAAACTACAGCGACCTGTAGCAATGCTGGGGGCGGATGTTTCCTTTCAGCCGGCACTTCAATACTTTATGCAGGTATCACTTGCGCTTAATGATCTGGGGGTACTGGTAGCTATGCCTGTAACCGGCAATGGCTCAGGCGATTTTTCTAATTTGCTGCAGTCAAATGCTTTCATGGAATTACCTGCGGATATTACTAACTTTAGGAAGGGCGAAGTGTTTGCCATTTGGCCTTTTAAACAGCTATTCTGATAATGAGCGCATTCTCTCATCTTAATGAAAGTGGTCAGCCAAATATGGTTGATGTTACTGAAAAACAGGTCACTAAGCGCACTGCAACTGCAAGAAGTATAGTTGTGTTGCCTCCTGTTATTATGCAGCAGTTGGTAAATGGGGAAATCAGATCGGCCAAAGGTGCGGTTTTTCAGATCGCAGTTATTGCAGGTATTATGGCTGCCAAGAAAACCGGCGAACTGATACCACTTTGCCATCCGCTGGGGTTGGATAATTGTAACATAGCTATTTCTGTAAACGAACAGCAGGAAGTGGTAATAGATTGTACTGCCACTATCACTGCAAAGACAGGTGTGGAAATGGAAGCGCTTACCGGGGCAAGTATTGCTGCACTTACAATTTATGATATGTGTAAGGCTATGAGCCATGATATTGTAATTAAAGAAACCAGATTAATTGAGAAAACCGGTGGCAAACGAGACTTCAGAAGAGATATTTAATCCATCTGTTCCGCTCTATGGCCTTGTGCTTGCAGGTGGGCGTAGTGTGCGCATGGGGCAGGATAAAGGTGCAATGACCTGGCATGGGAAAGAACAGCGCTATTTTATGGCAGATATGCTGCAAACTTTCTGCGATTCAGTATATATATCCTGTCGTCCAGATCAGTTGTCTTATATTGATGCTTCTTATCACACAATTGTCGATAACGTGGATGGTGCAGGGCCTATAGTTGCTATTTTATCTGCTTTTCAGCAATTTCCTGCTGTAGCATGGCTGGTAGTTGCCTGCGATCTGCCCTTGTTGAGCAATGTATCTTTGCTTCAGTTGATCTCCGCAAGGGATTTCTCAGCAATAGCCACAACTTTTTCCAGTCCGTTCGATGGATTGCCTGAGCCACTCATAACTATCTGGGAGCCAGCTGCTTACCCTACACTTCAGGCGCATTTTTCTGAAGGATTCAAATGTCCCCGGAAAGCATTGATCCGAAATGAAGAAAAAGTACGTTTATTGACACCCGTTTCCCCCCATGAATTGTTAAATACGAATACCCCGGAGGATACTAAGATAGTTTACGGACAGTTGTATAATAATATATAACTTATTAGCTTTGTTTAGGATCGTAAACGATTCCAGGGTTGTATTATATTTCTCAAAATTGTCATTATACCACCCAACCTAATTTCGTTGATCGCTGTCTTTTATGTTGTATTCGTATAGTATTTGTACGTTGCAAACTACTTTGGAATAAGTGCATCTTGTAAGGGGTGTGGATTTTATTACCGCTCATTGCGTAAAATAATGTGCTATGAAGAAAAATTACTATCTTTTATTAGTTGGTTTAATGATGATTACCGGCATGGGGCGTTCTTTTGGCCAGCTTGTTGGTACAGACTGCTTTTTGCAAGGCAGGTTCCTTGAAGTTGGTGTGAACCAGATGGGGGGCTTTGGTACTTGTACCTCTCCTGCTACTTATCATCCGCACGTTTGTTGTGGAACTGTCACAGCGTTTACGCCGGGTGGCAACCTCGATGCCGTATACGACTGGGGGCATGATGGCTGGAGTGTAGGTTCGCCTCAGTTAATGGGTGTTTATTCTATTCCTGGCTTTCCACAAGAAGGTTGGTCTATACAGGTTGGTGCTACAGAGTATCGTAATGGTGCTTGGGGTGGCGTTTGTACTGGTGCCTTCGCAATTCCAGGTGGCCATACAGGTTACACCAATGTTGGTGGCAGGGCAACCGAATATTGGAACGGTAACGTTGCCGGTCTCAATATCAAATCACAGACAAGAATAGACACTATGGCTTCATGGGTTGTAGTAACTGCTGTTATCCGTAACACAACAGCTACACCTATTGCCGGTATTTACTACCAGCGTACACTCGATCCGGATAACACTTCTTTCTGGAGCGGAACACCTGTAACAAGAAACAGAATTGTCCATCAGAATGAAGATGGAAGGCATATGGTAATGGTGAGTGCCAATGGCGAAACTGCTGCATCTGGTACCACTCCTGCATATAATGCTACAAACAGTTATCTCGCACTCGCTACAAAAGATTGCCGTGCAAGGTGTTGTGTAATATCCGGCCTTTCGCCTTCTAACACTCCTTCTACAATCTGGACCAGTATTCCGTCTGCTCCATCCGGTCCTGTTACTTTGGGCGCATTAGGTGCAACAAATCTTGCAGATCAGGGTATCTCTCTTATTTATAATTTGGGTACTATTGCCGGTTTCGATAGCACTATTATCTCTTATGCATATGTATACAACAGCGCAACTGGTATAGACAGTGCATTCCCCGATCCTCAGATAGTGCTCAATGGTACTCCTCGCCCGGTAGTTCCTGTACCATACCCAAACAGAGATACTTTCAATATGTGCCTCTATCCTGGTATGACCAGTCTGAATGTTGATATCAATTTCGCAGAAGAAGGAAACTGGAGCTGGAGCAAATGGACATGGGCGCCAGGTACAGGCTTGTCTGCTACAACCGGTACACATATCACAATTAATACAACAGTTCTTCCTCCGGTATTTACCTATACTATTACTGGAACAGATAGTGCCTTTGGTATGAGTAGTTGTCTGAACAAAGTTTTCTATCTTACTATACTCACCTGTAACGGAGCGGAAGCGAACAGCCCTTGCGTAGGTGATACGCTTTGGTTAAACGCACCAGGTGATTCTACGGCTGCTGCTTATCAGTGGTATGGTCCGGCTCCATCAACAACAGTATTTTCAACTGCGCAAAGGGCTTTCATTTTCCCGGCCACTGCTGCCAATAACGGTACTTATTCTGTAATCAAAACAGTCTCAGGTGGCTTCCCCGATACTTCTATTACAAACGTGACCATAAGACATAAGCCTACAGTCTGGGCATCCAGCAACTCTCCGTTGTGTCTGGGGGCTGCCAATACTTTATTACTTACTTCGGTCACCGACTCGCCGAGCGTCACGTTCAGTTGGTCTAAGACACCACCATCCTTCTCGTCAACTTTGCAGAACCC
>CALQJX020000025.1 GCA_943331005.2 Bordetella parapertussis
GTACAGCCTGCACTCAGTGAATAAGTTACAGTAGTAGTACCTGCCGATACACCATATAATATACCTGTGGTAGAACCTATCGTTCCTACTGCTGTAGTACTGCTGCTCCACGTACCACCTGTTGAGGATGTAGTGAACGTACCCGTAGAGCCTACGCAGACCGTAGGACCAAATGGTGGTGTGGCTGAGGCCACTACCGTCATCACTCGTGTCACCGCACAACCGGCTACCTGATAACGGATAGTAGAGGTTCCCAGTGTGACACCGGTAACAATACCTGTCGTAGCGCCTACTGTGGCAACACCTGCCGGAACACTTGTTGCTGTCCAGATACCACCGGTTGGGGAACTGGTCAAAGTTGTTGTGGTTCCTACGCACACAGTACCAGAGCCTGCTATTGCACCCGGATAAGGGTTAACGCTGACTGTTCTGGTAACAAAACAACCACTACCCAGATCGTAAGTAATAGTTGTAGTACCCAGCGACAAACCACTTACCACACCTGTGGTCGGGTTAACCGTACCGACAGTAGTATTACTACTGCTCCAGGTACCGCCCGCAGGGGTAGAGGATAGTGTGGTGGTAGCACCGAGACATGCAATATTGACACCCGTTATTGCTGCAGGTGTCGGGGTAACGGTGACAATGGCCACCGAACTACAACCTGCCACTGTGTAGAATATAGAAGTAGTACCTACTGCCAGGCCGGTAACGATACCGGTAGTAGAACCTACCGAACCTACGCCGGGGCTACTACTGCTCCATGTACCACCGGTACTGGTGCTGGACAAGGTAGTATTATAGCCCACACAGACCGATAAAGCCCCTGTAATAGCTGCAGTAGCGGGGTTGACCGTAACCGTGGCTACAGAACTGTTGGTACAGCCAAAACCATTGGTAACAGTAACAGTGTGTGTTCTTACCGTAACGGCTGTGACCGATGTAGGATGTAAGTATACCGTTGCTGTAGTACCTCCGGTATACGGAGTAGTATAGGCAGCGTCGGTATAAAGATCTGTGGTTGGAGACCAGGTACCTGCTGCAGAAGAAGACATTGTCAATACTGCACCGTTACACATGCTGGTAACAGATGGTGTAAGAACCGGAGCAGGTGGTACCGGGTTTACTGTTACTACAGTACTTGCACTCATAGAACACGTACCGTTTGATGCAACAAGAACATATGTACCTGCTGAACCTGAAGTAACACCTGTAATAACAGGACTAAGCGTAGTTGAAGTATAGCCTCCCGGGCCGGTCCATGAAAAGCTTGTTGTACCTGTAGATACAGTACCGGTAAGGGTTACAGTACCGCCCGGACAAACACCGGCACTGGCAGCAGCGGTGACAAGAACAGGACATGGAGACCAACGATATACCTGATTTGTTACAGGGAAATCGTAGACATTGTTAAATGTGGTATTTGGTGTTGGCGAGGTGCCAAAGTTTGGCAAAGTTCTGTAATCAGTAGTACTGTTCGATATACCTATTGATGCGCCCGAGCTACTTGTAAAAGCATGTGTATCATAGCAGAAGTCAAGCACATTGGTTGTTTCGTATAGTTTCAACTGAAAACTACCTGCAGGAGATGTACCGAATACAGGGTAAAGTGTAACGTTCTTCCACTCCATGATGAAGATCCTGTTTGGAGCAGTACCTACTGTCTGGTACATACCATCAGGACTATGAGAAACCAGGTCATCCCAGTAAGGAAATACAAAACCGGCACTTGGAATACTAGCTGCAGCATTGGTCCAGGTAATAGAACCGGAGTTAGCAAAAGATATCCAACCATTTGTACTGATAGACAGCTGAGTATAGTTGGTACCACAGTAGTTAAATGTGAAGCCAAGAGGAACACTCACCTGAGTATTATCATCGCCCCACCAGCCACCGCCCATAGTGGTACCAGTAGATGCAATACTACTGTAAGTAGTACTGAATGCAGAGAAGTAATAGGATGCGGTGGTCTGTGAATATCCTTTGAAATTCAAAAAACTAAGGATGATCAACAATGGTAAAAGTACCTTCTTCATGCTATATATTATAATAATAAAATTATCAAATTTTAACAACTCCGTAAATTTAATCTCTTTGATAAAAAAATACAAAAAAATTTAATCTCGGGGTATAAATATTATTTATTTATCCACAATCTATCAAACAATCACTATAAAAAACACCTGAAATCAATTTTTTAGGAGTGTCTTGCAGATATTGAACCTAAAAAATGTAAAAAGTGCAACTATTATTAATCTTTGGCGTTACGAAAAGAGAAAATGTTAGCGTTACCAAAAATAAAAAAGCATTTCAGATAAATAAAACATATAAAGATTCAGGCTAAACCGGTAAAAATGAAATAAACGTGTGTCAATGTTTCAAAAAACCATCTTTTAACTTTACCCACTCTTCCGGCAGCATACTATACATAACGGTATTTCGAAAAACTCCATTCGCTCGGATACGTTCATTTCGTAGTATGCCTTCGTAAGTAGCCCCGATTCCCTCAATTGCTTTTCTGCTGCGTACATTAATTTCATCTGTAACTAACTGAATTCTTATAGCCATTAACACATTAAAACAATATTCAAGTAGCAAATACTTACATTCTCTATTGTACCCTGTTCGCCAATATGCAGGATCATACCATGTCCACCCTATTTCCAGTTTTCTATGCTCGGGAAAGATGTTATGAAATAAAGTACTTCCAATAATTTTGCCGGTAGCTCTATCAAATACAGAAAAAGGATATTGTTCCCCGGTGCCCCTTTTAAGAATAGCACTCTCCAGATGTCGCTTCAGTCTATCGGGATCTGAACCGTTTATAGACATATACTCCCATATCCGGGTATCTGCCCCTATATGCAGGAGTTCACTGAAATGACTTCTGTCCAGCGGCTCTAATCTTACTTTCTCTCCCTGAAGAATTACCGGGTGTTTTATCCAACTCATAAAAATCGTTCAAATAATAAAAATGATGTAAAGTCACACAATCTATATCCTGCTTTTATGAGATATACTATACAAGAAGTACTGTATGTTCGTTACTTTGCATAAAAGAGCAATTTAGGAAAGATATAAGTAAATGATTACCGAAACTAACAAACCGTCATCTCACAGATGGATTGAGAATATACACATATTGCTGTGGCTTATGAAGGATGCCTGCTGGGCAATGGTATGGAAGCCGGGCGCGATAATGATGATAGTACCTACTGTGAGTGTTGCATTCTACCTGCTCTTCAAATCGAGACACAACAGAACAGACGTATTTCATAATGCAGCTGTATGTACCTGGATAACAGCAAACTCAGTATGGATGCTGGGTGAGTTTTATAACAAAGAATTGCGCCCCGTAGCATTTATATTCTTCCTTACAGGCATCATTATCCTGTCGGTCTATTACCTTTTCTATTTCTCTGCAGACAGAAAAGAAGAAAAGAAAATGGCTGAAAATGCAGAACAAGAACAGTGATCATGAATCGTTATTTCCTACTAACGGTCCTTGGAATTTTCTTCATCATTTCCTGCTGCAAATAAAGCTGATAGCGATAATTGGAGGAGCCTTCTAATACCTGAACGAGTGATTCCAGTTCTTTGTCTTTACCCTCGGGATCATATTCGTGACGAAGATTATTATTGAATAATACCCCTACCGATTGCCAGATAACAGCATTGAACCCGCCTTTCAATTCTCTGATGATACTGTAGCAATTGCGACCCGTCTGCCGGTTGATCAATTTCACCAAAACATGTCCCTGATCTACTGATAAATTTTTGAGCGGTTCTTTGAAAGTAGCATCCAGCTCACGATCTACCTGCCTGAGATAATGTTTACGATCTCGCCTTCTTTCCAGGGTATCGAGCGTAGTATATACGTTATTGAGTATTGCAGCAGCGGTAATAGCATAAGGATAGGCTATGTATATATCCCTACGCAATCTGTCGCGGCGCAAACGTGCATCTGCATCGATATAAACATCGACCTTGGTGAATTCCGGCAAAAATGCCATGGAATAGGAAATGCCATTCTCTACTGTGGCACCAAGCCGTATAGTATCGAAAGGACCAGCCTGAGCTAACAAGGCAGTATTTGCTCCGGAAAGCAAAAACAGTACCACACCTATAAGCATTGACCTGATGAACATATAGAACAAAACTGATACACTTGAAAAAAATGCACCAATGTAAATTTCCGTATTTTATTGATATAAACGCAAGCTAATGGGTAATTATTACAGTTGTGAATTGTTAATTTTGCCACATAGCTGCTGTTCGATAAGCGTTGCTTTATTGCATTAGGCTAACTTTACAATAGTTTATGAACAAGATACTTCCGGCTATTATAATATCCTTAGTGTGCCTGCAGGCCTGCAACAAAAAAGAGCCTAAACCGCTTACAAGGGAAGAAATAAATAAACAAATAGACATTATAACCAAAAGAAGAATAAAGGAAGTAGAAGACAGAGCCCGGCAGGAACTGGAATACAGAATAAAAATAGAAGTGAAAATAAAGGCGGATTCCATTTTGCAATCCAAACAACAAAATTTGCCGCAAACAGCTACCGCATTACAAGTTCACGACTCAGCTAAAATGCAAACAAAGTGAGCACAGAATCAGATCAGAGACCGGTAATCTACTTTGATGGTGTTTGCAATCTTTGCAACAACAGTATTCAGTTTGTAATAAAGAATGATAAGAAAAAGCGATTCCTGTTTGCTACCGCACAATCTGATGCAGGCAATAAAGCCATAAACAGTTATACAAGTTTTAAGGTAAGGCCGGACAGTGTCATTTTGGTGCACAAAGGCATCTACTATACACGATCTGCAGCCGCTCTGCAAGTATTGCGGTTACTGGGCGGCGGTTGGAAACTGCTTTATGTATTCATCTTTATTCCTCCCTTTATTCGGAACGGAATATATGACCTTGTGGCGAAGAACAGATACCAATGGTTTGGAAAAAGTGAAAGCTGTATGATGCCAGATGAAGAATTAAAAAGCAGATTTATAGACTGATAATATTAATATTCTTTCAACGTTCTATTATAAATTTGAGTATGAATATCTATAAACGGCTGACCGCCACACTTCTTATCTTGTTATGCCTTGGCAAGCTGCAAGCACAGGAAGTAACCTATACGAAATACGACAAATTCGACTATCGCTCTGACGCGTATTCTGTTGTGGGCATGTCTGGCGGCAACCTTTATACCTACATCAGAAATGAGGAAGGCTCGAGACTGGATGCTTACAATGATTCGATGAACAAAGTTGCAACGGTGATCCTGGACTTCTTCCCATCCCGAATTTACCAGGCTCGCTTTATTACCTATTCCGATAAAATACTGGTTCTGTATCAGGCACTGGAGAGTAATAAGGTAATTCAGTATGCAGCATTACTGGATGAGAACGGACTATTGAGAGGCAAACCAATAGAGCTGGGATCTACAAAAACCGGCATATTCGGTGCTACCAAGACCTATTTCTCATCGGCCTATTCTGACAACAAAAAATGGATACTGATATACAGTGCTATAGACAAAGGTGGAGAGATAGATATGGAATGCAAATGGCTGAATGACAATGGTGTAATAACACACAAAAGCAAGGTTACCTACAAAACAGAAAACACACCCGAACATGGCGAAGTAAATGTAGCCAATGACGGCACTGTTTACATGTCGGCATATACACCACTGGGCACGCAAAACTATGCAGACCAATACTGGATACTGAAACTGACACCAGGAGCAATCAACTTCGAAGCGAAAGAACTGAACCTGGGAGAGAAGTATGCCATAGGTGGCTATACCAAGGTGGACAATGTAAATAACAAAGTATACTTTGGTGGTTTCTATTCCAATGAAAAGAACGGGAATTTCGACGGCATCATCTACGCAGCATACGACATAACTGCTGATCAGTACAGCATTCGCAGGTTCATCCCCTTCGATAATGAAATGGCAGCCGCTTCGGGTATGCGCAACAGAAACAGTGCTTTTGACAACTATCTGGTGCGCAACCTGATAGTAAAGAACGATGGTGGCTTTGTGATGGTATCTGAGGTCACCTACGTTACTACGCGCAGTACTTTCACGCCAGGCTTTGGCTACTATTCCTTCTACACTCCTTACATGAATTCTTCCGTACGCGAATACCACTATAACGACATTATGGCTCTGGCATATGATAAGAACGGAACCCGTGAGTGGAATTCTTTCATACACAAACAACAGTATTCGCAGGAAGATGATGGCGTCTTCTCTTCTTACGCACTGCTGAATACGGGAGGAACACTGGCTTTCCTTTATAATGACTTCGACATACGTCACTCCAAAATTCAATTATCTACCGTGAGTGCAGAAGGTGGCAAAACAGAAACACATGCACTTGCCGCAGAAGGAAATGATTATCCAGACTGGTTGCCCCGTTCTTCTAAACAGGTAGCAGGCAGGGTAATGATAGTGCCCTGCTTTCATAAGAAGCAGATCTGCTTTGCAAGGGTCATTTTTTAAAAACACAACTACGATATTTACATTATGTAGTACCTTTGTGATATAAGATCCACAATGGCAAGTTGTCATTTCAAATGCCTGAAAGGTAAGTCACACCGCATAAGATCATCTGATGGGTAAGAGTACCATTTGCCCCATGCAAATCGGTCAGTTAAATATAATCAGATTCGGATCTCACACAATAACTATAATGAATAAACTATACACACTACTACTGCTGGCAGCCGTAAATTATACAGGAATTGTAACTGCTCAAACAGAAACACCAAAAGAGAAATCAATAAAATCTCAGATACCATTTGAAGGACTGGACCAGACCTGGTATAATGGTGGCGACAGAAGAGACTCATCGGTACTGGCAGGTAAATACGCATCATGGAATATAATGGTGGACGCCAATGCCAACCACTCTTTTCACAACCCGAACGACCATACTGTAGTAGGTTCTACAGCAATGGCCCGCACCGATGAGGTAGAGGTATCGTGCGCTGCTATTGGGGGCGACTTCAATTATGGAGATGCACATGCGCGCATCATGACCCAGTTTGGCACACGTACTACTATCATTGCCAGAAACGATCTGAGCCAATACCGTGGTCAGTATAACCTTGCCGACATTTACCGATATATTAGTGAAGCTTATGCGGGTTATCACTTCAACAAAATGCATGGCATCAATATTGATGCAGGTATGTTCATGTCCTACCTTGGACTAAACTCTTATTACCAGACTGAGAACTGGGAATATCAGGCATCATACACATCAGACAATACGCCCTGGTTCTTTAACGGCATCAGACTACAACTATATCCCACCAACAACCTGAAAGCCGAATTATGGCTCATAAACGGCTGGCAAAGCTATGGTATGTACAACTCATTGCCAGGTGTGGGTGGCAACATTACATGGATCCCAAACTCGAACATGAAGCTGCTAAGCAACGACTACTACGGCACCGATGCAGCCAACTTGCCGGGACGCAAAAGATTCCATTCGGATAATAGTTTTCTTTACAGATACTACAAACGCCCCAGAACATCAGGAGGCATCAACCAGATGGCATTTTGCCTGACAGGAGATATAGGATTTGAAAAAGGAAGTGGCGTAAATGCATTCAGCAATGATGCACTAAAGGGACCGGCACAATATTTCACCAGCGTGATGGCCTATAACAGGATGTGGTTTGGCAAAAGCAAATGGGCCTGGTGTATAGGTGGCGGATGGATGAACAATCCGGGAAGATACCTGGTGCTGGCACCAACAGGTGATGCGAGCCCGCTGCCCAACCAATATGACCCGCTGAAGACAGAAGGCACTCACCCCTTCTCGCTGGCTCCCGGCGATCAGTTTACCGGCTGGGATGCTTCTACCAACATTAGCTGGTTGCCCAATCAGTCTATTGAATTCAGGCTGGAGTATGTACACAGAGAATGCAGTACGCCCTACTTTGCAGGCCCTGGTGGTGTTACTTCTCCCGATGGCTACAAGTACACACCTATTGCAGGTACAGGATGGACACCCGATCTGAAGAAAAGCGAAGACAGACTGATATTTGCGATGCTGTTCCGGTTGTAAACAACTAATTGGTCCGGTATACCCCTCCCTGGTAGGTAGACATGTATATCTGCTTATTCTCCAGATAGAGCAGACTACCATTTCTATCCCAGCGCGGCTTCACCCTGAACCGGGTGAAAGGTGCGCCAGACAGGTCTTTATAGTCGTTATTGAATATAGTACCATACCTGCGTAGCAATGTACCATACCACAACATGGTCTCATAGCCACGCCACACCATTTCTGAAGGCACGCCGGTATAATCCTTACTGAATTTGCGCTGCAATGAACGGATAAGTGTACTATCAGCCTGCTCGAAATTGAAAGGATAGGTAACGTTTACTGTAAGATTTTTATATCCCGGAGCCTTGCGGAGTTCCATTATACTATTCCACCCCGGCATGCCGTAGATCTCGAAATGCGTATCGGGGAATCCGGTTGACAATGCACGCAGCAGACTGTCTGCATACACAGCATCGAGGATGCTTATGACAAGTATATTGGGCTTGGTAGTGTCCAGCACCCCGGCCAGCACTTCGCGCGAAGGCACAGAATTGCACAACAGCTTTCTGAAAGTCACTTCGCTGTAAAGATCATTGAGAATATACAATGCTGCATTGTCGTCGGCGAGCGAAGATGTGCGATAAAGCAGCGTAACATTTTTGCCTGCAAACCTGGACGACAGATCGTCTATAATAAACTCGCAGTGACTCTTCACCGTAGGTTGAAGCATAGTGAAATACTGATTATCCTTCACCCAGCCATCATAGTTGGAAAGCGCCGAAACGAAATTGATCTTTTTCTTTTTGGCATATCCGGCAAGTACAGGAATATCGTGCTGCTCTACGGCACCTAAAATAAGATCTGCAGAATCGAGTTTGCGATTAGTGATCAGCATTTCCGGCGACTCATTAAAAGAACCTGCATCAAAAATGCTGATGTCCATCTTCATGCCTGCCCTGCGCAGGCTGTCTGCCGCCAGTTTCACCCCCTGAAAAAAGGCCAGTCCGGGTGCAGCCTTTTCAGGTACCTTCTCCCTGAAAGTGACAGACTCACCGCGCACCAACTCATCGAGAAACAACGGCACAACCACACTTACCTTGTATCTTTTTTTCTTTTTAGATTCAGGGTAACTGATCTCTTGTTTCTTCTGAGCAGTAGTTTGCTTTGGCTCCGGGTTTGCAGCCTGTTTTAGAGGCTGGTTTTCATCTCTACTGTATGTTTCTTTTTCTTTCCTTTTCTTTTTTCGTTTCTTTTCTTTCCTGCTATAATGGTCATCATCCTGCTGCTCATCGGCGTATTTGCCACCATCAGCTTCTTTACTTCTCTCAGCTACACTTTTATATTCCTGTGCATAAACCTGATGCATGCCTGCAGGTAAAACAAGGTTTAAAATGAATAAACAGCAGAGTGTACGTAAAAACATGGATAGTTCAATTCTATTTCGGTGCGGGCAAAAGTAGGCATTAATAAGATTTATACCCATACCTTCATAATCTACGGCCATTTTAAGCGTTATAGTGCCATAGATCAGACAAAATGCCCAAAACAACATTCATTTCCTGCATACTTATTTTACTAACCATAGCTGCAAAAGCGCAGGGGGATGAACTCTTTGGGACAGAACAAAAGGTATTTGAAGGCAGACTGATAATGGGCGTGAATTTTACGCAGGTAGACGGGGACACTTATAGCGGCTATCATAAAGTAGGTATCAATGCCGGTGGCATGGTCTATGTGCACTTTGGCAAGAAACAGGTATAAGTATGGAAATGCTCTATACCCAGAAGGGGGCCAGAGGCGCCAATGCAAGAGAATCTTTTTATGTTGGCACCTACCTCGATAAATATTATCTGAACCTTAACTACCTGGAAATACCTGTTTTATTCCACCTGAAAAGAGGCATATACATTGATTATGAAGCAGGTCTGTCTTATGCATTATTACTTCGTTCCGGAGAATGGGGCTATGCAGATGTGCCTGTACTCATACAGCCGGAATTCAACGACTTCAACACTTCAGATATTTGCTATGTAGGAGGCGCATCCTTTCGCCTTTCCAAAAGATGGAGAGGAAACATAAGGCTTCAGTATTCGGCAAAGTACATCAGGCCGGGCGAACGTACTCCGGAACATTACTACCAAAGTCAGGCAGGACAACAAAACAATGTAGTGTCCATGCGTATGATGTACACCTTATAGCTATCGTTTACCACTCTGCAAACGTGTATAGAACATAGACTTCCTGCCCAGTTTACTCTTGCTCATGTAAGTACCAAGCCATGTCTTGTGTTCCTGAACCGCAGCGGCAACATCATCTATAGTCTTTGTAACAGGCCCCATCAGTTCATCAACTTTATCAAACTTGCCTCTTATTGCCCGCATCTTCACATCGGCACGATTTATCAGTGTTTCAGCACTATCCAGCATAGCCTTTATCTGGGCATCAGGGCGAGCAGGGGTAAATTGCTTGTTGCGGTAATTGATGAAGTCATTGACCTCATTCACCGCATTATTGAGGTCTTTAAGTGCGTCGTTGTAGATATCTACGATCTTGCCCTGTTCCCTCACCTTATCATTCTGCCTGTTCACATCTATGTTATTGCGCAGATCGGCCACCCTGTCGTGCACTACTATATTGCTCACACCCATACGCTCCAGCCTCCTCAGTTCAGCTTCCATTTGCTCAGGCTCAGCTAACTTCCTGAAAGAGGCAATAGTATCGTCATAAGCAAAGTAAGCTCCCTTGCTCAGGGCGGTATTCTTATCTGTAAATTCTTTGTTGGATACCGGATAGTGCGACAACTGCCAGATAGGATCGAAGGGCATATGTGTCTTTATGAGCGCAGCAGGTGCTGCCATAAAATACTCGTTATTGATGTGTGGCCTGAACTGGTCATCATCTATAACTCCGGCGCCCCAGGTAGGATCGAACAACTTCCATTCGCCATCTACCTTCACAGCACACCAGCCATGCCTCATCATTGTGTGAAGACCCGGCTGCTGGGTATACCCTACTACTATCTCGGATTCCAGCGCACACTTGCGGCATATATCGTTAAAAACAGCAGCGTAGTTCTCGCAGATACCCTTTCTGGTATTCAGTGCTTTTGCGATCTTATCTTCCCTGGTCTCGTTTATATTGATCGCATACATATTCTCTACATCGTAGGCAATATTGGATGCAACCCAAATGAATATCGCCCTTACTTTATCTGTTTCTGTAGAGAAATGATCATTTATGTAGGCAGCAATATCTGTGGTATTCTTTGTTTTTGCTGCAGGTATCTCCAGCGCTATTTTATCTGTTGCAGCGTAAATATTTACTTGTTTCTGCGCACCGGCCGACAAACCAATGGTCAGCAGTAAAAGGGCAAGGTATATTCTTTTCACAAAGCAAATATATTAAAACACTGAAACAGGTGCACATATCAAAAAGACGGCATTTACCTCGGTCTTTGTCGCAACTACACCATCTCTTTCATATACAGACTGCTAATTTTGCAGCAAACCAGCTTCTATGACCATAATAACGCTCGAAAACGACATCAGCGTGTACTGCCTTACGGCGTCTTCTTTTCCTGCCGGAGTAAAAGAAGTGTATGACCAACTGCACCTCTTGTACCCTCCCGGCAATGGCAGAACCTACTTCGGCATCTCCTACCCCGACGGCAAGGGCGGACTGGTATACAAAGCCGCAGTAAAGCTGAATGAAACCGATAAAGCACCTACCGGCTCTTTTGAACCCTTCACCATAAGAAAAGGAAGATATCTAAGCGAAGACATCAGGAACTTCATGGCTGATGTAAGCAGCATAGGCAATACATTCCGGAAGATGATAGAAGAACCGGGAATAGCACCAGATGGCTATTGTCTGGAAATGTACCTGAACCCCACAGATGTGCGCTGTATGGTGTTGTTGTCAGACCCTGAACAGGCCTGACAACAACAATAGAATTGATGAAAACATTTATTTTCTGTAGCCGAGATCGCTGATAAGCGCTGCGGGTAATACAGGCAGCATATTTCTTGGCAATAGGAAAGAAGTAAGTTCGGAAAGCTCTTTGAAGATATAATGACTATCTGCAGCACCACGCAGGTATTCTGCACCGGTGCTGCCTCCTGTACCTACACGCTTGCCTATAGTACGCTGCACCATGTGTATATGCCTGTGGCGCCACATAGACAGCTGCTCATCTACTTCCAGCAGGGTGCTCAATAGTTCATAAGGTAGCTGCAGCAATGGCTGATCGCGGAACAGCATGATGAACATAGCATTTCTCGATGCATCTACACTGAAAGAACGTCCTTGCGGATAGTCTTCCTTGTTCATAAAAATAGCGTCAAATATCTTCAGGTTCTGCATCTCACCTTCCGACAAGCTGCTTACGTATGCTTCTCTGTACTTAGACCAGAAAGAAACATTAGCCTCATCGCCCCAATACTCGCTGTTATTCACAAACGGCATACGGCTGAGCCACTTGTCTATAAGCACCAGCAACGATAGTTCGCTCTCCGCTTTTTTCACCCTGTCCACATCGGCAGTAGTAAGCTGAGAAAGATAATAGGACTTACCGTGGCGATGCTCGTACTGCAGGCCCAGTGATGCTTCTATCATTTTGAACTGTATACTCTGAAAGCCGGATGCAGGCCTCAGCAGATCGCGGAAATCGAGGAAATCGAGCGGCGTCATGGTTTCCAGAACACCCATCTGCATTACAGCAACTTCCAGTATGCTGCAGATCCTCTTCAGGCGGTGCACACTGTTGTATATGTCGGGAGTATTATTTTCAATATTCGACTGACTGAAAATACCACGAATGATATCCAGCTCATGTAAGATTTGTTTGAACCACAACTCATATGCCTGGTGAATAACAATGAACAACATTTCATCATCGGCACGAATACCCTCTTTTTCACTTTCGGGCAGCTGCGCATTGAGTATTTTGTCCAATTGCAGGTATTCGCTGTAATAGACCGGTTTGCGTTCCTTTTTTTCCATGGCGTGAAATTAATAAAAGACCCTGCAAGCAGGAAATACTTATCAATAATTCTGCAAATAAGGATACATACACTGTTTTACATCACTTTTTCTTGTCGTTAGCCTTGCAAAAACGCCCTTTAGCTATCTCATTTATGGCTTCTGCCATTCTCCTCACCACTGCATCGGTGCCTGAAGCGGCAAAAATCCATTGCAGCCAGGAGGCTTGCTCTTTTTCAGGGAAAGACCCGAAATTAGCCAACGCATCAGGATCATCTCTGAGCGCTTCCATAAAATCAACTTCAGAAATATCCTCCTCCGGACGTTTTCCATATAGCTTTACATGCACCGTATCTCCGGCTTCCTTACCTATTTTCTTTCTTATTTCAGCTTTTACAGCCAGAAACAACCTGCCTCCCTTTACAGGCATCAAACTAGCGTTGAGCATTTCATGATCGTCAACATAGGCATTCAGCTTTGCCCAGCCAAAGTTCTTCTTGCCACCTTTTATTACTGACGGAAGCAGTGCATAGGTCCAGCCTCCCTTCATGGGCATCTTTTCGAGTTGTATATATCCCTCAAACAAAAGCTGATCCATAAAATATATTACTGTTAAAATTGCAAAGCTAAGGTAGCGGATTCCGTTATATCCATCGGTTTTTCTGCTCCATTGTTGCTAACTTTATAAGCACAATGACCACAGGTCTGCACAAAGCCTGTAAAGGACTATTCCCTACCCTTACAAGCACTGCAGACACAAACACCACCCAACATGCAAGCAGCATATATTGTTGCCGGCTACCGCACGGCAGTCTGCAAATCTAAAAGAGGCGCATTCCGATTCTTCAGACCAGACGATCTGGCTGTAGCGGTCATAGAAGGACTGCTGGCTTCTTTACCACAACTGGACCCTAAACTGATCGACGATGTGATAGTGGGGAATGCTGTACCCGAGGCAGAGCAAGGCTTGCAGGTGGGGCGCATTATTGCCAACAAAGCAGTAGGTGAATGGGCTGCAGGCTTTACCATCAACCGTTATTGCGGATCGGGGCTTGAAGCGATAGCTATAGCCACTGCCAAGATACGTACCGGCCAGGCCGACTGCATTATAGCTGGTGGCACAGAAAGTATGAGCCTGGTACCAACTGCCGGCTGGCGTACCATGCCCAACCATGACTATGCACAACACAATGCCGATTACTACCTGAGCATGGGTCTCACCGCAGAACAGGTAGCCAAAGACTATAACGTGAGCAGAGAAGATCAGGATGCCTTTGCACTGCGCTCACATACACTTGCCATAAATGCTATAAAGGAAGGTTATTTCAAAGAGGGTATTCTACCCATAAAAGTGAAAGAAGTATACCTGAATGAAAAGAACAAAAGAGCGGAAAAAGAAATGATAGTAGATACTGATGAAGGGCCAAGAGCAGATACCTCTGCCGCAGCACTTGCCAAACTACCTGCTGTTTTTGCACAGGGCGGTTCGGTAACTGCAGGCAACTCTTCTCAGACCTCTGACGGGGCTGCATTTACCATAGTAATGAGCGAGCGGCTTGCCAAACAATTGGGCATAAATCCGCTTGGCCAGCTTGTGGCCTGCACCAGTGCCGGAGTAGATGCACGTATAATGGGTATAGGCCCTATAAAGGCTGTACCTAAAACACTGAAAACCGCAGGCATGTCGCTTGCAGATATTGACCTTGTGGAACTGAACGAGGCCTTTGCTTCGCAATCGCTTACCGTTATAAGAGAACTGGGCTTGAACCCCGAAATAGTGAACATAAACGGCGGCGCAATAGCACTTGGACACCCGCTTGGTTGCACCGGCGCCAAACTAACCATACAGCTACTGAGCGACCTGAAAAGATTACAAATGAAATACGGCATTGTTACTGCCTGTATAGGCGGCGGACAAGGCATAGCAGGTATCATAGAAAGATTCTGATAAGCAACAGACCCAGGCTACCTGCGCACAAACAAAACAACAAGATAAATGACAGAGAACAGCAACTATATAGAATATAAACAATTACTGCAGAAAGCAGCAGACATCAACAACGCAGCTGCAGTGCTGGGTTGGGACCAGGAAGTATATATGCCTCCAAAGGGCGCGCCATTCCGCGGCAGACAACTGGCCACACTGGCCACTATGGCCCACGAGCTACTGACCAGCAACAAACTGGGCGAGTTACTAAATATACTGAAAGACGCAACAGACCTCAACGAGATAGAAAAAGCAAATGTGCTGAGGAGTAATGAAGACTACTCGAAGAACAAAAAACTATCGCCGGAATTTGTGGAACAGCTGTCTATGCAAACCAGCGAATGTTTCAACGCATGGATAGAGGCTCGCCGGGCAAACGACTTTAGCCTGTTTGCCCCTTCGCTCACCAAAATGGTGGAACTGAAAAGAAAGCAAACACAAATGTATGGCTACGACAACCATCCATACAATGCGCTGCTCGACGAGTATGAACCGGGCATTACCGTGGCTACACTGGACAATGTGTTCAGCGGCATTCGTCAGCAACTGCCGGTGATACTCAACGCAATAAGATCTGCTGCTCAGGTCAACGATAGCTTCTTCTACAAGACTTACCCAAAACAACAACAATGGGATTTCTCTATGCAGATCCTGCAAGCTATGGGCTACGATCTGGAGGCCGGCAGACAAGATCTCTCAGAGCACCCTTTCTCTACTTCTTTTGCACCTACCGATGTGAGGGTTACAACCAGAGTAAGCGAGCAAAACTATGCATCGCTGCTTTGGAGCACCATACACGAAGGAGGCCATGCACTCTATGAGCAGGGATTACCTGAAGATGAATATGGCATGCCTGCAGGTGCTGCCGCATCGCTGGGCATACACGAATCGCAGTCTCGTCTATGGGAAAACTGTGTAGGCAGAAGCATTGGCTTCTGGGAACATTTCTACCCGGAGCTGACGAAATTTTTCCCGCAACAACTATCCGGCATAAGTGCTGCAGATTTTTTCAAAGCTACCAACAAGGTAGCACCATCTCTCATTCGTACAGAAGCCGATGAGATAACTTATCACTTCCACGTAATGATACGTTATGAAATAGAGAAAGCACTGATAGAAGGCAATCTGGAAGTAAAAGACCTGCCGGCTACCTGGAATGCCCTCTACGAAAAATACCTGGGCATTACCCCACCCGATGATATGACGGGTGTGTTGCAGGATGTGCACTGGAGTCACGGCAGCTTTGGCTACTTCCCTACGTATACATTGGGTAGTTTCTATGCAGCTCAGTTCTATGCACATGCACAAAAAGCAATACCCACTTTGGAAGCTGATATTGCTACCGGCAAGATGGACGAACTCCTCTCCTGGCTGCGCAGCAACATTCACCGCCATGGCCGCAGATACACATCCGAAGATCTGTGCGAACTGGTTACAGGCAGCAAACTCGACACCCGTTATTTCCTCAACTACATTCAGAAGAAATACGAACAGGTGTATGGTATAACTTTCGATAAGCATTAAGCAGCAGCAGTGTCATTCGAGATGATCAGATACAGAGAACCGCTCAATACTGATGAGATCCGGATCCTTGAAGAAAAGGAGACAAAGGATAGGAGTCAGTACTACAAGGTATACCGTATACTCATGGCTGCGAGTTTTCTTATCTCCTTCATCACGTCGTGGTACAGAGCCTACGAAGGTGCAGAAAATGCATTCTCTTATGTCAGGTTCTTTGCCACTACTACTGCATTGCTGGGAATATCTACTGCTGCTGCATACATCAGCTACAGGGCATTCCACCGAAAACTGCAGCTGGACCTGAAAGACAGGACAAAAACTATTGAGACCAATAAAATAACAAGGAAGCTGATAGTTGCAACCAGCAATGCGCATTACTTTTACACCACATCCCGCATAAAGCTGAGTATAGAGGTATCTGAAGAGCACTACCATAGCCTGAAAGAGGGCGATGAAGTGAGTATAGAATACACCACGCATGCACAACTGTATCTGGGCTATTTTTAACGGCAATGCCGCACAACAACTGACACAACAACAATGATCAACACAGTAATATTTGATATGGACGGCCTGCTGCTGGATACAGAACCACTTTGGGGTAAAAGCATGCTGCAGGTAGCCGAAAAACATAAGATACCTATCACCAGCCAGAAGTTCAAAGAAACAACCGGACTAAGGATCTATGAGGTTACAGACCATTGGGCCATTCACTATCCATGGCAGGGCAAATCATCAAAAGAGGTAGCAGATGAGATACTGGATGAGATCATAGCTTCTTCTAAGAGCCATGCTACTGTAATGAAAGGGGTTGAAAGAACATTGCAACTTCTAAGGAAACATAAATTCAAAATAGGTCTGGCCTCTTCGTCACCAGCCAGAATGATACACGAACTGGTAGATCACTTTGGCATTACTCACTACTTCGATGTTATTACTTCTGCTGATGTTGTAGCCCTTGGCAAACCACATCCTGCCGTTTTCCTGCATTGCGCCAACGAACTGGGATCAAAACCCAATCAGTGCCTGGTACTGGAAGACTCTGTAAACGGCATGATTGCAGGCAAGGCTGCCAGAATGAAAGTCATAGCCATACCCGACGAGATGCACTTCGACGATCCCCGTTTCTCTATAGCAGACTTAAAACTGAGAAGTATGGAAGATCTGGATATGGAAACAATAAAATCAGTTTAGTTACAGAACACAAACAAACAAAAACCATAAGCAGCTGTGGCGCAATGGCACCACAGCTGCTTATGACCCCTAGAGGTTTACATTCATCATTTTCTTTCTTCTCCTTGTCACAAGGTATCCTATAGACAACCCTGTAGTGAGTGCCAGTAACAATGGCCATATACTCAGCAAACCCAGCACTATTCCGCTTACCAGCTGCCAGCCGCCTTCCATGGCCAGCCTGCACTGAGTTGTAAATGGCACCTGCATCATACGTTCCTTATCGGGTACTATCTGTATCACAGGTCTGTCGGGTTGCGAAAGCGCAACAGTAAGCGTTGCATAGGTCACATCATCCATCAGTTTCAGATTCTCGATGTGCCTGCTAACCGTTCGTTCTTTGCGGGCATCTTCATTGCGCTGTATCTCCATCACCTCCCTGGTATCTGTTGCCAGCTTTAGTGCATGGGAAGTAATTGCAGTTCTTTCCTCAGGCTTATTCAGCATCTGATTACTAAGACACTTCAGCGTCACATCTTCTCTTCTCCTGCTACGGGATGCTACAAAACCTGCGGTAGATTGTATGATACCAACTACAGAATCCATAAGTTGCGCAGGCACTCTCAGCGTCATTTGAGCAGTAGTACTTATGATCTGCACATGCTTCAGCGAGTCTATATTATAAGCTATTGTTTTGTCCTCTACAGTGGTGTTATCAATACGGCTTGCGGCAACTATACCACCCGCATCTGTGATCTTTTTCTCCAGCATAGCTACCGTAGCAGGCACATCTGTAACCGTACAATGCATATCAGCCTTTTGTATCACCTTTCGCCCCGGAGATGCCAGCGTACCGGGCGTTTCGCTTACTACAGCACTATCGGCAATGGCTTCTTCAGTTGTTGCAGCATTGCTATCAGAATATTCGATTTCAGACGACTCGCAGGCAGCGAGCAGGAATAGTGGCAGCAGCCACACTAGTTTGCGGAATGACATAATATTTTGTGTTTGAGGTTCAAAATATTAATGCGCAAAAAAGGGAAAGGTAATTCCCTTTCCCTGTTAAATGATATATAAAACGATTTGCTTAGTCTTTCAGCCACATAGCTGCATCCTTCGCATAGTAGGTTGCTATAAGGCTTGCGCCGGCTCGCTTGATGCTGGTGAGACTTTCCATCACTGCTTTCTGTTCATTCAGCCAACCCATTTTTGCAGCAGCTTTTATCAAGGCATATTCGCCACTCACATGGTAGGCGCTTACAGGTATATGCACATTATCTGCCACCTCCCTTATGATATCCAGATAGGCCATCGCCGGCTTCACCATCACTATATCTGCGCCTTCTTCCACGTCCATCAGCACCTCTTTCACAGCTTCTCTTCTGTTGGCATAATCCATCTGGTATGTTTTCTTGTCACCAAAACCAGGCGCACTATCGAGCGCATCTCTGAACGGGCCATAAAAACAAGACGCATACTTAGCGCTATAAGCCATGATGCCTGTTTTGCTGTATCCTGCCTCTTCCAGCGCCAGACGTATAGCCAGTATACGGCCATCCATCATATCGCTCGGGGCTACAAAGTCGGCACCTGCACGGGCATGGCTCACACTCATCTCGGCCAGCACTTCTACTGTGGCATCATTCACTATTTCGCTGTGCTCCACTATACCATCGTGCCCGTAGCTGGAGAACGGATCCAGTGCAACATCGGTCATCACCACCATATCGGGGCAGGCACTCTTTATAGCACGTATGCTGCGTTGCATCAGGCCCTCCTCATTCAGTGCTTCTGTTCCTTTATTATCTTTCAGCTCGTCTGCACATTTTATGAACAGCAGCACACACTTTATGCCTAGCGCCCACAGTTCCTTCACTTCTTCTATAGTGAGGTCTATACTGCGGCGATAGTAGCCAGGCATAGAAGATATCTCTTCCTGCACGCCGCTACCCTCTATAATAAAAAGTGGGGCGATGAAGTCAGATGGCTTCAGGATAGTTTCTGCTACCATGGCCCTTATAGCGGGCGACTGACGTAAAATGCGGTTCCTCCTTATCAATTGCATATACTCTGTATTTTGTAAGCTGTTTTGGAATGCAAATGTACGCTTAGGGAACGCTGTATTTACTCTTGCTCATCAGCCCCTGCGCTTTATTACATTCTCATTACCAAATAGCCAATTTGACCAAATACTCCTTTAAAAAAACAGAGCAAAATAGCCTTTTAGCCATCATGCTCTGCCATATTGCAACCTACATTGCAAAGATCATTTCCGTTTTACATATGCGCCCGCAGCATCCATGCCATTTTCTCGTGCGCAGCCATGATACCGGTAAGAAAATCGGCAGTACCGGCATCTTTATGCGTATCGTTCACCTCGTTAATATTTTCCCTCACAGCACGTATTATTGTTTCATGGTCGTTCAGCAAGGCCAGCACCATCTTCATAGCACCACCCTCTTCTTTCATCTCGGCAAGACGAGAAGCCGCGACTACTGTTGTAAGATTGCCTGCCGCTATTCCGCCCAGCATGCGCACCCTTTCGGCTACTTCATCTGTCATTTCTGCCAGCTGACCGTACTGCTCTTCAAAGAATTTATGCAATACAGAAAATGCCGGTCCGGTTACATTCCAATGGCTGTTCCTTGTTCGCGAATACAACAGTATCTCATCTGCAAGCAATACATTCAGCAATTTGCAGACCTCTGCTGCATGCGATTCAGCTATTCCGATATTTGGTTTCATCTTCTTATTTTAATACAAAATTATTCAAAGATCCTGTACCTGTCTCATGACAAATATCATTTCAGACTACAGATGTATAACAAGATATTATTGGCGTGTATTGACTAACTTTTAATGCTCTATGTGCATGGTACATACCTGCGTATCCACTCCGGTAACTATAGTGTCTTTTATGGCCAGCATATAGTGCCCGCCATGGCCCGGCCTCGCATCCTGACTATAGTCGCCCGTACCCCATATGGTTTTACCACCTGTAGTTTGTACAGGAATACGCACACTCTTCGACACCCAGGCACGCACCACCAGATCAGTTCCCATATTGCGAATGTTTGAGATCTTCAGCAAATAGGGTGTATCTGCTACAGTGGATACCTGTGAAGAGTAATGATAAAAACCCGAATCGGGACAATAGTCGTAACAGGAATCATATACCCCTGCAAGTATCGGCGCAAAATCGGTCATTGGTATGATGCGTAACTTCACTATACTCACCTGTTCCCCGTAAAGCGCACTGAATATCTTCAGTTTAAAGGGATAGTCGCCCTTGGGCAAGTTTCCGATACTCAAAGTAAACACACCGCTTTTCAGCTTACCCACAACCATACTTGCAGGGTTTGCTGCAACATATGCCGGCACTTCATCCAGCGTGCAAGTGAGCATATTCTTGGCTATGTCTCCGCCCAATACCTTTATGTTGAATGGGAAATAATAAACAGAATTGGCTGAGGCCTGTAGAATAGAATCATAAACTACAGTATAGGCAAATGTTCCCGACTGGTTCGTCACATCAGGATTGTTGTTCTTTTTCCTGCAACCAAAAAAGAACATAGGTACAGATAGAAGTAATAATAGGACTCTCATGCTATACTAAAGTTACATAAAAAGCGAATGGCAACTTACGTTGCCATTCAAAACTATGATCCATCAATATTTGTATGCTTACTAGATGTGTTGTTTGAAGTATTCCAGTGTACGCTTCAGCCCTTCGTGCCTGTCTACCTTTGGTTCCCAGCCAAGAATCTCTCTTGCCTTGGTAATGTTTGGCTGACGTTGCTTAGGGTCATCCTGTGGCAGCGCTTCAAATACGATCTTAGACTTAGAACCTGTTAGTGCTATCACCTCTTCTGCAAACTGCAGCAGGGTTATCTCGGCAGGGTTACCAATGTTCACCGGCATTGTATAATCCGAAAGCAGCAGGCGGTAAATACCCTCTACCAGATCGTCTACATAGCAAAATGAACGTGTCTGAGAACCATCACCATATACGGTTACGTCCTCACCCCTCAGCGCCTGACTCATGAACGTTGGCAGTGCACGGCCGTCATCGAGTCGCATACGTGGTCCATAAGTATTGAAGATACGAATGATCCTAGTCTCCAGCTTATGGAAGGTATTGTATGCCCTGGTGATGCTCTCCATGAAACGCTTGGCCTCATCATAAACACCACGTGGCCCTACAGGGTTCACATTACCCCAGTATTCTTCGGTCTGAGGGTGCACCAGCGGATCGCCATACACCTCAGATGTTGATGCTACCAGCATCCTTGCACCCTTGGCCTTTGCAAAACCCAGCAGATTATGTGTGCCCAGCGCACCCACCTTCAGCGTCTGTATAGGCATCTTCAGATAGTCTATAGGACTGGCCGGAGAAGCGAAATGCAGAATGTAATCGATGTTGCCCGGTACGTGTACAAATTTGGTCACATCGTGATGATAGAACTGAAATTCTTTCAGTGGAAAAAGGTGCTCTATGTTTTTGATGTTACCGGTAAGGAGATTATCCATACCTATAACTTCATAGCCCTCTTTCAGAAAACGGTCGCAAAGGTGAGATCCGAGAAATCCCGCTGCGCCGGTAATAAGAATGCGTTTAGCCATTATATACTTTTACTTTACTGTTTGTTCAAAAATTTACTCATTAGTCCAGAGAGCCCCTTTCTCTAATGATAGTACCACCTGCTGCTGCCAGTTTTTCCCTGACCTGAGGATGAACTATCCTGCGACCGATACTTTCGTAGTAGAAACCAAGTTCCTGCATCTTATCTATGGAATACACATTCCTGCCATCAAATATAGCCGGATGCGCCAGCGTGGCTGCAATGCGGTCAAAATCCGGATTGCGGAACTCGCTCCATTCTGTGACAATGATCAGTGCAGTAGCACCTGTTATTGCATCATACTGATCCTGTGCATAATAGATCTTATCGCCAATCAGTTGCTTCACATTGTTCATCCCCTCCGGATCGAATACGCGCACATTACCACCCGCTTCCAGTATCTCATGTATCAGATCCAATGCCGGTGCATCGCGTATATCATCTGTTTCAGGCTTGAAGGACAAACCCCATATAGCAAAAGTATATCCTGAAAGATCACTGCCAAAGTAGTTGCGCACCTTACCACCCATTACTTTCTTCTGCTGATCGTTCACCTGCATTACCATATTCACCAGCTTGAAGTCGTAATCCATTTCCAGTGCCGTATGTGCCAGTGCTTTCACATCTTTAGGGAAGCAGCTGCCACCATAACCTATACCTGGGAACAGGAAGCGTTTACCAATACGACTGTCGCCACCCATACCTATCCTTACCCAATCCACATTGGCACCGGCCTTTTCGCAAAGGTTGGCCATCTCGTTCATGAAAGATATGCGCATTGCCAGGTAAGAGTTGGCTGCATACTTGGTCATTTCCGATGAACGCTCGTCCATAAAATGAATAGGATTCCCCTGACGAACGAATGGCTGATACAATTCATCCATCACTTTCCTTGCCTTGTCAGATGATGTACCAATTACCACCCTGTCTGGTTTCAGAAAATCGTCAACTGCCACACCTTCGCGCAGGAACTCCGGATTAGATACCACATCGAACAATGATGTATCAAGCTTCTGAGCCAGTACGGCATGTACCTTTTCAGCAGTACCTACCGGCACCGTACTCTTATTTACAATAACTGTATATTTTGTAATGATCTTGCTCAAAGACGCTGCCACATCCAGTACATACTGCAGATCCGCAGAACCATCTTTGCCCGGAGGTGTAGGTAATGCCAGAAAGATCACTTTAGCATCCTTTATACCGTCTGCCAGATCTGTTGTGAACTGCAACCTCTTTTCCTTTATGTTGCGCTCCAGCAAAACGTCCAGACCTGGTTCATAAATAGGAGATTTACCATTCTTCAAACTATTTATCTTACGCTCGTCTATGTCTATACAAACTACATTGTTGCCTGTTTCAGCAAAACATGTACCTGTTACCAGCCCTACATAGCCGGTTCCTATTATAGCTAATTGCATATTTTTTTAATTATAAATCAGGTCGCAAAAGTAACTAATATTTCCTTTGAAATTAAGTATCTACCTACTTTAGAAAGGAGGTAAAATCAGATAAATTATTTATTTATTTTAAAATAAAACAAGTAGCTGATACACATTCAATAACTAAGATCCCAGCATTAAAAACACAGCCGGTTTTTTCTCGTAATCAGGCAATGAACCCTTCCAGTCTGCTATGGTACGAGTACGCACCCATTCATCCTTTCCGCATATATCTACAGCCATACATACTATGGTCCTGGCTGTGCAATTTTTCACCAGATCATTCATCATGTGCGTATTTCTATACGGTGTTTCAATAAATATCTGTGTCTGTCGTTCCTTTGCAGACAACAATTCCAGTTCCTTTATCCTTTTGCTGCGGGCAGGTTCTTTCAGGGGTAGATACCCATTGAATGCAAAGTTCTGCCCGTTGAGCCCGGAAGCCATCAGCGCAAGTATAATAGAACTTGGCCCGGTCAATGGAACCACTTTTGCCCCCATTTCATGACCAATTGCCACCAGATTACTACCCGGATCTGCTACTCCCGGACAGCCGGCTTCACTCATTATCCCTATTTTCTTACCTTCCTTCAGCCATTTTTTCAGCAATCCGGTATCGGCACCGCTGTGCTTGTCTATCTCTGAAAACTGCACTTCTTCCAGTACCAGATCTTTGTGCAGCGACCTGATAAACCTGCGTGCAGTACGGGTATTTTCTACAAAATAGTGCTTTATCTCGGCCGTATGTGTCAGTATCTCTGGCGATAATGTGTGATTTGCCCCCTCTGAAACGGGTAAAGGAATAAGATACAATGACCCTGTATGTGATGATTTTGCCATAATGATATGGTTACAATTTCGTCTAAAATACAGATTTGCGGTTTCAATTTCCAATTTACTTTTGGTTAATGAAACTGCCCGACTCATTCTATAGAAATAAAGACGTTGTGCTTATTGCCCGATCATTGCTGGGAAAGGTGCTGGTAACCAGTTTTGATGGCGTTCTAACCAGTGGCATTATTACGGAAACAGAAGCCTATGCAGGCACGACAGACAGGGCTTCTCATGCCTATGCCAACAGACCCACTACCCGTACTGAGGTGATGTATGCCAACGGAGGTGTTGCTTATGTATACCTCTGCTATGGCATTCACCACCTGTTCAATGTAGTAACTAATGTTCCAGACGTTCCCCATGCAGTGCTCATAAGAGCCATTCAGCCACTGGAAGGAATAGAGACAATGCTTGCCCGACGCAACAAAGCAGCACTTTCTCCTGTGTTCACTGCTGGCCCCGGTGCTTTGGCCATGGCAATGGGTATTCATACCCGGCACTCTGGCTTATCGCTCTCGGGCGATACCATATATATTGAAGACAGAGGCATCATTGTACCAGATACAGAAATAGCAGCAGCAACCAGAGTAGGTGTTGCCTATGCTGCCGAAGATGCACTGCTGCCTTATCGGTTCTATATCATGAACAACAAATACATCAGCAAGGGAAAAGGGCTTTAATAGCATACCTGCCTATTGCGGGCAGGGCATAAAAAAACCGGCCATAAGGCCGGTTCTAAATATTGTTCAAAGCTACTATTAATAGATTTTAGGACAAGACCAGTTGTAGTTAGGATTGTGCTCACGCTTATTGATACGACCAAAGTAGATCAGAGACAACTCATAAGCACCTACACTTCTTGTAGCAGGAGCGAAGCTGGATATGTTCACATCATAGCTGATACCTAAACGCATTTTAGACCACTCAATACCTACATAAGGAGAAACCGCATCGAGGTAGCGATACCAGCCACCCAGATAGAATATTGTATTTTTCTGATACTCTTCGTCATGACCAGGATTCAGGATAAAACCTACAGCAGCACCAAAAACAAACTCCTGTGCACCTGCCTGCGACTGATAAAGTGCGCTTGCATAAAGTACAGTATTAGGATTCATATCAAAAGAACCGCCCATGTAGCCTGTGTGACGAGAGTGGATCTTGCTCGAATCTGAATTCAGGAAAGTTTCTACAGGACGAGTAAGGTGATAATTAGAATAACCCAGATAGAAAGTAGCATGATCGGTGATGCGGCCGGAATACATTACACCCAAATTGAAGTCGGGATAAGTAAGATCCGCATTATTGAAAACTTCCTTTGTAGGATTGGCAAGCGTACCGTTGGCAGCATTGTACATATCTTCAAAAGTCAGCTTGGCAAAATTGAGGTTTTTCTGAACCAGCATACCCTGCAGACCAAAAGAAAGATGCTGCAACCTGTCGCGACCAAACGCTTTATGATAACTCGCAGACAAACCAACTGTAGTGTTGGTAAGACCACCTGAACCAGATTTGTCATATAAACCCAGAACACCCACACCCAACGCGTCACCTTCAGGCAATTTGCCTTTCAGGGTAGCTACATCCAGCGAAAAAGTACCTGTTACATATGGATTTGGAGACACAGAAGCCCACTGAGAACGGTAGTTGCCCGAAAAACGAATGTCATCGGTAACCAAACCCGTCATAGCCGGATTCAATGTCAATGGCGATGTGAAATACTGGGTAAAGTGTATATCCTGGGCCTTCACACCTCCTGACACCAACATAGCAACACCAACCCCAAGTAATAATTTCTTCATCTTTATAGTCTTTTATAAAATCAATACAAAAAATTATGACAGCAAATTAAGCCAATATTTCCTACTGTACAAGACATTGGCAAATATTATTTTAGTTGGGTTAATATTCATTTAGGTAAAAATAAAAAAATACTTAATGCCAACCTCACAAAAGTAATAGCCCGAAAATGATAATTATTAAGATTTTATCAACAAATCATACATAGTTCTTCACAATTCACCCCTGCAATTGCTTCCACGCAATTATTACAAAGTCTTCAGTAAACATGCTATAAAATAATTTTAAACATAATATCTATGTGCACCATCCATGCCTGCTGCCATATTTTCACTTTTGTCTTGCTAATATGTACCTACTTTTGCCGGTAGCGTATGCACACAATAGCTGAATTGCAGAAATGGACAAACGGAGAACTGCTTTCCGAATGGGATAACAATACCCCTATCTCCGAACTTTCTATAGATAGCAGAGCCATAGACCATCCCGAAAAGGCACTTTTCATTGCACTGAAAACCCCGGTACGTGATGGGCACGATTTCATAAAAGACGCATACGCCGCAGGAGTTCGCAATTTTCTGGTTGCACAGAGCATAGACACAACCGGCCTTAGCAAAAGCAATATTATATATGTCAAGGACACCCTTGGTGCGCTGCAACAAATAGCTGCTGCTCACAGAAAACAATTCAACATAGCGGTAATAGGCATTACCGGCAGCAATGGCAAAACGGTAGTAAAGGAATGGCTGGGTCAGCTGCTCAGCGAATCTTTTGATCTGGTGCGCAGCCCCAAAAGCTACAATTCGCAGCTGGGTGTGCCGCTTTCGGTATGGCTTATGCAGCCGCACAACCAGCTGGCAGTATTCGAAGCAGGCATATCTCAGGCTGGCGAAATGGAAAAACTGGAAAAGATCATCCAGCCCACCATCGGCATTTTCACTACTATTGGCGAGGCGCACAGCGAGGGCTTCATGAACATCAGGCAGAAACTGAATGAGAAACTATTCCTCTTTCGCCGCGTAAAACAACTGATATACTGCCTGGATCACAACCAACTTCACGAGGGCATCAGTCAATACATGCACCAGGTGCATGGTGCCACCAATAATGGCGAACAACAACTTTTTACCTGGTCGCGCAAGCAGGATGCCACCCTGCGTATAACAAATACCACAGCAGCTAATGGAAAAACAACTATAACTGGTATTTACACAGGCAATGAAAGCAGTATTACCATTCCGTTTACCGACGACGCCTCTATAGAAAATGCCATTCACTGCTGGTGCACCATGCTTTTGCTGGGCATAGACACAAATACCATAAACAACAGAATGGAACAGTTGCAGCAAGTGTCTATGCGCCTCGAAATGCGCCATGGCATTAACGACTGTACTGTTATCAATGACTCTTACAACTCAGATCTTACTTCTCTGCAACTGGCACTCAACTTTCTGGATCAGCAAAAACAACATGGTCACCATACGGTTATCATGTCCGACATTTTGCAGCCCGGCAAGCACGATATGGACCTGTACGAAGAAGTAGCCACCTACATCAGTCGCAGACACATACAGCGATTCATAGGAATTGGCCCGGCTCTTTATAAGAACAAAGCCGTCTTCAGAAAACACAAAAAACTGCGCAGTATATTCTTCCGCTCCACAGAACATTTTCTGAAGAACTTCCACCTGCTCACATTCGAAAAGGAAGCAATTCTGCTGAAAGGTGCTCGCGTCTTCGCTTTCGAAAAAATAGGCGTGTTACTGGAACAGAAAGTACACCAGACTGTGCTTACAATAGATCTCTCTGCGCTCAAACACAATCTGGATTGCTTCAGAGCATTGCTGCAACCCGGGGTCAAGACCATGGCAATGGTAAAAGCATTTGCCTATGGTAGCGGCAGCTACGAAATAGCCAATCTGCTGCAATACTCCGGCGTAGACTATCTGGCAGTAGCATATACAGACGAAGGAGTTGGACTGCGCAAAGCAGGCATAAGACTACCTATCATGGTAATGAGCCCGGATGTATCCTCCTTCGATAGGATGATTGCCTGGAAACTGGAGCCTGAGATCTATAACTTCCGATCGCTGGAGGCCATAACAACCATTGCTGCTACACTACAGGTTACAGATTACCCGGTTCATATAAAGCTGGATACTGGTATGCACCGACTGGGCTTTGGTGCAGCAGATATAGATGCACTTGCCGCCCGACTGAAAGTATCGAAAGAAATAAAGGTGGCCAGTATATTCACTCATCTGGTAGCCAGCGACGACCCTGCCGAAGATACTTTCACAGCAGATCAGGCACAGCTGTTCGATACAATGAGCAGTAAAATACTGAATGTACTGCCCTACAAACCACTAATGCACATCTCCAACTCTTCCGGTATATCTCGCCATGGCAAGCTGCAATACAGCATGGTGCGCCTGGGTGTAGGTCTGTATGGTATAGATAGTTCAGAAAGGTTGCGCAATAAACTGAGACAGATCAGTACGCTACGCACCAGCATAGCACAGGTACGCGACATACCAGCCGGTGATAGCATAGGCTATGGCCACCACAACAGTACAGACCGGAATATGCGCATTGCGGTAATATGCATTGGCTATGCCGATGGATATCCGCGATCGCTGGGCAACGGCAAGGCGCATGTGCTCATCAATGGCCGGCATGCACCTACTGTTGGCTCCATATGCATGGATATGTGTATGGTAGACATAACCAATATACAAGGCGTAAGAGAAGGTGATGACGCCTTGGTGTTTGGCCCCGAACTACCGGTAAGCAATCTGGCAACGTGGGCAGGCACAATATCTTACGAGATCATGGCCGGGATCTCTCAGAGAGTAAAAAGGGTATACATCAACGGAGAATAGCGCATGGTGTTTGTATATAGGTGCAATTGCTACTCAACAATGCGCACCAGAACATCATGTATAAATACCAGTTTGCGGGAACGGGAATAGCTCCATGTTTCCTCTACCCTGCGTAGGGTTGTGTTCTTTTGTGTGCGCAAAGGCTTCCCCCAAGATCGTTCACACATTTCCTTATCCCATCCTATTGCTACCCTGCCCTGGCTGATCAGGCCTGCATCCTCTGCTCCATATTTCTTTACGAGATCTCGCTGCTGCACGGGTCTGTGTCTTACAACAGGCACAGGCTTTTTCTCTATATGCGCCAGATAATCAGCTTCCATAACTGCATACAGGGAATCATTATATCTTTTATCTCTTGCCTGCGCTATTCTGGAAACCTTTCTGTAGGCCTCGTACTGCGACTTTGTAGATCCTCTATACGGTTCGTATTTCGATGCGAGTACTGAGTCGAAAGGGGTTATGACATTACTGTCTTCTCGCATCAATATATCCAGCTCAAAATTCACAGCTTTTAGTTTTGCGGCATATTCTTCGTCAGGGAGCGGTTTACTGTATTTATAATAAAACCTGTATTCCGCCTCCAGATAACTTGTATCAAACCCGGTTTGCTTTTCAGCAATTCGGCCAAACATATTTCTATCATCAGAGGAAATGCCAATAGTTTTATTGTACTTGAGTACATCACGGTAGCTATCAAATTGCTGTTGTAATCTGAAGACATAATAGGCTACTATCAGATCCGGATCAGCATTGTTTTCAAAACTCAGCAGATCTCCCGGCTCATATCGCTGTATCAGCACCATATCACCGTTGTACCGCAAGGTATCAAGCCTGAATTTCATATCGTCAAGACGTGGTGAGCGTGCCCATTTCCACCACTGCCCGTTACATACGGACGAAAGAAGCATTGCCAGTACAAAAACAAGGCGGGTCATGGAGATAGCTTTCCATAAAAGTATAAAAATATCGTTTCCAATCAGCTACACAACTTTTATAACACAACAGGCCCGGCTATTGCCGGACCTGCTGCAGAATAATACAAACTGACCTGTCAGCTGACAAACTACCTATTTTTTCAAACTCTTCGGTGCAGTAGCGAGCTTTATCGGTATGATATTGGAGAATATATGACTCAACGAATCCGGCTTCAGGCTGTTGTTGTTAGAGTGGCAGGTGAAGCACGACTGACTCGGCGACTGGAAGAAGGTCTCCATAGTGCTGTTGGCACAAACATTAGTACCTATAGCCACTCCGTTCTCTGTCTGGTAGCCATAACTACTGCCATTAGGCGCAGCACCACCAAATGTCCAGGTAGCACCTATCAGCTGGTAATTCTTACGCACATCATTACCCTTCAGCATATTGTACACCTGATTGTTGATAGAGATTATTTCACTATTTGATGCTGCAGAGCTTTTATCTTCTCCATTGGTAGCAGAATCCATGGCACTACCCCATGGCATTGTTCTGAGTATGTTGCTCGGGGTAAGCGCATCTGTTGCACCATAAATTGTATCGCCGCCTACATTACTCCAATGCTGATGCGAGAAGTTGAAATTGGTATAAGAGGCATCAGCACTCAGCACCCAGTTCTTACCGGTATCCTGTGGCACGGTCTTCACATTACGCTTCGTATCCAGATACTGATAGGCCGCATTAGGCGCATTATCCTGATGCTCAAAAGTAGCCCATACCATTTCAGGATGATGAGCCACACTACCCACCACATGTGCACCCAGCAATGCCAGTTTAGCCAGTCGGCTGCCACTCAGCACCCAGGCTTGTCCCTGCACTTTTTTGTATACCGGCACTATGGCATAGGTATAAATATAACTTTCCGGATTAGGCAGATCTATGGCTTCCACCCACGATGTTTTGAGCTCCATTGCCGATGCATTAGAATCGGGCAGAGTTGCCCCGAAGCTCCTTGCATAGTTACACACAGCACTCTGGCCGGCCGTTGTAGTAGGGAAAGAATCCCTGCTCAGCGCACCATTCACAGCACCCGACTGATAATAAGCATACACATCATTCACAAACAGAATGTAGTATACAACAGAACCGTTCTTAGCTACCAGCACATCCTGTGTAGCCTGTCCTGTTTCTGTTTCTATAAGATTACCAAACATATCCAGCGATATGCTCCCTCCTGTAGTTGTAGCAAAGGAGTGTAGTATACGTTCTTTGTGATGGGTATGGGTGATCATAGCCGTTGGCTTTTCTATAGGCTGGTTCTTACCATCAAAGAAGGTATAAGTACCATCGCTGCCCTTCTCTACATGGTGCACCGGCACTACCTTGTTGCCTGCATTTTTCACACTTACCATGCCATTGGCAGTACCCGGTGTTTCCACCTCATACATTTTGTTGTCTTTGCCAAAAACCACAGGCAATCTGTTAGGACCCGATTTTTTCATCTGAGGTACCGCCCGCAGCGTATCGCCTGCCAGATTTTGCACCAGTACCCTGTTCTGGCTGCCGTTGTTGGTAGTATCCGGTTGTACCGTATAAAATACCGGCGACTCCATAACCGTATTACCAGCAACATATTTGCCGGATGTAACAGGAGATGTAACCCAAAGGAACATCTGCTCTGCCCAACGGTAGAAGTTGCAATTAGTATCGGATACAAATCCTACACTGTTCGCAGGTGTCACTATTCCGTTCTCTGTTACAGAATCGCCAACAAACCAATTTGAAAAATCACTGGAATCAAGCACACAAGAAATGCAAACATCCTGCGGCAATCTATTACTGAGTGCTTCTGTCTTTTCGGGTTTGCAACCCCAGAAAGCAGTGGTGCCTGCCAGCAAGGCAAGCGACGTAACGTACTTTTTTGTCTTGTTCATGAGTGGTGTTTTTGGTGGTGAGAGATGTTATTTAGTACTTTTTAGAAATACCCACCACAAAAACACATATTTATTCTGGTTAAAAACAGGGTATTTTCCACCGTTTTTAGTTTCCCGAACAATTATTTTTTAGCTATCCGCCCGGCAACTCTATCACAAGTCTATTCGGCAACTTCAGGCAATGTTTCCTTTTTAGCCCCTCCGAAACTCACCATATATACTCCGCCAAAGATCAGGATGGTAGCTATCATTTTCACCAGCGTCATTTGTTCTCCTGCAAAAAGTATGGAGATAATGGCTGCAAAAATGGGCTGTATATAGATGTAGGCACCGGCCACAGATGGGCTCAGCACATGCAGCCCGTATATATTCCACAGATAAGTGAAGAAGGTAACACAGATCACTATAAAGGCAACACACAGAAAATCAACAGGACCAAAGGCCGACCAGTTTACTACTGCAAACTGCGGCCCGCCAAATGGCAGCACCATCAGGAAACCAAAGAAAAACACCCAGCGTATCACTATAATAGGCCTGTATCTGCTCATGAGCGGCTTTATCATTACCAGGTATATGGCATAAGAAGTAGCATTGAGAAACACGAACAGATCGCCCAGAGCCGAGTTGCCGGTAAGTGTCAGCTCCTTACCGGCACTCATCAGCAATACTGCACCACTGATACCACATAGCAAGCCGGCTATCTTACCTGGCCCGGGCTTATCGCGCAGCATAAAGATGGCTATGATTGTAATGAGCAGCGGTGTACTCATCATTATGAGTGCAGCATGTATAGGAAAGGTGAGACTAAGCCCCGTGAAAAAAAGCATCTGGTTGAGTGCCACCCCGAACAAACCACCCAGTATCAGCCGCAGCCAGTCGCCACGCTGTATCTTGGTTCTGAACTGACTACCTATGAAATAACTGAGCCAGAACAGGCACATCACCACCCCTACCCTTATAAGTATAAAACCTAGTGGCTGAATGAGCCGTGGCATTACCATTTTGGCCACCGTAAAACCGGCACCATAAAACATATTGGCACCCAGCAACGCCATATGTGCTTTTACTTTATTACTCACAGCACAAAGATAACTGCCGGCAGGAACTATATTACTATGCCTTAACAGAGAACTACTGTATAAATACTAACCCGATCTACAACAAATTGCCCAACCAAACCCAAACAATAAAGCGAAACGCAGTCGCGCTCTGCTCCCGCACTCACCTTAGAGTACCCTACAAAAATCTACCCTGTATCCGATGCTCGGGGAACTTACATTCACTTTCATTTGCGCCCCACCGATCCATTACCTATATTCACGGCTCACAACACACCCAAATGAATCTCAAACTTCTTACCCTATTGCTCCTGTGCAGCTATTCGTCTTTCGCAAAAGATAAGGAGCAGGCTATCAACAATGGCGCCTATACCATAAGCGCCTCCATTGGAGCCCCAAATGTGCGAAAGAACCTTTTCAATCATGGCAAATTTTCCTCACCAATAAGTTGCTCCATAGACCGACAATTGACAAAGAAATTCAGCGTTGGTCTGCAATATGCATACTGCCATAGCTACACCGATCCTGTTACTTTGGGAAATACCTATTTCGGCAATGTAAATATTCTCAAGAGCATCTACGAACAAAACTCCCGCTATCACTCTATTAGCGCTGGGGGCGAGTACTGCTATCTGAACAAAGGCAGGTTCTGGATGGCTTGCGGTTTTTCTCTATGCCTGGAGGTGCCAAAACACGAAATACTTTCCCTTACCGACAGCAACAACGCAGACATTACTTATCTGCTGTCCCGTAAAACAACACCACACTTAAACTACAGGCTACGCCTTGCTGATGTAAAATTCAACGCCACAAAGAATCTTGGTCTTTGTGCAGGCATTGGCGTGGGGCTAGAGGGCCTTCTTACATTTGGGGTCATGTATAAATTCAACGGCATCAAGTGAGCCATTTAAAATTTATCAGACATATTAGCAGTTTATTATAGCAGAACCACCAAACAAAAAAGCGAAACACAGTCGCTCTCCGCTCCCGCACTTCGCTCTCATTTGTGGTCCCGCCAAGAATCGAACTTGGATCTAAAGTTTAGGAAACTTCTATTCTATCCATTGAACTACGGAACCCCTTTCTCACCCGGCAGCCTATAGAAAACTGCCAAATGAGGTGCAAAAGTATGATTATCTGTACATGTTTGCAAACAGAATTTTGAAATCTTACAAATTCTTGCCACATGGGCCGGCTGCCTACCGCAGCAGGGTCACATCCCCTTTGTAGTAGCGCAGTTTACCACTCGCCGACTCCAGAATGATGCTGTAAAAATACGTACCCACCTCCTGGTCTTTGCCATTACAGGTTCCGTCCCAGCCTCCGTTCGGGTCCCACGGATTGTGGTATACCTCTTGCCCCCAACGGTTATATATAGTAAAATCTATCAGCTTCTTGTACTTCATTTTCCCGATCCTGAAGATATCATTCCTGCCATCGCCATTGGGTGTAAATGCCGTAGGTATATATTCTTCCTCATCAAAGATCACACGTATGGTGATGTTGGCAGAATCATGACAGCCCCACTCATTCATACCATGCACCGTATAGACAGCTACAGAGTCGCGCGGCTTCACAAATGGCTCCGGAATGTAATAGTTAATCATTGTGCCATTGTGGGGTGTCCAGTTATAGTAGTTGGCACCAGCTGCATGCAAACGCACACTATCACCAAAGTTGATCAGGTACTTATCGGCATATACATCTGTAAGTTCTATTACCGGCTGCAGCCTTATATCAGCAGTAGTTACACTGGTGCAGTTCTGCAGGGTATAGCTCAGTGTATAAACTCCCTGTGCCGCTGGGGACACATACGGGATTACAGGGTTCTGCGCTGCCGATGCAAAACCATCAGGCCCTTCCCATTTCCACGACCCTTCGGGCACATCATCGCTGCCAAAGAGCAGCAAGGTAAGCCCCTGACAAATAGGTGCGTTCGATGCAATGATGGGCACAGGTGGCGGCAACGGATCTACCAGTACCACAGGCCCCACCAGATTGGATACACAAGACGATACATGAACAAATATGGTTGTATAGGTACCGGCACTAAGTCCGCTTATCAATACCTGTCCTGCACCATCGGCAGTAGCAAAAACAGTATTGGGTGTGCCGTTGAGGGTATAACCAATGGTATAAGCCACTCCTGCATTCAGCCCATCCAGCAGCACACTGCCATCACTACCTCCGCAGGTAGTAGGGTTACTGCTGATGAAGCCGCTGATGTGCGGCAATGGATTAACAGTTACCGTTACAGTTGCCGGCAACGATACGCAGCTCAGCAAAGTGGTGGTAAGTGTATACACTCCCGCATTGGCTACAGTGGCAGGGTCTATCTGCGGGTTCTGCATTGTAGAGGTAAATCCGCCCGGCCCCGCCCAGTTATAGGTCACGCCCGGCCCGCCAGATGCGGTTAGTTTCAGTATCCAGCCCACGCACACAGGCGAGTTACTTCCTGCCACAGGAACAGGTGGCGTACCCATATCCACCAGCGTTACTGTAACTGCCCAGCTGCCTATGCAGCCCTCAGGTGATTTCACAGCAATTGATGCATACAGTCCTGAAGATAATCCCGTCAGCAACAACTGCCCAGAAGCAGTAGCCGTAAGAGTAATGATGACCGGCACACTGTTATGCGTATAACTGATCGTATATACCACTCCCGCAACCAGTCCCGAAAGGGTGATGCTGCCATCCGAGGCGCCACAGGTTGTAGGGTCGGTAGAAGTAACGCCACTGATCACCGGATTCGGATATACGGTAACCACAGTACTAGCCGCACAACCCGGTATGGTAGCATAAGTAATAACCGCCGTTCCTGCCGACACACCCGTTACTACTCCCGTAGCCACACCCACTGTAGCAACTGCGGTGTTGCCACTGCTCCAGGCACCGCCGGTCATTGGGTCGGTAAGAGTAGTGGTAGCACCAACGCATAGTGTGGCTGTGCCGGTTATAGCGCCGGGTATGGGTATTACCGTTACTACAGATGTAGCATAGCAGCCTACAGCCGTTATATAAGATATCAATACAGTCCCGGCAGACACACCGGTCACTATTCCTGTTGCAGAACCTACTACCGCTGTTGCGGGCGATGCACTGCTCCACGATCCGCCGGGCGTAGGATTGCTCAGCATGGTAGTACCACCCACACACACCAGACTATTGCCTGTATTGGGGGCTATGGGCGTCACCGAAATATTCTGATTGGCAGTAGCCGTATTGCCGCATGCATCAGTTACGGTCACTGTATAGTTGGTAGAACCCGCAGGTGCTATCACCAACGGATTCCCGGCCACTGCACCGGGGTTCCAGCTATAGGTATAAGGCGGCACTCCGTAAGAGGGTGCGGTAGACAAAGACACCGTCTGCCCCAGACATACCGATGTCAACCCTCCGCCTGCAGCAACTGCTGCTGTTTCCAGCGTGCGCCCGAAAACTGTTACCGATAGTGGTGTACTGGCGGTGATATAAGTTGTGGCACATGGTGTTGTTGCCGCAAAATTCTGGTAGAACCTCATGTTCAGGTTCATATTGTAGGACAGGCATTGTGGCGCCGGCACACACGGACCAATGTCCGACATGATACTGATGTTGGAACCGGTACAGGTACCCGCACTGGCCAGATTGCAATACCAGAACAAACCGCCTACTCCCGGGCTCCTGCAGGTACCCAGCGCAAAATCCACCCCGCCATTCAGCAGCAACGCACCGCCACTTGCCAGATAGTTGAAAGACCAGCGTATGTCTGTTACTGTTACTGCCGCAGGCACCGTAGCCACATTCACATAGTTGCAGCCTATGGTCTTGGTAGGACTGTAAGAAGACCCGCCAACCGTAGATGCTGTTGCCGTAGATATCAGCGGGTCTATCACCAGCGGATAAGCAGCAGCACCCTTACCAAGCAAAGCACCCGGCACCACTATATCCAGCACATTCCCTCTTATTGTATATCCTATGAATTGCAGAGTATTGGTCGCATCCCTTTGCTCATAAGCAGTGGCAGCGCCTATGTTGTATATGACCTTGCCCGCTCCATTCCTCACCTCCATATTGCCACGCCATTCTGTAGTGTCGGGTGCATAGAGTTGCAGCCCTTCTGCCATTTCCATATGGTCGCGCAGCAACAGCTGTCCGGCTGCATATTGGCGCAGCGCATGTTTCACATGAAAGTTGGTCTTCACCGCACCGCGTGCTGCATACACCTCCATATCTATACCCGGCCATGCATCTGTTACATACATACCGTCGTCGCCTATGGTCACATCCTTCCACCGGGCCTCGCCGAGCGACTTTTCACTGCCATCTGCGCTCTTGTATATCAGTTCCAGCCTGTTATTGAATCTTATAAAAGCAGCACTGCGTCCCAGCTCCACACTATGCCTGCGGGTATTTACAGATACCGGCACCGGCTGCCCGAATGCCGCGTATATCTCATGGTCCATTGGCTTCAGTCGGGCATCTATGGTGCGCCAGTTGCCTGCTGCATCGCGGTAATGCATAGCCTCTGTTGCTGTCTGCAATGCCACATCCCGGCCATTAGTTCCTTCCAGTACAAACTTCTTAGAGAATTCCGTGCGCTCCGCTATCACTTCATAGCAGTTGCTGCAGGGCTCATCAGGAAACAACATTCCCAGTTCGGGATGTGTGCCAAAAGCCGCATTTGCCGCCCTCGCCTCTTCGCTTGCTTTTATGCGGTCTTCCGTAAAAGTGCTGTAATTCCTTTCCTTCACTACCATACCCTGCGGCACAGTACCTGTATTGCGCTGCGCATGCACTACTGCACTCAGCGTCATAGACAAGAAGAGAAAGAAATACCTCAGGGCTTTCATTGATGCAAATATACGAGGGGAACAATGAAGTATTGCCCCTACCGAAAGCTCTTTCCTTTTTAACCCTCCCCCCAATTTTCTCAAACTTTTGGGATTTGCCGGTTCCTTTTTGCCGTTACTTTACATCATGAAATTTTTGCGCCTGTTTACCGGCTGTAGCTTACTGGCCGTTGCTGTCCATGCACAAACCGAGAACTGGGACACCTACATGGCTCGCATGGGTGGCAAACCCGCCTCTGTGCTGGTAGATATGGGACTTATGTCAAACGCCCCCGATAAGCTGCTGCCCTACCTTTTAGTTACAGGTCCCCGCCTCGATAAGTGCGGCCCCACCGGCATACCCGATACTGCCGAAATAGCCCGCATGGAAAAGATACTGGACCTCACCGGTGCCTTCCTTTCGGGTGTTACCGCCAAAAAACTGGCAGGCACACTTACCTACAACTGCGAGCGGGTAAACTATTACTACATCAAAGACACCATAGCTGTGCGCAATGCGCTCAACCGCATGTACACCACACACTACCCTACTTACAAATACTCCCTGAAAATAAAACACGAACCGCTGTGGCAAACCTACCGCGCCTTCCTCTACCCCGATAGTATGGCCGCTGCATGGATCAGCACCAATAAGGCCATACTGACCATGATGGACAAGGGCGACAATCCCGATGTGCCCCGCGACATAGAACACACCATCTTCTTCAAAACAGACAGTACCCGCAAAGCCATGATAGCCCATGCCCGTCTGCACCGCTACAAAGTGGCCAGGGTATATGATGCACCTACGGTTGCCTTCCCTTACGAGCTCACCCTGTCGCGTTTCGGCGCAGTGGTCATGGATAGCATCATGGCTATGGAAAGCGAACTGCGCACCGTTGCGAAACCACTGCAGGGCTACTACAAAGGCTGGGACGCTACCAGAAAATAAAAGAGATCCTTACCGCAGCTGACGGCGATACAACACCAGCGCCACCATACCGAAAATGATGTTCGGTATCCACATGGCTATCATCGGGTCCAGATTGGCCTTGGTGGCAAATGTGGCAGACAGCTGCATGAACATTACATAGATGGCACTTATGGCTATACCCAGCGCCAGATGAAAACCGCTGCCGCCCCTTATCTTCCGGCTGGCTATACAGGCACCTATTATAGTAAGCACAAAACCGGCAAACGGCTGTGCCGAACGGCGTTCTTTTTCTATAAAGAAGTTATTCAGATTCTCCGTACCGCGCATCTGCTCCTGCTTTATGTAGGCATTCAGCTGCGGTGTGGTAAGTGCCTCACGTATGGCATCGCCACGGTTCAGATCGCGTGGGGTAAACGGATAGGCTACATTCATCTCGGCCACCTTCACCAGCTTTTCCTTCAGGCCGTCATTGGTGCGTATCACCACATTGTGCATCTGCCATATCTTCTTCACCGTGTCATAGACAACATAGTCGGCCATCAGCTTTTCCTTCAACAGCGTACCTTCTATCTTCTCCACACAAAAACGGTTGCCCATGTAGTTATCAAAATTGAAATTCTGCAGATAGATATAGGTGCCCTTTGCTATACCCAGATGCAGATTGTCTGATGCATACCGGTAGTTCCCGTCATTGATGTAGGTATCCTCAAACTCTATTCGTTGTTTATTGGCAGCAGGTATTATCCAGTGATTGGCCACCAGCGATACCAGGCACAAAAAACCACCACCTATCACATAGGGCCGCAGAAACCGCGAGAAAGAAACCCCCGACGATAGTATGGCTATGATCTCAGACTTATACGCAAGTTTGGAGGTAAAGAAGATGGTAGCAATGAATATGAAAAGCGGGAACAACAGCGCAGTTATATGCGGCACAAAGTTCTTGTAGTAGTTGGCCACCACCATAAAGGGTGCCTTCTTAGACACTATATTATCTACCTTCTCCGAATAATCTATCACGCACGATATCACCGCCAGTATCATTATGGCGAAGAAGAACGTACTGAGGAACTTACCAACTATATACCAGTCGAGTTTTTTCATTGATCGTAGAAAAAGTTATTTATCTGCAGACTGCTCGTACAAGATCACCCTGCATTTATAACCACTGCAAATTTGCGGCTTTTTACTCATTGTTGCCGGTTTGTTTTGTTGTCATCTTCATAAAATAACCGGCAAAAAAAATGTGCGGCATAGCGCCGCACATCTGTTACTCTTATCCTGAGGAATTATTTCTGGTCTGTTTCTACTTCTTTATTGCGCCAGTGCTTAGGAAAGCGCCATGACAAACCGCCATGTACTATACCCTTGTAGCCAAGACCCAGTTCCATAAAGCCGGCAAACTGCCTGCCTATACGCACACCTATTGGTGTAGCCTGGAAACCCCATGGTTTAGCACCCGACTCATCTACCTTACCAACACCTGTATGCAGGTCGTTCAGTATAGAGAAACCATAACCTACAGAACCGTACAGGCGCACACGCACGTGGCTGTCCTTCGTATCCAGATACTTGAAGGTAACTTCCGGAATGAAAGAGGTGAAGCTGGCCCAGTTGCTGATGTTCTCATGACCTATACCCATGCCCAGTGTTACTGTTGGCGACAGATAGTAGCGGTAAGTGAGACTGAACGTACCAGACGATGTGTTGTAGGGAGGGCGGTTGGCAAACTGATAAATGCTGAAACGACCGTAGCCCAGCGAAAACTCACTCTTGCCTCTCTGCGCAAAACCCTGTGTAGCGGTAGCAAACAGTGCCACGGCAAGGCAAAAAATGTATAACTTTCTCTGCATGTGAAAGATATTTAGTTTAGTTGGAATTTATTGAAATGGTTATAAGGGCTAAAGATATACCAAACTTTCATTTTTGCAAAACCATCCACCCCATTAACCTGCCTTCCTGCACAAATGCCCCATAAATGCCCGCAACTGCCACTATCACAGGCCTTTTACTCCCACGCCCAAAGGGTCAATAAATTTTATTGGCTTATTTTTGCGCCATGTCTCCTACACTCACCAATGAACAGCTGATTGCTGTGGCCAACGATTTTGGCACGCCTGTATATGTATATCATGCGGAACAGATAGCCGCCCGCTACAACAAACTTACCGATGCCTTCAAGGCACACCCTACTAAGTTCTTCTATGCCTGCAAAGCCCTTACCAATGTAAACATTCTTAAATATGTAAAAAGCCTTGGTGGACTGCTCGACTGTGTCAGCATCAACGAGGTGAAGCTGGGCCTGCTCGCAGGCTTCACCCCTCAGGAAATACTCTTCACCCCAAACTGTGTAGACTTCACAGAAATAGTGCAGTGTGCCGACCTCGGCGTGCGCATCAACCTGGATAATATTTCCATCCTGGAGCGTTTCGGCAATGTATACGGAGGTTCTTACCCTGTCTGCATCCGCATCAATCCGCATATAGTAGCCGGTGGCAACTACAAGATCTCTACCGGCCATATAGACAGCAAGTTCGGTATCTCCATTCACCAGCTGCGCCACATAGAGCGCATCGTCAAGACCACAGGGCTGCACGTACAGGGCCTGCACATGCATACCGGCAGCGAAATAAAAGATATAGATGTCTTCCTGCAGGGACTGGAGGTGATGTTCGGCATTGCCGCCCACTTCAGCGATCTCGACTTCATAGACCTTGGCAGCGGCTTCAAAGTGCCCTACAAAGAAGACGATCAGGAAACAGATGTATACCTGCTGGGTGCAAAGGTTGCCGAGGCGGCCGCTCAGTTCGAACAAGAATACGACCGCAAACTGGAAATATGGTTCGAGCCCGGCAAATACCTGGTGAGCGAATGTGGCTACTTTGTGGTAAAGGCAAATGTCATCAAGCAAACTACTGCAACCGTATTCGTTGGGGTCAACTCAGGCTTCAACCACCTCATCCGCCCCATGTTCTACGACTCTTACCACCGCATCACCAACATCACCAATCCCGATGGGGCCAAACGTATCTATACCGTGGTCGGCAACATCTGCGAGACCGATACCTTTGCCTGGGACAGGGTACTGAGCGAGGTGCGCGAGGGCGACTATCTGGCATTCCACAATGCGGGTGCCTATGGCTTCGAAATGAGCAGCAACTTCAACTCCCGCCTCAAACCTGCCGAAGTGCTTATAGAGAACGGAGAGGCGCGCCTCATTCGCCGTGCCGATGTGTTTGAGGATCTGCTCAAGAATCAGATCGTCTGATAACTATACTATACCAAAATAGAAAGCGCATTGGGGTCACCAATGCGCTTTCTATTTGTATGCCTATGCTTGCAATGCAAACTATATCACCAGCATGGCATCGCCATAGCTGAAGAAACGGTATTTTTCTTTGATCGCTGTTTCATAAGCGGTCATCATCAGATCATAACCCGCAAATGCACAGGCCATTATCATCAAGCTCGTCTTAGGCAGGTGGAAGTTAGTGATCAGCGAATCTGCAATAGAGAAGTTGTAAGGCGGATGAATGAATACATTCGTCCATCCTTCTTCCGGCTTCAGCAGTCCCTGTGCGGTCACAGAGCTTTCCAGTGCACGCATAGTGGTGGTACCTATAGAGCAGATGTGACGCTTCTCTATTTTGGCACGGTTCACCATATTGGCAGCATACTCATCTACCTTAAAGTACTCTGCATCCATCTTGTGTTTAGACAGATCTTCTACTTCTATCGGGCGGAAGGTACCAAGGCCCGTATGCAGGGTCACCTCTGCAAAACGCACACCTACTATCTCCAGTCTTTTTATCAGCTCGCGGCTGAAGTGCATACCTGCAGTTGGTGCAGCTACCGCGCCTTCATACTTCGCATATACTGTCTGGTAGCGTTCTTTATCTTCTTCCTCAGGCTTACGCTTTATGTATTTTGGCAGTGGTGTTTCGCCCAGCAGGTCCAGCATACCGCGAAACTCCTGCTCATTACCATCAAACAGGAAACGGATGGTACGGCCACGGGAAGTGGTGTTATCTATTACTTCTGCTACCAGCTCATCGTTGTCGCCAAAGTATAGTTTGTTACCTACTCGTATCTTACGCGCAGGGTCCACTATCACATCCCACAGATGGTTGGGTTTGTTCAGTTCGCGCAGCAGGAACACCTCTATCTTGGCACCTGTTTTTTCTTTACGGCCATACAGACGCGCAGGGAACACCTTGGTGTTGTTCGCTATCATTACGTCCTTGTCGTGAAAGAAGTTGAGAACGTCTTTAAATACCATGTGCTCTATTTTGCCGGTATCGCGGTGGATCACCATAAGGCGGCTTTCGTCGCGTTTTTTGGCAGGATGTTGCGCTATGAGATTTAATGGTAAGTCGAACTTAAACTGCGACAACTTCATATATAAGGAGAGATTAAATTAAAAGTGTGCAAAGTTACAAAAAAGTAATGACAATGGAAAAATATACACAATCTGTATATAATATACTCTTCCGGCACGCTTCACTCCCTCCCTGTTATCTTACCCCGATAGACAGAACTATAATGATATAGCAAAACTAATGAATAAATAAAACAAAAGTGCACTTTACAACCACACCCGCAGCACCACCCAAAAAAGTACACCCGCTATCGGGCGGCTTTGCTAATTTTGGCGCCTTATGCAACTAAACTTTCAGGAAGCTCAGCTGAAACAGCTATCGGTACACTTTGTGGGCAACAAGGGCAACGGGCAGGATATGATCACCTCCAAAAAACCTTTTTCCCTACACCCCGATCAGTCGCGTATCATCAGCGATGCCTTCTTCAGCAAGTTCTCAGGCGAGGGCGAAAAATACGCCTTCAGCCATGGCGCTTCCCTGTCGTTCAATGAGGTTTATAATTTCTGCCTCGAAACACTGGCGGAGGAAGATACCTTCCACAAAAACTCCATCAACATAGCGCAACACCTGCACGAGAATACCACCCACCCCAAGGTAAAACCCGGAGAACTTTATGTCTGCTACTTTGGCAACTGCATAGTCAACGGTGCCTTCGTAGAGGTTATGGGTATCTTCAAGACCGAGACCAGAAGCAACTTTCTGGATGTGGTGGTAGATGCCAGAGACACCTCGCTGGAGCTGCGCAGCGGTGTAGATGTGGGCCGCTTCGATAAGGCCTGCCTCGTGCTGCCCACCAATGCCGAGAACGGCTTTGATGTACTCATATACGACAGCAACGGCAACCGGGGCGAGGAAGCTCAGTTCTGGCGCGAGAGCTTTCTGGGCGTGGTGCCGCAGGCCACAGAATACTACCACACCAATCAGTTCCTGGGCATGGCCAAAGAATTCATTACCGCACAGTTGCCACAGGAATATGATATTGAAAAGACCGGCCAGATAGACCTCCTCAACAAGTCTATGGAATACTTCAGGGCAAACGAAGCCTTCGATAAACAAAAGTTCTCTGAAGAGGTCTTCGAAGACAAGCGCATCATCAAGGCATTCAAAGAGTTCGAGAACAACTTCACCGAGATGAACGAGATAGACCTGCCCGATCAGTTCGATATCTCTGCACAGGCGGTAAAAAAACAGGTACGTGTCTTCAAAAGTGTGCTGAAGCTCGATAAGAACTTCCACGTATACATTCACGGCGATAAAAGCCTCATAGAAAAGGGCTTCGACGAGCGCACCGGCAAGAATTATTACAAGATATACTTCGACGAGGAAAATTAAGCCCCCGCTTTGCCCGCGTTTATTTAATTTTGAGCTACCCGCTAGGGTTCACTTTTTTTGATCTGTATAGCAATGAGAAACTTCTTTTTACTTACTCTACTCCTCGCGGCAGCATTTACTTCCTGTAAAAAGAACGACAAGAAGATAGACCCCGAGGTGTCTGCAAAGGCCGGCAAGGCTGTCTTCTACTCATCTGGCAAAATGGTTACCAGCCACAAAGATGCCATGGGCTCTTACAACTCGGCTACCATAGAGGGCCTCATGTCCGACGGGGCTACCCTCAGGCTGTGGATCAGAAGCTACTCCGACGAGCTCGATACCTTTGCTATGGACAGCACCGGTGCCAGTGCCACCTACCTGCCACCTACACCCAGTGTAGAGGTAAAGGCGGTAAGGGGCACACTCATCATACTGTCATCTACACCCGTTTATTCCGGTTCCTACAGTTTTGTATGTACCGACTCTACGGTGGTTACTGGCACTTTCAAAATAAATCCGCTCTGATAGCCGGATTTATTGCACCTCATACATTTACACGATCCCATTTCGGTAACAATAATCTATTTTTGCAGCCATGCAAGCATCACTCAGCGAACAGGAACTGGTACGCCGCGACAAACTGCGGGAATTGGTAGAACTGGGCATAGACCCATACCCTGCCCCATCGTATGAAATCACTCATACTTCCGAAGACATAAAGAAGAACTATAACGAACAGACAGCAGAAAACTTCAAGACTATTGCTCTTGCCGGCCGCATCATGAGCGTGCGCGACATGGGTAAGGCAAACTTTGCTGTGCTGCAGGACGGCGCAGGCCGCATACAGGTATATGTGAAACGCGACGAGATATGCCCCGGCGAAGACAAGACCATGTATGACATTGTCTGGAAAAAGCTGCTCGATATAGGCGATATCATTGGCGTAAAAGGGTATGTTTTCACCACCAAGACCGGCGAAACATCCATACACGTTTCTTCTTTCACCCTGCTCACCAAAAGCCTCCATCCGCTACCCATAGTAAAGGAAAAGGACGGCGAGCAGTTCGATGCTGTTACCGATCTCGAATTCAAATACCGTCAGCGTTATGCCGACCTTATAGTGAACCCCGGTGTTCGCGATACGTTTGTGAAGATCACCAAAATGAAGAACGCCATCCGCACGTTCCTCAATGATCGTGGTGCGCTGGAAGTAGATACCCCTGTGCTGCAGAGCATACCGGGTGGCGCTACCGCACGCCCGTTCATCACCCATCACAATGCGCTGGATATACCGCTATACCTGCGTATAGCCAACGAACTCTACCTCAAACGCCTCATAGTAGGTGGTTTCGAATGGGTATATGAGTTCAGTCGCAACTTCCGCAACGAGGGTATGGACAGGACCCACAATCCCGAATTCACCATTCTCGAATTCTATGTGGCCTACAAAGACTACTTGTGGATGATGGAAACAACAGAGCAGATGCTGGAACAGACCGCCATTGCGGCCAACGGCACCTCTGTAGCCACTGTGAACGAAGTAGCCATCGACTTCAAAGCACCCTACAGGCGTGTCAGCATTTACGATGCCATCAAAGAACACACCGGCATAGACATCAGCGAGATGGACGAAGAAGGACTGCGTGGCGTGTGCAAACAACTGAAAATAGACGTAAACCCGTCTATGGGCAAGGGCAAGCTGATAGACGAGATCTTCGGCGGCAAGTGCGAGGCACATTACATTCAGCCTACCTTCATCACAGACTACCCTATAGAAATGAGTCCGCTCACCAAAAAGCACAGAAGCAAACCAGGTCTGGTAGAGCGCTTCGAGCTTATTGTGAACGGCAAGGAAATCGCCAACGCCTACAGCGAGCTGAATGACCCTATAGACCAGCGCGAGCGTTTCGAAGATCAGGTAAAACTCATGGAGCGTGGCGACGACGAAGCCATGTTCATAGATTACGACTTCCTGCGTGCACTGGAATATGGCATGCCGCCAACAGCGGGCATAGGCTTCGGCATAGAGCGCCTGGCCATGCTGCTCACAGGGCAGGTATCCATTCAGGATGTACTCTTCTTCCCGCAGATGCGCCCCGAGAAGACACACCCAACCGCTCACGACGAGGATATAACTATCTGATCAACACACAACCATTAACCGGGCCATTGGCCCACAGGTATCTATGAGATCATTGCTTTTATGCACGGTATGTTTGCTGGGCTGCCTTCAGGGGGCGGTCGGGCAAACATACCGCGATACCATAGCCACCTTCCGCAAAAAATACATTGCAGAGCTGCTTGAGGATAAACGCGCTCCCATAAAGCCGCACCAGACCCCAAAGATCAGCTTCTTTCCGGCAGACAGGAGTTATTGCGTCTGGGCCGATGTGAAAGAAACACCCGGCAGCATCCCCTTCATGATACCCACTCACAGTGGCCGTCAGAAACCCTTCCGCGAATATGCTACGCTTACTTTCACCCTGCAGGGACAGCAATACAACCTGCACGTTTACCAGGGCATAGACATCATCAAAGACACGCTCTACAAAGATCATCTGTTCCTGCCCTTCAAAGACCGCACCAACTACGAGAGCACCTATGGTGGCGGCCGGTATATAGACCTCTCCCTCAAAGACATTACCGGCGGCAGGCTCCTCCTCGACTTCAACAAATGCTACAATCCCTATTGTGCCTATGCCGATGGGTTCAACTGTCCCATTCCCCCCGATGAGAATATACTGCCAATAGAGATACCCGCAGGAGAGAAAACATTCATCCACTAATAAAACCACCTGAAAATGACACTAGAGGAACTCTTCCAACAGGCAGCGGGCAATAGCAAATTGCTCACCGCCCGCCCCGACAATGATACCCTGCTCAAACTATACAGCCTCTACAAGCAGGCAACAGAAGGAGACAACACAGGCGATGCACCTGCCAACCCGTTCGACTTTGTAGCTCGTGCCAAACACGATGCCTGGGCTGCCATCAGCGGCATGACAAAGGACACAGCCATGCAGCAATACATAGATCTGGTAAACTCCCTCAGATCCTAGCGTACACAAACGCCATTACTCTTTTCCATCAATAAGAAAAGGCTTGCCACGGCAAGCCTTTTCTGTATATAGTTCGTTGTTAGGTCTGTTTATTATGGCAGGCGGTTCACCCTTCCTGTCCATTTGCCACGCTTCGATACTGCGTATATGTTGTAGATACCCGGCACATCAAAATAGATGTTGATGTAGCTGTTGGTTGGTCCTACAGACTGGCTTATCATACGGCCTTCCATGTTGGTAACAAATATCGTAGCTATCTCTTCATACAGAGAAGCCATAAAGATGTTGGTAGATGAACGGGTAGGATTAGGGAAAATGGTAAGTGTATCTGTTGTAAATGGCTCATCCAGATACACATAACGGATCCTGTTGGTTTTTTCGCCTATATACAGATTGCCCGATGAATCTACAGCTACACAGCTCGGACGGGTTACACAGGCATCAACTGCCAGTCCGCCATCGCCTGTGTGAGATGCCTCTGCAGTACCATCGCCGGCTACAGTATTGATCTTGCCGTCTGTACCTATTTTACGTACACGGTTATTGAAATAGTCAGCAAAGAAAATGTTGCCATCCCTGTCTATTGCCAGAGAAGCCGGATAGTTGATGCGCGATGTTTTGGCAAAACCATTATCACCGCCAAATCCTGCATTATTACCCGAACCCGCTATGGTGGTCACAATACCTGCAGTATCTATCTTACGGATCACATTGTTGGCAGCATCAGCTACGATCACTTCATTGTTTGGCAGCACAGCTACATCGCTTGGCTGGTAGAAGAAAGCCTTAGTAGCCTTTATACCATCACCCGAATAGAAATGTACTGTAGAGTCGGCACCTGCTATAGTGGTAATGATACCATTGGTATTCACCTTCCTGATCTTGTGGTTATTACAATCAGCAATATACATATTGCCATAACTGTCGAAAGCGACACCCTTTGGCAGATTCAGCGATGCACTGGTAGCTGCAGAATCGTCTCCTGAGAAACCTGCTACACCATTGCCTGCTACAGTAGTGATAATGCCTGCAGTATCTATTTTACGGATCCTGTTGTTTTTAGAATCAGCGAAATACAGATTACCTGTTGCGTCTAGTGCCAGCCCCATCGGGAAGCTTACTTTAGCCTTTTTGGCAGCTCCACCATCGCCCGACATACCTCCGGCACCAAAACCGGCGATTGTGGTAATGAAACCACGCGAATCTATCTTGCGTACCTTGTTGTTGTATTGATCTGAAATATACAGGTTGCCTTTCTTATCATGCTTCAGACCGCCGGTTATGTTCACAGTTGCAAACGCCGCATACCCTTCGTCGCCGGATGAGCCTCTCGATCCGTCGCCGGCCAATGTAGTAATGATCTGCCCCATAACACTTGCCGGAGACAGAGCTACTAATATCAGCGCTATGTATATGAGCCTTTTATGAAGATTGTACCTGTTATTCATGTAATATTTGATTTAACTACTTCTGGTGAGTGTACTATTTTAGTATAAAAATTGTGCAGCAAAACTACTGAGTAACTACCAATGTCTGCTTTTAAAGAATCTATTCAGTCCCTGTTCCGGTCGCTTTACTATCACCGTATTGAAATAGCAAAAAAAACCCGAACCTGCACCAGACAAGCATTAGCAGTTGTAAAAAGCATCAGGATACCCCTAAAAATAGGTACACCCTGCTCTTCTTACCGCAAAATTTGGCACTAAGATAATGTATATTTTTTGATTTTAAAACCCTTCAGCTATTATTCAGCACCCCATATAGCTGCTTCTGTGGCTGTTCACAGCCATTATACTGCCATCTGCATGATGTTCATGCACTTATCGTTAGTAGATTTTTTATTTAATTAATAAAATGGTCACATTATACAGATACACATATCTAAGGGAACCCAGCATTTATACAGGTAGCGCAGCATTTCATATTTGAGGTACATTTGCAGTAAATAATCTTTCTTGGGCACAAAAGTCTTTCTGGCAACGCCGCCGTTCACACAACTCAATACCCCCTACCCGGCCACGGCCTACCTGAAAGGGTTCCTCAACACAAAGGGGATCGCTTCCTTCCAGTCCGACCTGGGTATTGAGGTCATATTACAACTTTTCTCGGCTTCCGGCCTTCAGGCACTCTTTGCCCATATTGCCGGTTGCGAGCTGCAGTTGTCAGAGAATGCACAACGTATCATTGCCCTCAAAGATGCATACATACAAACAATAGACCATACAATAAATTTTCTGCAGGGCCACAACCCCAGCCTTGCCCACATGATCAGCAAGCGGAACTACCTGCCCGAGGCATCCCGCTTCACACAGGCGCAGGACCTCACCTGGGCTTTTGGCGCCATGGGCACTCAGGACCAGGCCAAACACCTGGCTACCATGTATCTGGAAGACATTTCAGACCTCATTCAGGAATGTGCCGATCCTCATTTTGGCTTCAGCCGCTATGCCGAAAGGCTGGGGCGCAGTGCCAATAGCTTCGACGAACTGTACCATGCCCTGCAGCAACCACCTACCTACATAGACAACATCTTACTGCAACTGCTGGCACAACGCATACAAGAGGTGCAGCCCACCATAGTGGCGCTCTCTGTGCCCTTCCCCGGCAACCTCTATGCGGCCTTCCGCTGCGGGCAGTGGCTCAAACAGCACTACCCTGCTGCCATGGTTATCATGGGTGGCGGTTTTGCCAATACCGAACTGCGTTCCCTCTCAGATGCGCGTGTGTTCAGCTTCTTCGATCTCATCACCCTCGACGATGGCGAATCACCCGTTGAGAACATCATAAAATATACCGAAGGCACGCTTTCCCTGCAGGAGCTCAAAAGAACATTTGCATTGGTCGATGGAGAGGTTACTTTCTTCAACAACCCTGCCTGCACCGACTACAAACAGGGGCAGGTGGGCACTCCCGACTATAGCGACCTCCTGCTCAACAGATACATATCTGCCATAGAGGTTACCAACCCCATGCACAGCCTCTGGAGCGATGGCCGCTGGAACAAACTCACCATGGCTCATGGCTGCTACTGGGGCAAGTGTACCTTCTGCGACACCTCGCTCGACTACATTCAGCGCTACGAGCCGCTTACCGCATCCATCATCTGCGATCGCATTGAGACCATCATTGCACAGACGGGTCAATCCGGGTTCCACTTTGTAGATGAGGCGGCACCTCCTGCACTCATGCGCTCCCTGGCACTAGAGATCATCCGCCGTAAGATAACTATCAGCTGGTGGACCAATATCCGCTTCGAAAAAAGCTTCACCCGCGATCTTTGTATGCTGCTCAAAGCCAGCGGCTGCATAGCTGTTTCCGGCGGACTGGAAGTAGCCTCCGATCGCCTGCTCGATCTCATTCAGAAGGGCATCACCGTGGCTCAGGTAGCTACCGTAAACAAGCACTTCACCGAAGCGGGTATCATGGTGCATGCCTACCTCATGTATGGCTTCCCTACCCAAACCGCACAAGAGACCATAGACTCGCTGGAAATGGTGCGACAGATGTTTGCTACCGGCATTCTGCAGTCTGCCTTCTGGCATCAGTTTGCCATGACCGCCCATAGCCCCGTAGGCATGGAGCCCGGCAAGTACAAGGTAAAAAAGGAAACAGACGAAATAGGCACCTTTGCCAACAACGATATAGTACATACTGACCCCAACGGCGCCGACCACGAAAGCTTCTCGCAGGGACTCAAAAAATCGCTGCTCAACTTCATGCATGGTGCCTGTCTCGACTTCCCGCTGCACAAGTGGTTCGACTTCAAAACACCCAAGACCACTATCGCCCCCGAATATATAAAAGGTATCCTCACCACCGGCACATACACGCCCATGAAGATGAATGCAAAAGTGGTGTGGCTAGGTGCAGCACCAGTTGCAGAGTACTTCACAAAATCGGCCAAAGGAGAAGTCTGGGAAATGTGTTCCCTCACACTGCACAGCAGGCAGGGCACCACTGTGGTTAAACTTGGCAAAGAGCAGGGCACCTGGCTCGCCGCCATGCTACCCCTCCTCTCTGCAGACAATATGAAACTACTAACCCTGCAGGAAGTTCAGGACAACTACGAAGCCGCAGGCCTCGAAGACTTCGAACTCTTCTGGGAAAACAAACCAATGAATACACTCTACAAAGCAGGCCTTCTGGTGGTATAAAAGCAAAATACTATCTACTCAAAACAAACCTGTTATACCATGTTCCATGTGCCGTAATAGCGCGTATAGTATACAGCCCGCTGTTCATATATCGCATTGTCTTGTCCGACAGATTTACCTCCATGTTTGTTGGCACTTTGGTAGAATATATGACATTACCTGTAACATCTACGATCATTATATCTGCAAATTCCGGCAAAGGAGTTTGCAGATATATCAGCAACTTATCAGAAGAAGGATTGGGATAGACTTTAATGAATGGATATGTATTAGCTGAGATTGGAGCAACAGCTGTTAAACAATGTTCAGACCAGGGAAGAACAATCAACGGATGAGTAGAAGAAACTACACCGCAGGAATTGGCAACAGTGAAAGATATGAGGCTACTTCCAACAGACAAAGCAGTTACCTGTCCGGAAACACCAATGCTGGCTACAAGCGGATTACTACTACTCCAAACACCTCCGGAAGTTGCATTTAAAAACACAGTTGTATCCCCCAGACATATGGTATCAGCGCCAACAATAACGCCTGAATGAAAGGGAACAATACTAACATAAATTATTGTCTTGTATGCTGTAATTCCATCATCAATTCTTACCGTAAATGAATCATTTCCCCAATAGCCTGCTGTGGGCAAATACGTTAATCCGGCAGGCGATATTAGTCCTGATGTACTAAGGGCAGAATACATCACAGCAGCAACCCCATGTGAGGGGGCAACAGAAAGAGTCCAGTTTAGTGTCTGACCGGCATCTGCATCCATAACAGCCAATAGCGTATCTAAAGAAATAGGTACAGTATTTTCACATGCATTTATTGATTGTGTTCTGCCTCTTGTAAAAGATGGCATATGATTGTTGGCTGATATTTTTCGAACTCTGGCATTACTTGCATCCCCTATATAAATATTCCCGGCACTATCTGCAAACAATCCCTGAGGTCTATTCAGCATAGCCAAAGTTGCAGGTCCACCATCTCCACTAAATCCGAGTGTTCCTGTTCCTGCTATTGTTGTAATAATTCCTGCTGTATTTATCTTACGTACACAGCCATTATCATATTCTGACAGATATATATTATTCAACAGATCCGTAGCTACATGGAATGGCTTTTTTAATTGTGCAATCAATGCTGCCCCACCATCTCCTGTATACCCTGAAGTGCCCGTTCCTGCTATCGTAGAAATAATACCGGATGTATTTATTTTTCGGATACAATAATTCCCCTGATCAACTACATAAATATTGCCTGTATCATCTAAAGCAATTCCTGACGTACCGTTAAAACTTGCAGCAATAGCCGGCGCGCCATCTCCTGTGTAACCTACAATACCAGTACCGGCAATTGTAGCAATATTTCCCGATGTATCTATTCTTCGAATCCTGTTATTATCCGACAGATAGATTCGCCCCGTTTTATCAAGTGCCAGAAAATTCGCACTGTTGCCAAGTTGTGCTGCAGTTGCCGGGCCGCCATCCCCACTGAAACCCATAGTACCTGTTCCGGCTATTGTAGTAATTATTCCTGAAGTGTCAATTCTTCTCAACCTGAAATTTCCACCATCAGCAAATATGATATTCCCAATCTTGTCAATTACCAAACTACGAGGGCGTTGTCCTGCTAGCAAAGCACTGCTCCCGTCTCCTGCAAAAACGCCACTACCGTTTCCTGAAATTGTGTTAATAATTCCTGTGCCATCAATAGTTCTGATCCGAAAATTCCCGTTATCTGTTATATGTAGAAGCCCCCTCTCATCAATACATACAAATCCAACTCCGGCAATATTTGCAAGTACTGCAGGACCACCATCGCCTGCAAATCCTCCCAATCCATTGCCTCCTATTGTTGAAATTATTTGCCCATAATTAACAGTCAAATTGCTGACCAACAATAAAAGAGAGAGAAAATATTTTTTCATAGATCGGGCATTAAAACTTTCAAATATAAAAAAATAGATTTAAATTTAACTCATCCTAAATCTTAAATCAAAAATAATATGAAAACATTTAAAAAAATCACCCTTCTACTACTTGCAAATTTCTTGATAGTATTTTCTACTCAAGCACAATCATTGTATATTAAAAACGGAACAACCTGCGGATTAGACATACTCCTTCGGGGACATGACGCCACATTATACTCAACTCCATGCAATTTAAGTTCTTCGGTGTTTAGTATTCCAGGCATGAGTACTTTGACGATAAATGATCTTGGAGATTTAAATTGCTCTTTTTGCCTCCCTGCATCTTGGATAATACCATCAGGCGCACCATGGACTGGATTTACTACGGGCGCATTTAGCGGGGCAGGGTTTGATGCAGGTTATGTGCGCACCTCAGGATGTCTGCCTGTACCTTGCAGCTTCGCAACTGTTGGTCCTGTTTGTGGAGCACCATCTACACTATCGCTTCCTGGGTGTCCATCTGCAACTATACAATGGATATATATATCGGTTAACGACAGCTACGAACTCTCAATATTTTAATCAGACATTTCCCTTACTGTTCCACCGGCGTTGCTGTTACCTGAGCAAGCATTTCATCCAGCTGCACACCACGCAGGTTGCGGGCTATTATCTTGCCATCAGGGCCTATCAGCACATTGCTCGGTATAGACTGTATAGAGTAGGTCACAGCTGCTACAGAAGACCATCCCTTCAGGTCGCTTACATGTGTCCATGTCAGTCCGTCTTCTTTTATGGCATCAACCCATTTTTCTTTGTTGTTGTCCAGAGACACACCATATACCGTAAAGTTCTTGTCCTTATACTTTTTGTAAGCCGCTACCACATTAGGGTTCTCGCCGCGGCAAGGGCCGCACCACGATGCCCAGAAGTCCAGCAGCACATACTTACCCCTCAGCGAAGATAGTGTCACTACATTACCATCAGGTGTCGGCAGGCTCACCTCTGGCGCCATAGCACCGGTCTCCACATACTGTGGCTTAGCCTCTGGTGCAGGCATTCCTTTCAGATTCACCTTGCTGAAGTATTCATGAAATTCTCTGGTCATTCTCGTACCCGGAAAACGTTTGTTCAGGCTCTGCGCAAACTCCGACAGGAACATACCCTCACTTGCAGGGTTCAGTATCCTCGCCGCAAAAACTGCATTAGGCTCATAAGGTGCCGTATCTGCATAGTTCTCTATCAGCCTCGTAAAATCCTGATTCATTTCCTGATAGTTCTTCTGCGCCAGTGCCACAAGGCTGTCGTTGCCTCTTGCCCTCAGCGTATCCAGCACTATATTCATGGTATTGAAGTCCCGTACCTTTTCCCTGAAGAAATGCAGGAACTGTTTCAGATGTTCAGAGCTTTGCGATCCGGCTATTGCATAGTTCTCCAGTGCATTCCATTCTCCGCTCACTTTCACATTACCCTTGTCCAGCGACAGCAGCACGAATTTATTATCGTTGAAGTGTAAACGGTACAGACCCGGCTCGGCACCTGCGCCCGAAAGCTCAAAGTGACCATCCTCCTTAGAGCGCACAGAATCTACTATGGCCACTATGTCGTTGGCACCCAGTTGTTCCAGCACCACGGTCTGTATGGGCATACCATTGATGTCACCAATTACAGTGAACTTATTATTGTTGGTGCTGCATGCAGCCAAACCCGACAATGCAATAAGAAGTAGAAGTAAATGTTTTGATCTCATTCAGGGTTTTTTATTGCCACAAATAACCGTACCAAATTCAAAATTAGCGTGTCAAATGTCAACAAATGCCTAAAATTATTTAAAATGTTACAATTGAGCCTCAATCGATTACGCAAAAACCACATATACCAGAATATCCTTTTTTTACCGAAAACATGTACTTTTAGTTCAAAATACACACACTACGCATGAGGTTCAGTCTCTACATTATCGCTTTCCTGTCTGTTAGCTTTCAGGGTTTCTCCCAGTCATTCATAGGCGCATCAGGCGTTACACCTGCCTTTGCAGCTGCCGTTACCGGCAAGTGCAAACCCGAAGCCAAGCGCTGGACCATTGCCGATGGCAAGATCACCCGCCACTACGATAACGGGTTCGACTACACACTCATAGATACTGCCGGTCTCTTTGTTTATGTAAAAGCCAGGGCCGATGGCAAAAATACGCCTGCAGCAAATGCACCTTTGGAAGGTTATTTCAGCATAGATGGCTGCGGCGAGATCTACAAACTCAACTTCTACTCACTCAAAAAATACTTCAGAGACCAGACAGATTTTATTAAAGCACTGAAGAAAGAACAGGATGCCGACCTCTTCAAGACCACCGGCAAAACTACCCGTGTCAATGCGCTGTACAAAGAGCACATGCACTTCATGGCAGACTAAGATCACTACCAATATTTTATATAAAAGAGCGGCGGCCTGTTTCACA
>CALQJX020000026.1 GCA_943331005.2 Bordetella parapertussis
GGACAGGGTGGACAGGGAGATTTCTATTTTTAACACATAACTCTTTCGTGATTAGACACCCCCCCCTCTTCATCACGAAACAAAAATCCTTTTAAATTGACTTTTTGCCTGTCCACCCTGTCCACCCTAGCACTCCACTAGCAGGTCACTACCATCTCGTTAGAACATAGTATTTAATGCAACCAAGGAATACTAATGACCCACATAGCTACTAAGTCCATTTTACACACCAGGAAAAATATAGCTCTACCAAGAAGTGTATATACAAACAGCAAGGAGAGAAACACATTAAAAGCAGCAGAGACTCATCCAAGCATATACTAACCAAGAAGTAAAGAGAGATCCAAGAGTATATATCGGCTACAGTTTATTTTACTGGTATACGATTTTATGGCTCCAATATGACTCTTAAAAACACCCTTATATACTAGTAGTAGAGTAAATTTGCCACCACTAATAAAATGATACAATATTGAAGGTATTCTATTCACGTATAAGCACAAATGACGGTTCTCAAAATCCGCAAAGACAACTACAGAACATCGAAGGATTTGACTATGTATTTACCGATATGTGCTCAGGTTCTATCCCTCTGTTTGAAAGACCTAAAGGATCAGAGATAAAGAAGCTGATCGACAATGGGTCACTAAAACACCTTGAGATACATTCAATAGACAGACTGGGAAGATCCACCTTAGACGTTTTGAGTATATGGGACAAGTTAACTCAGAAGAACATTGTAATAGTCTGCCGTAACCCCAACATCAGAAACATAGACGAAGAAGGAAGAGCAGATAAATTTAGTGAGCTGATGATGTAGACAGCATAGAGGAAAAGTATATTACGAATGATATGGATGATAATACCTACAGGAAATGGAAGGCTCGATACGAAAGTGAACGATTCAATTTACTCGCTGTAATTGATGAGCTGAACAAACCTATTTCTAACACATGGGCACGGTATTCAAAGCACCTTACAAGACTAAATGACATTGCAAATATTTATAATTCGGGTGTCACTCAAAGCAAAAAGTCTTTCATAAACTTGGTGTTCGATAATCAACTTTCGTACAAAAATGGAGCTTATCGAACTCTTTTTCTCAATCCACTATTTCACTCGAAAGCTGCTCTGGTAAAGGAAAAGGGGCTGCTCTTTACAGAACAACCCCTTGACTTTGTGGGAAAAAATCCCGTGTGTGCGGCAAAGGAGATTCGAACTCCCACGCCCGTTACAGGCGCTACCACCTCAAAGTAGTGCGTCTACCAATTTCGCCATCGCCGCATCTGAGGGAGTGCAAAAGTAGTATAATTCTGGAATTAACCAAACCATTTCTCACTTTTTAATGATTATTATACTTGCAGATTTACCCTTCTTGTTATAGGCTGTTACCCTGTGTTGTGTGTCACCATCTGTAAGTATCATCTGCACTGTATTGGGCGGGTTCGTTCCTTCCGCTCCGGCCACAACAGTTATTGTATTTGTTTGCTGTATCAGTGGGATAGTAATTCTCTTTTTTTCGGTGGTTAATGCATATTCATTTACCAGTTCTTTCCCATTCACCAGAATATTCACTACATCTCCATCTTCTATACCGCCATCCCATATTTCCAAAAGGCAGATATTCCCCTCCCACTCTATTTTCTTATCTGTCCCTTCCGTTATTTTCTGTCCATCAGTTACAACAGGAGCAACTTCTAAACTATCTTTTTTCGATATAATTTGCTCTTCTTTTAGCACTGCACAAGATGCTTCGGGCGCCTCTAGCGACACTGTACCCTGACTGCATGGGTTGTTCTTCTTGTCCTTACCTAAAAACGCTCCAGATAACACAAACACACCTCTCTTCACCTTCCATTTCAGTATAGAATTAAAGAAACAAATCTCTACAGAATCCGACAACTTACCCACTGGTCCTGTTTCAGAGAGCACCATTATGTTCTTCTCCCTGTTCACTATACCCTTTATCTTAGCTTTCAATTCTTTACCATCCTGTGTTGTAACGGAAGTACCCTTTATCAGATTACCATTAATATCCAAGAGCAATTTATATGGCAGAGATTCACCGCCCTTTATAGTCATTCGGCCGGTGAACGTACAGGTTTGCTTTTGTGCGCGTAATTCCTGCACACAAAACAAGATATATATGATCATTAATACCTTCAGATACTTGCCCAATGTATTATTTTTTGGTCCTTATTTTCTTGTAGATCTTTATTGCACTCATCAACACTATTACAAACAAAGCCAGTCCTCCCAACCCCCATACCAGGCTAAGCCCTTGTTTCACTACAGCCAGCATCACTATAGCTATCAGAAATATTGTAGCAACTTCGTTCCAAACACGCAATTTAGCTGATGAATACCTGAAGATTCCTGAAGCCTGCTGTTTGAATATGGCATGAAGAGAAAGATGATAAGCATACAACCCTACTACAAAACCAAGTTTAATAGCCAACCAATTATCCAGATGACCATACATATACCACATCCATGGACCGAATAGTAATGTAAGTGCAGCCGATGGCCAGGTAATACCATACCAAAGCCTTTTACTCATGATACCAAATTGTTGCAACAATATGGTGCGCTCCGGTTCAGGTTTTTCATTAGCCTCGGCATTGTATATAAACAGCCTGACAATGTAGAACATGCCGCTGAACCATGTTACTATAAAAATGATATGAAGTGCCTTGATGTAGAAATACATAATAACAGCTCAAAAGTAAGCATAGGCAGCCAATTAGCAGTTATCAGCATGTATTTTACATCTCTATTACAATAGTCAGAGCGTCTTTCAAACTTCGAACTGACTTGAATCACAGTACTGTTTGACTATTGTCACTATTACAACTTCAATTAATTGTGATATTTACAAATTGCTATACTGCTTATTAATACTGACACAAAAGGCTTATCTTATATTTAATATCCGCTAAACAATCAAGTCGATAATATGACTAAAATAGACCTGAAAAAAGAATATTGCCAATTGTATAAATGTGGCACCAACAAAACCTTGATCGTGTCAGTACCCGAACTGCAATACCTCATGTGCGATGGTCATGGCGACCCCAACAACTCTGAATTATTCCAACACGCAATAGAAGCATTATACGGCTTGGCATATACCATCAAGTTCATGGTTAAGAAAGGTCCCTTGCAAATAGATTATGGAGTGATGCCGCTGGAAGGTATCTGGTGGGCCGATGATATGAACGACTTCTTGCATAATGATCGGGATAAGTGGAAATGGACACTGATGATTTTACAGCCGGAATTGGTGACACCCGCCTTGGTAGAAGAAGCGCGCAAAAAACTTAGCCTTAAAAAAGAGGTACCCATGTTGCAAAATGTACGTCTGGAGAAAATGAATGAAGGCACTTGCGCCCAGATACTGCATATTGGCCCTTATAGTGCAGAAGGCCCTACTATAGAAAAACTGCACAATTTCATTGCAGATGAGGGCTATAAACTACATGGCACTCATAGAGAGATTTACCTTAGCGACATGCGCCGAACAACCCCCGAAAAATTAAAGACCATCATCAGACAACCCATAAAAAAGTAATCCAATTGTATCACTAAACTAATGTCAACATCCTACAAAATAGTCCGTAAAATAGTATCATTCTGTTTTTTGCTACTCTTCACCTGCCTGCATACACATGTTAGTGCTCAATTGGTCAACCCCTCTCTTACTGCCAGGTTTCATAAGCAGGTCGGCAACTACTGGCTGGCTCACACTGCGCTTTACCAGAATCTTATAGGTAGCATTATTGCCATAAGTGACTCCGCTGCCAAATTTGGACTAAAACCCGGCAGATACCATGCCACTGCACTAAAAGCGACCAGAAGAACAGACAGTACAAGTATCAGTAAAAACAGCAAATTCCTCACCGATGCGCTTATTACATTAAGTAAAGATCTATATCAAGGCTCAAACATCAGACAATACATCAGCAATGACGAGATATCCGGCAAATATGCCGCACGGGATGATAGCTTTCTTATTTCAAGCCTTTCCGCCATCTTTGACCAAACCACCTTCAATTCATTCATCAGCAGTCTGGAACCAGCCACAGAAGAATACCAGATTCTGAAGAAAGAGCTGGCAAAACAACTCAAAACTAATAATAAGAAACGCATCAGCGAGTTAACAGCCAGTATCAATAGCTACCGCTGGATTCATCATTTCCATTTCGAAAAACACATTGTAGTTAACATACCTGCAGCAACACTTTACTACTTCGAAACAGAAAGCATGAAGCTGCAGATGAAAGTAGTTACCGGCAAACCCAAAACACGTTCTCCACGCTTTGCTACCTGGTGCTACGAGGTGGTCTTATATCCTTATTGGAATGTTCCGCCGAGTATAGGCAATAAAGAACTACTACCCAAGATAAAGAAGAATACTGCATTACTAAAGGAAATGAATATGCAGGTGCTCAACAGAAATGATAAGATCATAGACCCGGCAAAGATCAATTGGTGGAGATATAACAGCAGTAATTTCCCTTACCGTTTCAGACAATGTACCGGTTGCGACAACTCTCTGGGAGTGGTCAAATTCAACCTGTCAGATCCCTTCAATGTATACATGCACGATACCAACTACAAATTGGCATTTCTCAAAAACACCTGGTTCCTCAGTCATGGCTGCATCAGACTGGAGAAACCAATAGAATTGGGTAATTATCTGCTCGACAAGAAAATAGATACTGCTCTGGTCAATGCGTGCATTAAAGGTCAGGAGCCGATCACCTTAAAGATCAGTGAAAAAGTTCCCGTATTTGTGGTCTATATGCCTGCACAAGTTTCCGGCGACTCTGTCATTTATCATAAAGACGTTTACCATCTATTTAAATAAACTGAATTGCTATGCTCTTTCCTCTTCATGTTCCGGCTCCTGTTCTTTGCCGGGTGGCACTTCCTTAGGAGAGGGCGATGGTCTTGGGTCTCTTTCAGGTTGAATTTCTGGCATTGGCACTTCACGGGTCGGCTGCTCTGGCCGTCCGGGTTGTATTTCCGGTATCTCCGGATGCATTGGGAATTCCCTATGTTCAGTGAAGTTGCTCATAAAAAAGTATTTATGTAAAGTTCAGCTTATTCAAACTATAAAACCAGAACATTAACACAGCCCCGGCATGATTCTTATCAGCAATAGATGTTAACACCAGGTACTAACAACATTCCTGCAGCAAATAACTGCCTCATATCCTCACATTCCCCAAAAGGTGGTAGCCAACTGAATTTTCAATGTTATATTTGTTGCCCGATGATAAGAATAGGTAAAATTGTTGCAACTCATGGCCTCAATGGCTCACTTATCATGACCCATGTGGCCGAATCTGCCGACTGGTTGAAAAAAGGACATGTGCTCATGGTAGAAATGCAAAAAGGCAGTTTCATACCCTATTTCGTTGCTACCTGCAAGGCTGCCAGCAACGAAGAGTATCATATTACAGTAGAAGACGTTAATACTCAACAGGAGGCCAAGAAACTGGTTACCAAACACGTCTATGTAGACGAGTCGCTGCTTGCCGGCCTGGTAAGGGAGTCTCCGCTATTATGGATCGGTTTTACTGTTTTAGACAAACACTATGGCAACATAGGCAAAATGCTGGATGTGATGCAGACTGGTTCCCAATGGATTGGTAAGATCAATTATAAAGAGAATGAGGCACTCATACCATTGGTAGACGCAACAATAGAAGGAATAGACATTAAAGGCCGTATACTCAAGACCACACTACCCGAAGGTTTGCTGGAGGTATATGAGTAATCAACAAAAGAAAGATAATGAGAGTAGATATAATAACAGTATTGCCTGAGCTTCTGGATAGTCCTTTCAGTCACTCTATGATGAAAAGGGCAAAAGACCGCGGACTGCTTGAAATACATACCCACAACCTGCGCGACTATACCCCCTACAAACAAGGTCAGGTTGATGACTACCAGTTTGGTGGTGGTGCCGGCATGGTCATGATGCCCGAACCACTTGCCATAATTCTGGATAAACTGAAAGAAGAACGCAATTATGAAGAGGTTATATATATGACCCCCGATGGGCCTCTCTTCGACCAGAAAACAGCCAATACCCTTTCTATGAGGGAAAATATCATTATCATCTGTGGTCATTACAAGGGCATTGACGACCGCATCCGTCAGCACTATGTTACCAGAGAAATTTCGATAGGAGATTATGTGCTTAGCGGAGGCGAGCTTGCTGCCGCTGTTGTAGTAGATGCTGTTGGACGATTGTTGCCTGGTGTACTGAATGACGAAACTTCTGCTTTGTTCGATTCTTTTCAGGATGGCCTGTTGGCTCCACCTGTATATACCCGCCCTGCCGATTTTCGTGGATGGATAATACCAGATATACTGCTTTGTGGAGACCCTAAAAAAATAGACGACTGGCGTTACGAGCAATCGATTAAAAGAACCAAAGAACGCAGACCAAATTTACTGGACGATTGATTGGTAGCACTTCTACCTTTTCCTAAAAACTAATAGCTCTTATGAAGCGTATTCTTATTCCATGTGTGGTCATTATTACTTTGCTTTCTATAGCCTGTAAGAAAAAAATCAGCGATCCACTGCCCACTAACATGACTTTTGTATTGAATAAGGATACTGTATGGAAATCAGCTAATGTAATTACTGACAATCAGAACACTGGCACAATATTCATTACCGGCACCAGCAGCGATGGCAGCAAAAGTCTTTCACTCACCCTATCGGGTTATGCTGGTAAAAAACAAACTTTCCTTGTAGACTACAGAGGCCCGGGCGGTAACATGACGGGAAATACAGGAATGTACAAAGATGGCAGCTCCGGCATTACTGCCAGAGCTGGTAAGATCGTAGTTACAGAAGTAACTGATAAACTGATTAAAGGCAACTTCGACCTCCACTACCTGCAGGAAGATATGCTCGGTTCTTTTACAGCACCTGCCCGATAATTCATCGGATATCTACATCCAATACTTTATCTCCCAACAAATAACATTCCAGTTTATCATTGGTAATAACAGGCCCTACGCCTGCCGGAGTACCTGTAAATAACAGATCACCTATATTGAAAGTAAAGTATTGAGAAGCATATGCTATGATCTTGTCAATAGAGAAGATGAGATCGGCTGTATTGCCATTTTGCACAGTTTCACCGTTCTTGTCCAGCCTGAAGGTGATATTACCTGTATCACCATTTTCCGGCAACGGCACAAAAGTACCCACAGCTGCAGATCCGTCAAATGCTTTGGCAATTTCCCATGGCAGTCCCTTCTGTTGCTGGCTGCGTTGCACATCGCGTGCAGTAAAGTCTATACCCAGGCTCATTGCATCGTAATATTTATGCGCAAATTTCTCCTGTATGTGTTTTCCGTTCTTAGAGATCCTTATCACCAGTTCACACTCGTAATGCATGTCATCCGTAAATTCAGGATAGAACAACGGCTTACCCGGCAACAACAAAGCCGTCTTGGGCTTCATAAAAAGAACAGGCTCCGTCGGGAGATCATTTTTAAGCTCTTTAGCGTGATCAGCATAATTTCGCCCTACACAGATAATTTTCATACTTTGGTCTTTTATTATGAGCCGCGTAAAAATACAATTTCCTGACTACAATCCGTTGTCTACAGTCTCTATACCAGTTCGTATAGGAGATATCAATTATGGAAACCATGTTGGCAATGACGCTGTATTATCCGTTATACACGAAGCCCGTATGCAAATGCTGAACACAAACGGCTACTCCGAAATGAATGCAGGCGGCAATAGTATGATAATGGCCGATGTGATGATCGCCTACAAAGCCGAATCTTTTTATGGAGATATTCTTTCTGTTGCAGTTTATGCAGATGAAATGACCGCAACCAGTTTCAGTTTACTTTATCGCATCACTACTATACGCAACGACAGAACAATAGACATAGCGCATGCAAAAACAGGCATGGTTTGTTTCGACTACAACAAAAGAAAAATAGCACCTATGACGGAAGAACTGGGCAATTTCCTGAAGAACCAATAAGTAATGGCAACAAAATTCACAACTATTTCAGCAGAAGGTCGGGGCGATTTCAGAGACAGGGGTAGCAAATTTCTGGCATACGCCTACCCTATACGCACAGCGCAGGATGTTAAAGAAAAATTGCAGGCACTAAAGAAAGAACATACTAAAGCGGTGCACCATTGCTATGCATGGCGTATTGGTACAGACGGTTCACAACACCGTGCTAATGACGATGGAGAACCTGCCGGCAGCGCCGGCAAACCCATACTCGGTCAGATAGATAGTATGGGGCTTACTAATGTATTGGTAGTTATTGTGCGTTATTTCGGCGGCACCCTATTGGGTGTTCCGGGGCTCATAAACGCTTATAAAACAGCAACAGCAGAGTCACTGGAAGGAGTACCTAAAACCGAAAAATGGATCGAACAGCTATTTGAGATCTCATTCGACTATCCTGCTATGGGCGAGGTATTGTACATACTGAAACAGTGCGAAGCAACTATTTACAAACAAGACCTGCAGTTATTTTGTCTGGTGCAGACTGGCATACCATTGATCCATGCTGAACTGTATACCCAGAAACTGGCAGAAATACGAGGGATTACGCTGAAAAAGATAAATGCCGAAGAGCTGCGTTAGTTATCTCTTATCTGTAGCCCGGCTTATCTTCCAGTTTATTGCAAAGATCCATACTCCCCAACCTGAAGTGAACAGGCACATGTGCCTTCTCCAGTTTCAGTTCCTGGCGGCAAAAGAAACCGAAATTTCTGGTAAAATGATCCGGGGAAATAAACTGACTTTGACTAAAGTATACAGTCGATTTTGTGGCTGGCCGCGCCCTCAATGTTGTATCAACATGCATTTGCATTACTATTCCCTGCGCTCGGGTATTGAACGGAAAAGAGAACACCAATAAAGGCAACAGCAAATGTTTGTAATTCATAAAAGCAATTACCCTTATTTTACTACCTGATCAGATTAGCCAGTTTCTTTTCATCAGTAATGATCACCTTACCGCTTTTTATATCAATAAGCTGCTCACTCTTGAAATCGCTGAGGGTACGTATCAGAGATTCAGATGCTGTTCCGGCTATAGTTGCAAGGTCATCCCTGCTTATATCTATCTGGAATGGTTCTTTCTTGTTTATATGATACTTCTTCTCCAGACTTATGAGTGCACCTGCCACCTTCTTGCGTAGTGTGTTGTAGGCTATACCCAGCAAACTATTCTCTTTCTCTACTACATTCTTAGCTAGCAGAGATATGAATTTCTTAGCTACAGCATGGTTGCTGTTCATCAACTCTTCAAAATCCTTTTTAGGGATCAGTGCCAGTTCACACTCCTCCATAGTTTCGGCATTTTCTTTGTAAGAGCTACCTTCCAGCAAGGTAGTGTAACCCAGAAAATCACCGCTGTTATAAAGATCCATTACCAGATCCTTACCATCTTCATGTGTTTTGTAGGTCTTTACCTTACCTTTTATGATGTAGTAGAGATAATGAGGATTCTGTCCTTCTTTATAGATGAGTTGCTTTTTCTTGTAAGTATTTACATTACTTTCTTCTGTAAGCTGCTCCAGGGTGCGCTTATTGTCCAAAGATTGAATCAATTCATTCACACCGGCCATATCTGGTGTCAATGCTTTTTTCAGAATATCCACTTTGCGCAAGCGACTCTGAATAGCATGCAGCAATTCATTACCCGAAAATGGTTTGGTGATATAATCATCTGCGCCAAGCTCCATAGCAGCCCTGAAATCGCTACGTTCGCTTTTGGAAGTGAGAAATATAAAAGGAATATTTTGAGTTACCGGATCCTTATGAAGTACATGCAGCACACCATAGCCGTCTATTCCGGGCATCATGATGTCGCAAATGATAAGATCAGGTTGGTGGGTCTGAGCAGCAGTAATACCTTCTTTACCATTTGGTGCCATTACCACAGTATAATCAGAAAGGGTGAGTATCTCTGCTACATTTTCCCTGATATCTTCATTGTCTTCAATTATTAGGATCTTCTGCATTCTTCTTATTATTAAATATTATAGTAATTTTTGTTCCTTCTCCAATTTTACTTTCCAGATCTATATTGCCTCCCATCAGCTCGGCATATTTATGTACTATATGTAAACCCAGACCTGTTCCTTGTATATTGGTCACATTCGATGAACGGAAGAATCGTTTGAAAAGATCCTGCTTATCTTCATCAGGTATGCCAATACCACTATCTTTTACACAAATTACGATCTTCTTGCCTTTTGTTTCAGTATCCAGTTGTACTACAGATCCATCATTCGAAAACTTAATGGCGTTCGATAGCAGATTGGTCACTATATGCTTCATCATAGACTGATCCAGATAAACAGATGTGCTTTTACCGGTATGCACATAATTTATCTTCTGTCCCTTTTTTAGCAAATGCTGCACATCCTGTAGCACATCATTCATCTGCTCGCAAATATCATACATTCGGAAGTTTACATGTATCTCTCCTTCTTCAATTTTCCCTACAGACAGAAAATCATTTAGTATTTCGGTAAGGGAGGTAACAGATGCAACTATTCGCTGGATATGTTTTTCGCGCTGTGGCTGCTCTTCTTCTTTACTGTATCTTGATAAAAGATAAGTTGATGACAAAACTGCGCTGAGTGGTGTCCTGAATTCATGTGATGCCATAGATACAAAACGCGATTTCAGTTCATTCAGCTCTTTCTCTTTTTCCAGTGCCGACAACAGTTCTGTCTCTGCCTTTTTCTTCTCAGATATATCAATGGCAATCCCCAGATAATTAGATATATTATTGTGCGGATCTTTCAGCGGAGTAATATTCAAAGAAGCATAGAACTTAGTGCCGTCTTTCCTTACGTAATACCATTCCTGGTTATTACCCATATTCAGGTCTACTGAAGTAGTGAAAACACTAAAATCCGGTGCAATGTTCTTGTTAGTAATAGCTGATAGTTCTTCGGCCTTTTTCATCAGTTCAGCCTTATCATGAAAATGGACCAGCTGCATTTTATTCAGCACCTCATTAGACTGGTAACTAAAAGCCTTTTCTGCAGCAGGGTTAAAGAACTGCATCACACCGTTTACATCACATACAAATATGATAGCTCCTGCGTGGTTCCATATATTATTAAGAAAGGTATTTACTCTTTCCAGTTCAGCATCCTTCCTTTCGGTTTCCCTCATTTGCTGGCCCAACTGTTCTACCGTAATAGCCAGTGACTGAGAACCTTCCTTTACCTTTTCCTCAAGATGCGCATTCAATTGAATGATCGCATGTTCGGTCTCCTTTCTTTGGGTGATGTCATTTATAAAGGCCAGAGAATAACTTTCATTATCTATCTTGTAATGTCCCAGACTCACCTCTACCGGAAATTCAATTCCATTCTTTTTAATACCTGACAACTCCATACCCAATCCCATAGGCCTGCTATGAGGATTCGAACTGAATTTGCTCCTGTGTTTTTCGTGATTGCGTGCATACCGGGGGGGGATAAGTACTTCCACCTTTTTACCTATCAGTTCCCCTTCTTCATACCCAAACTGATGCTCAATATATTTATTGGCCATCTGTATGAAACCAGAATCATTAGTTATGAGAATACCGATACTGGCAAAGTTGAACAACGCCTGAAAAGTATCATTATTCAAGGTGGTAAAAGGCATATTTAAATTTACTACAAAATTATTCTCAGCCAAAGCCTTTGTTATGATATTTTTAGGGGATAATATAAAAACACAGTAAAATGGCAATTTATTATCTGAAACAGTTAGAAAATATGACTTTGATCAGGAAATAAATATTATTTATACTTATTTTTTATGACAACAAGATGCATGAACACCACCTGAATTCATGCTAACTTTGGGGCTGAGATACGGTATACCAAGGTTGGAGCCACGTAGAACAAACAAACATCCGAATACGAAAACAGTCACAGGTACTAGTTTTTTCAGATTGGCACTACGCAAAAATGTAGCCTTGTGACGGAGCAATGTTATGCTCACCAGCATAGGCACAGTTCCTATTCCAAATATATATAACATCGCAACTGATTGTGCAGCTGATGGCAACATTACAGATGCCGATAAGGCCATATAAACCAATCCGCATGGCAACAATCCGTTCAAAATTCCGGCAGTAGTTATAGCAAGTAATCCTGGTTTACCTATCACATTTCCCAGCCTTTTCTTGATCTGCTCTTCCCACGGAAGTTTAACATGAAAAAGATTATTTGCAAAGAATGAGAATGCGCCTATAGCCAGCAGTGATACGCCCATTATAATGGAGATATACTGTTGCACAACTGGATTGAACAAACCTCTGAAAGAGTGAAGCACCACAGCCAGCATTGCATAAACAGATATACGACCCAGGTGATAAAGTACCAATGCCAATATCTTTCTAAAACCGCTAAAGACCTGAAATGGCATGATCCACATAATAGGGCCACACATACCTGCACAATGCAGGCTGCCTGTAAACCCCATAAGTAAGGCCATGGTTATTGTAGTGACTTCCATTAGTTGTGTAATTGAAGCTCAGATTCCTGATAATATCCTTTCCCTTCCGATTTCAGATTTACCTTTACTAAATAGTTTGTATTCTTCAATTCTGCTCTGGAAATTACCATATTACTTCCATTACCGTTCACTTTGTAGGTCTTATCCCAGTCTTTGTTTACCGGAGAATAGAAACGCACATCGCCAGACAACATCTTGTCTTTCAGTTCAACCGGCATTTCTATCACCACGTCATTACTACCGGCATGAATCGATACCTGACCGGTCAATGCTGCCAGATTTTTACCTGCATCCAGCACATCCTGATAAGCAATTTCATCTTTGTAATAATCACTGGAAACAAGGTCTATTGACTGCCTGCTACTGGCAACTACCAGCGTAACAATAATGGCCACAAACCCTGAATACAGTAAAGCTATCTTCCACCCCCAACCTATTTTCATAAAAAATAATATTTGTTATAGTTATTAATTCCCGTTGAATGGACCTAAGAAAGAGGTACTGATCGTAGTTATCTTTTTACCTTTTTCATAAACACCGATCTTCAGCTTTGTTTTACGACCATCAAGGTCCGATTTATAAACATACACAAACATTGATCCGGATAAGATCCCATCCTTGGGTATGGTCATTATTGTCTCACCAACCAGTTGTATTGTACCGTGAAAATTCTCTGGCCTGAACTCTATTTGCTTTGTATGGAATGTTTTATTGAGTGCCTTATAGTTATAAAGATTACTCAACTGTGCATTTGGCTGTTCCTGATACAACTGACCCGGAGTACGAAGAATGGTTACACCTACATCTGTTCTGCTACCAAGCAACCATACCAGCACACCCAGCAAAAGCACCATTACCACTGTGTATGCCTTCATGCGCCAGGTGTAGTACCATGGCCTTTTTTCTGCTATATTATTCTCAGATGCATACCTGATCAAACCTTTAGGAAGATTTACAGCTTCCATCATTTTGTTACAGGCATCAATACATGCAGTACAGTTCACACACTCCAACTGAGTACCATTGCGAATATCTATTCCCGTCGGACACACCTTCACGCACTGTCCGCAATCTATACAGTCTCCAATAGTACGTTCTTCGTTCTTGTGAAATCTTCCACGTTCTTCACCTCTCTTATAGTCATAGGCTACAATTACAGAATCCCTGTCAAGCAACACACCCTGCATACGGCCATAAGGACAAATAACCGTACATACTTGCTCTCTCATCCATAAGTACACAAAGAAGAAAACAGTTGTGAAAACAGCCAGAGAAATGAAACTTCCTATATTCTGCATCAAAGGTTCAGATACCAGTTTTCTCAACTCATCTACACCAATGATATAAGCAAGGAAAGTATTGGCTATCGCAAAACTCAGTATCCAGAATAAGATCCACTTACTGACTCTTTTTATGATCTTGTCCGTATTCCAGGGGCTGTTCTTGAGGATTTTCTGCTCTGCCGCATTGCCGTCGATCCAGAACTCAATATTCCTGAATAACATCTCCATAAATATGGTTTGCGGACAGGCCCACCCGCAGAACACCCTGCCAAACACTACCGTAAACAAGGCAATAAAGACAATAAAAACAACCATTCCCAGCGCAAAAATGAAGAAGTCCTGCGGCCAGAAGATCTGACCGAATAATATGAACTTCCTTTCCAGAATGTTGAGCAGGAATATAGGATGCCCGTCAACCTTCACAAAAGGCAATCCAAAGAAAATGACCAGGTACAAGCTGGTAGCCAACTTACGGAGATTGTATAACCTACCCTCTGGTTTCTGCGGAAACATCCAGATCCTCTTACCCTTCTTATCTACCGTTGCTACCTTGTCTCTGAAAGATTCCGGATTTATTGTTGTCTTATCGCTCATTTCCTGGTCATTTTTTGCTGCTTATTGGCAGCCACTATATCTTCTGTCTGTAATTATTTCTTCTTCGTACTATCCACTGGTACTGCTGCAGAATCTGTAACTGCCGCACCTGCTTTTGTAGTTGCTTCTATAAAGAGCTCTCCCTGTGGAGCTTTTGGTGTAGCAGGTTTTGTACCTTTTAGTGATTTCACAAAACTTGCCAATTGCTGCATCTGTTTTGGAGAATAATCATCCTGCCAGCTCTTCATACCTTTTTCCTGCCAGCCATATTTAATAGACTTAAATACATCACTTATAGAACCGCCATGGATCCAGTAGTCATCCGTAAGATTCGGACCAACAGAGCCACCACCATCAGCAAGGTGACAAGCCACGCAAGACTTCACAAACATTTCTTTACCCATTGCTATTTCTGCTGCATCGGTCATCAGTGTCACAGTGCTCTCATTCACATTGTTGGCAGATTTTGCAAGATATGCAGCCTTGTCTTCCTCACCTTTCTGCATTTCAGCAACATATTCTTCCTGCTGGCTCAAACCATCATGTGAGAAATGATACCTGTAAATGTAGATCACACCAACGAATATAGTTAAATAGAAACCATATATCCACCATGGGGGAAGACTGTTGTCCAATTCATGAATACCATCATAATCGTGATCGAGCATGATGTCTTTTTCTTTCTCAATAGACACAGCTTTATTGAAGTTGTCCCAGAACCAGCTTTTCTTAGCCAGCAGAGCAGCCTCAGCTTCAGGCACAGCCCTTATAGCGCGAAGTAACATATTGATGAATACAGACAACATCAGTACTACGATCATTTCCAGGCATATAATGGTAGAGAGCACATAGAACTCATTAGCATCTATTCCCTGTATCACATTGGGCAGACTGGTGTGTGTATTGTCTGCAGCAGTTGCAGCTGCATCCTGAGCAAAAGCACTCAACCCGGTGAAAGTTGCTGCAACCAAAAGCAGCAATGTTTTCATCACAGATCCCTGCTCACTTTTTTCCTTACGTACTTTGTCTCTGACAACATAACCCAACTGTTTCAGTGTATAGGCAAGCATGCCTATGATGAACAACAATATGAGCATCAGGGATACCATACTTACTATGGTCATATTATATACCGGGCTCTTGTCTGTAGCTGGTATTTCTGCTGCCAGACTTGCAGTAGCGGGGATAAGTGTTACTGCAATTGCAAATAATTTTCTTTTTATTTGTCGCATGTTATGCATGTTTGTTGTGAGAGTTATTATTCATTGTTGCTTTCAGGAAAAGGTATGTTCTTCAGCGCCTTGATGTAGCCCTTGTCTGCTTTCAGAGACCAAATGGTCATCACAGAAAAGAAAACAAAGAATATTGTCAATGAAGAAAGCGGATATATACCAACACCTGTTATCGTCTCGAGATAATGTATGAATTTCATATTCTATTGATTAATTGTTAGATGTTGTTTTCTTTTCCAGTTTAATATCTGTACCTACACGCTGTAGATATGCAATAAGCGCAATGATCTCTTTATTGTTCTTGATGGTGATCTTATCTTTTGCAAGATTGGCAACAATACCTTCTGCCTGTTTCATCATATCAGCATTAGCAACTTTGTCATAACCTGCTTCATACGGAACACCCAATGTTATCATAGCCCTTATCTTGGCAGCAGTGATATTGGTGTCTATATTGTCTGTAAACAACCAGGGGTAGTTTGGCATTATAGTACCCGGAGAGATACTTGAAGGTTCGTACATGTGGTTGAAATGCCAGCTGTCTGGATATTTACCACCTATACGGGCCAGATCCGGACCGGTACGTTTACTACCCCACTGGAATGGGTGATCGTAGATAAACTCACCTGCTTTAGAGTATTCACCGTAGCGAACTACTTCACTCCTGAATGGCCTGATCATCTGGCTGTGACAGAGGTAGCAACCTTCGCGTACATATATATCCCTACCCTGCAGTTCTAATGGAGTATAAGGTTTCACACTAGAAATGGTCGGAATGTTAGATTTCACCATAAATGTCGGGATCATTTCAAGCATACCTCCTATTGCTACAAGGATAAGACTGAAAACGAGCATCTGAACCGGGCGACGTTCTATCCACCTGTGCCAATGTTCTGTTGCATGTGGTTCGTAAACTTTGGGAAGTGCCGGTGCTTCAGCTGGTTCTTCATTCAATGCAGTACCTGTCTGAATAGTTTTGTAAAGGTTATAACACATGATCAGTGCACCGAAGAGGAACAAAACACCACCTATACCGCGCATCAGGTAGAAAGGCTGCATCTGTTTTACTGTATCGAGGAACTGATATTTCAGTGTTCCTTCCGGAGTAAACTCTTTCCATGCAAGGCTCTGCATGAAACCGGCCCAATACATAGGTACTACATAGAATACTATACCCAGTGTACCGATCCAGAAGTGCCGGTTAGCCAGTTTCACTGAATAAAGTTTTGTCTGGAATATTTTTGGAATCAGATAATAAAGGATACCGAAAGTCAGGAAGCCGTTCCAGCCAAGTGCACCAACGTGTACGTGAGCAATTGTCCAGTCCGTAAAGTGGCTGATAGCATTCACATTTTTCAGACTCAGCATTGGACCTTCAAATGTTGCCATACCATATGCGGTTACCGCAACAACCATGAATTTCAGTACTGGTTCTTCCCTTACTTTATCCCATGCACCACGCAGTGTCAGCAAACCGTTCAGCATACCACCCCATGATGGGGCTATAAGCATAATTGAAAATACTGTACCCAGAGACTGTGCCCAATCAGGCAAAGCTGTATAAAGAAGATGGTGAGGGCCGGCCCATATGTAGATGAATATAAGCGCCCAGAAGTGAATTATAGAAAGACGGTAAGAATATACCGGACGATTAGCCGCCTTTGGCATGAAGTAATACATCAGACCCAAGTATGGAGTTGTAAGGAAGAATGCAACCGCATTATGACCATACCACCACTGTACCAGCGCATCCTGCACACCTGCATACCATGAATATGATTTCATCATAGAGAATGGGATCTCTATAGAGTTCACAATATGAAGCATTGCAACAGTTACGAAAGTGGCTATATAGAACCAGATAGCTACATAAAGATGGCGCTCCCTTCTTTTTATGATGGTACCAAACATGTTCCATCCGAAAGCTACCCATACAATTGCTATCAAGATGTCTATAGGCCATTCCAGTTCTGCATACTCCTTACCGGTAGTAAAACCCAGCAAAAGAGTTACTGCAGCCAGTACTATAATAGACTGCCAGCCCCAGAAATGAAACTTGCTCAGCTTATCACTAAACATGCGGGTTTTGCATAACCGCTGCAGGGAGTAATAAACACCCATAAAAATACCGTTACCCACAAACGCAAAAATGATCGCATTGGTGTGTATCGGACGTACCCTGCCGAATGTGGTTGGAGCGAATCCCATATTCAGCGCCGGATAAACCAACTGAAATGCGGCCAGAATGCCCGCAAGCATTCCCACAACGCCCCAGATAATAGTGGCATAAGCAAACCATTTTACGATCTTATTATCGTAATTGAATTTCTCCACTTGTAGTGATGCGGTTTCCCTGTCTAGTGCAATATTCATATTTGTGTATTTGATTAGATCCTAAAGAGTGGTTTTCTGAACATCATTGTCATACAGCATTCGCATAGCTGCTCCGTCTTTGTCCTCATACTGGTCAGACTTCACACTCCAGATGAAAGCACCCAGAAATGCGCCGGCAACCACTATACTTATTGTAACCAAAACGAACAATGCGCTCATATACTTGTATTAATTTGTCACAAAACTATCATGGGGCAGTGTCGGTATTTATGACCATCCTCAAATGAAAACATGATTATGATCAGTTTCCCAATAGAAACAATTCAAATACAATAATATTTAAACACAATAAAATGTTAATTTATTTCCAGATTTTGAAGTTAAATCTGATTTTCTTGTTCTGTAGAAGAGCTCTCCAGTCAATACCGAAGAATAGAACAATGATGAGAAGACCAATAAATAAACCTAAAACACTCTTCCAGGTAAAGAAACCATTGGCTATGGCTATTGCATTGCGGGCAGCATAGTCACCACTCAGCACCATCAGCATATCGCTGATAAATTTGCCTACAATAAATGAAGGAAGTATATACTTTGCATTTATGCGTGCTATACCTGCGGCAGTAAATAACGGTGTAGATGGCAACGGAACCAATGTATAAAGCAGTACAAACAGACGTACCTTACCTGTTTTACCTTTCAATTTATTACCAACGAACTCAATATCTTCCTTTTTTTGTGCACTTATTATCTTCTCCGACAATAATGGCATGTACAAACTCAAAATATATCTTCCTAAAGTAGAGCCTAACACACCTGTCGCTAACACCCACCATATATCCAACCCATATTGTATCTGAAAATAAACCATAACTGTCCAGGCCGGAGGACCTATAAAGGGCAGCAGATCTACTAATAATGAAGCAAAAAATACAAGGGCGTAATATATCATCAGAAAGCAAGGTAGTAAATAATGTCGCTCCTATTTGACCATAGCAGCTAATCTTACAATTACTATCTTTTTTAATTTAAAATGAGTTTGACCAGCAAAATTGCAATATAGCTTGTTCATTTTAAATGATGCAAATCATATACACCACTTTTTCAGGTCATTACTAACCTAATTATAAGTTCTAATTTTACAAAGAATGGAAACGAATAACAGAATTAATTATACCTCGGCAGAAGAAGTAGTAAAACAGGTTGAATCCGGAAACAGAGTTTTTATGCATGGTAGTGCTGCCACGCCGGTGAAACTTATCAATGCACTACTGAAACGTGCCGGTGAGATCAATAACATAGAGCTGGTAGCAATAAGTACATACGGCAATATTGAATGGAATACCCGTGAAGTGCTCCAAAGTTTCAGGCTCAATTCTTTGTTCGTTTCAGAAAATGTAAGAGGCTGGGTAAATTCCGAATATGGCGAATATCTGCCTGTTTTCCTTAGCGAGATCCCTAAACTGTTCGACAAAGGTATTCTGCCATTAGATGTGGCTCTGGTTCAGGTCTCCCCTCCCGATTCTCATGGCTATTGCACACTGGGCACCTCTGCCGATGTGGCTATAAGTGCAGTAAGAAATGCACGGAAGATAATTGCGCATGTCAATCCCAGAATGCCTCGTGTACTAGGCGAAGGAAACATTCATTACACCCGTTTCGCTGCTATGTTCTGTGAAGATGCTGAACTCCCTGAGGTTGATTACTCTTCCAAATCAGATCTGGTTACAGAAAAAATAGGAATGCAGGTATCTTCACTTATCGAAGATGGCTCAACACTGCAAATGGGTATTGGTGCTATTCCCGACTCGGTACTCCGGTCGCTCAAAAACCATAAGGACCTGGGCATACACACTGAAATGTTCTCCGATGGTGTCATTCCGTTAGTGGAAAGTGGCGTAGTAAACAACTCCCGTAAAAAAGTATTCCCTGGCAAAACCATAAGTTCTTTCATACTGGGCACAAGAAAGGTCTATGACTTTGTTGATAATAACGTCACTGTAAATTGCCTTGGAGCCGATTATGTAAATGATGTCTCAGTTATTCTGCGCAACCCAAAAGTAGTAGCCATAAACAGCGCACTGGAAATAGATATTACAGGCCAGGTTTGTGCCGATTCTATAGGCACTTATCAGTTTTCAGGTATTGGCGGACAAATGGACTTTATGCGCGGCGCAGCATTATCCGAAGGTGGCAAACCAATCATTGCGCTACCATCCACTACCAGCAAGGGAATATCACGCATAGTACCCTGTCTCAAAGAAGGTGCTGGTGTAGTTACTACAAGGGGGCACATTCACTATATAGCTACAGAATATGGTGTTGTAAACCTATACGGCAGAAACATGGAACAAAGAGCCCGTTTATTGATCAGCATCGCTCACCCCGATCACCGGGAAAATTTGGAAAAAGCCTATTTCGATAGATTCAGAAAAACTACTGGCCACTCATAAAACATAAAATGCATTATGAGTAATAATATTTAATATAATATTTACATTCATCGCAGATTACTTACTAGCTGTGTCCAATACGGTTACAAGGCACTAAAGAGCACTCAGATTTCATAAAAAGATACTTAAAATCAGAATCCTTTCAGGAACTAGGAATAAGTAGTGCGCTTTTGACCAAAAAAAATTACTTTTGATTCTTAAAATAGATAAGAAATACTATGGCTGAAGCAATACGTATGCCGCTGCTGAGCGATACGATGAAAGAAGGAGTGATTGCAGAATGGCACAAAAAGATTGGTGATACAGTAAAATCAGATGATATCATAGCTGAAGTAGAGACCGACAAGGCCACTATGGAGGTAATGCCTTATGTAGATGGTACGCTCCTTTATATAGGCGTTCCAAAAGGCAAAGGAGTACCTGTAAATGGCATCATGGCCATTATCGGCAAACCAGGCGAAGACTTTCAGTCTATATTAGATGCAGAAGGACTCATTGCAGAACCTCAGGCAGTTGCGGCAACAACACCGACAGCTCCTGTTGCACCTGCAGCACCATTAGCTACACCGGATGTGGCAACTATTGCACCGGTTGTGGCACCCGAACCTGTAGCTGAACCTGCTCTGGAAAGTGGCGACGATCGCGTAAAAGCATCTCCGCTCGCTAAAAAACTGGCCGAAGAAAAAGGTGTGGACATAGGCGCGGTGAAAGGTAGCGGAGATCATGGCCGCATCATCAAAAGAGATATAGATAGTTATACGCCTGCTCCTGCTGCAGAAGTTACTGCTGCTGTTGCAACTCCGGTTGTTACGGGTGCAGAAGGTTATACCGATACACCTGTTACTCAGATGCGTCGCATCATTGCACAGCGCCTCGGAGAAAGCAAATTCAGTGCACCGCACTTCTACCTGCGCATGACCATCACTATGGACAACGCTATGGAAGCTCGTAAAGCCATCAACCTGGTATCATCAGAGAAAGTTTCTTTCAACGATCTGGTTATCAAAGCATGCGCTATGGCACTTCGCAAACATCCTGCAGTTAACAGCTCCTGGATGGGCGATTTCATCAGGCAGAATCACCATATTCATATAGGCACAGCAGTTGCTGTTGAAGAAGGGCTCATTGTACCGGTGGTTAAGTTTGCCGATCAGAAATCTCTTTCTCAGATCTCTGCAGAAGCTGGTACCCTTATTGACAAAGCCCGCAACAAAAAGATACAACCACACGAATTCACAGGAAACACATTTACCATCTCCAACCTGGGTATGATGGATATTGATGAGTTTACTGCTATCATCAACCCGCCTGATAGCTGCATTCTTGCCGTAGGTAAGATCGCTGCTACACCTGTAGTTGAGAATGGTCAGGTAGTTGTTCGCAATCTCATGAAACTCACTCTCAGCTGCGACCACCGCGTAGTAGACGGAGCAGTAGGTTCACGATTCCTGCAGACACTCAAAACATATCTCGAGAATCCGGTTACAATGCTCGCATAACATTCAGAATATGCCTTCAGTATAATAATACTGAAGGCATATTTCCATATTATCAGCTGGCTTTCAAGTTGTTAAAATCTGCAAAATAGAAAAAAAGTGCTCCTTTCAGGGCATAAAGTTCTATCTTTGCATTATTATAGATCAACTGTTTCGTAATATCTTTAAATTATTATTCAAATGTCATTATTGAACATTTTTCCGCAATTGCTGATGGGTATGCCTAATTCAGGCGAACTGATGATTCTTCTTCTGATCATCGTTGTGTTATTTGGTGGCAAAAAGATTCCTGAGCTTGCTAAGGGTCTTGGTAAAGGCATTCGCGAATTCAACGATGCAAAAGACGGTATCAAAAACGAAATAGAATCAGGCCTCAAAGAAAAAGACAAACCGTCAAATAATTCCGGCTCTAACGCATAATCCTGCGTTACTGAACGTACATCCTTTTTTCTCACCGGCTTCCCTCCATAAAGGGTTGCATGCTTCGCCGCTTAAACAACGATAAAACATGCAATACAAGTTTCTTTTGCTGTCAATTTCCAGCCTGTTCATCATAGGCGTAAACAGCTATGCACAAAAAACAGGAAGTAAGATTCTTGTATCTTCCTCTTCAGTAACCAACGACACCAGGGATAGTATTGGTATAATTAAACCATCTGCTAAACCTGTTACAAATCCTCAGGCCGAAAACATTCCTGCAACGGTCAAAACAACAATATCTGCTGCTAAACCGGCTCTTCCGGTTGTTCAGCCAACACCTCCGGTTACTGAACCGGCACTTGCTGTTACCGGCGAACAGCCCAAATATGGTCCTGTGCCACTGGCTGGTACCAAGTCATATTTTGGTGAAAAGAACGAATACGTGAATGATTATGTGCGCAATTATTTGCAGGCACACAACAAAACACTCAATAGTGTTCAGAATGCCAGTCCAAAACCCTTCTCTGTTATAGACAACGTATTGGAAAAGAAGCAGTTACCAAAGGAACTTAAATACTTAGCTGTAATAGAATCTGCACTCAATCACAAGGCCGTTTCAAGGGCTGGTGCTGTTGGTCCATGGCAACTCATGGAATCCACTGCCCGCATGATGGGACTTTCTGTGAACCGTAACAGAGACGACCGCACAGATTGGTACAAATCTACTACCGCTGCAACCAAGTACCTTGAATTACTCTACAGCCAGCTCGATGACTGGTTACTGGTAATTGCTGCCTACAATAGTGGCCCTACTCCTGTTCAGCGTGCTATAGAGCGTACTGGCAGCCGCAACTTCTGGGACATTAAAGAGTATTTACCCCGCGAAACTCAGGGTCATGTGCTTGCATTCATAGCTACAGCAAGCATTTTCGAAAACCTCAGTAAGTTCATCAATCTGGGTAGTATTCCGGTAGATTTCAAATTCGGTAAGGAAGAAGAAATAGTAGCTGCAAAAAAAGAAGCCGCTAAAGCTTTTGCTGCAATGACACCGGGTATGCTAAATGCAGTTGGCGGAACTCCTGCTGTAGCTGCAACTACTTCCGCAGCACCTGCCAAAGCAGCTGAAAAGAAAGTAACCTTCACAGAAGATGAACTGAAGAGCATGGCTATAGTGCGTATCAAAGAACCTATCCATCTGGAAATGATGTGTCAGGAACTGGGTATGGACAAAAAACAACTGGCACATTGGAATGCCGATTACGATCTTTTTGTTTACAACACTTACCCTACCCCATTCTACAATCTACGCATCCCAAAAGAAAAACTGGATGCGTTCATAGCAAAGAAAGATCAGCTTACGCACAAGTCACAGGCTATCTATACTCAGAACACTAAATAAGTTTACCAAACTCATAGTTAAGGGCAGCAATTCTAAAATTGCTGCCCTTTTTCTTTTTTGTGTTATCCACATTCCAACCAGTGACATTTTATAAGACACCTTTATATCAAATAGCTGCATGATGTCCATCATCACTTTATCTGACCAGTATTAGGAATCCGATAGCGCAAATAGGATAATTTTGTTAAATATAAATTACTATGAAACAATATATCCAATTATTCAATTCAATAGGCATAAATGACATTCCACAGGTAGGCGGCAAGAACGCTTCTCTGGGAGAAATGTACAATCAATTAGCTCAGAAAGGCATAGAAGTTCCCAATGGATTCGCAGTTACAGCACAAGCATTCGTCTACTTTCTGGAAGCTAACAACATCAAAGAATCTCTTGATAATTTGCTATCAACCCTCGACAAAAAGACATTTACCAACTTATCTGAAATTGGTGAGAAAGCCCGTAGCTTGATGCTTTCCGGCACCATGCCCCCAGACCTCACTGCTGAAATTGATGAATCATATGATCAGTTGGGCGAAGGTGACAATATTTCGGTTGCTGTGCGCAGCAGTGCCACAGCCGAAGACCTGCCACAGGCTAGTTTCGCTGGTCAGCACGAATCATACCTCAATGTTCAGGGAAAAGCTGCTGTAATAAAGGCCGTGCAAAATTGCTTTGCGTCTATGTATACAAACAGGGCAATAAAATACCGCGAAGACAATGGCTTTGAACACAGCAAAGTGGCAATATCCGTAGGCACTCAAAAAATGGTACGCTCAGATAAAAGCTGTTCTGGTATCGGTTTTACACTCGAACCGGAATCGGGCTTCAGAGATGTTGTACACCTTTCCGGCACCTGGGGCCTTGGCGAAAACATAGTACAGGGCAATGTAAACCCCGATGAGTTCATTGTCTTCAAACCCACACTCAAACTGAACAAAAACGCCATCATTCAGAAAAATTGTGGCAAAAAAGAAAAGACTATGTGTTATTCCGCTGCGGGTAGTAAAGATGGGGGTATCATCAACTTAGAAACGCCGGCAGATAAACGCAGACAATTTGTACTTACCGATTCGGAGATAACTACACTGGCAAAATGGGCGGTGATCATAGAAGAGCACTACGGTCGCCCTATGGACATAGAATGGGCTAAAGATGGCGACAATGGCCGCATTTATATCATACAGGCCCGCCCCGAAACAGTACATGGCAAAGACAAACAACTGAAACTGGTTGAATACAAACTAAGATCAAAAGGAACAGTCGTTGCTACAGGTGAGGCTATTGGTTCCGGACTGGTGGCTGGTCGCGCCAGGTTGCTTTCATCGCCCAAAGAAGCAGATCTGGTGCAGCCCGGCGATATTGTTGTTACAGGCTACACTAGTCCCGATTGGGATCCCGTACTGAAAAAAGCAGGTGCCATTGTTACAGACAAGGGTGGCCGCACCAGCCACGCATCTATAGTAGCACGCGAACTGGGAATTCCTGCAATAGTGGGCACCGGCAATGCAACTGCGCTCATAAAGGACAATGAAGAACTCACCATATCCTGCGCCGAAGGCAAGACAGGTAATGTATACCGGGGCAAACTCGAATGGGAAACTATAGAAAGAGATACGGCAAATGTGCAGATGCCAAAGAAAACAAAGGTCATGCTTATTGCCGGCGACCCTGAAAAGGCATTCAAACTTTCATTCTACCCCAATGATGGTGTGGGGCTTATGCGCATAGAATTCATCATCAACCACAGCATCGGCATTCACCCCATGGCATTAGTTCAGTTCGATTCATTGAAGGATCCGGCTGTAAAACAACAGATCGAGACCCTAACCGCAGATCATGCCAATAAGCAAGACTTCTTTATAGACAAGCTTTCGCAGGGCGTAGCTACAATTGCTGCTGCCTTCTACCCCAAGGATGTGATAGTGCGCATGAGCGACTTCAAAACAAATGAATATGCCAATCTGCTTGGAGGTAAAGACTTCGAACCAAAAGAAGAAAATCCCATGATCGGTTTCCGTGGCGCATCTCGTTACTACAATCCTTTATACAAAGATGGTTTCAGACTGGAGTGCGAAGCCATGAAAAAAGTAAGAGACGAAATGGGGCTCACCAATGTAAAGCTGATGATACCATTCTGCCGCACAGTTGAGGAAGGAAAAAAGGTAATAGAAGTAATGAAGGGCAACGGACTGGTACAGGGGCAGAACGGACTGGAGATATATGTAATGGCCGAGATACCCAGTAATGTCATACAAGCCGAAGAATTTGGCGCCATTTTCGATGGGTTCTCTATAGGCTCCAACGATCTCACCCAGCTCACCTTGGGTATAGACCGCGACTCTGCACTCATTGCAGATCTGTTCAGCGAGCAAAACAAATCTGCCAAAGAAATGATAGCAACCGTTATCACAAAAGCAAAGGCAATCAATAAAAAGATAGGCCTCTGCGGCCAGGCTCCTAGCGACTTCCCCGAGTTTGCAGGATTTCTGGTAGAAAAAGGTATCAACAGTATTTCATTCAATCCCGATGCCTTATTTAAAGGAATAGAGAATATCAGAAAAGCAGAAGAAACACAAAACCAATAATTCATCATTAAAATTCAAGATCATGAACAGACTATCGAACAAAGTAGCAATTGTAACAGGTGCAGCGGGAGGAATGGGCGCATCTATTGCTCATTTATTTGCATCAGAAGGTGCAAAAGTAATGGCAACAGACAATCAGAAAGATAAACTGCAGGAATGGGTAGATCAGGCTCGTGCCGATGGCGAAACAATACAGTGGCATGCTCATGATGTAACATCAGCAGCTGATTGGGACAAAGTGATAGCAGCTACCTTTGCTGAATATGGACAAATTGATATTCTTATCAATAATGCAGGTGTCTATCCTATGGGCGCAAACTCCGAAAATACCACTATCGACATGTGGAATAATATAATTGCCATCAACCTCACAGGTCCTTTTATTGGTGCATCAAAATGCATACCGCACCTCAAAAAGTCAGGCAAAAGTGCCATTGTCAATATATCATCTATTGCGGGTATGGTGGGCGGTAACGGTCCTGCCTATAGTGCCTCAAAAGGAGGCCTTCGCCTGCTATCCAAGGATATGGGCGTAGAACTGGCCAAGTACAACATCAGGGTCAACTCTATACATCCTGGTGGGGTCAATACGCCCATGACAGCTCCTATGATGTCTGTACCGGGCATGGATGAGATTGTGAAGAACATGTGCCCTCAAGGTCGCATGGGCGAAGCCGAAGAGATAGCCTTGGGTGCGCTATATCTCGCATCAGATGAATCTTCCTATGTTACCGGCACCGAACTGGTAATAGATGGCGGTATGATAGCCCGATAGCTAGTTCATATAATATAATATAATATTATATAATATTATACTACAACAAAACATTGCTGATAACAAAACTTAGCTACATTTGAAGCACTAAACCAAAGACACCGATCGACACACTGATGGCAAATAACACTGCCACATATACGGAAGAAGAATTGCAGTTGCTTTTGAAAGAACAGAGCAGACAGGCTTTCAATTATCTTTCAGGTAGTACAATGGTGCTCTTTATGGTGTCATTTTCAAAGTAGTTACAGACGAACAGATCGCTCAGGATGCCCTGCAGGATGTCTTTGTAAAAATATGGAACAACATAGCCACCTACGATGCCTCCAGGGGTCGCCTGTATACCTGAATGGTAAATATTGCCCGCAATGCAGCCATACTCCAGGGGCGAGATCATGCGGTCAAAAATCCATACAGGAGAAAATACCGTAAGTAATTTAGAACAAAGCATTAAAACAGAACAATCTACAGACACAATTGGGCTGCGCAGAATGGTGAATGAACTGAAACCGGAATACGCTACCATATTAGAATTGGCCTACTTCAATGGCTACACCATAGAAGAGATCTCTAAAACACTAAAGATACCCTCAGGAACCGTAAAAACCATAATGCGGAGCGCCATCGGGCAGTTGAGAAAAGTAATTGAGTTAAAAAATAAAGTATCGGTAAAGTGGATGTAACAACATACATATCATCAGGCATTTTGGAAGCGTACGCGCTAGGCTCCCTCCCCCACCCGCAGAAATGGTGGAGGTGTCAGCCAATGTAGCGCGCCATCCCGAACTGCGCACCGAACTGGAAGCTATAGAAGCTGCACTGATCGCCTATGCAGGTGCAGAAGCAAGTTCCCTGCCGGCTGGCATTGAAAATAAACTTTGGAACGATCTGTCAGGCGGCACCATTACTGAGGCCACTGCACAGCCAAAAGGCAACAACTTAGCGTTCGATCCGCAATACCGCAAACCAGCAGTAGAGTGGAAATATGCTGCTGCAATTGCACTACTGGTTGGCAGTCTGGCATTAAATGTATAACAGTGGACCAGCAAAAACAATTCGTCCGGCGAATTTGCTTCGCTCACTTCACGAATCGATTCACTGTCCACTTCTAACCAACAACTAACACAGGAGATCACCAGTTACCGGAAAGCTAAAGACATGATGTCTGACACCGCTATACAAACCATGCAGAAAGGCCACCCAATGGCAGCAATCTCTATTGTAGCAAAGACAAAGGACTAGCTTATGTTTCTGTGAATGGCTTACCTGCACCGCAACCCGGCATGCAATATCAGCTATGAGCCATAAAAGATGGTAAACCATTAAACTTGGGGGTACTCCACAACGAAACGGCCAATACACCTTCTATTATGAAGGTTTATAAACCTATGCCGGGTAGAGAAGCCTTTGCTATCTCTCTCGAAAAAAAAGGCGGCAGCCATGTTCCTAATATGCAGAAAATTTATGTACTGAGGAAAGCTTAATAAGACTTCCTAGGTTTATTCAACAAGAACAATGATGTAAATAAATGGCTATTGCATAGCCTCTACCTTATATCCCTGCTTTTTCAGTAGGCTTATTACGCCATTCTGCCCCCACAGGTGCCCGGCACCTACAGCAAAGAACACAGTATTTTGCGCCATCATTTCCTTCATTACACCTATCCACTTCTTGTTTCTGTCATCAACAAGCACATTGGTAGCATTACCAAACTCTCCTGTTTCCATGATCATTTTATAAAGGGCAGCTATATCCTGTTTTTTATAAGCAGCTATCAGTTGGTCATACTCCTTGGTATCTGTAGCGCTTTTATGCTCCACAGTTTCCATTACTCCCTTCAGCACACTATCCAAAGGTATACTCTCTAGTGCCTTCAGCTGATCTTCCGGAGATTCCAGACCCAATACCTCTTTATCTGCTTTCTGGGCACCCTTCATCAGATTATCTTCATAAGACACTGCATCTTCACAAGCGCTACTGCGAGTGGCCATCAGTGTCTGTAAAGCCACCGGTTTCATCATTTCAATCAGGCTCATATCTATACCCAGACTATCCTTGGCATACTTGCGCACCATTGCATATTGCTCCTTGGTAAAATAAGATGAGAGTTTCCTGCCTGACTTATCTATCAAACCCGATGTGGCAGCCATCATCACATTCATATCATCAAGATCCATTTCCAGACATATCTTTTCAGCTTTGTCAAATGAGGAAGCCATGGTCGGCGTCCACACATAGTCTGTTTTACAAACCAGATGTATGGTACCGAAAAGATAAGAAGGCTTGGCCAGTCCATTACCGGTTACCTTCCACAACAATGACTTGTCCTGTGCACCTGCCACAAAGTGCAGCAACAGGAAAAACAAACCCGTCAGATACTTCATTAATTTCATAGCTCTTTTTTATGATCGACCTACCTCAAATACAAGGCCAGATTTACTTATTGTTTTCATAATACTCCCTGAAGAAAGCCACAGTCTGCTGCAAACCATCCATAAACTGCCTCGTAGGCTGGTAGCCAAGCAAATCCTGAGCCCTGCTTATATCTGCCAGTGAATCCCTGATATCGCCTGCTCTGGGTGCTCTGTATACAGGCGCATGGTCTATGCCTAGTATTTCTGCCACCGCATTGTACAGATAGTTCACCGTGAAATTATTTCCGGTAGCCACATTATAGGCCTTGCCAAAAGCGGCAGGGTTTTCTGTCAGCATGGCACGCACATTGGCCTGTACTGCATTATCAACATAGGTAAAATCGCGCGTCTGCTCTCCGTCACCATTTATATAAACCGGTGTCCTGTTGATGATGCCTGTTACAAATAACGGTATCACAGCAGCATATGGCCCGTTGGGGTCCTGTCTTGGGCCAAACACATTAAAGTATCTCAGTCCAGCTACATTGATGCCATACAAGCCATTGAAAACATTGGCATAGAGCTCATTCGCCATTTTCGTTACAGCATAGGGCGAAAGCAGATTGCCTGTTCTTTCTTCCACTTTTGGCAGGTTCGGCTCATCGCCATATACCGATGAGGAAGATGCATAAACAAAGGTCTTTACTCCCGAATCTTTAGCTGCTGTAAGCATATTCACAAAACCACTCACATTCACTTCATTGCTGGTTACAGGGTCTTTCACCGACCTCGGCACAGAACCCAATGCTGCCTGATGACTAACATGAGTCACTCCTTCACAGGCCCTCATACAGGTATCTGTATCGCGTATATCACCCTCCATAAATTCATAACCCTTCCTATCTCTGAACAATGCCACATTCGATGGCAACCCGGTCGACAGATTATCCAGTACGCGTACCCTGGCACCGTTATCAAGAAGATAGGCTACTATATGTGACCCTATAAAACCCGCGCCGCCTGTCACCAGAAAATGTTTGTCAGTAAGATCAGTGTGATGAAATGTAGTTTCCAAAATGCGAGAATTGTGATTGTAAATTGAATGATAATAACAGAAAAAAGACCGTCCTGCAAAGGTACGGCCTCAATTTCGTTCAGATACTGCTTGTATAAATTAAGCTTTCTTTTCTGCCTTTACTGTAGCTCTTCTGCCTGTACGTGCAGTACGTGATTTACCAAAGCTACCTGATGTAATTTTACCTTTTTTGGTACGTTTATCACCTCTTCCCATGATTGTATTATTTTAAAATGTTTTTAAGACGTGCAAATGTAAATAATTCATACGACTTTTACGAATGCTTTTTCAATGTTTGCAGATACATTTTTCGGCTCACATGTATAGCAGCACTCCACAGATACACGTTTTGCACATAATCGCGCACTGCTTTTCTCTTTGTAGCTACATCTTCATTCAACCATAATGCAGTTGCTTTAACCTGTTTGGGTACATCAGTAGCAGTATCTGTCATAGTTATTCCCATTAGCAAAGAGTGCTCATACATTTCATATGCTACTCCACCCACCCCTTTCTCTATTATTATTGGCAGTCCTGCTGCCAGGTATTCTGCTATCTTCACCGGATTGGCCACCCTGTTCACCAAGGTAGGTTTCCGTATAAGTATGCCCGCATCGCAAGCAGCCAGTGCGCCCGCTACCTCATGTTGCTGAAACTTCTTCAGCAGCACCTTTTCGGTTGGCACACCCGCAGCAACCAGCATGTCTTTTATCTTATCTATCTGAGAAGAGAAGAAAGCAAGTCGCACATTGTTGTCGACAAGCATCAATTGCTTCATAAAAGGGATGGTAAGATCATCCAGATGCTGATAAGCAGCCGTAGTACCCGAATACACTACTATCCTTTCCTCTTCGCCTACCCCCCAGCTACTTCTCAGTGCAGCACGACTGTCATCTCCGGTTATATGGGTAACACAGCAAGGTACCACCGCACAATCTTTGTTGGCACCCGCCTTTTCTATCAGTAATTCCCTCAGCGCATTACTTACCGTAGTTACTGCATCTACCCTGCTAATGGCATGCTGCAATTTTTTGTGCAGCATATTATAGTCCTCCAGATCCTCACCGGTTGCTTGCTCCGGATATTCTATCCCGCGCTCATATAGTTTCTCTGCCGGCCAGTACCCTCTCACATCCAGCACCACTTTATCTTTCGGAAAGTATCGCTTCATCTGATTAGCCCACTCTGCAGCACTCTCACCCCTGCAATGATATATTACAGGCAACTTGCCCAGTTTCCTACGGTAGTGTTTCATCAACGGAATAATAGGAAAATACCCCAGCCTGCCTATGCCATTTATCATTCTCACCGCAATATGCGGGCACCTTTTACGCAAAGAAGCCAGTTTCTCCTGTGCCTGTTTGTCTTTATACTCCCTCATGGCACCAATTATCCACGCCTCCACCTTTGCTGGTGCAGTTGGTCCGTCATTTACAGCCTGGCACTCTGCCTGATCAAATAGCTGACTGGCCACCAATGGTGCCTTATACTCTCCGTCAACAGTTATATGTACCAGACTATATTGTGCAGATTGTCCCATCTAAGTTGCTTTCAGCTATTCAGGGTGTAAAAGAAATCAAATTATAGCAGATTTTCAGCCATATTAATGCACACAAGTAAACCTCAACCCACAAAATCACTAAGGCTCAAAGAATTATCTTCACTGAAGTTCGAAATGTTTTTAGTTTTGAACAGATTTCTGATTTTCTGCAGAAATCAGGGACATTTGCAAAACCAACCTGATGAAGAACAATTTTTTTATAGCTATAGAAGGTACCGATGGAAGCGGCAAAAGCACACAGGCAAAGCTGCTCGCCGAAAAACTATCTCTCGGGGGTCACAAAGTGCATCTCACCTTCGAGCCTACAAAAGGTCATGTAGGAAAATTGTTGCGTAGCATTCTCACAGGTCAGGTAAAGGCAGACCAGACCGTTATAGCAGGTATGTTCCTTGCCGACCGACTCGATCATCTGCTAAATGAAGAAGATGGACTGGTAAAGAAAATGGCAGACGGGTATACGGTTATTACAGACAGGTACTACTTCTCTTCATACGCCTATCATGGCGTTTATGTAAATATGGATTGGGTCATCTCCTGCAACAAAATGTGTGCACAGATCCTTCGCCCCGATATCAATATATATGTTGATGTGCCTCCTGAAGTATGTATTCAACGCATTACGGCAGGCAGGGAAAATGCCGAATTATATGAAACCAATGAGATCCTGAAAAAGGTTAGAGACCAGTATCACTTAGCTTTCAATAAGCTAAAGGAAATTGAGAACATTGTCATTGTAGACGGTAATAAAGCTGTAAACGAAGTTGCTAATGATATATGGCATACCATTAGCAACCTGAATAAATAATATTCAGAGGCCGGATCAGCCCGACTAAAACACCTTGGTAAAACCAGCAAATGCCACTATGACACCAAGACTGGTTAGCCCGAAAAGAACAAAATTATAGGCATCCCCCGATACTGAGCCGGTTACCGTTATCAGAAAACTGACAAAGCAGATCACTGCCCCTACCAGTATCAGTGTCAAACCTATAGATCTTTGACCTGCATCCCTTAGTTTAGATACCTGCTCCACCAGTTCAAGCACATAACGTCGGTCATGGCCATTATCTATAAGGCTTTTTTCTATAAATTCCTTTTTCTCGCCGTTTTCAAGCATGCGTTCCACATACTTACCTGGCGTTTCTTTTCCGGTTAAACTATCCATGAATTTGAATGGTTGTTAGATATGGTCAACATATTTAGTATGACGGGGTTCGTATCTGCTCCATTCCGTTAGTCTCTGCTTTCGTCAAGTGCGCTTTGTTCGTCTCCTCCTAAACTATAATAATTGTTTTCTTCATCTTCTGCTCCTATCTGCTCAGCTGCATCATCTGCTTCACTACCGGGCACATCTAGCGAACTGCCTGCTGTGTTTTTGTACAAAGTGCCCTGCTCGTTCAGCAGATCATCTTCACCATCCAGACTAGCTCTGTTCAGTTCATCTGACTGCATATTCTGTTCAGCATATTCCAGCATTTCTAAATCCTCTGCTGTTATATCAGCTTCCGTACCTGTCACGATCTTTCTTTCCATATCCCTGTTATCTGCTGCATCATCAAAGACCTGTTCCGGTTCGTATTGCTCCAATCGTTCCTTGCCATTATTATTACTCCCTCTTGTAATATCTTCTTTTCCGGGATAATGAGGATACCCCTGAAATTCATCTGCATTTCTCTTCTCTTCCATAACAATAGGTTTAAGACAAATATAACGTTTATTATCCGCAATAGTAGATTCATCCAATTACCTTAAACCTGTCATATCACTTACAATATACAGAAATCAAAACAGGAATCAAATAGCACATAACAGTTATTTATGTGCTACATTTCACAATTCATACTTTACACTTACTTTTGCGCTCCATGCTTCCTAAAGAACTACTCCTGAAAGCCTACAGGCTGATGATGACTGCACGTGCAATGGCAGAAACCTATGATGCCAACAGGCAGGTATGCAAATACGTTCATAGCACATCTAGAGGTCACGAGGCTATTCAGTTAGCCACCGGCTTCCTGCTACAGTCCTGCGACTTTGTAAGCCCTTATTACCGCGACGAAAGCCTGATGCTGGGCATGGGTTACCGCCCATACGAGCTCATGCTGCAATTGCTGGCTAAGGCCGACGATCCGTTCACCGGGGGCAGAGAGTATTACAATCACCCAAACATACGCAGAGAAGGTTTCCCTGGCATCATTCACCAGAGTAGCGCCACAGGTATGCAGGCAATACCTACTACAGGCGTGGCACAGGGTATCAAATACAGAGAGAAACAACAATTATCAGACTACCCTCTCCCTCCGGTTACTATCTGCTCTCTGGGCGATGGAAGTGTTACTGAAGGGGAAGTAAGTGAAGCATTTCAGTTTGCAGTTTTGCACCAGTTACCTATCATATACCTGGTTCAGGACAATGACTGGGGTATTTCAGTAAGCAGCGATGAGGCACGTACCATGGATGCATATGAATATGCAGCCGGCTTCAAGGGCATGGAAAGAATAAAGGTAGATGGCAGCGATTTTTCTGCATCCTACACTACAATGGCTGCTGCTATAGATCATGTGCGTAAGAATCGTAGTCCTGTGCTGGTTCATGCCAAGGTCCCCCTGTTGGGTCACCACACTTCGGGCGTTCGCAAGGAGTGGTACCGTACCGCAGAAGATCTTGCCAAACACAGCATAGACGACCCGGGCCCTAAACTGAAAAAGGTGCTGATGTCGGAATATGGCATTAAAGAAAAAGAACTCAATAGTATAGAGGAAGAACAGCTGGTCTTTGTTCAGTCTGAATTTGATGCTGCTGTTGCCTCACCAGAACCCGATCCGGCTACTGTAACAGACCACGTTTACAGGCCATCTTCTGTAACCGAAGAAAGAGGCACCCGCTGCCCCGAGGGTAAAGATAAAGTGGTAATGGTTGATGCTGCCCTGCATGCGGTAGAAGAACTCCTTCAGGATCATCCCGAAGCACTTTTCTATGGGCAGGATGTGGGCAAAAGACTAGGTGGTGTGTTCCGCGAGGCTGCTACACTTGCCGATAAGTTCGGCGACAACCGCGTGTTCAACACAGCCATCCAGGAGGCATACATTATCGGTTCTACAGTCGGCATGAACGCTGTCGGACTCAAACCAATCGTAGAAGTTCAGTTCGCTGACTATATCTATCCGGGTCTCAATCAGCTTGTAACCGAGATCAGCAAATCCTGCTACCTCACTTGCGGCAAGTTCCCGGTCTCTATGATATTGCGTGTACCTATTGGCGCCTATGGTGGCGGAGGCCCATACCATAGCGGTAGTGTAGAGAGTACTCTGGCTACAATCAAGGGTATCAAAATAGCTTATCCAAGTAATGCGGCAGACATCAAGGGACTTATAAAAGGTGCTTATTATGATGGCAACCCTGTAGTGATGCTGGAGCATAAAGGACTATACTGGAGCAAGGTACCCGGCACAGAAGATGCCAAAACCGTAGAACCTGATCGCGATTATGTACTCCCGTTCGGCAAGGGCAATGTTGTACTTAGCGCATCAGACGAAGCTATAGACAATGGCGAATCTATCTGTATCATTACCTATGGCATGGGTGTATATTGGGCTAAAAATGCTGCCAAACAATTCCCCGGTCAGGTTGAGGTTGTAGATCTCCGCACAATCTATCCACTCGATGAAGAACTGGTCTACAGCACTGTTAAGAAACATGGCAAGTGTATCGTGCTTACCGAGGAACAGCTGCGCAATTCTTTCTGCGAAGCTCTCGCCGGCCGCATTGCACAAAACTGTTTCCGCCAGCTCGATGCACCTGTTCAAACCATTGGGGCACTCGATCTTCCTGCGGTGCCCATGAATATGGCGCTCGAAGCAGCCATGCTGCCAAGTGCAGACAAGGTTGCAGCTCGTATAACAGAACTGTTATCCTGGTAAAAAGAGCTTTCAGGGAATCTTTATCGGAGTATTTCGGCTTGTATGTTTCTGTTCCAGCAACCATGCCTCACGGGTCACGTTGCCATAACTCTTTATGCCGTTTTCCTGGTGTTGCATGCGCAGGTAGCTGTCATAGATCTCTGCAGTGTATCTGCTGGTCAAGCCCCTGTATTTTCTGTTTATCTGCTCCAGCGTATCTATGTGCGCACGGGTAAGGCCATTCAGTTTTACCTCATACCCATTGGCAATTGCCGAGTCATACCTATACAACCTGCTATTGGCATACAACCACAGATTCAAATAGGCAGAATACTGAAAGTTCAAATCCCGGCTACGGGTGCACAAAGCATAGGACATCAGGTTAGCATCACCCTCAGCGGCTATTCCTGCCTGATGCGCCATTTCATGACATACCGTAAATGGCATCATGTAGTGTGGCACATCCATATTCACCTGCCCCTCTCCTGTAAAAGGATTGTAGTAACCATCTACCGACATTCTTTGCATAAAGTAACCAAACAAGGTTGCTTTAATATTCAGGCCATATTCCTTCACCCTACTATCGGTAAAGGATCTGTAATATGCCTTAGCTCTTTGATTTATCTGATCGTAGGGTAGCTGAGAATACTGTGGTGCAGTTTTATTCAGCTTGGTCAGCAAAAATTCATTAAATGCAATAACTGATGCCAAATCAGAGGCTCTTCTTTCCTGCCTGCTTTGTTTGGGAGCCATAGGCAGCTCCCAGCTTTTACCCAGCGGTTCCTTATTGTAATTGGCACCCCAGAATAGTAGGAACAGAAAATAAGCTAGCAAAACAGTATTCAGTAAATTCAGGAAAGACTCTGCAAGCTTGTCAGAATACACCCTCCATTTCCTTATATAATATACCCACCTTAAAAGGGTCAGTAACAACCAGCCACCCAGCAGCACATATACTATATCACCAATACTCATAGGCGAAATATCAAATACCATCAACCTCACAGACTGTATGTGTGGATATAAAAGCTGACTGTAAGAATTTACAAATGAAGGAAATTGTGATAAACAGAAAATAAACGACCACAATATCAATAGCTGAAAAGCAAGTATCCAGGTCTTTGTTTTGATGTTCATGGTCTTCCAAATTTCAAATTTCGCTTCGGTAATTCCAAATGCTCTTGTTTCATTAGAAAAAGAGCTGGATTTTTGCTTTATTCGCAGATAATAACTTGTACATCTTGACAACAGGCAAAATAATAGTAATTACCGCACCCTCAGGGTCAGGCAAAACCACTCTGGTTAAAAGATTGCTTGCCGCAGCGCCCAATCTCAAATTCTCTATCTCTGCCTGCACCCGCCAGCCAAGACCGGGAGAAGAACATGGCAAAGATTACTACTTCTTCACAGAAGATAAGTTTCAGCAACTCATTGCAGAAGACGCCTTTGTAGAGTGGGAAATGGTCTATACCGGCAAATACTACGGCACCCTCCGTTCCGAAATGAACCGTATATGGGATGCCGGTGAAACACCATTGGTTGATATAGATGTAATGGGCGCTCTGGTGGTTCGCGACAAATACCCTGCTCAGTGCATCACTATTTTCATTGAGGCTCCTTCTATGGAGGAATTGAGAAGGCGACTCATAGCTCGTGGCACTGAAACACCACAAAGTCTGGAAGAACGTATCAACAAAGCGATACACGAACTAACAGTTGCTCCGAATTTTGATAAGATCATTATTAATGACGATCTTGAACGGGCTACAGCAGAACTACTGGAAACAGTACAAACGTTTTTAAAAAATTAATATTTTTGAATATAACTTACTGTTCCAATCATTTAAAGGTCTGGAACTTTGATATACTGAACTAAAATGGCTAAAAAACAACGCACGCAAAACACCCCATCGGCACCGCAGGCCGAGAACCATGTTGTGGAAACAACTGTTCAGGATCCCGAAGTTGCTTTTAATTTCAGGGATATTGGTTCATGGTTCACCCATTTCAAGGGGCAGGCCATCATAGTAGCATTGCTGGCATTTGTGCTTTATTGCAATACGTTTAATCATGAGTTTGCGCATGACGACGGTATCGTTATCGTAAAGAACGAATATGTGCTGGAAGGTTTTGCCGGTATAAATGGCATCCTTACCAAGGACGCTTACGACAGTTATTACCGCCAGCTAAACACTACCAACCAGCTGAAAGGTGGCCGTTTCCGTCCCTTGTCTATTGTCACATTTGCAGTAGAGCAGCAATTCCTTGGTGCAGTCTTACCCGAGAATGTAGATAGTGTACTCAAACAAAACATTTCCTATGGCGTTTCGGGCCCATCTCAGCAGCAACTGGTGCACAACATGCACGTGCGCCACGTGTTCAATACCTTTTGGTACATGCTTTCTGTAGTTGTGCTGCTTTGGTTCCTCAGGTACATAGTATTCAAAAAGCAGCCGGTCATTGCTCTTATTGCAACCATTCTGTTTACTGCTCACCCAATACATACAGAGGTTGTAGCCAACGTTAAGAGTCGGGATGAGATCATGTCCTTACTGTTCATGTGTCTCACGTTCATCTATGCATTTAAGTATGAAGAGGATAAGAACAAAAAATGGACGCTGGCAGCTGCATTAGTTAGTTTCTTCTTTGCCTTCCTTTCCAAAGAATATGCCATATCCATGCTGGCATTGCTCCCTATTGCATTCTATGTTTTCAGGGGATATTCATTCTACAGGAGCATCACTATTATACTACCCTATATCATCATCGTTACACTGTATCTGGCAGTGAGGCTGAACGCCGTAGCACCACCACCTGCCGAAGGTGGTAGCAATAGCTCAGGCGGCTTGCTGGTCTTACTGGGTATCATAGCAGCTGGTGCAGCCATATACATGTATATGCGCCCTTCCAAAACACCCAACAACGACAGCGCTACTTTCTTCAGTAAGCTCACACCTTTCCTACCCTATTTCGGTATTGCTGCTATTTACCTCATGAAGCGTTTTGCTGAACTACCAGACGTGATTGAAAGTGCGGCACAGGAAGTACTCAATAACCCATACCTCTATGCCGAGGGCAATCAGAAGATAGCTACTGAGATAGCTTCTACGCTTTATTATATACAATTCCTCCTCTTCCCGCACCCACTTTCTGCCGACTATTCTTATGCACAGATCCCTTATAAAGAGTTTTCACATCCAATGGTTTGGGCGTCTATCATAGTTCATCTGGGCATAATCTATATCATGTTCCGCTACTTCCCAAAAAGAAAGCTCAACGATAGCATTACCAGCCCATCTTATATAGCCGATGGCAAGGGCATAATCTTCTTTGCAGGTGCATTCTACATGCTGCACTTGCTCATGATCAACAACCTTGTTTTCGATATAGGTGCTACCCTTGGTGAACGTTTGATATACCACTCCTCAGTAGGTTTTGTAATTGTTGTGGCTTGGCTGCTCTATAAAGGTTTCGAGAAAATACAACCTGCTGCTATCGGTCAGAAAGCGCTTGCGGCAACTGTCATTGTCATCACAGCCCTTATGGGCTTCAAAACCATAGACCGTAACACTGCATGGAAAAATGACAGCACACTTTTCGGCACTGATATTAAAACTGTTCCAAACAGCGTATTGGTAAATGCAAACGTAGCAGCATCCTATATCACTTTGGCCGATTTTGCCAAAGACTCTACAGAGAGAGCTCAATACCTGAAAGATGCCGTAAAGATCCTCGATCATACATTGTCGATCCATACCAAGTTTGTGGCGGCTTACCTCAACAGGGGTATTGCCTGGTACAAACTAGGCAACATAGAGAAGACGCAGGAGAACATCGAAAAGGTGCGTGCACTTTATCCTACCTATCCTACATTACCGGGTATGTACAAACTCATTTGCGATTACTACCTGAAGATAGGTTGGGAAAACTATGGCAAATTTGGCCGTTATTCCGAGGCCATCGAGGTGTACAAAAAAGGCTTGCAGGTAGACTCTACCAACATGGATCTTTGGTACAATATGGGCGGCGCTTTCTATACCAACAGACAACCGGCAGAGGCAGTTTATGCTTTCCAGAGAGCACTGAAGTTGCAACCGAATAACCAACAGGCACAGGCTGGCGTAAATGCTGCTATGCAAATGCTGAACAGCGGCGCTCAACAACAACCTGCACCTAATAAGAAATAATCCCGATCACAAAATCACTACTACAACCAAACATATGAAACGTTCCATCCTTCTAATGCTGGCATTTGTAATGTCTATCTCCTCTCAGGCACAGGAGGTAAAATACAACGAACAGAATTGGGAAGGAATTCTGGCTTCCGCAAAAGAAGAGAAAAAGATCATCTTTTTAGACTGCTATACTGACTGGTGTGGCTGGTGCAAGGTCATGGATAAAGAAACTATGACCAACCCAAATATTTCTTCGGCACTCAATGGCTACTTTATACCAGTGAAGATGGACATGGAAAAGGGCGAAGGAATAAAACTGGCCATGAAATATCACGTCACTGGTTTTCCATCATTCCTCTTCTTAGACTCAAATGGCCATTATATATACCATGCCGTAGGCTACCAGAAATTCGAAGAGTTTCAGAAATTACTGAAGGGTGTGCTTTCCGGTTCTAATAACTTTAGTGCACCCGGTTTCAGCGCTACGCTCAATGAAAACTACCCCAACTTTTATGTGAATGCTTTTGGTGGAAATGGTAAGCGCACATTCCCTAAAGCTGAAGAGGTAAGCTCTTTCCTGAGCAAACAACCCGATATGCTATCTGAAGTCAGTTGGGCCGTTTTTGCACGCTTTGGCGGCAACGAAAAACAGACAGCCTTCTTCTATCAGAATGTTGATGATTACAGAAAACTATATGGCAACACTACGGTAAACAATAAACTCAATTCCCTGATTGGCGATAAACTGAATGATGCCATCAAGAAAAAAGACGACAAAGCCTTTGCTGATGTTCTGAATATGATCGACAAGTTCATAAAAGAAGATCCTGCAGGTGCTAAGATATACTCCAGCATTGCCTACTATAAAGCAGTGAAAAACTGGCCAAAACTACTTGATGCTGCAACATTATTCATCAATTTCAAAGGCTTAGACAATGCAGATTATATAAACTCCATGGCATGGGATATTTATGAAAACTGCACCGACAAAAATGTACTGAATCAGGCTGCAGGCTGGATGAATACAATTGTAAACAAGGAACCCAGCTACGCCTATCTGGACACCTACGCAGCACTGCTTTATAAAACCGGCAAAACAGCTGATGCAGCAAAATATGCGACTATGGCTATTGAAACCGGTAAAAATGAAGGTAAAGATGTAAAATCTACTGAAGAATTACTGAAGAAAATGAATACCAAAAAGTAAACCACCAAGATTACTTGCTAATGTTCTGGAAGAAATCGCTTGCCTAATTTTTCCTTCATCAACTTACTCATTGGCAATTCGATATAATATGTAATGAATGTAGCAAGTAATATTACAATAGGTAGTGCTATAAATAATGAAGCAATAACAGTGTTTATATGTAGCTTATTGGTAAGAAAAGGTATAATTATTACCAAAGAAATGAACTGATGACTCAAATACAATGCATAAGATATCTTACCAAGAAATAGTGTCCATTTCGAAACTATGAACCCCAGTTTGCCATTTACAAAAAGAGCAAATAACCCAAAATATACAGACAGAATCATCGCATATTCAATCTGATCAATGTAGTATTTAGATCTGCCGGCATAATTAAACAATATGACCTGGCATATGAAACAAAGTACAAACAAAGAATATTTCAGGGCATTATTACCTTTTGTTATCCTTATCTTATAAAGCAGGATACCCGCGAAGAACAAAGGAAAAAACTGTAGTAAGGGAACCCATTCATAAAGTGCCTCTGTGAATGTGCTGTTGAAATTCCTGATAACAACTACACATAACATAGACAGGACTAATCCAACTGCTTGTAAGTATTTAAGTAAACTGATCCTGAAAAGCACTAAGATCAATACGTAAAACAGCATCTCAATGATCATGGTCCAATATGGGCCATCAAGATTTCTGATGTCGAAGTACATTTGAAACATCGACATATTTGCAATATACTGAACAAGCAATTTATTGTCAATTGCATTTTTATCTACCAATCCATAGTAACATAACTTACACACAAATGTAAATGTTACACAAAACCAATATGTAGGATACAGTCTGCTTACCCTGTTTATTATAAACGCTTTACTGTTCTTTATTTTTGAAACACTCATTAATATTACAAATCCGCTAATGACAAAAAACAGATCAACACCGGTTGTGCCTATTTGTAATAAGGAATAATGAAAAAGTACTACCATAAGAGCAGCAATACCTCTAAGTGCATCCAATTCCCTATACCTCTCTACGTATTTATTATCCTCCATTTATGATTCGTGAAATGGGAACTGTTATTTCATGTTCTTACCATTCAAATACGTACTACTAACTTTCACATTCAATAGCTCTTTCTCATCAGCCTTCATTAGGTCCTTGTCCAGTATCACGAAATCTGCTTTTTTACCTACTTCCAGACTACCTACTTCCTTTTCCATAAAGAAGCTTTTGGCAGCCCATATGGTCATACCCTTTATTGCCTGTTCACGGGTCAGAGCATTGTCATTCTGAAAACCACCTTCGGGAAAACCCTTCTTATCCTTACGTACAACAGCTGCGTAGAATGTCTTGATGGCAGATATATCCTCAACAGGAAAATCGGTACCCAATGGCATCCATCCGTTTTGATTCAGTAACAACTGGTAAGCGTATGCACCCTTCATCCTGCTATGCCCCAACCTGTCTTCTGCCCAGTACATATCGCTGGTGGCATGTGTTGGCTGCACCGATGGTACTATTGCATATTTGCCAAACAGATAAAAGTCAGAACTGTCTACTACCTGTGCATGTTCTATCCTCCAGCGCTTATCGTTCACGCCAGTAAGATATTTAGCATAAATATTCAAAACAACCCTATTCCCACTATCGCCAATGGCATGTGTGCACAGCTGCATATCAGTATTGATCAGCATGGCTGCCAGTGAATCGAAGTGGGCTTGAGAGCTCAACAAAAAACCGGTCCATTCCGGCTTATCCGTATAGGGCTTTTTTAGACAGGCACCCCTGCTTCCCAATGCGCCATCGGCATAAGCCTTTACCCCTTTCACAAAGAGCCTGTCGGTTTTATAGGGTCCATCACCCGGGTATTTCTTTTTAGCTTTTGCATCTGTACCTGCAAGCACTTTTTCCCTTTCAGCCATGTATGTTTTGTATGTTACTCTGTCATCACTCAGCATCACATACATCCTCATATCCAGCTTACCTTCCCGCTGCAATGTATCCAGGATTGTAACATCGTAATAGGTAAGTCCGCAATCTGCAACCATGGTCAGCCCCTGTGCAAAACAATTTCGCTGAGCCGTTGTAAGCCACTTTTCATATTCTTTCTTATTGGCTTTTGGCACTTTACTACTCACCAGATCCACTGCATTATCTATCAGCAACCCGGTAGGTATACCTTTATCAAGTTCCACTTTACCACCCACCAGTTTTGTTTCACCGGTCACTTCGGCAAGCTCCAGTGCCTTTGCGTTAGCTATTGCAGCATGACCATCTACCCGCTGCAGTAGCAACGGCTTACCCGGAAAGAGTTCGCTTAACTCCTTATTTGTAGGATATTGTTTACCCGGAAATACATTCTGATCCCATCCTCTGCCCAATATCCATGGCTCATCAGGGTGGTCTTTCACAAAGGCCTTTACTCTCTCCAACACTTCTTCCCAACTCTTACAATCGTAGAGCCCCACCTGATATAAAGATCTGCCATATCCCACAAAGTGTGCATGAGCATCTATGAAACCGGGATATACGGGCATGCCATGTGCATCTTTTTCTTCCATCGCATCATATCTCGACCGAATGCTTTTATTAGTGCCGACTTCAACAATAACGCCGTCTTTTACAGCAAAGGCTTCAGACTTACTAAAAGCACTATCTACCGTATAAACCACACCATTATATACTATCAGGTCGGCCTTGTTCTTGCCACCACAGGATAGCAGAAAGCTAGTGCACAACAACACAAACGGTATGGCTATCTTTTTCACTTTTATTGGTTTTAAGCGTTTACTGATATTGAATGTACATAGGCTTCGGATAAAGTTTCAGCACATCTTCGGGCTTCATGATGGTTTTCCATGGCGGCGTCTTTATGTCGTTTTTGTAAAACAATTTAAAGCCTGTGAACTGTACCGGTTCACTTACCACAGCGAGTTTATAAGAGTTCACCTTCTTGGCAGGGAAACCCCAACCATCCATATCCATTACAATCTGTACCTCAGGTCTCAGTTTTATCTGTTTGTAATTCGTCACCATGCCCTTTGTAAACCGATGGATAACCAGGATCTTAGGCGGCAGGTTGTTCTTTTTAACCAGATCAGCGAGATACTGAGTAGCATAGTTAATGTCAGCCGCATCGAAAGTACCGATAACACTACCCGGCACCCTGCCTGTTTTCATAGAGAATTCAGGATCTATTGCCAGATGTACATTGGGCATTGACAGGTATTTTTCCAACTGTGGTATTTCCTGCTGCAACGTACTCCAGCCTACCTGAATATCCAAAAATACTACCGCATCAATCTTTTTAGCAAGTTCCAGTGTTTTGTCTATCTGAGTAAAGGGCATCCTCATTCTGTATGTATTCCCCTTACCAGGGCTACCCTGTGCCGATGTTACAATGTAGTGCAGCGCAGGAATGGTCTTAACAGCAGTATCAGCCTCCTGCCATTTCTTCACTTCACCCATGAGCTTTTTCAGCATTTCTTCTGGCGGCAATTCGCCGAGTATACCCATGCGGGTTGAGTAATAGTTGCCGTAGTATGCTATGATCCTGTTGAATGGCAACAAGGCACCCGACAAAGGATAATCTGTTTGTACAGGCCACCTCAGTTTAGCAGTATCATGCACCATTTTCATCATCAGCGCATTATATCGCGCGGTATCCAGCACAGGAGGTGGCGGATCTGGCTCTGGTTGGGGTTGTATTACAGCAGCTTCCTTTTTAGGATCGGGATTAGCTGTAGCTGTTACTTTCTTCTTCTTAGCAGCCTCTGTATTATTGCAACCTGCCAGCATAATACCTAACAAAAATGCAGCAGTAGTTCTTGAAAAATGGGGCATTGACAACCGTTTAGATTCACTTAAAGATAGTCGTAATACAGCAGCTTGCCCTATAAAAGAAGGTATAACACCGGATATTTATCCACATGAAATTCTATTCAGCATTGAAATAATACAGCTGGAATCTATGTCTTTGATAGAGAAATAGTTATGGTAAAAACAATCTTACAAACCAGTATTAGCTTTAGATAAACCTATTAAGCAACACCGAGGCGTTTATGCAACACATGCACAATAAGCCTGATAGATTCCTTATTAAGTGGCTTTATCAGGTAGTATTCAACATATTTATTGGATTGCGCCCTGGCCATATCGTTCTTATTGATAGAAGAAGACAAAATGTAGATCTTGATACGGCTTTTAGTTAACTCATCCAGTTTGTCGAACTTATCCAGAAAATCCCAGGCATCCATAACCGGCATCATGATGTCGAGTAAAAGAACAGCACTTTGTTTATTTCCAGGTTCTGAGTAGGTATTTGCAATGTGCTCGAATCCAAGCAAAGGATCTGAGAAATCATGTATCAATGCTTCCGGGTATGCTTTCTGTAGGATTACCCTACACAATTTATTGTTCAGCTTGTCGTCATCAATAATGATAAAATTTTCAAGAAAGTTCTCAGACATGGTTATTAAGTCAAAAAATGAATTTGGAAATACTTCCATAAAAATAGCTAATGATTTAATGATTTGTTACAACAAAATTGTAAAGCGTAGGTTAAACACATGGTTATTGATTTCCCAGTAATATTAACCAGCTAGTCTGAAAGACTGATATATAGTAAGAAGAACATACAGTTCGTGCAAACAGAGATATTAACTATGCCTGTTCTGGATTATCTTTACACCCGTTATGAGTAAAGAAATTGTAGTTAGTGGCATCCGTTCTACCGGATACCTACATCTGGGTAATTACTTCGGTGCAATACAGAATTATGTACATATGCAAAATGAACATAATTGCTACTTCTTTGTTGCCGATTACCATTCCCTTACAACCCATCCCGACCCAAAAGATCTGAAACAAAATGTATTCAGGGTAGTAGCAGAGAATATAGCCAGTGGACTGGACCCTGAAAAAGTGGCCCTTTACGCACAAAGCGACGTACCTGAAATACCTGAACTGTACCTGATGCTGAATATGCTGGCCTACAAAGGTGAACTGGAAAAGGTTCCTACCTTTAAAGACAAGGTACGTATGCAGCCAGAGAATGTAAATGCCGGATTGCTTACCTACCCTGTATTGATGGCTGCCGACATACTGATACACAAGGCTGTAAAAGTGCCGGTGGGCAAAGATCAGGAGCAACACCTGGAAATGGCCCGCAATTTTGCCAACAGGTTCAATACCCGATATGGCGTAGACTTCTTCCCCGAACCGCAGGTTTACCGTTCAAATCAGGATACGGTAAAGATCCTGAGCCTGGATGGTAATGGCAAAATGAGTAAGAGCGAGAATGTGAACTCTACTATTTACCTGAGCGATGATGACGACACGATCCGCAAAAAGATAATGAAGGCAAAAACGGACCAGGGACCAACAGAACCCAACTCTGAAATGCCTGACTACATCAAGAACCTGTTTGTATTACTGCAGGTAACAGCATCTAAAGACACCACTGAATTCTTCACCAACGCATACAATAACTGTAATATAAGGTATGGCGATATGAAGAAACAGCTGGCTGAAGACATGGCCAACTTTGTGCGCCCTATACGCGAAAAAGCTGCAGACCTTCAGAAAGATGAGGATACCCTGAGAAAGATACTGAAGGCAGGAGCTGAAAAAGCCCGTGCCAGCAGTACAGATACTATAAATGGTGCCAGGAAACTGATCGGCATCCATTACTATTAATAGCAACCGCTTCTATATTAAAGAGGGCCACATCTGATGATGTGGCCCTCTTTGTATCTGTAACAACCGGCAGCTTATGCCATGTTGTGGAATACATGCTGAACGTCATCGTCCTGCTCGAGGCGCTCCATGAGTTTGAATACATCTTCAGATTGCTCATCAGTAATTTCTACTGTATTGAGTGGCAGCCACTCCAGTTCAGATGAAATAGGTGTGATACCTTTCTCCTCTAATGCCTTCTGCATATTACCGAAATCGGTAAAGCCGCAGCGAACAATGATATTACCTTCGCTGTCCTCGCCTACTTCTTCCAGACCGAAGTCTATCAGTTCCAGCTCCATATCATCCATGTTCAGTCCATCAGATTTCAGTTTGAATACACCGAGATGTTTGAACAGGAAACCTACCGAACCACTGTTGCCGAGTGTACCACCACCTTTGTTGAAGTGAGAACGAACGTTGGCAACGGTGCGGGTTGTATTATCTGTAGCGGTAACAACCAGAACAGCGATACCATGAGGGCCATAACCTTCATAAAGCACCTCGTCGTAGTTGCTGGTATCTTTTCCGAGTGCGTTTTTGATAGCTGCTTCGATCCTGTCCTTAGGCATGTTCACACCCTTGGCATTCTGCATTACACGACGCAGCATTGGGTTATTGTCCGGATCGGCACCACCCTTTTTTACTGCTATAGCTACCTCCTTACCGATGCGGCTGAATTGTTTCGCCATGCGATCATAGCGTGCGAACATCGAGGATTTACGTACTTCAAATATCCTACCCATATTATATAGTTGTCTTTAAAATCAGGGCGCAAAAGTAGCAAAGATGTTACAGTTTTGGCACATATACCACGTATTTTTCTTCAAAATAGGGCTCGGAGAAGATATCATTCACCTTCCAGGCCTGAACTATTCTTTTGAGTCCAGTATCGTTTATCTCTTTAGTGAGGTCGCCACCTTTCAGGCAAATTAGTCCGTTTGGCAGTTCATCGCTCTTCTGGCCTCTTTCTATCTTATTGTTGACCCAACGCCAGAGGTCATTGAGCGGAGCCACTGCACGAGAGACCGCATAGTCGAAATTGCGTCCTTTCAGTTCTTCTACCCTGGAGTGTATAGCGGTAACATTCTTCAGCCCGATAGCATCTGCCACCTCCTGCACTACTTTTATCTTCTTGCCGATACTGTCTGACAATACAAACTCGACCTCGGGGAAGAAGATAGCCAATGGTATACCGGGGAAGCCGCCACCAGTACCTATATCTACTACACGCGCACCCTTATCGAACGGACACAAAGCAGCTATTGCCAGCGAATGGAGTACGTGCTTCTCATAGAGCGCATCGATATCCTTGCGGGATATAACATTGATCTTTTCGTTCCAGTCTTTATATAACTCTTCGAGCATGCCGAACTGCTGCAATTGCTGTTCTGTAAAATCGCTGAAGTACTTTAATACTATTTCCAATTTATCTTGTTTTTCCAGGTTATGTATGGAAGGAAGGCAAAGTTATACATCATCCACCCAAAATCGAATAGCGGGAAGAAATAAACCAGCCTGGCATCTCCGAGCCTTCTTGCCGACACCCACCACATGCCCCATTGTATAAGGGAGCGGGCAGACATAAGCGCAATGGCCGGTAATGCAAATGAAGTAAATAAGGCGACAAAAAACAGTAGCCACATACCCGCATGTGTACCTGCATATATACCCAGCGATAGCTTTATCTGCTTCTTGTAATACTTGCCTGTGGACAGGTGCCTTTGTTTCTGATGCGCCCATTGGTGCCAGGTAAGTTTGGCAGGCGAATAAGTGAAAGCTGCAGCGGCCGTAACAACAGTAGTGTTGGCAGCAGTACCTGCTATACTCACAAAAAGGTCATCATCGCCGGAAGGGAGCACAGTCCATAACGGGTCTTGCATGGCTTTTTGTAATGTAGTTTTCAGACAAGCCATATTCCGGCCAACGGCCATGTAAGGTCTGCCACCAACAGCATAGGCGGTATAGAGCATCCAGGTGTGCAGGGTTTCCCAACGAATGAAGGCATTGAGTAAACCAGACAATTTGTTGTAGCCACCATAACCGGCAACAATTTCGCGGCCATGAGCCAATGGTGCCACCATGAGTTGCAACCACTGATCGCCTGCGGGCATACAATCGGCATCGGTGAGCAGGAGCCAGTCTGAACAGGCAAAAGCAACACCCTGCATCAGTGCATTTTTCTTACCACTGATACTACCCTGCTGATCTGCGGAAAAATACCTGAGCTGAGGGTGGATAGCCTGCAAGGCTGCAAGCACCTTCAGGGTATCATCTTCGGAGCCATCGTCTACCACAACCACCTCAAAGAGAGAAGATCCATCGGGCGAGGTGTATTGCTGAGCCAGAACAGATGGCAGGTTCTTTGCCAGATTTGCAGCTTCGTTGCGGGCGCAGATGATAACAGAGACCTTCTTCCTTTTATCTGCCGTCAAGGGTAATGCCGGAGGTAGGGTGCCCAGGCCAGCATTAATGAAGTTGGCATGGAAACTCTGAATCAGAACAAATAAAACGAACAGGCCGAATATGATCACCGTATAAAGTTATGAAAGCAAACGGCTAAGCGCTGATAAAACTATGATCATATTACCAATCAAAAAGACAGCAAAGGTTGTAAACACCCTCCATAATAAGCCCCGCCGCGGCAAGCCGGGCGGGGCAATGAGCTCTGAATATGACCGAGGATAATTATCCTATAGAAACGAGTTCGAGATCGAAATTGAGATCGTGGCCAGCCAGCGGATGGTTAGCATCGAGTGTTACCATGTCGCCAACAACCTGAGTGATAACAACAGGGAAAACATTGCCCTGGTTGTCGCCCATCTGCAGTTCCATACCTACTTCCGGAGTCATATCAGCAGGAAAATCGCTAACCGGATAATCCATAACCATATCATCATTGCGATGACCGTAAGCTTCAGCAACAGGAATATTTACAGTCTTTTTTTCGCCTACTGTCATACTGAGCACAGCGTCATCAAAACCCTTTATTACCTGGCCTTCGCCTGCTATGAAACTCAATGGCTCCCTACCTTCTGAGCTATCGAATGTAGTGCCATCATTAAGGCGGCCATGATAATGCACATTGACCTTGTCTCCCTTTTGTACTTGTGACATTTTTACTTTTTTTGAAAATGAAATAAAGCACGCAATTTACAACATAATTGCATTAGGAGACCTATATATAAATGTTAATCCTTAGAGAAATCTCATTTATTTTCAACAGTTCTTACATTTGCCCGTACACTAATACAAACCACATTTTGAAGACCTTTTTCCTGGTAGCAATCCTGAGCCTGATGACCTATAGCGGGTATACACAGCAGGCCTATGACAAAGATATACTGCCGGGAGCGGCACAGACTGCTGAATACCTGCCCCTACTGGCGGGTAAGCGGGTGGCACTGGTCATTAACCAGACATCTGAAGTAAACAAAGTGTCTTTGCTGGACAAACTGCTGGACAAGGGCGTAGCCGTAAAGAAGATATTTGTACCGGAGCATGGCTTCAGGGGTAATGAAGATGCAGGAGCACACATAGCTAATGGAACCGACAGCGCCACCGGATTGCCTGTAATATCTCTTTATGGCAACAACAAGAAACCCAGGAAAGATCAACTGGAAGACATAGATGTACTTATCTATGACCTGCAGGATGTGGGAGTACGTTTCTACACCTACATATCGACACTGGAGTACTGCATGGAGGCCTGTGCCGAAAACGGCAAACGCCTGATGATACTGGACCGCCCGAACCCAAACGGAGACTATGTGGATGGACCGGTATTGGAAACAGCACACCGATCGTTTGTGGGTATGCAGCCTGTACCTATTATATATGGTATGACCGCAGGCGAATATGCACAAATGCTGGCCGGCGAAAAATGGGTAGCAGGTGCAGACAAGCCGGACATGGTGGTGATACGCTGCAGTAAGTACACCCACCGCAGCCACTACGAACTGCCGGTAGCCCCCTCTCCGAATCTGAGGAGCATGGAAGCCATCTATGCCTACGCCTCATTGTGTCTTTTTGAAGGCACTCCTATAAGTATGGGCAGAGGTACTGACAAACCCTTCCGCCAGTATGGGTGCCCTGAATTTGAAGGTAAGTACCAATATAGCTTTACCCCAATGAGCGGGCCGGGAGCTAAGAAACCACCCTATGAAAACAAGCCATGCTTTGGTGAGGTAGTAGCCCCGGATGTGGCACAAACCAGAAAAAACATAGACCACCAACTACAGCTGAAATGGCTGATAAACGCCTACAAGAACTATCCTGAAAAGAGCAAATTCTTTACACCATTCTTTACCAAACTTACCGGCACTACCCTACTAGAGCAACAAGTGAAGAAAGGTGAATCTGAGAAAGCCATCAGAAAGTCGTGGGCAAAGGGGATAAAAGAGTTTAAAAAAACCAGAAAAAAATACCTTTTATATCCTGACTTTGAGTAGTCATTTTAAAGGCATGCATCCAATTTTATTAACCGGAAATTGATAACAGACTTTGAACAGCCTAATCAGCAACAGATGACAAAAACCGCTACAGTATAGCATTTGAAGGGTAATGTAGGACCTTCTTACAAAGAAAAATAATTACTTTGCATTCTATTTATAATAATTATACTAATTTAGTAGTTCATTATTAAAACCAATTAATATAACTAATATGAAAAAGCTGATCACTACCTGCGCCCTGTTTGCCGCAGCAACAATGGTATCTTTCGCGCAGTCAAAAGCAACATCAAAAACAACTGCACCATCAAATAACACTGCTGCTACAAGAACTACAGGTGCAACACCTGAGCAGATAGCTGACAGGTATTCTAAAACAATGCAGGCACAGCTGGGTCTGAACGCTGCTGAAACAAAGGGTGTTTATGAAGCAGAACTTTCGCTTCAGAAAGATCTGAAACAGGCTAAAGAAACAGGTTTTGAGCCAGGTCCAGGCCAGACAATGCAGATGAAGATGACCAAGGATCAGCGTATACAGAGCGTACTGACTGCTGAGCATTTCGCTAAGTATCAGGCTATGCAGAGCAAATAATAATAACAACTTATGTATACAGGAGCCCGGGCGAAAGTCCGGGCTTACTTATTTATACCCTTCTGCGGGTAGTGTTCCATACTTTAGGCTGCTATTTGCAATTGTATTTTTACATTTGAGCTCTATATGTCATACTGCTATACTTACGAAGACCTGTCAGGTTTTACCCGGAACGTGTTTCTGAAAATGGGCTGCACAGAAGCTGCCGCCGAACTCGCTGCAAAAGTGCTGCTTTCTGCCGACCTGCGCGGCATAGACAGTCATGGTGTGGCGAGGCTGACAGGGTATGTGCGCCTGTGGGAAGCAGGGCGGATCAACGCCACTCCCGACATACGTATAGTACACGAAAGCCCATCGACCGCAGTTGTGGACGGAGGAGCAGGACTGGGGCTGGTAGTAGCACCCTATGCCATGCAGGTGGCGATAGACAAGGCGAAAGTGGCAGGTACGGGCTGGGTAAGTGTGCGTAACAGTAATCACTTCGGGATAGCAGGCTACCATGCCATGATGGCGCTGGAGCATGATATGATAGGCATATCTATGACCAATGCCAGCGCACTGGTGGCACCTACCTTTTCTATAGAGCGGATGCTGGGTACCAACCCGATAGCAGTAGCCATACCGGCAGGACAACAGCCTGCATTTGTAGCAGACTTTGCCACCACCACTGCAGCCAACGGCAAGCTGGAGATACTGCAACGCAAGAACGGCGATGCCCCTATAGGCTGGGTGCAGGACAAAGATGGCAATGAAACGACCGATGCCAATGCCCTGAAGAAGCAAGGTGCCTTGCTGCCACTGGGTAGCGACAGAGAGCATGGCAGCCATAAGGGCTATGCACTGGGCAGTATAGTAGATATATTCTCGGCAGTGATGAGCGGCGCCAGTTATGGTCCGTGGGCTCCACCCTTCCCCGCCTATGTGCCGATGCCGGAAAATATGCCCGGACAAGGACTTGGGCATTTCTTTGGTGCAATGCGCATAGACGCTTTCAGGACGGCTGAAGAATTTAAAGAACATATGGATAACTGGATCACCAGATTCAGGAGTGCGACACCGGCACCCGGACATGAGCAAGTGCTGATACCCGGCGACCCTGAAAGAGAGATGGAAGCAATAAGGGTAACAGAAGGCATACCTGTAGTGCCCAGCGTAGTAGAAGAACTGCGTATGCTGGCAGCCAAACTGAGCATTGAGCACAGTGGTTTTCTGATGTGATCGTAACATAGAAATAGTACGTAACTTACTTTTAAAATGATCTTTATGAGGGTGACCGCCTTGCTGCTGTGCTCGTTAATGCCGCTATTTGCCCATGCACAAAGTGCAGACGAACCCCACTATCCGAAGGACTACTTTCGCAATCCGCTGAACATACCTATACTGCTGGCAGGTAACTTCGGCGAATGCCGGACAGGCCATTTTCATAGCGGAGTAGATATAAAAACACAAGGCAAGGAAAACCTGCCGGTACATGCAGCCGGAGATGGATACATATCGAGGATAAAGACAGAAAAAGGCGGCTTTGGCCATGCGATATATATAACACACCCGAACGGGTACACCTCCCTATATGCCCACCTGAACAACTTTACCCCCGAGCTGCAACGACACCTAAGAAAACAGCAATATGAAAAGAAGCGCTGGGACCTGGACCTGAGTTTTGCGTCAGATAAGTTCCCCGTGAAGAAGGGCGATCTGATTGCCTACTCTGGTAACACAGGTGCTTCATCGGCACCTCATCTGCACTTTGAGATAAGGGACAGCAAATCGGAACATCCGCTGAACCCACAACTCTTCGGGCTAAAGGTAACAGACAATACCCCACCCGTTGCGACAGAACTGGTGTTTTACAGAGGTAATGTTTATGACCGTGACCTTGTTTCTTATACACTTGCCAAAAACGGCAAAACCTACAAACCAACGCGATCCGGCAATGCTAACTACAGTATAATCGCTGACACCATAGAAGTGCCGGAAGGTATGACCGGTGTGGGCATAAACGCTGACGACTATATGGAAGGCAGCGAGAACACCATTACCTTCTACACAGCCAAGGTGGCACTTGATGAACAACTGCAGTGTATAGTGCGGATGGATGATATTGGCTATGACGTATCGAGATACATGCATGCCTATACCGACTACTATGCAAAGCAAGTGTACAAAAAATGGATACAATGCCTCTTCAGGGTGCCGGGCAACAAACTACCTGCAGTATATGCTGCGGTAAACAAAAATGCCGGCAGACTGGAACTGAAGGGCAGTGAGGCGCATTTGCTGACCGTGGAACTGAAAGACAACAATGGCAATACTACCCTGGTAAGTACCTACATAAAACCCAAAGCAACAGCACCGGTAAGTAAAAATGAAAACAGGTGCACCCCGTTCTACCATGAACGCAGCAATGAATTTACGGGTGCCAATATCAGCTTTACGCTGGATGAGCGAGAGCTGTATGATGATATATGCTTTACCAGTGAACAGATACCAGACGACCTTTCGGACAAGTTCAGGCTGCACTATCCCTACATACCATTGCACCATTACTTTGACCTGATGATACGCCCTAACAAGTCTATACCGCAGTCGCTGAAATCTAAGATAGTGCTTATGTACAGCGATGGCAAGGACGAAGATGGCAAGGCAGCACAACCGGCAGACAAGGGCTGGTATAAAGCTAATGTGCGCAACTTCGGCACTTACTGGCTAGCAATAGACACAACGGCACCCAATATAGTATCTATGCAGCGGAATGGTGCCAACATGGCCAAAGCTTCGCAGCTGGCATTTACCGTGAAGGATGCCGTAACCTCTGTAAAGGCCTATAGCGGCATGCTGGA
>CALQJX020000027.1 GCA_943331005.2 Bordetella parapertussis
ATCAATATTGCTCCGTTAGGAGCAACCGCTTTGTAGCCCCCAATATACCCAACCACACATGCTCCGTAGGAGCTACCCACCACCACCTGTTCGGCTTAGGTTCACCTACGGCGGGTTTGGTAGCCGGATTCCGTCCGGCGATACAAAACATAGAGCCATAACACGGATAAATCCCGAAGGGATGACATGATTATAGAAAACAAAGGATATAACACACAAAGCCCCGAAGCGGGCGACATTATTAAACAATTAGATTGCGAAAAAAAACAGGTGTCTTGCCTATGTGATTTTCGGTAAAAACGATTAATATTATTTTTGCATTGTATATAAAATTTAGGTTTGCTCTTGTTATGCAATAGAACGAGTTTTATTTGCAATTACGGATGCATTAGGCTGAATAAGTAACAATGGGAAAATTTGAATTTTAGAATTTATTGTATATATTTGGTTTAGACAATATAAATTTTCCTGTATGCCACCTGACAAAAAAACGCTTTTATCTGTGGAAGAAATTCGTTTCTCGAAAATGGAGAATTGCACAATATTTCTTCACTTTCATAACAGCTTTGTCGGAACAGGCTCCTTTAACCCAATTATCGGCGCGGATACAAGCGCCATTGTAAATGGTTCTGAGAATACTATTGGCAGTACTCTGGGGCCAGCGGGATATTGCTATGCGACTGGAAGCTTTATAGGCGGCGGGTATCAAAACTGTATCGATACCGGAAACTCCGCAGGACTGGATTCTTTATTTGGTATGATTGGCGGTGGACAGAACAACAAAATTTGTGCAGGCTCTTGCTATTCGTCAATAATAGGCGGGCAAAACAATACTGTATGCCATAAATGGGCTACGGTGAGTGGGTATAATGTGACCTCACAGGCTGATTGTGCATTTACAACCAATCGAGTAGTAGCATGTAATACTCCACTATTTGGAGGCCCGGCACCCACTGGAATGCTTCAGTTTTTCCCAGCTACACCAGGTTTAGTTGCCGCTGGGATACCTTTAGGTGCTTGTTTGGTTTTTATTCAATAAAACAGAAATTTTGTGAAGAAGGTTTGTAGTATTTTATTCTGTTTGTGTCCTCTGCTTAGCTTTGGCCAATTAATCACCACAATAGCAGGAAATGGTTCTTCAACTTTCAGCGGAGAAGGAACCCCAGCTTCCCTGGCACATACACCAAGTCCTGGAGGTGGAGCATTCGACAAAAAAGGAAATTACTATTTTGTCGACTATGTGAATTCGCAAAGAGTACGAAAGATAACTCCATCTGGAATCATTAGTACAGTAGCTGGCAATGGAATGGGAGGATTTGCTGGCGATGGCGGCCCCGCGACAGATGCGCGGTTAAATGGGCCTTCGGGAGTTGCGTTAGACACTGCAGGAAACATTTACATCGCTGATTTGCAAAATGCGAGAATCAGGAAGGTAAATGCTGCTACCGGATTGATTTCTACTATCGCTGGAACAGGCACAGGAACATATGATTTTGACGACGTCCCTGCAACCTCTGCAAGTATTTGGGGGCCCCAAGATATTTGCTTAGACAAATCGGGCAACTTATATATAGCGGATGCTTTTAACTACAGAATACGCAAGGTAACTCCCTCTGGTATTATTTCGACTTATGCAGGAAATGGTATACCAGGTTATGCGGGTGAGGGAGTTGTCGCAACGGCTTCTTCAATTGGTTTACCTGTGGGTTTATGTTGTGACACTGCTGGGAACATTTATATAGCAAGCAATACCATTTGCCGCGTCACGAAAATTAGCCATTTCGGATTAATGAGTACGGTGGCTGGTAATGGGGGAAGTACGTTTATTGGTGATGGTATCGCTGCGACTTCCGCGCAAATAGTTCCTTTTAGGGTGTTTGCGGACAGTTTATCTGAAAACATCTACATAGCAGATAGAAATAGCAACAGGGTATACGAGGTCGTCCACAGTACAGGCATTCTAAATACAATTGCCGGAATTGGAACTCCGGGTGATGCGGGAGATGGTGGCTTGGCCACAGCAGCGAGTTTGTTTACGCCAACCGGCGTTGTAACGGATGTTTGTGGTAACCTCTACATTCCTACAACTGGTAGCTTATCTGTCTTAGGCTCCGGCCGCCGCATACGTAAAGTAACATTTAATCCTTCGAGTATTTCTACAGTAAGCATCACGTGCACACCTAATGATACTGTATGTGCCGGCACTCCGGTAACATTTACCGCAAGCACCTCCGGCGGCAGCACGCTTACATTTAAGTGGTATAAAAATGGGGACCTTGTGGCAGGGGCTACCAGCGAGAGTTTTACCTACACCCCTACTATGGGAGATAGTGTGCGTTGTGTATATACAGGTGTTGATATCTGCAGCTTCACAGGCTACCCCAGCAGCAATACTATAAATCTGGTGGTCACGCCACTTACACCACCCACTATTGCGCTCTCCTCCCTTCCCGCCACGTCTGCAGCTGTCGGTAGTACGGTAACGGTTAATGCGGCAGTGGGCAGTGTTGGCGGCAGTTACAACATTAGGTGGTACAAAAACAGTGTGCCCTTGGGTATTACATCGGTGCCGGTAACCACATATATTAAGGGCGCAGGTGTTGATGTGATAACGGCTAAAGTATCGTCAACTGACCCGACGGGCTGCTATGACACAACTACGTCTCTAGGGATTACCATAAATGCACTGCCCGGTGGTGTGGATGTGGTGCAAACGGGCATGCCTGTGATAAGTTTGTACCCTAATCCTGCGGCAGATGAGCTGCATGTAACAGGCATAGCATCTAATTACCGTATATTGAGTGCTGTCGGGCAGGTGCTGCAACGGGGAGAAATACATAATGAGGTTATCCAACTATCAGCTCTGACTCCCGGTGTCTACCTGTTAGAAGCATCAAATATTGAGGGCTTAAAGTCATATTGCAGATTTGTCAAGAAGTGATTCTTGATTACCTTAAATTCATTGTAAACAACATCTCAAACAAAGTAACCCGGAATGAAAATAATTTTCCAAATCGATGGCGGCATCGGAAAAAGCATTGCCGCTACAGCAGTATGTAAAGCTATTTAAAGTAATACCCACTTCCCGGCTATACCCCCTCATTCATACCCCCAGATATTTTACTGGTACAATTTTTGCAGCATATATTCTACAAACGCCCTGTCATTATGTTGCTATATTCAAACAGCTCAGCCCTCGCAGGCGCAAGCAGTAGTTATATATATTGCATAAATGCCAATCATTCACCCGGGCATTTTTTGCTGCGCAGCAGTGCGCAATTTTTGCGCAAAAAATGGGAAATTATTTTAGTTTAAATAATTGATTATCAATGCTACTGTGAGCAATAAAAATATTTTGCGCACGGTGCGCAATTTTCATCCATTGCTTATTTGCTACTATATAAGAGCTCATTGCTACACGTTTCCTGCTGTCGCCTCTTGCCGGTAGTGCTGTCAGTTGTCAGGTCGCCGTTGGGCTGCCATTGTTGCTGTTTTAAAATTTGTGGATAAGTACCTGTACCACATTCGGCTGCAATAAATATTTTTGCATCACCTTATAAGGTATAGTGTATAATGGAAGAACGGGATATGTTTTCCGGGCAAGGCTCGACGATGATCAATGAGATGTACCAGAACTGGTTTCTCGACTATGCCAGTTATGTGATACTGGAGCGTGCCGTACCGGCCATAGAAGATGGTCTGAAACCGGTGCAGCGCCGCATCCTTCATGCCATGAAGGAAATGGACGATGGTCGTTTCAATAAAGTGGCCAATGTCATTGGTCAGAGTATGCAGTATCACCCACATGGCGATGCCTCTATCGGCGATGCTATTGTGGGTCTCGGTCAGAAAGACCTGCTTATAGAAACGCAGGGTAACTGGGGCGATGTGCGTACCGGCGACAGTGCAGCCGCCTCCCGATACATAGAGGCCCGTCTGTCCAAGTTCGCACTGGAGGTAGCATTCAATGCCAAGACCACCAAGTGGCAGCTCAGCTACGATGGCCGTAAGAACGAGCCCGTTACACTGCCCATGAAGTTCCCGTTGCTGTTGGCGCAGGGTACAGAAGGTATTGCCGTAGGTCTTAGTACCAAGATCCTGCCACACAACTTCTGCGAGATTCTCGACAGTGCTATCAAACACCTCAAAGGAAAGAAGTTCGAACTATTCCCCGACTTCCTCACGGCGGGTATGATAGATGTAAGCAATTACAACGATGGTGCCCGTGGCGGCAAGGTGCGTGTACGTGCCCGCATAGAAGAGGTAGATAAGAAGTCGCTGGTCATAAAAGATGTGCCCTATGGTATCACTACCTCTCAGCTGGTAGATAGTATCCTCAAGGCAAATGATTCCGGCAAGATCAAGATAAAGAGCGTAACAGATAATACCGCAAAAGATGTAGAGCTTACCGTGCAGCTGGCACCCGGTGTTTCCACCAACCAGACCATCGATGCGCTCTATGCCTTTACCGATTGCGAGATCAGCATATCGCCCAATGCATGTATCATCATAGAAGACAAGCCGCACTTCGTTGGCGCGTCAGATCTGCTGAAACATTCTGTGGCGCATACCAAGGGGCTGCTCCTCAGCGAGCTCGAGATAAAACTCAATGAGCTGAATGAAGACTGGCACTATTCGTCACTCGAAAAGATATTCATAGAAAAACGCATTTACCGCGATATAGAAGAAGAAACGACCTGGGAAGGAGTGCTGGCTGCCATCAATAAAGGACTGAAGCCCTATATTAAGCAGTTCAGAAGAGAGATCACCCAGGATGATATTGTGAAGCTGACAGAGATCCGCATCAAGCGTATCAGTAAGTTCGACTCCTTCAAGGCCGATGAACATATACGCGGCGTAGAAGATCAGATAGAGGAAGTAAAGAACAACATAGAGCACCTCAACGATTATGCCATCAGGTATTACGAGAACCTGCTGAAAAAGTTTGGCAAGGGCCGCGAGCGCAGAACAGAGATCCGTCCTTTCGAGACCATACAGGCAACTACGGTTGCTATTGCCAATACCAAGCTCTATGCCAACTATAAAGAGGGCTTCATAGGTACTGGTCTGAAGAAAGACGAATTCGCATTCGATTGTTCCGATATAGACCACATCATAGCCTTCCGCAAAGACGGCAAGATGATCGTTACCAAGGTGGCCGACAAGACCTTTGTCGGCAAAGACATCATACATCTGGCCGTGTTCCAGAAGAGCGATGAGCGTACCACATACAATATGATGTATATGGACGGCAAAACAGGCATCACCTATGCCAAGAGGTTCAATGTTACCGGCATCACCCGCGATAAGGAATATGATCTTTCCCGAGGCAATGCAGGCAGCAAGGTGCAGTACTTCACCTCGAACCCCAACGGAGAGGCCGAGGTGGTCACCGTCAATCTGTCTCCGGGCAGCAAGGCCCGCACCAAGGCGTTCGACTATTACTTCGAAGAGCTGGAGATAAAGGGCAGGGGAGCCATGGGCAACCAGGTCACCAAATACCCGGTGCGCAGTGTGAAGTTCAAGGAAAAAGGAAGATCTACCCTTTCTGCACCGCAGATCTGGTACGATGATAGTGTGGGCAGGCTCAATAAAGATGGTCATGGCATGCTGCTGGGCCGCTTTGATGAGAGCGACCGCATCATAGTCTTCTATAAAGACGGTACTTACGAGGTTACCGGTTTCGACATTACCAACCGTTACGATGCCGATAATGTACTGCTCATAGACAAGTTCCACCCAGAGAAGGTGGTCACTGCCGTATACTTCGATGCTAAGAACAAGCAGTTCAATGTGAAACGCTTCCTTATAGAAAGCCAGACACTGAAGAGCCGCTACACCTTCATTAAAGATGGCGAGGGCAACTACCTGCAGCTGGTTACTCTGCAGCAGGAGCCTATTGTGATAGTGCGCACCGGCAAAAAGAAAACCGAACTGAAGGAAGAAGTAGTGCCCCTGCACGAGACCGTAGACATTACCGGTTGGAAGACAGTAGGCAGCTATCTGGCAAGCGAAGAGATGAAAGAGCTGACATTGTTGCCGGAAGCAGGCGAAGATGCTACCCAGCGAGATGCACCAACACTTTTTTAATGATGTTATTTCTATAAAATGAGTAACTTCACCACTTCATTTTTAACCCTGAAAACGGTAAAAACTTAGTTAGCGCCATCACAATAAGATGAAAAAGGTAGAACTTGAAATTGTTGCATTGTCTCACAGCATCACCCAGACCCATTCCTATGCCGTAGTGCTGGGAGAGGTCAGCGGATTGCGTCGCCTGCCCATAGTTATCGGGGCATTCGAGGCACAGGCCATAGCAGTGGCGCTGGAACGCATGCAGCCCAGCAGGCCGCTCACGCACGACCTGTTCTCCAATTTCATGGATACCTTCGCTATAGAACTGGTAGAGATTCTTATCTACAAGCTCGAAGAAGGGGTGTTCTTCGCCAAGCTTGTTTGCCGCAACAACGATGATGTGGTCGAGATCGACTCCCGCACATCAGATGCGCTGGCACTGGCAGTACGTGCAGGTTGTAAGATATTCACCTACGAGAATATCCTCGAAACGGCCGGTCTCTTTCTGGAAAACGAAGGCAACGACTCGCCCGAGAATGCAGCTTCTACAGAAGTACCTGTCAGCAGTCGTTCCTCATCGTCCGGCGATGCAGATATGAAAAAGATGTCGCTGGAAGAGCTCAATGTACTCTTGCAGACCGTACTGGAGCAGGAAGACTATGTGCGCGCCATCCACATCCGCGACGAGATAAACAGCCGTAAGAAGTAAATTCCTGCTTTGTCGCTGTTTGCAGGGCTCCTGTAGCGGGTGTTTTAGTTGCATTGCATATATTACACATCAATAGCAGCCATCGGTTGCTTTCCTGGTCATGATCGGATTTCTGAAGACAAGATGGGTCTTATTGGTGGGTTTATGCGTCTTCGTATTGCTGAAGCTGCCACACCTTTCCTATCCCTATTACTGGGATGAGAGCTGGCCTTATGCATCAGCTATCCGTGCTATGCACGATCATGGTATCAGTTTGCTGCCAGGCGCCTTAGAAAGCGACCTGTCCAGAGGGCATCCGCTGTTCTTTCACGCACTGGCTGCCGGCTGGATGAAGGTCTTTGGCGCAGGTCATGTGGCTATGCACTCCTTTGCATTGGCCATCTCTGTCTTGTTCCTTAGCTGCATTTATGAGGCAGGGTTCAGGATGTTCAGTCAGCGGGTGGGCGTACTGGCTTTTGTGCTGGTGGCTACGCAGGAGGTGTTCTTTATGCAGTCGTCCTATGTGTTGCTGGAGGTGCTGGTATCTCTCCTGTGTTTCCTCAGCTTGTGGAGCTACGCCAAAGGCCGCTATGCACTTACGGCACTGTTCCTCACCCTGCTTTTCTACACCAAGGAGAGTGGGGTGGTGCTGGGCCTTGTTCTGGGGCTCGATGCGCTCGTTGCACTTTTTAGGCCCGGAGGTGACAAGAAGGATGCAGTGCGCAGATTGCTGACTGTGGCTGTGCCTTGTGCACTTACTGCGGTTTTCTTTCTGCTGCAGCATAAGCTGAGAGGGTGGTACATATTTCCCTTTCATGCCGAGGTCATAGAGCACAGCTGGAAGGCCATCTGGTACAAGGTGCGTATGAACTGCATCAGCGATGTGTTCTACCGCAATCAGAAGTTCTGGTACTACCTGTTGTTGTTGTTGCTGGCTATTGTAGCAGCCATAAAGAACAGGCGCTGGAAATACCTGGTACTGCTGCTGCCGGTGGTAATGATCTTCTATATGGTAGATGATATGCGGGCAGGCAGAATATTGCCGCCGGTGCCATTTACGCTGGTGTTTATCGCAGCATGGTTCTGGATGTTGCAGGTATTTGGCAGTGTAGCCGTGTTAAAAGAGGAAAGTCAGCGTAGGTTCTTTGTGCTGGGAGGGTGTTTTATACTCTGCTTCCTGTGGTTTTCTGCCGTCAACTACTATACCTTCCGCTACATGCTGGCGGTGCTGGTTCCGGCTCTGTTCCTACTGGCGGTACTGTTTGATGTACTGCTGAATGCCACTTACAGAGCAGCCTATTATGTGTTGTTTCCCGTGGTGGCAGTTGTCAGTTATGTCGCTTTTGCTACGAACGACCAGATAAAAGATACCGATATGGGTGCTCTTTCAGCCATGGCTGTGCAGCAGGATGTGGTGGGTTATCTGGAGCAGGAACAGCTGTACGACAAGACCATTTCGCTGACCTGTTTTGTGGCATCAAAACACCTTACTGATTACGCTACGGGTTTCCTGCACTACTATGATCGCCGTTTTAGCAAGGTGCAGTGGGATATAAACAGCAATACCGATGTGGTATTGTTTGATAACATAGAGCCCGATACACGGTATGAACAGGTGAAGAATGATACCTCCTTCAGGCTGATGCATCGCTACACAATTGGCAGTGTATGGAATGAGGTGTATATGCGTAAACGGTAGGCTTAGTGGTTTTTGCTGAGCCAGTTGAAGCCCGCAGCACATACGAGTCCCATTATACCCACCACCCACCACAAGATGTAGTAGCTGAAGTGCTGGGCAATCTGTCCACCGGCATATGGACCTATAACTTGTGCAATGGACCATGCAGCCGTATAAAGCCCGGCATATTGTCCCCGGTTACTGGCCGTTGTTCTTTTGGTCCAGAAGCTGTTCATGAAGGGCATAGATAGCATTTCGCCCACAGTTACCAGCAGCATAGATACAACTGCAAGTGCCAGTCCGCCAGGAAAGATATTGAAGATCACAAACGATAGTGAAAGCAGAACGATGCCTGCCACTATAAAGCGCATAAAATGCTTGTTATGCTCCAGCTTGAATACTATCGGCATTTCCAGCAAGGCTATCAGTATGCCATTCATGGCCATGATGCACCCAATCTGCAAAGGAGTAAGCTGCAGCAGCTGCCTGAAGAATACAGGCTGCGTAGCAAACAGCTGAAAGAAGCACATAGCAAAGAGTATGGTAAGCACTATGAATACCATAAAGGGTTTGTCTTTGTATATGCTGAATCTTTCTTTCTTTTCGTGGTTGGTCTTGCGGGGCGGGGTAGCGCTGTTGCGCGATGGAGATAGTACCAGCAGCAGCAATAATGCAGCTCCTATATTGGTGGCGCCATCTATCCAGAAGAGGAGGTGGTAGTTGTGCGATGCTATGATACCTCCAAGTGCGCCGCCTGTAGCCCAGCCCAGGTTTATAGACAGCCTGTTGAGCGAGTAGCAGCGGGTACGGTTCTCCCCGCTACTATAATGTGCAATAGCAGTAGCATTTGCCGGCCGGAACGACTCATTGAGTATAGCCAAGAAAAAGGTGCAGGCACATATGGCTATGAAGCTGGTTACCTGGCCCAGCACCATAAACATGACACCACCGCAAAGCAGTGCACTGAGCTGAATGAAGTAGAAACCGAAACGATCTGTGAGCCTTCCGCCAATGATGCCACCACAAATGGCTCCCAACCCGAAAATAGCCATGACCAGACTGGCTTTGGCTATGGTGTAGTGTCTTGCCTGTGTCAGGTACAGCGTCATGAAGGGCACAACCATGGTACCGCTCCTGTTTATGAGCATTACCACAGATAGCCACCATGTAGCAGGCGATAGCCCGCTGTAAGCGTTTCTGTAAAGGTTGGCAATGCGTTTCATGGCGGCAAAGATAGCGGATAGCAAGGGCAGAATGGCTCAACGGCCTGTGCTATAGTTTTGTGAAAAATAGAAACGCCCCCATTCGGAGGCGTTTCTGTATAAGGGGAAATGGAGTAAGTTATTACTGAAGTCCTACACCATGACAGCTTTTGTATTTCTTGCCGCTTCCGCAAGGGCAAGGATCATTGCGGCCAATTTTTGGTCCGGCCTGCACAGGAGTCCTTTTTACTGGTTCCTGATTTTCCGGTGTTTCGGTATAGTAGTCGTCTTCATTTGCAGCATATGCATGACCTGCAGCTTCTACCTGCGCCTTGTTGTCATGCATCTGACTCATGTCAGTGTGATGCTGTGGTTCCTGCGCAACCTGTGGTGGTGCATCCTGAATAGGAATACCGGCACGCATGATGAAGCTGATGATATTCTTGTTGGTCTCCATCATCATCTGCTTGAACAGATTGAAGGCTTCGAACTTATAGATCAACAGCGGGTCTTTCTGCTCGTAGGATGCCATACGCACACTCTGGCGCAGGTCGTCCATAGCACGCAGATGGTTTTTCCAAGAGTCATCTATGAGCGCCAGTGTGATGTTCTTTTCCAGTGCCTGCATGATAGGCAGTCCTTCCTGAGCCACAGACTCTTTCAGGTCTACATATACCTGCATGCCACGCACACCATCGGTAAACGGAATAACAATGTTCTCTACATTGTCGCCGTTCTCCTGCAGGATCTGCATGAGTGTTGGCATCATATGCTCGCGCAACGCTGCAGACTTGCGGTTATAGAAGTCGTTGACAGCATGGTACAGTTTTTCGCCAATAACATTAGCATTAGGCTTCACGGCATCTTCCTGTGCTATTTCGAATTCTATAGCAAGGTGTTTGATCACCTCGAGGTTGAATGCTTCTTTATCGCCTGATGTTACGAACTGCTCAGCGAGGTCGACACATACAGAGAATATAGCGTTATCGAGGTCTATAGACAGGCGATCACCGAATAATGCGTGGTTGCGGCGCTTGTAAATAACATCGCGCTGTGCATTCATTACATCATCATATTCCAGCAGGTTCTTACGCATACCGAAGTTGTTCTCTTCCACTTTGCGTTGTGCGCGCTCAATAGATTTTGAGATCATGCTGTGTTGCAGCACCTCGCCGTCTTTGTGACCCATTTTGTCCATGAGCGAAGCGATACGCTCTGAACCGAACAGACGCATCAGATCATCTTCCAGTGAAACGAAGAACTGAGAAGAACCCGGATCGCCCTGACGACCGGCACGACCACGCAACTGGCGGTCTACACGGCGGCTTTCGTGCCGCTCTGTACCGATGATAGCCAGACCACCAGCCTGTTTCACACCCTGTCCCAGTTTGATGTCGGTACCACGGCCAGCCATGTTGGTAGCAATGGTAACAGCACCAGCCAGACCAGCTTCTGCAACTATCTGTGCTTCACTGGCATGTTGTTTCGCATTCAGTACTTTGTGTGTTATCTTTTTCTGCTGCAGCATACGGCTCAGCAATTCAGAAACTTCAACTGAAGTAGTACCGACCAGCACCGGACGGCCAGCTGCGCTGAGTTTTTCTATTTCGTCTATTACAGCCTTATATTTCTCACGTTTCGTTTTGAAAACAAGGTCCTGCTGATCGTTACGAACAATAGGCAGGTTGGTGGGTATACTCACTACATCGAGTTTATATATTTGCCAGAATTCACCTGCTTCTGTTTCGGCAGTACCGGTCATACCTGCCAGTTTGTGGTACATGCGGAAGTAGTTCTGCAATGTAACAGTAGCAAAGGTTTGTGTAGCTGCTTCAACCTGTACATTTTCTTTAGCTTCGATAGCCTGATGCAGGCCATCGCTATAGCGGCGGCCATCCAGTATACGACCAGTCTGTTCGTCTACTATCTTCACCTTGCCATCCATAACAACATACTCCACATCTTTATCGAATAGGGTGTATGCCTTCAGTAACTGCTGTACAGAGTGTATGCGATCTGCTTTGATTGCATATTCCTGAATGAGTGCGTCTTTGCGTTGTGTTTTTTCTTCAGCAGAATGGGTAGCTTTTTCTATTTCAGCTATTTCGCTGCCTATATCCGGCAGAATGAAGAAGCTGGTATCTTCACCTGCACCGGTGATGAGTGCAATACCTTTATCTGTAAGGTCTACACTGTTGTTCTTCTCATCTATAGTAAAATACAGTTCAGTATCTACTTTAGGCATGTTGCGTTGCTGCTCGCCTATGTAGTAATTTTCTGCTTTCTGTAGTATTTGTTTGTTGCCTTCTTCGCTCAGGAACTTGATAAGAGCGCTGTTCTTAGGAAGGCCACGATATGCCCTGAAAAGGTGCAAGCCTCCTGCGTCTTTGTCGGCCTTGCCTTCCGCTATCAGGCGTTTGGCTTCTGTGATACTCTGGTTGATGATCTTTTTCTGAGCATCGAGCAGTCTTTCGATCCTTGGTTTCAGTACATGGAACTGCTGTTCATCGCCACGAGGAATAGGGCCTGAAATGATAAGCGGAGTACGTGCATCATCTACGAGTACACTATCCACCTCATCCACCATTGCATAGTGGTGTTTGCGCTGCACCATTTCATCGGGGTGGTGTACCATGTTATCACGCAGATAGTCGAAGCCGAATTCATTGTTGGTACCGTAAGTGATATCTGCCATGTATGCCTTGCGACGCTCGGGAGAGTTTGGCTGATGTTTGTCAATACAATCTGTAGTGAGCCCCAGCCATTCGAACAGAGGGCCGTTCCATTCCTGGTCACGACGAGCCAGGTAATCGTTCACTGTTACTATATGTACACCTTCGCCAGCCAGTGCATTGAGGTATGCAGGCAATGTAGACACCAGTGTTTTACCCTCACCGGTGGCCATCTCTGCTATTTTACCTTCGTGCAGTACCATGCCACCAATCAGCTGCACATCATAGTGTACCATGTTCCAGCTAACGGTGATACCAGCGGCATCCCATGTATTATTAAAGACAGAATTGTCGCCATCTATTCGGATATGTTTGCGTGTTTCAGCAAGTTCTATATCCAGCTGTGTAGCAGTGGCAACAACCTCAGTATTGTCTTTGAACCTTCTGGCTGATTCTTTGATAACAGCAAAAGCTTCAGGAAGTATGATGTTGAGGATCTCTTCTATTTGTTCATCCCTTTTCTTTACAAGTTTGTCTACTTCGTTGTACACAAGCTCGCGTGCCTGAATATCATCTGCATTTTCCACATCTGCTTCTGCCTTTTTATCGGCTATCTGCTGGTCTATATCAGAAAGATGTTCCTGTATACGGGCGCGGAATTCCTGCGTTTTGTTGCGCAGTTCATCATTAGAAATAGATTGCAGCTCGTTAAAGAAGCGGTTTGCCTGGGCAACAATGGGTTGCAGTTTTTTTACATCTTTGTCGGATTTGCTACCGCCAAATAGTTTTGCGAGGATGCCTATCATTTTGTGTATATCAAAAAAAGGTAAAAATTAGATTTCACAGCTTATTTAACAATAAGCTGCACCTCGTTCGTGGTATCAAAATTCATGCAAATATTATTCTGCTGTCATGTTGGCACACAAGGGGTGCCAAAGCTACATTAAAGGCAGCATTTCAGCAAGTCCGACTGACTGTTTGTGGGTTTTGGCAGTTTGTGTGATTTTATATTTCATATGTTTTAAATTGGCAATCCATTAATAATGTCTGTCAGTACTTTTTATTGTGCTTTTAGTGTACTTGTAACGTTGTGTAGTGTTAGTAGGTAACTTATGTATGGTATTCAATACATTTGGACTCAGGCCAATGTGACATTTGATAAATTGCTTTTGAAGTAATCTGATATTACAAGTAGCATCTAGGAGTAAGAGATGGAGCTGTTACTCAGGGGGACTGTTTTTCTCTATTAGGTATGTTATATTATAAATAAGGACTGAAAAAGGCCGTTTATTCTTGTTTTTGAGTAGGATTGTTAGGGGGAATAAAAAAAAGTACCCTAATAATTTGCAGGGCAAGAAAATTTTTATGTATTTTGGGTTCAATTTTGAAAACGAAAACAAACATGAAAAGAACCATCGTCTTAGTAACCACAATATTCGCAGCGATTTTTCTAAGCAGTAAAAGCTTCGCACAGGAAGATCTTGTGCGTATTTTCCGTTGGTATGTTCCTCAGGACAGGGATTATGTAACAGTAGTTGACGGCGAATACCAGGATGGTCAGTTGATCAACTGGGGTTGGGGAGACAAAACGCTTTTGTTCTGGGCGTATCGCAATCCGGGTCCTAACCGCGTTGCAGTGAATGGCTGGTTCAATCCTGTTGCCCGTATACACATCAGTGTTGCTGAAGATGAATTCAGTGATGACCAGATGCTGAAAATGGGTTATACTCAGAAACACCTTCAGTATTATGCGCTCACTCGTCGTGGACCAAACACTATGTGCATTTATCGTTGGAAAGACGTTAAGCGCAGGTCTTGGATCACAATACCGGAAGATTACAATATGGATACTGACGTGTACCTGAAAAAAGGCTACCGCAGGAAAACATATCAGTACTTCGGTGTTAGCCGTAACGTAGATGCTCCTATCTACGATCAGCTGTAAGATCATTTAATACAAATATTTAAGCCACTGTTCTAAACAGTGGCTTTTTTTATGCTATTATCTTAAGAATTTGGTTGTTTGGTTATTTAAGTTCCTGCCGGCAGTTCGTGGCCGAAACGAATGTACTGCAGCCTGATGAAGAGCGCATGCAGCTGAGTTTTGCCATGTGCATTCCTTTCTATGTAGAAGATAGTATCTGACAGTACATCTATCATTTTACTTATGCTTTCGAAAGGGATATCTATTGCGGCAAATTTTCTGGCAAATTCGGCCTCAGTATCATTGAGGGGCAACGGGGCATTGGGCAGGTAACGTGCTTTCAGTGCATGTTCCAGCAACTGGATCACATAATGTAATAAGTTCTTCTGCTGTTCCCTGCCGGCCTTTGACCATTGTTCAATGAAAGCTGATATACCAGGGCCATTTCTTGTGAAAATGACGTTGAACATTTGCTTTACTTCGGGGAAGAGATCGTTTTCGGCATGTTGCAACAAGCGTAAAGCCTCTGTATAGCTACCCATTGCCAGGTGAGCAACCTGCGATGCTACCCTGGGATCTGCAAGGGACCTTGTTGAAAGTGCTTCGGCAATATCTGCAGCTGCTATTGGTGCCAGTTTAACTTCTTGCGTGCGGGAAAGAATAGTGGCCAGAATGTCTTCTCTGTTTTCTGCCACAAAGATCATGATCGTATTCTGTGGCGGCTCCTCAATAAGTTTCAGCAGAATGTTGCCTTCCTTACCCAGGTATTCGGGGCGCCATATGATCTGTATCTTTTTGCCTCCTTCGTATGATTTAAGGTATAGTTTTTCTATGATCTCCCTACATTCTTCGGCAGGAATATTTCCCTGTTTATTCTCGGCGTTGATGAACTGCAGCCACTCGAAAGTGGTGCCGTAAGGTGTTTGTTTCAAAAACTCTCTGAATTCCTGCATATAAATGCGGCTCAGCGCTTTTGTGTTAGGTTTTGGTGATATACAGGGGAAACTAAAGTGCAGGTCGGCATGCTCTAGGCGGGCAACCTTGCTGCAGCCAGCACATTTACCGCAAGAATCTATATCGGTTCGGTTCTCGCAAAAGATATACTGAGCCAGTGCAATAGCCAGAGGAAGTCCTCCTGTACCTTCGGCGCCGGTAATGAGGAGCGCATGAGGCATGGAGTTGCCCTTCCACATTTTCAATAAACCGATCTTTGCGGCCTGTTGGCCAACTACGTTGCTGAAATTCAAGAGATGATTTGCTGTATCTGGTATGAGATATGACCTACAAATCTAATCAACCTGCAGGAATGAACAAAAAATGGAGGTAGTCACTACGGCAATATTTCCTACTTTTGTGTGTTTCCAATGAAGTTATCTGCCGTCATACCATACTTATTCTGCCTGTTTCTCCTGCCCATGGCCGGTTGTCATGTGTATAGTTTTTCTGGGGCTGCCATAGAAGGGAAGACCATCAATATCCATCAGTTAGAAAACAGAGCCCGTAATGTGGTGCCTAGTCTCAGTGCTACACTTACCGAAAAGGTGAGGCGGAGGATCTTGTCGCAGACAGGTTTGAAACCTGTGACGAGCGATGAGGCAGATTATGATATTACAGGTAAGATAACTACCTATGAAGTGACCGTAACAGCAGCACAAGGCGTGCAGCTGGCTACCAAAAACAGGTTGACCATAGGTGTGGAGGTTACTTTTGTGAACCGATTGAATGAAAAGGCAGGATTTACACAGACATTTACAAGGTTTTCGGACTTTAATGCCTCGCAGATGCTGCAAAGTGTAGAGGGTGCATTGATAGAAGACATAGGAAATCAGCTGGCAGATGATATTTTTAATAAAGCTTTTGTAAATTGGTAGCGCTATAGCATGGAAAAACAGGCTTCAATAAAATATTTATCAGGATTAATGGATAATCCTTCCAGCCTCACAGAAGGTGATCAGGGTAGTATTGCCGGTTACAGGCAGGCGTATCCTTACTTTGTTCCTGCCCGTTATCTGGAAGCTGCTGCAAAGCATAGAGATGCATCTTTTGCTCCGGCAATGATGTCTTCTATGATGCCCTATGCAGGAGATTGGATGCAACTATGCGATTTTCTGAATTCAGTGAATACACAGGTAGTGGTTTCAGAGACACAAACAGAAGTAATTGACGCTGAAGAGCAGGGTGTAGCGGAAATAATTGCAACAGAAGTAGATTCTGTATCTGCTGTTGTAGCGGAGGTGCTTACAGAAGATGTTACAGCAGATGCTGTAACAGACGATATGGCAGAAGACATAGAGACAAAACATAACAGCTTCTGGATACAGGACGAAACGGTAGCTGAAATTGCAGTTACCGAAGAAGAGCCTGAGGCTGTTGATATAAATGATGAAGAAATTACGGAAGAGCTGGTTGCTGAAGCCGTAGATGTAATAGAAGAACAGGTTGCTGTGATAAATGAGGAGGCACTAGCAGATGAAGAACCGGTTCGGATACAAAAGGATGAGAAACCACTCATAAGTCCGGTGTATACTGAAGATTATTTTCTGCAGCAAGGCGAGAAAATATCTGTGGAGCTGCCAATTGAAATAGGTAGTTTGAAGCCCCTAGAAAACAAGGCAACAATTGCAAAATCACTTATGGTAATGATGAGTTTCTCAGAGTGGTTGCTGCATTTTAAGAATACCACAGAGAAACAAATAGAAGAGACCAAGGATCAGAAAGCGCTGAAAACAATGTGGCAGAAAGAAAAGCTTGCTGCCGCTATTGAAGAAGAGAACGAGGAGATACCGGAAAATGTGTTTGAGATGGCTGTAAACTCCATTACCAAGGAAGATGGCCTTGCAAGTGAATCTTTGGCTGAAATTTATATAAAGCAAGGCAAGTATGATAAGGCAATGGATATGTACAGAAAATTAAGTTTGCGAAATCCTCAAAAAAATGCTTACTTTGCCCTCAAAATAGAAGAAATCTTAAAGGAAAAACAATCATGATATCCCTTATAACAATACTGATATTGCTGGCGTCTGTGGTTCTGGCATTTTTTATTCTTATCCAAAATCCTAAAGGCGGTGGACTGCAAGGTTCATTTGGTAGCATGAGTTCTCAGGTAATGGGCGTGAAGCAGTCTACGGATGTAATGGAAAAAGGTACTTGGACCCTTATAGGTGTGATAGGTGGTCTTTGTCTGGTATCTGTGATGTTCTTCCAGAAACCAGAGGGTGTTTCTAAAGGTAAAACGCCTGCACAGAAATCTGCACCAGCAAATGGCGCTAAGAAGTAATTAATACTAACTAACTATATTTTGACCTGCCTCGATGACGAGGCAGGTTTTTTTGTTTAGAGGATTTCGTATCTCATCTGAATTTTTCATTTTTCCTGTCTAATTCAATCCTACTTCACTTTGCTTATTTGATTCGAGAAAGTGGAGATATCCAAATGTGGTGTAAGATATATTATTAATGTGCTTAAGGTCCAGCGTATTGAATAATTTAGTTCCTACTAATAAATGCAATAAATTATTTTATCTATTTATAATTAACAAATAGAAAACAGTTATTTCATAAAATTATTAATGTATTGCAAAAATTTATTTGTTTAATACTGTCATACAACCTAATTTTATGCAACTGTTGATGATGCCAGCATGATCCCCTTGTGTACTGAGAGGCAAAATTAACTCTATCATTTTGTTCTCATGTAGCACTTAAGTGCCTGAAAAGTAAGGAATTCTTATCCGTTACTTCGTTTGGTCGAGGTTTTCTGCTGATGATATAACCAGAACTGGCCAAGGAACTTTAGTTAAATATTTCAGTTTTATTTTAATTTATGTAATTGTCATATGGCTCATCCTGTGTGTACTTTATGCATTCACTTTCCTTCGTAATTAAATTAATTAATATTGAATTTTATTTTCACCCGTCCATATGAATTTCCTTTAAAAAAAGTATCATGAAAAAAATCCTCTGCCTTCTTATTTCACTATGTCTTTTGAATGTTGCAGTATTTGCAACGAATTTTTATTCTCAGGGATCTTCTGATCCAAGCGTTGCTGCAAACTGGAACACACTGCCGGGTGGCGGAGGTTCCGCTGCGATAGCTACGGACTTTACAACGGCCGGTAACACATGGTATATCCAGTCTGCAATGACACTGGGAGCAAACTGGACCCTGGCTAATAACAGCAACATTGAAATAACACCTGCCGGAAGTCTGGATGCCGGAACATTTACTATTTCGCTGGGTGGAAGCTGGACCAACAACGGTTTATTTGCCAGAGGTACAGGTACAGTAGTCTTTACATCCAGTGCAGCCCAAACGCTGAATGGCGATATGACCGGCAGCAATGCCTTTTATAACCTAACCTTCAACAATGCAGCAGGTTCGTGGAATTGTGGTGCTAATAATGTTGATGTAACGAATACGCTTACGCAAACAGCAGGAGCATTGACCGCACCATCTACTACCCTAAAGATAGGCTTGAACTATGTGCATACAGCAGGAGCCTTCACGCACAATAGTGGCACTGTGGAAATGAATGGCACAGTAGCTCAGGCATTATCGAACACCAGTGCTACCACATTTAATAATCTTAACATAAGCAATACAGCAGCTGCGGTAAGTGCCGGAGCTGCAATAACTATAAATGGTACATTGACCATTGCAAGTGGCGCTATACTAAACATGACAAGCCGTCAATTGCTTGGTGCGTTTACTCCTGCAAACAGCGGAACGATACAAACGCAGTGTACGGTAAACCCTGCAATACCAGCAAGTAAAACATGGGGTGGAGCAGTGACCTATAACGGAACTACTGTAGCCCAGTTAATACCAACCGGTACCTACAACGACCTCAATATAACAGGTACTACAGGAACGAGAACAGTAACAGGTTCTATAAATGTGAATGGTAATTTCAGTGTTACCACAACAACCGGTGTAACTACTATGCAGGGGGCGCTTGATGTAAATGGTAACGTATCGTTGGCTGTTACAGCCGGTAATACTAGCAGTATTCTGAATCCCGGTAGCAACAATATAAATGTAGCGGGCAACTGGACCGTAAGTTCAGCAGGTACATCAACGGGTCTGTTGAATACATCTGCAGCATTTACTACAACCTTTGATGGTGCTGGTCCGCAGACAATATCAAAAACTTCGGGTTCTGCACTAAATGCCAATTTTTATCACTTCAGGAACAGTAATACAACAGGTAGTGTGACCGTTGTAACCTCGCCCAGTGTAACCAGCACTACTATGGCAGGAAATGTTACTATTGATGCAGGTGCAACTATTGTTTGTGCAGGTGCCAATACTATAAACGTTGCCGGTAGCTGGTTTAACAATGGTACGTTTACAGCGGGTAATGGAACCGTGAATTTTAATTCTGGTAGTGCACAAACACTAAACGGTACAATGACAGGAAGTAATAAGTTTTACAACCTGGTTTTTAACAGTGGAACAGGATCGTGGGATCCCGGAGCAAATGATATAGAAGTAGCCAACAATCTGACCCTGACTGCAGGTGCATTCACAGCGCCATCTACAACACTGAAAATAGCAGGTAACTATACGCATACAGCAGGAAGCTTCACTCATAATAGCGGTACTGTGGAAATGAACGGTACAGTAGCGCAGGCTTTATCTACTACAACTGCAACTACTTTCAATAATCTCAACATCAGCAATACTACTGCAACGGTAACGGCAGGTGCCGCAATTGCTGTAAACGGAACGCTGACAGTGCCATCGGGTGCAAATCTGAATATGTCAACCTTCCAGCTGACTGGAGCAATGACGCCTGTAATAGGTGGTACCCTGCAAACGCAGAATGTAGCCAACCCACCTATACCCACGGGTATGACCTGGGGCGGTACTGTAATTTATAATGGTGCGGGTATGTTCGTGTCTAGTGGAACGTATAATACACTAAGTATTACCGGAACTACCGGCGCCAGGACCACAACAGGTACTGTAACTGTGAATGGTAATATGAGTGTGACCACTACCAGCGGAGCTACTACGCTTGGCGGAGATCTGGATGTGAATGGCAATCTTTCAATAACAGGAACTACTACCAATTCTATTTTCAAGCCCGGTACAAACACAGTATTTGTAAGCGGAGATTATACAGTAGCATCTACTACGGCCACAACGCTGCTGGATGCAAGTACAGTTTCTACTTTCATTTTTGATGGCACAGGTGCGCAGAACATATCCAGGTCTGCAGGTACTGCAGTGGCAAACTACTATCATCTTACGAATAATAATACCAGTAACGTAGTAACTCTTGCTGTGAGTCCTTCTGTAACCACAACTACACTTTCAGGAGACTTTACCAATAATGCAGGAGCTACATTTACCTGTGCCGGAGCTAACCCTGTGAACGTAGCAGGCAGCTGGATAAATAATGGATCATTCAATGCAGGTAGCAGTACCGTAGCCATGAATGCTTCAGTTGGAACTGTAACACTTTCGGGTAACATGACTGGTGCCAATAAGTTCAACATACTTACATTTAGTGGTGCAGGCACAAAAGATTTTGGTGCCAATGCTGCTGATGTTACCGGTGCACTTACTATTTCTGCCGGCACGATATTAGCCCCATCTTCAACATTGAAAGTAGCAGGCAACTTTGTAAAGGCAGCAGGAGGTACATTTACCCATAATAGTGGTACTGTGGAACTGAACGGTACTGCAGTGCAAACAGTACCAAGTACTGCTACTACTTTTAATAACCTGACAATATCTAATACAACTGCTAATGTAAATGCCAATGCTGTTACGACTATAAATGGCAATCTTACATCTGCTGCAGGCAGTAATCTGAATATGGTTTCCTTCCAGTTGTTGGGAACAATAAATGCAGCCGGGCATAGCGGTACTTTGCAAACACAATGCACTGTGAATCCACCAATACCTACAGGTACTACATGGGGTGGTACTGTAATGTATAATGGAGCAGCTATGTTTGTCTCATCAGCTACATACAATGACCTGCTTATAACAGGTACTACCGGTGCCAGAACAGTAACAGGAACACTGGCTGTAAATGGTAATATGAGCGTGACATCAACAACGGGTGTTACTACACTTGGTGGCAACCTGACAGTGGCAGGCAACATAGTGTTGAGCAGTACTACAACAGCCAATATATTTGATGTCAGTATCAATAACTATCAGATAGCATTAGGCGGTAACTGGAGCCAATCGAGCTCAGCAACCACCAATCCTTTCAATAAGAGGACTGGTCTGGTTGCAATCAATGGCACAGGCACACAATCATTCACCGTATCAGGTGGCACAAGTACGTTGGCTTTCCATCATTTCCAGAACAGTAATACAACAAATCCATTTACACTGGGAGCAGGTATTACTATGTCGGGTAATTTTACCAATGATCTGAATGCGACAACCAACTGCGGTGCAAACACAGTAACAATAACAGGTAATGTTGCTAACGCAGGAACATTGACAACTGGCGCCAACACAATGAATATTGGAGGCAACTGGGCAAATACAGGTACGTTTACAAGTGGTACAGGTACAGTGAACATGAATGCAACATCAGGTACCAAAACATTTACCGGCAACATGACCGCAGGTAATCAATTTAATAACCTGACCTTTAATGGAACGGCAGCATGGGATTTTGCATCTAATGCAGCAGATGTGGCTGGTAACTTTACAATTACAACCGGTACAGTAACTGCTACATCATCTACTATGAAAGTTGGTGGTAACTTTTCTCACGCAGGTGGTGTATTTACACATAATGGTGGTACTGTAGAGATGAACGGAGCTGCTGCTCAGACATTGCCCGGCGCTACTGCAACAACATTCAATACACTTACTCTGAACAATCCTACAGCAGCAGTATCTCTGAACGGAGCTACAACGGTTATTGCAGACTTTACGATTCCTGCTGCTAATACACTTAGTGCAGGCAGTTCGACACTTACTCTTGGTGGCGGGTATACCAACAATGGTGCTTTTACAGCAGGCTCAGGTAGTGTAACTTTTAATGGTGCAGGAGCATATACGCTGAATGGCAGCATGACAGGTAGTAATAAGTTCAATACACTAACCTTCAATAATGCGACAGGTACATGGGGTTTTGGTGCCAATGCAGCGGATGTTGGATCCAACTTTACAATAACTACAGGTGCTGTAACCGCACCCTCTACTACGCTGAAAGTTGCAGGCAACTTTGTGCACGCTGCAGGTACATTTAATGATAACAGCGGTACGGTGGAGCTGAATGGAACTCTAGCTCAGGCATTCCCGAGTGCTGCTACCACATTCAATAATCTGAATGTGAGCAATACAACAACAACAGTATCTGCAAATGCTAATGTAACAGTAAACGGAACACTAACAACGGCAGCAGCTGCCAACCTGAATATGGTAACCTTCCAGTTACTTGGAACAGTAACACCTGCACATAGCGGTACATTGCAAACTCAGAATACAGCAAATCCTCCTATACCTACAGGTAAGACATGGGGTGGACTTGTGACCTATAATGCTGCCAATAATCAGACCATTGCTCAAGGTAACTATAACAATCTTACTATAAGTGGTACTACTTTCAGCAGGACATTTACAGCAGGAACTACTGCAGTAGGCGGAGACTTTTCCTTAACTACTACTACGGGTGTAACAACGCTCGCAGGTGATCTGAATGTAGGGGGTAGTGTAGCTATTAATGGTAATGCAACTAATAGTATTTTAAATCCGAACAGTAATAATATTACAGTTGGTGGAAACTGGAATGTGTTTACAAACAGCAATACGCCAACAGCCTTCCTGAATGTAACGCTTCCATCAACAGTAACATTCAACGGAACAGGTACACAAATAATATCTAAAAGCGGAACAGGTACAGCAATCAAGCCTAACTTCTATAATTTCCGTAACAGTAATTCGACTTTCCCTATAACACTGAACTATGATCTGACCTTTACCGGAGATGTGTTGAACGATGCGGGCGCAACACTCGATGCGGGATCAAGTATTACCAGTATAGCAGGAAACTGGACCAATAATGGTACCTACACTTCAGGTACAGGTACAGTATTGTTTAATTCGGGAGCGACAGGTAAAACAATTTCCGGAAACCTAACAGGTACAAACAAATTCAATAATGTCACTTTTAACAATGCTGCAGGTACCTGGTCTTTCAGTAACGCTGCAGATATCGGAGGTAACTTCACTATTACCACATCCGGTGCCGGTGGTGTAACTGCGCCGGCAAGCACTATGAAGGTGGCTGGTAATTTTGTACATACAGCTGGTGTTTTTGTGCCCAATGGTGGTACTGTAGAAATGAACGGAGCTGCTGCTCAGACATTGCCTGGCGCTACTGCAACAACATTCAGTACTTTGACACTCAATAATACCAGTGGAAATGATGTGACCCTTAATGGTGCAACTACTATTTCTAATCCATTTACTATTCCTGTAAATAACAGGCTAAATGGTGGAACCGGCATTACTCTTACACTCAATTCAGACTATACTAATAACGGTACATTCACTGCTAATACAGGTACCATGCTGTTTGTAGCTACAACAGCCGGTCGCACAATAAACGGTGATATGACCGGTACTAATAAATTCAATAACCTTACTTTTAATGGCGTTTCGGGAGCATGGACATTTGGTGCTAATGCAGCAGATGTCGGTGGAGTTTTAACTCTTACAAATGGTGCGGTTACGGCTCCTTCAACAACTTTGAAGGTAGCAGGTAATTTTGCCAAAGCGGCAGCGGCTACATTTATACACAACAGTGGTATAGTAGAAATGAATGGCGCTGCAGCTCAGACAATTCCGGGAGCTGCTACTACATTCAATACACTTGCGCTCAACAACACTGCAAACACGATCACACTTAATGCAGCAACAACAGTACTTCAGAATTTTTCAATTCCTGTAAGTAATACATTGGCTTGCGGTGCTCAGACATTAACTCTGGGTGCAGGATATTCCAATAACGGTACATTCACTGCAGGTGCAGGTACGGTACTGTTCAACTCATCTGCTGCAGGCAATACGCTTTCCGGCACTATGACGAGTAGCAGCAAGTTTAATAATCTTACATTCAACAATGCTTCGGGTGCCTGGACATTCGATGCAGCTCCTGCAGATGTAGGAACAGCCTTCACTATCACGGCAGGAGCGGTAACAGCTCCTTCCACTACCCTGAAGGTGGCAGGTAACTTTGTGCACACGGCCGGCACCTTTAATGACAATGGCGGAACTGTGGAACTGAACGGTGCAGCTGCTCAGGCTTTCCCAACCACGGCTACAACGTTCAATCATCTTACTGTAAGTAATACAGCTGCGGCGGTAACAGCCAATGCTGCTGTGACAATAAATGGTAACCTCACAACCGCAGCTGCAAGTAACCTTAATATGGTTACTTTCCAAATGCTGGGTACAGTGAACGGATCTGCTAATGCAGGTATCTTACAAACACAGTGTGCTGTTAACCCACCTATACCGCTGGCAGGTACCTGGGGAGGTGAAGTGCGCTACAACAGTACAACTACAAGTCTTACAGTATCTCAGGGTACTTACAATAACCTGACCATTACAGGCACCAGCGGTCTCAGAACGTTTACATCAGGTACAACAACTGTAAATGGCAATTGTAGTATCGGTTCGGCAACCACAACTACCGGTGTTACATCGCTTGGAGGCTCACTGGTTGTGGGTGGCAACCTGACAATTGGAAGCACCACTACTGCAGGTATATTTAATGTTACAGCCAGCAACTACCAGGTAAGTGTAGGTGGTAACTGGACACAGTTCAGCTCTGCGGCAACCAATCCTTTCAATAAACAGACAGGAACAGTAGTGTTCAATGGTACTGGTGCACAGACTGTTTCTACATCAGCTGGGACAAGCAGGCCCTCATTCAATAATCTCACAGTGAGCAATACTATGGCTCCGGTAGCTTTCAGTACCAATACAGATGTTGCCGCAACGCTGAGTGTTGCTGCAAGTGCAACTGTTTCTCCTACTACTGAAGGTATTCAGTTCAACACAGGAGCTGCTGCAGGTACCATTACGGGTAGTGGTACTATTCTTGTGAACAGAATAAGTGCAACAGCTGATTATTCCAATCAGTATAAATTCACTACTAACACGCTAGGCAGCCTAACTGTAAATTATACAGGTGCAGGTGCCCAGAATGTAAATGCATTTACATACGGTACGCTTATAGCAAGTAATTCAGGTGCCAAAACTGCGCAGGGTAATATAACTGTGAACAATGCTCTAGATGTGAATTCGGGTATAACACTGGATATGGGTGCAGCTAACAGACTTATTGCAGGTACTGCACCTACATACACGGTATCTGGTACGTTGAAGACATCTGTACCTACCGCAACAAGTGCTGCTCCTCTGCCTTCCGGTGCAATATGGAATGGTACCGGTACAATAGAATATGCTGTGCTTTCGGGAGCACAAACAATAGTAGGAGGTACCTACAATAATCTTTTGCTGGACAATACTTCCGGCACAAACAATGCATCTGGTGATATTACAATTGGTGGTACCCTTACGCTGGGTAAAATGGCACTTGCCGCAAACAATCTTATACTTGGAAATGCTGCAGCAATATCAGGGGCTTCTTCATCGAACTATATTGTAGCTACAGGTGCAGGTGTGGTAAGAAAAGGGCTTTCTTCAAATGGCACCTTTAATTATCCGGTTGGGGATGCAACTAACTATACTCCATTAAGTCTCAATGTAACTGGTGTTGGATACAGCAGTGCATATGCTCAGGTAAATGTTACTGCATCCAAACATCCTTCAAATGTAAACTCAACTAATTATCTCAACCGCTACTGGACTGTAGGTACGTCTGGTATCTCTGCACAATCATATACAGCTACTGCTACGTATGTACCTGCAGATATATCAGGTACTGAAAGTTCTGTATCAGGTGCAAGCTATTCGGGTACATTGCCATGGGTACTCTATAGTGCTGCCGGGTCTAATACGCTTGCTGCCAATTCCATATCTACAGCTAATACTGCCATAAGTGGTCTTTCTAATCTTCCGGGAACTGTAAGTGTATCTCCAGGCAGCTCAACGATCTGTAATGGTGGTACACAGGCACTTACTGCTACACCAACAGGTGATGCGCCATTTACTTATACATGGTCGCCATCTACTGGATTATCTGCAACTACAGGAGTTTCTGTAAATGCAACGCTTGTAAACACAACCACAACTGTAGCTACTACCATCTATACAATAACTATGACAGATGGTAACGGCCTTATAGCTACATCTACTGCTACTGTGAATGTAGATCCACAGGAGCCTGTGAGCGGTACACTTTCTGTTTGCGAAGGGTTCAATACAACGCTAACACCTGCAACAGCAGGTGGTGTATGGAGCTCTGCAACTCCGGCAATTGGTACAATAGATGCATCTACAGGAATTTTTAATGGTATAGATCAAGGTACTGCAGCAGTAACTTATACATTGCCCGGTGGTTGCTTCTCTGCAGTAACTGTAACAGTAAACAACCAGCCGGCAGCAATTACAGGTACTGCAGTAGTATGTAAAAATGCTACTACTACACTTGCCAATGCAGAGGGAGGTGGTAGCTGGACATCATCTACCCCGGCTGTAGCAACAGTTGGTGCAGCATCAGGAATTGTAAGCGGTGTAGAAGCAGGTACTGCAACAATAACCTACACACTTGCAGGAGGTTGTTATATAACTAAAGAAGTTACCATAAACGCTTTGCCTGTGATTTCCGGTATAGCTACAATATGTACTTCAACGAGCAGTACGCTTTCGGCTACTCCAATAGGAGGTGTATGGAGCAGCAGTAATGCTACAATAGCAAGCGTAGGCACAGCAAGTGGTATTGTAAGCGGTATTGCTGCGGGAAATGCTAACATTTCTTATACAGATCTTAATACCTGTACAAATTTTGTTCAGGTTACAGTAAGTGCCGCATTGGTAAACATAACCGGTGTAACCGGGATCTGCGAGGGACTTACTACAACTATGTCGCATGTAGTGGCAGGTGGTACATGGGTCAGCAGCAATACTTCAAGGGCAACAATAGATCTGAATACTGGTTTGCTTACAGCAATTTCTGCAGGACCTGTTGTTATCACTTATTCTGTTGGTACAGGCTGTACCAAGACCAAGAATGTAGATATTCAATTACAGCCAGTACCAATTACAGGAACGATGAATATGTGTGAGGGGTCTTACACAGTACTGTATAGCACGATAGGTGGAAGCGGTACATGGAGCAGCAGTAATACCGGTGTGGCAACTGCTGATCTTAACTCCGGTTATATAAACAGTGTAAGTCAGGGAACAGCAACTATTACTTATAAGATACCCACATCAGGTTGTCAGGTAGTTGCTGAGGTAACAGTGAACCCGGTACCCAGTGCAATAACAGGCAGCAGCACAATTTGTCAGGGTGTGACTGAGGCATATAGCAGTAGTCCCGCCGGTGGAACATGGGTGAGCAGCAATACTTCAGCAGCTACTATCAATTCAACTACGGGTAATGCAACAGGTATTTCTGCCGGTGTGTCTCTTATCAGTTATACAATCAGTACCGGATGTCGTACTGTCAAAAGTGTAACTGTAAATAATCTGGCAGCTGCAATTACAGGTAATCTGCTTCTTTGCCCTGCAGGTACTTCTACACTTAGTTCTGCTTCAGCAGGAGGTGTATGGACTAGTTCGACACCTGGTGTTGCTACTGTTTCTTCGGGCGGTATTGTTACTCCGACTGGTATTGGAAATTCTACTATCTCTTACACGCTACCAACAGGTTGTATTCCTAGGCAGTTGTAACAGTAAATGCAGCACCTTCAGCAAATACAGGTATAGCACAGCTGTGTATTGCTGCAACAACTACACTTAGCAACGCAACAGCAGGTGGTACCTGGGCCAGCAGCAATACAAGTAAGGCAACTGTTGCAGCAGCAACAGGAGTGGTGACCGGTATAGCAACCGGAACTTCTAATATTACTTACACACTGCCAGGAGCAGGTTGTTATACAGTTACAGAGGTAACGGTAGATCCGACTCCAGCGGCTATTACAGGAACTGCAAACGCCTGTGTTGGTTTTACATCAACACTTGCTCATTCTTCATCAGGCGGCACATGGAGCAGTAGTAATGCAGCTATTGCTACAGTAAATGCATCAACCGGAGTAGTTACAGCAGTAGCAGCCGGAAATGTTAACATTACCTATATGGTTTCTGCAACCTGTTTTGCTACAACAATGTTTACATCAAAAGCATTACCTGCTACAATTACCGGCACACAATATGCATGTGTAGGAACTACTACGAATCTGTATGATATAACAGCCGAAGGAACATGGAGCAGCAGCAACACAGCTAAAGCGATCATTCATGCCACGAGCGGTATTGTTACGGGTGTTGCTACAGGTACTACAATTATTTCATACATTTTGCCTACTGGCTGTTATACAACAGCAGAAGTTACCGTAAATTCAGCACCTGCAGTTATAACAGGACCTGCCTCAGTTTGCTTTGGTAGCAATACCACGATCAACTGTACACCTGCCAGTGGCACATGGAGCAGCAGCAATACCTCTGTTGCTACTATAGATGTATCAACAGGTGAAGTTTCTGGAATTACTCCTGGTACAACTACCATTACTTATACACATGCAGTTACCGGATGTCGTTCTGTTAGAACATTTACAGTAGGAGGCACTCCGGCCGCAATATCAGGCAACCTGACACTTTGTGTGACCAGTACCTCAACACTTACAGATGCATCTACCGGTGGTACATGGACCAGTAGTAATGCAGCTGTAGCTACAGTAGGTACAGCATCAGGTATAGTAACTGCAACAGGGGCGGGTAATGCAACTATTACTTACAATCAGAGTGGTGGTTGTAATGCTACTGCTGTAGTTACAGTAAGTACTTCTATTCCCAGTATTACAGGAGATAATAATCTGTGTATAGCAGGTACTACCAATCTGGCGAATGTTACAGTTGGCGGTACGTGGTCAAGTAGTGCCACGGCAAAAGCAACAGTAGGTCTGGCAACAGGTATTGTTACCGGTGTTACAGCAGGTACGGCCATTGTTACCTATAAAGTAACAGCGAGCTGTTACAGTACATCTGTAGTTACAGTGGCTCCATCGCCTGCAGCAATAACAGGTTCCAACTATGTATGTCTTGGTTCTTCGATAATATTGAGTCATGCTACAGCAGGTGGCGCATGGAGTTCCAGTAACCCGGCGGCAGGAACAGTGAACGCTGCAACTGGAGATGTGACAGGCATTGCTGCAGGTACAACAACTGTTACGTACACGGTAAGTAATGGTTGTTTTGCAACTAAGCTCATCAACGCAACAACACCTCCACCAGCAATTAGCGGTACAATGAATATTTGTGAGGCAAGTTCAGCAGCACTTACCTGCATTGTTGGGGGTAGTGCTACATGGAGTAGTAGTAATACTTCTGTTGCAACAATAGGTTCCACATCCGGCCTTATGACCGGAGTGGGAGGCGGTACAGCTACTATCACATACAGGGTGAATACTACAGGCTGTTTTACTGTGCGTGAGGCAACGGTGAATGCATTGCCTGATGTCATTACCGGCAGCAATTCAATATGTGCGGGCAGTACCCAAACATATTCCAGCGCAACCGGTGGCGGCACATGGACAAGTAGCAACACCTCAGTAGCGGCTATAGGCTCTGCTACAGGTATTGCAACAGGAGGAACAGGCGGTACTACTAACATCAGCTATACAGTTTCTACCGGATGTCGCCGCACTAAATCGGTGACAGTTAATAACCTGCCGGCTACTATTGCAGGTGTAACTACTTATTGTGCAGGTGGTGTTTCAACATTAACATCAGCTACAGCAGGTGGTACATGGAGTAGTGATGATGTTGCTGCTACAATATCTGCAGGCGGACTTGTAACTGCAACTGCACCGGGCAACTCTACTATTAGCTACACCATGTCTACGGGTTGTGCACGTACTGCAATTGTAACTGTAAATGCCCCACTAGACGCTAACACCGGCAATAACAGTATTTGTGTAGGTGGCGCTACTGCTCTCGCAAATAGTCTTGCAGGCGGCACCTGGAGCAGCAGTGTAACAGCTAAGGCAACTGTGGTTGCAAGTACAGGAGTTGTGACAGGTGTTGCTACAGGTACATCGAACATATCTTACATAAGGTCTGGTGCAGGATGTTACAGTATAACTCAGGTTACAGTGAATGCTGCACTGGCTGCAATAACCGGTACAACTAATGTATGTGTAGGAGATCTTACTACTTTGTCTCATGCAACGCCAGGGGGCACGTGGTCCTCTTCAAATACCGGACTGGCAACTGTGGACAATACTACAGGTGAAGTAACCGGAGTTGGTGCAGGCGCGCCAATAATTACCTATACTGCATCTGCAGGTTGTATCAAAACAGCGGCTGTTACGGTAAAGGCACTGCCTAATACTATTACAGGATCTACTACTGTATGTGCAGGATCCAATGTTACCCTGTCTACAACATCTACAGGTGGTACATGGTCAAGCAGTAATACAGGTGTGGCTCTTATCAACACACTTACAGGTATTGTAGTGGGTCAGTCGGCAGGTACAACAAACATAACGTACAAAGGAAGTAATTTATGTATCAGAACTACTGTAGCAACAGTTAACCCATTGCCTGCCGCTATTACAGGTACACTTTCTGCTGCAATTAGTGGCACCAGAACACTGGCAAGTGCTACGCCGGGTGGCGCATGGACGAGCAGCAATGCTACCGTAGCTACTGTAGGTGTTGCTGATGGAATTGTTGCTGCACTTACTACCGGAACATCTGTTATCTCTTACACATTGCCTACCGGATGTTACAAAACTGCAACATTCTCTGTAACAGCATCCAGGCCGGGTGGATATGTGTACTTCAGCAGTGCTGATAACAAGATCATCTTCTCTGTGTTCCCTAACCCAACAACGGGCACCTTTACAATAGAAGCCCCTGCAAAAGGTGTCTTCTATATATTTGCCGTAGATGGGAAGTCTGTTGCCGAATATGAGATCAATGCAGCAAGCACTACTGTGACTCTGCCCTTAGATCTGGCAGCAGGTGTGTATATGTGCCGTTTCAACCAGGAAGATGGAGAAACAACAATAGTAAGATTATGGTATCAGCCATAGTGATATGACATAACTAAAATGAAATGGGCCATCTGTAAGGATGGCCCATTTTTTATGCAAAATATGATACGTTTTAGTCGGGTTAGAGGTAATACTAGTTACCTCCTAATTTTTCTTCCAGCTCCATAAGTGCTTCAAAGACGTTGTCGTATTCTTTGTTCTTCTCTTGTAGTTTACCGGTTTGTCTGCGATAGTCTTCATCTACTTTCTGGAACTCTGTTCTGTTATTGTAGAAATCAGGATCTGCCAGTTTGTTTTCAAGCACAGCTACATCGGCTTTGAGTTTATTTACTTCGTCTTCCAGCTTTTGTAATTGTTTCTGCTGTTTCTGGATGTCTTTCTTTAGGTTATTCAGCTGATCGTTGCTGATGTTTTGTTTGGGTGCAGGCTTCTCTGCTTTCTTTTCGGCCGGTGCAGCTTTTGCAGGAGTAGCCTGACTTTGCTCACGTTTCAGTCGGTCTCTGTTCCATGTATCCCACTCATCATAGTCACCATTGAATTCTTTGATCTTGCCATTTTCAATGTTCCAGATCTTGTTGGCTGTTTTGCTGATAAAGTAACGATCGTGCGATACAATTATAAGTGTACCCTTGTATTTGTTAAGCGCATCTATGAGCATCTCCACAGATTGCATATCAAGGTGGTTGGTAGGTTCATCGAGCAGCAGGAAGTTACCTTTAGCAGCAATTACTTTTGCCAGCGCCACACGAGCTTTTTCGCCACCGGACAATACTTTAATACGCTTGAATACGTCGTCTCCGCTGAATAGGAAACAGCCTAAGAGTTGCCTCAGTTCCAGCTCGGTTTTGCCAGAGCCGCAGCGCTTCATTTCTTCCAGTACTTCCAGTTCTATGTTCAGCGCTTCCAACTGGTGCTGTGCATAGAAACTTTCTTCTACATTGTGTCCCCATTTGCGTTCGCCCTCCACAGGTTCCTGACCGGTGATGATGCGGAGCAGGGTAGACTTACCCTTACCATTGGCACCAATGAGCGCTATTTTATCGCCACGGTTGATCTCTGCATTAGCATGGTCTAATATTGTAAGGTTGCCAAAGCTTTTAGAAACATCGGCCAGAGTACAGATGATCTTGCCGGGTTGTGTAGCTACATCGAAGTTGATGTTCATTACAGGTACAGAGCCATCGGGTGCTTCAATAACATCCAGTTTATCCAGTCGTTTTATGGCACTTTGTGCTGCAGCTGCTTTTGTAGCCTTGGCACGGAAACGCTCAATGAAGCGTTCCTGCTGCTTTATATATTCCTGCTGGTTTTCGAAAGCACGCTGTTGAATTTCCATTCGTTCCGCTTTTTCGTGCTGGAAGAATGTATAATTGCCACTATACTGATGCAGATCCCGCTGCCAAACTTCTACTATTTTGGTTACCATGCGGTCCAGGAAGTAACGGTCATGCGAAACAATGACCACACTGCCGGGATAACTCATCAAATAACGTTCCAGCCATTCAATAGATGGAAGATCAAGGTGGTTGGTAGGTTCATCGAGCAGGAGCAATTCTGGTTGCTGCAGCATCATTTTGGCGAGCAGCACACGCATACGCCAGCCACCGCTAAACTGATCGTAAGGACGTTGGAGGTCGGCAGTAGAGAAACCAAGGCCTTCCAGTACCTCTGCGCTGCGGTGTTCCATTTCATAGCCACCAGCCACTTCAAAATCGTGCAGGGCATGGCTGTAGGCATCCAGCAGTTTGGCATCATCGGGTTTTGTTTCCAGCTCCTGAATGATTCGCTCCATATCTTTTTCGATCTGATGCGCTTTTTCGAAGGCCTGCATACCAACCTTGAGGATAGAATCATTTGTAGAGAAACTCAAAAGATCCTGATTGAAGAACCCGAGCGAAACATCCTTGGGTTTGTTTATTACACCTTTTTCGGGGCTGTAAGCACCGGTCATCAGTCGCAACAGCGTACTTTTTCCTGCACCATTGCTGCCAACGAGGCCAATACGTTCTCCGGTTCCGATCTGCCAGTTTGCTTCTTCCAGAATAGCCCTTGCACCAAATGAGAATGTAACATTTTGTAATGAGATCAACATAAGGGTGCAAAATTACAGGTGTAAAGCCGATTTAAGTAAAACCGGACATAAAAAGATGAATAAGTTCATCTACAAACACGTATTCTTTTGTGAACTTTGACATATTTTGCACTTATTAACTGTATAAAGCCTCATATGCGAAACATTATCCTGATTATATATTGCCTATTTTCAATGTCTTCTTTTGCACAGGATCTTGGCAGACCTGCTGTTCCGGAGCAGCCCTACGTGCTGCTATATGGTGGAAAGCAAATTACAGCCGATACAGTGTATCTGAAGGCTACCTTAACTAAAGACAGGATAGTTGCAGATAAGGTAGAGTACAAACCCAAGGATGTAGAAGGATATAGTGATGGCATAAAGACTTTTTTGCGTTATCAGCACGGAGAATTTGCCACCAGGATACATGATGGGAAGATCAGGTTATATTCGGATGCATATGCCATTGAGCCTGCTTACAGTCAATATGGTTTCGGCAGCAAAGGATATAATCCTTATACTACAGGCACCGGACAAAATTTGGCGCAGCTGGGCTCTCTTGCTACTATTTTTTTGCAGGACAGTGCTACAGGGCAGACCGGAGTTTATGGCTACAAAGCACTTCATAAATGGATACCGGCTAACACACCTGCCGGTGCAATGCTGCATAAATACAAGCGAAACCGAACTATCATAAAATCATTGATGTGGGCGGGACTTGGAATGATATTTATGGGTACTTATATTTCGGGCGATGCTGTTTTGAAAGATAAAAGTGATGCAGCGATCAACAGTGGCTTGTATGTGATGCTTGGCGGCGCAGGTGTAATAACTTCTTCTTTTATAACTATACCCCTCAACAGAAGGAATATGAGAAAAGCACTGGGAATACATAATGGGGTCTGGGCTCCGGATGAAGTATCCCGGAAATAGTGTGATCTGAGACAATAAAGCAAAGAAGGTGTACAGTTTACTGTACACCTTCTTTATATATGTTTTGTTGTGAGTATACTTTATGTCTTTTCTATAGAATACTTGATTTCTTCATTCTCGGCGAGGAAGTTGATGAGTTCGTCACTTATGACGATCTTACGACTCTGGGTCTTCATGCGGACGGTCATATCGGTCTCGAGGTCTTTTACGCTGATCACCAGTTCTGTGCTGCCGGGGTTGTTGCGGGCATTCTCCTGCATGAAGGCGGCAAAGTCTTCTGTTACCCTGTCCAGGGTTAGTGCCAGGTGAATGCGCTTGGTCATTGCCTTACGCACCTCGTCGAGCAGCATGATGCTTTGAATACGGAATTCCATATTGCCCGGACGATATTTATGTTCGTCATAGACACCGGTGATCATTAGTTTTTGTCCGTTCAGCAGATAGTTGCCATAGGTCACATAGTCGTTCTGCCAGAGTGCTATCTCCATGTTTCCGGTATAGTCGTTCAGCAGCATCTTACCGAATTTGGCTCCCTTCTTTGTTGTAGCATGTACCACATCTGTAACAAAGCCTGCTATGCGTATAGTGCGCCCTCTCAACTTTTCCAGATCAGAGATATTGGACATGCCGTAGTTGGTCATTTCAAACTTGTAGCCATCCAGCGGATGCGCACTGAGGTAAATGCCTACTACTTCTTTTTCGCGATCCAGCAATTCGGCAAGTCCCCATTTATCACACTCCGGTATTACCGGTGGTTTGATCTCGGGCATGGCAGATGCACCGAAGAGGCTGTTGGTAGCCATATTGCTGCTGGCCTGCACCTGGTTGCCGAAACGCATGAGGCGTTCCAGTCCGCTTATCGGGTCGGTAGGTGGTGCGTAGAAATACTGTGCCCTGTGCAGTTGCGGGAAGCAATCGAGTGCGCCGGCAAGAGCCAGGCTTTCCATAGATTTCTTGTTGACCGTGCGTTGATTGACACGTCTTATGAAATCGTAGATGGTATTGAAAGGACCACCTGTTTCGCGCTCGGCAATAATGTCCTCCACTGCAGATTCGCCCACGCCTTTTATGGCATTGAGTCCGAAACGGACCACATTTTCTTTGGCCACCGCAAAACCTTTCAGACTTTCGTTCACATCGGGTCCCAATACCAGCAATCCCATGCGCTGGCACTCTTCCATGTAGAACTTTATCTTCTCGATATTGCCCTGGTTATTCAGTACCGCCGCCATGAATTCTCCCGGATAGTGTGCTTTCAGGTAGGCGGTCTGGTAGGCTACCAGCGCATAGCAGGTAGAGTGTGATTTATTGAACGCGTACTGGGCAAATGCTTCCCAGTCGGTCCAGATCTTCTGTAGTTTATCTTCAGGATGTCCTTTGGCTTTGGCGCCTTCCACAAACTGGCCCTTCATTTTGTCGAGGACCGACTTTTGTTTTTTACCCATTGCCTTTCGCAGTACGTCGGCATCGCCCTTGGAGAAGCCAGCCAGACTCTGCGACAGCAGCATCACCTGTTCCTGATAAACGGTAATACCGTAGGTGTCGCCAAGGTATTCTTCCATGTCAGGAACGTCATATGCAATTGGTTCCAGACCATGCTTACGCTTGATGTAGCTGGGGATGTATTCTATAGGCCCGGGGCGATAGAGTGCGTTCATGGCTATCAGATCCTCAAATTTATCAGGCTTGAGGTTGATAAGGTGCTTCTGCATTCCCGGACTTTCGAACTGGAATGTGCCGTTGGTATCGCCACGTTGGTATAGTTCGTAGGTCTTAAGGTCATCGAGCGGAATGGTATCGATGTCTATGACCACATTGTAGTTTCGCTTGATGAGTGCCAACGCATCTTTGATGATGGTAAGCGTTTTCAGACCGAGGAAGTCCATCTTGATAACGCCGGCGTTCTCAATTACGTTTCCTTCGTACTGAGTAATGAGCGAGTCTACATCTTTTACCATGAAGACTGGCAGCAGATCGGTAAGATCGCTTGGGGCAATGATGATACCTGCCGCATGGATGCCTGTGTTTCGCACAGAGCCTTCCAGTGTTTCGGCAGAGTGCAGTACATCTCCGTGCAGCGACTGCTGGTTATAGATCTCGCGCAGCTTACCCACCATTTCCATCTCTTCAGATGCGAGTCCTTCCTTAGTTTCCAGACTGTTTTCTCCTTTCAAGTCGGCATGCAGCAGGCGTTTCAGCGAAATGCCTGGTTTCTCCGGTACCAGCTTGGCCAGCAGGTTACTCTCAGAAAGTGGCAGATCCAGCACACGGGCTACATCCTTGATGCTACTTTTTGCAGCCATGGTACCATAAGTGACGATCTGTGCTACCTGGTTCTTGCCATATTTCTGAACCACGTAGTCTATCACCTTCTGCCTACCGACGTCATCGAAGTCAGTATCGATATCGGGCATGCTCTTACGGTCGGGGTTCAGGAAACGTTCGAACAGGAGTTTGTACTTGATAGGGTCTATATTGGTGATGCCAATACAGTAGGCGACAGCTGAACCAGCTGCCGAGCCACGACCCGGCCCAATGAATACACCCATATTGCGCCCCTCGCGTATGAAGTCACTCACGATAAGGAAGTAACCGGCAAACCCCATGGTCTTGATGGTGAACAACTCGAACTTGAGTCGTTCTTCCACCTCGGCAGTAATTTCTTTATAGCGCTCCTTTGCGCCCATCCAGGTAAGGTGTTCCAGATAGGCTACCTGGTCGTCGTTGAACTCCGGCGGCACCTTGTAGTGAGGCAGCAGAATATCGCGATCCAGTTTGAGCGGCTTTATCTTTTCAATGATCTGGTTGGTATTGTCTATTGCCTGCGGAATGTCCTTGAACAGAGTGGTCATCTGATCAGTGGTCTTGAAGAAGAACTGGTCGTTATAGAATGCGAAACGCGCATTCTTTGCCTGTACTTCGTCATCGCCAACATCCCGGTATTTTTCATCGCTTTGTTTTGCGCCTGTATTGATACACAGCAGAATGTCATGTGCATTGGCATCAGACTGGTCTACGTAGTGACTGTCGTTGCTGGCAATAATGGGTACGTTGTATTTTTTTGCAAAACGCAGTAGTACCTCATTTACTTTTATCTGGTCGGGTATGTCATGGCGCTGCATTTCTACATAGTAGTCTTCGCCAAACAGATCCAGCCACCATTTAAAAACTCTTTCTCCTTCCTCTTCGCCCTTGCGCAGGATGGTGCGCGGCACCTCTGCTGCCAGGCAGCAGGTAGTGGCTATGAGCCCTTCGTGGTACTTCAGGATCAGTTCCTTGTCTATACGGGGATACTTGCCGTATAGTCCTTCCATGTAGCCTAGCGAGCACATCTTCACCAGGTTCTTATAGCCTATTTCGTTCTTGGCCAGTAGTAACTGGTGGTTTCGCTGATCTTTATCGTCTTTAGAGAACTGACGCTTATGCCTGTCGGCTACGAGGTAGAATTCGCAGCCCACAATGGGCTTCACCATGGGTTCTTCAATATCCTTTCCTTCTGGTGTTTTGCCTACTACTTTTTTCTTTTTCCATGCCTCTGCCACAAAGTCGAATACGCCGAACATGTTGCCGTGGTCGGTGATGGCCATGGCAGGCATTTCGTCTTTGCGGGCCTTATCGAAAAGCCTGGAAACGTTGGACGCCCCATCGAGCAGGGAGTACTGGGTATGATTATGTAAGTGGGAGAATTTCACTTTGTCTGAAGCACGGATTAAACTGATTAACTGATAGCAAAATCAACTCACCGAAAACCGAGTTGACACAGACTACAAAGTACGGAATTTTATGGGGTTGGTAAGTGGGCAAGTTATCCACATTATTCAGTAGGAATATCTATATTTGAGAGCGGAAAATATATACCTGGTGCGCTAATTGTGGACTGATTTTATGTTATTAAATATTGACCCTCATGAGAAAAATACTCCCTGTCTTGTTATTGCTGTCCCTTTTTAGCTCTTGTGTTACTTTATTTAACGGTCCATATACAGAAATGAATGTGTACCCCAAACCCGGAACCAGGGTTGTTTTCAAGGACGAGACCGGCAAAATGGATACAGTTGTAGGCGAAAGAAATATGCCGGTACGCATAGTGGCCAAACGCAGTGGTTCTATTTATTTTCCTATAACATTACAAACAGATACATCTGAACGTACGATCAAGATAAAACCTATTCATTCCTGGTTGTATTATGGCAATCTATACCCACTCTATGGTCTCGGATTTCTTGTAGACTACAATAACCCCAACAGATTTACCTATCCGCACAATATTCATCCAAATATTAACAGCAGGAAGGGGTATAATGCAATGTTGCCTTTATCTCAGTCGAAATATGAAGTGGCATTTATCCCTCCGCTTATTAATGGTTTTTTCTTCAATCCTGCCCATCTCGATTTTAATGGCAGCGTTATTGGTATTGGCACAGGCGTAAATTATCATTACAGTGATGCTAGTTTTATTTCTTCAGAAATAGGGACTGCAGTAGCGCCAGTGTATGGAGGCTATAAATATACTTATGCCAATCAGTTGCCTTATTCCCGACAGCAATTGAGAGGATGGTACATTAACCTGAGGAACCATCATATTGTTGGTCGGTTCGATCTGGGATATGGACTTTCTGCAGGAGAGCAGCATGGCAAAGAGTATTACCTGCCCTACAGAAATGCAACTTATGAGGCTGATTCTATAACATACAGTTATTCTCATTCCAACTTCGGACTTTCGGCAGCAGCTAATTTCCGCATCACCAATTCTTTTTACCTGGGTATGAATTACCAGCCACAGCTGATGTCTATACAGGGCAAGAATATTAATTTCAGCTATGCCAATATGGTGATCTTGGGTTTTTACTGGCGTTGGGGAATTGTGCAGGGAATAAAGCAGGAAGCCTACTAAAAAACATCTCTCAGTCCCGACTGTGCTTCTTCTCAAATGTCTTAATTTTGGGCATTCCCGCAGCGGAATTTAAACTATAGCCGAAGATGAGCAACAAGAGCCAGACTTTATTCGAAAGAGCGCAATTATCAATACCGGGTGGGGTAAATTCTCCGGTCAGGGCATTCAGGAGCGTGGGCGGAACACCTGTGTTTATGGAACGTGCCAAGGGGGCATATATGTATGATGCCGATGGTAAGCGATATATAGACTACATCAACTCGTGGGGGCCAATGATACTGGGGCATGCTTATGAACCTGTTGTTACTGCAATTCAGGAAAAAGCAATGTTCTCTACCTCTTTTGGTGCACCAACAGAGCTGGAAATAGAAATGGCAGAGCTGATCATAAGTATGGTTCCGAATGTGGATATGATACGTATGGTGAGCAGTGGTACAGAAGCATGTATGAGTGCGCTGAGGCTGGCCAGGGGCTATACAGGAAAAAATAAGTTCATAAAATTTGAAGGCTGTTACCATGGTCATGCCGATGCCTTTCTGGTAAAAGCAGGTAGCGGTCTGGCAACATTCAATATACAGACAGTACCGGGTGTAACTGCCGGGGCATCTATGGATACGCTTACAGCCCCCTACAATGACCTGGAAGCAGTGACGCAACTGGTGAAGGATAATATAAATGAGATAGCTGCTATTATTATTGAGCCTGTAGCAGGCAATATGGGTTGCATCATTCCGGAACCGGGATTCTTGGAAGGGTTGAGGGAGATATGTGACAAAGAAGGAATTTTACTTATATTTGATGAGGTTATGACCGGCTTCAGGCTGGCAGCTGGTGGTGCACAGGAAAGACTGGGTATACGTGCCGATCTGGTAACCTATGGTAAAGTAATTGGCGGTGGAATGCCAGTAGGCGCTTTTGGAGGCCGTAAGGACATTATGGAACGCATAGCGCCTTTGGGTAATGTGTATCAGGCTGGTACGCTGAGTGGAAACCCAATAGCAATGATTGCCGGGTATACTATGCTGAAGATGCTGAAAAATAATCCGGCTATCTATAAAGAGCTGGATCACAAAACAGAAACACTGCATAAGGGACTTGATAACGTGCTGAAGGAAAGTAAGCATTCTTATGTGATCAATCGATTCGGCTCTATGATAAGCGTACATTTCAGTGAAAAGCCTGTTCGTAACTTTGCCGATGCCGCAGCTGCCGACAATGCTACCTTCAACAGGTTCTTCCATCTGATGCTGGATAGGGGTATTTATCTGCCGCCTTCAGCTTACGAGACCTGGTTCCTGAGTAATGCTCTTACTGCTGCAGATATAGAAGAGACGCTTGCTTCCGCCAGAGAAAGCGTTACAGCTTTATAGGTGGGAATAATAAAAGTGTATAATTTGTTAACCCTGGGGCTTTCAAAAACATAATTTTATTACTACTTTTGTCTATAATCCATGAAATATGCTTGCCGGAAATAAATTAAATAAATTGCTCTTATTGTTTTTGACGGCAAGTACTGCCGGCAATGCAACTGCGCAGGTGTCTATGATTGATGAAGAAAAGCGTGGTTCTATATACGTTTCTATAGGACAGAATACGCCTACCTTCAAAGCATCTACTATAAATATTGAACAGGGCAGTGCAGGCGTAGTCAGTTCATATACGTTGGACAAGGTAGCAGCAGACAACAAGTCTACTTCTGCCGCTTCGGGTTTAGGTACAAATATTAAGATAGGATATTTCTTCGATTACAAACAAACCTTTGCAGTAGAGTTGAGTTATGAGCCTGTAAAATATCATGTTACAGACGCGCAGAAAGTGAGCATGTCGGGCACATTGGATAACAGGGCAATAGACACTACTATTGTTTTCTCTGCTGCAAATGGCTACTTCTACAATCTGGACGGATCGAACCTTATTTCACTGAACCTTGTAAAGAGGTTCCAATTGTTGCAGAACAAAAAGCATACTTTCAGGTTCGACGCCCTTGCAAAAGGTGGTGGAGGTCCGTTGATGCCTCATACATTCAATAGCATAGCTAACAAAGTCTCTGAGCATCCATCGTTTCAGTTTGGTGGCTGGAACGCAGGACTGGAAGCTGCACTCAGGCTTACTATAATGCGTTATGTGTTTGTAGAAGGTGGTTACAAATATTCCTGGTCATCTTATTCTGATGTTTCGGTATTTAATGGAACTGCATCTCAGAAGCTAACCATATCTCAGGTAATTATAAGTGCCGGTGTAACTTTCCCAACTACCAAGCGCAATCCGTTGTTTACCAAGCCGGATAATAAAAGGCCTCCGTTATCTATCAAGCCGATCTATCCGGAGCCGATAGAGAACGATCTTTAATACTTTCAATTGAAATAATATTAGTCGCAGACGGTCATTCACCACCGTCTGCACCGCTATATCCGGTATCTTCGAGCAGGTTACCGCTATCTGCAGCAGTGGTGGCCAGCACGTCGCAGCGGTTATTCCATTTATTGCTTGCATGACCTTTTACCCATACAAACTTTATCTGGTGCTTTTTGTATTCCTGCAGGAACATGCGCCAAAGGTCTTCATTCTTCTTTCCGGCAAATCCCTTTTTTACCCAACCGAACAGCCATTTCTTTTCTACTGAATTTACTATATAGGCCGAATCGGTGTAGATTATTATGTCGAGATTGGTACGGGTAAGCATTTGTAGTGCAGCAATAACCGCCATCAGTTCCATGCGGTTGTTGGTAGTATGACGGTATCCCTGAGAGATCTCCTTCATGGTATTGCCCCATTGCAGTACGGCACCGTAGCCGCCATTGCCTGGATTGCCACGAGCGGCACCATCGGTATAAATTGTTAGTTGAGACACTTATGAGTGTTGAAAGCGTAAAGGTAAAATGAAGAAGGGTATGTAGGGAAAAAGTAAGGAATGAATTATGTGTATGTTACAAACTCATTGAGGTGGCTTGCGGCATATTGCAGTAATAGTTTGGTTGTTTCTTTCATTAATTGCAGGTAGCATTCGTCCAGTCCTTCAAACTCTTTGAACTCATCATAAAGGCGGGCAAATTCTTCTACGGTGGTTTGTTTTTCCAGTTGTTCGCGGTTCAGTACATATACCTTCAAAACATCATCCAGCACCAGAGCCATATCATTTGCACCTAGCTTGTATAGCTGTTCTATCATTGTGGGTAGCAGACTTATGTACCCATTCTGTATGAACTGAATGAAGCCGCCCTGTCCTGCCTGCATATGCAGGTAGTCTGATGCCAATAAAAGTTGCTGGCCCCAAGAGAGGTCGTCGAGCAGATCGAAAGTTTGTCTTTTGTGTAGTTCCTCGTGGAGTGGCTGCACCAGCAGGTCGTAGAATTTTTCGTCATCACCACTGCTTAATGCATTTTTTAATTCCTGAATATCTACAGATGGCAGAAAATTGCTGTTCATAATACTATCTTTGTCATCTCGGTATTTTCTTGGGGAATACCAACAAACATCTTTAATGGCAACATTACTAAACTTGCCCAATACAGCCAAGAAGGTTGTATTTATTTTGTGCCTAGCGGCATTTATTGTTTTCAAAGTTTCGCCACCCCTGGCACTACTTACCGGTATTATTATTGCCCTTGTTACTGGTCATCCTTACCTGCATCTGAACAAAAAAGCCACCACTATGCTGTTGCAGGTATCAGTTGTTTGTCTGGGTTTCGGTATGAATCTGGAACATGCCATGAAGGCTGGTCGTGATGGTTTTCTCTTTACAGTAAGTACTATAGCAGTAACGCTGATAGCAGGATACTTCATAGGCAAAAAGCTGAATATCGATAAAAATACCTCTACACTCATATCGAATGGTACAGCAATATGTGGTGGGAGTGCAATTGCAGCTATTGCGCCCATAATAAAAGCAAACGACAACCAGATGAGTGTATCATTGGGTACGATCTTTATACTTAATTCAATCGCGCTCATTGTTTTTCCACCTATTGGTCATTATCTGGGCCTTTCTGCAGAGCAGTTTGGCACTTGGTGCGCCATAGCCATACACGATACCAGTTCTGTAGTGGGTGCAGCTACAGGCTATAAAGATGCAGCAGGAAATGAGGCATTGGGTATTGCGACCACCATCAAGCTGGAGCGTGCGTTGTGGATCATCCCGATCTCGCTGGCAACAGCCTATTTTCAGAAAACTACCGGCAAGGTGAAGTTGCCTTATTTTATATTCTGGTTCATAGTGGCCATTATTGTTTCTACGTATCTGCCACAGTATTTTCCGGCAATCAACAATCCTATCGGCGACCAAACGTTTTTTCAGTATATATATGCATTGGGTCGTAAGGGGCTTGTTATTACCTTATTTCTTATAGGATCCGGTCTTTCGCTAAAGACCATTCAGCAGGTGGGCTGGAGACCAATATTACAGGGGGTACTGCTATGGGTGATCATAGGTAGTTTGTCGCTGGTGGTGATAAAGGGTGTTATTTAAGAGCCGGGAAAGTAGCTGTACTTAATAAGTTTGCAGCTGCGATATTCTGTTTTGTGCTAAAAATCTGCACCGTAAAAGAGAACTTTGATGTATTTTGCTTATCCGTGGCAAGGTTAGGCAAGTATTTTGCAATAGCCGGAAACATCAATTCAGTTGTGTCAATGAGAGCGTTCGTATTATTATTACCCCTGTTGAGTGTATGCTGTGCTTCTTTTGCGCAGGAAAGCAAGGATAAAAAGAATGACTGGGTGGCCGAAGATCTGCGAGGAAAAGTGCAGAGCGTAACCATACGCGGCTTTAGGGCTGAGGGTGGTATACAGGGAAGCGTGCTGAAGGGTAGTCTGATACACACTACCGTAAAGAAATACAACAATTCAGGTTATCTGCTGGAAAGCACATCAAGCATTGGTGGTAATAAAATAGGTACTTACACCATGCCATTCCGCTCGGCACGAATAGCTTACAAGTACGATAAATACAATAATCTGCTGAGCAGTTGCAGCTATAATACACAAGGCAGACTAGAAGACTCGTCTATACACGAAGTAGATAAACTAGGTAACCGTATCATCTGGAAGATATTTAAAGGAGATGGCACGCAGGAATGGGAGTATGTATCGGAATATGATAATGCCGGTAATCTGCTGGAAGTAAATGACTACCATTGGAGCAAGCTGATAAGCAGGCACACATACAGATATAATGACGATTCGAAATGTACCATGGAAGGGGAATATGAACCCGATGGCAGGCTGAAGATGAAGAAAATGAATAAGTATGATGAGAAGGGCAACAAAATGGAGACCATAGATTTTAATGGTAGTGGTAACTTCAATGCACGTCATACCTATGGCTACAACGACTGGGGGAATGTTATTGAAGAAAGAGAGTATAAGGAAGATGGTTCTGACAGACACACTAAAATATTGAGAGAGTTCGATAATCAAGACCATATTATAGAGTTGCGCCAGTTTGATGAAAATGGTAAACTCGTTTATCTGGGTAAGTTTGATAAATACGACAATCACCTTGCCGATATCACCTACGGTCCCGATGGGAGTGTGCGCGAGAAAGTGACAGCTGAATACAAGTATGACGCTTATGGCAATGAAATAGAAGAGTTGCTGAAACTTGCTGAGCGTGTGCCCGCCACCAAGAGCGTGTATAAGTATGAGTATGACTACATGGGCAACTGGATAAAGAAAACAGTTTTTGAAGACGGAGATCCTGTGCGAATGACGGAGCGTGATCTTGTTTACTACGAATAAGCTAAATAGGGTACGCCGCTGACCCGGAACAATAATATCATTTATGATACCTGAAAAATGGGAGTTACTGGCCAAAGAGCACCAGAAGGCTTACAAGCGTATGCTGGAGAAGGGCAACAGGAATAAGATGCTGCGCGAGTTGCCCCGGCTGCATGATGAAGCTTTTAGCGAAATAAACTGCCTGGACTGCGCCCGATGCTGTAAGAACCATTCTCCCCGTTTCAAACAGCCCGATATAAAGCGTATAGCCAGGGTGCTGCATATGAAGGAAGGGGATCTGGTGAATAATTACCTGAAGCTGGATGCCGAAGGCGATTATGTTACCAAGACATCGCCCTGTCCGTTTCTGGCAGAAGACAATACCTGCAACATCTATGAGGACCGACCCGGTGACTGTGCAAGGTACCCATATACCGATGAGGATGTACTGCTGAAAAGGGTGCAGCTGACGCTGAAGAATGCAACTGTATGCCCGGCAACTTTTACTGTGCTGGAGCGTCTGCTGGAGCTGAAGCCGTAGTATCTTCTGATTCCATAAGATCCCTTATAACTACCGATGCCAGTGTAGCGCCAAAAGTAGCAGGCAGGTAGGATATGGTACCATAGGCCGATTTTTTGAAGTTGCTGCCATCTGTGAGCATCAGCGATTCTTTGATGGGTTCTTCCGGAGAGAAAACAACCTTTATGCCTTTGCGGATACCGCTATCTTTTAGTTGTTTGCGTATCTGCTGCGCAAAGGGACAATTGTATGTTTTGGAAATATCGGTAACCTGTAGTCGGGTAGGGTCCAGCTTGGCGCCAGCCCCCATGGAGCTGACAAGGCGAAGCCCCTTGGTGTATGCAGCCCGTATGAATGTAAGCTTTGGCGTGATGCTGTCTATTGCATCTACCACATAATCGAAATTGCCGGCAAGCATTTCTTCTACACGTTCGGGGCGTACAAATTCTTTGATGACGTGGATCTTCAGTTCAGGGTTTATCTGCATCAGCCTGTCGCCCATCAGTTCGGCCTTGCTCATGCCATGAGTGGTGGCAAGAGCAGGTAACTGCCTGTTCCTGTTGCTGGGGTCTACAACGTCTCCATCTATAATAGTCATCTCTCCAATGCCAGAACGGCAAAGGAATTCTGCAGCAAAAGAACCAACGCCACCCATGCCTACTACCAGTACATGTGCGTTGATGAGTTTGTCCAGTTTCTCTTTACCTATGAGCAGTTCTGTTCTGGAGAGCCATTTTGTATCCTTCATTTTCCGAAGACGTTTTTAAAGTTCTGTTGCAGCTGCAAAATAACATCATCTTCTTCAGTTTGCAGCAAAGTAGCCGCTTTTTGATAGATGTCTGAAATGGGTATTCCGGCATCGTCGGTTTCCAGAAAAAAACGTGTTGGAGGTATCTGTTTTAGTGCGGCAACAGCAGGCGAATCGGTATTCATCAATGCCTTGCCGAAGGAGAGGTAATAGCCCAGATCTGTGAGTCGGGTAGCCATATTTCCTTTGTTGAAGCCATGAAAAATTACCGGAACGCGGGGTTTGTTTTGCTGCAACATAGCAAGTACTTCTTCCCATGCACGCACGCAATGAATGATAAGCGGTTTATGCAAATCTGCGGCAAGTGCTATCTGTTTGCTGAATATTGATAGCTGTAGTTTCCAGTCTGTAGCGCATACTTTATCTAGCCCGCACTCGCCGATAGCTATTACCTGAGGCAGTGCAGCGATCTCTTTTAATTGTTTTACACTTTCGTCGGCATCCTGCAGATACCAAGGGTGTAGTCCTGTGCTGCAAGCTTTGTGTATGGCTGCATCAGCAAAGTTATCATACAGGTTAACTACCGAAAGAGAGTCTGCTTGAGAGCCTGTTTGATGAGTGTGTATGTTGTAATAGCGATACAAAGTATATAAGCTTATGCAGCATAAAGCTACATAAATAATGAGTGACGCTACAGTTTTGCGGCAAGCGTCACATAAAAGTTGCGCTTGTCGGCAGGCAGTATACCCGGCCCCGGATAACCATCTGCACGACGGGTAAAGTACTTGGTGTCTGCCAGATTATTGACTCCGGTGTAAATTGCGTATTTGCGCCAGTTGTAGCTCAGGCTAAGATCCATAACGCTGAATGCGGGAATGGCACCATCTATAGCTGTTGGTGTGATCTCGGTATTGGTGGCATCTGAATATTGTTTGGCCTGACAAGAGAACTGCCAGGTTACATTCCAGCGGGGAGTGCCGGCTGATATGCCTGTGCGAAAGAGTACAGGTGGTACGTTCTCAACCAGTTTGCCTGCAATTGCAGTGTTTGTCGTATTCACATATTTTGCGTCTATGAGCGACAGATTTGTATAAAGATTGAGTTTGTATTTGGAACGACTTTTGGTAAGTGCTTTCAGTATGTCTCCTTCCAGTAATACTTCCAGTCCGCGATTGCGGCTGTCTGATACATTAGTGCGTAGGCGGTAGGTCATGAAGTTGGTATCTTTGGCAAATACAGATCCAATGCGGTCGTTGTATTTGAGGTAGAAGATACTCATATCCATATAGAGCCAGCCCTTGAGGTTGCCTCTGAAACCGAGATCAGTATTATAGCCGGTCTCGTCTTTTAGTGACGGGTCTACTCTCGCGTTGGCATTCACTACCCTGAGATCGTTGAAGTTGATAGAGCGGTAATTCTGGGAGATATTACCATATACTTCCATGCCATTATCAAACTTCCAGGAAGAGCCTATGCCCAGCAAAACAAAGGA
>CALQJX020000028.1 GCA_943331005.2 Bordetella parapertussis
ATGTATAATATGATCAACATTGTTATATTCTTCTCTATTGTTGTATTGTTAGTTTTCTCTTTCAAGCTTATCATCAATACACATGGAAATAAATTACTCAATGTTTTACTGGCTACTTTAGTACTGGTATGTTCGTTTCCCTACATTACCCTTGTTGCATATGCACAAAGTGAATCGCCGTTTTATATTTTAATGACTATGACCTCTACTGTATTAGCTTTTCTGGTACCTCCGGTTAGTTATTTATATGTAAGATGTTATCTGCTGGATGAGAAAAAATTAAGGTCTTCAGATCTATTGCATCTTATTCCTTTTATATTGGCTTTATTGAATATTTTTCCCTCACTTATAAACCCAGTTAAGTTTACCAACGAAGTTTCTAATGGCATTGCCTTCAGTAAAGATTACACAAGTTTTTTCTATTTCATGCCATTCAGGTTTCATTTCATTTTTAGATCATTTGTAGCTTTATTTTACTTATTTCTTTCTTTTAGGATTTATGTAAAATCATTGCAAGGCGATTTTGGCAAAATTAATCTCATTGATAAAGTATGGATAGCTTATTTCCTTTTTATCAGAATTTCATTTTTAGTTCTTAGTTATTTGTTTTCAAGAAAAGTTCTGTTCTCAGGCAATATGACAGATTATATTAAATCAAACGTAAGTTCAGTTCCTATAATGCTACTTAGTATGGTTACTTATTTGATCTTCATTTTTAGCAAACCAAATTTAAAATTCGGTAATACAAATCGCGGTTTAGCACTTGATAACTATAACAATATGTAATAGTCATAAAGCTAATTTATTTACTGGCTTGCTAGTGATATTTGCAGCTAAAATATGACCTTATACATCATTGGTGCTAATACAACCTTCTATTATTCGTAAGAGCTATCATCCACAAAAGAAACTTACCACTGTGACAAAGACTGTGGCTACACCAAGCCGGGTTAAATATGTTATACAAACCTGCCTGGCGGCAGACAAGTGCCATACCACCGCATCCTTCCCGAAATAAACGGGACTAGCTGTTGCGAACAGGCAGAAAGGGGTTAAAGATTCTTAATCATTACATTGTTAATATTTACTATAAAATTCCTTTAGTTATAGGTGAAATGAATTTATATTGATAAAATATTACAAATGTTAATGATTGCATGTTTGATAGAAGGTGCCTTAACACCTTATCAAAAAATACCACTAATTATAGATTTTGTTTGCTGGTGCGTTTTTGTTATAATCGCTATCAGTTAATGGCCCTATGGTAGGAGAAAGTATTTCCTGCTATTTGGGTTGCTACAAATTCTTTACAAAGTGCAATAATGGTTACTCATGGCTGTGTGTAGGTATGCAATATACCTATGCACTCAGCTATGTATGGTTGTTTGCGCTACTATGCAGAGCCAAGACTAAAAGCAAGAACAACAGACAGATAGAAACAGGCATGATATTATTGGTATTGATTGTAATAATAACACTGGCGCAGAACGCCTTTAAAAGAAAATAGTAATGATGAAACATTTAGTTGCAATTATCCTCTTTTGTGTGTTAGGAATATATGCGCATGCACAAGCGCCTCAAGGTATCCCTTACCAAGCAGTTGCCCGTAATAGTTCAGGAACCATTTTGGCGTCAACAGCAATATCAGTAAGGTTTACAGTAAGGGATAGTATTGCTACTGGTACCATCAAGTATCGTGAGACGTTTTCTCTTACTACAACGGCACAGGGTATGTTCTCTGTGAACGTGGGACAAGGAACTCCAGTTACAGGTACGTTTGCTGGCATCAATTGGGGCAATAACGCTAAGTTTATGCAGGTAGAAATGGACCCTGCTGGAGGTTCATCTTACAATGATATGGGTACTCAGCAAATGATGAGTGTGCCATATGCGCTGAACTCAGGTTCGTTGAAACTACGGGTAAGTACAACCGGAGATACACTTTATAGTGGAGGTGGGAATTTTGTAATTATTCCTGGTATAAGTGCGGCAAATAATCCACCTTATGCAGGTGTTGTTACAGGGCCATCTACTGTATGTGCTGGCGGTACAATTACGCTTACAGATTCTGTTGCAGGCGGCACTTGGAGTAGCTTAAACACTGCAGTTGCTACAATTGGTTCGACTGGTATCGTAATAGGTGTTTCCGCAGGCATGACAACTATTAGTTACACGGTAACTAATAGTTTTGGCTCTTTCTATGCAACTAAGATTATTACAGTAAATCCTTTACCTGCAGCCGGTAGCATTACTGGTACTGCCACCGTATGTTCTGGTAGCACCACTTCGTTATCAAACGCTACTACAGGTGGTACGTGGAGTAGCGCAGCTACTGGTGTAGCTACTGTAGGTAGCACAGGTGTAGTAACAGGCGTAGCGGCTGGCACAGCTACTATTAGCTATACAGTAACCAATGGTTGCGGTAGTGCAAGTACTACAAGAGTAGCTACGGTTAATGCCTTGCCCAGCGCAGGTACTATCACTGGCACTGCTACTTTAACAGCAGGTAGTACTACTAACCTCAGCAGTACTACTGCAGGTGGTACATGGAGCACTAGTAGTGCATCAGTAGCCACAGTAGGAAGTACAGGAGTAGTGACGGGTGTATCTGCTGGCACAGCTACTATTAGCCATACTGTAACCAATGGTTGTGGCAGTGCCGTAGCTACAAGAGTAGTAACAGTAAATGCAGCATCATTAACGGTCGGTAACAGCTATGGAGGCGGAATAGTCGCATATATTTATGTTTCTGGAGATCCTGGTTACGTAAGTGGGGAGGTACATGGCCTGATTGCAGCGCCGAATGATCAAAGTACCGGGATACAATGGGGGTGCTATGGTGCACCGTCAGTTACTACATCGACAGCCTTGGGGACTGGTGCGGCTAATACAGCAGCAATATCTACAACTTGCGGAGCAGGGACCGCTGCAAGATTGTGTGATGACTTGGTCTTGGGGGGGTACAGCGACTGGTGTTTACCGAGTAGAGATGAGTTGGAAAAGTTGTACTTAAACCAAGCACTTATCGGCGGTTTTTCAACTGCTATGTTTAGTTATTATTGGAGTAGCACGGGTAGTGCGGAAACGTATCCTTCGATGTACACCCATTTAATTTCCTTTAGTGATGGTTGGTATGCAATAGGGCCGCGAAATGACAACAATCGCGTTCGTGCCATTCGATACTTCTAAAAAATTCTACGAACGTGAAAATAATATTCAACTTTCTGTCTTTGATACTATTCGCACAAATTACCTACGCACAAGCGCCACAAGGCATACCTTACCAAGCGGTGGCACGTAACAGTGGGGGAGCTGTATTGGCAAGTACTGCAATATCGGTACGTTTTACCATCAGAGACAGTGTTGCTACTGGTACTATCAAATACAGGGAGACATTCTCTGTTACCACAACGGCACAGGGAATGTTCTCTGTAAATGTAGGGCAGGGTACTGTGGTATCGGGCACCTTTGCAGGTATCAACTGGGGTACCAATGCCAAATTCATGCAGGTGGAAATGGACCCTGCCGGTGGTGCTTCCTACATAGATATGGGCACCACTCAAATGATGAGTGTGCCGTATGCGTTGAACTCAGGTTCTCTGAAATTAAAGGTTAGTGCCACGGGTGATACTATGTTTAGCGGTGGCGGGAACTTTGTGATAATACCGGGTATAAGTGCTGCTAACTGTTATGTAGGCATGCCTTATGGTGGTGGAATAATTGCTTATATTTTACAACCAGGCGATCCGGGTTATATTTCAGGTCAGGTGCATGGCCTTATTGCGGCTCAGAACGACCAAAGTACAGGTATACAGTGGTATAATGGAAGCAGCATTACTACAGGAGCAACAGATACTGCTATAGGCACAGGTATGTCTAACACTAATGCTGTTGTAGCTAATCAGGGGGCCGGATCATACGCTGCCCGTATTTGTTATGATCTTGTTTTGAATGGTTTTAGTGACTGGTATCTTCCAAGTAAAGAAGAGTTGAATAAATTGTATATCAACAGGATGTCAATAGGTGGGTTTGGAACAGGTAACTATTGGTGTAGTAGTGAGGTTAATTTATATGATTCATGGAACAAATATTTCTTGACAGGAACAACATACGGCAATGTGAAAAGTTACAATCACAAAGTGCGAGCAATTCGCTCATTTTAAAAACAAGACTTAACAGAATGAAACAAATACGCAATATTTTCTTATTAGTCCTGCTAGCCAGCATTACCTACGCTCAAGCACCACAAGGCATTCCCTACCAAGCTGTGGCAAGGAATAGTTCAGGTGCAATTTTAGCATCTACATCTATCTCCGTGAGATTCACTATAAGAGACAGCATTGCCACAGGCGCTATTAAATACCGAGAAACCCATAGTGTAACCACTACCGCACAGGGAATTTTCTCTGTAAATGTCGGACAGGGTACTGTGGTTACAGGAACCTTCTCTGGTATCAACTGGGGTGCCAATGCGAAATTTATGCAGGTGGAAATGGACCCTGCCGGTGGTGGTTCCTACATAGATATGGGTACACAGCAAATGATGAGTGTACCGTATGCAAAGTATGCGGAAACAAGCGGAACTGTTGTGAGTTCTGGAGGAAGTGGATTTACGCATTATGTAGGTGAAATTTGGGGCGGAGGAGTTGTGTATCATGTGTACCGTGGTGCTGACGGAAATGAGCATGGTTTGGTTGTAGCAATAACCGATCAAAGTACAGCGGCTGTGTGGAGTAATCTCACATCAACCCTAATAGGTGCCTCTGCGCAGAGTAGTTGGAATGGCCTTGCAAACAGCAACGCTATTGTTGCTCAATCTGGACACACCAATGGGGCAGCCAAACTTTGTCTTGATCTTGTAATCGGTGGTTTTGATGACTGGTATCTGCCAAGTCTTGAAGAACTGCGACTTTTAAGCAACGTTAGATTTAATGTTAACAAGTCATTTAGTAGTATAAGTGGGGCAGCGGAACTAAATCAAACTAATTCCTATTGGAGTAGTACTGAGTACTCAGGGAACTCAGTTTGGCACCTGAACGTGATGGGTGGATATACGGGTAACTACGCTAAGTCATATGCTCTATTTGTCCGTGCCATCCGCTCTTTCTAACCCCCAACCATCAAAAACAATCAACTTTTACAAACTACAGTTTTTATGAAATATACGATCAAACAAACACTCACCATTCTTTGTCTCCTGGTAGTAACAGTTATGCATGCGCAGACCATTGAGCGTAAGGTAATAAACAGCATGGGTGGTAGCCTTACCCCGGGTGGTGGACCGCAGCTGATACACAATGTGGGTGAAACATTTACCAGTACCTTAGTAGCTGGTGGTTACTCGCTGACACAGGGTTTTCTGCAGCCACTAATTGTTACAGTACCACCTATTACGGGTACACTCACTGTATGTGCAGGTGCTACTACTACTCTTAGCGACTCTATGAGTGGTGGTACCTGGAACAGTAGCAATACATCGGTAGCCACTGTGGGCTCTACCGGCTTAGTGACGGGTGTTGCTGCCGGTACCAGTACTATCTCATATATAGTAAGTGGTAGTAGTGCTACTGCTGTGGTAACGGTGAATCCTTTACCAGCCGCCATTTCTGGTACTACAACCGTGTGTGTCAGTGCTACAACTACCTTGACAGATGCTAGTGCTGGTGGCTCATGGAGTACTTCTAGCCCATCTGTAGCAACTATTGGCACATCATCTGGTGTTGTTACAGGCGTTGCTACAGGTGCTGTGGTAATGACCTATACCTTAGCTAGTGGTTGTTATGTAACCAAAGCCATGACTGTGAATCCATTGCCTTTTGCAGGAACAATAACAGGATCTTCAGCTGTTTGTGCTGGGAGTACAATTACTCTTAGCAATACAACAAGCGGTGGGTCTTGGAGTTCTTCTAATGCTTCAGTCGCTACCATTGGTTCAACAGGAGTTGTTACTGGTATTTCGGGTGGAACTGTGACTATCAGCTATACAGTTACCAACAGCTGTGGTACTGCTGCTGCAACCAAGGTTGTAACAGTAAATACAATAGCAGGTGGAATACCTACCAGTGGGCTTGTAGCATGGTATCCTTTTAATGGAAATGCAAATGATGAGAGTGGTAATGGGAATAATGGCACTAACTATGGTGCTACTTTGACAACTGATAGGTTTGGTAATTCCGGTAAGGCATACAGTTTTAATGGAACTACTGATTATATAGAGTCACCAATAATTCAAACAAATATTAGTGCCTACAGTATTTCTGCTTGGATTAAAACTTCAGCAGGAGGTACAATTGTAAGTGGCAAAGCTCTAGTTCATGCTCCTTCTTGGGTTATGACCGACACTGTGGGTGTTACATTGGATGTAGTTACCACTTACAGTGCTCCTGCTGATAAAGGAAGGGTGAGGTATTTAGCAGATGGAAATTATTTTCAATCAGGGAAAACAAGCAATGATACAATTAATAATAGTGTTTGGCACCATGTAGTGGGTGTGTGGAATGGTATTCCTTCATCAGTAATTAGTAGTTCTGATTTTTCAATATATGTGGATGGGGTTAATATTGCAGTATTTGATGCCATTGTTAATTCATCGAGTGCTCCAATAAATGGTTATGGACCAACTTTGATTGGTAAACACTCAATATGGAATTCTTTTTTTGATGGCAAACTCGACGACATAGCCATCTATAACCGAGCGCTTACATCGTCTGAAATTACACAACTTTATAACGCAGGAAATGTAGCCGGCAGCATCTCTGGCTCAACAACAGTATGCACTGGCTCCACAACAACCTTCTCTAACACCACCACAGGTGGCTCATGGTCATCTTCCAACACATCCGTAGCCATTGTAGGTAGTTCAGGAATTGTAACGGGAGTAACATCAGGTACAGCAACAATATCTTACACAGTTACCAATGCTTGTGGCAGTGGAGTAGCTACAAAAGTCATCACGGTTACAGCTACATCATCTGCTGGAACTATAACAGGATCTTCAGCAGTGTGCGCTGGAAGTACAATTACTGTGTCTAATGCAACTTCAGGTGGGTCTTGGTCATCTTCAAATACAACTAAGGCAACAGTTGGATCTACTGGCATTGTTACTGGTATATCAGGAGGAACTGTAACAATAAGTTACACAGTTACCAACAGTTGTGGAACGGCAACTGCAACTAAGTTGGTTACAGTAAACGCTCTTAGTGGAGGTATACCTACAAGTGGGCTTGTAGCATGGTATCCTTTTAATGGTAATGCGAATGATGAAAGTGGTAATGGGAATAATGGTACTAACTATGGTGCTACACTAACTATAGATAGGTTTGGAAATGCGAACAAAGCTTATAGCTTTAATGGCTTTAGTAGTTTTATTGGTTGTTCAATGCCAGTTTCTATTACTCCAATTTATGGTGTTACGATTTCAACTTGGGTAAACCTCACCTCATTGTCACCTGGGATAGCAATTGCAAATATCTGGAATTGGTCAGATGACTTATATGGTATTGTTCTTGATTATCCATCGTATCATTATGGAGGGGTATTTGATACGAGTGGAGTTTGTTGCTTTGGACCAACAACAAGCAGCAGTATCGCCCCTTTATCTACTTGGTGTCATGTTGTTTATACATGTGATTATACAACAAATGTTGCGAAGCTTTACATAAATAACAACCTGGAAGCATCAATTACAACAAGTTTTAACCGACCAACACTCAATGAAATACGTATAGGGAAATGGGGACTAACTACTGATTGGTTTTTACATGGCTTAGTTGACGATGTTGCATTCTACAACCGAGCATTAACCCCTTCCCAAATAACTCAACTTTACAACGCAGGTAGTGTAGCCGGCACAATCACTGGTCCATCATCTGTATACGTAGGCGCAACCATTACTCTTACAGATAGCGTAGCGGGTGGTAGCTGGAGTTCATCGAATACAGCAGTTGCTACAGTGGGTAGTACAGGTATTGTAACGGGTGTTTCATCTGGTACAGCCACTATCAGTTATACCGTGAGCAATGCATGTGGTAGTGCAGTGGCTACAAAGGTTGTTACTGTAAACTCTGCTCTTTCTTCTCCTATCACAGGTACGCTTACTACCTGTATAGGTGCAACCACAACATTGGCTAACAGCACCACTGGTGGTACATGGAGCAGCAGCACACCAGCTGTAGCTACTATCGGTTCGGCAAGTGGTTTGGTAACAGGCATATCTGCAGGTACTTCTACAATTACCTATGCAGTAGGTGGTTCTTATGTAACTGCAGTAGTAAGTGTGTATGCAATGCCTGCAGCCATCACAGGTGGCGGTAGTGCTTGTGTCAATGCTACCATTACCCTGGCATGTGCCACAACGGGTGGTTCATGGTCTTCATCTAATACAGCAACAGCTTCTGTAAGTGGTACAGGTATCGTTACAGGTGTAGCAGCAGGTACTGCTAATATCAGCTATACCATATCTGGCAGTTGCAGCAGCACCAAAACAATTACTATAAACGTATCTCCATCGGCCATAGCAGGATCGATGAACGGTTGTATCGGTATCACTAATACACTTACCTGCACACCTGCAGGTGGTGCATGGGCAAGTGGTACTACATCGGTAGCTACTATCAACACAGCTGGTCAGGCTACAGGTTTTGTGGCAGGTACTACGCTTATCTCTTATACATTATCATCAGGCTGTCGTGCTACGGCAACACTCACTATCAACACCCTGCCAGATTCGGTGGGTGGTACAGCAGTGGTGTGTGCCGGTCTTACTACCGCACTTACTGGTTACCCAAGCGGTGGCAACTGGAGCAGCAGCAATGCAGCTATAGCTACAGTTGGTGCTGCAACAGGTGTGGTAAATGGTATAGCACTGGGTACAAGCCGTATCACCTACAGCAATGCTGGTGGTTGCTACAAAACAAAGATCGTAACCGTAAATGCAGCCCCACTGGCTATAACAGGTACTGCATCGGTGTGTATAGCTAATACCACCACACTGGCTTGTCCGGGAGGAGGTACCTGGAGCAGTTCAAACATGGCAGTGGGTACTGTAAATACAGCGGGTGTCGTTCGTGGAATATCATCGGGAACAACTACCATTACTTACAGACTCTCTACAGGTTGTATCAATACAAGGGTAGTTACGGTAAACGGAGCCCCGACTGCAATAACTGGTATAGCCAATATATGTGCAGGTACTACTACTACACTTACCAGTACTCCAAGCGGTGGTACCTGGACCAGCAGTGGCCTCACAGTTGCTACAATAGGTTCTGGCACAGGGGTGGTAACTGCAGTAACAGGTGGTGTGGCAACCATGTCTTACACTATGCCGGGAGGCTGCAGGGTAACCAAGATGGTAACGGTAAATAACAATCCACCAACCATAGGTGGCACAGCAACACTGGCTACAGGTGGTACTACTACGCTCACCAATGGTCTTACAGGTGGTACATGGAGTAGTGGCAACACTGCCATAGCCACAGTAGCCTCTACAGGTCTGGTAAGTGGTATTGCTCCGGGTACTGCTCTTATCAGTTATACCGCAACAACAGGTTGTTTTGTAACCAAAACAGTAACGGTAACAGGTACTATAGGTGCGATAACAGGTACTACCACTTTATGTACAGGCACTGCCACTACTCTGAGTTGCTCACCTGCAGGAGGTGCATGGAGCAGTACCAATAGTGCGGTAGCCTCTGTGACAAGTGGCGGACTGGTTACGGGCATAATAGCAGGAACGGCAACTATTATTTATACCATATCGGGTACCTCTGTTACCACAGTAGTTACGGTATATACCATGCCGGCAGCTATAACAGGCACAGGCATGGCCTGTGCAGGAGCCGATATGACACTGGCAAGCACCACTACGGGTGGTAGCTGGTCATCGGCCAATACAACAATTGCTACTGTTGGTACTTCAGGAATAGTTACAGGCGTTACTACGGGTACTACTACCATCAGTTATACAATTGGTGGTGCATGTGCTGTAACCAGAGTAGTAACGGTAAATACAGCACCTGCAGCAATAGGCGGTACACTTTCGGCCTGTGTAGGTGCAGCAACCACACTCACCTGTGCTACTACAGGTGGTGCATGGAGCAGCAGTGCAGCAACTACAGCAGGTATCAGTTCGGGTGGTGTGGCCAGTGGTGTGGCTGCAGGTACAGCTATAATATCTTATACATTGTCTACAGGTTGTCGCAGTACAGCAATCATTACCATCAATGCGCTGCCTGCAGCAATAACAGGTGCCTTATCTATATGTGAGGGTGCAAATACTACCCTGAGCAGTGCCACCACAGGAGGCAGCTGGAGCAGCAGTAATACATCAGTAGCAACCATAGGCAGTACAGGAGTTGTATCGGGCTTAGTTGCAGGAACTACTACCATCAGCTACAGTGTGGCAGGTGGCTGTGGTACAGCAGCAGTGGTAACCGTGCAACCAACCCCAATGGCAATAACAGGTGCTCTTGCCGTATGTGAAGGCAATGCCGGTACCCTGACCAATGCTGCCACTAGTGGCACATGGGTAAGTGATAACACGGCTGTGGCTACAGTAGGTGCTTCATCGGGTGTAGTGAACGGCATAGCAGCTGGTACAGCTACTGTTACCTACACTGTATCTACAGGTTGCAGCACTACGGCTGTGATAACAGTAAATGCAGTACCGGGATCTGTAACAGGATCGGGCACTGTATGTGCGGGGGGTAATACTACCCTCAGTTGCACTCCTTCAGGAGGTGTGTGGAATACTACCACATCAAGCATAGCCACAGTAGGCAGCAGTACAGGAGTGTTAACGGGTGTAAGTGCAGGTACTGCAGTAGTTACCTACTCAGCAGGTACGGGCTGTTACAGCACTACGATCATCACAGTAAATCCGGTACCTGCAACAATTACAGGTACAGCATCGGTATGTGAGGGACAAACAACTACTCTTAACAATACGACTTCAGGAGGTACATGGAGTAGTGATAATATACTCATAGTGACGGTAAATAGTTCAGGTGTAGTATTCGGAGTAGCACCAGGTACTACTACCGTATCTTATACATTAGGAACAGGCTGCTACACAACCAGGGCAGTAACAGTAAATGCACAACCTGCAGCTATAACCGGATCGGGTATAGTATGTACAGGAGCAAATACAACATTTAGCTGCAGCACTACCGGTGGTACCTGGAGCAGTGGCAACTCAACCATAGCTACCACAGCAGCAGGTGGTGTGGTAACAGGTGTGGCCACAGGGGTTACCAATATATCTTATACAATAGGCGGTGGCTGTGTATCTGTAAAAGCAATAACTGTAAACCAGACACCTGCAGCAATAACAGGTAGTACCAATATATGTCCGGCTACCAGTACCGCTCTGAGCAGTACTACCACAGGAGGAACCTGGAGTAGTGCCAACACAGCTACAGCAACAGTAAACAGCTCTGGTCTGGTAACAGGTGTGGCAGCAGGTACAGTAACAATAAGCTATACTACCAGTGGTTGCTATGCTGTGAAGACAGTAACGGTGAATGCACTGCCATCGGCAGTAAGTGGAGGCCCTGTAGTTTGTTCGGGTATAACCACCGCACTCACAGCAACACCATCTGGCGGCACCTGGAGCAGTAGTAACACAGCAGTAGGTACCATAAATAATACTACAGGTAGCTTCATAGGTCTTACAGGGGGCACTGCTATCATTACCTACAAACTGGCTACAGGTTGTCAGTCTACAGCAACATTCACCGTAAATCCATCTCCTGCAGCAATAACAGGAGGCACTACCGTATGTCTGGGTACAACACTTGCCCTTTCCAGTGCTACAAGCGGAGGTGCCTGGAGCAGCTCTAATACAGGAGTAGCTACAGTATCTTCAACGGGTGTGGTGACAGGTGTAGTAAATGGTACAGCAACCATCAGTTATACCACAGGCAGCTGCGCTGCAACCAAACTGGTAACAGTCAATACGCTGTTTACATCAGATACTACCTACAATATGTGTCTGGGTAATACCAAGGTATTGGTAGATCCTGTACCGGGAGGAACCTGGGCAAGCAGCAATCCATCAATAGCCACAGTAGTATCGGCAACAGGTCTGGCAACAGCTTTTGCAGCTGGTATGACCACTATTACTTATAGTTTCGGTACAGGTTGCAGCAAAACAACACCATTGTATGTACAGAGCAGTTCGGCAGTAATATCGGGTCCTACAGCAGTATGTGAAGGTTCTTCAGCAACTATGTCGGTACCATCGGGTGCTATGGGTGGTGGCTGGACAAGCAGCAATACATCAGTAGCCTCGATCAATATGACCACAGGTATAATGACGGGCGTAGCATCGGGCACAGTAGTGATCACGTATACGCTTATAGATTGTTATACAACTAAGACAGTAACGATCAATGCAAGACCTGCAGCTATTACAGGAGCACAGTTTGCCTGTGTGGGTAATACCACCACCCTGAGCAATGCAACAACAGGTGGTAGCTGGAGCAGTAGCAATACAGCAATAGCCACAGCAGGTACTGCAGGAATAGTAACAGGTGTTGCAACAGGAACTGTTACAATTAGTTATACTCTGGGCACAGGTTGCAGCAGAACAGCAGTAGTAACCGTATCCGGAGCACCAGCAGCCATCACAGGTACTACCAATGTATGTGTGGGTAATACCATATCGCTTGCCAGCACATCGGCAGGAGGTACATGGAGCAGCAGTGATGCAGCAGTAGCCAGTGTAGATGCAGCAGGTATCGTTAGTGGTACCACTCCGGGTACAGCCACCATCAGCTATGGTTACGGAGGAGCTTGTACTGCTACCAAGGTAATAACAGTAAATCCGACCCCGGGCAGCAGTACCGGAGAAAGTGTGGTGTGTGGCGGACAGACAATAACCCTGAGCAATGCTCTGACAGGTGGTACCTGGAGCAGTAGTAATGCAGCAGTAGCAACAGCCAACTCGGGCACAGGTCTGATAGCCGGTGTAAGTGCAGGAACAGTGAACATCACTTACCGCACTACAGGAAGCTGTATGACCACTAAGCAGGTGACTGTGAATGCGGCACTACCAGCAATAACAGGTGGTACTGCAGTATGTGTAGGAGATGCAGTGACCCTGAGCACAACAGCAACCGGAGGCACATGGATGAGCTCTGTTATAGCCAAGGCAACAGTGGGCAGCACTACAGGTATAGTGACAGGTGTGGCAACAGGTAGCACTACTATTACTTATATGGTAAGTGCAGGTTGTTTCAAAACAGCTCTTATGCTGGTAAGCCCTGCACCTGCAGCAATAAGTGGAGCATCAAGCTTAGTTGTAGGCTCATCTACCACATTGGGATGTACAACAACAGGAGGTGCATGGAGCAGCAGTAATACGGCTATAGGTACAGTGGGTTCAGCATCGGGAGCAGTAACAGGCATCAGTGCAGGTACCATGACCATCTCATACGTTATCACTACAACAGGCTGTCGTTCCATCAAGGCCATGACAGTGAACCCAACGCCACTAGCAAAAGGAGTGGGTGAAACAACAAATGGAGGTAGCATCAAGTTTGGTGTATATCCAAACCCTACACAGGGTACACTTACTGTAGAGACATCAACTGCAGGTACGTTCAGGATCTTTACAATAGACAGCAAACTGTTAGGTACTTACCATATCGAAACACCATCATCCACCATACAGCTACCATCAGATCTGGCATCAGGTATATACATGTGTCAGTTCAGCAGAGAAGACGGCACTATGGAGACCGTAAGGCTGATCTATCAGCAATAAGCACACAAAGAGACGTTCTTCTGCAAGGGAGGGTGTCTCTTTTTAATTTGAACATAACAAACACAATATAATGAAACAACTACTCAACATTTTCGTATTGCTGCTATTAGCTAATATGGCTATGGCTCAAGCTCCACAGGGAATACCATATCAGGCTGTGGCTCGTAATAGCTCGGGATCAATTTTAGTGAGTACTGCTATCTCGGTACGTTTTACTATTAGAGACAGTATAGCTACGGGTGTTATCAAGTATAGAGAAACTTTCTCAGTTACTACTTCTGTACAAGGTATGTTCTCAGTTAATGTTGGACAGGGAACACCTGTGACAGGTACGTTCTCTGGCATCAATTGGGGCACTAACGCAAAGTTTATGCAAGTTGAAATGGATCCTGCTGGTGGTAGCTCTTACATAGATATGGGTACTACTCAAATGATGAGTGTGCCTTATGCGTTGTATGCTAACCAAAGTGGTGTACCGGGAGCTGTTGATCTACCTACAGTAGCTACCGGACCTATTTCGTCAATTTCATACACAAGTGCTGTTTCTACAGATACACTCAAGGCAAATGGTGGCGAGTATGTTTTTGCGAAAGGTGTTTGTATAGATACTATTTCAATGCCTTCAATAAACAAGTCAATTGTTTCTCCCGGTAATACAGTAGGGTCATACAGTGTGTCATTTACAGGTCTTCTTCCGGGTAAGACATATTATGTACGGGCATTTGCATCAAACAAGAATGGAACTGCATATGGAAATGTAGTATCGTTTAACACAACAGCATTGAGTGCGCCTACATTAACCACAGATACAGTAAGCAGCATCACAAACTCCGGAGCCATCTGCGGCGGCAATATCACAAACGATGGGGGAACTACTGTAACTGCAAGAGGCCTTTGTTATGGTACAACATCGAACCCAACCATTGCAGGCAGCACGTTGCCAATCGGTTCAGGCATCGGCACATTTAGCGGCACGATTACTGGGCTTGCATCATCTACCTTGTACTATGTAAGAGCATATGCTACCAATGCTACAGTAACGTCTTATGGTGCACAGCGTTCATTCACCACTGTACTCAATTCAGTTCCTGTTATATCTACCTATTCTGTTAGTGCGATATCATATACCTCAGCCACGAGTGGAATAACAACTACAAATAATGGAGGTAATCCCATAACAGAACAGGGCATATGTTGGGGCACAGCTTCAAATCCACTTGCCACTGGTCCGCATGCTACTGCATCTAACTCGTTGGGGTATTTCTCAATAAACATGACCGGCCTATCGCCAAATACTACTTATTATGTCCGTGCATATAGCATCAATTCAATGGGTACTGCCTATGGTGCTCAGTACACATTTACCACACTGGCAACTACAACACCTACGGTATCAACAAATTCTGTTATCTCTATATTAACTACATCAGCCATTAGTGGAGGTAACATCACAAGCGATGGCGGTACCGGCATAACTACTCGAGGTGTATGCTGGGGTGTTAGTACAACGCCTACAAAGGATAGCGCACATACCAGTGACGGTACAGGTTCAGGCCTTTACAATAGTAATATAACAGGACTGACTCCGGGCACAACTTATAATGTAAGAGCATATGCTACAAATGCTATTGGAACTACTTATGGTGCGCTTCAGAGTTTTACAACTGCTACTGTAGTGCCGACCTCATCAGGGGTGCCAATTGTTGGAACCAGCCCTGTTACATATCCAGGTAGTGGCGCTACTGCCGGTAGTGGTGGTTATGTAAGCATAGATGGAGGATCAGCTGTTACTTCCAGGGGAGTGTGTTGGGGTACAAGCAGTAATCCAACATTATCGGGTAGCTTTAGCACTGACGGAGCAGGTTTAGGGTATTTCACAAGTAGTATTACAGGATTGACAGGCTGCGGTACGACATACTATGTAAGGGCTTTTGCCACCAATAGCAGCGGCACGGCTTATGGTAATCAATACACGGTGAGTCATCTGGCAGTTCCGGTTGTAGTAATAGACAGTACATCGTCGATAACATACAACTCTGCGAATATAAATGTAAGTATACCGACAGACGATGGGTGTGTGGTAACCGCAAAGGGAGTGTGCTGGAGTTTAAGTGCTAATCCAACTACGAGCAACACAAAGACAACCAATGGTAGTGGCTCAGCCTCGTTTACTGCAACGATGACGGGTTTGATGTCTAATCTTACCTACCACGTACGGGCCTATGTTACAAATGCCAGTGGTACATTTTATGGAAGCGACATTACAGTGACAACAGGTATACCTGCCGGTAGATACATTGGAGAAAGCTATGCCGGAGGTGTTATATTTTATATTGACGGAACGGGTAATCATGGTTTGGTTTGCGCACCAACAGATCAAACCAGTGCAGAATGGGGCTGTAATGGAACGTCAATAGCAGGTACTGGAACAACAGTCGGTTCTGGCGCTGCAAATACTGCTGCAATTATGGCTTCATGTACTACAGTAGGAACGGCTGCGTATGTTTGTGATAATCTAACATTGAGTGGCTATTCAGATTGGTTTCTGCCATCAAGGGATGAGTTGAACTTGATGTACAATAATTTAAGAGTAAATAACTTGGGAGGGTTTACAACCACTGGTAACTATTGGAGTAGTAGTGATTACAGTGCTAACTATGCATGGGCCATCGACTTCACCAATGGCACCACCCCCAGATTCAATAAGAACGAGACTTACTACGTGCGTGCAGTTCGGTCTTTTTAACAATTTAACTACTTGCCTACCGGCAGGCAGGTTTAACTATTTAAGAAAAAGCTTGGGGGCGCAGCTCATTCTAAAAACTAAAACATTCCTACCACTATAAAGCTATAAAGCCGGCAGCAATGTCGGCTTTTTTTGTGATTTGTGGAAGCTATATAATATAGGGTAGATCAGTAGGTGGGACCGGTATCTACTACTGACTCAATAACTGATTGTGTGGCTGCAGGAACCGAAGAAAGCAGGTCAAGTCCTGTACTGGCCTCAATGGCATCAACGGTGGTACGGTAGTAGTTCCATGGATTCGAGTTTACAGTCTGCACGTTAGGCATTACTACTGCTATTACCCGTGTTGTTGCGTTAACCCTGCACAGGTCAAAGGTGCCTTGAGGCAATACAACTATTACCTTCCAATAGTATGCCGGAACTGATATTTTGTTACTTGCTATGCTCATTGTCACTCCACCAAGGCTACCTGTACCGCCTGTACCGTAACTTCCGGCAACTATGTATAGTTCTTTTCCCTGTGTGATCAGTGTTCTGCAATAGGCTTCCAGATCTTCCCAGGTTTGCTGATTCAGAATTGGTGACTGGGGGGCAATGTTGGTCATTTTAAATGTAGCTGCGTTGTCGGTATCGCTACCATCTCTGTCGTCAGAGGGACAAAGATGACCGCGATCAAAACCAGTGCCAGTATAGTTACTTGTAGTAGCCCTGTAGTAGCCTGCAGGCAGCATAGCGTCTTGTGTAAAACAGTTGCATCGGGGAGTAGTACCTTTCCAGGCGGCACTCAAATGCCAGCTTACCCAGTTGGCAATTCCTTTTTGGTTGTTGTAAGAAAGCGCAAACTGATGTCGGGTTATAAGATAGTTGGCAGAGTCTGATGGGGTAGCGGTGGCACTGTTCGGATTGCCCAAGGCCATGTTATTATCGCGCGTTGGTAATGTATCTGTGAGGCAATAACAATTTGCTGCACTTATGCCGGGAACAATTACAAACGATCCGTTTCCAGCGTATAGTGTATCACCGGTATTACTTACTTTTAGTTTTATGGAGGCCGCATACAGAGCGTAGGGAACACTCATTAGTTGTTCAGTACCAAGGTCGGTATAGGATGTATCATCGCCTACAGCAAATGCTGTTTGAAGATAAAAAGCGCCATTGGACCATTTGACTCCCGAAAACGATCCTGTATTGGGTATCCCATTACCTATAAACAGGGAGAACATTCCGCCCGGCGATGTGGTAATATTATGTGTCTCGCTATAACGTACCGGACCAGTAATAGTATATTCTCTGATAGTGATACGTACCGAAACAGAGGTTACTGATAAAATGTGCCCGCTACTATCTCTTGCCACTGCCTGATAGGAAATGCTTTGAGGGGTCTGCCCACCGGCGCAGTATCCAAATACAAGTAAGTAAACAATAAGTAGCAGTCGCTTCATGTTATTCTGTTTTGCAGATATAGACCAATGCCGTATTCAATGCAGATAAATAGCTATAGTATAACGTAATTGATAATTGAAAGAGTAGTTGGGTATGGTGGGGTTATAGGCATGAAATTATAAAACAACAGCTTGGTTGGTAAAGTCTATATCTTTTACTGCATTGTATATGGTTTTCCATGTATCATCCCTTGAGGTATGCAGAGTGGAGTGACTATCATCATTAGATAGGTTGTAGCCTCTTTCTGTTTGCTCAAAATGTATGCGTACTGGTGTCACGTGTTGCAATTTATTCATTTCTATGAATACAATTACTCTGTCGTAAGATAGAATCTCATTGAGAAAACAAAGCTGAATATTAATTGATTGATTACCAATACATTGTGCTAATTAGTAGACCGCAATTGTTAGTAGGTAGGCTTTGAGGCTATATAAGATGTGTATTGTTTCTATTAAATTGGCCGAAATTTTCGCCTGCAATGGAATTTACTAAGAAGCTATATCTGCTCAGATATGTACTATTGGTCGCAATTGTTTTTGTGACAATTACCGCCAATGCACAAACTGTAGATTCTTCTGTTGTAGAAGATATAGCATTGCCTGATACAGCTACAGGTGCTATAAGTACTGATGTAGTACCTGTATCAAAGCCCGTGATAAAGAAGAACAGGTCATCTGTTGTGGGTAATGCAGCTGCAAAGGTATTTTTTACGGAGGCAACAGAAGGGTGCCAACAGGGACAGGAAGGTGTGTCTATCCAGAACATTGGGGATAATGTTGCAATCGCATATCTTGAAATGACTGTGACCAGTGGAGCGACCCTGATCTATGGACACTCAAACATTAAAAGGATCAAGATAGATAATCTATCTCCCAACGAAGTACGTTTTATAGGGTGCCAGGGTTGTAAAGGAAATCAGTCAGGCAAGGTTTGTACCAGCTACAAACTGCTTGGTGCCAATTTCAAGTAATTGGAAGATCAGGTGCTTTACCTACATCGAATTGTTAGTACGAGAATCGCAGTGGTTTGTTGCCAAACATCATTAAATACTTTGCAATAAGTTGGAAAATGGTTTCATAAATTCTCTTTTGAATTTCATTGAAATGAGTCAATTCAGCCCTCTCCCGAAAAATATGGAAACCTTACAATGCTATTCAATTCAATAGAGTTTTTTGTCTTCCTGCCGATAATATTTGTTTTGTACTGGTTTGTATTCAACAAAAAGATCAACAATCAAAATGCACTGGTACTTATAGCCAGTTATTTTTTTTACGGATGGTGGAGCTGGAAGTTCATGTGCCTGTTAATGCTCAGTACCTGCCTGGACTATGGATATGGATTTTGGGTTGCATCTCCGAACAGAAATAAGGCAAAGATATTTTTATGGTTGAGCGTTATTAATAATCTGGGCGTTCTTGCTGTATTCAAATACTACAATTTCTTCGCCACAGAATTTCAAAGCGGGCTCGCCCTTCTTGGTTTAAAGACAAACTTCGTTTTGCTTCATTTTGCTTTGCCGGTGGGGATATCTTTTTACACATTTCATGGTATGTCGTATGTATTCGACATATATAGAGGACATCAAAAACCGGTTAAGAGCTTTATTGAATATGCCGTATTCGTTAGCTTTTTTCCGCTGTTAGTTGCAGGTCCTGTAGAAAGGGCGAGTCACTTGCTGCCACAAGTTCAAAGAAAAAGAGAATTCAATTACACTCAGGCGGTAGAAGGCTGCCGGCTAATGCTATACGGCCTGTTTAAAAAGATGGTCATAGCCGATAGCCTGGCCAATATTGTAGACGGCATTTTTGGAAAGTATGAAAACTACAATGCTTATACACTTCTTATCGGGGCAATTGCGTTCAGCTTCCAGATATATGCCGACTTCAGTGGTTATTCTGACATTGCGCTAGGTACGGCTAAGCTATTTGGCTTTGAGCTACTAAGCAACTTTAAATTCCCCTACTTTTCAAGAGATGTTGCCGAGTTCTGGCGTCGCTGGCATATTTCTCTTTCATCCTGGTTCAGAGACTATCTGTATATACCATTGGGCGGTTCTAAAGAAGGAAAATACAAAGCAATCCGAAATACGTTTATCATCTTCCTGGTAAGTGGTTTCTGGCATGGCGCAAGCTGGAATTATATAGCATGGGGTTTTGTGCATGCCTGTGGTTTTCTACCTCTGTTGCTGCTGAACCGGAACAGAAAGTATGTGTCGAGCGTTGTTGCTGAAGACCGTAAGATCCCGAACCTCAGGGAGCTTTGGCAAATTGGGATGACATTTGTGTTTGTAACATTTGCATGGATATTTTTCAGGGCAAATAACATGAAGATTGCCATAGATTATATCGGAAAGATCATTACAGATACGATTCAGAATCCGAGTCAATTCCTGATATTGCCACAAGGCAAAATGGTATTTGTTTATGCCATTGCCTTGCTTCTTTTTGACTGGCCGCTGAGAAGGAATGAAAAATCGTTGAAGTTTAGCAATTCCGAAGGGGTGAGGTATGCCATTTACACCCTACTTATTATCGCCATATTTACAGTGTTTGTTTTAGATTATCTTAACGATAAAGGTCAGGACTTTATATATTTTCAATTCTAATGAATAAATTTTTTAATAAATTGACAATTACACTGACTTTACCATTAGTACTGTTGGTTATCTCTAATGTTATTGGTTTATACTTGTTAAATAGAGAGTATAAATTTTCATTACCTAATGGTCTGAAGTACATTAAGCAATCGGAGCAGGGGCATATACTCATGATAGGTTGCTCTAACCTGATGCACAACATTGACAAGCATCAACTGAAGCAAAAGTATCCGCAGGTTGACTATTTATATTTTGCCGGTAATCAAAATTCATCGTTTGTTAAATACCTTAGTGAGTCAAAGCAATTTTCCCATTATGACACTATAATACTGTATTTGCCTTACTCCACATTAAAGAAGAATGTTGCAGTATCTTCTTCTGACGAGATATCTAAAAGCACTTTTATATCATATGATTATGCTTTAAGCACGATAAGGAACACTAAAGTAAATTTCTTCAATAACTGGCTTTGGAACTATTTGAATGTAAAGCTTTATCGTTCTCACCCGTCTAATAATTATCCTATTTTCACACTAAAAGACAACTTGCTAGATTCTTTGTGTGGTGTCCCCTCGTATCTCAATTGTGAAAATAAATTTGATGCGAGTAAGCACCAGATCGAACACGTGGATTATACTACCGACGACGTTAGCTTTATATGCGGCTTGTTTCCGGGCAAAACAATGTACATACTACTTACCCCCATGCCTAATACTGCAAATAATGTCAGCACGGCACGACACATCAACAAGACAGTAAAATTGTTCCCAAACCTATTGAACTCGGCCTACACAATGGATTCTTCGCTGTTTTATGACCAGTGGTATCATCTTAATCATTGCGGTAACCAACTGGAAACGGCACACCTGATACGAGTGCTGGATTCACTTAGGTCTAATTCGAATTCGATTGTAAAGTAAAAATCCAAAGTGGTGAAGAGGCTTTCGGGGACTTTTCTGTCTCTCAATTCGTAATTCTCCACTCGTCCTCATTGCGAACCAGGACGAATGACAAATCATCGACCATTCACTTTTTCTTTTTCTGCCCAAACCACTTATCAATAAACGTACGAAATGAGAACTTCTCAACCATTTCAGGGCTATTATCTGCTGCTTTGGTTGAAGAAATATCTATTGAACGATTGTAAGTACGCCTTAAAAGCGGACAGTTTTTAAATGGACTAAAAGTCAATAATTTAAAATTTTCAGACATGAGAAGTACAAGAATTACGGAGGCTCAAATTGTCAAAGCCCTCAAAGAACATGAGGAAGGCAGAAAAGCAGAAGACCTATGCCGTGAACTGGAGATATGCAAGGCTACATTGTGTAACTAAAAAAGCAAATTCGGAGGAATGGACATCTCTGATGTTAGGTAGCTCAAAGAGCTTGAAGAAGAGAATACCCGGTTGAAGCGGATGTATGCTAATCTTAGCCTGGATCACGAGATATTAAAGGATATCACAAAAAAAGGTTGGGACCCTGCTTGCAAAGGGAGTTAGCAGAGGAGGCGGTGAAGGAATATCTTGTGAATGTGAGCAGGGCCTGCAAGATGGTAAGATTGGAAAAGTCACAGTAATACTATCAAAGCCAAAAAGACGATATAGAAGGTATCGCTGCATTGCAGCAGCTGGCGCATGCTTGCACTTCCCAATTGGTCTTTACTGTAGCCGGGTATTGTATTGTTTCCTTTAATAAAACCATCAAGCCCCACAAAGGCATTCTACATCAGTCAGTGCCCGAAACAGTTCAGGGATAATTTTAGCTTCTATAGCTATTTCGGTTATGTTTACAGTGTTAGTGGGAGGTTCTTCTACTGCAGAGTAATATTAAATGCTATACCTGGTAAAGACAGAGGAACTACTAGCTATTGTAGGACAGCCGGAACTACCAATAACAAAGCAATAGGTACTTACTGGAGCAGTAACTTATCTATAGCTGTTGTATAAAAGAGTACTGGTATCGTAACAGGTACTATATGCATAACTTTGCCTACATGTCTTATAAAAGGAGTGTACATGTAGTGCTTTATTGATGCAACTTTTAGCAGCAAACATTGAGACTGGTGTACCAGCCGTAATAGTGGGTAAGTATTGTAAATTACAAGTTTAGTCGCTTTTTGATATTTTAATATGTAATTATATGACTCCGTATCTTGTTCGACAATTTCTTTGTTGAGCCAACTCAGTCCCACCCGTCTTTCTGGTGGGATTTTTAGTTTAAAGCATACCTTCACTAAAATATTGATGACCTTATCTCATCTCTACTATAAATTAGCTCTGCTGAAGATTTCAATTATAACCTTCCTATTCTTAGTAAAACTCTTATTGTTTTTATAGTATAACCGGCTTCATTGCAGCAATCTCCTTTTTACTTTTTACTTTTGTTACCTACATGAATTTTCTCAAAAATATAGCTGGCCATATATATGCCGTTTACGCCCTTCTGGTGTTTATAGCCACTATGCTGGTTGTTGTTTTTCCTATCTGGATCATCTCTCTGCTCAGCGAGCCACATAGATCCAAAATGCTGCACAAGGTCTTCAGACTATGGATGGGTGTATACATGCCACTTATTTTCTGCCCGGTTTTCAGAAAAGGCAAACACCACTTCAAAAAAGGACAGAACTATGTGGTAGTACTCAACCACAACTCATTTATGGATATTCCGGTATCATCTCCCTGGATACCTGGTCCCAATAAAACACTTGCTAAGATCGAAATGGCAAAGATTCCTCTGTTTGGCATCATTTATAAAGCCGGATCGATATTGGTTGACAGGAAAAAAGAAAGTAGTCGCAGAGATAGTTTTGCCCGCATGCAGGAAACACTGGAGATGGGCATAAACCTTTGCCTTTATCCCGAAGGCACCCGCAACAAAACCGATAAGCCGCTACAGCCCTTTTATGATGGCGCTTTCCTTACGGCCATTAAGGCGCAGAAACCTATCATTCCCGGGCTCATTTTCAATACCGGCAAAATATTACCGCACAACCGCAAAGGGTGGGCTAGACCCAGTCCCATCAGACTCCATTTTCTTGAATCTGTAGCTACAGAAGGGCTCACTACAAATGATGTAGCTGCGCTTAAAGAAAAAGTGCGGTTAATAATGGAACAACACTATATCACCAACCAAAACACCCCTTCATGACCTTCACTATTATCGGAACAGGTAGTATGGCCTGGTTCATTGGAAACAGACTCGTTGCAGCCCGGCATCTGTGCAAAGGTGTTTTCGGCAGAAACGATACTGCAGTAAAACAATTGGCAGAGGCGCTTTTGTGCAACCATCATGGCGATCTGAAAGCCGCTAAAGATATGGAAGCCGATGTGTGTTTCATTGCTGTTTCAGATAATGCGGTTCAGCTGATTGCAGATCAGCTCTCTTACAAAAAAACAGTACTGATACACACCGCCGGAGCAGTGTCTATTGATGCCATCAGCAAGGCCTCTTCAGATACAGCTGTGCTTTGGCCTGTATACTCCATACCTCGCAACAATCAGCCTACACATCGCAATATACCTATTGCCTGGGAAGCATCTTCTCCCAAAGCAGAGAAATATGCGCTTACACTGGCTCATGTACTCACAGATGTGTTGTTTGAAGCGAAGTACGACCAAAGAAAATGGATGCACCTGTCGGCAGTGATCAGCAACAATTTCACCAATCACCTCATGGCTATCTGCGAAAAGATATGTGCTGAAAACAATTTGCCTTTCTCGGTGCTGGAACCAATTATCGAACAGACCTATTCCCGTTTCAGGCACGCCTCGCCCTCATCCTTACAAACCGGCCCGGCAATGCGGGGTGACTCATCTACCATAAACGAACAGATGATATTATTGCAGACGCACCCGCAATGGCAAAAAATATATGAAGCTATTACAGATTCCATACAACTTCAATCTGTCAAATAACCCCGCCGATTTTGAAGGTCTTCACTATAAACGTAACTTACACTGCTAATGGTAAACGTAGGAGAATATAATACACTGAAAGTAGTTAAAGAGGTCGATTTCGGAATGTATCTCGATGGTAATCCGGATGAGATACTGCTGCCCAAAAGGTATGTACCTGCAGGTTTGAAGATCGATGATGAGATCAACGTCTTCGTTTATCACGACAATGAAGGGAGACTGATAGCCACTACAGACCGTCCGGTTGCCGTAGTAGGAGAGATAGCCATGATGCAAGTAGCCAGTGTTACACCTCATGGTGCTTTCCTCAAATGGGGTATTATGAAGGATGTTTTTATACCCCTGTCCTACATGGAGCATAGGATGAAAGAAGGCGACAAACGTCTGGTTATGCTGGTTATTGACGCACAGACCGGCCGCGTTACCGCCACCGAAAAAATAGATCATTTCCTCAGCAATCTGGAGCTTACTATAAAGATCAACGATGAAGTGGATCTGGTTGTTTTCCAGAAAACAGATATTGGTTATAAAGTCATCATAAACAGCAAACACATAGGTGTGCTGCATTACAACGAGGTCTTCCGCGAACTGGAAATTGGCGAAAAACTAAAAGGCTTTATCAAAAACCTCAGGCCGGGCAATAAGATCGATGTATCGCCAGGCACCAAGGGCTACACCCGTGTAAAAAGTGAAGAAGACCGCATTATTGAGCTGCTGCGCAACAACAGCGGCTATTTGCCATACAACGACAAATCTGACCCCGAAGCTATCTATGCCTTCTTCGGCATGAGCAAAAAAACCTTCAAAATGACTTTGGGTGCCTTATATAAAAAGAGGCAAATAGAATTTACTCAGACCGGTACTAAACTGGTAGAATAAAGCTATTTGCCGCTTCGTTATTACTAAAAGAACTGTTGATTATCCGGGGATCCTGGCGATGTATTTCGACATTTCCTTGATCTGCTCTACTACCTGAGGATTAGTAGCCTTGCACGCCTTTGCTTTGTTGAAATAGATCTTGCCATTTCTAAAGTCGCGACGCTGAATGCAAATACCTGAAAGTTGCAGGTAGGCAGTAGCTTCGTTGTCTTTGTCAGGAAGGCCTATCTGAACTGCTTTTCTCAGGTGCTCGTATGCTTCTTTGATATTACCTTTTTTGTGTGCTATTGCACCAAGCTGCAGATAGGCTGTACCTTCAAAATCCTTCTCACCACCACCTGTTTCCAGTCCTTTCCTCAACTGTGCTTCTGCCTGATCCAGATCTTCTCCCATTGTAGAAAAATTGGCCTGCAGCATATAAAATGAAGAACGTATTGGTTTATACAACAGATTAGGGTATTTAACCAGTTTCAGCAACTTTTGTGCACCTTCCATATCTCCGCTTTCTATATAACCCTGTATCAGGGTCATAGGGCCTATCAGGAAATATGCAGTGATCATAATAGCTGATACCAGAAATGGTATCCAAGCTATCCACCAGGTAACCTTAAAGCCTATCAGAAAACCAAGCGCTATTAGCAGAACCGCTATAGGAATACGATAAAAAACGAAAATGCGACGTAAATTCATGTTATTAATTGGGGGCGCAAAGATACCTGATTTTTGTCTTATTGTATAGTTTGCCCGTAGAATGTAAACTGTTATTAGCGCAGCAATAGCTGCATCAGATAGTATTAATTCTGATTGTCACGCCATTCATATACCCACGACGACTGTATCATTTCCAGATGACCTTCGTTACATTCCTCTCTTTTTCCTTCAAAATTCGGCAATTCCAGTACCCATTCCAGCAGTTCTGTAAAACGGATCCTGTATATCTTGCTTTCACCAAAATCGTCACCAAATTTCTCATATAGCTTCAGCGCTATATCTTCATAATCATTCCACTTAATAGGCGGTTCGTACATAATGTATAATTGTATTATTTATTTAGGGCTTTTATCTCTTATTCACCGTGTATCAGCGACTGATCCGGAATACAAACTTCCAGCGCACCAGATCCGTTGATCAATACACACTGGCAACCCAGACGTGAATTGAGTTTTGGATTCTTAGCCCTGTCTATGAAGTCTTCTTCCCTGTCTGTAAGTTCCGGTACAAATTCTTCTCCTTTCTGCAGGTATATATGGCAGGTACTGCAGGCGCAAACCATGCCACAATTATGATGAAGTTCGATATTGTTCTCTAGAGCTACCTCCAGAATACTCTGGTCGGGAGCAACATTTTCAAGCGTTACCGGCGCCAGGCCTTTTTGCTCGAATGTAAATTTGATAGTGTACATGAATGCTTTAGATGTAAATGCAGGCGCAAAGTTAAGTCATAGTAGCCAACTTGTCACGCTCAATATCATAAAGACTGATAATCATTATTTATCAGAGTATCCTAAATAAAATGGAGTCCGGTTTTGAAATAAAAAAACGCCGTCCTGCAACTGTGCAGGACGGCGTGCTTAAATATTAGTAAACGGGCTATTACTTGATACCCATCTTAGCTTTTACCACTGGTGTGATATCGTATTCTTCTTTGCTGAAAACTATACCACCCTGGCTGTTCACATCAAATATGTAATCGTAGTTCTTTTCTTTTGCTACATCTTTTATAGCCTTATCTGCTTTTTCCAGTATAGGAGTGTAGAGATCCTGTTTTTTGGTCTGTATCTTTTCCTGTGCACTCTGCTGGGTAGTTTCTATACGAGCCTGCAGATCCTGAAGTTCTTTGGTTTTAACTTCTTTCATAGCTTCGGTCATGGTCTTTTCACCAGCCTGGAAAGCCTGAACTTTGGTTTGGAATTCCTTGGTCATTATTTCTATCTGCTCCTGAAAAGAACGAGTGTATTTCGCCAGCGCAGAGTCTGCATTGATCCTTTCGGGCATTGCCTGCAACAAAACAGCAGAATTGATGTAAGCTATTTTCAATCCGGTATTGCTCTGGGCCATTGCCGATTTGCCTATCATTAACCCGCAGGCGAGGAACAAGATTACTTTTTTCATTTTTGTTTTTGTGTAGTTGAATTGTTCTTTTCTGTATTATATAAATTGCAGAAGCTGCAAAGTAAACGCCATTATTTGTTTATTCCAAGAATATTTAACACATCATCACTGCGGTCCAGTTTAGGATCGGCATAGAAAACCGTAACCCCTCCTGCCTTATCAAACACCATATCAAACCCTTTAGAAGAGGCCATTTTCTGTACTGCATTAAAGACCCTGTCTTGTATAGGCTTCACCAGTTCCTGGCGCCTTTTGAACAGATCTCCCTCATAGCCAAAACGCTGCTTCTGAAGATCTTTGGCTTCCTTCTCTTTATATATTATCTCATCCTGACGTTTATTACGCATTTCCTCAGATAGCATTGGCTTCTCTGCCTGATAGCTTTTGTACATCTTTTCTACATCGCTCATCTTTGCATCTATCTCTTCCTGCCATGTTTTGGATAAGTTATCCAGTTTTATCTGTGCATCTTTATAATCGGTCACTTTCTCCAGTATGAATTTGGAGTCTATGAAGCAATAGTGCTGTTGTGCATGCGCCAGAGAGGCAACAGCTATCAGCATTAAACTAAAAAAAGCCTTTTTCATATGGTTTGGTTTTTATTATTATCGTTCAGCAAATTTATAAAAACAACAGCAACAGATTATTCAAGCTTCTGTTAAATACTATTATTCAGGTTCAAAGCCCAGCATAAAGGTAAACTTGGCCATTCCTTTCAGTCCGGTTATATCCTGTGCTTTATTATACCTGTCGAAACCTACACCATAGTCAAGACCCAGCAAACCAAACATAGGCAGGAACACTCTTATACCAACACCGGCATCACGGTTCAGCTTGGTCGGGTTGTAGTCCTTAAAGCTTCCCCATGCATTTGCTGCATCAGCAAACATCAGGCCATATATGGTTGCAGTAGGGCTCAGAGAGAACGGATAACGTATCTCGGCAACATATTTGTTGAAGATAGTTGCTGAAGAACCATACACCTCATAACCACGCTGGCTGATGATCTCGTTCCCTATAAAGAAGTTACCCATGGTCATACCATCGCCCCCCAGTTGGTAACGGCCAAATGGAGAATAACCGATATCTTTGTTATAATAACCCATAAAGCCCATCTTAGCACCCAGTTTCAGCACCAGGTTGCCATAGATCTTCTGATACCATTCCGATACAAATTTGTATTTATGGTATTCCAGCCATTTGTATTTACCTGCATCAGTAAGGGCGGTATAATCCTTACCGCTAAACATACTGTAGGGTGGGGTGAACTGGAAGGTAAATGTCACATTCGAACCTCCTCTCGGATACAGCGGGCTCTCCAGCGAGTTGCGGGAAAGTATGAACTTGAAGTTAAGATCATTACTGAAACCGTTATTGAACTGTGGAATGATCGCAAACTCCTTCAGGCGATAGTTGTTGTAGAAAACACCATAGTTGAATACGAAGAAGTTATCCGGCCATTTCAGACGTTTACCCATACTCAAACCGCCACCTATTATCCTCAGGTAAGATGATTTTGGATTGGTAAAGTCCGATGAACCAGACCTCCAGGTATAGATCATATTCGCCGTAAGCGAGTTAGGTTTCTTACCACCCAGCCATGGTTCTGTAAAAGATGTATTCAGCGAGTTGAACAGTTTGCCACTTGATGAATAGTTCACAGAGAATTTCTGACCATCACCTACTGGCAGTGGATCCCACTGGCTCGGTTTGAAAATGTTGCGTGCAGAGAAGTTGTTGAAGGTGATACCTACGTTACCGTAAAAACCAAGCCCTCCACCGAAACCTGCAGACAACTGCAATTGATCGCTCGATTTTTCTACAACTGTATAATCAATATCTACAGTACCATCTTCAGGGTGTGGTTTTGGCTGAATACCTATTTTTTCCTGATCAAAGAACTGCAGATTCGCAATTTCCCTGTTAGAACGGATAAGGTCTGTACGACTGAATTTATTACCTGGCAATGTACGCAACTCACGACGGATAACGTGCTCATTGGTACGGTCATTACCTGCAATATTGATGTCGCGTATTGTTGCCTGGGCACCTTCTGTGATACGCATCTCAAAGTTGATAGTATCTCCGTTTATAGAAGTTTCTACCGGTTCTATATTAAAGAACAGATAACCATCATCCATGTACAGGCTGCTCACATCTTCACCTCCCTCCGGATTCAGCTGACGGCCCATACGGGTTTCCAGCTGTTGCAGATTGTAAGTATCTCCTTTTTTTATGGCAAGAACTTTAGAAAGAACATCAGATGTATACTTAGTGTTTCCCTTCCATTCTATATCACCAAAATAGTACTTACGTCCTTCTTTTATTTTGATGTCTACATTAATATTACCATTACTTACCGGGTAAAGGGTATCTGCTTCTACAGTAGCATCCCTGAAGCCAAGGGTGTTATAATAGGCTATAAGTGCCTGTTTATCTTCTTCATACTTACTTTGGTTGTATTTAGAAGAGGCGAAGAGCTTAAAGCGGAAATAAGGATCCAATGCATCCAGTGTTTTGGAAAGCGATAGGAAACCAAAGTCGTTAATGTAGTTTTTGAATTTTCTCGGAATAGTAGGGTAGGCTGTAGGTGTCCTGTCGGGATGTAGCGTTATATGGCTCATCTCCTTGGTCGATTTCAGCGTCCTCTTCAGTCGGGCATCACTAGCATTGTCTGCACCAGAGAAGTTCACCTGATTGATGTGTGTTTTCTGACCCTTGTCTATATAGAAGGTCAGCATTACCTTGTTCACAGCAAGCGTATCTTTGGTTTCGTTTGCTTTTATCGAAATCCTGCCAAACCCTTTTTCGGTATAATACTTCTTGATGCGTTCAATTGCTTCCTTCTTGGTTGCAGCAGTTACAACCTTATTGGTCACCAAAGAAACCTTGGTTTTTAACTCCTTGGCTTCACCTGTTTTAATGTTCTTAAAGTTGAATTTACTGAGCCTGGGCCTTTCTTCAACTGCGATATTAATGAAAACCTTATCGTCAATGATCTTACTTACTGTAACATCTACATTTGAGAATAGCTCCTGTTTCCAAAGTGCTTTAATAGCTTTGGAGATACTCTCGTCATTGGGTAAACGCAATTTCTGACCAACTAACAAGTTAGTTACAGAGATCAGCAGATCCTGATCCAGATACTGGGCACCGGAAACAGTAATACCAGCCAGTTCATATTCTCTGGGCTTATTATAGTCTGTACCTTGCCTGTAGCTGTTTAGTCCCGTTTTGGCTCCTCCACCCAGCTGCGCTGTAGCACTGTTGGTACAGGCCAGAAAAGCGAGCAGCAGCGTATACTTCATGCCGGAATTGAACATCAGGGCGCTCTTGCGCCTGTATGATTCTATCATTGTGATATTTTCGTTCTTTGAGTTATTCCTCATTTCCCTCTGCATGCTCGGGTTTAGTCAATTGTATTTGTTCACTTGTTTTTCCAAATCTACGTTCACGCTGCTGATAATTCAGTATTGCTTCATAGAGATTCGGTTTGCGGAAATCGGGCCAATGCACATTGGTAAAATAAAGTTCAGCATAGGCCAGCTGATATAACAGAAAATTGCTGATCCTGCATTCTCCGCTTGTACGTATCATCAGTTCCGGATCCGGAAAAGCTGAAGTATACAAGTGTTGCTTCATCAGTTCGTCAGTTACCGCATCAATACCAATAGTCCCTGCTACTACTTGCGCTGCAATTGCCCTGGCGGCCATTGCTATTTCATCTCTTGAACTGTAACTCAATGCCAGGATCAGATTCAAACCTGTATTTGAAGCAGTCATTTCCATTGCCTCATTCAGTTCTTGCTGGCATATATCCGGCAGACTTTTGAAGTCACCTATTACATGTAGCCTTACATTATTTTTTTTGAGGTCTTCTACCTCTTTTCTTATGGTATTTACCAGTAATTCCATAAGGGCATCCACTTCTGCTTTGGGGCGGTTCCAGTTTTCGGCAGAGAACGCATAAAGCGTCAGATAACCGATCCCTAATTCGCCACAGGCATCCACTATTTCTCGTACACTCACCACGCCTTCGTAATGGCCGTAGACTCTGTCTTCACCGCGCTCTTTAGCCCATCGTCCATTACCATCCATTATGATGGCTATGTGGCGGGGCATTCTGCTACGATCTATTGATTCCGGAATACTCATTGAAGTTCTTTGCGAAAAGTGTGCAAAGGTACAAAAATAGGCTACAGCTATTCGCATCAAAATATATAAATACAGTTTAACTCGATTTTAACTGCATACCAGTCCATTATTATCTTATTAATTGAATTAGGATTTACGCTAATAATATTTAGCTTTGTGGCAACTCATCATCACCCCTCAATGCATCGCAAATATTCTTTTTTGCACAACTTTTTTATCAGTAAGTGCCTTATTTTAACAGTTATTGTGTTCATATCTGTCAGGCTTGCAGCGCAGCATACCGACAGTTTCAAATTATGGTCTTCTACAAACCCGTTAATACTCAAAGATTTCAAACATCCGCTCGATTCAGCTGCACTCAAAGCAGATTATATATTTAAAGCCAGTTCATTGCTGGATATTAAAATGAAAGTTCCTGAATTCGACAAACAAGACTCAGTGATCACATATGATATTCATGCAGTATTTTACAGATATCTCTCCTGGATCTATGATACAACACGCCTGAAACATGAAATGTTACATTTCGATATAGGTGAAGTCTATGCTCGCAGGATGAGACGTTGGTTGAATATCACAAAACTCGACCCGGGTAGCTACAATATGGTCAAGATAAAACTTAATGAGCTTTATTACGACCATGCCAAATATCACGCCTTGTATGACAAAGAAACGCATACAGGCAAATTACCCAACATGCAACTTCTGTGGGAGCGAAACATAAAAAAACAGCTCGATACATTGCAGAAGTACGATAAACCGCAAGGAACCGTCAGATTTATGCAAAGGAACAGGTAATCCTTTTACCTTTACATCCTCCTCTTTTACAGGATCAATTACATATGACTTTCCGTATCCTTAAACTCTTTATCATTCCTATAATTTGCTTTGTGGGTGCAGATGCAGCAGCACAGGTGCGTATTGGCCATATGAGGGGTTTATCTTCCAAGAAAAAGAAAAATATACTTCTGGAGACTCCGATCATAAAAAGACCTGTAGAAAGTGTATCGGTACAGGTGAAACAAGCGGCACCTCAGGAAAGCAGAAAGGAAATGGATGCAATGTTCTATGTGCATTGGAGTAAAACTCACTTTCTCGATTTTTCCGATTTCAAATGCAATAAAAATCTCTACAATAAATTCCTTGCAGCCAGAGATACCGACATCACTAAAGCCATTTATCCCGATTACAGAACATTTTACAAGAAGCTAAGTGAAAAATTGAATGCCTTCAACGATAATGAGGATACAACCTGGAGGCAAAAAGCTGAAAAATTACTTGCTTCCGGTACTGACACTTCGTTAGTTTACGAAATGCCGGTAGAGCCTGCAGATTCTGGCTATTCATTTTCCATTAGTATAGACTCTCCGGCGGCTTCTGTAATCTCTATTTCTCCGGTAATATATGCTGTGAATGAAAATACCTGGTATTACAATATCTCTGCCTTGTTCAGTATTCATGATTCCTGGATGATGGTACGATCGAAAGACATACTGGAACATGAGCAGATACATTTCGATATTTTTGAACTTTATGCACGTCGTATGCGAAAGTTGTTTATGGAAATATTGAAGCAACACTTTGCCGATAATGCTGTTTCTGATATCTCTACCAATATTATGCCGGCCATAGAGCAACTATATCAGCAACTCAATGAAAAACAACTGGATTTCGACAGGGAAACAATGGCACTGACTGCAGCAAACGCCTCCTTGCAACAAATAAACACTTCATGGCATGATCAACTGCATAAGGAAATTGACTCGCTGGCAGCTTTTGCCGCTGCCGAAGGTTATGTGATCTTGAAATAAATGAACAATTATTTAACGCTTGCTTCTCTGCTGGTTCATTTCTGCACATCAACTCTTTAGTTACATTTGCGCAAATTATTAAACTAGTCTATTTATGGATCTATACAGCAAGATACAGGAAACAGCCGCTTTCATTCGTGGGCATATAAGCAATACACCCAAAGTGGGCATAATACTGGGTAGCGGACTCGGAGGTCTCACCGATCTCATTACTAAAGAAAAGGTGCTGCTTTACTCCGAAATACCCAATTTTCCTGTTTCTACCGTAAAAGGCCATAGTGGCGAGCTTGTATTCGGTAAGATAGGCAACACCGATGTAGTTCTCATGTCAGGTCGTTTTCATTACTACGAAGGTTATGATATGCAAACCGTTACCTTCCCTGTAAGGGCTATGAAGGCACTGGGCGTAGATACACTGGTGCTTTCCAATGCTGCCGGGGGAATGAATCGCACTTTCGGTATAGGTGATCTGATGCTAATTACAGACCATATCAATCTATTCCCCGAGCACCCGTTACGCGGCCATAACGATGAGCGCCTCGGCACCCGATTCCCCGACATGAGTCAGCCTTATGACCTGGAATTGGTGAACAAAGCAAAAATTATTGCATCCGGTCTCAATATAGATGTAAAAACAGGTGTTTATATCGGTCTTCAGGGCCCCACTTTCGAAACGCCAGCCGAATATAAGTGGCTGCACGTAATAGGTGGTGACGCTGTGGGCATGAGTACAGTTCCTGAGGTAATAGTAGCAAGGCATGGCAATATGCGTGTGTTTGCCATGAGTGTGATCACTGATATTGGCATTAGCGATACGCCTGTTACCATTACCCACGAAGAAGTGCTGGAAGCAGCAAATGCAGCTGCACCCAAAATGGCAGCTATAGTTGCTGAATTGGTAAAACAGCTTGCATAGCGCATTTTTTTGTTCTAAGATTTCCTGAAGGCTACTGATGAATCAGTAGCCTTTATTTATTAATATAACTCTATTTCTTATTGATTTTGCTTTTTTGAGCGATTAATTTATATATAATATAAAATGCGTGTAATTAACTGATTATCAGATAGTGACTAATAATAGTAGGTAAATCAATAAATAATTATAGGTATTTTAGAGAATAATTGAAAACCGGGTGTTTTTATCTTTAAAAATCAAAATAATGATACAAACAATAACAGTGTGCTATTAGGTGAATAGAATGAGATAAGTACAAGTATTGTAAGATTTCACCTTAAAAAAGCAATTTCGAATGACAGGCAATATTATCATGCTTATCGATGATGACAAGACATTTAACTTGCTTACATCATTGGTCATAAAAAGGTATATGGCAGATGCCAATTTACAGATATATGCTTCTGCTTTAGCTGCACTGGAGTACATAGAAGCAAATATTGGTAACGTTTCTGCTCTTCCTGTATTCATATTTCTAGATATCAGGATGCCTCAGATTGATGGATTTGAGTTTCTCGAGCAACTGAATTCTTATGACCAGGAACACATTCAAAATATAAGAATAGCAATACTTACTTCATCCCTCAATATCGCTGACCAGAAAAAAGCCTTTTCATACAAGCAGGTAAAATACTTTCTGGAAAAACCACTGCATTTGCTAAAACTGAAAGAACTTGATCTAGGATTTGATCTGTCTTAGTACAAGCTCATTTATAATAAATAGAAAATTTGCAGATTCAATCATTTTTTAAAATTATAAATTTAAAATGGCTAAAACATCGATTTTACTTTTCGTTTTTGCAGCAATGATCAGTTGCAACAAAACTACCAACATTACTACAGATCAGTTGCCTGCTGCTCCGACTGGGCTTACTGCAACAAAGGGTGTTTATAATGAAGTATATCTGAGCTGGACCGATAATGCTGCCAATGAAAGTGGTTTCAGGATAGAAAGAAGACTGGATACCGGTGCATATACACTAGTTGGCAGCACTACTGCCGACAACACAACTTTTACAGATAATACAGTATGGAATAATAACTACTATACCTACAGGGTATTTGCCTGCAATAAAAGCGGCAAATATGCTGCCAGCTCTAACGAAGTGGGACTGGAAGTGAGTTCGCTGGAAACAGGTATGATCTACGGTGGTGGCATGATAGCGTATATATTGATGCCGCGCGACAGTGGATACAAAGCCGGAGAGGTGCATGGGCTCATAGTTACTAATAAGGATTTGAGCATGGGTATGAAATGGGGTTGCGATTCTGTTCTCTCCGGCTATACCTCTTCTGCACTGGGCACAGGTTTAGCTAATACTAAAGTCATTGCTTCGGTGTGCGGTACAGGCTCTGCAGCGGGTATTTGCGCTCAACTGGTATCCGGTGGTTATGACGATTGGTTTTTGCCAAGTGTTGCTGAACTGAGAATGCTGTATAAGAACAAGCAGTTCTTTAATAACCTCAGTTCTGTATACTGGACCAGTACCGAAAATAACAGTGATTTTTCATTTGTATTCGATCTTTCAACCTCATATAGCAAATTTTATCCTGCCCGGAAAAATGAAAGCTATGCAGTGCGTGCCATGCGTTATTTCTGATATTTGACAAGATGACGATAGCTTGCTAGCACTGCTGTAAACTATATGTAAATAGGCCCATTCAACAATTACACATTACAAGAAGCTTCATTTTCTTTTTTTGCGCACTTTTTCCGGAATATTTTTTTGCTCACTCAGCTATTGATTATCAACAAAAAGAGGCATTTTTCTTTGCGCAATTTTTGCGCAAAACTTGCGCACGTAGTATTTTTAATACGAAACACATAATTTATGTGCTTATGTATACTATTCATAAAAAGCAAAGCAGGGTTCATAGCAACAGGTTGAAAAAATAATTGCACAAATGCTATGCCAATGGCAGCTTACAAAGACATGATGACAGAGGAAGATATCCACAAATTTGTGGTGTGGGGTAGGGATGTGTGTTGCTTCATAAACAGTTATGAAATTGGAAATGTGCTGACAGCTCATAATTATTAGATTATTCAACCTGATGAATGATCTAAGATTTACAGATCTGTCAATACATTATTCTGTTCACGGGGGGGTATATTTATTATATGTTATGGTTAGTATTTTATTCCATTGCGTGTGATTTTTATATTTAGAATAATATTAGGTTTAAATGTTGCTACTCAATCCCAATAAAGTAGCTGCATCTTCCATCCAATAAAGCGCATAAAAGCAATTCTCAGATTATTTTTAGGATAGTTTATGTATATATAACAATAAATAAATTTAACAAATAGATCAAAATGCAAAAACTAATCACTGTATATAATTATATTTTATCGAATGTTTAAAATTAATAAAGTTTTATTGTTGTTATGATATACGGCATGTATCTTCGTACTTGTAAACAAGACTTTTAACAATCAAGATTTGATCTTATATCTATTGAGTATTTAAACTTAGGTAATAATTAAAGATCAGTCCTGATCAGCACAATAAATTTATAAATAGTTTATATAAAATCAATTTCTCAGTATTAGTACTGATCAAAAATATACAAGTACACATGATTAGTGCAGTAGTAATAGGGGCATTATTTGTTTTGTTGCTTTTCTCTATCCAACTCCTAACCAATTCGCAGGGAAACATTTTGCTGAACCGGCTTCTGGCTGCTTCATTTATAATAGCTACAATTCCATGTGCAACTGCCAGTCTTTACTTGCATAATGCAACTACCTATTATCTGGTTGGAATTTTCGTATCGAGTATTCTAATGTTTTTGGCGCCACCGGTCTGTTACTTATACGTAAGATCCTATCTGAATGATGATACTCAACTGAAGAAGTCGGATCTATTACATCTGGTCCCAATATTGCTTGTTTTTGTTAATATCATTCCCTCTTTTACCAAAACAGGTGGTATAATTAGAGCGATCAATAATTCGCTGCTTCTGGGTATCAATGACCATACAATGTATTTATTTATTCCATTCAGGCTTCATGGTCTTTTGCGTTCTGTTTTTTCAATTGTCTATATAATTTTCACGTGGAGATTATATATAAAGGCTTTGAAATTTAAGTCGCGCAGTATAGCAAATATTCATAAAAAATGGCTCGCTTATTTTATATCCATCAGAACAGTATTCTATTTTATATTCTTACTGCATTACAAAAAAGTTTATTCTTCTGTTAACACGCTTCAGGACTATAGTGCGAATTTGAATCTCTTATCTTTTATGTTGCTATGTTTGGTGTCTTATATTCTATTTATAATTAAGAATCCATTTTTGTTGTATGGCAACTTGATTTTCAATAATGCTGATCGAGTAAACATTCATCTTGATGCAGGTGTACAGCAGGCTGAAGAAGTAGAAGAATTGACAAACGCACAACAAAATTCTGATAACCAAGGCGATGATACCGAGTTGCCGGAAAGCAGATCACTGATATTGCATGAGGATCTGGTGAAAAAATATATTGCATTATTAGATGCATTAATGAACCAGCAAAAACTGTTTCTGAATAATTCGGTAGGTATTGATGAATTAAGTACCCGGTTAGATATGCCTAAATATCATATTCAGTATATTCTTAAATACGAGTTAAATAAAACTCTTCCCGAATACATCAATAGCTTCCGTATCAATTACTTTATTGCCAACTATCCTACTGATTCTTCGAAATATACCATAGAAACCATGGCCAAAAATTCCGGTTTCAATAGCAGATCTGCTTTTAATAGTGCTTTTAAAAAGCAAACCGGTAAGTCTATTTTGCAATATTTTGAGCAGAATAGCATCGATTCCTGATTTTTCCTTCCTGTCTGATCTTCATTTTGTCCTGTTTTGTAGAAAACAGGACAAAATGCGCGCGCTCTTTCTTGCTTTCGTTTTATGCCGCATCTAGTTTTGTTTGGTGTAGTTTTTATATCTTAATACATTAAATAATATTCAAATATATATTCTGTTTTTCAGTTTATGTAAATTCGGATAATCATAATTTATTTTCGGGGAAGTATTTATTCATTAATAATATTTTAGGTGTCAACTCTGACTCCTGCGTATTTGTTGGAAATTAAAAAGAAATAATAATAATATTAAATAATAATAAAATGAAAAGGCTTCTTTTATTTATCATGTGTCTGATTGCTGTAAGTAGCACAAATGCACAAACCACGTTAGACAAGGTTGGGTTGACCAGTGCCAGTCCCTCGGCTACGGCTTATTCTTTGCGCAGGCTGGGTAGTGCATATGGTGGATTCTTTATACGGGTAAGAAGAAGTACCGATAACGTTTTATCGAATATTGGTTCTGATGGCTACGGATATATGGATACCAATGCGCTTAAAACTTTTTGTGGCAGTGCCAATGGTTTTGTGGAAACCTGGTATGACCAGAGCGGATATTCCAGGAATGCTACAATGACTGTAAACGCCAATCAGCCACAAATTGTAAGTGGCGGTGTCATATTGAGACAGAAGAACTTCCCTGCTATATTTTTCAATGGTTCTACCTACCTGAGCACCACCGCCTTCACAGCATATGCATCCGGATTTACCGGTTGTATGGTGGCAGGTGTAGCTTCAACAACAACATTCCCTACTTTTTTAGCCAAAACAACCGCTAACCAACCAACCCCATTTGATTTTTACGGGTCAGCTTTTTTAGCAGGTAATGGCTCATCGCCTACAACCAGAACACTTTCTGTACCATTAGACGTAGCAGGTGGTTTTTCGCAATGGACATTTGCTGCAGATGCCACACAAATGCAAGCATGGAAAAACAGCAACAGCAATATTAGCAGTACTGCCGCGCCAACCAACTATGGAGATGCAAATGTGCCGTTGATTATTGGAAGCAGACAAGATCTTTATACTCAGCTAAATGGTTATGTATGTGAATCGATCACTTTCCCTACTGTACTTACGGGTACAAACAGAGCCATAGTTGAAGCAAGCCAGATAGCTTTTTTCTCTAACAATACTGGTACAGCAACGATGTGTGTTAGCGGTACTACTACACTGAGCAATCCCACAACCGGGGGCACCTGGAGTAGCGGTAATGCATCTGTTGCCACTGTGGGGTCGAGTAGCGGGACAGTTTCAGGTGTTAGCCTGGGAACTGCAGTGATATCCTATACTGTTTCGGGTAATGTTTCTGTAACTACAGTTACTGTAAATACACCAGCAACCGGCATTTACGCATCAACAGCAGCTATTACTACTATTGCGGGTAATGGTACTGCTGGCTTTTTGGGCGATGGGGGTGCAGCAACGGCAGCGAGAATAAATTTACCAAGAGGTGTGGCGGTAGACGCCAGTGGTAATGTGTTTATAGCAGACTGCACTAACCAGAGAATTCGCCGGGTTGATGGTGCCACAGGTGTTATAACTACCATAAGCGGTACCGGAACCCCAAGTTATACTGATCCCGGTAATGGTGTTGCAACTGCATTAGCCCTTCATACGCCTTTTGGTATGGCTGTAGATTATATGGGTAATATATATTATGCTGAGACCGGGTCCAGTATTCTTCGAATTCGCAAAATAACCGTTTCTACAGGTATTGTAACTACAGTTGCCGGTGGGTGCAATGGGTGTGGTGCTGGTGAGGGGCAGGTTGCAACTAACGCCGGGTTTGCTTTGCCTACAGGTGTGGCAGTAGATGCCAGTGGCAATATTTATGTAGCAGATCAAAGTGGAAATAAAGTTTATAAAGTTACATTTACTACCGGACTACTAAGTACAGTTGCAGGTACCGGAACAGCAGGTTTTTCGGGAGACGCAGGTGCTGCAACCGCAGCAAAACTCTCGGCTCCATATTCTGTAGCAGTAGATGCCAGCGGCAACGTATACATTGCCGACCTGAACAACAATCGTATTCGCAAAGTAACTGCGGCTACCGGCATTATCAGTACAATTACCGGTACAGGTACGGCAGGCTTTAGTGGCGATGGCGGGCCGTCAACAGCTGCACAAATAAATGGCGCAGTGGGTGTTGCAACCGATGCCAGTGGTAATGTGTATGTGGCTGACTACAATAATCATCGTGTAAGGAAAATAAATAGTAGTGGTATCATAAGCACAATTAGCGGAACGGGTACCGGAATATATAGCGGAGATGGTATTGACCCTGCCGTTGCTACGCTCAATAATCCTTATGGTGTGGCTACAGATGCCAGTGGTAGTGTTTATATCGTAGATTACAATAATAACCGCATCCGTAGGATCAGGAATGTTGACCTTTCTTTGTGTGTCGGGGGAACTGTAACTGTGTCTCATGCCACCACAGGCGGCAGCTGGAGTAGCAGCAATGCTAACGTAACAGTAGGCAGCGCAACAGGTGTGGTAACCGGCGTTTCTGCGGGCACAGCAATAATTACCTATGCCATGTCCGGCACGTCAGGCTGCTATTCTACCGCAGTGGTAACAGTTAATGCCATTCCTACAGTAAGCGCCGGCTCCTCTGTAGCTATGTGTAGTGGGTCCAATACTACGCTCACTGCCAGCGGGGCAACCACTTATTCTTGGTCGCCGGCAACCAGCTTGTCTGCTACTACGGGCGCTGCTGTAATTTCGGCACCTACTACTACTGTTACCTATACGGTAACCGGCACCACGGCCGGCTGCAGTGCTACTGCAAGTGTAGCGGTAAGTGTAAATGCGCAACCGGCACCCAACATTGCCAGCACCGGCACCAGTATTATTACCACTGTTGCCGGCACAGGTACAGCCGGTTATTCTGGAGATGGTGCTGCTGCGACTGCTGCGAATATAAATTTGCCGAGAGGTGTGGCTATAGATGCCAGTGGTAATGTATATATAGCAGACGTTGTTAATAATCGTATTCGTAAAATAAATCCATCTACCGGTGTAATAAGTACCGTGGCGGGTACTGGAGCATGGGGAGGTACCGGGGACGGTGGGCCAGCAACAGCTGCGACATTCAGTTATCCATATGCAGTAGCTGTAGACGCTATTGGTAATATATACATAGCCGACCAGTACAACTATCGTATTCGTAAGGTTACCGTTGCTACGGGTATTGTAACTACTGTTGCCGGTACCGGGACAACCGGTTATTCGGGAGATGGTTATGCCGCTACAAATGCTAAAATAACCGGTCCTACGGGAGTGGCGGTGGATCTACTGGGCAACATATACATAGCAGATTATGCAAATCATAGAATTCGTAAAGTAACAGCTGCTACCGGCATTATCAGTACAATTACCGGCACAGGTACGGCAGGCTTTAGTGGCGATGGCGGTGCCGCAACGGCTGCTTCGGTTAGTGCTCCTTATGGAGTAGCAGTAGATGCCAACGGTAATATATATATAGCTGACCAGAGCAATGCTCGTATACGAAAAATAACAGCTGCTACAGGTGTCATAAGTACCATAGCAGGCAATGGAACAGCCGGTTATAGTGGCGATGGTGCTGCTGCTACTGCAGCTCAGATGCAACCATTGTGTGTTGCTGCCGATGCCAGCGGTAATGTGTATGTGGCAGAATACAATAATCATCGTTTCAGGAAAATAAGTACTAGTGGTATCATCAGCACTATTGCAGGCACCGGCACTGCTTCTTATAGCGGTGATGGTGGTGACGGTACTGCAGCTGCAGTAAACGGACCCAATGGTGTAGCAACAGATGCAAATGGTGTTGTTTATCTGGTTGATATTAATAATAATCGTATACGTAAAATAAATACCACAGGTACTATGGCTACTTGTGTTGGTACAACACTGACATTGACGAATGCTACTGCAGGAGGTACCTGGAGCAGCAGTAATGCTAATGCTACAGTGGGCAGCGCTACGGGTGTGGTAACGGCCGTAACGCCGGGAACAGCGGTAATTTCTTACACAATGGCCGGAGGGTGTTATTCAACCTCTGTTATTACAGTTAACCCCATACCCACGGTAAATGCCAGCTCTTCTGTAGCTATATGCAGTGGCACATCTACCGGTCTTACAGCAACCGGCGCTACTACCTATTCGTGGTCACCCTCTACAGGCTTGTCTGCAACTACCGGTGCCGGGGTTACTGCAACACCAACTACTACTACCACCTATACTGTTACCGGTACTTCATTGGGTTGCAGTGCCACTGCAAGTGTAACGGTGACAGTAAATACACAACCGGCAGCGATCCTTTCATCTGTAGGCGTAGGTTTCATTACCACTCTTGCCGGTAACGGAACAGCGGGTTTTGTGAGTGATGCTGTTGCTGCAACCGCTACCAGAATATCTTCTCCAAGAGCTACGGCAATTGATGCCAGTGGTAATATTTACATAGCCGATCAGGGAAATCATCGTGTTCGCAAAATAACGCTGTCAACTGGTATCATAAGCACTGTGGCGGGTACAGGAACTGCATCATCTTCCGGCGATGGCGGTGCGGCGACTGCTGCTACCATAAATACACCTAGCGGAGTAGCTGTAGATGCTGCAGGTAATGTATATATTTCCGAAGCCTATTCATATCGTATTCGCAAAATAACTGCAGCTACAGGTATCATAACCACTGTTGCGGGTAATGGCGCAGCAGGGTCCACAGGCGATGGTGGTGCTGCGACTGCCGCTAACTTAAATGTGCCTACAGGCGTAGCAGTTGATGCAGCCGGCAATATATACATTACAGAGTATTCAGGTCATAGAATTCGTAAGGTAACCGCTGCTTCCGGTATCATCAGTACTGTAGCAGGTACAGGAACTGCAGGTTTTACCAGTGACGGTGTCGCAGCAACTACAGCGCCCATCAATGGTCCTTACGGACTAGCATTAGATGCCAGTGGCAATATATACATAGCAGATGCCAGTAATAATCGTATTCGCAAAGTAACTGTTGCTACAGGGATCATCAGTACTATTGCCGGTACAGGTTCAGCAGGTTTTTCCGGCGAAGGAACTGCTGCAACTTCAGCTATATTGAACTCTCCACTTGGTGTTGCTGCAGATGGCAGCGGTAATGTTTATGTAGCTGATCTATCAAATAATCGTTTCAGGAAAATAAACAGTAGTGGTATAATAAGTACTGTAGCAGGAACGGGTACGGCCGGATTTGGCGGTGATGGTGCCATTGGTACTGCAGCTGCTGTAAACGGAGCAACCGGAATAACTACAGATGCCATGGGCAATATTTATATGGCAGATTTGACCAATCACCGTATCCGTAAAATAGATGTGGCAGGTAAATTGTCTTTGTGTATAGATGGAACACTTTCCCTGACCAATGCTACAGCAGGTGGCACCTGGAGCAGCAGCAGCGCTAATGCTACTGTAGTTGGCAGCACAGGAGTGGTAACCGGCGTAACTGCAGGTACAGCAGTAATTTCCTATACTATGCCCGGCGGCTGTTATTCTACCACCATTGTAACCGTTAACGCCAATCCTACAGTTAGTGCCGGCTCGTCTGTTGCTTTATGTACGGGCGGGTCTACTACGCTCACAGCAAGTGGCGCTAATACCTATACATGGTCGCCGGCAACAGGTTTGTCGGCAACAAACGTAGCCAGTGTTACGTCAACCCCAACAACGACGTCTACTTATACGGTTACCGGCACCAGTATTTTTGGCTGCAGTGCTACGGCAAGTGTAACAGTAACTGTAAGGACAGTTCCTGCTATTACATCGGTTAGTCCGCTTATTGGTTATCCGTCATCGTCGGTAACTATTACGGGTACCAATTTCGATACAACTACAACCGATAATATAGTTTATTTCGGTGCTACGAAGGCAACCGTTACTTCTGCTTCGGCTACATCACTCTCGGTAACTGTGCCTACGGGGGCAACTTTTTCGCAGGTTAGTATCAACAGGTCGGGTTGTAATCTGAATGCTTTGTCGCCACAGCCCTATCTGCCTTCATTCGACAACAGTTCTTTAGCGACAGGTTCGATAAATCTTAATACCAAGGTTGATTTTACAACCGGCACAACACCTTATGGAGTAACAATTGGAGATGTTGATGGAGATGGGAAATCGGATATAATAGTAACTAACAGCGTAAGTAATACTGTTTCTGTATTCAGAAATACCAGTACCAGCGGATCTATAACCTCCGGGTCATTTGCTGCTAAAGTAGATTTCACAACAGCCACAGCTCCCTATTCAATAAGAATAGCAGATATAGATGGAGATGGTAAAAGAGATCTGATTACTATTAACAGAACAGCAAGTAATATCTCTGTTTTGAGAAATACCAGCACATCGGGTAGTATTTCCTTTGCAACTAAAGTTGATTTCACAACAGGCACCTCACCAAATGGATTAGTGATAGATGATCTTGATGGAGATGGCAAACTCGATGTTGCTACCTCAAACACCGGTACTTCTAATGCATCCGTACTTAGAAATACAAGTACTTCCGGATCAATTTCGTTTGCAACGAAGGTTGATTTTGGAACAGGCACTTCAGGCGCTTTCCTGATATCAGGAGATATAGATGGAGATGGGAAATCTGATCTTGCAGTTTCAAACTTCGGAAGTACAACCGTATCAATACTGCGTAATACGAGTACCTCTGGTATAATAAATACCTCATCTTTTGCTGCAAAAGTTGATTTTACGGTTGGCAGCGGACCATGTGAAATTTTATTGTCTGATATAGATGGCAGTGGCAAACCAGATCTGGTAGTTACTAATTACAATTCAGCATCTTTTTCTGTACTAAGGAATACCAGTACATCAGGCTCAATAACAACCGGTTCATTTTCTGCTAAACAAGATTTTACAACCGGTACAAGTCCGCATGGGATTTCTATAGGTGATTTTGATGGGGACTTGAAACCAGATGTTGTTGTTGTAAACAGCGGATCTAGTTCAATTTCTATTTTTAGAAATACGGCTACTACAGGCACAATTTCTACAAGTTCATTTGCTGCTAAAATAGATTATACTACAAATTCAGCTCCATATTTTGTTGCCGCCGGCGATCTTGATGGTGATGGAAAGCCAGACATTGTTGCAGCGAATTCTGCATCAAATAATCTATCTGTTTTCAGGAACAATCCGCTTAACGGCAATACAGGCACGGCTACGGTGTGTGTTGGCAGCACTACTACGCTAAGCAATAGCACTAGTGGAGGTACCTGGAGCAGCGGCAGCACAGGTGTTGCTACTGTAGGCTCTGCCACCGGGGTGGTTACCGGTATTGCTGCAGGTACTGCACTCATCTCTTATACGCTATTAGGTAGCCCTGTTACTACAATAGTTACTGTCAATGCACTACCCACTATCAGTACGGGGGCAGCTACTATATGTAATGGCTCTTCAACAAGCCTTACCGGCAGCGGAGGTTCTTCCTATTCCTGGTCGCCTTCTACAGGTCTGTCGGCAACTACGGGTTCGGTCATTACTGCCTCACCTACAGTAACAACTACCTATACAGTAACTGTACCAAATGACTATGGCTGTACTTATACCGCAACAGCTACCATTAC
>CALQJX020000029.1 GCA_943331005.2 Bordetella parapertussis
AGCAATACCAGTGGCACTGCTTGCCCATGTGCCACCACTTGTAGCAGATGTCAAAGATGTTGTAGCTCCTGCACATAACGAAGCGGTGCCTGTAATAGTAGCGGGAACTGTATTGACAGTTACTACTACCGTACGTACACAACCCGAAACTGTATAGCTTATTGTAGCAGTGCCTGCAGCAACACCAGATACTATTCCTGTGCTGCCTATAGTAGCAATACCAGTGGTACTACTTGACCATGTGCCGCCACTAGTAGCAGATAGTAAAGATGTTGTAGCGCCTGCACATACCGAAGCAGTGCCTGTAATAGTTGAAGGAATAGCATTGACTGTATAAACAGCTGTACCGACGCATCCTCCCGTAACTGAATATGAGATTGTTGTTGTACCAGAAGCTATAGCTGTTACTACACCGGTACCGGAAACAACAGTTGCTATACTAGTATTACTACTGGTCCATGTGCCACCCGAAGTGGTACTTGTTAATGTAGTTCCGGCGCCTGCACACGCAGAAAGCGTACCTGATATTACAGGTGTACTACAAGAAACAGGAGGGACCACATTGGCCCACCAGGTATCCCAAACATTAACAGTAGGAGCACTGACTTCCTGTATCGTCCAGAAGTTGGTGTTATTCAATGGATCGAGCACAGTGGCTGAATAATCTCCCCATCTGTTCTTGCTACCACCATATGTCTTGTAATAAGTATTCTGACCATCTCGATAAATTACCGGTGTCCTTACAGAATCTGTAGGATCGGAGTTCATTCTCAACGAATAACCGGCACTTGGGCGCATTGTACTTGAAAAAACAGAATATCCGATCAATGCATCATTGTTTGTATTTACTGCAATGGTAGAATATGCAAAGAACTTACCAGCGGCAGAGTCGTCGACCCTACCCACCTGAATAGGCACACCTGCGGTATCTGTCTGCCACCACTGAACCGCCGATCTTGTAGGGTTTGCAGCAGCATTGTAGGGAAGAAATATAGTGTGTGAAAACCACAACTTGTTGTTCATATAAATCAATTGGGTAACCCTGTTGTCACCATTGTTTATTTTGTTTGCTGAACCAAGCTGAGGTGCATTATCGCCAAATGATGTACCTGAAACAGGGAATGGCTGATACCACCATGGATAATCGGCAGCAGGGAAACCAACTGAGCTCATAGATTCTGAACCTACAGCACCCGTAATTTTCCACATCCTCATAAGCTTGGCACCACCATTCCATGCTTCCACCATAAACATGCTACCAAGAGTATTACTATAAGTTATAGCTGGACATATATTACCGGAAGAAGCCTGCGTAATAGCAGTAAAAGGTGCACCTGCACCTGAAAGAACATTGGCTTTATTGAAGATAAATGTTTTACAACCATTATATCCGGCACCTGAATTCTGAAAGAGCACACCGGAAATAGTGATCCATTTATTATTGAAACCTACGTTGGGGAAATCTAACCAGTAATCACCTGCTGAATATGCTGTTATTTTATACTGCCACCAATCGCCTGTAGGATTGCTGGTTTTAGAAACTGCCAGCAATACAGAAGATGTAGCAGCCCTTGCACCACTCACAGCAACTATGATCCACCTGTTAGTATAAGGGTCATAATGAACACGTGGATCGAATGAACCACCGCCAGACAAGACCGGCGACCAAAATGCATCGAGCGAGACCTGAGATACACTGGTACCAGACCTTGACTGTATACGTACAGCCGAATTCACTGTAGTAACACAATAGTTGGAGTCTACCGCACCATGAGTATCTGGAGGAATAGTAGTTCCATTGTCTAGCGTGGATTGGAAAGCAGTATCAGGAGATGGCGATACAGGCATCATAGGTGCCGGCGCCGATGGAGGCGGCACTATAAACGGACTGAGCCCACCAGCTCTGCTCCTGATCAAAGTAGAATCAACAAGATCAAGATGCAGGGGTATTCTGCCTTTGCGGGCCGTGTCTTTCCACTTTATAACAAGTGGTTCAGGATGCAAACGAAGATACTCTGCCTTTTCAGTAAAGTTCAGTTCGCCTCTTACCAATTCATGACCTGTTTCTCGGGTTTGGGCAAAAGCACCTGAAACCGAGATCAACATCAGAATTAACAAGACTGCCTTGTCCCATACCCTGCCTCGTGATAAAATGTTTTGTAGAGTATTACGCATATTTTTTAAAATTTTTGTCTTAGGAGTAATATTATGTATTATAATATTTATTTTTATTTAATACAATTATTTAATAAAAATGCAAATTATTAATAAAAACAACACATACTGAAATTACAACTACATTATATTTAGTCGTATATTTAAATTATAATTATTCTAATTATATTTTAACATAATTTCATCTTCTATATCTTATTATAGGACTGAAAATCAATAACTAATTATAAAAGGAACGAGCTATAGAGATAAAAGTCAGTAAAAACCGGCTGAATATTTTATGAAATAAATATGTCAGAAAATACAGCCAAGAACCAAATCTAAGATGCTAAGCTATATGATAAGATATATGAGCAAAGTTGAGCATAAACTTGTGTAACTAAAAAACAACAACTGAGTTCTGTTTCTTACATCAACAACCTATCAGAGCTACTTCAATTGGGGCAAGAGATACTCCATTCTATCTATTTAGATTAGAGAAAATTTTATCCTTAGCCCACAACTTCTCTCCTAGATACTAAAAAAGAAGTAATCAGAAATGCATAAAATGAAAAAAGCGAAGAACAATTGTTCTTCGCTTTTCTTTGGTGGTGTGGGAGGGAATTGAACCCCCGACACAAGGATTTTCAGTCCTTTGCTCTACCAACTGAGCTACCACACCAGCCCGTTTTGGGACTGCAAAGATAGAAAGTGTTTTCGAGAATTCAAAAAGTATTTCCGAGAAATATTTTCAGTCCCATAAACTGCTTTTAAGCCATCTCCGGATATAGCGGGAATGCGTTCATAAATTCATTCACTTCACCTCTTACCGCAGCTATTACTGTATCGTTGTCAGGTGCCATCAGCACACGATCCAGCCAGTTCACTACCTGCTCCATATCCTGCTCTTTGAGACCTCTGGTAGTAATTGCAGGCACGCCCACCCTGATACCTGAAGTAACGAAGGGAGACTTATCATCGTAAGGAACCATGTTCTTATTAATAGTGATATCGGCCTTCACTAAAGTGTTCTCAGCTTTCTTACCACTAATGTTCTTGTTGCGGAGATCTATAAGCAAAAGGTGGTTGTCTGTGCCTCCTGAAACTATGTCGTAACCCTTTTCATTGAAGCTCTTCGCCATGGCCTGTGCGTTGGCTATCATCTGCTGTGCATATACACCAAACTCGGGCTGCAGTATCTCGTAAAATGCAACTGCCTTTGCAGCAATAACATGCTCCAGAGGACCGCCCTGTGTACCGGGGAATACAGCCAGATCTATGAGCTGACTCATCATCCTGATATCGCCCTTCGGACCTGTGATGCCGAATGGATTCTCAAAATCATTCTTCATGAGTATGAGACCGCCACGTGGGCCACGAAGTGTTTTGTGAGTTGTAGTGGTCACAAAATGACAATGATCGAACGGACTTGCAAGCAGCTTCTTAGCTATAAGTCCTGCCGGGTGGGAGATATCGGCCAATACCAAAGCGCCAACTTTGTCTGCTATAGCACGTATACGCGCATAGTCCCAGTCGCGGCTATAGGCCGAAGCACCACAGATCACAAGTTTTGGTTTGTGCTCCAGCGCCAGACGCTCCATCATATCATAGTCTACAAGGCCTGCATCTTTGGTAACACCATAATGCACTGCATTGTATAATTTGCCGGAGAAGTTGACCGGAGAACCATGAGTAAGGTGACCACCCATGCTGAGATCGAGCCCCAGAATAGTATCTCCAGGTTTCAGTATGGCCAGCATCAACGCAGCGTTGGCCTGCGCACCACTGTGTGGCTGGACATTGGCATAGCTTACACCAAACATTTCGCATGCCCTGTCTATTGCCAGTTGTTCGCTCTTATCTACTACTTCGCAACCGCCATAGTAGCGCTTGCCTGGGTACCCTTCAGCGTACTTGTTGGTCATTACACTTCCCATTGCCTGCATTACCTGCGAGCTGGTAAAGTTCTCTGAAGCTATAAGCTCCAATCCGTGGCGCTGACGTTGCAGCTCTTCATTTATTAGCCCGAAAATGGCATTATCACGTTGCATATATAAGTTTTATGGCAGAAGCCTTCTCGGGCGCAAAGTTAGTGACCTCTGTGGTGTTTCAATACACCACCTGCAGCTTCTTTGATAGTATTGGTAAAAATAAATGCCTTTGGGTCTAGACCATGCACCATATTGCGCAAACGCCTCACCTCCAGACGGGTAACAATTGTAAATATAATATCGCAATCGTGATGAACATCGTAACTTTCTTTCATAAAACCTCTTTCACCTTTATATACTGTGATACCCCTTCCTAATGACATAACCAGTTCTTTCTTTATCTCTTCGCTCTTGCCCGATATGATAGTAACTCCTGTATACTCTTCCAGTCCCTCTATAACATAGCTTATGGTGCGGGATGCAGTGAAGTAAGTGAGCATAGAATAAAGCGCGGTCTCCAGCCCCAAATGAAGAGCTGCATAAGGAAAATGATAACATTGAGTCCCAGAATGATCTCGCTGATGGTGAAGCTGCTACGTTTGAGCGTATATAGTGCCAGCACTTCTATACCATCTATTGCACAACTGCCTCGCATAGCAAGCCCAATACCTGTACCGAGGAAAAAGCCGCCGAATATAGAAACCAGCAACTTGTCTGATGTGATGACAGGATAAAGTATAGCCACGAGGCAAATGCCCAGACATATGATACAGGCCAGCATCTTGAGAGCAAAAACTTTATTGACATGAATACCACCAGCAATTATAAAAGGAATATTGAGCAGCAAAATGACCACGGTTATATTGTAATGATATTACTCATGAATGAGCAACGATACACCGGTAACACCACCATCAAGGAAGTTGTTGGGTATCAGGAAACTCTTAAGCGCAAAGACACTGACCAGTGTTCCTGCTACAGTATATAATATGTCTTTTATGGTACGCGATAACGTATCTGCTGTTTTCATTTATATGGTGGTATGTATTGTTATTGTAACTTAGATCTTACCATTGCAAGGTGTGCTTCTTTCTTTGCCAACCTCAACTTCTTTGCCGAACCGGTAAAATAGTGGTGATGCTCCAGAAATCTTACCTGTAGATTATTCCATTCGTTCTCGGTATTGATGACACCAAAAGTGCGCAACTCTTCGAAAAGAAAGGCACCTATTTTGAAAAAGTCATCTCGCCCCAGATAGTCGAGATCGGCATCGCAGATTATTTCTTCGAGCTTGTTATGCGGCGTCTGAGGAATACGTGTGGCCATGATCATACCACAAATCCTTTCTATCTGCTGTGGTTGATAACCATATTCCGGAAGATATTACCTGGCTATACCACACCCCACTTCTTCATGCTCTTTTTGCTGTATCAGAAAACCGGAATCGTGAAAAAGCACCGCAGTAAGCAGTAAAGTAAGATCCTCGCCAGAAACACCTTCCAGCACTGCAAGTGTTTCTGCAGCCTTGTACACATCATTCACATGATCCAGACTGTGATAAGTGAGCTTTTGAGGAAGCTCTTCCTTTAGCTTATCCAGTATGAAATTCCTGACCTTTGCAAACTACATAAAGCGGTTAGTTGATGTGCCGATAAAAGTATAAATAAACAAAAAATACTAACTTAAGTAGTAAATATATTTTGAGTGGGTATGTCGCCAAAGATTATCGACCGGCAACATGTATTATGCAACGACTATCAAAATCAGGCAAATTCGGGCCTACGCCTTGTTGCTCTCACCTCCATAATACCTTGAAACAAATATAACTTGTTAGTTGCTATGTGCCTGCATTTGGTTCGCGTGCGCAACTTCTCTAATTTCTGATATACTTCTCCATCTTCTGTCTCGAAGTATTGATTGACACCTACCTCATCAACAAGTTTAAAACCCGGACGATGTTCGTCGTAGCGGTAAAGTGCTTTAAAAAGATCTGCATCGGTGCAAGTACTTGCAGCTGGATTGTGCAGATAGGCAAACAGCGCTTTTTCTACATCAGCAGGGAAGATGCGCTTGCCTAAGAAAGGAATAAGTATGTGACGGAACTGTGTTTTCCATTCATTGCCATGCGGCTGAGCCTTGTGCTGAAAATGCACATAGGTGAAAAGATGAGCCAGCTCATGGAGGAGAGTAATGAGAAAGCTGTATTTATTTAAATTAGCATTGATACTGATGCGATGATAAGGCGCATCGCGCACAGGATGCCTGTAATCGCCAAGTACAGACTTGCGTTCGTTGGTGAGCGAAAGATGAATGGTATGCGTTTTGAAGAACGGCTCCACCTGTTCAAAAGCACCCTGCGGCAAATAGTGCTCCAGCAAATTGAATGATTTTTCCTGCTTTCTCATTGCTACAGATCATTTATGGTTTTCGTTGTGCACAGCCATCATTTGGCAGTACTACTTTGTTTTTGGGTACGTGCTGTTTTTGTAAGCAATATTGTTTCTGCTGCAGAGTACACAGCATATATACCAAACATCACAAACACCGATCCTTTGTGAATGTGCGCTCTATTCATGAATATATATACCAATGCAGCTGCCATACTCACCATCAGCTTCAGTAGAGAGGCACTGTATACGCCTCTTACAAATGCATTAGGTCTATCGGCGATCTGTTTGTTTACCAGATAATATGCCGCGAGCGATAGTGATGCCATAATAATATTGCATACCTCCAGCGCAGCAACATGAAATTCAGGGGCATACTTACCCAGCAACCTGAATGTGATGTCGAGTACAAGTAAAATTGTGACAATAATTACTATGAACTGTCGCTTCATTATTTATGTCTGTTTAGTTCCTTTATGAGCTGCCATAAAGAAAGGGACAATGAAATTAAGGGGAATAAAATTAAAAACAAAGGTATTTTCCAATTGGTGATCCTGTCTACCTTATAACCAGCCCATGCCGCCAACAGCAACATTACCATCCACTGAGTAGCCAGACCAACATATCTCACAACAAGAATCAATTTAATTTTACACAAATATGAAACATCTCTGTTTCATTTGTCGAAAATAACTGATAAGCGGCACTTTGCGTATATCTTTTTGTTAATTTACTATTACATAAAAACAAACCTAAAGTAGCAGACTGCACCTCCATGTTTTTCATATTTTACCTATTTTTGGAGATTGACCCAATAAAGGCAAGAGAAGACGTGGTATTGTATAATATCACAGACTTTTTTGCGTTTATACCCTTTAGGAAAACGAGCAAACAGCAAACGGATTGAAGTTTCGGTTAATATCATTTATCGTATTAGTTTTTCTTCTTTTTACTTGTTCTGGCAGTCTGCTGGCACAAATGCCCAAAAAGAATAGCGCAGACAGCGCTAAGGCAGCCCGTGCCCGCACTGATAGTGTGGCAAAAGCAAGAAAAAAAGAAACTGAAAACCGTATAATCGCCAGAAAAAATGCACTCGACAGCATAAAAACTGTGCGTGCTAATGCGATGGACAGTGCCACACGAGCCCGTGCCAGGAAAACGGACAGTCTTAAAGATAGAAGGGAACACAAAACCGACAGCCTGACACGTGCCAGAAAACGGATCACCGACAGCACTGCTGCAATAAAGAAATATAAAGAAAGTAAGAAGTACCGGGATAGCGTGACACGCTCTAAGAATGTGAAGACCAAGGCCGTACAAGACAAACGTCAGGCCAGAATGGACTCTATTCAGCAGGCGCGGAAGCACACTACCGATAGCATATCACTGGTGCGCACCACCCGCACAGACAGTATAAAAGCCAGACAAAAGACTAGAACAGACAGCCTGGCCATGGTAAAAAAATATAAGGCCAGCAAAAGATACTCTGATAGTGTACTGCTAACACGCCGCCACCGTATGGATAGCATAAAAGCTATTCAGAAGGGATATAGGGACAGCATTGCATCTGTACGTAAGCGATCCCTGGACAGTGCCAAAAAAGTGCGTACCCATATAATGGACAGCACCAAACTGGTACGTACCAAAATCATGGATAGCATAAAAGCTGTACGTAAGTCTAAAACCGACAGTCTGGCTAAAAAAAAAGAAGGTAAAGAGAAGCTAGCAAAGGTGAATGAAAAGAAAAAACTGGATGCCCTGAAGCTGAAAATAGATCTGAAGCAGAAGAAAGAAAGAGAAGCATGGTCGAACCAAACTATGCTGAAAAAGAATTGGGGGCCCAAACGAAGATTGACCCAAAACTCATTTACTCATTACAACTATTATTTTAATGCCAATCGTAAAATGGATGAGGCAGAGTTGAATATGCGGCGAGTGAGTAAAGAAAACTACGACTCGCTTATAGGTCTATTCCCCTATGACCCCAACAAAGACTCTACATTATTTGCTGCTGACATGGATAGTATCATCAGAAAAGTATCTGTTGGTATTCAGATCCACGACCCACGCATCAAGTGGTCTAATGATATGTATCTGTTGCTGGGGCAGGCCTTCTATTATAAAGGTAATTACGATAATGCAGCAACTGCATTCAGGTATATCATAGCCAGCGACCAGAAATCGAAAAACAAAAAAGGCAAAAGTGCTAACAGCTATACAAAATCAAAAGGTGCTCCATCTATCGTAGAAAAGAAGAAAAAATCTAAACTCTCTTTTTTACAGCACAAGTCGGTGCATAATGACGCTATACTATGGCTGGCACGCACCTACAATACTGCCGGGCAAATAGAAAACGGGGAATCAGTATTGTCTCTACTGGAATATGATGATAATCTGCCTCAAGATCTGGTAGGTAAGTTACATGTAGAGAAAGCATTTGCTTATCTGAAACTTCGCAATTACCCTGAAGCATCCAAACAACTTTCTGAAGCGGTAACAGATGATAATCTGCCTGAATGGCTGCGACTGAGAATAGCCTTTTTAAATGGTCAGCTGCAAATGAACAATGGCGACTATTTAGCGGCAGCAGATAACTTTGAGGAAGTGTTGAACCACTACCCCAAGATAGACATGGACTTTTATGCCCGAAAAATGATCGCCTACAACAAACTAATGGCTGGTCAGGGTATTGCAGAGGCTATGCCCCCGCTGAAAAAACTACTGAAAGATGGCAAGTATGCCGGTCAATATGATCAGGTATATTATGTACTGGGCACGTTATCTGTAAAAGCAAATGAGAATGAAGACGCTGTAGGTTATTTCTCTAAAAGTACCACCACACCTAAGGCAAGTAAAAAACAAAAATCTATTTCTTTTGCAGCCCTTGGGGATGTATACTATGCCACAGGTCGTTATGCCTATGCAAAGTCGGCCTATGACAGCGCTGCCAAATACTCATCGGGCAGTAAAGACAAAACTATTGCTGCTGCTCTGCAGCGCAGTACCGGGCTGAAAGAAATATCGGGTCCTGCCAATACTATAAAAGAACAGGACAGCCTGCTGGCTCTGGCCGAACTAAGTCATAAAGAACAGGTTGCTGCAGCCCGCCGTTACCTACGCGATCTGGAAAAAAGGAAACAGGACAGCATTTTTAATGCTGAGAATGCAGCTACGGCAACAGTTACTGAAGCAGAAACCGATAAACCATCTGATGGTCCGGGATGGTATTTCAGTAACCCTACGCTGATGTCGCAGGGAAGTAGCGACTTTAAACGCAAATGGGGCAACAGACCACTTACCGACAACTGGAGAAGGTCTGCCGCTCAGCCACTATCGGGCATGGCAAAAGCCGATAATGCTGATGGATCTGATGCAGAAGAAGAGGAAGCAGTAGCAAAAAAAGAGAATGGTCTGCCTACAGAAAATAGCCTGCTGGCAAAAATACCCAACACCCAACCGCAGAAAGATCAGGCCTACAAGGTGCAGCAAAAGGCATACATTTTGCTGGCAAAGGCCTATTTCGATCAACTTGATGACTATAAAGAAGCTATAAATACACTAGACACCCTGAATAAGCGTTTCCCGAAACATACCCAGAAAGAAGAAGAACTCTACCTGCGCTACAGAATAGCTGTGAAACAGAATAAACTGGACCTGGCAACTCAATACAGCACTGAGCTCATCAAGAAGTTCCCTCAATCTCAGTATGTGAGTATTCTGAAACCAAAACAAAGTGAAAGTAAACCTATAGACGAGAACACTGCTGAGGTAGCACCATTTTTCGACAAAACCTATGCACTACTCATGGACCACCAATACACAGAAGTATTGATGCGTACCGAAGAGGGCAAGCGAAAATTTGTACATCCTACCTACAGAAAAAGATTTGAGATAACCGAAGCAATGGCCTATGCAGGTTCGGGTAATTATGTGGTAGCAGACTCTCTTGCCAGCAACTTTATCAAAAGTAATCCGGCTGATTCGCTCACAGAATGGGCAAAAGCAGTAAGTGCCTACATCAAAGACATGAAAAATGGCGGCAAACCATCGTGGTATAAAGAAGGTGTAACCTATCCAAAACCAGTTGTGGCTCGCAAAGTAACAAAAACGCCTGCTAAAGCCGAATCTGCTGCTACCCCACCATCGCCTGCTGAACCTGAAATACCCAAGTTCTTCTCATATCAGGCCGACAGTGAACATTATTGTATCCTGATTCTTCCGGGATTGGATTCGCGCACCGGAAATCTGAAAGAAGAAATAAAGAACTTTAATACTGCTAAGTTTGCTGCTGCCAATCTGGAACTGCTGATAGATATGTATAGCATGTCGCAGAGTGTAGTAATGGTGCGCAAGTTTGTCAACGCTGCCGAGGCGAAAATTTATCTGACTGAAATAAACAATGCTGCGGCTTTGAGCAAGTATAAAGAAGGCGAGGTAAATACCTGCATCATTTCTGCCAATAACTACAGAAAAATGTTTGCTGATAAATCAGCAGAGACCTATAAGTCATTTTATACCAGCAATTACAATAAGTAGAAAGGTTTATACCTTTCTGCCAAATTGCTATTACATCCACATCAATGCGTACACTCATATCCAATATTAGTCAACTGCATCAGACATATACTGAAGCTGCTCCTTTCAAAATATCAGGCAAAGACATGGCTACTGTTCCACATATCAGTGATGCATGGCTGCTGATAGAAAACAAAAAGATACACAGCTTTGGCAGTATGGCATCTTTTCCTGCAGACACAAATGCCGATGAGGTTATAGATGCTACCGGCCGCATGGTTTTACCTGCCTGGTGCGATAGCCATACACATCTGGTTTTTGCAGCTGCCAGAGATGTAGAATTTGTGGACCGGATAAAAGGCGTGAGCTATGAAGAAATAGCCAGACGTGGCGGAGGTATACTGAACTCTGCCCGGAAACTGAATGAGATGGATGAAAATGCCCTGTTTGAGCAAAGTCTGGAAAGACTATACAAAGTTATGGCTCAGGGCACAGGTGCTATAGAAATAAAAAGCGGATACGGACTAAGCCTGGCGGGTGAACTGAAAATGCTACGGGTCATTCGCAGATTGAAGGAAAGTGTACCCATTCCGGTAAAAGCAACTTTTCTGGCTGCACATGCCTACCCACAGGAATACAAGCAAAACAAAGAAGGTTATGTGCAGCTGATAATAGATACCATGCTTCCCCGTGTAGCACATGAAGGATTGGCTGATTATATGGATGTGTTTTGTGAAGAAGGATTCTTTGGTGTGGCCGAAACTGAACGACTGCTGGAGGCTGGCTGGAAATACGGACTGAAACCGAAGATACATGCCAACCAGCTGCATTATTCAGGAGGGGTGCAGACAGGGGTAAAACACCATGCCCTGAGCGTAGACCACCTGGAGTGTGTGGGAGAGGCAGAGATAGCTGCGCTGAAAGAGGGAAACACAATGCCTGTTTTGTTGCCGGCTGCGGCCTTCTTTCTGGGTATACAGTACCAACCTGCCAGAAAAATAATAGATGCGGGTTTGCCGGTTTGTCTGGCTACCGACTACAATCCCGGCTCTTGCCCATCGGGCAATGTGCCGCTGCTGCTTTCTATTGCCTGCACCCAACTAAAGATGACACCTGAAGAGGCTGTACATGCGGTGACCATAAATGGAGCTGCAGCTATGGAGCTGGAACAGGAACTGGGCACTATAAGCCCGGGCAAAACAGCCAATCTCATCATTACGCAACCAATAACATCGCTGGCTCACATTCCTTATGACTTTGGCAACAACCCGGTTCACAGACTTATCTGCTGATAAGATCTACTTAGATAAATAGTAATGGAATTGTAATAATGCTACATATGGACGGACTGAAATGTTTCTACATGTAATAAGGCATGAGCGGACGCATGGAGTAATCAAGTTATTAACTATCTTAGCCCTTTAGCTACAAAACTCTCTTATGGGTGTATTTACAAAAAAACCGATCAGCAAACTGATCATCGATTCTTCTGACGGTGAAAAGAGTCTGAAAAGAACACTAAGCGCGGGCAACCTTGTGGCCCTGGGTATAGGAGCCATTATAGGTGCAGGTCTGTTTGTGCGTACGGCTGCTGCTGCTGCCAACAATGCCGGTCCGTCTGTGACCATAGGTTTTGTGGTGGCCGCCATAGGTTGTGCACTTGCCGGCCTTTGTTATGCAGAATTTGCATCTATGATACCTATTGCAGGAAGTGCCTATACGTACTCCTATGCAACAATGGGCGAACTGGTAGCATGGATAATAGGTTGGGATCTTGTGCTGGAATATGCGGTAGGTGCCGCCACTGTGGGCATTGCCTGGAGTGAATACCTGAATAAACTGCTGGAGATCTTCGGGTGGCATATACCCTATCGGTGGTCCCATTCGCCCTTTGAAGTCTGTGACGGTATGGGTTCTTTCGTTGGTGAAGCAGGTGCACACGGCATCATGAACATTCCGGCACTCTTCATCATACTGATGCTGACCATGCTGCTGATACGTGGCACTAAGGAATCGGCATTTGTAAATGGCATCATTGTTATATCTAAGGTAGCAATAGTAGTGCTGTTCATAGTACTTGGCTGGAGCTATATGAACCCTGCCAACCATGCAAATTACATTCCTGAACCAACCAAATTCATTGATGCTCAGGGAGTTTCACATAATTATGGTGGCATATGGGGTATATTGGGGGCTGCAGGAGTGGTATTCTTCGCCTTTATTGGTTTCGATGCGGTATCTACTGCCGCTCAGGAAGCCAAGAATCCTAAAAAAGATATGCCTATTGGTATATTGGGTTCACTGGTCATATGTACCATTCTGTACATCCTTTTTGCACACGTACTTACCGGTGTAGCACCAGTAAATGACTTCCGAACGCAGGGTAAAGAAGCATCTGTAGCCTATGCTATCAAGAACTACATGGCCGGATATGGCTGGCTTGCCAACCTGGTAACAGTAGCTATTCTCTTCGGTTTCTCTTCTGTGATACTAGTTATGCTCATGGGACAGTCGCGCGTATTCTACTCTATGAGCCGCGACGGGCTGGTACCAAAAGTATTCTCTGATCTGCATCCTAAATATCATACGCCACATAAATCTAACTGGATATTCCTTGCGTTGGTAGGTGGCTTTGCTGCATTTGTTCCCGGAGATATAGTTGGAGATATGACCAGTATCGGTACCCTATTCGCCTTTATACTGGTATGTGCAGGTGTATGGATACTGAGAATAACAGATCCGGAAATTCAAAGGCAATTCAAAGTGCCTATGGTACCTGTAGTATCAACACTTGGTATTATAGTTTGTGGTGCAATGATAGCCGGACTGGGCTGGACCAACTGGGCGCGACTGGGCGTTTGGCTTGCAATAGGATTGGTTATATATTTCGGATACAGTAGAAAAAACAGCAAATTACAGTAGATTATTTTTATCTTTACCTTAATTAATACGTTTACGGCATGTGAACGAAATAAACACAGATTTAAATAATTAAATATTAAAAATTGCTGACCGGGTTAAAGATATTAGTAGCTGAAGATAACTCCCTGAACCAGAAGATCGCCAATTTCATGCTATCTAAAAATGGTGTGCTGTCAAAAACTGTATCGAACGGTGAAGAAGCTATTGAAGCCCTGAGAAATGAAACCTATGACCTTGTGTTGATGGACATTCAGATGCCCCTGATGGATGGCATTGAAGCTACACAACACATTCGTAATGTTATGAAGAAGGATGTTCCTATCATTGCTCTTTCCGCCAGTTGTTTTGAAGATGAATTGAAAAAATGTTTAGAAAGCGGAATGGATGCATATATTGTAAAACCAATAGACATCATTAAGCTTCAGGAAATAGTTGCAACGCTCATTAAAGAAAACAAGATAAAGTCCGAAAGCACCATATGAAGTCGCCTTTATTAGATCTCAGCTATTTATTTGAAATTTCTTTTGGTGACCCGAAATATGTGTTCGATGTTCTGACCCTTTTCATTGAGACCTTTCCTCCAGGATTGGCTAATCTGGAAAAACTGATCAGGGAAACAGACGACTTTGATGCAATACACAAACAGGCACATACATTAAAATCAAGCTCCAGCATTATTCGCATAAGAGGAGTGTATGAGGACATTACAGCTATAGATATGCTGTCCAGAGGAGGTTCCGGCAAAGAAGAGATCATCTCCAGACTGGATAATGTAATGTTCAACTTCAAGAAAGCACTACCTCTGATACAAGCAGAACGCGGTAGAAACAAACCGCAGAACGAACTGTAATTATTCAGGTATACCCAGAGTCTACTTATCGCGTTGCAATAAATAACCAGCCAGTTCGCTGAGTGGTTTTTTACGCACCGATGGTATTGCCAGCTCTTCCAGATTGAGGTACGCTAACTCACTGTAATGAGCAGCAGCTTCCCTGCAAGCCACATCGGCTCCGGTAGCTCTGAAGAGCGCCAGCATACGCTGCACCTTATCTGCAGGTTCACTGTGCAGCAATTCTTCTATTTCGCTTCGCTGTGCATCGTTTGCCTTTTCTATAGCGGTTATGAGCAGACAGGTCTTTTTATTGGCCAGTATGTCACCGCCATTTTGTTTACCCAATTTATCTGTATCACCAAAAGCATCGAGATAGTCGTCCTGCAACTGAAAAGCGATACCCATATCCTTTCCGAACTCGTATAACTTATTGGCATTGTCGCCAAGGGCGCCACAGGAAATTGCACCCATTTTGAGGCTGCACGCCAGCAATACAGATGTTTTGAGCGTGATCATATGAATGTACTCATCTATGCTCACGTCTTTGCGGGTCTCAAAATCCATATCCAGCTGCTGACCTTCGCATACCTCTATGGCAGTACGATTGAATACATGCATCATCTGTGGTAATGACTTACTCACTTTGGCCAGCTCGTCATAGGCATAGATACACATCACATCTCCGCTTAGGATACCAGTGGTAAGTCCGTATTTATGATGTACAGTAGGCTGACCACGCCTGAGCGGTGCCTTGTCCATGATGTCATCGTGAATAAGGGTAAAGTTGTGAAACAACTCCACCGCAGCAGCAGCATGCCATACGTCTTCATGTATTTCGCCGAATAGCTCTGCAGCCATAAGACAGACAACTGGCCTGATGCGCTTGCCACCGATCCCCAAAAGGTATCGGCAGGGATCATATAGGGTGCCGGGTGCAGCCGGAAAAGGCAATGTACCCGAAAAACGTTCTTCAAATGCGGTTACGAGGTTGGCAAATGACTGCATTATTACTTCTTTCTTTTTATTTGTTTGCTTTTGTTTTTCTTATCGTCTTTTTTGCGACCGGGCGCAGGCGCCATGTGGCGTTTGCGACCTGTCATTACAGGGGCTACAGCCAATGTGTAGTCGATCTGACGTTTTGCCAGATTGGCTGCGGCTACACGTACTTTCACTTTGTCGCCCATGGCAAAACGCAAGCCTGTACTGCGTCCCACCAATGCATATTCGCTCTCACGGAATTCGAAATAATCAAAATCTGCCAGATCGTTCACAGACACCATGCCTTCGCACTTATGCGCTACGGTCTCGGCCCAGAAACCAAAGGTAGCAACACCACTGATAACTGCATCAAATTCATCGCCCACATAATCCTGCATGAACTCGACCTGCTTGTATTTGTTGGCAGTGCGCTCTGTTTCCATAGCACGGCGTTCCTGATCGGAGCAGTGACGACACTGCGCCTCCAGCTGCTTGATGGGGTGAATATCCTTCTCCAGACACTGGAACAATATGCGGTGCACCAGCACATCGGGATAACGGCGGATGGGCGATGTGAAATGACAATAATGCGCAAAACCCAATCCGTAGTGACCAATGTTCTCGGTTGTATATACCGCCTTAGACATGGTCCGGATGCCCAGTTGTTCCAGTACATGCTGCTCGGGTTTGCCCTGTACGGTCTCCAGCATCTTGTTGAAAGAGCGGGCAATGCTATCCGCTGAGGAGAGATCGAACCGCACACCGAAGTTGCCTGCGAACATGGTAAACAGTTTCAGTTTGTCTTCATCGGGCACATCGTGTACACGATAAGGGAACGGAACCGGTTTGTCTTTGTATATGATGCCGCCTACATACTCTGCTATAGTGCGGTTGGCCAGCAGCATGAACTCTTCTATGAGCTGATGCGCCTGCTTACTTTCTTTGATAACTATACCTATCGGCTTGCCCGTCTCATCGAGCTTGAAGCGTACCTCCTGCGAAGAAAAATTGATAGCACCTTTCTTGAAACGCTCTGCACGTATGCTCTGCGCCATTTCATTCAGTATCAGTAATTCTTTGGCATTATCGCCATCAGCACCTTCTATTATTTCCTGCACCTCTTCGTAGGCATACCTGCGATCGGAGTGAATGACCGTTTTGGCAATGTGATGTTCTTTTACCTTACCCTCCTTGTTTAGTACAAATATCACCGAAAAGGTGTACTTCTCTTCGTTTGGGCGCAGCGAACATAATTCGTTGGAAAGGCGTTCGGGCAACATGGGCGATACCCTATCCGGCAGATATACACTGGTAGCGCGGCGATATGCCTCTTTATCCAAAGCACTATCCGGAGCTATGTAATGGCTCACATCGGCAATATGCACCCCTACTTCATAAAGGCCACCTTTCAGCGCCTTGAATGATATGGCGTCATCAAAATCCTTAGCATCTACCGGGTCTATGGTCACTGTGAGTGTGCTACGCATATCCAGCCGCTTCTTTATCTCGGCCTTGTCTACCCCTTCAGGGTAGCGGGCAGCATCTTCCAACACATCGTCGGGAAAGGCAAGCGGGAAACCATTCTCTACCAGCAAACCCAGCATGGCCTGTTCATTTACAGACTCGTTGGTGAGTACACTCACTATCTCGCCAACAGGGTTCTTGGTCTTGCCGGTCCACTCTACTATACGGGCTATGGCAGTATCGCCATGGTGCGCTCCGTTGAGCAGGTGCAGCGGCACATAAATATCCACGGGTATCTTTTCGCTATCGGGCACCAGGAAGGCAAAATGAGGATGCACCTCTACCCTTCCGCTGAACTCTGATTGTTTGCGCCGCACCACATCTATTATCTCCCCCTCGGGGCGCTTATTGTTGTCTTTATAGCCACGCACCTCTACCCTTACTTCATCACCGTCAAGCGCGTTCAGCATCCTTTCGCGCTTCACCATGATATCCTGGTCCTGACCATCCACTACCACAAACCCCATTCCACTGCGGGTCACTTCCAATCTGCCTTTGAACACTTGTTTGCCGGCATCGGGATTCTTACTATTCTTCGTCGTTTTCTTTGGCATTTAATATTGTTCTTCCTATAAAGGTAAGGTGAAATAGCGTAGGAACAGGCCGGGCCGTATTACCATTTCTTTTCTATGCTCTCCAGAATGGATACATAATTCACATAGCGTTCCTCAGCAATACGCCCATCGGCCACAGCCTGCTTCACTGCACAACCAGGCTCATTCATGTGCTGGCAGTTATTAAATCGGCAATGCTGCAACTCGGTGCGCAACTCGGGAAAGTAGTGCGAAAGCAACTCGCGTTCTATGTCTATGAGCCCGAATTCCTTGACTCCGGGCGTATCTATGATGCAACCACCACCCGGCAGATCGAACATCTCTGCAAAGGTAGTAGTATGCTGCCCCTTGCCGCTCCAGCCCGAAACCACATTGGTGCGGATATCGATACCGGGAATAAGCTGATTGATGAGTGTGCTCTTGCCAACCCCTGAATGACCGCTAAAAAGAGTGACCTTGTTGCTTAGCAGATCTATAAGCGGGGTGAGCGTAGCCGGGTCTGTAGCCACTACCGGGAATACCATATAGCCTGCCTTTGTATAGATCTCTGTCCAGTTGGCCAGTATATCCATGTGCTTGGGCTTCAGTATATCGGTCTTGTTTATTACAATAATAGCTGGTATATGATATGCTTCGGCTGTTACCAGAAACCGATCAATGAACCCTGTTGATGTGCGGGGATCGGCTATTGAAGCTACCAGTAATGCCATATCAACATTGGCTGCAATAATGTGCTTCTGCATGGGATTGTGCGGAGATACCCTGACCATATAGTTGCGACGGGGAGCCACATTGCTTATGATGGCTGTTTTTACCACATCGTCTTCAGGCTCGTAAATAACAGTATCGCCTACAGCAACCGGATTGGTAGATGAAATTTCTCCGTCTATCTTTAGTTTCCCCTTTATACGCGCATTCCACGTAGTACCATCGGCAGCCCTTACGGCATACCAGCTACCTGTAGACTTATATACTATTCCCTCCATGCTGTGTTACAGACCCAAATGTAAATGGAAATTTCTATTAAATCATAAAGACAGTGCTACAGCCGCTCACCCTGGCAATAAGTTACCTTGCGTGCAACATAACTGCGGTATCTGTAACTATCTGCTCCTTCACTGTGTCTTTTGCCGCGCTTTTGCATCCTTTCATAAAGCCGGAATTGTAAAGGACCGGTATGCCTATTACTATGGTCACTATAATTACAGCCAGACTGGTCTTTCTGATGATCTTTGTTCGGATCTGTCTGCGGGCTGCTACGTCGTTCATGAAAAATGATTACATTTCAGCATCACACAGTTGACTGCTAAGAAGAGGATATTCGGTCCTTAACCTTGTTCAATACCCTCATTTTCTATCAAAACTATCATTACGGGCAAATGCAGCATATTGAACAGGTTTTAATACTTTTACCGTCTAAAGAACAAAACTAAAGCATGAAAGTATTTATATCCGGTGCATCCGGCCTTGTGGGTGGCAATTGCCTGAAACATTTCAGTGAAATGGGCTGTGAAGTGGTAGGTTCTTATTTTTCTTACAAGACCGATGATACTGTTTTCTATGACACACTGAACCCAAATTCACCCGAAAACTTTGATGTAGCAGCCTTTGCTCCTGATGTAATAGTGCATTGCGGCGCATTGACGCATGTAGACTATTGCGAAACACATGTGGAAGAAAGCTACGAAAAAACGGTACAGAGCACCATTAACCTGGTAGCACTAGCCAAATCATGCAATGCCCGCATGGTATATATATCTACCGACTACGTTTTTGATGGCGCAGATGGCCCCTACAGAGAAGATGCACCCGTGCACCCCATAAGTATATATGCCGAACACAAACTGGAGGCAGAGCAACTGGTGCTGCGCGAAATGAAAGATGCGCTGGTGCTGCGTGTAACCAATGTTTATGGCGATGAGGTGCGTGGAAAGAACTTTGTGGCACGTATAGTGGAGCAATGTGTGAATAAACAAAAACTGACACTGAAACTGCCTTACGATCAGTATGCATCTCCTGCCAATGCCTGGGATATAGCCCGTGCCATGTATCTGTTGCTGCGCGATAACAAACAAGGCATCTACCACATAGCCAGCACAGACTACCTGAACAGGGTGGAACTGGCACTAAGGGTACTGAGCTACTTCCCCGATGCAGCATATGATCTGATACCAATAAGTACTGAAGACATGAAACAACCTGCTCCAAGACCTTTGCTGGGCGGATTTGTGAAAATGAAATTCAGCAATGAATACCCCGAATTCCTGTTTGGCAACATAGATAGTTATCTGAGAGGGAAGTTCGGGAAATAATGTACAGCATTAATCAAATCTATCTTCCCTACTCCTTCTACTCATCTGACAAATAAAAGCTAATGGCCAATCGCCGGGATTTTGTAAAACTGTCTTTGCTCTCATCCGCCGTACTGGTGGCAGGTAAGGCTGCATTTGCACAACAAAAACCACTGAAAGAAAAACACTACGAGCCCGTAAAAGGCAAGCCGGTTGTTGTTTCTACCTGGGATTTTGGCAAGGAAGCCAACGAGGCCGCATGGACCGTGCTGGACAAAAAAGGGAGAGCCGTAGATGCGGTAGAAACGGGTGTACGTGTACCGGAAGCAGACCCGGAAAACCAGACAGTAGGTTATGGTGGCCGCCCTGACAGAGATGGCAGGGTGACACTGGATGCCTGTATCATGGATGAAAATGGTGGCTGCGGCTCTGTGGCATGCATAGAACATATAAAACACCCTATATCGGTGGCGCGTATGGTGATGGAAAAAACACCGCATGTGATGCTGGCAGGCGATGGTGCGTTACAGTTTGCGCTGGCCAATGGTTTTGAAAAAGAAAATCTGCTCACCGAAAAAAGCGAAAAAGAGTGGAAAGAATGGCTGAAAGAGTCTAAATATGCTCCACAAAAAAATATAGAGAACATGATGCCCGGCGGCCCCGGTAACCACGATACGATAGGTATGCTGGCAATGGATGCAGCCGGCAATATGGGTGGTGCATGCACTACCAGTGGAATGGCCTACAAGATGCACGGTCGTGTTGGCGACTCACCTATTATTGGTGCAGGACTATATGTAGATAATGAAATAGGTGCCGCAACAAGTACAGGCGTGGGCGAAGAGGTGATACGCATTGTGGGCTCTCATCTGGTGGTAGAGCTGATGCGCATGGGCTACTCGCCCGAGGACGCCTGCAAAAGAGCGGTGGAACGTATACTGGCCAAACAACCCGGCAACCCAAAGAACATTCAGATAGGTTTTCTGGCATTGAACAAACATGGCGAACATGGCGCATTTGCATTGCAGGCAGGCTTTACTTATGCAGTAAGGACCGGTAATGTAAATACCATTTACAAGGCAAAATCGCTGATTTAATTACAGCTATAAAACAGTTATACGAACGAAGGGCACCATCCGTGGTGCCCTTCGTTCTTGTATAGAATGCTCCTGTTCACAACTTACTGATGCGTTACCTTGCCCGAACCAGAAATGCTTGTTGATACAGATGGGTTGCCTCTGTAATAGACATTGCCAGAACCACTGATGAATATATCGAGCCAGTTACCAGCATATAAAGATGTGTTGCCTGAACCACTGGTATGCACATTAGCATTCTGCGCAAAAAGATTGAGCATATCCAGATCTCCACTACCGCTGATACGCAGATCTTCGTTCACCACACTGCCTCCATTTACCGCAATGCGGCCTGAACCATTTACTGTTGCAGACAGGTCTGTACCCGTAAAAGAAGACATAGATATATAACCGGAGCCATTTACTTTGAGGGTCATATTATCTGACCTCACAGGCGCATTTACATACATACTACCCGACCCGTTGACGGATAAACCACTGACAAGTGGCGAAGATATATGAGTCACAATGCGGTTGTGCTTGCCCGGATAGGCATACTTGCGAAACTGCAGCCTGAGTTGTCCGTTTTCTATAGGAGTCTCAATTTTGTCCAATATGTTTTGCTGCGCATAGATCTCCACTTTATATTCACTATCCTGTGTGTAATACACATCTCCGTCTATACCTGCATCGATAGATGTAAACCCTTTAATGCTGTATGTTTTGGTGATAGAGGGGCCGTTGCCTGCTTCTTTGCGGCAAGACTGGAAGGCTACAATTGTTATTGCCGATAATACTACTAAGATCATTTTCATGGTTTTTATTTTTTCTGTTTATGATGTTTTTTGTTGCTATTTCAATGACAATTAAGAATGGAATAACCCCTATTGTAGCTGGTTATTTTTCTGATCAATAATTCTCTTTACGAAGTTTTTACTGTTGAAATGATATTGCAAACCACCTTCCATGCCTATAGACAGATCGTGAGAGAAATTGGCAGAACGATAATCCCAGAGGCTGTAACCTACCCTACCTGTACCCTGAATATCTGCTGAACCTGTATAATTGACAGACGGTCCCGCAAATACTTCCAGATTGCCAAAACGAAGCGAAGGCATGAACCTGATCCCGGACCTGTAATCGGTATTGAACCAATGATCTGTAAGTGTGGAAGAATATATTTCGGCATTGAACCGAAATGTGCGTGATACAGGAATATGTGTACCTATACCTGCCTCAAAAGCATAGGCTCGGTAGCCGTTTGTAAAATTTCCGCCTATGCCCAGTAACCCATACAGGTTTTTGCCACCCGACCTAAAGGTGAGCATAGATGTGCCTGTCTCATTCATGGTCACACCTATGGCCTGCTCTCCATTACCTATGATGTTGATGATACCGATAGGGTTGTTACTGCTATCGGCTATGTTAATGAAGCCTGCTATCTGTGTGCCTTTCACCTTACGGGCTATGTTGATGAAACCCGCCACCTGTGCCCCTGTTACCTCATCTGCCACATTCACAAAACCTGCTACCTGCGTGTTTACATTTCGGGCTATGTTCACAAAGCCACCCAGCTGCGTATTGGCAGTATCTGCCGAATTGAAAAAACCACTTGCCTGAACACCCTGCACCTTGTGTGTAGCAATGTTTGCAAACCCTGCAGCCTGTATCCCATTCACACTACCTGCTATATTGATGAAACCCGAAAGCTGCGCTCCTGTAACCCATCCACCGGTAGCATTTACCACACCTGCAGCCTGGCAGCCATTCACACTTCCACCTACCACATTGGCAATACCGGCACCAAGAAAACCTTCTGCACTATCTTTTACCACATTGGCCACTCCCGAGGCGCAAAATGCCTCCTCTGACCGGGAAACACCGGCAATGGCATGAACGGAAAAAAGATTGCTATAGTCTGCTGCCCGCACCCCATTTGTACTGAGCGGATAAATGAAACCTATGTTTACATTGCTTCTGAGCAATGGCTGGGCCTGCACCTGAATGGCCGCCATTGCAGCCAGTATACCGGTAATTACTTTGTTGCGTATCATATTTCTCTTGCTTTGAGAATAGGACAACGAACCAAGGCCTTACCCCTATGAAAGGAGAAAAAATAGTTATTTGCCGAGCCAGCCTAACATGTAAGAAGGATCGAGCTGATAATAGGCATACTTGCTTTTGTATTCTATAACACCATTGTTTACCCAATAGATAGAAGGCACAGAAGGACCTGCCAAGGCCGTAAAATCTTCGATATTCTGAAACATGACATAGGGCACATGCTCGGCATGAGTCTCGTCGAAGAATTCTTTTTTATGATCGGGGGAACCGGAAAGCACCATGTAAATAGGCAGATCGGGATGTTTGCGATGAATGATCTGAAGCAGATAAGCTGCCTTGCGACAATGCGGGCAGGTAAGACTCATGAAGGCAATAATGTGTTTGCCCTTGCGCAGATCAACAGTAGGAACCGGGTCTTTTTTATAGAGCAGATTGAGGTCTAATGCAGTTGTGAATTTCACAGGGCCTGTACCCAGGTTCACCGGGCTCATTACAAAAGGAGTAGAGAAAGCAACCAGACACAATGCCATAACCGCATATTCCTGAAACTTATATGGCTGCACCGGATAAATGAACATAAGCACCACAGTAGCCGCTATCATACCCACATTTTTCCATATAGCTGCAAGTGGCGTCATAGCAAGTTTATCTCCAAAACACCCACAGTTGCCGGTATTGCCCTGCTTCATGATAACGAATAACAGGTAGACTATGAAGACTAGCAGTACTGCAATGATGGCCTTGTACGTGAACTTTATAAGATATATATGTGCCAGCAGGAACAAACCAAGCATGAATTCGAAAGCGATCATGACCCGGGCAATGATACCTGCAACCATCACACTATTGATACCCAGATCTAGAAAGGTCCACTGGAAATTATCGAAGGCATCATCGCTGTATATCTTGCTCCAGGCCGAAAAAAAGAAAGTGGCAGATAGGGCAAGCAACAATATAACGCCAACGATGCGTTTTATATAGAAAGATGTATCGCGGGAATCTTTTGTGAGGGTATCCATAATATACTATAAAAACAGGGGTAATAGTAGGCTATAAAATGTAAATAATTGCAAAAATGATGCGCTGTAAAATGGCATAGTGCGATGAACGAAGCAGGAATTATTTTGCAAACACCCTGCCCGCCATTTCCCATGCATTGCCAAAAGCAGCGGTATCTAAACTGAGCGGAATATTGCGGCTACGACACCAGTCTACAATATTTTCTGTAGCCATATTACCCACCAGTTCATCTTCTGCCATAGGGCATCCACCTATGCCTTTCAGCGCACTATCATAACTGCGACAACCTGCATTGTAGGCAGCTTCCATTTTCTCCTGCCACTTATCTGCAGTAGAGTGAAAATGTGCACCAATGCGCAGATCTGCGAATTCGGGTATCAGACTATTGAAAATGTAACTGATGTTAGCAGGCTCTGCTACTCCTATGGTGTCAGACATGGCTACTGTGCGTATGCCCATTTGCGCCAGCTTGCGTACCTGATTAATAGCCACTTCGGCATTGTATGGGTCGCCATACGGATTACCAAAACCCATAGATATATATACAACCAGCTCCTTGCCGTTCTTCACACAAAGGTTTTGGATCTCCTCCACCTGTACCAAAGACTGTTCTATGGTCTTGTTGGTGTTACGCATCTGGAAGGTCTCTGAAATTGACAAAGGGAAACCCAGATAACTGATCTCGCCGAAACGCACTGCATCTTCGGCTCCACGCGTGTTGGCAATAATGGCCAGCAAACGTGTTTTTGTTGCAGAAAGATCGAGCATAGAGATCACCTCTGCAGTATCTGCGAGCTGCGGTATGGCCTTGGCAGATACAAATGAACCAAAGTCCAGTATATCAAAACCAACTTTCAAAAGCTGATTCAGGTATTCGGCCTTTTCTGTGGCAGATATGTGCCTTGCCCATCCCTGCATGGCATCGCGAGGACATTCTGTAAGTATAATATTTCCGGTTTGGGGCGCTGTATCCTGTAACATATATCTTAGCGCTCATTTACCTGGCGAATACCGCCGGAGCGCATGCAAATATAAGATTTAATACAGTGGCGCTAACCGAGCAACACTGAAAGGTTGTTGCTGGTGAGTGGCTTATTGAGAAACTGCTTGACCGTCTTGTAATTATGTACCTTGCTCAGATCGGTCTCATTGATCGAAGAAGATATGATATAAATTGTATAGTTATCGGTAACACTATCCGGAAGTTTTTCAAATGCCTCCACAAACTCAAAACCATTCATGATAGGCATCTGAATATCTACCAGTAAAATGGTGTGCGAATGTTCTTCGGGCTGAGAATTACTGATGAGTTCCAGGGCATCCTTGGCTTGTAGGAACGAGCGTATAGACTCGCATTTACCAGTGTTCCTGATGATCTTCTCGGCGATGAAGCAATCTAGCTTACTATCGTCAATAACCATGAAGTTGAGTTTCTTATTTTGAGCCATGTGTGTTACCTGGAATTATTACTTTAAATGTTGTACCCTCATTCAATGTTGATGAAACATCAATTGTTCCACCCAGTTTATTTAAAGCATCCTTCACATTATACAAGCCCAAACCCGAACCGGTCTCCTCGGAGGTAGCCCTGTAGAACATTGTAAAGATATTGTTTATGTAGTCTTCATGTATGCCTATTCCGTTATCTTTTACCGTAATTATTACGTTATTGTCTTTCACCTCAATATTTACATCCACAAATTTACCACTTGCTATCTTCTTTTGATAGTTGAATGCATTTGATAACAAATTATTCAATATCATCTTGATAGAAATCTCGTCTGAATAGAAAGTATCGTTCTGGGTCACATTACAGGTGAAGTTCACATTGCTATTGAGCCCAGTTATTCTGAATATCGCAGCTATGTCCGACATCAACTTATTGAAATCAATATCAGTAAACTGCAGCAATCCTCTTTTCAGCTTGTAGTACTCATGGGTGTTTTTGATGTATTCATCAAGTTTGCGCACCGCTTCAGCCATCATTTCCAGTAGCTGCCTCAGTTCATTAATGTCATCCATCTCCTTGGCAAGTTCCAGTGCACCAATCACACTCAGCAATGGACCACGTACATCGTGCGTAATGCTGTATGCAAATTTACCCAACTCGTCATATGCCGACTGAAGTTCCTTGTTCTTAGAAAGCAACATGGAATTAGTGAGGTAAAACTTATTAGCCTCCTCAATTGCCGAACGGATATCGTGATCGGTCCATGGTTTTTTGATGTATCGGAATATATGCCCCCTGTTCACCGAATCTATTACAGACTCTATATCGGTATAACCGGTAATGAGCATACGGACTGGTTCGGGATATTTCTCCCTCATTTCCTCAAAAAACTGAACACCTGTTTTGTCAGGCATTCGCTGGTCGCAAAGCACTATACTGATATCGCTGTGATCCCTCAGGAAGTCGTAAGCAATACTAGTATTAGCCGCGATGTAAACAGTATATTCGAATCTGAAGGTGGCCTTGAAACCATTAAGATTATTCTGTTCATCATCTATATAAAGTACTTTTATTTTTTCACCTGTCTTCAACGTATGTCTATTTTTGAATTATTGGTAATTTAATTACGAACTCACTTCCCTGTCCCAGATCAGAATGTATGGTAATGATTCCATTGTGCTTATTGATGGTATTATATGCTATGGACATGCCTAATCCTGTTCCTTCCCCTACATCCTTTGTAGTAAAGAATGGTTCAAACATTCGCTTTTTAGTGCTTTCATCCATTCCGGTGCCATTATCGGCTATTGAAATGTAAACGAAATGATCGTCGAAGCTGGTAGCAATTGTAATAGCTCCACCTTCTTCTGCACCAAACTTCTTCTTTACAGCATATGCACCATTAGAAATGATATTGAGGAATACCTGATTAAGTTTTCCGGGATAACATTCTACCAATGGTAGTTCGGCATAATTCTTATCTACTTTTATCTGATGATCCAGCAGATTATTACAAATAATGAGTGTTGAGTCGAGCCCCTCATTAATATTTGCCTTTTTAAGATCATCCTCATCAAGCCTGGAGAATATGCGCAATCCTTTCACTATTTCCTGTGTTCGATTGGCTCCCTCTCCTATGCCATTGAGCAACATACCTATCTCTTCCTTCAGATAATCGAAATCAACCTCATTCTTAGTGTTCTCGATCTTGCGGCGTTTTTCATCAGCAGGCATATCCTGCATCCCAATCTCCTCAATTTCAGCAAACATACCCAGCAATATCTGTACATCTCTGTTCAGCGGCTTGATATTGGACGTAACAAAGTTGATAGGATTGTTGATCTCGTGCGCAATACCTGCTGTAAGCTGACCCAAAGACGCCATCTTTTCAGACTCTACCAATTGGGTTTCTGCTTCTTTCAGATCGGTAAGCGCCTTATTCAGTTCCTGATTAGAGAGATTCAATTCATGTGTCCTTTCATTTACTTTGCGTTCCAGCACTACATTCTGTTCACTTATGAGTTTTTTCTTTTCCTGTACAGCGGCAAGTTCGTTTGCCTGAGATTCTTCTTTTTCCTTTCTGTAGGTATTTATCTTATCTGCCAGAGCAAAGGAAAGCAAAGCCACTTCAAGTGCAGAACCAATAAGAATAGAATTGCTTGTAAAATTGTTGTACGGAAGCACTCCGGCATCCTTTAGAATATATATAACGACACCTGCCAGGAAAAAGAACCAAGATGTGCTAAAATACAATGCAGGCTTATACCCTTTACGGTAAATACTGATGCCGGCAGTAATGATAGTAATAGATACAAGACTGGCATTTCCCTGCAACAATTGTTGCGCAGTCACATAATTACCGGTGAGATTGATAAGCATACCTACGAAGTATACTCCGCAAATAGCCCAAAGCAGATAAAACAGAACAGGCCTGTTCTTTCTGACTCCGAGAAAATTGAAAACAAAAAAGATGGAAAATATACCAGATAGTGCCAGTGAGATATTGGTCATCTGAAAAGTGACCCAGGTATCCTCTCTCCATATAAATTTAGGGGCATATCCCTTCAGGCAAGCCTGAACAAGCCCCACCGCGGCTATATACAATACATAATACAGATAGTTTCGGTCCCGAACAGTGAAGTAGATGAATATATTGTAAAAGAACATTACACATACTATACCAAAATAAATCCCGAAGAATAGCTGGTCTTTATTAATCGCATCAGATACCGTTATCTCGTCATCGGCAGACATAGGCAGCTCCATAACATTGTTGCTGCTAACCCTTAGGTAGAATATACGCGTAGAGTCATACGGTACATTGATCCTGAACACAGGGAACTGTGTATTGAATTGTTTTTTACTAAAGGGCACCTGCTCTCCTGCTTCTATTATATTAAATCCTTTATCGGTAGGTTCGAAAAGTGTTACACTTTTCAGAATACCATTCTGTATCCTGAAAATCACATCATCCAGGTGCTTATCATTTGTCATTGCAACCCGAAACCAGTAAGCAGACCTTGTAAGTCCAAAATTTGGAACCTTTCTTTCTTCAGGCACAAATTGCATACCTTTCACATCTGCCACTTTATATGCTGCATTCTTATCTTCCAATACAGAAACAGCAGTAATGATTCCTTTACCACCCTGAAGGTCTTTTGCCTTCAGATCTGATAAATGGAACAATAAGAGAGAAACAATAATTAAGATACGTACAATTCCCCCTGAATTCATCTATTTCCTATTTTAACGAAAGCCTGTATTCTATTGTCACCTCACCCTTTGGACCAATAACCTTGGCTACCTGATCCGGATTATTCATAATATTAAAAATATGTTCCCGATCCAGATCTGTTGAATTGCTCATGGTATCCAGATCATTGATCACCATAGCAGTAGCCACCAGATCCAGTTTGGGATAGTTAAAGAATCCATTGTTGCCCAAAAACGTTTCTATCTTGAATCCTGCATTCAAACACATACTTACCGTTACCGGTGCTGCCAGGGCAAAAAGCGAATCAACTTTCAGCTGATAAGCCAATGCAATAGCAGATCTAAGTATGAAAAAGCTATATCCATGTCCGGCTATTTCCTTTGCATTCCATAAGCCGCAGGCCTCTGCTATCCTTTTGCCACTATGCATATTTATTACATCATATATTTTACTATCTACCTGCCCTACCGCTTTTACGATGGGTAATGGTAGGTCCTCATCTGCTATCTGTACCCTCACTCCACCCAACGCCCTGCCATCATCGTCGGCCTCTGCCAGTATCACGTATGTGTTTGCATGTTCTGTCCATTGTGCATTATTAGAACTTATCATCGCAATACCATACATCTCCAACACATTTCTGTGTCCCTTTATGAACTTCAGGCACGACTCCTGATCATCTGTTGCGCGAAATGCTCTGAAAATTACAGACATCAATTTACATGTGGATTTTTAAAATAAACATCTTCGATATCTAACCTTATAGATTTCACTGCCGGCTGCTCTGCGTAAAACAATCTCATAAGGAACAAAGGCTCTTCTGCTCTTAAAGTTAAGTTAAACAACTCAACAAATTCAGTGTGCATCCTCCTGAATTCACGCTGTATATCATCGGGCAGGCCCTCTCCATTGGCATGTACAATACGTGCAAAATGGAAGACTGCTGCCATAACCGGCTGAATTTCAACCTTATATTTTTCTGCCGCAAGGTATACCCGCTGCAAAGCCCTGCCTGCATTCACACAATTAACAGAATCATACTTGTGTCCTGTTATTAAACAAACTGCCGAAGAAGAAGCTACCAGATCCTTCGTCATGTTCTCCAATGCACTACCAAGATTCCATTCATGAACCAATTCTATAGCCTTGGGATCCTGTATCACCTTGAACCCTATCTCATCTTTTGCTTTCAATTCCAGCGTTCTTATATCCAGACCATCCTTGGTTTTTTCGGCGCTTTCTTTATCCCACCTTATCTCACGGGTAAACAGATCGTTGTGCCCCTGCGGTATGAACATCCTCAATTTTTCAGCTATTCCTGTTATGTCTGCAATGCGATTCACTGAATCGGGCTCAACAACCATTTTCACATCTTTTATATCTCTTCCAAGTGCCGCTTTTCTTATTTCTTCCAGAACTGACTTATCTATGCTTTTGCCATTGCCTAACTTACGACTGGTGTGCCTGGCACCCAGATAATTAACCAATTCATCTTTAGGCTCCCCCTTACTCTGTTTTACAGCAATTGCAGCTACCGGATTTGATTTGCCTTTCAAGGGAAACAACTCAATATCCAACGACACCCCATTTTCCAAAGCCCGCAGGTGCATATTCTCAATAGCAGAGCCCAGAGACATATTGCTGATCATATTGCGGAAATTGGCAAATGCAGCAGAACGCAAAGGATCATCGAACAGCAGCAACCGCTTTCCATCATTATATAACTTCCAAGGTTGGTTATTTCCGGCAGATGGTGCCTGCCTTACAGCCTCGGCCAGTATTTCTGTAATTGCTGCGTCAGTAACAGTACTTACCATACTATCCGCAGGTAATTGTGCTGCAGCAGCTGCCATTTCAGCTACAGATATCGATGTGAGATCGTAATATTCTTTTTTAAGTTGCTTTTTCTCGTCATCAATAAAATCATCTACGTCAAAGAAATACCTGCCTGATACACTTAACTGGCCCAGTAATACCTTGCGACAGATATCTGCGGTAATGCCTCCTCCCATGGTTACAGCACTTGCCAGCTGTGGCCACGTAGCTATAGACTGACCAATCTCTACCGCAGATGCTTTAAGCCTTGCCGACATGGTCTCAATACCTACTATAGGCAAAATGAAAGGTAGTTTTTCTTCCATGGTCTTCAGCCCTTTTACTTTGCTTACATCAAGATGTTCTATGTAACCATGTAAAATGGGGCGGTCAGGCTCCAGATCAAAACGTTCTATATCAATAGTGCCTCTATCGCTGGCTTCCATCAGCACAGGTATCCTGTATTTTCTGGCGGCAATCCGGCAGGCAATTTTTATATCCACCCCATCACATTCATCTATTAGTACATCCAGCTTACCATTGTCCAGCAAAAAACTATCAAGATTATCTTCTGTGATACCCTCATGAAAGCAAGTCACCTTCAGGAAAGGGTCTATTTCAGCAATTTCTCTGGCAACCAATACGGTCTTCAGCAGCCCCATATTATGTACCCCACTCCTCAATCTGTTGAGGTTAGTAATTTCAAGATCATCGAAATCGGCAATTCTCAATTCTCCAAAAGTTCGCTCCATTGCCATAGTAAGCGAAACTGACTGGCCAACAGAAAGCCCCACAACACCGACCCTCTTTGTAGCCAGTGTATCTTCTTCCTTATCTGTAATTTTATATTTATTCCTGTTGGTGCGCATTGCTACAAATTCATGCTCATCCAGTAAATGCACCAACCTGTCGCTCCATGGATAATATACCCATACCCCATATTGATGAGGATCTATGCCCGAAAGATGCGCTGTAATTTTTTCACTTATTTCGCCCTGAGATAGAGAACGTTTAGGTGTAAATGATTTTACTAATTCTTTTAACTGAGTTTTGATCGTTTCATATACCCTTATACCTGGCCTATCCTCCAACAAAAAAGTAAATGCTTTACGATCCGCCTCATTATTCAGCCTGAAAAACAAAGGACGATAAACAGAATCCTCCTCATTTCTTTCAATCAATTTATTGTAAATTATTTTTGTTAACATGAATAAATATTTAACAATAATAAGAATCGATTTTATTAACTTTACCAAATAAGCTATAAATAGTACTTATAAAGATATATAATTATATAAAATGACAAACAACAAAATAACAATTTTGTATGTTGACGATGAAATGAACAACCTTATATCTTTTAAGGCTGTTTTTCGGATTAAATATAATGTACTTACGGCTATAAGTGGAGAAGAAGCAATAAAGATTTTAAGAAATAATTTAATAAATATTATAATAACAGACCAGAGAATGCCTAATATGACAGGCGTAGAGTTCCTGGAATCTATACTAAACGAGTATCCGGACCCTATAAGAATTCTCCTTACCGGTTATGCCGATATGAATGCTGTAGTAGATGCTGTGAACAAAGGGAAAATATTTCACTACCTCACCAAACCATGGAATGAAGAGGAACTGGATATGACCATCAACAGGGCAAATGATATATACAAAACCAGAATGGAAGAAAAAGAAATGACGCAAAAACTGAGTCTCTCGAACGAACAACTCGAATTTCTACTGAGACAGAAGTTGCTCTCCTGATTGTTCTTCCTTTTTCATTTTACCTATTCCTACATAGTGTTTGTGCCAGTATTCTTCTTTCAGACTACTGATCACTACTCCCTGAGAGGTGGAAGAATGTACAAAAAAGTCATTGGCAAGATATACGCCAACATGCGTTATACGTTTGCCATGCTGCCTGAAAAATACAAGATCTCCTTCAGTAGCATTTTCGCTATTTTTTTCCCGCTGACTGTTTTTGTACTGATCCATGGCTGTACGGGTAAGCTCCATTCCGAACACATCTTCATAAAGCTTTTGTGCAAATCCCGAACAATCAATGCCTTCCTCGGTATGTCCGCCAAGTCTGTAGTTAGTGCCATACCACTTATCTATGAAACGATATAGCTGTCGATTGGACATGTCTTTTTTACCGACGCCTATCATATCAGCGTATTTTGTCTCTACCAGATCATCAGAAACCATATCGAATGGTTTATTTTCTTCGGGTTGGTCTTTTTTTACAGCAGGAATAGTATACTTTATTATTATCGGCTTGTCTATAACTACCGGTTGTTTTGGCACAGATTCTTCAGTAGTAACAGGGGTAGGGTCATGAACCTCAAACTCTGGCGGCTCCGGTGCTTTTCTTAATTCTATATATTCGGGGTACTTGCCGGGCTCTACTGCATTTTCTGCAGCGGTCACTTTGTTGTGCCCGTTCAGATACATACCCTTTATAAACCTGGGCTGTTTAGCCGGCCTTTGTGCAGAAACAAGCGAAGGAGCTACTAAAAATGAGGAGAAAAGCAGCAGAAAGAGCAGGCATGCACTGTTATAAATAAATGAATACCTCATCGTCCTTTCTGTGTTTTGGTTGCAAATTTACGATTTACCAGTCAGGGGACAAATAGCAACAACATTCACTCACATACTTGTAACGGCAATTTAACAAACAGCTCTATATATACTATGAAAACCGACTACAGACCTCCCATATTCAATATTATCTCATATTCCTGTTGTGTTACAGCAGCAACAGATAATCTGCTGAGCTTCACCAACTGCATGTTTGCAAGAGATGGTTCCTGCTTAATGGCAGCCAGAGTAACAGGCACAGGAATAGCTTTAACAGGCTTTAACTCAACCACAACCCAGTTTGTATCTTCTGTAGTAGGGTCCTGATAGGCTTCCTTCACAATCTCTGCAATACCCACTATCGCCAACCCTTCGTTGCTATGATAAAACAGAACCCGGTCGCCTTTTTTCATGGCCCGCATATTGTTTCTGGCAGCATAGTTGCGCACACCATCCCAGAAGGTCTTCTTATCCTTCACAAACTGATCCCAGCTATACTTAAATGGTTCTGATTTTACGAGCCAGTAATTCATGACAGAAATATTAGAAAAGCTGTTTCAAAACGTTATGTATCACCTGCGGCTTGCCCAAAGTATAGAAGTGCAAAACCTTAACATTATTCTTCAGCAGATCTTTGCACTGGTGCAGCAACCACTCTGTTCCTACCTGCTCACAATCTGCATCAGTTTTGGCCTTCATCATCTCTGTATACAATTCCAACGGAACTTCTACATTGAATACACGAGGGATGGTAGTAAGCTGTTTTTTATTGGTCAATGGCTTGAGACCTGCAATAATTGGAACGTCGATACCATTTTCCCTGCACTTGGCCATATAATTGTAATAGTGCTCGTTATTGAAAAAGAGTTGTGTCACAATATAGTTGGCTCCAAAATCTATCTTCCTTTTCATGTAATACAATTCAGTATCCATATTAGGAGATTCAAAATGCTTCTCGGGATACCCGGCAATACCAATACAGAAGTCTGTTTTGGCACCATCTATTATATCCTCTTCCATGTACTGCCCCTTATTCATTGTATCGATCTGTTTCACCAGATCCTCGGCATATCTGTGGCCGTTAGGGTGTGGATTGAAAAATTTCTCGTTTGCAGCAGCATCGCCTCGCAATGCCAATACATTCTTTACTCCCAGAAAGTCCAGATCTATAAGTGCATTCTCTGTCTCTTCCTTACTGAAACCACCGCATATAAGGTGCGGAATTGCTTCTACCTTATACTTATTCATAAGCGCGGCACAGATACCCACTGTACCCGGCCTTTTGCGGATCTCAACCCTTTCAAAATTACCATCGGCGCGCTTCTTGAATACCTGCTCTGCTCTGTGATAAGTAACATTGATAAATGCCGGATCGAACTCCATAAGCGGATTCAGATGTGTATATATCGATTCTATGCTCTTACCTTTTGCAGGAGGTAATATCTCGAAAGATATTATAGTTTCTTTAGCCGAGGCCAGATGTTCTGTTACTTTCATAAGCTTCTAAGGACAGGCAAAAATATAATTTAAAACGGAAATAAAGCCAAACATCTTTAAAGACGAAAGGGCGCTTTTCAGCGCCCTTTCGATAAAAGAATACTAAACAAGAATTATGGTTTGTACACCAATCTTGTAACCTGAGTACTTCCATCGGCACCTTTGAAACGGAGCATGTAAACACCTGCTGCCAGTTCTGAAGGCAAAGAAATAGTTTTGGAACCGTATATTACGTTATACTTAATTAATTCCCTACCATCTATGGTATAGAGCGAAGCATCACCAGAGACCTCTGATTTGAGTGTCAATACTCCTGTTGTAGGATTTGGCAATACAGAGAATGTAGTATTAGCTGTTGCATGTACACCTGGCTTAGGCAGAATGTTGACAATGTTAACTAAATAATCATGGGCTTCACCATATATAAGATCATCACAAGATGGAATAGAAGGATAATCAGGCGTTGTTGACACGTATCCGATCCTTACTCTCATGTTGTGAACCCCTGTAGCTGCAGTATCAGGAATGAACACAGAGAATTCAGTTGTGTCAACAAATGCACTACTGATTCCACCTATAGTTTCTTCCGGAGCGAAATAATCATCATCATTAAAGTCTACCCACATCTGTCCTTTCATTGGGTTAACAGAGCCTGTAGAAATGACACCGGCATAACCCAATCCCACCTGAAGTGATGGAACAGTAGCAATACCTATTCTGTTCTGATAACCAGTCCCATCACAACTTGTTCCCGTATCACTCATTGTGTAAATAGAGAAATCTTTTATGTAAGTAACGTACAATGTGCATGAACCGGATGCATCGGTATATACTGGGAAACAAGCTTCTGGGCCACTGCTAACAACTGATATCGCATAAGTACCTGTAGCAGGACATGCACCACCTACCGTATAAGACATAACAGCAGAACCCAAACTTACACCAGTTACTAAACCAGAACCAGATATTGTAGCAACAGCTGGCGCTGAGCTGCTCCATGAACCACCTGCAGTTGTAGATGATAATATAGCTGTATCTCCGACTGTATAAGTAGACATACCTGTTATAGTACCCGGATCTGAAGGAGTACTGACATTTACCATCCTTGTTACATAACAACCTGAAGTAGCAAAGTATGTGATCACAACACTACCCGGAGTAACACCTGTAACAACACCAGAAGCAGAAACAGTTGCTACCTCTGCAGCTGAACTACTCCATGTACCACCAGAAAGTGAGTTGGTAAGCGAAATAGCACTACCCGGACAAACTGAAGTAGGACCACTGATAGCTGGTAATGTAGGATAATACGTTACAGTTACCGGAGTGGTGCTGGTACAACCACCTACGTTAACCGTAAGTGTGTGTGTATGAGTAACAGGAGTAGTACCTGCAACTGTAAAGTATGCATATACAGAATCTCTATTAGAACCTGAAGCATAAGCAGCTGTCATGCCGCTGTTGTTATAAAGTCCAGTTGCAGGAGACCATGTATAAGTAACTGATCCTGAATAAGAACCGCTTGCAACCAGCATAGCACTGTTGCCTAAACAGATAATTGCAGCAGATGGTGTTACTGTAGGTGCAGCAGGTGCTGTACTTACTGTCATAAGACGGGTTGTGCTGCAACCTGTTGAAGTAACCCTATAACTAATTGTTGTTGTTCCTGTGTTTACACCATTAGCAACACCAGACGTAGAACCTATGGTTGCAACTGCCGTATTGCTGCTGCTCCATGTACCACCTCCGCTGGCACTGGTGAGTGTAGTATTTGCACCCAGACAAATTGAACCTGTAATTGCAGCAGGAAGCGCCTTAACTGTAACAATAGTTGTTTTATAACAACCTGAACTTACGTAGTAAGTGATTGTGACAGTACCTGCACTTACACCTGTAACAACACCTGAAACTCCATCAACAGTAGCTTTTGCTGTATTGCCGCTTACCCATGTACCGCCCGACACTTCATGTGTCAGTGTAGTAGTTTCACCCACACATACATTGGTAGTACCAGTAATAGATACAGGAACAGCATTTACAGAAATCAAAGATATACTGGTACAACCTGAACCTACATTGTAGGTAATAGTTGCAGAACCTGTTGCAACACCGGTAACTATACCTGTTGCTGCACCAACTGTAGCTTTAGCAGTATTACTACTGTTCCAGGTACCACCTGAAACCGAATTCGATAATGTAACTGTCTGACCTACACATACCACATTGTCACCGGTATTAGCAGGCAGAGAACTGTTTACTGTAACATTATAGGTACGGGAACAGCCAAATGTATTGGTGTAACTGATTGTAACTGAACCGACTGTAACAGCGGCAACAAGGCCTGTAGTGCTGGTAAGCGATCCGACAGTGGCAACAGATGTGTTGCTGCTGCTCCATGTCTGGCCAGCGGTTGCAGAAGAAAGAGTAATAGAATTACCCACACAAACTATACCAGGACCGCTTATTGCAGCAGGTAACAGATTTACAGTAAGCACCATTGTTCTGCGACAACCTGTTGGCAATGTGTAGCTAATAACGCTGTTACCACCACTTATTGCAGAAACAATACCAGATGTTGAGCCAATAGTTGCTGCAGTAGTATTGCTGCTGCTCCAAACACCATCAGGTGTAGTGTTGCTGAGCGTATCCAAACTGCCTGCACATACTGTTGGGGAACCGGAAATAAATACCGGAGCCGGATTAACGGTTACTTCTTTGAAAACGAAACAACCTGTTGTTGCTGTATACGTTATGTTGGTTGTACCACCACCTGTGCCGGTTACTACACCCGTAGTTGAAGCTACTGTAGCTATTGATGGGTTTGCTGTACTCCAGGTACCGCTACCACCTGTTACGCTTGTAAGTGTAGTAACTGTAAGCTCGCAGAAAAGAGCCGTACCTGTAATTGCAGGAGGCAGGTTATTTACATTGATCGTGAATGTTTTATAACATCCTGCACTGAATGAATATGTGATAACTACAGAACCATTTGCAATGCCGGTTACTATACCGGTTGTAGGATCAACGGTTGCCCTTGCAGTGTTGCTACTACTCCATACCCCACCCGACACCGGATGACTGAGTGTGGTTGTATAACCAACACATGCATTGGAACTACCTGTAATAGCTGACAATGAACTGTTTACTGTTACCTGTTTAGATGTGTAACATGTAGCAGATGTTTTGTATGAGATAGTAGAAGTACCTGCCGCTACAGCATTTGCAATACCGGTCGTAGAACCAATAGAAGCTATTGATGCATTACTGCTGCTCCATTTACCACCTGTAGTTGCACTGGTCATAGTAGTAACACTACCCACACACATAGTGGTATCTCCAACTATATCAGCTGGTGCAGGGCTAACATTTACGGTAGCAGTGCGAGAACAGCCAAGTGCAGTATAACTTATCAAAGCCGAACCGGTAGCTATGCCGGTAACAACAGTTGAAGTAGCGGTTGCAGTACCTGTTGTTGCAACAGCTGCATCAGAACTGCTCCATGTACCACCGGTAGTAGTGCTGCTGAGTGTAGTTACACTACCAACACATACGTTAGTTGTACCTGTTATTACATTCGGAGTAGTACCTACTGTTACAATTGTAGTTCTGCGACAGCCTGTAGAAAGCGTGTATGAAATAGTAGATGTACCCGCGGCAACACCTGTAACAATACCTGTAGAAGTCCCTACTGTTGCTTTTGCAACTGTACTGCTTACCCAGGTACCACCAGATGGGTAACCGATGAGCGTAGTTGAAGATGCAATGCACAGTCCGGTAGTTCCTGTTACAGAATCTGGCCTTGGATTCACCGTTACTGTACGTGTGCCATAACAACCACCTGTAAGATAACTTATCAGCGTAGTACCTGCGTCAACACCAGTCACAGAACCTGAAGTGGCACTTATTGTAGCTTTAGTAACATTAGAGCTTGTCCAAACACCTCCTGCAGGACTGCTGGTCAATGTAACACTTGATGCTGCACATACAGAAGCCGTACCACTGATAACCGGAAGTGCTTTTACTGTGAAAGTTGCCGTTTTGTAACATGCTGATGACATAGAATATGTCATTGTAATAGTGCCGGCTGCAATACCAGTCACTTCACCTGTAGATGAGTTAATGGTAGCCTTAGTTGTATCACTGCTACTCCATGAACCGCCAGTTGATGAATGACTAAGTGTCCTTGTTGCACCAATACACACATTAAGTGTACCTGTGATAGAAGCGAGTGCACTGTTTACAGTAACCTGAGCAACTGTATAACAACCCATACCCGGAACTGTGTATGTGATATTTGCTGTTCCGGTAGCAACTGATGTTACCTGACCTGTGCTTACACCCACTGTAGCTTTTGCAGTATTACTGCTGCTCCAGGTCCCGCCTGCTGCTGCATTGGTGAGCATAGATATGCTACCCATACAAAGAGTAAGATTACCTGAAATTGCTGCAGGAACATTGTTAACTGTTACAACAGCTGAATTAGCACAACCGCTTGCATTTGTGTAACTTATAATAGTTGTGCCAGGAGTAAGACCACTAACAACACCAGATGCAGAAACTGTTGCTACTGCTGTATTTGAAGAACTCCAGGTCGCACCTGTGGTAGCAGAACCAAGAGCCGTGGTACTGCCCACACAGACTGTAAGTGTACCTGTAATAGTAGAAGGTGCAGCATTGATAGTAACCGCCTTTATAGAACGGCAACCACTAGGTAATGTATAACTGATACTTGTTGCCCCTGCATTGACAGCTGTAAGAATACCTGTAGTGGCGTTAATGGTAGCTACAGATGTATTACTGCTGCTCCATGCACCACCCGATGGTGAACATGTAAATGAAGAATCTATACTACCCGGACATATATAAGTATTACCTGTGATCGGATCTGCTGCAAGATTCACGGTCACTTCTTTGGTAACAAAACAAGAAGAAGATGCAGTAGTGTAAGATATTGTTGCATTACCTACAGCAAGACCTGTTACAGTACCAAATGTATTAACTGTTGCGATAGTAGTATCGCTACTACTCCAGGTACCGCTGCTACCTACAATTGTAGAAAGTGATGTTGTTGAGCCTGCACAAATGGAACCGCTACCGGATATCGGAGCAGGCACTACAGCAACATTTACTGTAATAGTACGGAAACAACCACTGCTTGTAGTATATGTTATTGCAACCGGACCGAGACCAACGCCTGTAACAATACCTGTAGTAGATCCTACTGTAGCAATAGCCACGTTGTTGCTAGACCATGTACCACCACTTACCGGGTGACCGAGCGTTGTTGTATATCCCTGACATACGATAATGCTACCTGTAATAGGTGCAGGTACCGGATTTACTGTTAGATTAGTAGTTGCATAACAAGAAGAAGATACTACATAATATATATTGGCAAAACCCGGAGCAACAGCATAAACAAGACCCGTAGAAGAGTTTACGGTTGCAGCAAACAGGTTGTTGCTGGTCCAGTAACCACCACCGGATGCATTGGTAAGTGTAGTTGTACCACCATCACAAATAAGATTATTACCCACATTTGGCGCAATCGCCGCATTAACTGTTGTCATTGCCACGCGTACACAACCGCTAACCGGGTGTGTATAGCTGATACCCACTACGCCTACACCAATACCAGTCACAATTCCTGATGCACTAACTGTAGCAATAGTGTTATCGCCGCTTGACCAAGTTCCACCAGTAGTAGTAGTTGTCAGTTCTGCAACATTTCCAACACACATTGTATGATCACCGATCAATTCTGCAGGAGTATTACCAACGGTAAGTGAAATAGCACTATTACAGCCGGAAGGCATTATATAACTGATAATTGTAGTACCACCAATAACTGCAGTTACCAGACCGGTAGAAGCACCAACGGTTGCAACCGAAGTGTTAGTGCTTGTCCAGGTACCACCGGATGGTGAAGTTGTAAAAGTCATTGTCTGCTCAGCACACATGCTGGTTGCTCCTGTAATTGGTGCAGGAGTAGCGTTTACTGTCAGTATGCGAGTAAGATAACATCCGTAATAAGCATATGTAATTGTAGTAGTACCGGGAGCGATACCAGTAATAGTTCCATCTCCACTACCTATTGTAGCTACAGATACATCGCTGCTGCTCCATGTTGCACTACCGCCTATAACACTATAAAGCCCCGAAACCTGCCCAACACAGATCTGAGTGGGACCGGAAATAGAAGGTGGCAACATATTTATTAGGATATCGAAAGTAACACTGCAACCGGAAACCAAAGTATAAGTAATTGTAACTGTACCCGGAGCTATCGGGAAAACAAGACCTGAACCGCTTACTGTAGCAATTGCAGTATTACTACTGCTCCATATACCACCGCCCAATGAATGAGTGAACTGCCTTGCACCACCACCCACACACATATATGCAAAACCGTTTATTGCTGGTAGTGTTGAGTTAACAGTAACCTGAGTAGTTTTGATACAACCCGAACTAACTGTGTAAGTAATATTTGCAGTGCCTATGCCTGCACCAAATACTGCACCTGTAGTGATATCTACCGTAGCTACAGAAGTATTGCTGCTGCTCCAGGTACCACTTGAAGATGTATGGGTTAAAGTTGAAGTTGTACCAAGACAGATAAAGCGCTGACCTGCAATTGTATCCATTGCCGGATTAACTGTCATTGCAGTTACCGCGATACAACCATCAGAAATAACCGAATAAGTAATATTCACAGCACCAGCAGTAATACCAGTAACCACACCGGTGCTACTGTTTACGGTAACATTGCCGTTGCTGCTGCTCCAGGTACCACCTGTAGTTGCATTGCTCAGCGTCACTGTCTGACCAACACATACAATATTATTGCCAGTGTTTGGACCAGTACTTACTGTAACAACCGCAGTAGTAAAACACGAATTTGAATGAGTATATGTTATTCCGGCTGTACCAACCGCTTCACCATACACAACACCTGTTGCAGGGTTCACTGTAGCAACCAATGTGTTGCCGCTGGTCCAAGTCTGACCAGATGGAGTAGAAGAAAGTGTAGATGTCTGATGATAACATATGATCTGCGTTCCGGTTATTGTGGTTGGCGTAACACCAACTGTTACAACAGCAGTTCTGAAACAACCACCCGCAGTATATGTGATAGTAGCATTTCCCGCGAGAACACCATTTACTACACCACTGGTTCCCACTGTAGCTACAGCTGCATTACTGCTGCTCCATGTTCCTCCTGATGTTGAAGAAGACAACGTAATAGTACTACCCTCACATACAAATGAAGCACCGGTAATAGATGCCGGACGTGGATTGACAGTGATGTCGCGAATTGCAAAACAACCTGATGACGGCATAATATAGCTGATAGCAGAAACACCACCTGCAACTGCAATACCTGTAACAATACCTGTAGTAGAACCAACAGTTGCTACTGAAGTATTGCTGCTCTGCCAGGTACCACCTGTAGTAGTTTCTGTTAATGTAATAGTTGAACCTTCACAAACAGTAAATGCCGAACCGCCTATTGCTGCCGGAGTAAGATTAACAGTAACTATAGCAGAACGGAAACAACCCGTTGATAGTGTGTACGATATATTAGAGTTACCTGCCAGAACACCTGTAAGTGTTCCATCAGTACCAACTGTAGCTATTGAGGTAGCACTGCTGCTCCACGTACCTCCACTTGGTGTAGTTGATAATAAAGTTGTACTACCCTCACAGAGTGATAGAGAACCCGTTATTGCTGCGGGACGAGGATTTACCGTAATGTCGCGCACCGCATAACATCCGGTAGAAGAAAGTACATAACTGATGGTAGATACACCACCTGCAACGGCAACACCTGAAACAACGCCTGTAGTTGAACCTACAGTTGCAACAGCTGTATTACTGCTCTGCCAGGTACCTCCCGATGTTGCATCAGTTAAAGTAATAGTAGAACCTTCACAAACCAAGAAAGCTGA
>CALQJX020000030.1 GCA_943331005.2 Bordetella parapertussis
ATGCCACCCCTTCGGGGTTTTCCGGAAGGTGACCGAAACCTAATCTAGCGGGAAATCTCCCACGGGAAATAAAAAATGATATTCGCACAACTATCAGACAATCAATATTTAGTGTTAATAAAATCTCCCAAAAATCTCCCGCTATAATAATGTCACCCCTTCGGGGCTTGGGTGTTTTGTGATCCTTCTTTCTATGATCATTTCACCCCTTCGGGGATTTGTGTTTTGTGATCCTTCTTTCTATGATCATTTCACCCCTTCGGGGTTTTCCGGAAGGAGACCGAAACATAAACGAGCGGGAAATAGCCCATCCTACAACAAAACAATCCCCTTGGATGTTCAGATAGAGGGTTGGTGCAAATACCTAGCTTCAGGCAATTGATAAGCCACAAATACTGTACCACTACCCTCAGACTGACAGAAAAAGATATGCACAAATTTGCGGGCTGTAGTATTGCTGCGGGCAATGAGTATATTTATTGCGGGGATGTAACCCAGTTTTATTTTATGTATCGTTCGCTATTTCTTCTGCTGCTTTGTGGTGCAACTGCCCACGCCCAACTGACCCAATATGTGCGCCCGCTAACGGGAACCGACAAAATGGGGCACACCTATCCGGGGGCTACGGTACCTTTTGGTGCAGTGCAGCTTAGTCCGGAGACAGATACCCTGCCCTATGAGGTGAATGGCAAGTATAACAAGGATGTATATAAATACTGTGCCGGCTACCAGTATACCGACAAAACCATTGTGGGTTTTGCGCATACCCACTTCAGCGGCACCGGCCACTCTGACCTGGGCGACTTTCTGATAATGCCCACAACAGGCAATTTGCAAATGAACCCTGGCACTGCCGACCAGCCGGAAACAGGTTACAGATCGGGCTACAGTCATAGCACAGAAACAGCTACCCCCAACTATTACAGTGTGCTACTGGACCGCTACAAGATAAAGGCTGAGATGACCACCACTACCCGCGTGGGGGTGCACCGCTATACGTTTCCGGCAACAGACAATGCGCATATACTACTGGATGCGGTGTACGGCATTTATAACTACACCGACAAAAATGTATGGACCTATATGCGGGTGGAGAACGATACACTGGTGACGGGCTACCGCCAGACCAATGGCTGGGGGCGTACCCGTACGGTGTACTTTGCCATGGTATTCTCTAAACCGTTCAGAAGTTATGGCTGGCAGAACAGCAGTAAAAAACAGGTTTATAAGGGGTTCTGGCGAAAATTTGACCAGGAGCATAACTTCCCCGAGATGGCCGGCACACAGATACGGGCACATTTTGACTTTGCTACCACTGCCGGTGAGCAGCTGTCGATAAAATTTGCGCTATCGCCGGTGAGTATGGCCAATGCGCTGGAAAACCTGACCAAGGAAACTACAGGTAAAACATTTGACGAACTAAAAAATGCCGGTGTGGCTGCATGGGAAAAAGAACTGACCAAAACCACCATTGAGGCCGATAAGGAAACAATGGAGAATTTCTATACAGCACTGTATCATACCTACATAAACCCTACCATTTATACCGATGTGAACGGGGAATATATGGGGCTGGACAGGAATGTGCACAAGGCTGAAGGTTTTGTGAACTATACCACCTTCTCGCTGTGGGATACCTACAGGGCACTGCACCCATTAATGGGACTGCTGCAACCCAAAAGGAACAATGATATGATACGCTCTATGCTGGCTCACTATGACCAGAGTGTGCACCATATGCTGCCGGTGTGGAGCAACAGTGCCAATGAGAACTGGTGTATGATAGGCTACCACAGCGTATCTGCAATAGCTGACGCGATAATAAAGGATAGCTACATGGGCGATGCCGGCAGCGCACTGAAGGCGTGTGTAGCCACCGCCAACCACAACAGTTTTGAAGGGATAGGTGACTACCGCAAGCTGGGCTATGTGCCGGAAGACAGAAGTGGCGCATCGGTATCGAAGACACTGGAATATGCCTATGACGACTGGTGTATAGCACAGGTAGCACAAAAAATGGGCTATCCCGATATCTATGAAGATTTTGCCAAACGTGCAGCAAACTACCGAAATGTATTTGATGCTTCGACCGGCTTTATGCGCCCCAGACTGAGCAATGGCAGCCTCAAAAAAGACTTTGATGTGCTGAATACTGATGAGGCCGGCTATATAGAGGGCAATGCGTGGAACTATAGCTTGTATGTGCCGCATGCACCAGAAGAAATGATACAGCTAATGGGTGGGAACAAACATTTTGTGAATCATCTGGATTCGCTGTTCACGATGCAGCTACCGGATAGTTTCTTTGCCCATACCGAAGATATAACCCGGGATGGCATAATAGGCAACTATGTGCATGGCAACGAACCATCTCACCACGTAGCCTATCTGTATAACCATGCAGGGGCGGCATGGAAGACACAGGAACGGGTGCGGATGATATTGCAAAAAATGTATCACCCTACCCCCGACGGACTGAGTGGCAATGACGACTGCGGGCAGATGAGTGCGTGGTACATATTCAGTGCTATAGGCTTTTACCCGATGGCACCCGGCAGCGACCGATATGAGCTGGGCAGTCCGGCGATAAACAGTGCTACACTGCAACTGGAAAACGGCAAAACCCTGACCATAAACACAGAAGGACAAGGACCCAAAAATGTGTACGTGCGCAAAGTAATGCTGAATGGTGAGGAGCTAAAAAACCACTACATAACCCATGCCCAATTAATGAAGGGCGGCAAGCTGGTGTATGTGATGAGCAGCAAACCAGATAAGGGAAAGTAGTGTGAGCTACTTAGTGAACTTGGCTATTAAACGGCTTAAGAGTTACTGTTTTCAAGATATTTTTATCCATGTGTTTTTTCGCTAATTTTGTATAAACACCTTATCTGTGAGTACTGCAACACTGAATGAACTGAGAAAAGAGGCTAAAAAATATCTGGACCATGCTGATGAACGGATGGTGAAACTGGTATTTGCAATGCTGGAAACTGATGCCCGAAATGAACAAGCGTCTTTTTATCTCTCGCCTGAACAAGATGCCCTTCTGAACGAGCAAATAGCCCTCTACGAAAAAGGGGACATGAAATTCTCCTCATGGGATGAAGCCAGAGAAAGGATTGCTGCAAAAATGAAAAAATGACCTACCTCATTTCCATTTCTCAGCAGGCCGAAGAGGCCATAGCTGAAGCAGCCCAATGGTACGAAGAACAAAGTGCGGGGCTAGGCACTACTTTTCTAAATGCTATTGACAGGTCGCTTCTTTCCATAAGTTCAAACCCATTGTTGTATGGATACAGAAAGAAAAATGTAAGAGGACACAGCATGCGCAAATTCCCTTAGAAAATCATGTATCTTGTTTCTGGCAATCAAATATTCATTATCTCCGTTTTGCATTCCAGTTTGAAACGTAATTATTAAATCTGCGAAACTACAGACCGCAATTGTTTTTTGCGAAATTTGCGGTTATAAAATCTCCCCATGAAACGATCTTTCCTTCTTTTTTCTACACTTGCGCTGATAGCATTTGTATCTGTATTTGTTGCCTGTAAGAAAAATGCCAACGGCCGTAATACGCTGAACCTGGTGGATGATGCTACGGTATTGTCTTTGTCTCAACAGCAATATAGCACCTTCATGACCACCAATCCGGCAGTAACGGGCACTCCTGCAGCAGATATGGTGCAGCGTGTGGGCCAGAAACTAACTGCTGCCACATCCCAATACCTTACCAGCAAAGGACAGGGTGACCTGGTAAAGAACTATACATGGGAATATAATCTGGTAAATAATGCCGAGGTAAATGCATGGTGCCTGCCGGGTGGTAAAATAGTGGTGTATACAGGTATCATTCCACTGACCCTGTCTGACACCGACCTGGCAGTGGTGATGGGTCATGAAATAGCACATGCGGTACTGAAACACGGCAATGAGCGCATGAGTGAGCAGCTACTGGCACAGTATGGCGGAGCAGCCCTATCCAGCCTGCTCTCTACCAAGCCTGCAGAAACACAGGCACTCTTCAATAGTGCATACGGCATCAGCAGTTCGCTGAGCATACTTGCATTCTCCCGCAATCAGGAAATGGAGGCCGATGAAATGGGTCTGTACCTGATGGCAAGTGCGGGCTACAACCCCAATGCGGCGGTAGGTTTCTGGGAACGTATGGCAGCACAGAGCGGCGGCAGCAAACCACCTGTATTCCTGAGCACCCATCCCGGCGACCAGCAGCGTATAGACAATATAAAAAAGGTGCTGCCCGATGCGCTGAAGTATCTGAAGTAGGGTTATTATTGAAAAGATTTTGATAAAATGATGATACCCAACACGAAAGGAGTACAACCATTTAATTGCTAAATTTGTAGAAACAATACGGTGTATGAGTGCAGTAGCAGCCATTGACAAAAAAATATCTGATTATTTGTTGCAGCTGAACCCGGTGCAAAAAAAGCCGTTTTAGGTATTGTGAAAGCCTTTGCTGCCGAGCATGATTCGGATTTTGGCAAAGAAATGGATCGCAGATTTGCAGACTACGAAAATGGTAATGAAAAAGGATTTACCCTTGAGGAAACCGAAGATCGTGCAAGAAACGCCTATAAATCACTGAAGAAATAAGCAATAGTATGGGTTATAAGTATCGATTACACCCAGAAGCTGATTCATGCATATCATTTTTAGCTCAACTTAAATTTTATTTTTCAAAAAATTCAACAAAAGTCAAACACATATAAATACCCATAAAGCATTTGCTTTTCACATTATCTCGAAAAATCTATTAATCAGGTTTTTACAGGAAACATATAAAATCCACTGTGTTTACTTAATTTTAATTTACCCACTAGGGTGTTGCATTTCATTTCTGAGTAAATTATATATGTAAGAAAGCACACTATTCCCTTTTCATTTGAATTTAGTTACTTTTGTTTCCCTCCTAAATATTTTGTGTTGTGAAGTTAAAGTCGCTGGAAATAAAAGGGTTCAAGTCTTTCGCAGACAAGACCCATGTAATACTGGACAATCCCATAACGGGGATAGTGGGTCCGAACGGTTGCGGTAAATCTAATATCGTTGATGCCATAAGATGGGTAATTGGCGAGCATAAGATAAAGGCGCTGCGCTCTGATAACCTTGAGGATCTGATCTTCAATGGTTCGCGTACGCGTAGTGCGTCGGGCATGGCAGAGGTGTCGCTTACGTTTGAGAATACCCGCAATCTGCTGCCAACGGAATTTACCACTGTAACCATCACACGAAAGTTCTACAAGAACGGCGAAAGCGAATACCGCCTGAATGATGTGAGCTGCCGCCTGAAAGACATTCATAATCTGTTCCTTGATACCGGTGTGAGTAATGACTCCTATGCCATCATAGAACTGGGCATGGTAGACGACATCATAAAAGATAAGGAAGGCAGTCGTCGCCGTATGCTGGAACAGGCTGCAGGTATATCGATATACAAGACACGCAAGAAGGAGGCCAAACAAAAACTGGAAGCAACAGAGCAGGACATATCGAGGATAGAGGATCTGCTCTTTGAAATAGGCAATAACCTGCGCACACTGGAAAGCCAGGCGAAAAAAGCAGAACGTTATTTTCAGGTAAAGGGGGAATACAAACAAGTGAGCATAGAGCTAGCAAAAGCAAGCCTGGAGCACTTTAACGAACAATACCGCACCCTGAATGAGCAAAATGATGCCGAGACCGACCGCCGCACCCAACTGGAAGCCACGGTGGCCACAGAAGAAGCATCGGTAGAGCAGCAGAAGGTGAAGCTGATAGAAAAAGAACAGGAGCTGAACGGACTGCAAAAACGCTTTAATGATCTGGTGAACAGGGTTCGCCAACTGGAAAGTGACAAAAAACTGGCTGCACAAAAACTGGAACATCTGCAGGAGCGCGACAAGAATCTGCGCGATTTTCTGGCAGGTGCAGGCGGGCAGTCTGAGAAGCTGGAAGAATCTATAGCATTCTCTGAAAAACAGATAACTGAAGAGACCGCAGCACTGGATAAAGTGAAGGCGGAACTGGATACACTGCGTGCAAGTGTGGACGAACAGCGCAAAGCATTTGACACAAGGAAGCAGGCACTGGAGCAAATGCGCAATGAGTATCAGCAGCGCCAGCGTGGCATGTTTGATGCCGAGAAAAAAGTTGCTGTTGCCGATACTTCTGTAATGAACCTGCAACGCGGCATGCAGCAGGTGCAGACAGAAATGGCGCAGCGAAGCACCCAGATAACACAGCTGGGTAACGAAAAGACAGATACCGAAGATAAGCTGCAGGGCAAGCAGGAAGAACTGCAGGACCTGATAGACAAACACGAAGAAATAAAGGGCAAGATACTGGCGAGCCAGGAGCAGATGGAGGGTCTGCGTGCGAAGCTAGTAGAGGAAAACCGCAAACTGGACAGCCGCCGCAACGAGCACGATCTGCTGAAGTCGCTGGTGGAAAGCCTGGAAGGATACCCGGACAGCATCAAGTTCCTGAAGAAAAATAAGGACTGGGACAATACCGCCCCACTGCTGAGTGATGTATTTGTGGTGAAGAACGAATACCGCACGGCACTGGAAAATGTGCTGGACAACTACCTGAATTATTATATAGTAGCCAATCCGCAGGAGGCAGCCAAGGCTGTGTCTCTGCTGGACAACAATAAAAAAGGAAAGGCCAACTTCTTTATACTGGATCACTTGGGTCAGTACACGCCCGAAGCAACGAATGCACCTGCGGGCGCAATACCTGCACTGGATGTAGTGACCGTAGACGAACAGTATGCAGCACTGGCCAAGCGTCTGCTGGGCCATGTGTATGTGACGGGTGAAGACACCGACATATCGGGCGCAGAACTGCAGAACGGCACAGTGCTGGTGAGCCGCAACGGCAAGATGATACGTGGCAGGTATACCCTGGGCGGCGGATCAGTGGGCCTGTTTGAGGGCAATAAGATAGGTCGTGCCAAGAACCTGGAACGACTGGCCAAAGAAATAGAAGACCTTACAAATACCACCACAGAGCTGAGGAAGCTGGTAGCAGATACACAAACGCAGATCACCGGCTTCAATATGGAGCTGAATGACAAGGCTATAGAACAGGCCAGGCGCGATGTGAACACCCTGCAGAACCATGTGGTGAACCTGGGACACAGGATAGAGAACTTTGAGCACCTGAACCAGAACGGCGATAAACGTATTGCCGAACTGCAGGACCAACTGGATGCCACGCATGAAAGCATACAGGATACCCGCGACGCATTGGAAACCATAACTGCAGAACTGCAGGGACTACAGGAGCAAATACGCGGTGCCGAAGATGAATTCCGCACGGTGGAACTGGCTTTTAATGAAGCTACCCAACAATACAACAATCAGAACCTGGCAGTGGCCCGCCAGCAGAGCAAGCTGGACAATCTGCGCCAGGAACTGCAATTCCGCAGCAACCAGCTTACAGATCTGAGAAATCAGATCACCTCTAATACAGAACAACTGACCGTAGTGAGTACCCAGCTGGAAGAAACCGGCAAGACCCTGCACAGCGGCGACAATGAGCTGTATGAACTGCTGACCAAAAAAGAAACAGAAGAACGCGAGCTGAATGAAAAGGACCGCAGCTACTATGAAATGCGCAACAACATAAGCGCACAGGAAAGTACGCTGAACCAGAAACGCCGCGAGAAAGAACAAGCAGAAACCCTGCTGAGCAATATAAAAGAAAAGCTGAGCACCATGAAGCTGCAGGTGGCAGGCATGAGTGAGCGCCTTGCCATAGAGTTCAAGGTGAAGCTGGACGATATACTGGACGAACCACGCACCGGTGAGCTGACGATAGAAGAGCTGACCGCCGATGCGGAGAAAATGAAGAAGCGTCTGGACAATATGGGTGAGATAAACCCTACTGCCATAGAGGCCTATACAGAAATGAAGGTGCGTAATGACTTTATTGTGGAGCAACGCAATGACCTGGTAAATGCCAAGGATTCGCTGCTGTCTACGATCGAAGAGGTAGAAAACACTGCCAATACCAAGTTCCGCGACACCTTCAATCTGGTGCGGGAAAACTTTGTGCAGGTATTCAAGGCACTGTTTACGGCAGAAGACAACTGTGACCTGCGCCTTACCGACCCCGACAATGTGGCCGACAGCGGTATAGAGATCTACGCACAGCCGAAGGGCAAGAAGCCAAGTACCCTCACTCAGCTATCGGGCGGAGAGAAGACACTTACTTCTACTGCCTTCCTGTTTGCGATATATCTGATAAAACCCGCACCGTTCTGTATACTGGATGAGGTGGATGCGCCGCTGGATGATGCCAATGTGGGCAAGTTCACGCAGATGATCCGCAAGTTCTCCGACAACTCGCAGTTCATCATAGTTACCCACAACAAGCAGACAATGGCTGCGGTGGATGTAATATATGGTGTGACCATGCAGGAGCCTGGTGTGAGCAAGCTGGTACCGGTAGACTTCAGGAGCCTGAACTAATTGCGTAAACGGATATAATTATAGGCAGAATATCGGTGCTTACTGATATATTATGAGTATTTTTGGCCTCACCCTTCTTCTATAGTGAAAACATATCGTAGACACTAAGCGGAACAGGGGTCGATCAATATCCAAAAGAATATTTAGTGGGTTTAAATATACTCTTCTTATGCCTGTATGCTTCGCTGTCAAGTTCGCTTGATGGTATATCGATGAGCGGGCTTTTTGTTTTTCACTGTCTGCTGAAACTGATCATTTCGATAAAGCAAGGCAAAAAAGGTCTTCATATCATGATGGCCTTCTACACGGGAGTAGGGCTTATTACATTTGCCAATCTAAACTTCCTTGATAAAATATATACTAATGGTCTGAAGGAATACTTCATTTATTCCTACATAGTTATGGATCGAGTGTTAGAGGGGGCAGCATTGTGGGCAATAGGGAACACCTTTGCCTTCATAGGGCTGGAAGCATTTGCCAATCGAAGTTTTCCGAAGATATCGCTGGAACTGAAAAATAAAAAGTATCTCGATTACCTGTTTCGTTTCGTATTGCTAACCCTGATACTGAATGTGACCGGTAATGCGATAAGTCTGGCATTCATCACCGGAGGACTGCAAAAGATACTGGTATTGCTGAACTTCCTGAGTATCATGTTCTTCTCCCGTATGTGGGTAGTAGAGAACAATGTAAAATACAGGAACTACGCCATCATTCTGGCTGTATTGCAAACAATTATAGCCTTGTTCACCTCCTACCTACGCTCGGATCTTATAACCCCGGCGGTAAGTTTCTACGGCGGGTACTTCATTGGCAAGGGTAGTCTTAAGTACCTTTTCAGCTACCGTATCATTCCTATCCTATTCATGATGTTCCTTTTCTCGCTTTTCTTTAACACCCTTTCGGGTAGCAGGTCGAGCTTTATATCTGCGTTCTCGCAAGACAAGGAACAAATGATGGGCTACACCGATCTGAGCACAAAGGATAATGATCGAGGAGGCGCAATGGATCGGAGTTCCAATATTGCACAGCTATCGAATGTGATATATCTGGTAGAGAAAAACGGACACTACAACGGACGGGCATCGTTTCCGCTGCTGGCCGCCCTGGTACCAAGGGCACTATGGCCCGACAAACCCAACATTGAACTTGGAGCATGGTTTGCACTGGAAATAGGTGCGGCCAGTATATCTCCCATAACTGGCCGAGCGAACAACTCGGTAAACATGACCATACCCGGAGAATTATATCTGGACTTCGGGTGGATAGGAGTGATCATCGGTTGTATATTGTTTGGCGCCCTGCTGGGGGCATTCTGGAATGCTGCGAATTTCAACGAATCGGCTTATAATATAACAGGCAGTCTTTGGGGTGGATACCTGCTGTTCAACGCCCTCTTCGGACTGGGTTCGGATCTTCAGCTGATCATCTCTCTTATGTCTACTTATCTTACCCTGCTACTTATTCACTACGCAATAAAATCTTATGAGACTTCTAACCGTAGGTCCGTTGTGGCGCGGAAGTAATGCAGGTGGCTTGTTCAGAGCACTATCGCGTGCAGGCTGCCTCATAGAGGTGGTAGATGAGTTCTATCACATCAGCCTGAGAGGTACGCAGAAAAAGACCAAGATACTGGAGCGATTCATAAGGCCACTGCAGGAAAAGGAATTTAATGAGGTGATCAAAAGCCGCATCAACACCTTCAGGCCGGATATCATTTTCATATACAAGGGCGCATTTGTGCAACCGCAAACAATAGCCTATGCCAGGCAACAAGGTTGTAAACCGGTGATGTTTTACCCCGATGTAAGTATGACCTTTCATGGCTCTCATATACCGGCATCCATTCCACTATATGATCTGATCTTTACTACCAAGACATTTGGTATAAAAGATATGCAGGACAAATTTGGTGTGAAGAATGCCGTATTTATGCCACATGGCTTTGACCCGGAAATACACAGGCCGCTGCAACCGGGAAAGGAAGAAAGGAAGATATTTGGCTGCGATGCATCTTTCATAGGTACCTGGTCTCCTAAAAAAGAACAATGGCTTGCTCACCTGAAAGAAAATATGCCCGAGATAGACCTGAAGATATGGGGCGATCAGTGGCATAAAGCCGGTACGGCCTCTATAAAAAGTTCCATTCAGGGCAAGTCTATACTGGGAGATCTGTATGCGCTGGCAATACAATGCTCTACTATAAATCTTGCTATACTATCTGAACAGGTTTCCGGTTCATCGTCGGGCGATCTGATCACCTCCCGCACCTTCCACATACCTGGTGCAGGTGGCTTTATGCTGCATGAACGCAATGCAGAATCAGTATTGTACTTCAAGGAAAATGAAGAAGCGGGTTTCTTTGATGGCCCTGATGAAATGACAGCTAAGGTGCGCCAATACCTGGCTGACGATACACTACGCGAACGAATTCAGTTGGCTGGCTACCACAGGGCTTGCAAGGACCACTCTCTTGATGCACGAGCCGGCAGTGTGCTGTCGGAGATCAATAAGCTATTCTAACGTGATATTTAAGCTACCTTTCCACTAAGGATATATAGCTATTTGTCCCATTTGTGCTGTGTATACTTGTAGGGGTGTGCGCCTACATAAGTATCGGGGCATATCTGAGCCAACGATTTTTTCTGAATATCTTCTTCCTGATTGGCCAGCCTAATTGCTTTCCAAAGGTCGTTATAACTAATATGCTTGCCGTCCTGAAAATAACACTTCATCCCATTCTCAAACAAACCAAATTTCATCCCAAGCTTCAGCCTGTTCACTATCTCTTCGTATTTCCCTTCTAGCTCTGCCTGCATTCAATAACAATTGTTTTACAAATCTACACATCATAGTTGCATATGCAATCATAAAAATACAATTATTTTATAGCAATTCGTTAAGATATTTATATCAGCACACTTCATAACATACAGAATTACAAATAATTGTATTTACATCAATATGCGTCAGGTGTTAAATTAACAGCACTAAAAAAGCCGATAGCTGCAGCGGTTGCTGCAGCTATCGGCAAGTATCTGATTTAGGTATGGTGCGTATTAGTATCCCCTACCCTCCTGTTTTTCTATATAGTTCATAAACGCCCTGTTGGCTACGCGGTTGCCACCATTTGTAGGATAGTTGCCGGTAAAGTACCAGTCGCCCAGGTTGTTGGGGCAGGCATTGTGCAGTCCGTCGAGCGACTGATAAATGACATCCACCTCTGCCGTTACGTCTTTGTGACGGAGCATAGTAGCTATCTTTTTGCTGATCTGCTCTGCGGTGAATGGCTCATATACTGCCTGAACAAAGTTTTGCGAATCGAGCGTACCTGCTGCCTCTGCATCTTTACAAAGTTTGTAGATCTGCTGCAGTTTGTCGGACTGGCCATTGTCGCCGAGGAGCTGCACAGCAGCCTGGAAAGCAATAAAATCGCCCATGCGACTCATATCTATACCATAACAATCGGGATAACGGATCTGGGGCGCAGAAGAAACTATGATGATGCGTTTGGGGCCCAGCCTGTCCAGCATTTTGATGATGCTTTCTTTGAGGGTAGTGCCACGCACTATGGAATCGTCTATGATAACCAGCGTATCTACACCACGCTCCACAGTACCATAAGTAATGTCATAAACGTGCTGCACCATTTCGTTGCGGGAAGCATCTTCGGTAATGAAGGTGCGCATCTTCACATCCTTAATGGCTATCTTTTCTATACGCACCCTGCGCTTGATGAGCTCGCGCATTTCCTCTTCCGGCATATCGGGGCGGGCAAGGATACGTTTCACTTTTATCTCTTCCAGATAGTCTTCCAGGCCTTTTATAAGGCCATAGAATGCTGTTTCTGCGGTATTGGGTATAAATGATACGATGGTGTGGCGCAGATGGTTGCCCAGTGCCTCGAGTACGGTACCTGCCAGATTGCGGCCGAGCGCCATACGCTCGCGGTAGATATCGGGATCGGAGCCACGGCTGAAGTAGATGCGCTCGAAGCTACATGCTGTGAACTGGCGCGGAGCCAGTATCTCGGCATTGGTAAACTCTCCTTTGGCATTTACTATGAGTGCATGACCCGGTTCCAGCTGTTTGATGTTTTCCTGAGCCACATTGAAGGTGGTCATGATGGCAGCCCTTTCTGATGCAGCCACTATTACCTCATCATTCTGATAGTAGAAACATGGCCTGATACCGTTGGGATCGCGCATTACAAAGCTGTCGCCATTGCCTATGAGGCCACAGAACACATAACCACCATCGAAATGGGCAGTGGCCTGCTTCAGAATGCCTTCAATGTTCAGCTGTGCCGGATTGGAGTCATCGGCCATGCTGAGGTAGTAGTGAATAGTCTCTATCATTGCTCCGAGATCACTCTCGCGCACTGTATTATTGGGGTGCTGACCGAGGCGTGCAAACAACTCATCGGTATTGACGAGGTTGAAGTTACCGGCCATGGCCAGACTGCGGGTAGGATTGATGTGTGGCTTTATGAACGGGTGGCAGTACTCCACATTGTTCTTTCCCTGAGTGCCGTAGCGCAGGTGGCCCATTATTACCTCGCCCATAAAGCGCATATAGCCCTTCATAAGGCCCGGATGCTGGGTAATATCCGGATACATTTTCTCGAGATCGCCTACCTCCTGGCTGATATTCTGGAATATCTGAGCAATAGCCTGTGCGCCACCCACCCGCAAACGGTGCATGAACTGGTGACCCGGCTCTGTATTCAGCTTCACAGTGGCTATACCTGCACCGTCCTGGCCACGGTTGTGTTGTTTCTCCATCAGCAAATACAGCTTATTGAGGCCAAAGAAGGCCGTACCGTATTTCTGGTGGTAGTAGGAAAGGGGTTTCAGGAGCCTGATATAGGCAAGTCCGCATTCGTGTTTTAGTGCATCAGACATGAGAGTGTAAAGATACATTGAATTATGAAAATGCTACACGCCCATTGGCCTACAAATGAAAAGGTTGGGTATTTTATCAACACATTAAGAAATGGAGGAAATTGTTGGAGGGAATTGTGATTCTGGAGATTAATAGTTAAATTGATAAATAGTTAAAAAGCCCGAACCGCACGCACGTCGTTCGTGCTGGTCTTATAGTCGTAGCCGGCGTCGCCATTGAAGAAGCCGATGGTCCATGCGAGGTGAGCATTGGTCTCGCTACTACTCCAATAGCCACTGGCCGCAAAACCGCCAACCCCGACCTGTTTCAAATTATCATAAACTGAAGTTAATTCTTCCTTTGAGGGCAAATGCCAATCACTATAACCATTTAATATTAATTCTTCACAAGCTGTCTTAGCAGAGTACCAACCCATATTCCCTAGATCTGTGATTGCAGCTACTAAACCATGCCCATTTTCTTCACGAACAACAAAACCACCGTGCTTAAATTGTGAAACAACGCCTCTTGGCTTTACTTTATATCCAGTCATTTGTTCAATTTGTGAAAGTGTCCGTTTATCCTGCCAAGAAAATGTAGCAGCTTGTTGGCCTGTAGTTAAAAAGTTAATGGTTTTGCCATCATTATTATAGTTTGGATCCGTACTAAAATCATGTATACTACCTTCGCCATTGCCATTTGATTCATCCATCCCAGATTGCACTGTAAATAAACGAGTATAATAGGCCCACTGACTTGTAAAGGTGTTTAATGCATTTATACTGCTTTGCTTTCTTAAATAAAAAGTTTTGCCAACTCCTTTGTAATTAATGACAACAGGGAAAACGGCTTTATTTAAACTCTTATAACTTGTTACTTCTTCAGAAGATAGGCTTAATGCTGATAATGTCTTAATACAATAGTTGGCACAAAAGTCCATGTTCTTATTGCAGGTTGCGATAACGACAAGTGGAATTTCCCAGTTTTTACTATCGGCATCTAATGATTTGGGATCACTGCTTTTTATCGTATAATCAAATGCTATCTGCATAGGCTCATGAAGCAATCCAACCATATCACAAACGGCTTTGATCTCGCCTTGCTCGTTTAGCAGTTGTTGCTTTATGTTCAGTGCAAACATGCCACCTTTTATTTCTATTGCAATACCCTTTGCCTGCACAAAACTGGTGAGCTTATCTACAGAAACAGTTGCTTTTAAGGTAACACCCCAAGTGCCATCAGGCAATTGCCCATCGGTAAGGGGCACAAAAGATTGAATATTACCACTTGCTACAGATACCATTTGGTCTGAAACTACTTTGTCATTAAAGACCTCTGTTTTACTGGATATAAAAACGCCATAAGCCTGCTCTATAGCAGATCGCAGCGCATGCTGTGTGGCTTCTTCCTTTGTTTTGCCACTTCCGCTGGCAGTAATGGTTACATTATTGCTCTCTTGCGCAAAAGCCGAAAAAGCTATGAGTAATAGTACCGATGTAATTATTCTCTTCATTATTTTTTTGATGCTAGCTCTCTGTAAAAAATAAACACCATTCTTTTACCATCAGTATTATCGAAGGTGCTTAATAATTCAAGACCTTGGGTAAACCCTGATGCATTTTCTTTTATTGTTTCTATGGTTTCAGTGATCGTACCATTGCCATCTTTACCACTTTTTTCTGTAGTTCTTATTACGAGGTCAGAGGTAATGTTCGAACCATTAAAAAAAGTATTCGCCTGAGATTGCGCTTTTACCTGTGCTACCCGGTTCATGGTAGATTCACTGGTGTATTTTGCTTTCTCTAACGATAGCACCGATATAAAATACTTATGGTCATAATCATCCACCACCTTCACTCCCTCAAATGTAGAGGAATTATACATGCGCTTCACAAAGTTGGCAAGAGATGTCTTGTCGGTGTTGAAGGATTGGGAATGGGATTTCAATGAGACTAGAATGAATGAAAGAAATAGTATATTATTCACCTATTTAACATTTATGTATTTATAATTAAAATAATTTCAATATATAATATATTATTATACAGAAGAAATCGCAGACAATATAAACATCTGTCTTATAACGCAAGTTGGCAATAATTATAGCTGCCGCAAATGAAAAATGAACCTTAGGTTGAAATACAAATTCTTAATATTCTAACCCCTTTATAAGGTGAATTGCTCTATTTAGTTTTCTAAATCCATTTTCAATTGTATTTAACCATTTCTAAATTATTAATTGAGAATGAAATTGATTTGAATAATATAACATTCGGACTATTTTTGAATCCTGACTGGTCTTACAAGGTTCCATCCATTTTCACCAAAATCATTTATACCATTAATATTTTCACCATAATGAAAATCAAATCGATACCAGTCATGTCTCCATGAAGAACTAAGCGAACAACTATTATATGAATTTTCATCGTAGATAAAATATGAATATATACCGATGTTCATATCATATAAATTGTGCTTCAATAATAATAATTCATCAAATGACGGCAAAAACCAATCACTGTAACCATTAAATGAATGTGATTTGCAATAATGAGCAGGTGTATAACTATTGCAGTTCGTAACAATTGCTTCGGTATTAGATTTCCCACTTAACAAATCTTTTTTTGTTAATGATTCCATGGAACATTGAGGTTTTTTTAGAACGCCATCATCCAATGAATAATTAAATATGCTCATAATGATTTCTTCTCCATTTTCCAATTCAGCAAAAACAACTCCACCAGATTTCCAAACACCGATTTTTGATTTTGGATAGGCAGGAGCAACCTTATACCCGGCAATAGCATTAATTTGATTTAATGTTCTTAAATCATTAAAATAAAACTTACCAATTTCTTTTCCAGCATTGATAGATTTGAAAGTGTATGCGTATTCATAATCCCTAAATTGTAAGGACTCGGAATTTTCTTCTTTTTTGATGTTATGCCCGTTTAGTGAATCTAATCCGTTTGAAACTATATAATTATCAAAAATTGTAGAAAATTCTGATAGAAAAAATTCTATTGCACGTTTGCTTTCCATTTTTCTAAAATAATATGCTACTCCATCAATAATAACAGAATATATTTTCTTATTGACAATTTTATAATTGTATTCTTCCTCATTGGTAAGAGCAATTAATGGCAATTGTTTTTTTATATAATTAAAAATAAAATCCATATTTTTATTTGCTTTAGCTGTAACAATAATAGGGATAGCCCATTTTTCACTACTTCCTTCAATTGATTGAGGATCTTTAGCATCTATGGTGTAATCTATCGATTGAAATGCGATTGGGCTCATTAAAAATAATATGTTCCAAACAGCTTTAGTTTCTGATTCTTCATTCAAAAGTTGTTGTTTGATATTTATAGTAAAAATTCCTCCTTTAAATTCTACCTCCACACCTTTACTTTCGCAAAAGCTGGTTAATTTTGATACTGATACAATTGCTTTTAAAGTAGTTGAATAACCCCCACTCGGTAGGTGCACTTCAGAAATGGACTCATACTTTTGTATATTCCCATTAGTAACAGAAACTATTTCATCTTTTACAAGATTATCATTTAGTATTTCTGTTTTCGAAGAAATAAAAGCACCAAAGGCTTGTTCAATAGCACTACGCAATGCATTTTGCTTTGCTTCATCTTGTGTTTTACCTTGACCGCTTACTACCAGAGTTACGGTTTTATCATCTTGTGCAAATGCACTTATGTTTAATATAAGTGCTAGTAGTAAAGAAATTTGTTTCATGTTTTGGATATGTATTTTAGTCTTATCTGCTGTATTTCTTTAATTTTTTCCCCTATCGTTTTGAACTCTTCAAATGTAAAATAATTTGTTTTTGCGTTGTTGCACCAATAACATGCTAATGCTAGATTTTTGATATCTTGACCATAGTTTTTAATTGATGGATTAATTCGATCTAGTTCCAATCTTTTACCTCTTCTACCTCCTCTCGTTGATTTTGGGTAACTATAGTACAAAATCAACGATTCTTTTGATGTTAAACCACAATAATCACAACAACCATTTTTTGAATCATACCATTTTTGAAAAATATCAATCTCTATTTGCTTTAATCCTGTCTTGGAATTATATAACCTTTTTACTTCCTCACTAATATTGATACCGTATACCTTTCTTTTTCTTCCCATAATTACCACCAATAAATGTTATTGTAAGTTACGCTTTTAGGTTGGTTTCGGGCTTGCTCCACTGCAATCTCTCTGTATGAGTTTACCCTTATTTTATCTAATTCAAAATTTCGAGATGATTGTTTTTCCTGTGAAATTGCATCACGCTGCGATTGATTCTCTCTATAGATGTCATCTCGCTTTCCTTTTTCTTCTGCTATTCTTACTTGTTCTTTTTGCATAGCAATTTTATCGGCATATTGTCTCATTTTAAACTGCCATCTTGCTTTTTCATCGGCTTTTAGTTTTGCATCGATTACTTTAATAAAAGCAGTTACATCTGGTTGGCAATTTGCCATAGGGTTTATTGTACTCAAAATATCCCCTGCTTTTTCTGCTCCATTTGGTGTTTGAGCAGCTGTCCAAATTACTTTTGCCTCATTAAACTTTACTTTACAATCAGCATCAATTTTCTCCTGATATACTGATGTCAGCATATCAAGGCATTTAAAATAACAATCCTTGCATACATCTGGCACTAATGATAAATTGTAAATAGCCTCATCATACCTGCCTTGTTTTGCCAATGTGGAGGCATCTTTAATGAGAAAATCGCAGTTGGTAGCATAGTAATTGATGATCTTATTTTTACCCTCTTCTAAAAAGGACTTTATGACCTTATTTTGAGTATTGATTGTTCTAAAAGCATCTATAAATGCCTTGGTCTCATTAGTTCCTACGCCTTTCAAACTGACTGTAACCGTAGAAAATATGGTGCCTGCAACAGCATCTCCTATTATCAAAGTTACATCTACGTTTTGAGCCACCATTTGGGGCGGTCCGGCAACAATATCCTTGCTACCAATGTTCACCTTGGCAGTGATAACAAATCTGGTATTGGCAAGGCTACCACCCATGCCATTGTTGCTACTTATCTGCGTGAGTTTTGTTTGCAATAGCTGCTTTGCCTCTGCTGGTATAGCGGCATTATCAGGCAGGTACGTATTGAGCACTATACGACCAAAATCATCCAGTTTTACCTGCGCCTGTACCTGTAGCATAAATGCTACTACAAACAATATTGTTATATATATCCTTTTCATGGTTATTTATTTTTCGCCCAAAACAATGATCGCTTCTCCAAGCCCTCTGGTCATTAACTTCACCTCATAATTAAATGGTGCAGCTTTCAGATGTTTCTGTAATCCTTTAGTAAATTGCCTTGCGTCTATTGCATTGTTACCTGCATCATATAGGGGAATACGCACCTGCTCAAAACGCACTTTATTTTCGGTGGCGTCACTCATATTAAACCTGCCATTCACCGTATTCTTTTGCATCCACTTATTTATATGATCAGAGAGTTCTTCTCCATTCACCTCGGTTTCCAGATTTTTGTCCCAGTTGTTCCATCTTTTCACCGTTACAATTATTTCTCTGCCATTGGTCATCATGTCATCAAAGTGTTTCTGTAATTGTGCAACAAACGGATCCACATGAGCAATTACAGCATTCTGCAGCAATACAGGTACAATATCATTGTTGTTTGCAACTCCTGTGCCTGTAGATGAGGCAATACGCTTGCTGGTATAAGCGTCAAATGCTTCTAATACAAACGATACAGACTTGCCTTTGTCGGTCATATTTACCTTCCACCATATCTGGATAATAATGTCGGCTTTTGCTTTGTTTTTCAGTTTATCCAGCGGACTTTCTGCAATAGATGCACCCGAAGAACTGCTACTGGTCATATTGTCTTCAGCGGTTCTTGCCTCAATGTTCTTCAGTTCCTGCTCAGCATCCTTCAGCGGAAAACCTCTGTCTATCATCACAGAGCCAATCTTACTGACCACCTGCCCTATCTCATTGTCTTCCTGAAACGCCTGCTTGTAATTGGGTACTTTTTGCCTGGTACCCTGGTTATCAAACTCGGTCATAAAATACCGCTGCTCACACCAGTTGTCGCTTGGCAGTATCATTAGTGTAGGCTTCTTGGCTTGCCCAAGCGCTATTGTAGAAATAGCCATTGCAAACAAGGCCGTAAAAAGTAGATGTAAACTTCTCATGATTAGAATCCGCTGTTGAGTGATTTAATGATTTTTTGTTCTTCAAGGTATTTACGCAATTCGTTTCTGGAAACAGACACCTTGTATACCTTCCAGTTTTTATCGCCTATGTTTTGTGGTATGGCGCTTTCGGTTGCAGCACTTCTTGTGAACATAGCCCACTTACCATTCTTTGCAAAAAAATCCTGCTCAATCTGGTGAAAATTATCCAGTTCATTAGTTCCGGTAAGCAATGGAGGCTGGGTTACACAACCGTTTGTTCCTGCAATTCCTGTGTATAACAGAGCAGCAATTGCATCTTTCCGGGCTTGTTCGGGCTTGTATTTTGCACCTTTTTTGGTGTCCCAAATCTTTACTGCTACATAGCCGTCAGTTTCAAGAGTTACACATTCGGTCTGGCAGGTTCTGTTACCAGTGCCAAAAGCGGTAAGCAGACAAAAAGACAGAAGAATACATATAGATAATATTGTTTGGGGTATGTTTTTCATTTTCAATTATTTAGCAAAAAGAACGTACAAACGAATTGCAGGTGGTCGTAACAACCGCTACTCTAATAACTTTGGGTTAAAAAATACAATTCGTATTTTTATATTTTCATAATGGCATAAAGGTACATATTTACTTTTGGTAGTCATAGGGCTAAAGTTAGTAGTCAATTATTTTATCAATAATTAAAGATTTAGTCAATATTAGTTGCAATAAAAGCTGCCGCTTATGCTTCTTATCCTTCAATAGAAAAATCATAATTCAGCAAAAATTACATAAACCAGATTGTGAATATCTTTTCAATACATAACGAACATTTTGAACTGAAGTGGCACAGAATTTGTTGGATAAACAATACAATAAACCAAAATCAACATGAATAAAATTGAGATTAATGCCAAAGAGAATTTACAATTAAGCAGTTTTTACATAAATAATACATTAAACAATCCTCGCGAGTAATTTTTGAGCAATTTTTGGTAAGTTTTATCTGCTAAGAACCGCTACAGCATTGTATTTAGTCGATTTCAAAATTTTATTTAAAAGTGAGCAATTTTAAATCATCAACAATATCAAAATGTATAACTGAATTTTATCGCAAACAAAAAAGGCCGCAGCAGATGCTACGGCCTTTGGATATAGTATTATAATTATTAATTACTTGCGCTTGATGCTGCAACCAATAGATTTAGTGGTAGCCGGATCGGGTGTTCTGTCGGCAAGGATAGCATCTATTGCATTGTTGATGTAAGAGACCTTAGCGTTGGCAGGGTTGCCCGGATTGTCGTTCATAGCACCTTTGTAAACAAGAACATTCTTGTTGCTGAACAGGAAAATCTCTGGTGTATGGTTTGCACCAAATGCATTTGCCAGAGCAGAACCCTTGTCTTCGAGATAAGGAACTTCATAACCCATTTTGGCTGCGTAACCCTTCATAGCTGTAAAAGCATCATCGCCATCGCGCTTAGCTTCGTTGGAGTTGATGATAACCACACCTACATTATGCTTTTTGGCATATGCTATGGTCTCTTTTGTAACCGCCTCGTTCTTTACTACAAACGGGCATGTATTGCAGGAAAACACAACAAGCAGTCCATTCTCGCCGGCAGCCTTGTAATAAGGAATGAGTGAACCATCTGTAGCGCTGTACATTTCTGTACTGATACGTGGCAAAGCATCGCCGGGCTGCAGTTGCTTCGCATCCTGCGCAAAAGAAGTTACCGATACAACAGAAAGGAATGCTGCTGTAAGGGCAAGAATAGTGTTTTTCATATTTCGGTAGTTTTTGGTAAAGTTAATGATAATGAACCAAATAAATATGTGAGGCTATGCCTACCTGCGCTCCAGACTAAAGTTCTCGTCGCCGGGCTGATAGGGCAGATAAGTGATGATGAACTGGAACATTTCATCAGTAGCCTTCATGCTGCCATTCTGGTCTGTGACCAACCGGGGCGGACTGAACGGATTATTGAGATTGGCAGTGGTGTTGTCGTAAATACCCTCTGCTACTATAGTACTACCCTTGGGCACCTTCACCATTTTTTTGAAGGTATAGAAATACTGCCAGTTGAAATCCCATCGGGGAATGGAAATGAGCCTGATGGTATCGCCACCGGGTTGCAGCGCATATGCCTTAAAACTTTTGCCCAGCAGATGCATGTGCGGATTGATAGTGAGTATGGAAATATCGAAAGGAACTGTGAATCGGCTGTAAACAGGCTTTATGGTATTGGGGAGGATCTGCATATCGGGTTCGGCTGGCACTACACCCCAAGTACCCAGCTGAAACTCCTGCACAGGCCTGTTTGGCGGCACAGGCGAAAAGAAGATATTGATATAAGAACTGTCTGTAACGGCCAGTGCCTTGTTGTTGAAACCATAGTGCAGATCGTTGAGCAGGAAGGCGCCTTTGCGGGGCAGGCGGTAGCCGCCAATACCATCGGGATAGCGCTGACCATAGACACCCGGCAAATAGTTGACCACCGATTTCTGCAACACCGGATAGGAACCATCATCGTTGGGCAAGCCCAGACGCTGGTATGCCTGCTTGAGTGTAGCAGTATCGCCCGCCATCTCTATAATTCTATCGCCCTCAAAAACATTGGTTTTGCGAGCATCATCATACTTCACCATATCTCCGTTTACATGGTGCACAATGTTGGCATGACCGGGAATGTATTCTATGAGGCTGGCAAAGGTATCTGCAGGCAATTCGTAGGGTACCTTTACGAGCAGGAAACGATCGGCACTGTTGGCAGAGAGTACATATGGCTGCACAGCAATACGCATATCGGGCGTACCCACATCTGAACCAACGGGGTATTGCGGCAATGCAGGAAGCTTGTCCTGCGAGCCCATGGGGGTGCCATCCTTAACCCATTTCTCCAGCAGGAGTATATCGCGTTCGGACAAAACACGCTGACCTACAAACTGCGTGTAGTGCGGATCTGCGGGCCATGGCGGCATGATGCGCTGACGCGATACATAGGCATTGGCACCCGCATATTTGCGCGCCTCGTTGTACCCCACTAACGAAAAATGAGCGCTGCCTCCGGGACGGTGACAAATAGCACAGTTGGCATATAAGACAGGTGCCACATGCTCGGCGAAGGTGACCGTAGCAGGCATATCGTTGCCCTCTTTGCAGGACTGAAACCAGCAACACAAAAACAAAACAGCAATAATTACCGTACGCCTGTTCATAAGATAGAATCGGGGAATAACGCATCCCTTTATTCGCGGGGCAAGATACTCAGAATATGCTGTAAGACATAAAAAGCGGTCTTTGTTATGCCATCATTACCGGCACATTGCGTCAGCATATCCGACAGGTTATGTGGCAGTTATATTTATCACATTTTCATTTGTGGTAACATGGCATGGGTACTTTGCATGTATTCTTAACCAACACAAAAAAACTACAAACATGGAAAACACACTGCAACAGAACGCCGAACTGACTCAGGAAGTGATGGCTGAAGAACTGTCTTCATCGCATGGCCATTCTATCTCTTTTGAGGAAGAAACCATTGCCGAAGAACTTTCTGAAGAGGAAGAAGAGAACGAAGAATTAACTGAAGAAGAAACTGAAGAGGAAACAATTGAAGAGGAAGAAAGCGAAGAAGCAACAGAACAGGAATAAGCATCGTGACCATGAAAACAGCGCAGGCGATCCTAAAAGGCTCGCCTGTTTCGTTATGTAGCCTTCAGCGATATATTTGTAGATAAAAGCCTTATTTTGCAGGTATCTATAACAGCATAACCACAGCAACCCGGTTGATGTGCGTGCAAAAGCCAATGAAATGTTTGAAGATATACTGAAAATAGCCAACCTCTACAATGACGGATATGACCGTGTAAAAGAGCGCAGAGAACAATGGCTGGCCAAGTATGAGGAACTACGCGACCATCTGAAAAAGATATCGGAACACCTGAATACCAATGCTTCCTATAAGCAGGGATTCTTTGTAGATACGCTGCACGCCTTCAACGAAGACATAAGAGGTACCAGTGCAAGAATGCCTTCCGTTACCTTCCGATCGGGACCTATGCCTATGCTGGTTACCTTCCGTAACTCTATGGGAGAGAAAAAAACCTATAATGAGGAAGGGTTCAGCATATCCTTCAACCCCACTATAACCGGACAGGTGGTAGTATTGCTGCAACCACACTACAGCGACCTGGATAAGGAAATGCCGGAACTGATAAGTCTGGCTGTATATAACGACCCCAGCCAGATAACACTGGAAGAAGTGGACAGGATAATAGTACAGGGTATGGAAGAGGCATTCTATTCCAGCTTTACCGGCATGGGCACATCGTGGCAGGACGAGAACGCAAACAACACCCCACCCCAACGTACACTAATAGGTTTTAAAAGACATGACACTACAGAAAAAATATAAACTACTGCCCCTGCTGGCATTGCTGCTGCTGGGCGCATGTAATAATGAAGAGCAAACCACAAAAACTGAGCAAACCTCAGCAACTGCTGCAGAAGCGGTAACAACACCTGTGGCCATCAGCTATAATGTAGTGAACCAATACCCGCATGATACCAAGGCTTTTACAGAAGGGCTGGAATTCAGAGATGGTTTTTTGTATGAGAGCATAGGTCAGTATGGGAGGTCTGATGTGAGAAAGGTGGAGCTGACCACAGGCAAGGTGCTGCAAGCAACAACAATGGATGCACGTTATTTTGGTGAAGGCATGACCCTGCTGAACGGCAAAATATACCAGCTTACCTACAGAGAGGGTAAAGGCTTTATCTATGACCTGGCGACACTGAAACAGGAAGGCTCATTCGCATTCCCCACAGCCGAAGGTTGGGGCATGACCAATAACGGAAAAGAGCTGATCTTTAACGACGGAGGCAACATACTCTACTACATGGACCCTACCAGTAAGCAGATAGCAAAGCAACTGGCTGTAACAGACGAGCATGGCCCTGTGAACCGCATCAACGAAATGGAAATGATAAAGGGCTACATCTATGCCAACCAGTGGCAGGAAGAAGTGATCCTGAAGATAGATACTGCTACCGGCAAGGTAGTGGGCAGAGCTGATCTGAGCGGACTGCGCCAGCAAATGGGTATTGGTCAGTTCACCGGAACAGAAGAAGGGCCTGATGTACTGAACGGCATTGCTTATGATGCAGCCGCCAACCGGATATTTATAACCGGCAAAAACTGGCCAAAGCTGCTGGAAGTGAAACTGGATAACTAAAACGACACAGCCCCGCAAAAATGCGGGGCTATTTTATGCCTGAATTTACACGGACGTAATATTGAGGTAACAAGCATTGTTGTATTTTGCCGGCTTCTAAACATCAGATCATGAACATACCTGTAGTGGACCTCGCCGATTTCAATTCGGGAGATGAGGCGCTGAAAAACGCATTTGTAGCTCAACTGGGCAAGGCCTACGAAGAAGTGGGCTTTGTGGCCGTAAAGAACCATGGCATAACGGACGAACGGATTGCCCATATGTATGAAGAGGTGCAAACATTCTTTGGACAACCTACTGCAGTAAAGAAAAAGTACGAGATACCGGGACTGGCAGGACAACGTGGCTATACGTCCTTCGGGCAGGAACACGCCAAAGGGTTTGATGCCCCCGACCTGAAGGAGTTCTTTCAGCTGGGACAGGAAGTAACAGATGGCGACCCTGTAAAAGCAGACTATCCGGACAATGTATATATTGACGAGGTACCGGGATTTACACCGGCACTGATGGATGCCTACAGAAGTTTTGAACAAGCAGGAGGCGATCTGCTAAAGGCCATAGCATTGTATCTGAATCTGAACGAGGATTATTTTTATGAGTTTGTACATAACGGCAACTCTATACTGAGAGCCATACACTACCCTCCAATAACCAGCGAACCGAGCTCTGCTATAAGGGCAGAACAGCATGAGGACATCAACCTGATCACCCTGCTGATAGGTGCATCGGCAGACGGACTGGAAATACTGAACATGCAAGGCGAATGGATACCTGTTACATCGCTACCGGAACAGATAGTAGTGAATGTAGGTGACATGCTGCAACGCCTGACGAACAACAAACTAAGATCTACCACACACCGGGTAGTGAACCCACCTAAAGAGAAATGGGGCACACCGCGCTATTCTATTCCCTTCTTCCTGCACCCCAAGCTGAGTATGAGTCTGGCATGCCTGGAAGGCTGCATAACTGCAGCAAACCCGAAGGCATATGCGGATTATACAGCATCGGAATACCTGGATGAAAGACTAAGGGAAATAGGATTGAAGTAACAGACAAATACCACATGTACGTACAAAAGCAAACAGCTCCTTTTCTGGGAGCTGTTTTAGTTTTCATAGCAAAATTTCTTTCTTACCTGCTTACCACAAAACGCATGGTAGTTTTATCTGTACCGGCAGCAATAGTGAGTATGTACATACCATCGGTCAATGAAGACGAGAGCGCGATCTGCGAATCTATGACACCTCCGGTTATCTGCAGCGGGGCTGTATACACTACCTGACCAATAGCATTGGTAACTATAACAGAAGCAGTACTATTGCGGTCGGAACCTATGAACCCGGCAAGTCTGAAATTGCCGTTATTAGGATCAGGGAACAACTGTACATTACCAGCAAGCAGATAATTGACCACAGCGCCCGGAATGATCACTTTCATTTTCACAGAAGCCACTTCTGTAGTACCACCGCACCAACCACTACCCGTTACGGCACAGCTTACCACATCGTTATCACTGAGCGAACTGCTGGTGTAGGTAGCTGCAGTAGCGCCAGGTATAGAGAAGCCTGCAACAGACCACTGATAAGTAGCTGCCGGACCTGCATTTACAGCATTGGCAGTGAACGTAACAGTCTGTCCGGCAATAATGGAAAGTCCCGGAGCAGCAGCGATATTTACAACAGGAACACTGGTATTGAGGACTGTCATTCTGATAGCGCTACTCAGAATAGAATCTGCAGTGCGACAAGTGGCATTGCTGATGAAGGTACACCTCACCAGATCATTATTTGCAGGCGTAGCGGTAAAAGAAGTACCGGAAGCAGCGAGCACACCATTGACGCGCCACTTATAAACAGGTGCTATACCACCGCCTGCACCTATTGCCACATAAGTAGCAGCAACACCTGCACAAACAGTATCATTGGGAACAACAGCGACAGCAACCGATGGCGAAACAACAGGATACACAATGAGCGTATCTGCAGCACGAACCGTATCTATACCTCTGCAGACAGCATTGCTGGTGAGTCTTACCGAAAGTACATCTCCGTTGGCAGGCGTATAGATCAGTGTATCATCAGTACCGATGAGTACACCATTCTTTCTCCAGCTATACAATGGCGCAGAACCTTCATTGGTCTTCGCAGCTACAAACATAACAGGTGTTCCTTCGCAAAGCGTAGAAGCCCCCGCTGCAATAGCAACTGTGGGCATCACAACCGGTATAGCAGCAACTGTAGCTGCACCCGTCATAGCCACCTGACAACCTGTAGCGGTATCTGTAGCTACTACTGAATAGCTACCCGGTGCTGCTGCAGGTGCAAAGGAAACAGCACTACCTGTACCCCATACTGAACCTGCAGTAATACTACCATAAAGTAAAGAATACCTGATGCCTGATTGTGAAGCAATTAAACCAATATTGACACCGGCACCACCTGCGCAGAAACTACCACCACCTGTTACAGTTTGCAGTAATGGAAGCGGACGAACTGTGACTATTTTTTCGACATGACAACCAGTTGCCGGGAAAGTATAGGAAATGATAGAAGTACCAACTACAAGACCTGTAACAGACCCCGAAACACTTACCGGCGCAACTGATGGCACACTAGTGCTCCATACCCCACCATAAGCAGTATCGGTGAACAGGTTGGTGCTGCCGTAACAAATAACCGGATCTCCATAAATAAGTGAAGGAGAGCTATTGATGGTCATAGTAGTGCTGGTGAAACAGCCGGAAGACAATGTATAAGTGATAGCTGCAGTACCCGCAGCTATACCAGTTGTGGCACAAGCTACAACACCCGTTGCATTTATAGCCGCAACTGCAGTATTACTGCTGATCCACACACCACCCGGTGTGAGACAGTAGAGCATAGTGGTTCTGCCGGTACACAGTGAGGACACACCGGTAATGGCAGCCGGAGAAGGACTTACCGAAACAAAAGAAGAAGTGAAGCAACCGTTGGGTGCAGTGTAGGTAATAAGTACTGTACCGCCTACCAGTCCGGTAACAGTGCCCGAGGCACCACCAACTGTAGCTATTGCAGGATTGCTGCTGCTCCATGTACCACCGGTAACTGTGTTACTGAGGTTGATAGAAGAACCGGAGCAGAAACCTGTAACGCCTGTAATAGCCGGCGGCAATGGCGCAATGGTTACCGCCTTAGTAACCACGCAACCACTACCCAGCGTATAGCTGATATTCACATTACCCACTCCTGTGCCGAAAACAACACCTGTAGCCACATCTACGGTGGCACGGGCAGTATTGCTGGTGCTCCAGGTGCCGCCAGCAGTGGCATTACCGAAAGGAACAGCTGCGCCCAGACATACCTGCACCGGACCGGAAATAGCCGCAGGAAGTGCATTGATAGTAAGTATTTTAGTTGCACTGCAACCTGTAGGTAAAGTATAAGTAATGACCGAAGTGCCGGGAACAACACCTGTAATGATACCTGTTGCAGCACCTGCAGTGGCATTGGTATTGCTGCTACTCCAGGTACCACCTGCAGAAGAAGATGACAAAGAAGTGGTATAGCCCACACAAACACCTGCACCACCTGTGATGGCAGCAGGCAGGGAATTGACAGTAATCAATGTTGTCGTCAAGCAGCCGGTAGGAAGCGTATAGGTAACAGGAGCTGTACCAACAGTGACACCTGAAACAACTGCCGAATAAAGACCTATTGTAATATTGGCATTACCTGCGGCCCACGAACCACCGGAAGTAGTATTGATAAGAGATACATTGCTACCAATACAAACCTGAGCAGGACCAGTAATAGCTGCCGGCAAAGGATCTACAGTAACTACCCTGGTTACGTAACAACCTGTAGGTAGTATATATGAAACAACTGCTGTACCTGCAGCCGATCCGGTGAGCACACCGGTAGTAGCATTGATAACCGCATTGGCATTGCTGCTGACCCACGAACCTGCAAGCGATGTATTGCTGAGTGTAATTGAAGAGAATCTGCAAACCTGTGCCGGTCCGGAAATAGTAGCCGGAAGGGGATCTACTGTAACAACAGCAGTGACATAGCAGCCTGCAGGCAAGGCATAAGTAACAACAGCAGTACCTGCTGTATTACCGGTAATAATGCCTGACAATAATGCTGCAGTAACATTTGCATTGCTACCACTCCATGTACCACCCGAAACCGGATTACCCAAAGTAGTAAAAGAACCGCCCTCACAAACTGAAAGTGTACCGGTAATTGCTGCAGGGGCAGGATTGACAGTAAGTACAGACGTAGTGTAACAGCTACCAGTCAATGAATAGGTGATAACTGTGGTGCCTGCTGCAAGACCTGAAACTATGCCCGATGCTGCACCTATAGATGAATTTGTATTTGAAGCAGACCATGTGCCGCCGGTAATACTATTGTTCAATGTAGTATTAGCGCCCTCGCAAACTGATAATGTACCTGTAATGGCTGCAGGAGTAGTATTCACCGTAATGATGGTAGTAACATAACAACCGGTAGGCAATGTATAGGTAATAACCGAGGTGCCGGATGTAACACCCGTAACAACCCCTGTGGCGCTGCCAATAATAGCATTGGTATTGCTGCTACTCCATGTGCCGCCTGTAGTGGCATTGCCGAGCGTAATATTGCTACCCGTACATACGTTGGATGCACCTGTAATAACTGCAGGCAAAGGATTTACGGTGACAGTAGCGGTTGCTGTAACACTGCAGGCAGCATTGGTAGCGGTTGCTGTGTATACTGTGGTTGCAACAGTAGCAGGATCGAAGTAAACACTGGTAGCAGCTGTACTGGTGTAAGGAACTGTAGCAGCAGCATCGGTATAGAGGCCGGTAGCAGGCGACCAGATAACGGGAGCCTGATAAGCATACTGTAAAGTAACAGACCATTGGGCTGATGGTACGACAACATTAGTGAAGGCAGTATTGTTGTAAACAGCCAGTGTCCAAGTACCGTTGGGCGTACTGAACAAACCACCCCATGAGGTTATATTTGAAATGAACGGGGTGCCACCTACTACAGAAACTGCATCTGCAGCCCAGGTACCTGTATAAGTACCGGAACCTGTAGCCAGCGAAGTAGCTGCAGCAGAACTGAGTGTGGTATTTGCATACAGCGTAGTAACCGCTGCAGAGTGACTGCCACGCTGATTGATAAGGTTGAGCACATTGCCATTTGGCGCTTTTATGTTGACCACATAATCGTCCTGGTACTGAGCGCCGAAACTAACCAGATTCACAGTAGCACCGGTAATAACAGCACCTGCCGGAATACCACCTATGACAATACCATTGGAAATCGTTCCAAATGCAGTTATCGTAGCGGGAAGAGTAATGGTACCAGAGTTGACAGTTGTAGGACCAACAAGGCCTCCACTGGCCGCAATGAGCTGTACTGCACTACCCTGACAAGCGCTAAGCGATGACGGAGTAATGACAAGTGGTGATGTGGGAAGATCATAATTAACAATAGCTGTGTCTGTAGCAATACATCCGTTGGCATCGGTGCCGGTAACGGTGTAAACAGTAGTGATAACAGGATTGGCAGAAACAGCACTACCTGTAGTTGCAGAAAGACCTGCAACAGGTGCCCACGAATAAGATGCTGCACCACCCGCAGCAATGCCTATAGCTGCGCTACCGGCACATAAACTGCCTCCTGTTGCCGTCACTACAGGCAATGCATGTATATTAATAATACCAGCAGCAGAAATAGCTGACAAAGAAGTAGTGGTGCAGGTAGTAGTGCACCAGAAATAAGTAGTATCGGTAAGCGTACCTGTAGTATAAGTTGCCGCAGTAGCGCCGGCTATGGGCGTACCAGGAGGCACATTGACAATTGACGACGACCACTGATAAGTAATACCGCCCCCTACGGTAGCACCCGAAAGAGAGAGTGAAGAAGCACCACTGCCACAGAAATTTGTAGATGCAGGAACAGCAGTACCCGATGCAGGTGTGCCGCTGCAGGTAGCTGCGGTAACGTTTAGCAGGGCAGGCAATGAAGTAGCGGTACCGGCACAGTTAGTAACGACACAGCGGTATCCGTATCCATCCCATGCTGCAGGAACAGTGCTTAGAGTAAGTGTATTTGATGTAGCTGTAGAACTAACTGTATATCCTGCATAGGTGCCAATAGGATCCATTGCAGCAGAGGATATATCAACCCATGTACCACCTGAGATACCGGATGTATTTCGCTGCCACTGATAAGAAGCCGCATCTGTAACGCCACTTACTGTGAAAGTAGTACCTGCACCGGCAAGTATAGATGAATTGGCAGGATCTACCGCTATTGTTGGTGCAGTAACTGCCACAGAAGTACCACTAAGCGCCAGACTGGTATTGGTAAAATACCAGTTACCGGTTGTACCCGTAGGATTGAATATGAATTTGATAGTAGTGCCCGGAGCTATATTCTGCAACGCAGTAATACCGGAAAGCACTGTATTACCTGCAGTACCTGTTGTACCCGATGTAGAAGTGGTAGTCCAGTTAGCTACAAAAACATAAGCGCCTCCGTTCAGTGAGTAGTATATATTACAACCCGAAGGCCCTGTTCCTGAGCGTCTGGTAAAACCGTTTAATGAAGAAAGAGAAACTACACTGCAGCCGGCAGTAATAGTGAAGTAAAAACTGTTTGCATCGGCACCACTAGCAGACCAACCACCGGAGCCGCCGTAACAGCCACCTGCAGGTGTACCAGAAGTAGTAATTGCGGAACCTCTGATGAGTCCTGTTGTGGTGAGCCCTGTTCCAAGTACAGCAGGCGGATTCCATGGGCTTGCACCGAACCCTACGGATGTAGCAGGATTGAAACTGATCAACTGAGCCTGAAGCTTATTGGAGAAGAGCTGTGCAGATAGGATCAATATACATACCAATAGTGTATGCAGATGTTTTTGCAGCCTGAACATAATGATGTTGTTTAAACTGCAAATGTGCTTATACTATGTTGCTACAGCCTTTACATCAGGTTAAATTAATTTAAACAAATTGTTAGGCAACTGCAGCAGTAGATGAATCTGAGTTAGGTAAAGAACCGCATTACTGAGCCAACTTAACTACTTTGGTATTCTTTATTAACATACCATCCTTGTAGAAAGCGAGCAGATACAATCCATCGGCATAAGATGACATATCTATTTCTCTAACAGAAAAAGCATCTGTAAGTACTTTCCCATCCACACTCATCAAAACAACTCTCAGATCTTCAGCACCTTCAATAAACAGACGACCTGAAACAGGTACGGGGTAAATATTGATTTGCGACGCACCTTCAGCATCAAAAACACCGGTTGTAGTATTTACTACATAATTATCTGATACCGATTGGCAGCCATTGGTATCAGTTACCATTACCTTGTAGTTGCCTATGCCCGAATGTATGATACTCTGCGTAGTACCGCCGGCAACAGGATTGAGGTTCTTGTACCATTTGTAAGCAATATAAAAGCTTTGTGCCTTTAGTATAGATCCTGTTGCTGTTATGACCGGGTTAGGTAACGGCATCTGTGTGACCTGTATGGCAGTACCTGTAAGCGAACAACCGCCTGTAACAGACACTTTGCATGTATAAGTTCCATCGGCATTGGCACTATAGGTGCTATTTGTGGCCCCGGCTATCGCAGCTGCATTTCTGTACCACTGATAGTTTACTGCAGTACCCGCACCTGCCACTGAAGTAGAAAGCAAGGAACTACCTCCCCAGCAAAAACGAGAAGGAGTAAGCGGGAGAATAACAGGGATGTTTATCAGCGTTAGTGTGGTATCGGCATGCGTGATGTCTGAACAACCGGTAATTGTATTCCATACCCTTACTCTGTAGCCACCTGATGTTGTTGCATAATAAACATTACCTGTAGCACCTGCAATTGCAGCTCCAGACCTATACCATTGGTAATTAAGTCCGGCTGCTGCGGTAGCAGTAAGTGTAACTCCTGTTCCTTCGCAGAAAGCACGCGGTCCGCTCAATAATATAGCAACGTTTGGTAAAGGATTCACGACTACATTGGCAGTAGCGGTATTGACAACACAGCCGTAACTATTAGTGATCGAAACGTAATATGCACCTGATGTAGTGGCAGTATAAGATAAAGTCGTTGCACCTGCAATAATTCCGGCTGCATCATACCATTGGTAAGTATAGGTAGGATCAGAAGCGGCCGATAGCAGTACACTACCTCCATCACAGAAAGTGATAGGCCCTGATGCCGCTATTGCATTAGATGGAGCAGGATAGAACACCAGATTAACCGGTGCTGACTCTTCAGCACAGCCTGAAGCATTGGTAACTATTACTGAGTGGTCGCCACTGGCACCGGCGGCATATGTACTACCCGTAGCACCGGGTATAGCTACCCCGCCCAGCAACCACTGATAAGTAAGACCGACACCTGTGTTAGCATTTAGTAGTATTGGTGTACCAGTGCAGCTTGTATACACACCACCCGGAACGGTGATAGTAGCTGTAGCTGCATCTACCAGAACCGAAACTGCTGCCGACATTCTGGGGCAGGCAAGTGTGTTGGTAACACGAACTCTATAACTCCCGGTAGCAAGTGCGGTAAAGGTTGCTGCGGTAGCACCAAAGATAGGTGCTGCACCAACATACCATTGATAACTAAGCCCTGCGCCTGTATTGGCGGTGAGCACTACAAAACCACCCGGACAAAACACGGTATCCCCAAGAGGGGTAATATTTGCTGCCGGGGCCGGATCTACAGTAACACCTCTGGTAATGCTGCAGCTGGTTGGTAAAGTATAGGTTACAGTGGCAGTACCCGAATTGACACCTGTGATAATGCCACTACCTGCACCGGCGGTAATTATAGTTGGGTCGCTAACTGTCCAAGTGCCGCCTGCAGGTGAAGATGACAATGTTATGGTAAGACCCGGACAAACATTGGTTGGTCCGGTAATGGATGAAGGAAGTGGGTTTACTGTTTGTACACGTGTCACGTAGCAACCGGTAGTGGTAAGTATATAACTTATGGTAGTTGTACCAATAGCATTTGCTGTCACAACGCCACTTAAGGATCCAATGGTTGCAATAGTGGTATTACTACTTATCCAGGTGCCACCCGATGTAGTATTGGTGAGCGTAACAGAAGCGCCAATACACACGCCAGACGGCCCGGAAATAGCTGCAGGTAACGGATGCACTGTTTGTATAGCTACTGCAATACAGCCAGATGCTGTTGTATAGGTAACATTTGCAGTACCGGCACTTATGCCGGTAACAATACCTGTGGCACTACCAATTGTAGCCTTAGTAATATCATCTATTGTCCATGTACCCGGGGCAGGAGTAGCAGTTAATGAGCCGGAAGCAGCGACACATACCGACAGATTGCCTGTAATAGAAGATGGTGGCGTGTCTACCGTAACTGTAGTGGTAGCAAAACATAGCGTACCTACCGTGTAGGTTATTGTTGCAGTACCTGCTGCTACGCCGGTCACAATACCTGTTGCGGCGCCAACTGTAGCTATGCCGGTATTGCTGCTGCTCCAGGTGCCACCAGCCGAAAGGCTGCTGAGCGTGGTTGTAAGCAGGGGACAGACATGTGTGGTACCCGTAATAGGAGCAGGACTGGTATTTACAGTTACAGTAGTGGTAACAGGAACAGAAGTAGTGCTGCAATTGAGCGCATCTGTAACTACCAATGTATATACTCCAGCAGCCGTAGAAGCTACAGATGGGATAGAAGGGCTGAGCATGGTACTGGTAAAGCCATCGGGGCCAGACCAGCTATAGGTGTAGCCGGGAATACCTCCGGAGGCAGTACCTGTAAATGATAAAAGTTCTCCGGTACATACCGGAGATGAAGAGGATGCTGTAGCCGAAACAGGAGTAGCAAAACCAGCTATAACGGCAGTACCATCGTTTATACGTAGCGTGCCGGCTGTGCCTGTTCCGCCCCAGCCATAAAGCCTGAAAGTAGCTGTCTGCCCCGGGCCTATGCAAATATTATCAGTAAGATTCCACACTTCAGGAGTAGCACTATGAGCAGTAGCAACAACAGCTCCATAGTTGGTAGTTACCGCACCTATTGAACAGGTCATCTGCACATTCTGGGGGCCTGTGGCACTTACCTGAGATCTGATTACTATATTCGTCACCTGCAGTTCTGTTGCGGCACTATTGGTAATTGTGAAGAAGACACATTTATTGGCGGACTGTGCAGCAGCGAGGGTTCCGCCCACCTGCCAGTTATTGCTGTTATAACAGGCGGCAGCGGCATTAAAAACAACAGCACCTCTATCCCACTGAGAAATGTTTACAGAAGCTGCACCGGGTGTAATAGTTGCCGGAAGTGTAGTAAAAGAACTTGCACCAGCTGCTGATGCCGGACTACCTGTCCATGTTGTGGGGTTTATTGGTGTTTGTGCCTTTAACAGGCCCACCCACATAAAAATGGCAATAAAAAACAACTTTATACAGTACAGGGAACAGGAAGTGTTTTTGAAATTTCTCATGTTGATCAGTATCTTTATAATAGTATAACACCGGGCAGAAACCATGGGCATCGCCAGCAATTAAAAGACATTCGTAAAATTATTGGCTGTATGTAAACAGAATCAGACCGATCTATTAAGTAAGCGTTATTTTATTATTACCCACTTCAAACCAAAGCGACGAATATTGTTTAGATAATAAAATGATAACATACCCAAGCCAACCCACACCTGTTTAGCCAATATCTTGCAACACTGTTCTTACAAGCTCTTTATACTTTTACTATTTCTATATTAAAAAAGATGAGAAATTACTTACTACTCTTATTGACTTTCCCATTGTTCGCAAATGCACAGAACAAAATAAAATACTACTTCACGAAGCCTGTAAACACCAGCGTATCGAAAGGAGTTAATGCACAATACCTGAACAGCTGCATGGGAGACACAATTGTTGCCTACATCAACAGATCTAAGCACACGCTTGACATTGCCGTATATAATTATACCTCTACTTTCCCTGCAATTGCTACTGCTGTAAACAGCGCTCATGCAAGAGGTGTGAAGGTGCGCTGGATATATGATTTCAGCTCTTCTAACACAGGCATACCCCTGCTCAACGCTGCAATCAATAAGTTGCAAAGCCCACCCAATACAGGCTCTTACAACATCATGCACAATAAATTCATGATCATAGACGCCAATTCTGCCAACGCCAGTGATGCCATAGTATGGACAGGTTCATCCAACTGGAACACACAACAGTTCAACTATGATTATAACAACAGCATTGTCATACAGGATCAGGCATTAGCAAAAGCCTACAGAAATCACTTCAATATGATGTGGGGAGATACCGGCATTGCACCAAACAGTACTCTTTCAAAATTCGGATCTTTCAAAACAGATCTGGGAGCGCACACATTTGTGATAGAGGGTAAGACAGTAGAATTATATTTCAGCCCATCTGATGGAGTGAACAATAAAATATTGAATACCATCAACACAGCTAATACAGATATGTATTTCGGCATGAGCACCTTTACCTACAACTCAAATGCCACTCAGTTGGTAACTAAATATGGAGCAGGTGTTTATGTAGCTGGCATAGATGATGGAGCCGTTAGTTCCACTACAGCAAATTCCATTCTAACATCGGGTCTTGGCAGTAAATTCATTGTTTATTCGGGTTCTGATCTATACCACAACAAATTCCTGATCGTAGACCCTTCCAACACCTGCTCTGACCCACTGGTCCTTACAGGATCTCATAACTGGACAGTAAGCGCAGATACCAAGAACGACGAAAACACCCTCATTATTCATGATGACACTGCTGCCAACGTCTATTATCAGTCTTTTTATGCCAACTTCCTTGCTTTGGGAGGCACACTATCTGCTGTTACCGGTTGTCCTACCGGTATTGAAGAAGCCACAACTGAGCCAGATGTGCTGCTCACACCCAACCCATCTACCGGAGAAATTACGGTTCACTTTGTAAAAGGGATAACAGAGGCTACCCGTATTGAGGTATATAATATGCAGGGTCAGCTGATATTGCAACCACTAAGCTTGGGCAAAGAGAATTATGGTATCGATCATTATTTCTCCATAGCTACACCCGGCACCTACGTGGTTCGTTTGATCACGGAGAATGGCAGCATTAGCAAACTCATATCGATATTACCTTAAAAAGCGTAATAAGGAAAATTCACATTGCGGTAATACTGTGTTAATGTGCTGATAGGTACTTTGCATAAAGGTGTCTTCTTATGTATTTTATACGCTTAATCAGGTTATTATTCCTATTCCTTATTTCCCTACCATTCGTATCAAACGCACAACTTACAGTAGTGCCATCACAGCCGGCTGCAGTACTGGCAGCAAAATTGGCTGGAAATGGCATTACTATATCGGCACCTGTACTTACATGCGCTGCAGTTGCCAATGGCACCTTTAGGTCTGTAACTACTCCTATAGTCATAGATAGCGGCATAGTACTTACATCGGGCAGGGCGGTAAATACTGCAGGAGCTGAGTCGTTTCTAGCCAGTACCAACAATGGCACTACCGGAGATCTCGCCCTTACCACACTAGCCGGCACTACAACTTACGATGCCTGTATACTGGAGTTTGATTTCATTCCCAGAGGAGATACCGTTAGTTTCAATTATCAGTTCGGTTCAGAAGAATATATCAATTCTACCTGTGGTCAGTATAACGATGCTTTTGCCTTCTTTATATCGGGCCCCGGCATTACCGGTTCGCAGAACATGGCACTGGTACCCGGCACAAACATTCCGGTAACTGTAAATACGATCAACAGTGGTGTTCCCGGCCCTGCAGGCTGGCCTGGTTTCTGTAATATAGCCAATTGTACCTCTATGGGTCCCGGCTCCCCTTTCACTACCTATTTCGTTAATAATACCGGCGGCACTACTGTTACATACAAGGGGTATACCACAAAGCTCAAAGCATTTCATGATGTAACCCCATGCAGTACTTATCACCTAAAAATGACCATTGCCGATGGAGCAAACGGACTGTATGACTCCGGAGTTTTTATTGAAGCCGGCAGTCTGAAAACAAATTCCTATTACTTCAAAAAATCAGACTCCATCGGGCATACCATTGCCGGCATACCCAATGCGCTGGTGAAAGGATGTGCTCCTGCGCCGATCACCGTACTGAACAGCAGAGTAACCGGTACACCACAGAAAGTTTATTTCTCTTATGGCGGCACCGCAATACGTGGCTCCGACTACACCGCACCAGACAGTGCCAGCATAGTGCCCGGCGACACCAGCGTAGTTATGACAGTATCAGGTACCGCAGGCGCGCCTACCGGCCCACGCACCATTATCATTTATCTTTCTTCGCCCTTCAGTTGTGGCATAGTGGATACAGTAACGCTGAATCTACTCGATGCACCTGTTGCCAATATTCTTACGCCTGATACTTCAATTTGTTATGGCGCATCATTCCAGATACGTGTTGCCGGCAGCATAGGCCTTGTTTATAACTGGACACCGGCTACTGCCTTAAGCAGCGCTACTGCTATGCAGCCCATTGCATCACCAACAGTAAATACTTCCTATACTGTTATTAGCACGCTTCCTTTATCTGGCTGTTCACCTATATTACGCACCATCAATGTTACCGTCAATCTGGCCGACCTTACTATCCTTACGCCAGACACTACTATATGCAAAGGCAGCAGCTTAAAAATTCGTACTACAGGCAGTGCAGGCCTCACTTATTCCTGGACACCTTCAGTTTCGTTGAGCAATGCTACAAATGCTTCGCCCATAGCCAGCCCTACCTCTACCACTACCTATAGTGTAGCTGCAACATCTACCATAGGTGGCTGCCCTGCTTTTGCACAAGTGAAGATAACAGTAGTAGACCCTCAGATAACTATTATCACGCCAAATACTGCTATTTGCCCGGGCAGTTCACTGAAAATAAATGTATCGGGCGATCCTACTTACACTTATAGCTGGCTTACTACCTATGGACTGGATGATGCCACTCTAATGGAACCAACCGCAACGCCAACCGGCAATACCACCTACACAGTCACTGCCACCGTGCCTGGCCTGGGCTGCACCACTACTGCTCAGATCAGTATCAGTATTTTGCCGGCAGTTCTGGCCGATGCAGGTGCAGGAAAGTCGGTTTGTGTCCGCCAATCAATAGAACTGCTGGCCACACCATCCGGCAACAATTACAGCTATAGCTGGGCAGGACCAGATGGTTTCATTTCAGTCTTGCAATCTCCCTTCATAAAAAGTGCTGTGCCAGCAAATGAGGGCATCTATACAGTTACTGTTACAGACCTGCTTACCGGCTGTAGCGGCACCGATACTACAATTGTAAAAGTGGGCAATGATTCTATGTCCATCAAAAATGTAACAGCAGACCAAACCATTAAATCAGGTAGTAGCATCAGGCTGAATGCGGCCAATGCAGTGCTATATACCTGGACACCCAATGATGGTTCTCTGGACAATCCGAACATCAACAATCCTGTAGCTACCCCTACAGAGACTACCAGATATACAGTATATGCTGTGGGGCGAAATGGCTGCTTAGATACCGCAGGAGTGACCATAACTGTAGTTACAGACAACAGTGTATTTATTCCATCTGCATTTACACCAAATGGCGATGGCCTTAATGATTTCTTCAGGGTGATGCACAACTCAACCATAAGAATTGTTGAGATCCATATTTTCAATCGCTGGGGAGAACTTATTTACAGCAGCGAAGCCAATGATACAAAAGGCTGGGATGGCTCCTGGAAAGGACTACCGGCAGATATGGGCACCTACAACTATAGTATACTTACAGGTCTGCCAGATGGCACCAATGAGCTGCATAAAGGTTCGGTGGAGCTGATACGATAAACACAATTAGAATGTATAAATAACAAGAGCTGTACTTAGTATGGCTCTTGTTATTAGCAGGAAATGTAATTTTTTAATACATAACTTCTATCAGGCTATCAACATCTGAGCTGCCTTTTCATAAGTAGATCAGTCTGCATATCTGAACCCAATTGAAAAAAATGTGAGCCAGTAATGACAAAATCATTTTTCTCATAAAAACGAATAGCCTTCTGATTGTGCTCCCATACCCCCAACCATATGAAGTGAGCACCGGTTTCTTTAGCAAGTTGAATTGCACTGTCCAACATAAATTGTCCTGCACCTATTCCATGATATGCTGCTAAGAGATAGATACGTTCCAGTTCCACCGTATTTTTATCATACTTTTCGGTTTGAGCAGTACCAAAATTTATTTTCAGATAACCGACAGGTGTTTCAGCTACATAAAGCAGGTAAAAAGAAGATTCAGGGTTGAGGATCTCTGCAGTCAGTTTCGATAAACTGTAACTAGTGTCAAGGTATTGCTGCAGATCAGACGCATCATTGGTAGCGGCAAAAGTTTCTCTGAATGTATCTATGCTTATTTGCTGCAGGATAGTGACGTCTGCAACATATACCCTCTTCAATGTAAAACCATGCATCATGCAAACTTAATTGATCTGTAATACAAAAAATGGATCTAAACCTATTTATTGATACCTAAACACCTGCACTCCCGCATTCTATCACAGCACAATGCTCGTATAGGTACATAAAAAAAGCCTTTACATTTCTGTAAAGGCTTTTAAAGGAATATGGCAGCTACCTACTCTCCCGCATTGTGGTGCAGTACCATCGGCCATGAGCGGCTTAACTTCTCTGTTCGGAATGGGAAGAGGTGAACACGCTCGGCAA
>CALQJX020000031.1 GCA_943331005.2 Bordetella parapertussis
GCCATACAGCCTGTTACCGGCAGTACGTAGCTGATGCGGATAACGCCCAGTGATACCGATGTGGCAACGCCTGTTGCTGCATTTATAGTGGCTATCGCAGGGTTGCTGCTTATCCATGAACCACCTGCCATTGCATTGCTGAACGTGTTTGCTGAACCGATACAGATATGCGGGTTGCCGGTGATCGTTGGTGGCGTAACATTTACTGTTACCTGTACCCTTGTCAGACAGCCGGTAGCGCTTATTACGTAACTGATATTAGTATGTCCTGCTGCGATACCGGTAACAACACCAGAGAGATAACCTACTGTTGCTGCTGCTGTGGTATCGCTGATCCATACACCTCCAGGAGTTGGTGTGCTACCCAGTACTATTGTAGATCCTTCACATACCTGAAGCGGGCCTGTGATAGGGGTTGGCAATGCATTTACTGTAAGTGTACGAACATTGAAGCAACCTGTGCTTATTGAGTAAGTGATCACTACAGAACCTGCACTCACACCATGTACCATGCCTGTCAGCGGGTCTACTGTTGCACGGGCTGCATTGCTGCTGCTCCATGTGCCGCCTGCTGTAGGGTGGGTGAGTATCGTTGAGTCATTCACACATACATTACCTGCACCACCAATAACGGCAGGCAGGGTAATTACGGTCACATCGCTCATAGTGCGGCAACCGCTACCTAATGTATAAGTAATAGGAATGATACCTGCAGTTATGCCGCTTACCACACCTGTTATCATATTGATAGTACCATATGGCATAGATGTTGGTGTCTGGCTCCAGGTACCACCTGTTGGAGAACTTGTAAGGTTGGTAGCAAAACCTGCACAAACGCTCAGTGAACCTGAGATTGGCGCCGGATTGTCGTGAACTGTAACCGGAGTTGTAGCCACACAAGCAGTTGGGAGTACATAAGAGATGATGGTATTACCTGCGCTGATGGCAGTGAAAATACCTGTAACACCGTCTATAGTACCTACAGCCGGGTTGCTGCTTACCCAGCCACCACCCGGTGTTGGGTTGCTGTATACAGCATTATCACCCACACAAACATCTGTAGGGCCTGAGTTAGGATCTGGCAATGGATTCACAGTTACATTCTCTGTGCGGTAACAACCTGTAGGCAGGGTATATGTTACTACGGTTACGCCAAGCCCCATGAGGCCCGGTGTCATTGCCGACATACCTGTGATGTTGCCTGTAAGCGCAGTAACTATTGCTACGCTCGGATCGGCTGTACTCCACAGGCCGCCTGTTGATGAAGTAGTAGCGATGATCGCTGAGCCTTCACACACCTGAAGCGGTGCGCTGATAACACCCGGAAGCGCGTTTACTGTGATCGTCTTCATAGCATTACAGCCTGAACCCAGTGTATAGGTTACTGTAACCACACCTCCGCTTACTGCTGTCAGCAGACCGCTTGTGGTGTTGATCGTTGCTATTGAAGTATCGCTCGTGCTCCATGTACCACCTGCGGTAGAGTTGCTGTAAGTGGCAGTATAGCTTTCACACAGCTGGTTAGGGCCTGTTACGCCTACAGGTATCGGGTTCACCGTTACCCCATAAGTTGAAGCACAACCTGTAGAAAGAACATAGGTAATTGTTGCAGGGCCCAGGTTGTAGCCTGTAACCACACCTGTTGAAGGAACAACATCGGCAATGAAAGGACTACTGCTGCTCCATACACCACCGGAGATAACATTACTCAGTGTGCGGCTCTGACCCAGACACATGTCGTGAGGACCGGTGATCGGATATGGTGCCAGTATCAGGAACACACGCTTAGATATGCTACAACCTGTAACAGGAGTATAGATCACATCTGCTGTGTCTACTGATATACCGGTAGCAACACCTGTTAATGGATCGATACTAATTATTGAAGTGTCGCTGCTACTCCATATACCACCTGCAGGGCTACTCAGGTAAGTTGTAGAGCTCAGGTTACAGAATGCTGCACTACCTGTGATCGGTGATGGCAATGGATGCACTGTTGCCTGAACGCTCCTGATACATCCTGTAACAGGTAATGTGTAGGATATAAAGGCTGTACCCAATGCTGCACCAGATACAACGCCTGTAGCATCAACCGGTGCAACTGCTGTATTGCTGCTACTCCAGGTGCCACCGCTACTTGTTGTTACCAGTGTCTGTGTCCTTCCGATACATACGTTAAGGTTACCAGATATGGCAGCTGGCTGTGGATTTACTGTAACTACTGTACTTCTGGTACAACCTATACCTATTGTACGAACAATGGTAGCAGTACCTGCTGTAAGACCAGTTACTACACCTGTAGAAGGATCTACAGAAACCGTAGGGTCAGCGCTTCCCCATGTACCTGTTAGTGGAGTACTACTTACTGTGATAGTTGCATTTTCACAAACCCACATTGGAGACGGACCTGTAATTACAGAGGGCAATGCATATATAGTTACAACAGCTAAGCTGCTGCAACCCGTTGCCGGAGTGTAACTGATGGTTGTTGTACCGGAAGTTATACCGGTTACAATTCCTGTTGCAGAAACAGTGCCTACTGCAGTTGTACTGCTGCTCCATGTACCCGATGGTGTTACACATGCAAGTGGTGTGGTCTGTCCCACACAGGCCTGTAATGTACCTGTTATTGGTGCCGGCACCGGATCTACGGAGATCACTGCTGTAACGCTGCAACCGGTACCTACAGTATAAGTTACTGTACAGGTACCTGATGCGATACCGGTTATTACTCCTGTTGTTGTATTTATTGTGGCTATCGAAGGGCAGGCACAGTTCCATGTGCCGCCTGGTGTTGCCGTTGTAAGTGTGCCTGTATTTCCTGCGCAAACCTGCAGCGAACCGGTGATTGATGCAGGCAATGAATATACAGTAACAACCTGCGTTACACGGCAGGTTGTTGGCAGGGTATAGCTAACTGTGGTAGTACCTGCACTCACACCGCAAAGTGATGTGGTAGCAGAGTTGATAGTTCCTATTGATGGGGTACTGCTGCTCCATGCGCCACCTGCTGTGGTGCTTGCCAGAGCTGCACACTGACCAACACAGGTGGTTGGTGTACCTGTAATGGCTCCAGGCAGCGGATTGATCGTTATTGTTCTTGTGCTGTAACAGCCTGCACCTGCGGTGTAGGTTACATCTGCAGTGCCTGCAGTGCTGCCCGCCAGTACGATACCGGTAGTAACTCCGATAGTAGCCAGTGAGCCTGTTATAGACCATGTGCCGCCTGTTGGCGTACAGTTAAGTGTTGTTGTACCTGATGCACATACGTTGGCCGCACCGGTGATGATGCCGGGTAGTGCATTGATCGTTACGATAGCTGTCTTGCGGCAGCCGGTTGGTAGTGTATATGTTACTGTTGCTGTACCGTTGGTAATACCTGTCACAACACCTGTTGCTGCTATAACCGAAGCCGAACCTGTGCCTGACGTAATAGACCATGTACCTGTAGCAGGCACGCAGCTCAGTGTGGTGGTCTGACCAACACATACTGAAAGAGCGCCTGTTATTGCTCCGGGTAATGGGTTCACAGTGATCGGTGAGGATACCAGTGAACAGCCTGATGTTAAAGTATAAGTTACGGTACACGTGCCTGCGGATACGCCACCATAAGTACCTGAACCGGTAGCTATGGTGCCTATACCTGCACATGCTGAACTCCAGGTACCACCTGATGGTGTACCGCTGAGGGTGAGTGTAGAACCTTCACATACCTGTAGACCTGCACCGCTAGGGGTGATGCCGGTAGGCAGTGCGTTCACCAGAATTATAGTTGTTCTTGCACAGCCCGTTGGCATAGTGTAAGAAACTGTTGTAGTGCCTGCACTTGTGCCACAGAAAATACCTGTGGTTGCGTTGATAGTACCAACGGCAGCAGAAACGCTGCTCCATGTGCCACCTGCAGTAGTGCTATTAAGTGTAGTACACTGGCCAACGCAGACGCTGGTAATACCTGTAATTACTGCAGGGAGTCCGTTTACAGTGAATACTGCTGTTCTGCGGCAACCTGTAGCAAGTGTATAAGAAATGGTTGCAGTGCCGGGTGTGCCGGTAGTTACAACACCTGTACCTATTCCTATTGCGGCAGTGGCAGTGTTGTCACTGAACCATGTTCCGCCCGATGGGGTGCTTGTCAATGTTGTAGTAGATCCCTGACAAAGACTTAGCGTACTGCCAATAGTGCCGGGTAAAGCATTTACCGTTACCACTGCTGTAGTAGTACAACCCGTACCTAATGAATAGGTCATAGTTGCTGTGCCTGATGTTACACCACAGAACAAACCTGTTGCTACATCTATTGTAGCTACTGCCGGTGTACTGCTTGTCCATGTACCACCCGCTACCGGATTGGTCAAAGTATTGCATGCACCCACACAGGCAGATAGTGTACCGCCTATAGTACCTGGTAATGTATTTACAGTTACGTTAAGTGTTGAATAACAACCGGTAGCCCCTATAGTATAAGATATAGTAGCAGTACCTGCTGCTGATCCACAGAAGAAACCGGGACTAAGCAAAGAACCTACTGTTGGGGTACTGCTGCTCCATGTGCCGCCGGTAGTGGTAACTGTATAAGTGTTACAGTTGCCTACACACATAGCCAAAGGACCAGAGATCGCAGATGGAGTAGCGTTTACAGTTATTGTAGTTGTTGTATAACAACCTGATGGTAAAGCGTAAGTTATGATTGCTGTACCTGTACTTACACCAAACACATCGCCGGTACCTGATATAGTTGCAACTGTTACGTCAGAACTGCTCCAGCCACCACCAAGGGTAGTACTTGAAAGGGTTATTGTCTGACCCGCACAAACTGCAGAAGGGCCGGTTATTGGCGATGGCGCCAGATCAACAGTTACTGTAGCAGTAGTGATGCAAGATGTTGGCGCCGTATAAGTAATAACTGAAGTTCCACCGGTAAGTGCGGTCCACAATCCTGTAGCTGCATCTATAGATGCTACGGTACCCGTTCCTGAAGACCAGGTGCCGGCAGCAGTGGCACTGCTAAGTGTTGCAGTTGCACCCTGGCAAAGAGCCAGTGTGCCTGTTATTGCAGAAGGAAGCGGATTGACTGTAATTACTGCAGTAGCAATACAACCACTTGGTAAGGTATAAGTAACAACACAGGTGCCTGCACCTACTGCGGTTACAAGACCAGTGCCAAGATCTACAGTAGCTACTGTAGGACAAGCCATGCTCCATGTTCCGCTAGGTATGCCATGTGTTAGTGTATTTGTTTGGCCTATACACAGTGGAATGTTACCAACGATTGCTGTAGGTGTAGGTGTAACAGTAATTACTGTTGATGTGCTACAACCTGCGCTGAGTGAGTAAGTAACAGTACAAGTACCTGCATTAATACCAGTTACCACACCTGTTGTAGGATTTACTGAAGCTATAGTAGGACAAGCCATACTCCATGTGCCACCTGTTGACGGGTTTGTCAGCGTGATCGTAGATCCCGCACAAACCGAAGTAGGTCCAACAATTGGTGTTGCTGCAGAAACTACGGTCATAGTTTTTGTTGCTGCACAACCGGCTACTGTATATTTAATAGTAACAGTACCGGGGTTAACACCGGCCACTATACCTGTTACCGCACCTACAGTAGCAATTGTTACAAGCGTACTACTCCATATACCACCTGTAGAAGTGCTGGCAAGTGGTGTGGTAGCGCCCACACATACTGTGCCTGCACCTGTAATTGCAGAGGGGAAAGGATTGACCGATATGGTTTTGGTAGTAAAGCAACCTCCACCCATATTATATGTAACTATGCAGGTGCCTACCGCAATACCGGTTACTACACCTGTAGATGAGCCTACAGAAGCTATTGTCGGACAGGCACATACCCAGCTGCCACCCGGAACTGAGTTTGCTAGAGTAATAGAAGTGCCGACACAAACTGTAGAAAGGCCTGTAATAGTTGCAGGTGTTGTAGTGACAGTAACGGTCGTCAATGCCAGACAGCCTAGCACTGTGTAAGACATGGTTACGGTTCCCGGCGCAACGCCTGTTACAAGACCGGTAGTAGAACCTATGGTGGCAATAGCAGGAGAGCTACTTGTCCACACACCGCCTGTGGTGGCATTGGCAAGTGTTGTAGTAAAACCTGTACAGACAAATAAGCTGCCGGTAATAGGGGTTGATAAAGCAAAAATGGTAACGGTAACAGGGATGCGCACACTTGGGCACCCTGCAACTACCTGCGATACATAATATGTTGTTGTGCCCACTGTGGATGTTGACGGGGTAGGGGCAGTAGTGCTGCCTACACCACCTGTTGGTGTGGTCCACCAGTATATGGTGCCTATACCAGAAGCAGTGAGTGCCGGAGCAGTAGACCCCAAACAATAGGACAGGGGTGTTGTAGTTGTTGGTGGCGGAGTAGAACCCGGAGGCATAACAGTGAGCAGGAATGTTTTTCCTGAACAACCCGAAACACCTGTAGTACCTGTAATAGTATAAGTGATAGGTGCTGTGATAGAACTAACAGATATAGTATTGGTAAGACCTGTAGTAGTAGCAAGATAAGTTGATGGCGCCCATGTCCATGTGCTGCCAAACCAGTCTGCTGTAGAACCGTTAATGATGCTACATGCCAGAGAGCTACCTGTGAAAGAGCAAGATGTAACGGTATCTGTAGTATCTCTTGCTATGCCGTTTACAACCAATTGAGGATTGGCCATTGCGCTATCGATACCGGTAAGACCATTGAAGATGTAGCTATAGTTAATTTCTGTACTATCGCCTGCAGCAATGTTGCCAAGGTTGTATATGAGACCAATAGCAACATCAGATGTAATTGTTCCGCTGAATGAATAACCTCCCGCACCAGAGGCATAAAGTGTAGCAAGGTTTGTAGCAGTAGAACTTGGCCAGCCTGAGTGTATGAAACATTTGGCACGGCAGTCTTTTGTAGCAAGAGAAAGTGTTTGTGATGTGTAGAAAGTACCGGTACCGGTAACCATTACGCGGTGGTAATAATCGTTCTGGTGATTGATGGTATTTGTTGTGGTGAAAGGACCGCCCGCCATCACATCATTATCCGGATCTGTTTCTCTCAGATAATACACACCAACCAATGTAGTAGCCCCTGTGTTTTTGAATTTCACATTCATTTTTACCCAAGAGGCATTTGTATCAAGCGTAGTGGTCTGTGTGATCTGTAAAGCACCACCAGATGCAGTTCCCTGCCATACACCTATAGTTTTACCAGAAGGATTGAGATAAGCAGTAGTGCTGCCGGTGAGGCCTGCAGCACCTGCAAATCCGGTAGCACCTGATGCTGTATAGTATTGCATTTGTGCTTCACTATGTGCGCCATTTATCTGAATACCCCATCCTTCATATGGAGTACCTGGCATGGAGTAATCGCCAAAGAATGCTGGTGTGCCGGTAGTAAAACCGTCATGACCGGCATCATACACCATCATCAACCTTTGGTTGGATGCACCTGTGAAAGCTGCCAGTCCGGGATCCCAAAAGTTGAATGTAGGAGAACTACAATGATATACACCAGTAGGAGGCAGTCTGGTAGACCCCAAAGAGCCATTGGGGGCTACTCCTACTTCAACCCATTTTCCCTTAAGGAAAATCTGGTCACCTACCATCTGAGCCTTTGAAGAATGACTGATAGTAAGTGCAATGAAAGCAAGAAAAACGATAAAACGAGTAGATAGTTGTTTCATTTCCGGACTTGTATTTATATATAATGTAATCTTAGCTATAAAAATAGGTAATTCTCAGCGAAAAATAAGTTTATACTATTGGTTTTTTCTATTAGTTTATCCACTTTTTAATTTTCAATTAAATATTAGTTTCCCTGACATTTAATTGTTTCATAATGATGCCATTGTAACTATTGGGTCAAGTGCATAGATATCGTGTATTCCCTCTTCTTAAAAGGCGTATTTTGAACATATTTTGTTAGTAGATCTTCTGATATTTATTTCTGTAATAAAATGGGCCGGATGATGTCATCCGGCCCAAAATCAATTGAAGTATGTTAATCTTTATTCTATTTAATGAAGAGATCCACTATCCAGAAACAGATTGCAGCAAGTAATGCACTTACCGGAATTGTGAGTATCCATGCCCATAACAGGTTGATAGTAACTCCCCAGCGAACAGCAGAAAGGCGTTTTGTAGCACCAACACCGATAATAGAGCCTGTGATGGTATGAGTGGTGCTTACGGGTATTTTAAGGTTTTCGGTAAGGAAAAGCGTAATAGCTCCTGCAGTTTCGGCAGCAACCCCTTCAAATGGAGTTACCTTGGTGATGCGGGTACCCATTGTCTTAATGATCTTCCAACCGCCGCTCATAGTACCCAATGCTATAGCTGAGTAGCATGCCAGTGGTACCCAATAGGGCATCTGATCATGAGAGGCTATTTGTCCTTCGCACATCAAAGCAGCAGATATGATACCCATAACTTTTTGTGCATCATTGCCTCCGTGCCCTATACTGAAAATACCAGATGATACGAGTTGGAGTCTTTTTAGGTATAAATTTGCTCTTGCTGTATTAAGAGATCCTAAAATCATGGTAAAGAATCCCATTATAATCATTATCAGACCCAAAAGCAGCCATTTCAGGTTTTTACTTTCAAGTAGCACATTTGCCAGATAGCTGTCGTGCAGATTTTTTAACTTGTTCGGGTCTGTTTCTAAAGTGTTATATAACAACACACATACAATTACAATGATCAGTAAAGAGAAAAGTTTTGGCATTATCCCTTTTCTGAAAGAATATATAAACCAAAGAGAGATAACAAATGCCATTATCATACCCACCAAAGGAGCCAAAACGATAAAACTTATAGTTTTTATAATAGGTTCTGAGCTGATAGCACCTATACCTCCGTGCGCAATTGCAGCTCCTGCAAAACCACCTATAAGTGTATGCGATGAACTGGAAGGAATACCAAACCACCATGTGAGCAGATTCCAGGATATTGCCGCGATAAGTCCCGAAAATATTACAGGAAGTGTAATGAATTCTTCGTGTACAGTTTTGGCAACAGTTTTGGCTACTCCATGGTCTTTGAAAATGAAGAATGCAACAAAATTGAAAAAAGCTGCCCATACAACCGCCTGAAAAGGCGTTAAAACCTTTGTAGAAACAATAGTTGCAATAGAATTGGCAGCATCATGGAAACCATTGATATAATCAAATAATAATGCGAGGAAAAGGATAACTAGAAGCAGAGCCGACATGTCCGGGACGATTATTAAGCGTATTTAATGATGATTGATTCAACTACATTGGCTGCGTCTTCGCATTTGTCGGTAACAACTTCGAGCATCTGGAAGATATCTTTCTGTTTTATCAGTTCTACTGCGCTTATGTTGGAAGAGAAAAGACGCATCATTGCTGCATCGAGCAGGTCGTCAGCATCGTTCTCAAGGCTATTTACTATGACACATGCAGCTGTAATAGCTCTCAGATCTTTCAGATCACGCAGACCATAGATAGCAGTATTAATAGCATTGATCGATTTTGAGATCACTTCTGCAAAAGCACCCAGTGTATTGTGCTCATCTTCTATCTGATAATTTACAACCCTTTTAGCTGCACCCCATATGTAATCAGCAATATCATCGAGTGAAGTAGCCAGGTAGTGAATGTCTTCTCTGTCCAGTGGAGTAATGAAGTTACTACCCAACTCTATGAACAGGCGATGAGTAGTTTCGTCATTTTTGTGCTCCAGTTCTTCAAGTGTTTTCAGTAAAACATCTCTTTTAGACAGGTCTTTTTCATTCATTGCTTTTTTAAAGGTATCACCCATTAACACCAGGGTAGTAGAAACCTCTTCGAATAAACTATAGAATACCTTATCTTTTGGAAGAAAGATCTTGAGAACTGAACTAAATGACATGGAATCTTTTTTATGTGTAGTTAGTGATTTTGCAAAGCTATCTGCTTAAGGTCTACTTTAAAAGTGACAATGTAGACTTAGTAATAACTTAACATTGATAATGACTGTAAATTGCGTAAAAAAAATTGAATTATACAACTCTGCAGACTATTGATTTTATTATAATAATTGCAAATAAAAAAGGGAGCAGAAATATCTGCTCCCTTTCTCAAAATATCAAATCAAATATTATTGGGCGCTTTCCATAACTTTTGGTGCTGCAGAGCGTATTTCGTCATTTGCTTTGTCGGCATACTTTGCAAAGTTGTTTATGAACAGTTTTGCCAGTTCATTGGCTTTCTTGTCATAAGCTTCTTTGTCTGCCCAGGTGTTGCGTGGGTTCAGTATTTCTGAAGGAACATCAGCAACAGCAGCAGGCATCAGCATTCCGAAAACAGGGTGTGATTCGTATGCTACATTGTCCAGTTCACCCTTCATTGCGGCAGTGATCATAGACCTTGTGTAACGCAGTTTCATACGGCTACCTGTGCCATAAGCACCACCGCTCCAGCCTGTGTTCACCAGCCATACATTCACGTCATGGTGCAATTCAAGTTTGTTACCAAGCAACTCGGCATATTTTGCAGGGTGCAATGGCAGGAATACGCGACCGAAACAAGCAGAGAAAGTAGTCTGTGGTTCTGTAACACCAACTTCTGTACCAGCTACTTTTGCAGTATAACCACTGATGAAGTGGTACATTGCCTGAGCTTTGGTGAGTTTAGAGATAGGAGGCAGTATACCGAACGCATCGCAGGTAAGGAAGAAAATGTTCTTAGGCTGTCCACCGTAAGATGGTTCTTTAGCATTTTCAATGAAGTCGATCGGGTAGGCAGCACGAGTATTCTCGGTGATGCTTGCATCAGCATAATCAACTGTGTTAGTGCCTTCCTGGAACTTGATGTTCTCGAGCAGAGCACCTGGTTTGATAGCGCGGAAGATCTGTGGTTCTTTTTCTTCGCTTAGGTCTATACATTTTGCATAGCAGCCACCTTCAAAGTTGAACACAGATGTTTCTGACCAGCCATGCTCATCGTCGCCGATAAGTGCACGTTCTGGATCTGCGCTGAGGGTGGTTTTACCAGTACCGCTGAGACCAAAGAACAGTGCAACGTCGCCGTCTTTGCCTTCGTTTGCAGAGCAGTGCATGCTCAGTACTTTGTGATTGTGTGGCAGCAGGAAGTTAAGAACACCAAAGATGCCTTTCTTCATTTCGCCGGTATAGCCCGAACCGCCGATGAGTATGATGCGACGTGTGAAGTTCACAATAGTAAAGTTGCCCTGACGTGTGCTGTCAGTAGCAGAATCAGCCTGGAAGCCCGGTGCCTGCAGGATCAGCCAGTCGTGGTTCTGAGTAGCTATTTCAGCTTCATTAGGACGAAGGAACAGATCATTACAGAAAAGATTGGCCCATGGTGTTTCGTTTACTACACGAATGTTGAGGCGGTGGGCAGGATCGGCACAAGCATATGCATCGCGCACCCACACTTCTTTACCTTCCATGTAAGCACAAACTTTATCATAAAGTTTATCGAAAGCTTCTGGTGTAAATGGAATATTTACATCACCCCAATCAACACTGTCCTGAGTTATGGCGTCTTTTACTGTAAATTTATCCTTCGGAGAACGTCCGGTAAATTTACCTGTGCTTACACACAAAGCTCCTGTATCGTTGAGAACACCCTGGCCGAGTTCTAAAGTTTTCTTTGTAAGTTCTTCAGGGGAAATGTTCCAGTGTGCAATTCCTACATTCAATCCAAGGTCAGTTAATTTTACTGAAGGATTTTTTCTTCCAAATTCCTGCATAGATTATTTTTTTATTAAGAATTTTTTAGGCGACAAAAGTAATACATAAACGTGTAATTGTCAGTATTAAATTTTTCAACTACTACAAAGTGATACTATAAAATATTTGTCCCTTTTATTATTTGGTTTGACGGGCTGAAAGTATTGTATTTACTAATAAGTAGCCTTATTGATTGAATTTCAAGGGTCATTTACCTGTATTTGTACAAAATGATGATGTTTGAGTGTTGATACTGCACTTCGATATCGTTTAATATTACGTTCATAATTATGGTATCTGTTGTCGTTTGAGATTTGTTAAAATAGTCTAATTCCTCTTTTTACACAGGCTATTTACTCGCTTGCTGACCTCCTTAATTTGGTTTGGCGCTTGATTGAAGACTTGATACTGACTGAATTACCGTTCTAAAGGGAAATAAAGCTCAAAAACTGCACCTTCATTAGGTATTCCTTCGCCAATAATATAGCCCTCGTGGTTCGCCATTACTCGCTGGCAAATTGCCAGCCCTATTCCTTTACCTTCATATTGCGACTGTTCTGCATGAAGACGCCTGAATATCTTAAAAATGTTACTCAGGTGTTTGTTGTCAAAGCCGATACCATTATCAATTACAGATATACAACGGAACTTTTGTTTTTGCTGAGCTACATTAATATCTTTTAGCTTGTTGCCAGTGACTATGGTATAGGTTACATATATCTTGGGAATAGTTCCTTGTCTTGAAAATTTCAAACTATTGTCGAGCAGCGATTTGAACAATATTTTCAATTGTTGTTCATAACCGTCTATTTCAGGCATTCTTTCAAAATTTACATATGCCTTCTTATTGTAGATCTCTTCCGACATTTCTGAGATAACTTCATCAACTATTTTATTGAGGTCGCATCCTTTTTTGCTTTCATTGGTTTCGGCCAGATTGGTTAGACTCACCAGATTGGATATCAGTACCTGCATTTTACCTGCAGAGTTGTTGATACGCTCTAATGTATTCTGGTTGGTTTCTTCATTGCCGCTATTTTTTCGGATCATGAGCATATTACTGAATACCTGGATCTTGCGAAGTGGCTCTTGCAGATCATGAGATATGGCATAGGCAATATCCTGCAGATCTCCATGAGATCGTTTCAGGTCTATTACTTTGGCCTTCAATTCTTCCTGATAGAGCATACCAGACCTGAGCAGCTTCATGAGTAACATGAAAAGTACAAGCGTAATGATACAGAATATAAAAAGTAATGATTTTAAAGTGTTGGTAGCCAGCTGTTCATAGAATTGTTGTTTTTTAAAACGTTCAGATAGCAAGGAGTCTTCTACATCATGCATCGCATTGATGGTCTGATTAGATGCTATCATAAATTTGCGACCCTCAAAATAGTATGGACTGGCATCCTTAGAGTGGGCAGAATCTATATATGCAAGATTCTTTAGAGCAAATTGTATTCTCGAATCTATACTCTTCTTCAGAAATATAATATTCTTTGTTTGTAAAGGATTGCCAATAACCAATCGGCCCAGAATATCGAGAGATGGTTCAAGGCTATCAATAGCACTTTTTACTGTTCTCAGGTAGCTGGTATCATTGGTGAGTATATATCCTCGTTCCCATCTGTCAATATCTTTAAGGTAAACCTCTGTTTTGTACAACATTCTGATTACCAGATTGCTGTGAACCACATCTGCAGAATATTCAGTAAAAGTTGTGTACCGTTCTATTGAAAATAACGATAGGGTCACCATTACTATAAAAGAGGTGCAGAAGGCAATAAATATCAGTACCAGTTTCCTTTTCATAGGATATTCCTGTATCAAAACTAAACTATGTTCCCTACTTATTGTACGTTTTTATTAACACTTCTTCAGAATTCCTGTTGTCAATAATGTGTAATTTGCGCCAAAGAAGCTGCAATATGATCCGATTGTCTGGTATATGTATTTTACTACTTTTTATGACCCTGCAATCATTTGCTATAGATGCATCTGTAAACCACGGTTTGTTATACAAGTTCGATAGTGCAGGAAAAACTTATATGCCCACTTTGGAGCTATACTGGCAGATCAATCCTCGTTCGCTGCATTTTGTTACCAATACTTCGAAAAAGATCATAGCCCGTATAAAAACGGATATTTTTATTTATGATGATACAGGGCTGATCAAGGAAGATCACTTCGTAGCCCAGACCAATCCACGCTCCAATGTAGATGAGCTTGCTTCACTTAATATCCTTGAACTAAGAAAGTATACGGTGAAGAATGGAAAATTGAAGTTTAAATTCACTTTGACTGATGTAAATGATTCAGCATCAGTTTTTAAATATGAAGATAGTTTGGTGGTTGCTCAAGACAAGGGCAAGCCATTTTACAGCGAAATTCAATTGCTCGATACGTTCTTTTCCTTCCCTAATCCTACTCCTTTCGAAAAGAACGGGAAGCAACATATTCCGCTATGTGCCAATTTTCTGGATGATAATAAAAGAACACTGCATTACTATGCCGAACTGTACGACATAGAATCAGTAAAACCCGATCATTATCCGTTGGTACACAAGTTGCGAATAGCAAAGAAGCAAAATGACGGATATTTCCCTGAAATGGGGACATCAGATACAATTCTTAGTAAACGTGTTCCCAATATTCTAGGTAGTATACCTATTGGTAAACTCACTTCGGGCAACTACTATATAGTAGCTTCGCTGGAAGATAAGTATGGCGCAGTACTGGCAACAAGCAGTTGTTTTTTTCAGAGGATGAATCTGCACCCCGAAAAATCTACCGTTGAGAAAAAGGTGATCAAAGACGTACTGGCAGATTCGGCTATGGAGCACGTAACGCTGCTGAATCTGGACAAAACCTTCATGTCAAAATATTCTCTGGCGCAGGTAAGGGCCATTCTCAAAATGTTACTGCCTGTCAGTGATCCTATGCAGACCAGTACCATCAATAATTTTCTGAAGAACCCGGATGAGATGTATATGCGTTACTATGTATACAACTACTTTCTGGCATTAAATGAAAAAGAACCTGCCAAAGCATGGAAGGAATATTCAGATAAGGTAATGGATGTGAATAAGAAATTTACAGCTCAGGGCACTGCCGGCTACGAAACAGAACGTGGTTTCATATACCTGAGATATGGTGTGCCAACAGATATCATTACTGTTACCAACGAAACAGGTGCCTTGCCATACGAGATCTGGCAGTACAATAACCTTACACAGTTCAGCAACAAAAAAGAGCTCACCAATTCATTATTCCTTTTCTACAAACCCGGACAAATGATTGGCGACTACAGATTACTGCATTCTACTGTGTCTGGTGAGATGATCAATGCTGCATGGCGAATGTATCTCTATGCTACAACCAGTTCCTCTTCGGGGTCAGGTATCAACACTAATTCAAGAGCAGAGCAGTATTTTGGCAACAGGTAATAACCTCAATGGGGGGATTCTTTAGTTAAAGCGATCTACTTGCTACACAAATACACCGAAATACATTTATTTTGGTCATTATTCAGAAAAGGTAAAATTCTTATTTATGAAGGTAAGTACTATTTGTACCACATTTTTATTGACAGGCATTATGGCGCACGCGCAGCAATCGGCTTTTAAAGGACAATATCCTGCTACCGGCAAAGGAACGCAGGTCGATGATTATTTCGGCACCAAGGTTCAGGATCCGTATCGCTGGCTGGAAGATGATATGTCTGAAGATACAAAAAAATGGGTAGTAGCCCAGAATAAAGTAACCAACGACTACCTGGCAAAGATACCGTTCAGAGATGCTATTAAAAAGCGCCTCACTCAGTTGTGGAATTATGAGAAATACAGTGCCCCTTTCAAAGAAGGTGCGTATACCTATTTCTACAAAAATAACGGATTGCAGAACCAGAGTATACTTTACCGCCAGAAGGGTAATGGCACTCCCGAAGTATTTCTGGATCCCAATAAATTCTCTGCAGATGGTACCAGTTCTCTGCAAGGCATCAGTTTCACCAAGGATGGTTCGTTGGCAGCGTATCAGGTAAGCGAGGGCGGGTCAGACTGGCGCAAGGTGATAGTGATAGATACCAAAACCGGTAAAAAAGTTGATGACACCCTTATGGATGTGAAATTCAGTGGCACATCCTGGTACAGGAACGAAGGGTTTTATTACAGCAGCTACGATAAGCCGAAGGGTAGTCAGCTGTCTGAAAAGACACAGATACACAAGCTGTTTTACCACAAACTGGGTACGCCTCAGAATCAGGATAAACTGATATTCGGAGGTGAAACAACGCCAAGGAGGTATATAGGTGGCGGTGTTACCGAAGATGAGCGTTTCCTGGTGATATCTGCAGCAAATGCCACTTATGGCAATGAGCTGTATATTCAGGACCTTTCTAAACCCGGCGCTCCTATAGTGCCTGTTGTAACCGGCTTCGATTTTGAGCAGGATGTTGTGTACAATGATAATTCTAAACTTTACATTATTACCAATCAGGATGCGCCCAATCGTAAACTGGTGGTAGTAGATGCCGCTAATCCTACCAAACAAAACTGGAAGACCATATTACAGGAAGCTAAGTTTCCGCTCAGTATATCTTCTTGCGGCCAGAAATTGTTTGCTTCATACATAGAAGATGCGGTTTCAAAAGTGTATCAGGTGAATCTGGACGGTGTAAGGGAAAAGGAAATAGTATTGCCGGGTCTGGGTACTGCAGGTGGTTTTGGCGGAAAGATGGATGAAATGGAGACTTACTACACTTACACTTCATACGTTTATCCTCCTACCATTTTCAAGTATGATATAAGGACAGGAAAGTCTGAGATCTACAAAGTAGCCGGCGTAAAGTTCGATCCTTCTTTGTACGAAAGCAAGCAGGTGTTCTACAACTCTGCCGATGGCGAAAGGATACCAATGATCATAACTTACAAAAAAGGAGTAAAGTTAAATGGCAAGAACCCTGTTTTGCTATATGGTTATGGTGGTTTCAGTGTCAGCCTCACTCCTTCATTCAGTGTCAGCAATCTGGTGTTTATGGAAAATGGCGGTGTATATGCAGTTGCCAACCTGCGTGGTGGTGGCGAGTATGGCGACAAATGGCATGATGCCGGTACCAAAACCAGCAAGCAGAATGTATTTAACGACTTCATAGCTGCCGGCGAATACCTTATCAAAGAACAATACACTTCTAAAGATTATCTGGCTATCTCAGGTGGATCTAATGGTGGTTTGCTTGTTGGCGCATGTCTCACTCAGCGTCCCGATCTGTTCAAGGTTTGTTTCCCTGCAGTAGGTGTTATGGATATGCTGCGCTACAACAAGTTCACCGCTGGTGCCGGCTGGTCATACGACTACGGTACTGCAGAAGACAGCAAGGAAATGTTTGAGTATCTCTATAAATACTCTCCTGTACACAATGTGAAGAAACAAGCATATCCTGCTACTATGGTCACCACCGGCGATCATGACGACAGGGTAGTGCCAGCACACTCTTTCAAGTTTGCTGCCGCTCTACAGGCTGGTCAGACTGCAAACAACCCTACACTCATTCGTATAGAAACAAAAGCTGGTCATGGTGCCGGTAAACCTACAGATATGATCATTGCAGAGCAGGCCGATAAATGGTCTTTCCTGCTTTACAATATGGGTCTTACTTACAAGGGTTAATTGATTAACATGCAATTTCTTATCATTTTTATGCAATGCCACACTTCAATAGTGTGGCATTGTTGTTTATGGGTGGTATATTCACAAAAAATGCCGCACTTTTCAGAGTGCGGCATCCTGTTATGTTTTTTTTTAATATGCTTATTGCATAGATTTTGCATCTTTCAGGAACTGTTCCAGACCCAGGTCGGTAAGCGGGTGCTTCAGCAGACCCAGAATAGAGTTGAGCGGACAGGTGCAAACATCGGCACCGGCTTCTGCACAACGAACAATATGCAACGGGTTGCGGATAGAAGCAGCAAGTACCTCTGTCATAAAGCCCTGAGAGTTGTAAATGTTCACGATCTGCTCTATCAGTTGCACACCATCCCAGCTACTGTCGTCTATACGGCCTATGAAAGGAGATACGAATGTAGCACCTGCTTTTGCAGCCAGTATTGCCTGACCGGCAGAGAATACCAGTGTACAATTGGTCTGGATACCATTGTCGGTAAACCATTTTATAGCCTTGATGCCATCTTTTATCATTGGCACCTTCACAACTATATTCTTGTGTATAGCAGCAAGTTTCTTACCTTCTTCTATTATCTCTTCAAAGGTTACACCCAGTACTTCTGCACTTACCGGACCATCCACCATTTCGCAAATGGTCTTGTAATGAGCGGCAGTTGCTTCTGTACCTTTAATGCCTTCTTTGGCCATAAGCGATGGGTTGGTGGTTACACCATCGAGGATACCCAAGTCATTCGCTTCCTTGATCTGGGCAAGATTTGCTGTGTCAATAAAAAATTTCATGTATCTATATTTTCTTCGTCAAAATTAGACAAATAAAGGGGAAATGAGAATTAAAATAAGCTGATAATTACACAATGTGCAGGATGGTATGTTGCGCCATTACTGTTGGGAGTTTCTCATCATGGCACCTTTTATCACAAAATACAAACCCACTACGATCCATATCATAGTAGCCATAAGTGTATTTGTAGTAGTACCGGGGGTGTTGTAGCTTATATAGAACGCTCTGACACCAAAGATCAGCAAAATCAGGCCGATGATCATTCTCCATTTCATACTGCAAATATGGGCAGTATTGACTGAATACAAAAACACAAATTTAAGTCAAGTAGAGTATTTGATATTTACTGTTATGTCTGGGTTAATATTATTGCCAAGGTTTTAACAAAGGAAGATGTACATTTGTCTCTGTTTTTTCTAAACAATTAAAGGCACAAATGGCAATATTAGGTAATCTGATAGCTCGTTCTATACAATTACGTAAAAAATTCAACCTGCCGGTTGCTACCCCGCAGACTTATCAAAGGCACACGCTCCGCCAGTTGCTGGATCGTGGACAATATACCTCCTTCGGAAAACATTATGGTTTCGGTGAGATACTGAGCAAAGAGATCGATTTTGTGAAGGCATTTCGTGAGCGCGTTCCCATCCATATGTATACCGATATGTATGAACAATGGTGGAGCCGCTGTCAGGAAGGAGAAGAAAACGTATCGTGGCCTGGCAAGGTGAAATATTTTGCACTTAGTTCGGGTACTTCAGAGTCGGCAAGTAAGCACATACCTGTTACACAGGATATGATCAAGTCCATAAAAAAAGTTGGTTTCAAGCAGCTATATAGCATGGCCAACTTCAAAATAAAGCCTGTTACTTTCGGCAAAGGGGTTTTGATGTTGGGTGGTACTACCTCTCTCTTCGAGAAAGGTGAATACTATGAGGGCGATATGAGCGGCATCAGTGCCAAGAATATGCCCAAGTGGGTGTCTTCGCTGGTATATAAGCCTGGCCAGAAGATATCCCGCCGCCCGCATTGGGAAGACCGTATCAAGCTGATCGTAGAAAATGCATCTCAGTGGGATGTGGGTATAGTTTGCGGTGTGCCGGCTTGGGTGCAGATAGTTATTGAGCGGGTCATTGCTCACTACGGGGTAAAGAACATACATGAAATATGGCCAAACCTTGGTGTTTATATTCATGGTGGTGTATCTATAGAACCATACAGACAAAGTTTCAAGAAATTATGGGGTAAACCTGTAACTTTCATTGAGACCTATATGGCTTCAGAAGGTTCTTTTGGTTTTCAGGCTCGTCCCAATGCAGGTATCAAACTGGTACTGAATGCAGGTATATTCTATGAATTTGTTCCCTTCAACAGCGATAATTTTGATGAAGAAGGCAATGTGAAAACCGGAGCCAGTACATATACTGTAACTGAGGTAGAAGAGGGTATAGACTATGCTGTTTTGCTCAGTACCTGTTCCGGTGCATGGCGCTACCTGATAGGAGATGTGCTGCGCTTCACTAATGCCAAAGAATACGAAATAGCTATTGTTGGCCGCACAAAGCAGTTCCTGAGCCTGTGCGGAGAGCATATGTCTGTAGATAACATGAACAAGGCTGTAGAAACTGTGTCTAAGCAGTTGAATGTCACCATTCGAGAGTTTACTGTGTCTGGCATGAAGTACGATAACCTGTTCGCACATCAGTGGTATATAGGTTGTGATAATGACGTGGATCCGGAAGTGGTGAAACAGTTGCTCGACAAAACACTTTGCCAGCTGAATGATGACTATGAAGTGGAACGTACTTCTGCGCTCAAAGAGGTTTTTGTGAAGGTATTGCCTAACGAGGCCTTTATAGGCTATCTGAGAGATAAGGGTAAGGAAGGGGCAATGAGCAAATTCCCGAGGGTACTTAAAGGAACACAGATGCAGGATTGGGAACAGTATGTAGCTAAATGGACTGCCAAAGCTACATTAACAGCCTGAAACAAATAGAATCTCTACATTTGCACTACCTCATAAAAACATGGGGCTGAATTTTTATATTTAATACTACAGATAATGACATCTCCATACTTGATGTATTCCGATGGTGAGGGAAAGATATTCGAAGATACTTCGTTATATAGCGTAGGGCGAAGCGGATGGGATGCTATGCCCATTCCTGAAGAAGACTGGATCGAATTGCCTGATGGAGGTAATCTGTATGAATTGCCCGGTCGCAGAGGCATAGGTATAGATGTTGCTACCGGTGATATGCGCATTTGCGAAAAAGGATGGGCGGTTGCTGCATTTATTCCTCCTGCTCATACCGGTTTTTATATTGCTGCCTACGAAACATTGCCCGATGCACCTATATTGCCTCTGTTTTGTTACACGGCAGCGGGCTGGCTCAATGATAAGTTCTATGTACCTGCTGTACGTATAGAGCGCGATATAAGGCAGGAATGTAGTGGTTATGACCAGAACAAAGTGAATGCAGGTGTAGAAGTATTGGTCAAGGAATATCCGCATAATAGACTGGTGAAACACCTGGCAGATAACTGTGCGCTCACTTATCATTGTCCTGCTGCAAGAAATTACTTCCTTGGCAGGTGGGAGTGTCCGGTGCCTACATCGCCTGCATGCAATGCAAACTGTATGGGTTGCATTTCTTTTCAGCCGGAGGATGAGACCATTGTTTCTCCTCAGGATCGTTTACAGTTCAAGCCGTCTGCGGCAGAGATCGTAGAATTTACAGTGCCTCACCTCGAAACAACTCCTTACCCGATCATTAGTTTTGGACAGGGTTGCGAGGGCGAACCATTGCTCATGTGGGAAACCATTCGTGAAGCGATCGTTGAAATAAGAAAACACACATCAAAAGGCAGTATCAACATTAATACCAATGGTAGCAAACCAGCTGCTGTGGAACAATTGATGCAGGCAGGACTGAATAGTATCAGGGTTAGCCTGAATTCTGCCCGTGCTGATATTTATACCAAGTACTACAGGCCAAACAACTATATATTCGATGATATAGTGGAAAGCCTGCGTGTAGTAAAGAAATACGGAGGATGGGCTTCCATTAATTATTTTGTATTCCCCGGCATGACAGATAGTATTGAAGAGTTTGATGCACTCTGTGAACTCATTCGTACTACCGGACTGGATATGATACAGTGGCGCAGCTTCAACATAGATCCGGACTGGTATCTTGGAAAAATGAATATAGGCGACACCGGCGAATGTATTGGTATCAAACAGATGATGGATCTGATACACGAAGAGTTTCCGAATGTGAAGTTTGGTTACTTCAACCCACCTATAGAAAGAATGAAGAACTATGATGTGGACTTTGCTCATTGAGCCACATCATAGTTCTTGCAATTAATTCAATACAATTTCAAGTAAAACCTCATCGGTTTATTTTCCACTTGCTGCGTGCATCAGTAGAAGATGTAGTGGCCGCGGTTTCTGTGATTCGGGCACTTTTCTTTTGCCTGTCCCATGCCCATGAAGCAAGTATAGCAGCTACTTCTTCAGCTTCTGTATCTTCAGTGGTCAGGTATTCGGGTTTGTAATACTTGTCTATAAATTTGGTATCGAAGTTGCCAGAACGGAAGGCCGGTACATTCACTGCCCATTTGCCAAACTGTAGCGTATTCTTGATCCCTTTTATGTAATACTCATCTATGGCTCTGCACAGACGGTCAATAGCTTCATCGCGCGTAGCACCATGGGCTATCAATTTTGCGATCATAGGGTCGTAATAGATCGGAATATCCATTCCTTCTTCATAACCATCATCTACACGTACACCAGGACCTTTCGGTGGCTGGTACATTTCCAGTGTGCCTGTATCTGGCAGGAAGTTGTTCAGCGGATCTTCTGCACATACACGCAGTTCTATAGCATGTCCGTTTATGGTAAGGTCCTCTTGGGTAAATGACAACTTATTACCGCGTGCTACATTGATCTGTTCTTTTACCAGATCTATTCCGGTTATCATTTCTGTTACACAATGTTCTACCTGCAGGCGGGTGTTCATTTCCAGGAAGTAGAAATTGAGTTGTTCATCCACCAGAAATTCTACGGTGCCTGCACCATAATAGTTGCAGGACCTTGCGGCAGCTATGGCACATTCGCCCATTTCTTTGCGAATTTCAGGGGTGAGGCAACTGCTTGGTGCTTCTTCTATAAGTTTCTGATGGCGGCGCTGCACACTGCACTCGCGTTCGAACAGGTAAACGTAATTGCCATGCTGGTCACCCATCAGCTGGATCTCAATATGTTTTGGAGAGCCAACATACTTTTCAATGAACACATCATCGTTGCTGAAAGAGTTCAGAGCTTCGCTTTTTGCTGCACGGATCTGTTCGTCAAATTCATCGTCGCTATTTACCACTCGCATACCCTTGCCACCGCCACCTGCCGATGCCTTGACAAGAATAGGGTAGCCTATACCTTGAGCAATGCGGCGAGCTTCAGCAACATCAGTTACCGGTTCTTCTGTACCCGGTACCATGGGTACATTGAATTTTTTGGCTGCTTGTTTTGCACCTATTTTGCTGCCCATTACTTCTATAGAATGAGCAGAAGGGCCTATAAATATCAGTCCTGCATCGGAAACGGCTTTGGAGAAACCTGCATTTTCGCTCAGAAAACCATAGCCGGGATGTATAGCATCAGCGCCTGTTTGTTTGGCAACTTCTATCAGTTTGTCGCTTCTCAGGTAGCTTTGTGAAGAAAGTGCAGGACCTATGCAAACCGCTTCATCGGCATAACGAACAAAGGGCATATTCCTGTCTGCTTCAGAAAAAACGGCAACAGTTTTTATGCCCATTTCCTTTGCTGTGCGCATAATACGCATAGCTATCTCACCACGATTGGCAACTAATATTTTATTCATATAAATAGTCTACGTAAAACAGAATAACTGGCTATGCAAGCGGAACTTGCCGGTGCATAAACCGATCTGTAGGTTCATTAAACGCTAAGTTAAAGAGAAATTGGATCAATTGACTATGGTCAACAAACCCGTTTACAGGCATAATTTATTGCTTTCTGTAAATGCTCCAGTTAGCAGCGCCAGCAGTTGCTTCTTTCAATACCATTTCTTCTGCAGTAATGGAAACGATGGTACGTTTGCCATTCTCAAGAATATGAGTGTAGTTTGTATTGTCTATAGTTAAAATATTATCGTCCACAGAGTATTTGAATCCTGTGTTATTAGCAACTATTCTTCCGGTGCTATCTTTATATTTCAGAAAATACATGCCGTTTCTGTCTCTGTTGAAGTAGAAACTATACATAGGAATAGGAGTAGACAGTCTTGTTGTTTCATTAGAGTCTATACTGCCATTGCCGTTTTTATCTACAGCAACTTTATTTATGGTCCATGAACCCAGAAGTGCCTCAAATACTTCACTTTTCTTTTTCTTACATGAAGTAGCAAGAATGCATGCGGTCGACAGCAACAGGATCGAATTGAGTTTGAATCTCATGAGAGGCAAATTTATATCGTGTAAATTTACTCCATTTTTTCAGACATAAATAATTATGTTGCAAAAATCTTGCTGATATGTAGCATGTGTCATAAGAACGAAAAGATCATCTCTCAGGATAAGAATTTTATATTCTGGAATGATATTATTGTTGAATCTGGTGTTGACATGCAACAACTTCATTAAAATTCATTAATCCCGAAAGAGAAAACGTGGGAGATATTATGAATGTTTGTGTATTTTTTTAATGAGATCAGTCCAGTTGTGGTGGCTGCCAGTTTCCCGGGTCTTTGCGCCACATAGCCAGTATGTCTTTGTCTTCGGGGCGCACTATCTGCTGTTCTTCTGCAACTTCCATCAATGCGGTATAATTGCTGATAGTATATAATAGTAAGCCTGCTTTTTCGAAGGCCTCGTCGGCCACAGGGAAACCATATGTAAATAATCCACACATACCCAGCACTTCTGCACCTTGCTCGCGCAGCACATCTACTACCAGCAGGCTGCTTTTTCCGGTAGAAATGAGATCTTCAACTACTACCACTTTCTGACCGGCATTGAGAACACCTTCTATCTGGTTGCCCATGCCATGTTTTTTGGCTTCAGAGCGTACATAGATAAATGGAAGCTTCAGCAGGTCGGCAGCCATAACACCATGTGCGATGCCTGCAGTTGCTACACCTGCAATAACCTCAGCATCCGGAAACTTTTCCAGGATCATATTGGCCAATTCACTTTTTACGAAATCGCGAACGTAAGGAAAAGAAAGTACCTTGCGATTGTCGCAGTATACAGGAGAGCGCCAGCCTGATGCCCATGTATATGGAGTTTGCAGGTTGACCTGCAATGCCTTAATTTGCAGTAGTTTTTCAGCGAAATGTTTTGGTGTGCTCATTACCGCCCAAACCTACGCCAATTCTGTAAGTTGCCAAAATATAGCGCTATGATTTTCTCTCAAAAGATATATTACAACGATAAGCCACTGATACTGGTAACCGATATGGAAGCCTATCTGGATGCCAATCCCGTGGCAGAGATGTACCAGTTCTTTTCGGGGGCATCGCTGAAGAGTTTTTCTCAGGCACTGCAATTGCTGGATCGCCCGGGAAGTATGGGTGCAATAATTGAAGACGTATCTGAAAAGGCACTGGAAGAACAACTGACAGCAATGTATCAGCCAATAATGGCTGGTGGTGGTTTGGTGTTCAATGAGGACCATGCATTGCTGATGATCTTTCGCCGCGGAAAGTGGGACCTGCCAAAGGGTAAACTGGATGAGGGTGAAGATATTGCTGCCTGTGCGCTGCGCGAGGTAAGTGAAGAGACTGGACTGCAAACACTATCGCTAGAAGTTAAACTATGCGACAGTTATCATATTTATCATCAGGATGGGGTGTCTTATCTGAAACATACTGTGTGGTACAGAATGAAGGGGACTGCTGCTGATAAACTGCAGCCGCAAAAGGAAGAAAACATTCTGGAAGCCAAATGGGTAAATGAACGAGAAATAGGTCCGCTGGCAGCAAGGACCTATGAAGCAGTGCGTGATGTACTGAAAATAGCCGGTTTGAGGTGGTGATGCGTTGCATTTTTTGTTTTCTGTTTTTTTATGGCAGGTTTTTTTCATTACAGGCAGATTTTCCTGTTTCTGTCTGTATTAAATAATGCATAGTTTGCATATTTCTCAATGATAAATTTTCCAGGGAAAAAACCTACTACAGTAAGGCTACTATCACAACTTTTTTGGTGGTTTTCAAGTAGCTTTTTATGTTTATTTTTTATTATTTTTATGTTAATGCCACTAATATAAGTGGCAGATTTTCAGGCATTAATTAATAATATTGCGGATATGGCTCTATTGAATGCGCTGATAAAGGGATGTAATGATGCTGTTTTTATTGCTGAGTCCAGTACCGGAACCATACGGTATGTGAATGAGGCTGCATGCGATATGACCGGCTATACATTTGATGAATTATCGGGGATGCATCAATCGCAGCTACACCCCAAGGAAGATCTGGAGCATATTACCCAAAAGTTCAGGGAATTTGTTGGAGACAGCAGTTATATAGAAACACTTGCCAATGTGCTGCACAAGGATGGTAGTACCATACCAGTAAAGATCAGTTCGGCAGATTATTATGAAGAAGATGGTATACAATATGTACTTGCTTTCTTCAAAGATCTGACACATCTGGAAAGGTTGGACAGAATAGCGTTCATTCAATCGCACATAGTAAGGGCGCCTATTGCCAATATACTGGGATTGGTGGAAATGCTGGAAGAAGACTATTTGATGGGCGAAGCAGAAAGAAAACAGGCCTTGAGCGATATCAAACAAATGGCTCAGGATTTTGACAACATCATCAGGGATATAGTAAACCATACTTATGTAAAAGTGGCATAGTATTGTTTATTACTTCTGCAACAAGTATAAATTCAAACAAGGAGGTTGGCTAGTGCTAACCTCCTTGTTCGTTTTAATAATACTATGCAACCTGCGTTTGTTTTACAAACTGCACTTCTGCGTTGATCTTTACTTCATCGCTTACCAGTACGCCACCTGTTTCCAGGGCTGCGTTCCAGTTGAGGCCGAAGTCTTTTCTGTGGATCTTGCCTGAAACAGAGAAACCTGCCTTTTCGTTGCCCCACGGATCTTTGTTGGTGCCACCGAATTCAACATCGAGGCTTACTGACCTTGTATGGCCCTTGATGGTGAGGTCGCCGGTGAGGACGAATTTATCATCATTGGCTTTTGTCATAGAGGTGCCTGTGAAGGTGATCTCTTTGTGGTTGTCGGCATCGAAGAAATCGGGGCTTTTCAGGTGGCCGTCTCTGTCGTCGCTGTTGGTGAATATAGATGCGACATCTATTGTGAGGCTCACAGAAGCTGTGCTGAAGTCTGTGCCAATGGTGTTAACCTCTGCAGCGAATTTCCTGAATTCACCTTTTACATTGGTTATCATCATGTGCTTTACTTTAAAAAGCAGTTCGCTGTGCGAAGGGTCAAGTACCCACTGTGTTTTTGTTGTTTCCATTTTAGTTGGTTTTAGATCTATGATTATTTGTTAAAGCTAATTTTTATGCTGTTAGTTGCTGAACGGGTTTTCTATGATATTGTACATGCCGGCAGGATTGTCTTCGAGCGCAGCAGTGATCTCGTTGAATAAAAGGCCACTGCCTCCGCCAAAGTGCTGAATGATCCTGATATGTGGCTGCTGCATCGTGAAGATCCTGATGAACTTCTGTTCCTGAAAACTATCTATGCCGGCACCCAGCAGCACCAGATCGAAGTGTTGCTGATGGCATAGCTCTATGGCTTTCTCATCATCGTCTGTGCCGGTGGCTTCCCACTCTTCGTTGCCGTTGATGAGCCGAACCACTGTTTGCAGTATGAGCGGCTGCCTGCCTATGACCAATATCTGTTTCCGGCTCATAATGCTTTGGTGAATTCGTTGATGGGTTTTCTGGTGCGTTCTGTGAGTTCTCTTGTTCTGAAAGGTTCTTCGAGATCGTTTGGGTTGCCCAGGTAGCCGAGAGCTATAATGCAAACAGGCTCTGTATCTTCTGACAGGTGCAGCTCGCTGATGAGCCTGGTTTTATCGAAGCCACCCATAAGGTGGGCATAAATATCATGCGAAAGTGCCTGATGAATGAGGTTGCTGTTGGCCATGCCCAGATCGTGTGCGTTCCAGAGGTTTACTGCCTTTGTAGCCTCGAATGTTTTGCGGGCTGCTGCTACCATGAGTATGGCAGCATTGCCAGCCCATGCCTGATTGCCGGGTGCCAGACAACTGAAGATCTTATTGAAACCTTCTGTGCCGTTGTGTGCATACATATATTGCCATGGCTGCTCGTTGTTGGCACTGGCGGCCCAGCGTGCTGCTTCGAACAGTGAATTCAATACATCGTCGGTGATGGGTTGTTTGTTGAATGCTCTGGCGCTCCATCTGCTGCCTATACTTTCTGTAATGGGGTGGTCGTTTTTGGGGTGTTTTATGTGTTTCATTTTGTTTGAATGCTTTGTTGTGTGTAGTACTGTAAGTTAGTTATCTATGTTATGATGTTGCGTTTGTGAATGCTGAGCCACTACAAACGTCGTTCTCGTGCAGGAGGAATTGTTTTTTCTTCAGCTTGCGGGCCTGCAACAGGGATATGAAATGTTCCTGCTCCTCTGGTGTGCGATTGATGTGCTTGCCTATGTTTTGCAGAATGAGCGAGGAATCCATGTGCTAAAAGTAGTGATTTGAGGAATGACAGGGAAAAGGGTGTGGCAGATAAAGTGTGATCATTGAAGGTTATGTATGTGGGTGTGTTCTATGTATGGAAATTGCGCACTTTTTTAGAAAAATATTTTGCAGGGTATATTTATTGATAATCAATGATCTGTGACAATTTCTTTGCTCAAAAATTTCCCAAAAATTGCTCGCGCGTTATTTTTAATATGATAACATGTGTGATAACTGATATGTATAACTGTTGTTGCTGCTGCGGTATGTAGGGTAGGTGTGTGCATAGGCACTACCAGCCACAAATGCTGTGCTAATGGGTGGGTATGGCAGTGGGAAGATATTCATAATTTTTGGGGGAGGCAGTTACAAACTGCCCTCTTGCGTGAGGCACGGGTTGGCAGGAATGCAAGGGCAACGCGCCAAACCCGCGCCAGTGTGGGAAACAGGCGTTACAAACGCCATTCCGCTGCATCCTCGTTGCAAACGAGGACGAGTTGGTGATAACTTATATGTATAACTGTTATTGCTGCTGCGGTATGTAGGGTAGGTGTGTGCATAGGCACTACCTGCCACAAATGCTGTGCCAATGTGTGGGTGTGGCAGAGGGAAGATATTCACAATTTTTTGGCGGAGGCAGTTACAAACTGCCCTCTTGCGTGAGGCACGGGTTGGCAGGAACGCAAGGGCTACGCGCCAAACCCGCGCCAGTGGGATAGTTGGTCTTTGATTGCTTACCCTCAATTCTTCATCACCTTATTCACGTATAGCTTATCACCACTCCGCACATATACCAGGTAGATGCCGGAAGGAAAACCCGAAAGGTCTACTTCAGTACTTCCGCTCGTTATGGTTTGAGAGAGAACGGCCACACCTCCAATATTGTAAATAGTAAGCAACGATATGCCGGCCGGTACATGCACCGAAAACACACCTGTAGTAGGATTGGGAAACAACTTCGCCTCAACACCTTTGTCTACATCGGTTACAGCGACACCGCTACTTACTTTGCGTATTCTATGATTTACATAGTCAGTAATATAAATATTGCCATTGTCATCTGTACATACGTTCGTACATTTTAGTTTAGCGTTGGTGGCAGGACCTCCATCTCCTCCATATCCTACATTCCCGCCTGCTTCTGTCGTAATTACATTAGTGATTGCGCTAACTTTTCTTATGGCACCGTTGCGATAGTCGGCAATAAATAAGTTGTTGTGCTTATCAACAAATATTCCGGTGGGCTCATTTAGTTGTGCATTTGCTGCGGGGCCGTTATCTCCCGAATAGCCTACTACACCTGTTCCTACTATAGTCGTAATCTTGTTAGTGGAAACACTGATTTTTCTTATCACACCATTCCAGGAATCAGAAATAAAAATGTTTCCTGCATCATCAAGATCGACATCTATAACTCCATTAAATTGGGCAATCGTGGGATCTCCCCCGTTGCCAGAATATCCCACTACACCTGTTCCTGCTACAGTTGAAATAATTCCAGTCGTTAGATTGATCTTCCGGAGTTTGTGGTTTAAGCAATCAGATACATATAAGTACTCATTTCTTACACGCAGTCCTCCCGGACCATTTAACTGTGCACCAGTAGCAGCACTTCCATCGCCACTCGTTCCCACCGTACCATTTCCTGCAATAGTGATGATTGTACCAGTAGTAGATATTTTACGTATTCTATAATTTCCTCCATCAGCTATATAGATATTGCCCGCAGCATCTATGCATATACCTTCTGGAATAAATAGTTGAGCACTAGTCGCATCACCACCATCGCCAAAATATCCCGGACTGCCGGTTCCTGCTATAGTTGTTATAATACCTGTTGACAAGTTTATCTTTCGTACTACATGATTAGAGCCATCGCAAAAAAGGAGATTATTGTCTAAATCCATGCAAATTGAGTAAGGATCATTCAATTTAGCGTTTGTTGCAGGCCCACCATCACCACTGTAGCCTGCGGAGTCCTTCCCTGCAATGGTTGTAATAATATTCACCTGTGCATGCGTAAAAATGCAGGCGTAGGTGAATATTATTGTTAAAACATATCTTGTCATTGTTTTACAAATTTAAAGATAAATGTCCTTCCTTTTGAATCTATTACGCTTGCCACATACATTCCGGCAGCAATATTTTCAAGATGTAACTGGTAGCTATTTTCTCGGAATGCTACTGGCTCCTTAAATACACTCCTACCCAAAACATCAGAAATGTCAATTGATACAGCCGATGTATCTTGGATCATCTGCACCAGAGTCAGATTACCGTCATTTGGGTTCGGATACAATGAATATATCTGTCCCTGCCAATCTGTAGTAGTTGGTTTAATAATTGGTCTTTGTTAGCTTCCCTTCAATTCTTCTGCACCTTATTCACATAAAGCTTATCACCACTCCGCACATATACCAGGTAGATGCCGGAAGGAAAACCCGAAAGGTCTACTTCAGCTGTTCCGGTAGTAATAGTTTGTGATAGAACGGCCACTCCTCCAATATTGTAAATAGTAAGCAACGAAATACCAGCTGGCACCTGCACCGAAAACACACCTGTAGTAGGATTGGGAAACAACTTCGCCTCAACAGCTTTATCTATATCTGTTACAGCCACACCGCTACTCACTTTTCTTATTCTGTTATTCTCATAATCTGCTATAATCAGGTTTCCATAACTATCTACACATATACCCGTTGGAAACAACTTAGCGTTTGTGGCTGGGCCTCCATCTCCTGCAAAACCTGTTACTCCTATACCTGCAATTGTGGAAATTATACCTGTGCTTACTGATATTTTCCTTACTGAACCATTCTGATAATCAGCAACGAATATATTATTTCCTACGTCTACATATATCCCTGATTGCTGATTAAATGTTGCGTGTATTGCTGACCCACCGTCACCAGCAAACCCATTAGCGCCAGTGCCTGCTATTGTACTTATAACACCTGAAGCAACTGCGACTTTTCTTAAAACACTATTTAACTTATCAGATATGATCATGTCTCCTGTATTGTTTACATAGACATCAATCACCCCATTTAATTTGGCAGAGAGTGCATCTCCTCCGTCACCTGAATAACCTGCAATACCACTGCCAGCAACAGTTGAGATTAAGCCGTTTGAATTATTTACCCTACGTACCTTATTATTCGTATAATCAACGATATACAGATTTCCTTGTTTGTCTAAATTTATCCCAACTATGCCGTCCAATTCTGCATTAACACCTAAACCACCATCGCCATTTTGGCCTTGAATTCCTTTTCCAGCAACCGTGGTAATAATCCCCGTAGCAATATCAATTTTTCTAACTCTGTAATTGAGTGCATCACCTATGTAAATATTCCCATTAGTATCCAATGCCAAACCTTGAGGTATAAACAACTGAGCAGTTGTAGCTGCAATTCCATCTCCATTATATCCACCAATACCATTGCCGGCAATGGTTGTAATTACTCCTGAAGAAAGATCAATTTTCCTAATTCTGTGATTTAGCGCGTCAGAGAAATATATACTTTCACTTTTTCGACAACATATTCTATAAGGTGCTTTCAATTTTGCATTTGTTGCCAAGCCACCGTCTCCACTATATCCAGTTGAGTCCTTTCCTGCAATGGTTGTAATAATATTCACCTGTGCCTGCGTTTTAAAGCAAGCACAAGCGAATATCATTATTAGGGTAAACCTTATCATTGCTTTACAAATTTAAAGATAAATGTCCTTCCTTTTGAGTCTATTACACTCGCAACATACATTCCTGCAGCAATATTTTCAAGATGTAAATGAAATTAGTAATAGTGATGAGGTGATAAAAGGCTACTTATTGATGGTATGGATTATTCCCATATTGGATTCGATTTCAAAATGGTTGACAAAAATTGAAAAAAACATCTTAAGCCAAATAATGATTCAGTTACAAACTGCCATCTTGCGTTAGGCACAGGTTGGCAGGAACGCAAGGGCTACGCGCCAAACCCGCGTCAGTGGGTAGGGGGGCAAGTCGAAAACACTTGGAGGATACTGGACACAAGTCGAAAAGACTAGCGCCAAAATGGGGGGAAACAGGCGTTACAAACGCCATTCCGCTGCATCCTCGTTGCAAACGAGGACGAGGGGGTCTGAAATAATATCTTTCAATTTTACTAACGGTTTTGTGCTCCTGTTTTTCATGCTATTATTTACCGATACAAAACTTTGAAAATATGTAATCAAGTTTGTCTTCGGTGGTAACGACGCCGGTGATCTCGCCGAGGAAGTGTAGGCAGCGGCGGATATCGGGGGAGAGGAGATCGCCGGGAATGTTGTTGTCCATGCCGGTCCTGATGTCGGTAAGGGCCTGCAGTACCTGCTGCAGTGCTGCATAGTGGCGGGCATTGGTAACAATGGTGCCTTCCTGCTTTACGTGGCCACCGGCTACCATGCGGTAGAGGGCATCTTTGAGCTCTATAATATTTTCTTTGTTGCGGGCAGAAATGAGGAGTACTTCTTCGTTCAGTTCTTTTAGTGCCTGCAGGGCATTGTCGCGGCCTACTTCGTCGGTCTTGTTGCCAACGAGCAGGAATTTGCTGCCGCTGTTGCGGAATTCTTCGATCTGGCGGAGGAGGTCGGTTTGTTCGAAGTCGGACGAGATGAACTGTGCGGCATCGAAGAGGTAAATGACCACATCGGCTTTGTTCATAGCATCGCGGCTACGGGCGATGCCTTGTTTTTCTATAACATCGGTAGTGTGCTCTCTGATACCTGCGGTATCTATGAGCCGGAAGAGGATGCCGTTGATGTTGAGGGTCTCTTCAATCGTGTCGCGGGTGGTACCGGCAATTTCGCTGACAATGGCGCGCTCTTCGTTGAGCAGGGCATTGAGCAGGGTGCTCTTGCCTGCATTTGGCTTGCCGGCTATGGCTACGCTGACACCGTTCTTGATAGCATTGCCCAGGGTAAAGGAGCTGAGCAGCTGCTGTGTGGCAGTGGTGATGTTGTTGATGAGCTGGTAGAATTGGGTGCGGTCGGCAAACTCTACGTCTTCCTGACTGAAATCGAGCTCGAGCTCTATGAGTGCGCTGAACTTGATGAGCTGCTCGCGCATGGCGGCGAGGTCGTGACTGAAGCCGCCGCGGAGGTTGTGCATGGCGGCTTTGTGGGCGCTGCTGCTGTCGCTGGCTATGAGGTCGGCAACGGCTTCGGCCTGTGCGAGGTCGAGCTTGCCATTGAGGAAGGCGCGCATGGTGAATTCGCCGGGGCGTGCCATTACTGCTCCGTGTGCTGCGCAGAGCCCCATGATCTGCTGCAGTATGAAGGATGAGCCATGGCAGCTGATCTCTGCAATATCGTCGCCGGTATAGCTGCGCGGGCCTTTGTAGAGGCTCACGACCACTTCGTCTATAACACGGTCGCCATCGACTATGCGGCCAAAATGCAGGGTGTGGGTGAGCTGCTGTGTGAGATCCCGACCTTTGAAAATGGCATTGACGATGGTGATAGCCTGTGACCCGGCGAGACGGATGATGCCGATGGCTCCCTGTCCGGGAGGGGTGGCAATGGCTACAATAGTGTCGGAGATGTGGAGCATGGTGCAAAAGTAAGTTATATTGGAAAGGTGAAAGCGGGAAAGGTGAGAGCGGAAAGAGAGCGGGAAAGAGAGCGGAAAGGTGAGAGCGGGAAAGAGAGCGGAGAGCGTTGTTTTGAATTCGTCTGAATCACAGATTAAACTGATTCTTGGATTTCGCTGATTGGTTTGAGTGGCTTCCTTCGCTGAAAAAGCTACGGCGGCTGAAAGGTGATATGGAGTTTGAAATTGTGGGGAGGGGTTTCTATTTTTGGGATATGCGTGCAGTAATACAAAGGGTTTCATCGGCAAGTGTAACTATTGATGGGGAGCTGAGATCTGCTATAGGAATGGGATTTATGGTGCTGCTGGGTGTGGAGCCGGAGGATACAAAGGAGGATGCGGACTGGCTGTGTGCCAAAATAGCACTGCTGCGTATTATGGCTGATGAAAATGGTATGATGAACAAGGATGTGGTGGAAACGGGTGGCGATATACTGGTGGTAAGTCAGTTTACCTTGCATGCTTCTTACAAAAAGGGTAACAGGCCTTCGTTCATAAGGGCGGCCCGTCCGGAGCAGGCTATACCGCTTTATGAATACTTTATTGCTGTCTTATCAGAAAAGCTGGGCAAACCTGTTGCTGCGGGTGTCTTTGGTGCCGATATGAAGGTGGCTCTGGTAAATGATGGTCCGGTGACGATAGTTATGGATACTAAGAATAAGGAATAAGGTTGAAGGTGAGAGCGGAAAGGTGAGAGCGGGAAAGAGAGCGAAGAGCGGTGTTTTGAATTCGTCTGAATCAAAGATCAAACTGATTATTGGATTTCACGATTGGTGAGAGGATGTGTTTTGAAGACCCCTCCCTGAAGGGTGACATGGGTTGAAAGGTGAGAGCGGAAAGAGAGCGGAGAGCGGTGTTTTGAATTCGTCTGAATCACAGATTAAACTGATTATTGGATTTCACGGATGGTGAGAAGATGTGTTTTGAAGACCCCTCCCTGAAGGGTGACATGGGCTGAAAGGTGAGAGCGGGAAAGAGAAAGAGAGCGGGAAAGATTTATGTGTAGAAGCGCCTGGCTTTCCAGGGCTCCTTGTAGGTAAACCTACGCCGAACTAAGTGAGAAAGATAGAGAGCGTGTAATGGGAATGGATTGTGCAGATAATGTTTTGTATTGAAAGTCTGTTATTTGATGAGTTTGTCGATGGCGTGGGCGAGGGTATTGTCTTTTTCGGTAACAATATTGCCGGCATCGTGGGTAGAGAGCCATATCTCTACTGTGTTCCAGGTATTGGTCCATGTGGGATGATGGTCTTGTTTTTCGGCAAGGATGGCCACTCGGGTCATGAATGCAAATGCTTCACTGAAATTGGCAAAGGTAAATTTGCGGTATAGTTTATTGTCGTTCTCCTGCCACATATGCTGTTGTTTGATGGTAAATCTATCTATCTTAATCGGGCTGACAAAATATAATATAGCTATGCACCGATAATGTAAGGATGGGGCGATTGCATGTGTGTTTGTTGAATGTGATGAGGTGGAAGGTTTTACGGTTAAACTATAAAAATCTCCATGTACCTTTGCAACCCGAAAACGATACTAAACACAAACACATAAAAGTCATGGATTTCAGAATTGAGAAAGACACAATGGGCGAAGTGAAGGTGCCCGTGAATGCGTATTATGGTGCACAGACACAGCGCTCTATAGAGAACTTCAAAATAGCCCAGGACATCAACAAAATGCCGAAAGAGATCATCAAGGCATTTGCTTACCTGAAAAAGGCTGCAGCCATCACCAACTGTCAGCTGGGCGTACTGCCACAGGAAAAGTCGGACCTGATAGGTAATGTGTGTGATGAGATACTGGAAGGTAAACTGGATAACGAGTTTCCGCTGGTAGTATGGCAGACAGGTTCGGGTACGCAGAGCAACATGAACGTGAATGAAGTGGTAGCCTACCGCGCACACGTAATGAAGGGTGGTGCACTGACCGATAAAGACAAATTCATTCATCCGAATGATGATGTGAACAAATCACAGTCATCGAACGATACTTTCCCTACGGCTATGCACATATCGGCTTACAAAATGCTGATGGATGTGACCATTCCGGGTATCACGAAGTTGCGCAATACGCTGGCAGCAAAGTCTAAAGAGTTCATGCATGTAGTGAAAATAGGTCGTACACACTTTATGGATGCTACGCCACTTACTGTGGGTCAGGAACTGGGCGGATATGTGTCTCAGCTGGATCATGGTCTGCGTGCCATCAACAACAGTTTGGCTCACCTGAGCGAGCTGGCACTGGGTGGTACTGCAGTAGGTACGGGCATCAACACACCAAAAGGATATGCTGTGAAAGTGGCTGAGAATATAGCTTCACTGACAGGACTGCCATTCGTAACTGCTGAGAATAAATTTGAAAGCCTTGCCGCACACGATGCAATAGTAGAAGCACATGGCGCACTGAAAACAGTAGCTGTGAGCCTGATGAAGATAGCCAACGATATCCGTATGCTGAGCTCCGGCCCACGTTCGGGTATAGGAGAACTGTTCATACCAGATAATGAGCCGGGTTCTTCGATCATGCCGGGTAAGGTGAACCCTACCCAGTGCGAGGCGTTGACCATGATAGCTGCACAGGTAATGGGTAATGACGTGACCATAAGTATAGGTGGCAGCAATGGCCACTTCGAGCTGAATGTGTTCAAGCCTGTAATGATCTTTAACTTCCTGCACAGCGCAAGGCTGATAGGTGAGGGTTGTGTATCATTCAACGATAAATGCGCTGAAGGTCTGGCTCCGCTGGAAGATAACATCCGCAAGCACGTGAACAACTCACTGATGCTGGTTACTGCCCTGAATACCAAGATTGGTTACTACAAGGCGGCTGAGATAGCGCAGACTGCACACAAGCAGGGTAAGACACTGAAACAGACCGCAATAGATCTGGGTTATGTATCTGCAGAAGACTTTGACAACTGGGTGAAACCGGAAGACATGGTTGGAGAGATCAACTAAGCTACTGCTACACGATATAAGAAGGGCGCA
>CALQJX020000032.1 GCA_943331005.2 Bordetella parapertussis
GCGTACAGTTAAGTGTTGTTGTACCTGATGCACATACGTTGGCCGCACCGGTGATGATGCCGGGTAGTGCATTGATCGTTACGATAGCTGTCTTGCGGCAGCCGGTTGGCAGTGTATATGTTACTGTTGCTGTACCGTTGGTAATACCTGTCACAACACCTGTTGCTGCTATAACCGAAGCCGAACCTGTGCCTGATGTAATAGACCATGTACCTGTAGCAGGCACGCAGCTCAGTGTGGTGGTCTGACCAACACATACTGAAAGAGCACCTGTTATTGCTCCGGGTAATGGGTTCACAGTGATCGGTGAGGATACCAGTGAACAGCCTGATGTTAAAGTATAAGTTACGGTACACGTGCCTGCGGATACGCCACCATAAGTACCTGAACCGGCAGCTATGGTGCCTATACCTGCACATGCCGAACTCCAGGTACCACCTGATGGTGTACCACTCAGGGTGAGTGTAGAACCTTCACATACCTGAAGACCTGCACCGCTAGGGGTGATGCCGGTAGGCAGTGCGTTCACCAGTACTACTGCAGAACGGCTGCAACCGCCAACCGTATATATAATAGAGGTAGTACCAGCGCTCAGTCCGGTAACTACGCCTGATGTTGATACAGTACCTACAGCCGGAGTGCTGCTACTCCATGTGCCGCCGGTAGTAGTGCTTGTAAGAGTTGTAGTGCCGTTCACACAGATACTCGTGATGCCTGTTATGACTGCAGGAAGCGGATTCACTGTTAAAGCTGCACTCCTTACACAGCCCGTTGGCAGGGAATAGGTAATAACGCATATGCCGGAACCGGTAGAAGAAACTACACCAGTACCAATTCCAACTGTAGCTATACCCGGGCATGCACAAGACCATGTGCCACCACCAGGGAAACTGGTGAGCGTAGTGCCTGTTCCGGCACATAAGGTAAGTGTTCCTCCAATTGTTGCCGGTAACGGATTTACTGTTGCAATTGATGTTACAAAACAGCCCGATCCCAATGAATAAGTAACATTAGTATTACCTGCTGCAATACCTGTCAGCACGCCTGTGGTCGGATCTATCGTTCCGGCTGTAATGGTGCTAGTTGACCATACACCACCGGTTGCCGAGTTTGTAAGAGTTGATGTTGATCCGGCACAAACAGTCAGAGAACCGCCTATTGCACCAGGCAAAGTATTTACTGTAACTACTGTTGTAGCTGCACAACCTGTAGAGGGTATTGTATAAGATATTGTAGCAGTACCTGCCGATACGCCACCTATCAGGCCGGGGCTTAGTACGTTTGCTATGGTTAATGTGCTGCTGCTCCATACACCGCCCGGAGTAACGCAGGCAAGCAATGTAGAAGAACCTACACATACACCCAACGAGCCTGTGATAGCTGTTGGCGTAGGGTTAACTGTTACTATTGCAGATACACTACAACCTGCTGCAGTTGCATAGGTCACAGTACATGTTCCAACAGTAGTTCCCGAGAAAACACCAGTACCTGATATTGTACTGCCGGCACAGCAAGACCAGCCACCTATTGCAGGACTGCTCGATAATGTTGTAGTACTTCCCTGACATACGGTCAGAGTTCCGGTAATAGCGCCCGGAGTAGCATCAACAGTAACTACAGCTGTAGTAAAGCAACCACTGCCTGATGTATATGTAATAGTAGACGTTCCTGCTGTTACGCCGCAATAAATACCCGTAGCAATATCAATGGTGCAAACCGATGTAGTGCCGCTGATCCATGTGCCTCCTGCAGTTGCGCTGGAAAGGGTAGCACAGGATGATTCACAGGTATTCATAGTGCCTGTTATAGCCGCTGGTGTGCCATTCACAGTTACTGTAGCCATAGCTATGCAACCCGATGGCAGTGAATAGGTTATGATGCAGGTGCCTGCACCTGTACCTGTTACCAAACCTGTGCCAAGACCCACAGTAGCTATTGCTGGGCAGGTGCAAGACCATGTGCCGCCTCCGGTAGTATGAGATAAAGTGGTTGTATTGCCTATACAAATACTAAGTGTACCTGTTGGCGCGGGCGGGGCTGCAGTGACGGTAACTACCGATGAAGTAAAGCAACCTGAACCTACCGAATAAGTTATACGTGTCGTTCCTGTAGCCAAACCGGTTACCACTCCCGTAGTAGATATTGTTCCAACAGTAGTTGTGCTGCTGTTCCAGGTGCCACCAGGAGAGGCATGCGCCAATGCGGTGGTAGATCCTACGCAGGTCGTCAAAGATCCCGTTATGGGGCCAGGAGTTGTTACCACATTTACAGTAGTAATTACAGAACAACCTCCCACACGGTAGGTGATAATTGCACTACCTGCAGAAACTCCGGTAACTATGCCGGTAGTAACACCAACACCGGCAATACCTGCAGCACTGGTAAACCAGAAACCTCCTGTTGGTGTGCTGGCTAGTGCGGTTGTCGATCCTACGCAAACTCCCAGTGCGCCTGTTATAGTGGTAGGGTATGGGTTTACTGTTATAGTGAGTACAGAGTAGCAGGTTGCTATACCATAAGATATTACTGATGTCCCAAGTGTCAGACCCATTACAACGCCTGTTGTCGGATTTACTGTTGCTACAGTAGTATTAGAACTGCTCCAGGCACCCCCACCTATAGTATTTGCTAGTGTTGTGGTTGAACCAAGACACACAGTTGGTATACCTGTTATTGGTCCGGGAGAAGTAACTACAGTTACTGTTCTTGTTACATAACAGCCACCAAAAGCATAGGTAATTACGGTAGTACCTGCACCAACACCCGTCATGATACCGCTGGATGAGCCTATTGAAGCAACAGCAGTATTACTACTGGTCCAGCTGCCTCCGGTTGTGGTGCTGCTTAATGTTACTACAGAACCAACGCATATAGTAGAAGTACCAGTTATTGGTGCCGGATTGGGGTTCATGGTAACAATGCTGGTGCCAGATGATGTACAAACACCATTAGAAAGGGAGGCTGTATAAGTAATTGTTGCCGGTGCTGTTATGCCTGTAGGATGCATATAAACTGGATTCAGTGCAGTTCCTGAATAGGCAGTGGCAAAAGCAGCATCATTGAATAAGTAAGTAGTTGGTGTCCATGTAGGCGCACCAATAACACCTGTTATGGTAACACTGTCTATGTAAATGTTGTTGCCATTGGCACTCGTACCGGTAATGGTAATGTAATTGGCACTGCCGGTAAGTGTAGTGGGTAAGGTGTAGGTATACTGATACCAGCCTGATCCGCCGGGAGTAGAGGTGCCGGATATTGGTCCGGTTATAGCTAGTCCTGCTCTTCGGGGAATGATGCCGATAGTACCGGTTCCACCCGACGATCCGGTAAGAAATATATTCAGCGTTTCTGCATTATAGGTTGCCGTATTGTAGGCAGTGGTAGCGTCTCTATATACCCAGATAGAGAAAGTTGCAGATGAAACACCTACCATGCTGAAGTTGGGAGATTGAATGTAGGCTGTAGTTCCTGCGCCAAGGCTTCTGCTGTGAAAGTTGGCAACATAGTTTCCCGATACAGCTGCTGTGATTACAGGGTTCACAGCTGTTGCTCCTAATTCCTGATACCAGGTGGCCGGAGTAGCACCTACATAGGTCCATCCATCAACCATTACACCGGCAGTAGTCGGCATACTATTTTCCCAACTCTGCGGAGGGATAAGATTATAAGTTGTGGCTCCTGCAGCGGTCAATATGAGGGATCCGTTGTCACAAACAGATGCCGGTACGGGTGAAATACTCAAGGATGGTGGTGCAGTATTTACGGTAACTGCCGCCGTTCGGTAACATCCCGAAGGTGTTGTGTAAGTAATGTTTGTAATTCCGGCAATACTTGGCGTAAGTATGCCCGATGAAGAACCTATGGTAGCTATATAACCGGTGCTGGTACTCCAGGTACCGCCGGTAACAGTATTACTATATGTTCCTGTTGCACTAGAGCATAAAGGATTCGGACCGCCTATAGCTGGGAGTGTGGTAGCATCTACAGTAACTACTTTTGTAGCTACACAAGCACCTGCAGAATAAGTGTAAGATATAGTAGTAGTGCCTGCAGTTATTGGTGTAAACACACCGGTAGAACTGATACTACCTACAGCCGGAGTAGAACTGCTCCAGGTTCCGCCAGATGTAGAATCGGTGTATGTAGGTGTGGTGCCCATACATACAACATTCGGTCCGTTGATAGGGCTGATGTTATCGAATGTAATGGTGCAGTTCCTTATGCTCTGTGTACTCCATGCACCACCCGTAGAAGCGCAGAAGCCAAAATAAAGAGAGGTGGAAGTAATAGGGAAAGTTCCCGTCATACTAGGTATGGCACTATGATTGAAATATACTTTCACCTGTCCGCCTGCATAAGTAAGTTTCACATGGTGCCAGCCACCATCTGTTACAAATACCTGATTGTTCATATTGCCCAGCCTGTTGGTGGTCACACCTTCTACGTAAGTTCCGGTAAAACCGGTTGGATATCCATAGAGTGAAATGAGCGGATCATTAGCTACACCGTCATTATCGTAATTGTCCAGTACCAGCACCAGACCATTAGGGTTGGTGGGCAATCCAACACCACCACCGCCAACAAAACCGGTAAGCGGGCTCAATATCCAGAATGCGATACCATCTGCTATAGCCCATGCAGAAGTACTTGGTATTACCTGGAATTCAAATTCTGCAGTAAAAGATCCGCAGCCGGTTAGGGTTATAGGGGTACTTGTGTATATGCGACCATTCTGGCTGCCTGCAGGAGCGGTCAGCTGAATGGCACTACCCGCTACGGTGGCAGTACCACCTGTTACCCATGGCGTTGTAAAAACCGGTGTTCCTCCTGTGGCAAAAGATACCGTGGTTTGGGCAATTGAATCAAAAAAGCATATAAAACAGAGTACTACTAAAAGTAGGCACTTTTTCATAATATATATATTACTATTGAATTTTATCTAAAAATACCGTATCCTACAAAAATAATTATATTTTATGCTAATTTCTACTATTTACAAAAGAAATATTCATAGCTCTCCAATACGTTTTTTTCAAAATAACCACTCGTTATTATTCCAGTAAAAATTATATTTAAACATAAAATGTCATCTAACAAGGCGTCATAATTTTTCCAGAAGTTAGGATTTAAGCACATAATTTTACATGCAATGTAATTGGCATAAAAAAAGCAGGCAGCGAAAACTGTCGCTGCCTGCTAGTTGAATATTGAATATTTTTAATGTTGGGTCATCTGTTTTTCTTTCTTGCGCTTTACCTGATTTACCAGTGAGTCAAAAGCAAGGTCAAATGACTGTTCAAAAGTTTTGCTCTGATGCTTTACAAAATAAGATTGCTTCGGAACATATACTTTTATTTCTGCAACTTTATCTCTAACATGATGAGATAGGTTATCCAGTTTCAGGTACACTTCTGCACCTATGATCTTGTCGTGAAAAGTTTTCAATTTCTCAATCTTTGCATTTACGTGTTCAAGCAATTTGCTGTCGGCATTAAAATGCACTGTCTGGATCTGTACATTCATGGTCTAAATTTTTAATGGTTAAAAATCATCATCCTCTCGGGTGATTTTGCTTGTGAATTTCTTTTAATTTCTCAATGTTATTGCTTGTATAGACCTGGGTTGCTGCAAGGCTGCTATGTCCGAGTAAGTCCTTGATTGCCTGAATATTGGCACCATTGTTCAGCAGATGTGTTGCAAAAGAATGTCGCAATACGTGTGGGCTTTTCTTTTTCATGGTCGTACTCATTCCCATATACCTCCTCACTGTTCTGTAAATATAGTTAGCATAAAGCGGTTTTCCACTAATTAATTGCAGCAAATACTCACTATTAACTTTTTCTTGCTTTCCCTTTTCCTGCAGGTATTCTTTAATAGAATCGAGTAGGGCAGCACTGGCGGGCATAAGCCTTTCCTTATTACCTTTTCCCAATATTCTTATCTGGTTCAGGCTCCATTCTATGTCTTTTTCTTTCAGTTCCTGCAACTCATTTCTACGCATGCCTGTAGCATACAGCAATTCACAGATCATTCGGTCTGTTGCCCCCTGAAACCCTTCTTCAAATTGCAGCTCTTCCAGCATAAAGCTGGTTTCAGACTCTTTCAGCGCCACCGGCAATCGTTCCGGTAACTTTTGAGCATGCAGTTTTCTTATCGGATTTACATCAGTATAGCCGGTTTTGCGCAGATATTTGAAGAAGGCACTAAGACTGGATAATTTTCGATTCAGAGTTCTGGAAGCCAGTTTAGCTTCTTTCTGTGTTGCCAGCCAACCCCTTATGTGGAAGTGTGTAATGGAATGAATTTCAGATAGACCGTAGGTGGTATGCAGGAAATCTCTGAAATCCCTTATGTCGTTTTCATAAGCATTCAAGGTATGAGGTGAGTATCTTTTCTCAAACCTCATATGATGTAAAAAGTCAGTTAACCTTTCATCGACCATAATAAATAACCCGCAAATGTAAATTTACGAATTTACATTTGCGGGTGCAAATTTATTTTTGAACTATCCCCCTGAGAGGTAAAGATCAGAAAATATTACTTGTCCAGTGCTCCGGTTTCCATCTGAAGACGGTATACCGCTTTCAGAACCTGAGTACGACGCCTGATTGAAGGCTTTGTGAACGATTGACGGTCACGAAGCTGGTTCAGTACACGTGATTTTTCGTACTTCTTCTTGTACTTTTTCAGCGCTTTGTCAATATTTTCGCAGTCTTTTGAGTCGATTATAAGCATATTTTTATATCCCCTTTTGCTGTTTAGGAATGCAAAGGTAATTATTTTCATAAATCGAACAAATATTTTTAACAGTTCTTGAAAATTAATTTCCCCATAAATTCAATTACATCTTTTTGCTGCCCATTTTTACATAATCTGTACCTTCGCCCGGCAATTTACAGCATGCAAAAAGCACCATCCGGCATTTATATTACTGTCATTAAACCGTTTCTCGACTTTACGGTGGCTTTGCTTGCATTCACTATATTGCTGCCTGTGTTTATTATAGTAGTACTGTTACTTACTGTAGCAAATTCAGGCAAACCGTTTTTCTTTCAGCTCAGGCCCGGCAGGAACGAGCAGATCTTTAAGGTCATCAAGTTCAAAACAATGAACGACAGGAAAGATGAAAATGGCACATTGCTACCCGATGCACAAAGACTTACTGCCATTGGTAATTTCGTAAGAAAAACATCTTTGGATGAGATTCCACAATTGCTGAATGTAATAAAAGGCGATATGAGCATTGTAGGCCCAAGACCTCTGTTAGTTGAATACCTGCCACTTTACAACCATATTCAAAAACACAGGCATGATGTAAGACCTGGCATCACAGGCTGGGCGCAGGTAAATGGCAGGAATGCAATAGGCTGGAAACAGAAATTTGAATACGATATATGGTATGTGAATAATATCTCTTTTCTCCTCGATCTCAGAATATTACTGAAAACAGTGAGGAATGTCGTTATTTCCGAAGGTATCAGTTCGGCAACATCCGTTACCATGGAGAAATTCACTGGTAAGGAAAACAATTAATTATATTTCACTTTTTACAATAGACTGATATTTTTCCTTTTTAAAAGAATGTATTTTCCTGTCTGCTAAAATGTTTATTTATGATGCGATATGTAGCGCTTCTTCGTGGGATCAATGTTAGTGGACAAAAGAATATTAGAATGGAAGACCTGCGTGGATTTGTAGCCATGCCGAGTTTGAAAAACATTGCTACTTATATCCAGACCGGAAATGTATTGTTCGATACCTATGAAACAAATGAGGAATTACTTACCCGGAAGCTGGAAAAACAATTGGAGGACATGCTGGGCTACAAAGTCAATGTTATACTCAGATCTTTAAAGGATCTGAAGAGTATAATTGACAATAATCCTTATGAGCATATTAAAAATGAAGAAAAGCCCGGCTTGTACGTCACCTTCCTATCCGAATCACCTGTTTTCGAGGTCTGTGGCTCTATGGGTATAGATTCCAATGATGCTGAATACGCCTGTATAGTAAAAAAAGAGGTCTATGTAGTTAGCCCGAACTATGGCAAAACCTGCTTTTCCAATACATTCATAGAGAAGAAATTGGGAGTCGTAGCCACTACCCGCAACTGGAATACTGTAAAAAAGTTGGTTCATCTCTGATCCGTTCACCGACCATAAATGGTTATTTACCGCCTGCCTTCATTTCCTTACCTAATATCGCTTTTGCACGGTATTTGCTGTAGCTACATTTGTTTCCATAAAACAAAGGAACATGAGCAGTAGCAATTTTGGGCAGGGAGATTATAATATCAGGAACAACAATCCTGCAAACAGAGTATTTTTTGGTATCGCGGTATCGCTTATAGGTTTCGGGCTCCTGCTTAAAGCTTTAGGGCTGCTACCTTCTTTTATTCACTTTTCATGGCCGGTAGTGCTCATCATCATAGGTGTCATGTCGGGGCTCAAAAACAATTTCAGGAACAACACCTGGTGGATACTGATCATCATTGGTCTGGCAAATATGATTCCCCAGTTCGAAATTCTGGGTCGCTCATCAAGACATCTTGTATGGCCTATCATGCTGGTCATTTTCGGTCTTATGATCGCTTTCAGACCGAAACGCAACAAATGTCACCCGAGATCTATCATCAATTCTCAAATTACCCCCGATAATAAATTGCTGGTAGATGTGGTGTTCGGTGGGCGTAAAGAGATCATCACTACCAAAGATTTCAGAGGTGGTGTTGTTTCTGTAACATTTGGTGGCAGCGAAATAAACCTCACTCAGGCCGATTTTGTAGAAGAATCTATAACTATGGATTGCCGCGTTTCTTTCGGGGGCATAGAACTTATTGTTCCTTCTCATTGGGAGATCCAGAACAATATCACTCCTACAATGGGTAGCGTAGAAGACGAAAGAGTAATATATACTGCCCAGAATTCTGAAGTGAAAAAGAAACTGATACTACAGGGTAGCTGCAATTTCGGTAGCATAGAGATAAAATCTTATTAATTACCATATCTATCATCCATATAAAACAACTTTTATGAGGTCATTCACTGCACAGATCGTATACCGCATAGAGTGCGACGGACAACATACTGATCAGTATGAAGAACAATGGCGACTGGTCTTTGGCGAAAACGAAGAACAGGCTTTGGTTCAGGCCAGAAAGGCCGGGCTGGGGGAGGAAACCACTTTCATAGACAGGCATGGCCGCACTATTTACTGGCGCATGCTGGCAGTAAAAGACCTGCAGCCGGTTGAGCTCATAAATGGCGGCTTGCTGTTCTCTATGGTCAGAGAGGTGCAGCCGGTTCCGGCTCCTATTTGGGCAGCATAGTCCTGAACAAGATTTGCAATGCGTCTTTCATCCGGAAGACGCATTTTTTCTGTCTGGCTACTACCCGAAGCGGCCCAGTGTCAACTGGCTTATTGCGTTCACTTTTCACCTACCTTTGCTAGCTATTTTCAACATGGTTAAGATTGCTAATATAAAACTGGGGGAATTCCCTTTATTGCTGGCTCCTATGGAGGATGTCAGTGACCCTCCTTTTCGTGCAGTATGTAAGGAACATGGGGCAGACCTCATGTATACAGAGTTCATTTCTTCTGAAGGGCTGATACGTGATGCGATCAAAAGCAGGCAGAAACTGGATATTTTCGACTACGAAAAGCCGGTTGGTATTCAGATCTTCGGCGGAGATGAGGATGCAATGGCCATGTCTGCCAAGATAGTAGACGCTACCAATCCAGATCTGCTCGATATCAATTTCGGTTGTCCGGTAAAGAAGGTTGTATGCAAGGGGGCAGGAGCAGCAGTGCTCAAAGATATAGACCTGATGGTAAGGCTCACCAGCGCCTGCATCAAACAAACCAAGCTACCGGTTACCATCAAAACCCGCCTGGGATGGGACAATAACACCAAGAACATAGAAGAAGTGGTGGAGCGCATGCAGGATATTGGCGTACAGGCAATATCCATACATGGGCGCACCCGCATGCAGCTCTATAAAGGAGATGCCGACTGGACCCTAATAGGCAAGATAAAGAACAATCCACGTATACATATACCTATTTTCGGCAATGGAGACATAGACTCGCCCGAGAAAGCAGTAGAATACCGCAACCGTTATGGGGTAGATGGTATCATGATAGGGAGAGCTGCTATAGGCTACCCATGGATTTTCAGGGAGATAAAACACTACATGGCTACCGGCGAGATACTGCCACCACCTACTATTGCAGAGCGACTGGATGCTTGCCGCAAACATCTGGAGGGATCGGTGAAATGGAAGGGTAGCAAGGTGGGTATACTGGAAATGCGCCGTCACTATGCCAGCTATCTCAAAGGCCTTTCTCACGTAAAGGAATACCGCAACCGTCTGGTTTCTACCGAGGATCTGAATGAGATCAACGGTATTCTGAAAGAGGTAGAAGAGAAATACACCAACGAAATGCAGGCATATTAATTGCATTCAACCTATTCAAAACAAAAGCCCATATAGTTCATGGGCTTTTGTTTTTTAATGATTATTACCTAAAGTTTATGATCAATAATATTGTCGCAATTAATTGATTGTCAATTATATTTTAGCTGCTACTAGTTTATTGTTATAGAACCACGATATAGCCAATATCACCAGAAACACCAGCGGCATCACAAATGGTGTGCCTGTAGCGAGGTGAGACCATACTGCACCTATAAAGGTAAAAGTAAGCCCTGCATAGGCCCACTCACGTAATCTTGGCGATAACGGCTGCAACAGTCCTACTGCGGCAAGCAGTTTGGCTATACCCAGTATGCTGATCATAAAGGCAGGGTAGCCAAGTGTGTTCATACCCTTAGTGATCTCCGGATTATTTGTAAGATACATAGCGCTGCTCATCAGCATCATTGCTGCTACTATACCGGTGATAACCCAGAAAATGATCTTGTTTGTCTTCATATTTATTTGTTTTGTACAAATCTCTGTATATTTGCTATACTTTAGATACTGGTATACTTTTGTATATCGGTATACCATAAGATACCACCTAAAACAGTACTGTATGTGTCCGAATAAAGAAGGGAACGAACAGCAGGAAACACCACATAGCCAGGGCGAGTGTTCCAAACACATGCTACCCGTGCGCGATGCGCTGGAAATGCTGAGTGGCAAATGGAAGATCCCCATCATCATTGCGCTGTCATTTGGCAATTACCGTTTCAAAGAGCTGCACAGGCAAATAGGCATTACACCCAAAATGCTGTCTAAAGAACTAAAGGAGCTGGAAATGCACCAGCTGGTGAAGCGTACTGTCTATGATACCACTCCCGTAACGGTAGAATATGCATTGACACCCTATGCCGATTCGCTGCAAAAAGTGATTCTGGCGCTGAAAGAGTGGGGTACAGAACACCGCAAACGACTGATGAACAAAACCCCTGTTACTGCATGACCCGTATAGGACTGATATCAGATACGCATGGCCACCTTGATGATGCTGTTTTCAGGCATTTTGATCAATGCGATGAAATATGGCATGCCGGCGACTTTGGCACTCCCGAACTATCGGACAAACTGAAAGCCTTCAAACCGCTGCGTGGCGTATACGGCAATATAGACGGCTACGACATCCGCAGCGAATTTCCGGAGCAACTGCGTTTTACCTGCGAAGGGGTAAATGTGCTGATGATACATATTGGCGGGTACCCGGGCCGATATACGCCGCTTGCCAAAACGGCACTGGCGCTTGCACCTACACAACTATTCATCAGCGGCCACTCGCACATACTGAAGGTGATCTATGACGACAAACTGAAATGCCTGCATATGAACCCGGGTGCTGCCGGCAAACATGGCTGGCACAAGGTAAGAACCCTGCTGCGCTTTGTGATAGACGGCAAAGACATGAAACAGTGCGAGGTGATAGAGCTGGGCCCCAGATAGGCATCAGGCTTTTATGAGCCTGAAAGCGTGGTTCCACTTGCCACCCAGAAAACCGGGTATGCACCACAACATGCACAATGGCTCTATGGCACGCGCTGCTGTAGCTTTTCCCATATCTTCTACCTCCCAGCCAAAACGTACCAGTATATCGTGCACCTCTTTTTTAGAGGTATCGTTATTGCCGCAGGTAAACATGGTTGGTTTTTCTGTAAATGCAGGGTCTACCATGTAGGCATTACCTACGCTGTTGAAGGCCTTTACAAAGTGTATCTCGGGGAAACGCTCCTGCAGGGTTTCCATAAGTGACTCATCGTTATTGGTGAAATAGCGCAGTACACCATTTTCGGGGGCTGCTTCGGCTATGGGGTTGGTGGTATCTATTACGGTTTTCCAGTGCAGGTGTTGCGGGCCTGCCTGTTCTATGGCATCGGCAGCAATATTGCCTTTTACGGCCAGTACCAGTATACCGCCAAACTTCGCCGCCTCTTCAAAACTGCCGGTATGTGCTTTCTTACCTCCTTTTTCTTTCCATTCTGCCAGCTTTGCTGTGTCGCGGGAACTGAGCATTACCTCATAGCCATGTTTCAGGAAGCCGTTGCCCAGTGTGCGTGCCACAATGCCCGATCCTAATATCCCTATCTTTTTCATAGTGTGGTTTTGGGGGCAAATTAGCACAAAAACCAACCCGTAAAATGGGGGTGGCATTAATCTTTGTTATAGTGCCATCAGCCAATAACATCGGTGCATTTAATGTGACTTAATTTACCGTAATTTTGCATCATGCATGCGTTACATACCGTCTCAGAAAGAACACAATACTACCTGGATCTCGAAGATAAATTCGGGGCTCACAACTACCACCCGCTGCCGGTAGTACTGGCAAAGGGCAGGGGCGTACATGTGTGGGATGTGGACGACCGCCGCTATTTCGACTTCCTTTCAGGCTACTCTGCCATCAATCAGGGGCATTGCCATCCGCGCATCATGGAGGCATTCATGGAGCAGGCGCAGAAGCTCACGCTTACCTCGCGTGCCTTTCACAACGATATGCTGGGTGAGTTTGCTGCCTTTATCACCAGGTTCTTTGGGTATGACAAGGTGCTGCCTATGAACACCGGTGTAGAAGCAGTGGAGACCGGCCTGAAACTGGCGCGCCGCTGGGGTTATGAAGTGAAGGGGGTACCTGCCAATAAGGCCAAGATCCTCGTTTGCAGCGAGAACTTCCACGGCCGTACCATCAACGTCATTTCCTTCAGTACCGACAACGATTCCAGAAGAGATTTTGGTCCGTTCACACCGGGTTATGAGGTAATAGCCTACAACGATATACCTGCGCTGCAGGCTGCGCTTGCCGACAGCAATGTAGTGGCTTTTATGGTAGAGCCTATACAGGGCGAAGCCGGAGTGGTAGTACCTGCAGATGGCTACCTGAGCAAGGCTGCTGCCATGTGCAAAGAGGCCAATGTGCTCTTTATAGCAGATGAGATACAGACCGGCCTTTCGAGAACGGGCAAGATGCTGGCCTGCGACCACGAAAATGTGCGCCCCGACATACTGCTGCTGGGCAAGGCACTATCTGGCGGTACCATGCCGGTATCTGCGGTGCTGGCCGACGATGAGATAATGATGACCATAAAACCGGGTGAGCACGGCTCGACCTATGGTGGCAACCCGCTGGCATGCAAGGTGGCTATGACCGCATTGCAGGTGCTGGTAGACGAACAAATGAGCGAGAACTCTGAGCTGCAGGGCGCATACCTGCGCCAGGGCCTGCTGGACCTCAATCACCCGAGCATAGCACTGGTGAGGGGCAAGGGTTTGTTCAACGCCATTGTTATCGATCACCCCAATAAGGAAGCGGCCTGGGAAATATGCATGGAGATGAAGGATAACGGCCTGCTGGCCAAACCTACCCATGGCGACAGGATCCGTTTTGCGCCGCCGCTGCTCATAACCCGCGAGCAGGTAGATGAGTGCCTGGCCATAATAAGCAAGAGCCTGGAGAAGTTCTAACTCACTGACTATCATATCATTACAATATAAAAGCCCCACATGTGGGGCTTTTATATTGTATGTAGTATACTATTAATTGTTCTTGATAGCAGCTATACCCGGCAGTACCTTACCCTCGAAGAACTCGAGCATGGCACCACCACCGGTAGATACATAACTTACCTTATCGGCAAGGTTGAATTTGTTGACAGCGGCAACACTGTCGCCACCACCTACCAGCGAGAAAGCACCGTTTGCAGTAGCTGCGGCAACTGCCTCTGCTATAGCCTTGGTACCATGCTGGAATTTCTCCATCTCGAAAACACCCATAGGGCCGTTCCATAGGATGGTCTTAGAGTTGGCGATCACTTTGCTGAACTGGTCTACAGCCATCTGGCCAATGTCCAGTCCCATCCAGCCGGTAGGGATATTGTTGCTGAGTGCAGAAGAGGTTTCGGCATCTGCGGCAAATTTATCTGCCAGAATGCTGTCGGCAGGCAGGTGTATGCATACACCCTTGTCGGCTGCTTTTTTCAGCAGGTTCAGCGCCATATCCAGGCGGTCGTCTTCGCAAAGAGAGTTGCCTATCTGGCCGCCCTGCGCCTTGAAGAACGTATAGGCCATGCCACCACCAATGATGATATCGGTAGCTTTTTCGAGCAGGTTCTCTATGATGAGGATCTTGTCTGATACCTTGGCACCACCTATGATAGCGGTAAAAGGCTTTTTGTTGTTGTGCATTACCTCTTCGGCTGCTTTCACTTCGCCCTCCATCAGCAGGCCGAACATCTTTTTGCCGGCAGCAAAGCTATCTGCAATAACGGCAGTAGATGCGTGCGCCCTGTGTGCTGTACCGAATGCGTCATTTACATACACATCGCCCAGCTTGGCCAGTTTTTCGGCAAATTCTTTATCGCCCTTTTCTTCCTGTTTGTAGTAGCGCAGGTTTTCCAGCAGCAATACCTGGCCCGGCTGCAGTGCAGCGGCATTCGCAGCAGCATCTTCGCTGATACAATCTTCGGCGAACTGTACCTGAACACCCAGCAGGGTAGACAGGTGCTCGGCTACCGGCTTCAGGGTGAAATCGGCAAGGGTGAGGTGTGGTTTCTTTTCTATATCCTTCAGCGGGCGGCCCCAATGGCTCATCAATACTACGCTGCCGCCATCTGCCAGTACCTTTTTGATGGTAGGCAATGCTGCACGCATACGGGTATCATCGGTGATGGTACCATTCTTTATAGGCACATTGAAGTCTACGCGGATGAGTGCGCGCTCGTTGCTGAAATTGTGATCTGAAAAACTCATATCAGTAATTGCTTAAGTAAGATTCAAAAGTAAAAGAAAAAGTAACGGGTTTGTTCTATATATATAGTAACAACACACAAAGGACAATAATGTATATATGTGTGTCGTTTCACAAAAATATAAAAGCCCTCATAAGAAGGCTTTTATATTTTATATGATCGTAGCTTATTTGCTGATGAGGCCTGCGAAATACTTCACAGTGCGAACGAGCTGAGAAACATAGCTCATTTCGTTGTCGTACCAGCTGATGGTTTTTACCATCTGTGTATCACCAACAGTGATCACTTTGGTCTGAGTAGCATCGAACAGGGAACCGAAAGAAGTACCGATGATGTCGCTGCTCACGATCTCGTCTTCGTTGTAACCGAAGCTTTCGTTAGCTGCTGCTTTCATAGCGGCATTAATTTCTTCTACAGATGTTTTCTTGCCCAGAACAGTAACCAGTTCTGTAAGCGAACCTGTAACTGTAGGTACGCGCTGTGCAGAACCGTCCAGTTTACCTTTCAGCTCCGGCAGTACCAGACCTATAGCTTTTGCAGCACCGGTAGAGTTTGGAACGATGTTCTCTGCAGCTGCACGTGCACGGCGAAGATCGCCTTTTGCGTGTGGTGCGTCGAGTGTGTTCTGGTCGTTGGTGTAGGCGTGTACTGTGGTCATAAGACCTGTAACGATACCATAAGAATCGTTCAGCACTTTTGCCATTGGCGCCAGGCAGTTGGTAGTACATGATGCACAGCTGATAACAGTTTCGCTGCCATCGAGTATGCTGTGGTTCACGTTGAACACAACAGTTTTCATTTCGCCGGTAGCAGGTGCAGAAATTACTACACGTTTAGCACCAGCCTGTATGTGACCTTCTGCTTTTTCCCTGTCGGTGAAGAAACCGGTACATTCCAGTACCACGTCAACTTCGTGCGCGCCCCAAGGGATCTGTGCAGGATCTTTCTGAGCGTATATTTTTATTTCTTTTCCATTAACAACGATAGAACCGTCGGTATGGGTAACAGTTTCATTGAAACGGCCCTGTGCAGTATCGTACTTCAGCAGGTGAGCGAGTACGTTTGGCTTAGTGAGGTCGTTGATCGCAACAACTTCAATTCCCTCCATGTTGTGGATCTGGCGGAATGCGAGGCGGCCGATACGGCCAAAACCATTGATGGCAACTTTTACTTTATTCATTTGTTGAAATATGGATTAAAAATGATGTTTCTGATTTCCGGCTGCAAAGGTAGTGAATTTTTCAGATGGTATAATATGATGGTGTAAGGAACAACTGGTATTAGGGGGAGCGGGAAGTTTAAAAAATCTCCCGCGTGAAAATATTTTTTTGATAACGGGCAATTTTACTGCTAATTATTTCAATATCAATAGTTTATACAAAAACAGGGGTGGGCAAAACTTCCCAAAAATCTCCCACTTTCCGGGAGGAAATTTCCCGCAGTTTTTCCCCTTTCCTATTCCTATAAAAATGTTAATATCTCCCAAAAATTTCCCGTTTTGGTTTGTTGCATCGTGCAAGGGATCTTACAGGTCCTGTAACCGTATGGCAATTTTTCAATTGCCCGCAGTGCCCGAAAATCTCCCAAAAATTTCCAGCTGGTGAGCAATGAGTTACGGAGCATTGCCTGACAGCAGCAGCTACAAAAAATTAGAAGCCGTTAAAACCTGCGACAAACCCACTGGAAACGCTGGCGGTAAGAATGCCACAAATGCCGCGCCAATTTTGCAGAGCTGACAGAGATCTTATCCACAATTTTTTGGGGTGGGGAGACTGGTAGTAAAACCTGGTGGCTGTGTGGTGTATTTATTACCTGATACGCCTGTACAGGCGTATATCTTATATAAAGGCTTGAAAATCAGCTGAATTTCTATTTAACATAACATAAATTATAGGACAATTTGCTTTTACTACTATTGGGCTTGCACATGGAGAGTTAAATAAACAATAATGCCGATATTGGCAAATGATTAAGTTTAAACTATTACGCAATGGCAAAAAGAAAACACATCCGTATTAGCAAGGCTAAACGGACATACAAAGCACAAAGAGAGCCAATATTACTTGGAGAGTCTATCCGACAATTGAGTATGGAACTTATCAGTAAAAGTCTGAATCAAGCCACTCATTGATATATCCATTTTATTTAGATAATCATTAATTAATTCATTATTATCAAGGCTTGGATTTGTTTGTTTTGCTAAATATATAGCTATATAATTTGAATTAATTTGATTTTGAGCCTGTATGACAGCTAACATGTCAATTAATTCTTTCCATGTAGGGCTTTGTGAGTGTAATACTTTATTAAAGTGTTCTTCTTGCGCCCATTTTTCATTTTTGTTTTCAACTTCTTTGTAACTCATTGCATTTGTTTTTTAGGTGTATAAATAATAGTTTTTTAAAGGGATGTGCAAGGCGAACCACGGATTTTGACTGAGTGGTAATATGCGCAATATTTTAGGCATTTGAAATCTAGAATTATCAAACTATTGACTTAGTAGTAGCTACCTATTAAGCATTAAGAATGACGGATGCCTTTTATACGCCTCACACACCTTATAGCAAATGTAACAAAAGCCCGCTAATCTAAGTGGGCTTTTTTAATAGTCTTTCGAGGTCGGTAAAGGTGTCGGGTTTCCGTAATGGGACATTATGGTTAAGCAGGGCAACCCACAAGGCTATGCAGTCCTTGCATAACATAATGCCCACTACTCCAACACACGACACGACCTCCCTCTACAGCCTATTACGATTGCTTCAGTTCAAGATATTCAGCTTCGCAACTTGTCCTATAATTTGACGTTATCGTTAAATACTCCGTGCCTTATAAGAAAAATATAAGGCACTCCGTATTCAAGCCTTCGGTAACATAACGCAAACATTATAGGACAATAATGTAGGAATAGATTTCGTTGGGGGATGATCAGGAATTGGTTTGGGAATTAGACTCAGGGAATTAGCTTGTTAGTATAACTGAATAGTACAACAGTATGCTGAACTGTAGATTCCGTTTTGAATCCGGAACGAGCTGCAGAGTAATAATTGATTTTACAGGAGAATCATTTTTCTAACTCTGAGCGTATATACAAAACGGCACGCAATTTTGCGTGCCGTAATTTTTCGTATATATGATACAACAAACAATTAAAAGTGAATAATACTAATGTCGTGTCAAATTTGATTTCTTCAGCAAAAGAATCTCTAAAGAGTCTTTTTTCTGAACCTCATTTTGTAGTTGTGATTCTTTCATTAATAACAACTTGTCTTGTGTGATTATTTTATCTTTTAAAGTATTGTCTGACCGATTATCTTTAATTGCAATGATTGCCGTAAATACACTAACAACAGAAACTAAAATAGACGTTAAAAGGATCCAAAACATTTTGTTATTTGTTTTGATAACGTTAAGATTTGTTGCTACTTGACTTTTTAAAAGTTTTACATGCAATTCGGCTTCAGACATTTTAATCAATGCGTCTATTTGACTTAAAAAGCCTCCAAATATATATTCTTGATTTATGTCTCTATTTATGCGTTCAACTAAATGAACTATAGCGCTTCTGGCTTCTACAAGCATCTGTAATTGATTTCCTACATCTGGCTCGTGTTCATCACTTGCCATTATTGATAAATATGTAAGATATAGTTCAATCCAATCGTATATTGGGTATGTCCTATCAATTACTTGTACAATAATATTTTCTCGTAAATGTTCAATCTCTGCAAATTCTCTATTATCATAAATATGCTTTGCGTCGGCATATACAGGCGATTTCTCAAATTGTTCTTTTGTCATGGTCATTTAGTTTGGGTGTACTAACCTACTAAATAATGCCCATAACTGGATAGTCTTTCGAAGTTGGTATAGTTGTCGGGTTTCCGTAATGGAGCATTATGGGTTGAGATGGATATTAACTAATCTGCCGATAATCATCCCAAAAGTCTTACATGTTGCTCACCTTACCCACTAACGACACAGAAAACATCACCCAACTATTCTGATTACCACAGCATCTAAATATTTAGTTACAAATGCATTTGTTATAACTAAATGAGTTTACACTCTTTTATAAAGTGATTGTTAGATTAATTTTAAATATTAAATTAAGGTTAATATATCGAATTTATTTATTCTGGACAATCTGTTCCTGTCGATCCTTTTAACTTCATAACGATAATATTCTTCGCCTTTTTTAGTTACTGTCCAATAACCTTTTTCTAAATTGCTTATGTAACCATCTTTCACAAGGTGATACCTAACGAAAGCGAGGTCATTTCTCCATCTTTCTTCGGATCTAGAAGATAATATTTCTAAATCATGCGCATCAAGCTTAATTATATCTTCTTTTTTTAAATAATTGAGGACGTCTTTCTTTTTTTGTCTATTTCCAAGTATTTGAACAGCGTATAGAATTAATATCCTCTTCTCAATTTCCAATGTTGTTTTCATAATTTGATGTTCTTATTTGCAAAAATAAATAATTACACATAAACTATTAAAATTTAAGTTTAATATAAATAGCTATTAGACTTTAAATAAGGTACTATATTTATATGCGGCTGTAATCCTATTCTTTCAGGCTGTTTTTTAGCGGTTTCCGTTCATTGGCATCATTATTGCATATTCCTCATCATACCTTCAATAATGCTCTATGAGATATACCCTATTGTTGCTATTGCTCTGGTGCGGCCTGTGCGCCCGGGCTCAGAACCTGAGTATAACCAGTCTGGAGGCTACCTATGCCATGCGCCCCACCCCTACCGATTCGGCAGCACTGGCGGCTGTGCGCAAGCCCAACTATAAACCTGCCAAAGATCTGCTGATAGTTGGCGGCACTAGCGCAGGTGTGGGTGTTGTGGGATTGTTGGCCATTTACAGCTCTAAAGGTTATGGTGGCGGCATTGCTCCGGCGCTGCTATGCGTTATGGCTATGGTAGGTGGCAGCGCTGTTATGGTTACAAGCGGTGGCTTGTATGCCACAGAGGCTATACGCTACCGGCGAGATGTGAGGCGGGCTACCTCTGCCACCTATCTTACCAGTAAGGCCCATGAGCGACATATGCGCAGGGTAAATATGACCTATTGCGAAAAAAGCAGGCACAACAACCTGATAGGTGCCTATGCGGGTGGTGCACTGGCTGTAGCCTATACTGCCAATGCCCTGAGTACAGGCAACTATGTAGAGAACAGCCCGGGAGTGGCAGGTGGTATATTGCTGTTTGCCTTATGCGAATCGAGATATGTGCATTACAACCGGCGCTGTGGCAAGAAGGCACCCAAACTGTCTTTATATGCAGGCAACAAGGGAATGGGGCTTGCCTATGGTTTGTGATGCGGTTTGCCCTAAAATGTGCTTAAATACCCGAAATTAATAGAATTGATACTTGTTATAGAATTTGTAATTAATTGTAAATCAATTAATTGAATTAATTATATTTTATCAGAAGTCGCAATTTGAGCAGTTAAGATGACTCAAAAGGCGGTTTTTATTTAATATTTTCAATAATGTAAACGCTACAAATAATTGATTGATAGTATTTTGTATCAATAATATTATTTCTGTAAAACAATAATTCGATACTACCCTATGCACTATACGTATATGAAAAAGCGCAAAACAAATGGATCGTTTTGCGCTTGCACTTTTACTGATAAATACGGCAGGTAACTAATGTGTGTACTCGCCGTTGTGATAATCTTCGGTATATGCGGCGGCTTTTTTGTCGGCCTTTTTCTTCTTTTTGTTCTTTATTACCAGCGATATTCCTTTGTAGGAAAGCTGCAGTGCCTTGCCCATAAGGTAGCTACCTATTACTTCTTTGGCTACTGAGGAGAGTACACTACTACCCTTTTTTTTTAGGTGTGGCGCCCCATCGGTTGCGGCATCATTGCTGTGGTCTTTGCTGCTGGTAAACCGCTTTTGCAGTATGCCCAGTACTGTACCAACCAGCGGGCCCGAAAAAGACGAAATGAGTGGCAGCACAGATGGCAGTATGTTTGCCAGTATGCCCCCTGCTGCAGGCGCCCCACCCTCGGTTATACCAGAAACCACATCATCGAGTGTGATGATAGGTTCTTTGTCGAGGCGTTTTTTCTCGCGCAGCAGCCGGCGTTTTTCCTTTTCCAGCTCCTCCAGGTTGCGTAGTTTCTTGTTGTAGAGGTTCATATATGCGAGGGGTTATTTATTGGAAGTTGCTTCTTTTTCGTTGTCCTCGTCGTCTGTTCCTTCTTTTTCCTGGCTATTCTCGGTAAGAATACTGATGAATGTACTGGAGAAGAAACGGGTGATCTTGCCGCGCAACAGAATGATGGTGGTGAGCAGCAGCACATATAAGCCGGTGGTAAGCAGGAAAGATGCACCACGAGACATGCCGGCATCGGTAAAGAGCTCTGAAAGCCCGAAACCGAGGAACATGATGACACTAAAGAAGATGAACAGGCAAATGAGGGCAAACATGAAGTAACTCATGATGCCTGACGAGCGCTGTATCACTTCCAGTTTCAGCAGATCCACCCGGATCTGTATGTGCCTGGTTATTTTTTCTTTTACGTTGCTGAACATGTCTCTGAGCAATTAGGTATGGTAAATATCATCTACGCTGCTGTCGGTACCCTTTCTTGAAGTGTACTTTCCTTTCAGCGAGTTGAGGCTATCCTTGATCTTATCCAGATCCTCCTGACGTTTTTCCTTGTCTGTAGCCAGCAGATAACCTACTGCAACCCCTACTGCCGCACCTGCGAGCAATGTTGCAATTGTGTTGGTAATTTTTGCCATAAATGGTAATTTAATATAAATGATGAATGAGTAGTGATGCAAAGATACATATAAACTATACCACACGAACTGACAGCGGTCAGAACAAAGAATTTTATGATTTCATTTCGTTTGCTGCTGCCTGTATATGTTGCAGCAAAAGTGAGGCCAAAAATAGTGAGCTATATTTATGTGATGGTTAAGTTATTGTTTATAAAGTATTAATAATGAGTAGATTGATTATTGAAATAATTGAAAAAAAAGTCCTCCTAAATCATACCAATAGCTGTAAAGGCAACAGCCACAGGCATAGGAGCAATGTGGCATATTGCTGCCGGGTGTATACTATGCAAGTGCAAAAACAGGAAATGTGCAGTGGTCTATTTGGCGTAGTACCTGTTCTGCTCTATGTATTTTTCTACAGAGTCGGGTACAATATACTTGATAGATTTCTTGTCTTTGATGAGGTTGCGGATGTAGGTAGAAGAGATGTGCAGCAAAGGCGCATTCAGCTGGGTGATGTTGGCACCCAGGGTATCTTCTATCTCGAAGCCCGGCCTGTTGTAGACAATAAAGGAATAGTTGGCCACGAGGTGCTCGTAATTCTTCCAGCGGTGAATGTTCTGAAAGCTATCGGCCCCCATTATTACCGAAAACTGCTCGAAGGGGAACTTTTCGGTGAGGTAAGTAAGTGTATCTATGGTATAAGACGGCTTGGGTAGTGTAAACTCTACATTGCTGGCCCTGAACTTGGGATTGTCTTCTATGGCTATATTGACCAGGTGCAGGCGGTGGTGCTCATTGAGCAGGGAATGAGAGTCTTTGAGCGGATTGTGCGGCGATACTACAAACCATATCTTGTCTACATCGGTATGGTTGATAACATGATTGGCCACTATGAGATGGCCGGTATGTATGGGGTTGAAGCTGCCGAAATACAATCCGATATGCATAGTAAAAGAAAATATAAGGTATTGGGAAATTAGAGACTTTGTTGGGAATACAGGGAAGAATGCGAAGGTAGGGCGAAAAAGAAAAGCGGCAATATTAATAAAAAGCGAACACGACCGGTAAGTGCGGCTACAGAGGTTTTGAAGGGGATATATTATAGCTCCCTGTTTTGCGGTAGCCGCAAAACAGGGAGTATTGCAGTATATTATCTTCTGCCCGGCATCATGCCAGGCATACCCATGCCACCACCTTTCATTTTGTTCATCATGCCCATCATCTGCTTCATCTGCTCGAACTGCTTCATGAAGGCATTTACGTCGTTGATGTCTTTACCGCAGCCTTTAGCAATACGCTTGCGGCGGCTGCCGTCTATCACCTCGGGGTTGGTGCGCTCGTAAGGGGTCATAGAGTTGATGATGGCCTCAATGCCCTTGAATGCATCGTCGGAGATATCAATATCCTTTATAGCCTTGCCCACACCGGGTATCATGGCAAGGAGATCCTTGATGTTACCCATTTTTTTGATCTGGTTCAGCTGTTCTTTAAAGTCATCAAAGTCGAACTTATTGGCGCGGATCTTCTTTTCCAGCTTTTTGGCCTGTACTTCGTCGAACTGAGCCTGAGCGCGCTCCACAAGGGTGGTAATATCACCCATGCCCAGGATACGCTGCGCCATACGCTCGGGATAGAAGACATCGAGTGCTTCCATCTTTTCGCCCATGCTCACAAACTTGATCGGCTTATCTACCGTATACCTGATGGTAATGGCAGCACCACCACAGGTGTCACCATCGAGCTTGGTAAGTACCACACCCGTAAAGTCGAGCCTGTCGTTGAACGCTTTTGCAGTGTTCACGGCATCCTGACCGGTCATAGCGTCTACCACAAACAGTATCTCGTTGGGGTTCACAGCCGTCCTTATGTTGGCAACTTCGGCCATCATGGCCTCGTCTATGGCCAGTCGGCCGGCAGTATCTATGATTACTATGTTATGACCGTTCTGTTTGGCATATTCAATAGCGTTCTGCGCTATAGAAACGGCACTTTTGTTCTCCAGCTCCAGGTGCACAGGCACGCCTATCTGCTCGCCCAGCACGCGCAGCTGCTCCATAGCCGCAGGGCGGTATATATCGGCAGCAACCAGCAGTGGTTTGCGGTTTTTCTTGGTTTTGAGGAAGTTGGCGAGTTTGCCTGAGAAAGTGGTCTTACCCGAACCCTGCAGACCAGCTATAAGGATAACGGTAGGTTTGCCGGAGAGGTCCAGTTCTTCTTCCTTGCCACCCATCAGGGCAGCCAGTTCGTCCTTCACTATCTTCACCATCAACTGGCCGGGGCTAACGGAAGTGATCACCTTCTCGCCCATAGCCTTGTCCTTTACTTTATCTGTAAATTCCTTGGCTATTTTGTAGTTAACGTCGGCATCTACGAGGGCGCGGCGAATCTCTTTTACGGTAGTTGCTACGTTTATCTCATTGATACGGCCTTCGCCTTTCAGTTGTTTAAACGCGGAGTCTAACCGCTCACTAAGGTTTTCAAACATAAAATATAAGTTGATGATCTAAAGCCCGAAACATGTATCGGGACCCTGCATTGTAAATGGAGTGCGAAGTTAAGCAACCGCAGCAAAATTCATATCAATAAAGGGGTGATTATTTTGGATGGGCGGCCAATTGCCATGAAGAGGCATACTACCCTGCCCCGGTGCCGGTATATATACTACTAATGAGGAGGTAAACCGGGCAAATTTGGCGTATTTTTCGTTCTAAAAACTGCATAAACGGACATAATGGCGCACATGAAAATAATAAACAGACATTATGGCGTATAATTTGAAAAGGTACGTAGTTTGTATAGGTATATGCAAACAACGATAAAAACTTAAAAACTATGTACACAAAAAGGAATTTCGGCATGATGCCCGGCACAGTAAATGGTCTGATGGAAAACTTATTCTTCAACGGCCTCAACAGAACTGCAGAAGACAGTTCGCTCTTTCAGGTTCCGGTAAACATTAAAGAAACAGACAGCAGCTATGACCTGCATGTGGTGGCTCCCGGACTGAAAAAAGAAGATTTTAAGATAAGTGTGGAAAAGAACCTGCTGACCATCTCTTTTGAGCAGAAAGAAGAACACAAAGAAAGCGAAAACGAAGGCAAATGGCTGAGAAGTGAATACAGAATGAGGTCCTTCAAAAGGAGCTTCACAATGAATGAAAAGGTAGATAATACCAAGATATCTGCCAGGTATGCCGACGGAGTGCTGTTTGTGAGTCTGCCGAAGAAAGAAGTAAGCGAACCGGCTACCCACGAGATAGCGGTAAACTAAGGAACGGAAAAAGGTGAATAGGGTTTGTGTGTGTGTTTGAAGATAAGGGCGGCTATATGCCGCCTTTATCGTTTTTGGCATGTAGGGTAATGGGCAAATTGCAGATAGCAATAGGCTGAAAAAGCCTGCCGAAGCGACAATAGTATTCCGCAGCGAGGAATAGTTTTCCGTATGGTGGATTTTTTGAGGTTTTGGCACAAACGCAAATCATTGATAATCAATGATTTAATTTTCTGGCACAGTGTTGGTAAGGAAGTAACTGTAAATGCGTGGGAAGAATGGTAGCGAAAGAAGCGAACGCAGATACTAACCACACCACACAGGCCACATGCAAATGAGCCGGTATGACGGGGAACCAAAATAATAACTAACTAAAAAAACGAATACTAACCCAAAACAAAAGTTTACTACCCATTAAACAAAACAACTTTCTAAAAGCAATGACTATGGCAACATACAACATTGATGATGGATGAACACATTGAATGCAACAGCCGGAAAGCAAGAACACTACCGGAAGTATCCCTGATGAACGGGCAATGCCGGAAATGATTTTCTGACCTTCGGGTTGGCACCACTAAGATGCCAACTACTGGCACCGGCTGTTGCATTCTTCTTATCAAGCATTGATCCCGGAGATTCTTTCTCGAATTTTCATGGATGTTATGAAGGTAAGTACCAAAAGCATGAATGAATTATTCATAATAAAACCTGATACTATGGTACTACTAATGACAATCCTGTTCATCAAGAGACAGTACGGGGCTGCAAGCAGGCGACTGCAACGCAAAGCCCGACCGTCTCCTGCAATGTAACAGGTGCACTGAGGAATCATTTAAGAAAAACCGTTTACCCAAGGCGGAGGGTAGCGGAGCAACACTAACCACAAAAACAGACAACAACGGCACTACCCGCTCTGTGCCGGCAATGAAAGGAAACATTTTCTCATATACGGATATAACCCCCGTAAACTACTACGACTATGAAATTTTTGCGTGTAACTATAAGCTACTATCACTATGGAACTACTTTTTCATGATCAGAAAACTATGCTGTAAACTACTATCACTATGAAACTACTATGGATGTAATGAAAACTCCCGGCAACGGGAGTGATCATTACGAACGGAATGAAACAAGGATTTGGGAATACGACCTGTAAACCCTGATCATTATGAAACAACTTACTAACCACTTTTCACAAACCACAACAACAACTCTAAAACAGTCCCATCACTAATTGTGAAAACTGCAGTGGCGCTTTGGCGCCACTTTTTTTGTGCCCGGCAGCAGGTGGCAATAAAAAAGCCCCGGCAAACCGGGGCTATATAATAATATAAGGAGCAACAACTACAACTTATTGAAGTCGCGATCGGTGCTGCTGCTGTTGGTATCGTTATTCCTGTCGCGGTTGAAGCTATTGTCGCGGTTAAAACTGTTATCACGATTGAAGCTGCTGCTACGGTTGTAGCTGCTATCGCGGTTGAAGTTATTATCGCGGTTGTTGCTGTAACCACCCGGGCGAGGGCTGCGAGGTTTATTGAAAGAACGGTTTCCTCCGCCGCCACTACCACCTGCGCCACCGCGGGTATTGTTTTGTTTGGCTTCTTTTACAGAAATGATATTGCCTTCGAAAAAGCTGCAGTCGAGGTTGTCTATCGCATCAAATCCTTGCATTTTATCGGCCATTTCTACAAAACCGAAGCCACGGGAAGTACCGGTGGCACTATCAAATATCACCTTTGCCGACACAATCGGTCCGAACTCTGAGAAAAGGGTCTTTAGTCCTTCTGCATTGGTATCCGGATGAAGATTAGCTACAAATAAATTCATGGTCTATGCAATGATTTTTATATTAAATTATAAGGGAGAACCCTTCATTGTTAAATCGGGAATAAATATACACATTTCTTTTAGAAGCCAATAGAAATGTTAATTTTTGTAAGCGAAATATGTTTCGGCATAATTAATGATGTTACTAAAGTATGATGAACAAATTGTTGCTGTTGCTGCTTTTTCCACTGTCTCTTTGCCAGTGTACCAAAAAAGAGCCCCCCGCTGTGTTATATAAAGGAGTGGTGTTGTATAGTGTATGTGGCAATGTGGTGATACAGACCAGCGGCCCGGACAGAATAGGAGAAAACAACTGGACGGATAAAAACGACCCCAACCTACCCACGTACGATCATGTATTTACAGTAGCCAATGCCTGCGAATTCGGGGTGTATAGCCAGGGAGATACGATAGACTTTGTGCTGACCAAACCCAGGGCACAGCAATGTGCACAGTGCGAGATCTATGTAGATAAGCCTGTTACTGCCTACCCTATCAGGGTTATCAGGTAGTGGTTGTATATAATATAGGAAGGTTGCAAGGCAGTAAACGAAAAAAAGAGGCACAATTATTGAAAAGTGAGCTTATCATTTTCGCAATAAAAAACTATCTTCGCAAAAATTTTTCCAGTACATGAACTTGCACGAATACCAGGCCAAAGAGCTGCTGAAACGTTACAAAGTACCCACACAGGAAGGTATAGCCGTATCTAATGTGGATGAAGCTTTAAATGCTTATAAGCAAATTGCTGCTGAAACCGGCTCGAAATTTGCCGTTGTGAAAGCACAGATACATGCCGGCGGACGCGGTAAAGGCCGCATGATAGAAGTACCGGAACAAAGCGGTGTTTCTGTAATAAAAAGCGCTGAAGACGTGGAACGCGTGGCCAGGAATATACTGGGCAACACCCTCGTAACTATACAGACAGGCGATGCAGGCAAGAAAGTAAGCAAAATACTTATTGCACAGGATATGTATTATGATGGACCAAGCGAGCGCAAGGAATTCTACCTGAGCATTCTGCTGGACCGTGCTACAAAACAGAACGTGATCATGTACAGCACCGAAGGTGGTATGGACATTGAGACTGTGGCACATGATACGCCTGAAAAAATATTCAGGGAGTGGGTGCAGCCGGGTTTCCCGCTGCAGGGCTTCCAGGCAAGGAAAATAGCTTTCAACTTTGGTCTGAGCGGTACCGCTTTCAAGAACATGGTGAAATTTGTAACTAATCTTTATGACGCTTATGTGGGTCTCGACTGCTCTATGCTGGAGATCAACCCGCTGTTCAAAAGCGCCGACGATAAAATACTGGCGGTTGATTGCAAAATGAACGTTGATGACAACGCGCTGATGCGTCACCCTGATCTTGCCGACATGCGCGACAAGAGCGAAGAAGATCCTACAGAAGTAGAAGCAGGCGAATTCAACCTGAACTATGTAAAACTGGACGGTAACGTTGGTTGCATGGTGAATGGTGCCGGTCTGGCTATGGCTACCATGGATATGATCAAGCTGGCAGGTGGCGAACCAGCCAACTTCCTGGACGTAGGCGGTACTGCAAATGCGCAGACTGTAGAAGCAGGTTTCCGCATCATCATGAAAGATCCTAACGTAAAAGCTATCCTCATCAACATCTTTGGTGGTATAGTACGTTGCGACCGTGTTGCTGCAGGTGTTATCGAAGCATACAACAAACTGGGTAATATCAACATACCTATCATTGTTCGTTTGCAGGGTACCAATGCTGAAGCTGCTAAAGAACTGATCGTAAACTCTGGTCTGAAAGTACAGAGTGCCATACTGCTGAGCGAAGCTGCAGAGCTGGTTCAGAAAGCAGTTAGTGCCAACTAATTGATACTACAATTATAATGATACTGAAGTTGCCCCCTCAAAAGGGCAACTTCTTTTTTTGTTATATTTGTGATGAATAAATTGCTTCTCCATGAAAAGATCTTTTTCTGTAGCTGCTGTAATATTATGCATGGTGGCAGCTGCGGCTTGTTCTAAAAGAAGAGTACACTATGAATGTCAGTGCTACCAGAAGGGATACTACACACACAGTTACAATTTAGGTATTGTGCCCGGTGAGCAGGTATATAATATGTGTCACTCCATACAGCAGCAAAATGCCGAAGATACCTGCTATGGCTCCGGTAGCCTGAAATAGGCACTACCTGCATTAAATGTGCATAACATATTTGTAATAATTGCAGAAAGGTACAGGTGTAGCTGAATAGCCTTATCTTTGCAGACAATTGTAATAAATAATTAAACTAACATAGTGAGTAAAGTAAATATCGTGCGTTTCGCACACAAGAACGGAGAAGGGTTTTATGATACGCTGAAGAAGAACATAGACGAATTTTTCAAACAAAACAATATTGCACCTACCGGCAACAGCGAACTGAGATGGAAAACTGTAGCCATGGTATCGCTGTTTTTTGTGCCTTACTTCTTTATAGTAACAGGTGCAGGTGCTGCCAGCCCTTTCCTGTTCTATGGTTTGTGGGCATTGATGGGCATGGGCATGATAGGTGTGGGTTGCGGTGTACACCACGACTCTAACCACGGCTCTTACTCATCGAACAAAACGGTAAACAAAGTAGTAGGCGATGTAGTGAACCTGGTAGGTGGCTACGATGTGACCTGGCGTATACAGCACAATGTGCTGCACCATACCTACACCAACATAGAAGGGCTTGATGAGGATATAGACACAGGTGGTCTGTTGCGTTTTTCGCCACATGCTGAGAAAGGCTACATGCACCGTTTCCAGCATATCTATGCCTGGTTTTTGTATTGCCTACTCACCATACAGTGGGTTACTTACAAAGATTATCGCTTGCTGGTCATCTACAACAAAAAAGGCCTGCTGAAGAAAGAAAAACTGACACTAGGTAAGGCTATGCTGGAGCTGAGTATCTATAAGGTTATTTACTTCACTTACATTCTGGTACTGCCTATTCTGTACTCTGGTATGTCCTGGCAGGCAGTAGTAGCGGGTTTCTTCCTGCTGCATTTTATTGCCGGCTTTGGTCTTTCCTGTATCTTCCAGCTGGCGCATGTGCTGGAGTCTTCAGAGTTCCCGCTGCCATCAGAAGATCGCAAAATGGAAAACAACTGGGCTATTCACCAGATGCTGAACACTGCCGATTTCTCTCCACGCAGCTACTGGGTATTCTGGTTCGTAGGTGGCCTCAATTATCAGGTAGAGCATCATCTGTTCCCGCACATCTCACATGTACACTATCCGCAGATCTCTAAAATAGTGAAGCAGACAGCAGAGCAATATGGTGTACCCTATAAGGTGATGCCAACCTTCCTGAATGCTATGAAGCAGCACTACCTTATGCTGAAAAAAATGGGACAATAAACACACAACGATATTAGTACAGAGGCCATCAGCAAAAACTGATGGCCTCTTTTTTTAGTGCGATATATATTTGACCGTTGCTCAAATCTCATTTTTTGGCATAATTGTTGCTTGTGATATACTTTCACGCTAGTCTATCCTTTGCCATGAGAGCTGTATTATACCCGATTTGCTACTTGCTGTATTGTTGGGCACTGTCACCGGCTGCCGTAAAAAGAATACAGACGGGACTATAAATATAGAGACCGATATTTTGAGCATGGCCGGCATGCGTAGCTGGCAATGTGTTTCTGCCGGTTACGTTATAGACATAGACTCTAACGAAGTGCGCTATATCGCCTACCGATATAGTGACACCTCTACCCTATCTTTCGCCATTGGAATACTTAACGATTCTACCATTCTCTTCAGAGGGCATACGCTGGCAGCAGACTCTACCAATGCCCGCCAGAAGACCATTCACTTAAGAACAGACCACAACAACCGGCAAGCCTATCAGCTGGATATAGCCCTGGTTTATTTTGTAACACAGGATAGTGTGAGCCTGAAACAGGATTCCTCCTACTTCTACGACCCTAACACACTATACATGAATACGAAATAGACCGGTTATTTACTTACTGCCCATCACATTTATCTGTGCAAAACTATCTTAGTAATGCGCACAACTACCTCTTTATAGGGTAGTAACCTTTAAGTATTATATTCTATTTTTACCTGCAAATACCTTTTATGAGTTTGAAGCAGGTTTTAACATTGCTGGGATTGTTCGGTTCGCTGATGAGTGAGGCACAGCTGAAGGATAATGCCTACCGCAGCAGCAACAACAAATACTATTGGCAGAACAGAAAGCCCGATGCCGCCTACTGGCAACAGGATGTGAACTACAGGATCTATGCCAAGGTGAATGAGACAGAGCATGTAATAGAAGGTGCTGAAGAGCTTACCTACTGGAACAACTCGCCCGATACTCTTCAATATGTATATTTCCACCTTTACCAGAATGCCTTTATTAAAGGCTCTTATCTGCGCGATCTGGAACTGGCCAATAAAGTGAATTCCCGCATGGGCAAGAACGAGGCCGCCGGACTGGGTATAGTGCTGGACAAAGTGCAGGTAGACGGACAGGCTGCCCGTACTGAGCTGGATAATACCATAATGAAAGTATACCTGCAGCAACCATTGTTGCCGGGTGCCAAAGTGGTGATAAAGATGGGTTTCAATACCTATTACGATATGGGTTCTACCCGCCGCCGCATGAAGATGTACCCTGCATGGGGCTTCATGCACTACAATGGCTGCCAGTGGTACCCTAAGGTGTGTGTCTATGACCGCATGCATGGCTGGGATACCTACCAGCACCTGAACCGTGAATTTTATGGCGACTATGGTCTGTTTGATGTAACCCTCGATTTCCCCTCGAACTATGTGGTAGAGGCCAGCGGCGAACTGGAGAACAGAAAAGAAGTACTGCCCGATACACTAAGGGCAAAACTGGACCTGAAGAATTTTGCCAATAAAAAGTCGAGCGAACTACCATCCATCATTACCCCCTATGTAAAAGGACAGCGCAAAAAATGGCATTTTGTGGCCAACAATGTGCACGACTTCGCATTTACCGGAGATCCTTCTTACCGCATAGGCACCGAATACTGGAAGGGTGTGGAGTGTGTGGCCATAGTGCAGGAGCCACATGCTGCCGGCTGGCAGAATGCCCCTGACTATGTTACAAAGATCATTAAGACCTTCTCTGAGGGGATAGGCATGTATTGCTACCCTAAGATAGTTGCCGCAGATGCTGCAGACGGTATGGAATACCCTATGCTGACTCTGGACGGCGGTGCCGACCCGGGTTACCGTGGCTTGCTGGTGCACGAGATAGCACACAACTGGTTCTATGGGCAGGTGGGCAGCAACGAAACCTACCGTGCCGCTATGGATGAGGGCTTTACTCAGTTCCTTACTGCCCTGGGGCTGCGCCGAATAGATGGTGATAATCTGATTACCGGTAAATCAAGGTCTGGCTACAGGAATCATTTTGCACAGCCTACCAATGTGCTGGATCTGCGGGTGCTCAATGCCTATACCAGCAGTGCGCTGAACCAGAACGAACTTTCCATCAATACCCATTCCGACGACTTCCATAGTGCATTGGGTCAGGGAGGCGGCTACGGAGCGGTTTATTACAAAACTGCCAGTATGCTCTACAATCTGGAGTATGTGCTGGGCGACTCTCTGTTCGAAAAAGCCATGATGCACTACTTCGACCAATGGAAGTTTACACACCCCTATTTCGAAGATTTCAGGGCCTCTATGATACAGTATACCAAGGTAGACCTATCCTGGTTCTTCGATCAGTGGTTCGAGACTACCAAGCCGCTCGACTATGGCATTACCGGTATTCGCAAGATAAGGGGCACCGACAGTTTCTCTATCAATTTCCGCCGCAGGGGCCAGATGCAGATGCCTGTAGATTTCACCGTTACCGGCAGGAACGGCCTCAGCAAGAGCTACCACATACCCAACACCAACTGGTTTACCAAGAGCAGCAATGCAGCTACACTACCAGCATGGTATGGCTGGGGCAAGCTGCACGAAGACTATACGGCTACCATACACATGCCCGGCGGCCTAAAACATGTGCAGATAGATACTACCAACCGACTTGCTGACCGCAACATGGTAGACAACTACAAGACCCGTGGCATGCTGCTGAGCCCCAAGGCTATAAAAACCATGTTTGACGGTGGCCTGAATGGCCCTACAGACCGCAAACACTACAGAATGTATATGCGCCCCGATGCCTGGTGGAACCCTATTGATGGTATAAAAGCAGGCCTGCACTTGGAGGGCGACTACCTCTCTACCATGTACAAGCTGGATGCAAGCATCTGGTGGAACACCCATCTGCTGCAGCAGGATGCCTACAAGTCTTTCAAGGGCGAAGGATATTACGACCGCTACAAACCGGTAAACTATTCTGTTAACTACAATTCACCTATTACCCGCAACATGCCCAAGCTGCATTTACAGGTAAACAGCAGATACCTGGACGGACTGTGGTGCAACAGGGCGGGCTTCAACTGGCTGCTTAGCGACAAGAACACTGTGCAGCTATACGGACAAATGCTGTGGCGCGCAACCACCAACGATCTTGCGTACCTCAACGATCCGGCCGAATGGAGCAGCACTCCGGGCCGCAAGAACAATTCTATAAATGCAGCCTGGACACACCACTACGAATACTTCCACGGTCAGGGTCGCTACACCATAAGCGTACGTGCACCAATGTTGCAGAAAGATGCACTACCCTTCGGCTACTCATGGGCGCAGCTGGAATCTGTGAACTATGGCTACCTGGACAAGCTGGAGATACGCACCCGCATCTTCGGCCGCTTTGGTCTGGGCAGGCAAATGCCTTATGAGAGCATGCTGTTTATGGCTGGTGCCAGCCCCGAGGAGCAGATGGAGAACAAGTATACCCGCAGCATAGGCTTTGCTCCGGCCGACTGGCGCGGCACATCGCTCTATGATGTGAACCACCTGCAGCAGGGCGGCGGACTGAACCTGCGTGGCTATGCCGGCTACTATGCACCAGACGAATTTAAGAATGGCCTGCTCACAGGCTACAAAGGCCGCAGCGGTGCCGCGGTGAATGTGGAAGTAGGTTTCGATAACTACATACAATGGCGCCCGCGCCTAACCCGCAACTGGCTGAAGGCAAACCTCTATGCATTTGGCGATGCTGGTATTATGGAGCTAAGCCAGTATTCCTTCACCAACCTGCATGTTACAGTTCCCACTACCACCTGGGGCACCGTACATGCCGATGCCGGTGCCGGATGCGCATTCACCATTAAGAACTGGGGCGTATTCGAAAAAGCAAAACCACTCACAATACGTGTAGACTTCCCTGTGTTCCTCAATCGCCCACCCTACGGCAACAGCGAGTACACAGCACTGAGGTATGTAATAGGTATCAACAGAGCGTTTTAATGCACTGTATGAGTAACAAAAAGAAGAATGTGATAAAACTATTAAAAAATTGTGCTTCAGAATTTTGTGCTTCATGCAAAGGTGCGTAATATTGCACCCTCGTAGCACAAAACAGTTCGATTGTGTAACGGTAGCACAACAGACTCTGACTCTGTTTGTCTAGGTTCGAATCCTAGTCGAACTACTTAACAAAAAGAAAAGCCTTGATAGTATTAACTTTCAAGGCTTTTTCATTTTAGATGGTACAACATAGGTACAACATTTGAGAAAACAGGTCTTACCCAAGTTGCTGCCATAATGTCACCTCCACTTCTCCTACTGGTGCTTTTACACATTATATGTTTACCTGGATGCAATAGCATTTTATCGCTGAGAGGGAATGGTTTCATACATAGTAGCTATAATGGATTATACAAAAAAAGCCGGCAAAGTGCCGGCTTTTTAGTTTTATAGTAGGAGGGATAATTTACTTTAAGTAACCAAATGTTATTCAACTAAAATTTACTTTTATATCACAATTGCATATATCATATTATTACGGCTGATACAACAACCTGATCACTTTAACTGCCCCGTCTACAGGTATGAACCTACCCATGTAGGTGCCTGCTGCAAGTTCACCAGGTATTGCTATTATGTTCTGCCCTACTGCTATTTCATATTGAGCGATCAGCTTACCATCTATTCCTATCAGCGCAAATATGCCCGACTGTGATGATTCTATGTTCA
>CALQJX020000033.1 GCA_943331005.2 Bordetella parapertussis
AGGTAGTGTACAGAGGCGCAGCAACAACCAAACAAGGCAAACTGGATACACAGGTGCAGCTGGACAACAAACTGGCGAACGGCATGTATATCCTCACACTCCGCAACGGAACAGAACAGAATGTGTTCCACTTCGTATTGGAGCAATAATTTTTTTGAATGTCCGGCATTGCCGGACATTCTTTTTTAGTATTGTACAGCGCAGATTACATTAATGATTAATTAATTCATATCTATAGCTTGTACAAACCAATAAGTACCATTAACTTTAAATGTTTTTCCATATCGTATTTAGAAGATACATTGATAATAACTTTATATTAAATTAAGATGAGAAAAGTTTTACTGTTTATTGTTTGTTTAGTCTGTTTGCAAGCTGAAAAATTGTCTGCAGCAGTAAATGTGAATCCCGCAACTGGGGGGACAAATATTTGTTCGATCAAAGCAGCAACAGGAAGCGCTCCGGCATTCACCACTCTGGGAACCATTAATTTTTTTGAGACAAACTCAGCTGATATTACACTGGGCCCTCACACCCTAGTAATTTCTGCTCCTACAGGCTGGCAATTTAACACAGCAGCAACACCTGTTTTAAATTTTACCGCCGGACGAAATATTACTGCGATTACATTCGCTGGTATGACAACGACTACAATTACTGTAAATGTAACAACCTCGGGCACTACACTGTTCGATGGATTTAGTATAGCGAATGTTCAGGTACAGGCAACTACTACCGGTTCTGCAGCAGGAAATATTAACCCGACTTCTTCTGTTGGCATGACAGGCTTACTTGCTACTGCGAATGTAGCCTCGCTTTCTTTGCAAGCTGCAGTTACTCCATCAGTAACAACAGCTCAGACGCCGGCTGGTGCTATATGTGCCGGCACTTCTGTAACATTTACAGCAACACCGGTAAACGGGGGTGTACCTTCATATCAGTGGTCACTTAACGGCACACCGGTTGCAGGCGCTACTAATACTACTTATGTGAATAGTACACTTGCCAATGGTAATACAATTGTTGTAAGAATGACTGCAACAGGTTGCGTTACAACTACAACTGTTAACTCTGCTACTACAACCATGACAGTAAACCCAATACCTGCAGCACTTACTGGTGTATTTACAGTATGTCCTACTGGTAATACTTCGCTGTCAAGTACCACTCCGGGTGGCGTTTGGACAAGTACTGCACCCGCTTTTGCTACCGTGGCTTCGGGTGTTGTTACAGGTGTTATTGCAGGTAATTCTACTATCAGCTATAGCGTATTGGGATGTGTTACTTCAGCAATAGTTACTGTAAACACAGCACCGGCAGCATTTGCTGTAACGGGTGGTGGTAGTTTCTGTGCAAGTAGCACTAGCGGTTTACCTGTTGGTTTGTCTGGCTCAGTATCAGGAATATCCTATACTGCATATAATGGTGCTACATCAGTAGGAACTGTTGGTGGTACAGGAACTCCAATTAGTTTTGGTTCATTTACAACAGCTACTACATATACTGTACTTGCAACAAACCCTGCAAATACATGTTCTACCCCAATGATCGGCAGCGCAACTATATTAGTTACGGCACCGGTAACTCCATCTGTAACGCTGGTGGCTCCAACTGCTGCAATTTGCAATGGCACATCTGCTTCATTCTCTTCAACAATAGTAAATGGTGGACCTACACCAGCTTATCAATGGTTGGTAAACTCGATTGCTGCCGGTACCGGTGCAACATTCTCTTATGTACCAGTAAGCGGAGATGTTGTATCTGTAGTATTGACCCCCGGTGGAATTTGTACAGATCCGGTAACTGTAAGTGACGACTATACAGTAACTACCACTGCAATAGCAACACCTGGCATTACCATTTCTGTAGGACCAAGTAACCCATCATGCCTTGGTTCATTGGTTTATTTTTCTTCAATACCTTCTTTTGGCGGTACCGCTCCAACATACACCTGGACGAAGAATGGTGTGAATGTTGCTACAGGACCTGCTTATTCTTACATACCTGTGGAAGGTGATGTTGTTTATTGCAGAATCAACAGTAACTATGTTTGCCGTACATCTGACACTGCCACTAGTAGCAATATCACTATGCACACTCAGGTATCAGCACCATTGCCGGTAGTGAATTTAATAGCTACTCCGGGTACCAATGTACCTGCAGGTACATCTGTAACACTTACAGCAGCAGTTTCAGGTACGACAATAGCAGTATCTTATCAGTGGCTGGTAAATGGCACACCAATTCCGGGTGCTACGCTCTCTTCATTCACCAGCAATACTTTTGTTGATGGAGATATCGTTACCTGCCAGGTAACTAACAATGACCCATGTGCTAAGTTTACCCTAAAATCTGTTAAGTTTACCGACCCTACTTTTGTAGGTGGCCCATTGGGTACTGCACCAGTAGCATTCTCTATGATGCCTAATCCTAACTCAGGTACATTTACGGTAAAAGGATCTGTAACTACTAACGAGCCTGTAACAATGCGCGTGAATAATGTACTTGGACAGAATGTGTACACAAACATAACGATTGCCAAAGGTGGTGAAGTTGAAGAACAGGTATCTTTGCAGCATATTCCTGCAGGTATCTACTTCCTGAGTATCAATGCAGGAACTGAAACACAAATCATACATTTTGTTGTGAAGTAAGCAATTATCTCATCAATACCACATAAAATAAGGCCATCTCATAAAATGAGATGGCCTTATTCGTTAAGATTACATTTGAAAAATTGATTAGACTGGAACTACAATCATATTTGTGCCAATTCAACCACACTCCGATCTTATGATAACAGATACCATTGTCATGTAAACAGTGCATTATTCATCCGGAGTAAATAACTGACTAGTTTTTATACTCAATAGAATATACCGTATCCATAAAATCAACGAAGCTGCCCTACCTGGACAGCTTCGTTGCAAAAAATATTCAAATAAATTGAAATTAAACCTTACCCTGAGAAACACAGGTAACCCCGCATAACTTATTGGCAGAGGCAAGTTTCATATCAATAGAAGTTATACCCAACAATATTTTGTTTACCAGCGGACTAAATGGCTTCATGTTTGAAGTTGCATCCTTGTTCTTCTTCAGATTATCGAGCTTGCGGGCTGTCCATACCATTGGGAACAGACTACCGTATAGATAGTATGAATTGGAAATGTTGAAATGAGCCTGATTGAGTATCTTCTCCAGCATATCTATCTTGTAGCGCCTGTAATGACCCAGATACACATCGTGACCGCTCCACAGTGAGTTGAAAGCAGGTACAGTAATGAAATAATGGTTATTATCACCAGAACTGGCTGCTTTAATATCTTTCAGCATCTGCAGGTCGTCTTCAATATGTTCCAGCACATCCATAAGGATAACCAGCCCATTTTCGATCTTGTCGGGAATGCGCAGCGTCTTCTCTATCTTGGCTCCAGCAGTAGCAGATATCTCTTCGGCAGTATAGTTGATATCAACCAGATATACTTTTTTGATGCTGTTCCCAAACTCACGCTCTAGGCTAATGGCAAAAAAGCCGGAACCCGAACCTACGTCTACAATAGTAAGCGGAATATTATTGCGCAACAATTTTTTGGTATATGCTATCAGTGGCTGTATTTTGCTCTGATAATACCAATGCACTTCAGGGTTTATTCCGTTTTCTAATTCTTTAAGATCCATTAAGCCGTTTTTAGCATGAGATAAGGCTGTAAATTTAGCAAATTTAATTACTTTTGAAACTTACTAAACTGTGTAATCACAACAATACAGTGAAAAAATATTTCCCGAAAGTATGAGATTTTCTGGATTATTATTTTCTTTCCTGTGATCAATGTCTCAAATAGATGAATCGTTCCATAACTAATGCCATACGATATGTAATGGACAATTGGCTGCCACCGGTAATTCGTGATTCCAATTGGTTTATGTATCCATTTTTTCACATATGGTTCAAAGGCAAGAATGTTCGCCTTTATATGGACTTTAAAGAAATAGCATATACCCTATCCGAAGAAGAGTTTTCTGAGATATACCGCAATCTGGATTGCCTTGCTTATGACAGACCAGTAGATATGAATATGCCCAGCATAAAGTATCTGGTAGCATCTATAGATAAAGATGCCAAAACTTTACTGGATGTAGGTTGCGGAAGAGGTTTTCTGCTCAACTATATAGGAGAGCATACAGATCTGGCTACAACCGGATGCGACCTTTACGACTCTGTAACAACACTCAAAAAGGCTGATTATAAAAAAGGATCTATATACAAACTGCCTTTTGCAGATAATGAATTTGATGTAGTTACCTGCTCTCATACTATAGAACATCTTCGCGATCTTCAGCCTGCGCTGGAAGAACTGAAACGTGTAGCTCGTAAACAGCTAATTATTGTAACACCTCGTCAGCGATATTACTTCTACACTATGGATCTGCACCTGAACTTCTACCCGATTGCTTCTTATCTGCAAAAGGAGATCAACATTGATAATAATATTTGCACAAACATTCAGGGCGACTGGGTATACATTGGCAACCTTAATTAATTATTCTATTTTAAAATGAAGCATAACCAGCCGTCGCAACCTGTAAAGAGTACCAATACCGGAGCAAAAGATATTTTGCTTTCACTGGTAATACCCTGCTATAATGAATCGGCAAGAGTAGATATAATGCTCGAGGGTATAGCAGATTTTGAAGAGAAATGGAAGGGCAACTATGAAGTAATAGTTGTTGATGATGGCAGCAAGGACGATACTGTTCAGAAGATAAACCAGGCAGTTGCTACTAAATATGCCTACCTGAAAGATAAGTTGACAATAGAACTGTTGATACCCAATGGAGGCAAGGGAGGAGCACTGAAAAGAGGTGTGGGTATAGCAAAAGGAGATTACATTCTGACGTTGGATGCCGATATGTCTACCAGACCATCGGATCTGATACAGTGGGAGAAAAAAGAGAAAATGCTTTTCTCGGGAGAGCGTGCCGTATACATTGGCTCCCGTAAACATGAAGAAGGAAACGTAAAAGCACTAAAGAAAAGAAAAGTAATAGGAGGTGTTTTCAACAGTATTGTGCAGATATGCACTACACTTCAGCTTCGCGATACTCAATGCGGTTTCAAGTTATACCCAAAAGAAGTTGCCAAATTCCTCTTTGGCAATATGCAGAGTACCGGCTGGGAACATGATGTGGAGTTATTGTATCAGGCAGATCTTAATGATATACGCATAGTAGAAATGCCTGTTAACTGGGAAAACATGCCCGATAGCAAAGTAAATATGATAAAGGACTCTATAAAAATGTTCTTTGGTGTATTGGGTATATCATTGAGAATATGGTTATTCAACACCTTTAAGTTGCCATTTAAGATGCCTGAAGATGCTACGGACGAACAGAAAGCACGCATCAGAGGCAGGGCTGCATTCAACATACTGGCCATTCTGCTGGTTATTGCCATGCCTGCCATGAGTTTCCAGTATGCAGTAACGGGTGACGAACACTGGCATTTCGACTACGGAAACAGTATCTATAATTACTTCTTCAACGGAGATACTGAGGCGCAGACCGCAACCACGGGTATTCAATACTATGGTGGTATATTCGATTTCATTACCGCATTTGTGTACAATGTTTTCCATCCATGGGATCACTACACTACCATGCACTTCATCAATGCAATTGTTGGTGCTATAGGTATCATATATGCCGGCAAACTTGCTAAATTACTTTCCAGCTGGAATGCTGCCATCCTTACAATGTTCTTACTGGTATTATCTCCGAGTTGGTTCGGTCACAACTTTGCCAACCCCAAGGATATACCATTCTCTGTAGGCTATACTGCAGGTGTTTACTTCATACTGCAATTCCTCAAGTCATTCCAACGCCCTACGGCAAGACACATTCTAGGTCTTATAGCCAGTATAGGTTGGGCAATGGGTGTGCGTATTGGTGGTTTCCTGCTTATTGCTTATCTGCTTTTGTTCCTGCTCAGTTATGCGTTCTATACCAAACAATTGAAAGCGGCGCTGAGCAGTAGCATCATCAAACATTTCCTGATAGTTGCTGCTGCGGGATATCTTATAGCTATTCTGTTCTGGCCATATGCGCACCTTGGCATAGTAAGCAAACCACTGGAAGCTTTGAAGGTAATGTCGAACTTCTTTGTAAACATTGGCATGTTGTATGATGGCAACAAGATTCAGAGCAACCAGATACCATGGTATTATATTCCTAAGTACATAGAATACACCGCTCCGCTGGTGGTGCTGTTGGGCAGCTGCATAGGTTTGGCAACAGTTATGTTCCTCTTCAAAAAGAACAAACAGCTATTCATATTCTCCCTGTTCGTTTTGTTTTCAACTATATTCCCGCTGGCATATGCCATATACAAAAACTCATCGCTCTATGATGGCTGGAGGCACTTCCTGTTCATCTACCCGCCAATGGTGGTAATAGCAGCTATGGGCTGGGATATGCTGATAAGCTCGAAACAGAAGGCACTGAAGTTTGGCGCACTGGCACTGGTTATAGCCGGATTGCTGCTGCCGGCAAAATTTGTTGCTGCCAACCATCCTTATGAGTCGCTTTACTATAACGAAATAGCTGGCGGACTGAAGGGCATGTATGGCCGTTATGAAACGGACTACTACATGCTGGGGGTAAAAGAAGCTACCGAATGGCTGATTAAGAACGAGCATCTGGAGAATAAAAAAGTAGTGATAGGTACCAATACTACCTACCCCATGATCGCTGCACTCTATCAGTACAACAGGAAAAACCTGCCTGCAAAATATGCGGGTATGTACGAACGTTTTGCAGACTTCAGGCAGGACGATGTGTACAAGCAATTTGCGCAGCAGCACCCCGACTTTACAGAACCATTTGCACAAAGCCCGTCTTATGTTAGGTTCTACGACAGGTACAGCAAAGACTGGGATTATTGCATCATGTTCTCTCGTTTTGTAGATGCAGCACAGCTTAACAGCGGTAACTGGCCACCCGAAGAAACTATACACGTAGTGAAAGTGGATGGAGTACCGATAATGGCTATAATGAAGCGAAAGACCAAAAAAGACCTTGCAGGCTTTGAGCTGATGAAGCAGAAGAGGTACATGGAGGCTAAAGAAATGTTCCTGACTTCGTTGCAGGATTATCCTGGCAATGAACTGGTTTGGGCTGAAATGATGCGCCTTTATGAAGCAGAAGGCAAAAATGATTCCGCTCTTTATGCAGGCAATCAGGCACTGCGCAAGCATCCTGCAGATATCAATGTATACCAGACTATGGGAAACATTTTGATGAAGGATAAGAAAGTAGATGCGGCTAAAGAGTTGTACAAACGACTGGAAAAATACAACCCTAGCTATAGCCATTTCTTCATGGCATATACCTATGCAATGACCGGCAATGCCAACGGGGCGTTTAGTGAGATCGATGAGGCTATAGCTGCTGATCCATACAATGATCAGGCATACAGATTAGCTATACAACTGGCACAGCAAACCAGAGATATGAACAGAGCTGAGGAATATAATGCCAAAGCTGAGAAAGCTTTCCCGAAACAGGCAGAAGAATAATAAAAATCAACCTCACAGTACAATGCCCGGCAGAGATGCCGGGCATTATTTTTTACTACCATTTTGTGAAACCCAAAATTCCAGACTACCAATTAATGATCATCACTCGAAATGATGATTACAATTCTAAATATTCTCTGAAATAGAGCTTATTGCCTGCAGCGGGGAAATATGTGAGACAGGCATAATTTTCTCTATCTTCTACATAGGCATCCAATATTGCGATCTTGTGTTGATTGATATACTGCTCTTCTTTCAAGGAAAGCAATCTGTCATCATCTGTAGCCAATGAATAGGCTTCAAAACTATCGTAGATGTTGACAGTAGTATTTGAGTTACCTTACATGGTAAGCAGCTCTTTCACTATGTCTTTGCAGTATGTTTTATAATCGTCTTTCTGTGGGTCCATATTTCTTACCACAACACTACATATTTTATGCTCACCATTTTGCAGGGGATATATAGTACTGTGCAATTCAAAACCTATAAGCGAATTACTATCGTCTGTACTATAAATGGTTTTGTAAATGGTCTTAGCATGTACTGGCGTGCCGGAGTGAGCAACCCTATGTTTGCCGCCCCAAGACCATATACCCGGAAAAGTAATGAGTACATAAAAACCTGCAACTAATGCCAAAGCGATCCAAGATGAAAGTCGGTAACGGGTATGATATTGTTTCATGAATGAGTGTTTAGAACATCTAAATTACATTTTTCATTATTTACATCTTCAAACCCATATTATAAATAAAACATAAAAAAGCCCGGGTAGTTGCCCGGGCTCTATGAATTAGCTGAACGAAATTATGCCAGTTTTTTGATCAGGTTCTCATTCAATGCATCCAGGAACTCCTCGGTGTACAAATAATGCTCACCATGGTTCACTTTGTTGCCATGAATACATACTGCAAGATCCTTGGTCATTTTGCCGCTTTCTACAGTTTCTATACATACCTGCTCCAGTGCATTTGCAAAATTGATAAGCGCTTCGTTGTTGTCGAGTTTGCCACGGAAAGCCAAACCACGTGTCCAGGCGAAGATCGACGCTATTGGATTGGTAGATGTTGGACGGCCTTTCTGGTATTCGCGGTAGTGACGTGTAACTGTACCATGAGCTGCTTCAGCTTCCATGGTCTTGCCATCGGGTGTAACGAGTACAGAGGTCATAAGACCCAGTGAACCGAAGCCCTGTGCTACTGTATCGCTCTGAACATCACCATCATAGTTCTTACACGCCCAAACGAAATTGCCGTGCCATTTCAGTGCACTTGCCACCATATCGTCTATGAGCCTGTGCTCATAAGTAAGATTGGTCTTTTCGAACTCTGCCCTGAACTCATTCTGATAGATCTCTTCGAAGATATCTTTGAAGCGACCATCGTATTTTTTCAGGATGGTGTTCTTAGTAGAAAGATAGAGAGGCCACTGTTTCTGCAGTGCCAGGTTGAAGCAGGCACGTGCAAAACCTATGATAGACTCGTCTGTATTGTACATAGCCAGTGCAACTCCATCGCCTTTGAAGTTGTACACTTCATGCTCTATAGTATTACCGTCTTCCCCTTCAAATTTGATAGTAAGTTTACCTTTTCCTTTTACCACGAAATCTGTGGCACGATACTGATCGCCAAAAGCGTGACGACCAATGCAGATAGGCGCTGTCCAGTTGGGAACCAGACGCGGAATATTGCTCATTACTATAGGTTCGCGGAATACAGTTCCATCCAATATGTTGCGGATAGTGCCATTAGGGCTCTTCCACATCTGCTTCAGATTGAATTCAGACACACGTGCTTCATCGGGAGTAATGGTAGCGCATTTGATACCAACACCATATTGTTTGATAGCATTAGCAGCATCTATAGTAACCTGATCATTGGTCTCATCACGGTATTCCACACCGAGGTCATAGTATTTTATATCTAAGTCCAGATACGGGAGTATCAGTTTTTCTTTTATGTATTTCCAAATGATCCGGGTCATTTCATCCCCATCAAGCTCCACTACCGGATTAGCTACTTTGATCTTTGCCATGTTGTGTTTATTTTAAAAAATGATTTTTATAAATTTAAAAATGAACATCGTGCTGAAAGGATGCTAAGTAGCATCTGCTCAATTGATCATTCAAATGTAGTGAGATTTTATTTAGCAGGAAATAGCCTGCATTTCAATCTAAAATGGTTCACTACTGCGATTCGTAATAGTACCCTGCCAGCCCTACAGTGGTTTTTGCTGTTATATTCAGTTTGGCCGAATTGAGCAACAGCACATTGTAAGAAAAAGCATCTCCGGTATTATAAGTGATCTTAAGTAGACCACCTGAAAGTGACCAGCTGAAACCCAGATCCGGTGATCCGGTAGCAGTTTCTATACCAGAATTGTCTTTTTTGAATTCCAGAACATTCACAACAGCCGTGCTTGCTTTGCGCATTTCCCAGCTGTCTATCACGCCGTTCACATTGTCATCTGTGGCATAATTTGCCTTCTTCCATTTTCCTATGATTCTTACCGACGGATTAGTAACAGTTGATTTCTTACAGGAAACGAAACCGACAGAAATGCCTAAACAAAGCAGTAGAAAAACAATACAGTTAGTTCTTTTCATAACAAAAGAGATTTTACTTCCGGTATTAGAGAAGTGGTTTACAGACCAACAAATCTACCGAAAATAAACCTATGAAATTAGCTCCTGCAGCTACTAATAGTCTCCGAAAGTAGTTGCAGTAAGCTGAGTCAAAGCCTCTTCAAGCTGTTTGTCGTTTGGTGCAATACCATGCCACTCATGTGTACCTTCCATGAAGCTGATTCCCTTGCCCATTTCAGTTTTCATAAGTATACAAATTGGCTTACCTTTTCCTGTGGCAGCTTTTGCAGCAGCCATAACAGTAAGAACATCAGCCATGTTATTGCCATCCATATCCATAACTTCCCAACCGAATGCTTCGAATTTGGCACGAAGAGAGCCAAGGTTCATAACATCTGTTGTAGGACCATCGATCTGCTGACCATTGAAATCTACAGTAGAGATAAGGTTGTCGATCTTGTGATGCGCAGCAAACATGATCGCTTCCCAGTTCTGTCCTTCCTGCAATTCGCCATCGCCATGCAGTGAATAAACGATGTGGTTATCATTATTGAGTTTCTTGGTAAGAGCAGCACCTGCAGCTACGCTAAGTCCCTGCCCCAGAGAACCACTGGCAATACGTACACCCGGCAAATGCTCGTGAGTGGCCGGATGACCCTGCAAACGGGTGTTGATGTGGCGGAAAGTAGCCAGCTCACTTACAGGGAAATAACCTGAACGAGCTAATACACTGTAGAAAACGGGAGAAATATGACCATTGGAGAGGAAGAAAAGATCTTCACCAATACCATCCATATCAAAGCCGGGCTTACGGTCCATAACTTTGAAATAGAGAGCCGTGAGGAAATCGGTACAACCGAGAGAACCGCCTGGATGGCCGCTCTGCACCTTGTGAACCATTCTTACGATATCGCGGCGCACCTGGGTGGCCATTTCCTGAAGTTGTTCGGTAGTCATTAGCTGTGGTAATTGAGTGCAAAAGTAGCAGATATCAGCTGATTTTTCATCTGAAAATTATAGGGTGTTGAATACTTGTGAAAATGACTGTAGAAAGATATTTGCCGGACAGGTTTTTTATTTGATTTTAGCAGGTCCTATAGCTTATTTTGCAGGAAATGGAATTTTCAAAAGAAGCACGAAAAAACTTCACAAAACACCTTTCGGCATGGCATGCGAACGAAAATGACCGAGACCTGCCCTGGAAGGGAGAGAAAGACCCATATAAGATATGGCTGTCTGAAGTGATCTTGCAACAGACAAGGGCATTGCAGGGACTACCCTATTACCTGAATTTCACCAATACCTACCCTACTGTGCAGGATCTGGCAGCTGCAAACGACGATGAAGTATTCAGGATCTGGCAGGGGCTTGGCTACTACAACAGATGCAAGAATATGCTGGGAACGGCAAGATTGATAACAACAACTATGAATGGTCTTTTCCCTGATACTTATGAAGGATTGCTGGAACTTAAGGGCATAGGCCCCTATACTGCCGCCGCAATTGCATCATTCGCATTCGGTCGACCTAATGCAGTTGTAGATGGCAATGTGTATAGGGTATTATCCAGGTATTTTGGCATAGACACCCCCTTTGACACAACAACCGGTAAAAGACAGTTTGCTGAACTGGCCCAGGATCTGCTGGACAATAAGAACAGCGCGGCCTACAATCAGGCCATAATGGACCTTGGCGCAACCGTTTGTACACCTTCTGCGCCAAAATGCACCGATTGCCCTTTGAAAAGGGAATGTTTTGCAACTGCACAGGGGCTCACAGCTGCATTGCCGGTAAAGAGCAAGAAAATTGTAATAAAGAATAGATGGTTCAATTACTTTTTTCTCCTGCATAACGAGGAAGTATGGATAGAAAAAAGAGGAAGTGGTGATATCTGGGAAAATCTGCATCAGCCCTATCTAATACTTACCGAAGGAGAAACTGAGATAGCTGCATTATCTAAAACGCTGAATAATAACGAAATCCATTTCAAATCAGATAAAATAACATATAAAGGAAAATTAAACCAAAGACTTACACACCAACAAATATATACTAATATCTATACAATACATTTAGAAACTAAACCAGTCATTCAATCTGATAACGGTACATGGCTTAGCATAAACGAATTAAAAAAAATAGCCTTTCCTAAAACACTTGTTTCTTTTTTAAAAAATAATTATTTACTTTTAAGATGAATTAAAATAGTACACGTTATTTCTTAGAGCCAAAAAGATAATATTATGAGAGGCGTAAACAGAGTGGTACTGATAGGAAATTTGGGCCGTGATCCGGATCTGCAACATCTGGAAGGAAACATAGCAGTTGCAAAGTTTCCGCTGGCTACTACTGAAACTTATAAGGATAAAAACGGCACACTGATCTCACAAACTGAATGGCACACGGTAGTTTTGTGGCGTGGACTGGCAGATCTTGCACAACGTTATCTGCACAAAGGTAGCCTCATATATCTTGAAGGACGAATAAGAACAAGAACATGGGAAGACAAAGATAAAAATCGCAGATTCAGCACAGAAATAATTGGTGACAACCTGGTAATGCTGGATAAACGCAAAGAACACAACGATCTCCCTACTGCAGAAGGAATAACAGGCGAAGCAAACGGATTTGCCGACATGAATTTTGACCCAAATACCCAAACACCTGGTATCACAAAAGACGATCTGCCATTTTAAGTTTTAATAATAATTCATAAAAAAAGGAATGAAAATTTCACAGTTTCATTCCTTTTTTTAACTTTGATAATCTCACCAAACATAAACACAAATTGGAAAGTACCGAAGGCGACACGAGTTTTCATCCATTATTTCTCGAAATATCCAATGTAGCGTTCTCAACGTCCAGCGCAACCATACTCATTGTAACTATTCTTGTGCTGCTGCTGATGACCGGAATTACAGCTGGAGCTGAAACAGCCTATTTTTCGCTCTCTGCAAAAGATATCAATTTTCTAAAAAGTACAGATAGAGCAGGAGCTCGTACTGCGACACAGTTACTGGACCAGCCTAAACGACTGCTTGCAACCATACTTGTTGCCAATAACTTCATCAATATAGCTATCGTTATCACAACAGATATGCTGGTGAACTCTTTGCTGCATGGCCTTCATCTCAATCATGTTGTATCCTTCTTGATACAGGTAGTGTGTGTAACGTTTTTGCTGGTATTGTTTGGCGAGGTACTACCCAAGGTATATGCCACTCAGAACAACCTGAGAATGGCGCTGCTTTCTGCTCCTTTTCTGCAGGCACTTTCATGGTTATTCAAACCTGTAAGCGGGTTTCTGGTATCATCTACAAGGTTTATAGAAGGCCGTATAGGCACCAAATCTTCTAATATTTCAAGTGAGGATTTTGAACATGCTATTGAACTGACTGTAGGCCATTCTGCAACTCAGGAAGAAGTGAACATCTTTAAAGGCATTCTGAAATTCGGGAATATTACTGCCCGGCAGGTAATGAGAACCAGAATGGATGTGAGCGGTCTGGATGCAGATCTTACTTTCCCTGAAGTGCGCAAACATTGCATAGATGTTGGATACTCCAGGTTGCCTGTTTTTAATGAAAATCTGGATACAATTGCCGGCATGATCCACACAAAGGATTTTTTGCCGCATATTGATGATGATAATTACAACTGGCATGCACTTATCAGGCCGGCCTTCTTCGTTCATGAAAGCAAGCTGATAGAAGACCTGCTGAAAGAGTTTCAGCAGAAAAGACAACACTTTGCCATAGTGGTCGATGAGTTTGGCGGCACTTCAGGTATCATTACGCTGGAAGACATTATGGAGGAAATAATCGGCGATATCAAAGACGAATTTGATGAAGACGACCTGCATTACAAAAAGCTGGATGACCATAACTTTGTTTTTGAAGGCAAAACACTCATCAATGATGTATGCCGAATCATAGGTCTTCCATCTGACGAGTTTGATGCTGTGAGAGGCGAAAGTGATTCACTAGCCGGTCTGGTACTGGAGATCTCAGGTAAGTTCGTTGCTGTAAATGAGATAGTGAAACACCAGCAGTACGACTTCACAATAATGGCTGTAGAGAAAATGCGTATCAACAGGGTTAAACTCACCATCAACCCGATACGTGATGAAAGTGAAGAGAATGATTGATAACCACATTTTGAGTCATAAATTATAAAGGCTGCCCATGGGCAGCCCTTATAATTTATGTTCAGAAGAACAATATTATTTGTAATACTTCTTCATTTTAACGAGGCTGTAGATCAGACCAGGCAACCAAAAGAGAATGGAAAGAATGAGCGAAATTACCCAATCCCAATCCTTAAAATTATCATTGATACCCATTCCAAGCCAGCCAAAACCAATAATTGCAAGCACAATGTAAATTACTTTTGGTATCTCTGCACTTGAAGACTTTTTACCGAGCATTTGAGATAATTTGCTCTGTTCTTTTACAACGTCCTGACTGATGACAGTTGAAGGTACATTTTCTACAGACGATGCATCCTCTTTGCCAGAAACCTGACTAACTGCAGTTATTGTAGCAGGCTGCTTTTTCATGATAAAACCAGCATGACTGGGAGTAGCTGCCAGTAGGCACGCTGCAAAAGAAACGAAAATTAGTTTTTTCATCTGTTGTTGTTTTTGGTTATTCAAATATACCTACTAATTAGTGTATGTTTAGCTATTTTTTGCAACAAAATTATCTCTCAAAATCATTAAACTAAAGATGCAACTATAACTAAAAGAGTCTAAGCAAGATGCTTTTTCTTAGTGACACCCAACATGCCGTATAAAGGGCAGTAACCGGTATAGGAAGTTATAAAAAAGACAACAGCAACCGGCATCAGCCACATACCTGCGTTCTGATTGATGGTCTTGGTGAAATACATTATCAATAATGCAACTGATACAAGCATTCTCAATGCCCTGTCTGCGAAGATCATATTAACTTTCATAAGCTTGAATTTGATAAGCAAAGTTCCGTTTGAAACGTGTAGCCTTAGGTAATGCCAATCATAAATGATACTGATCTTTGTCAGTTACATAAAAACAGGAAGTAAATATGATACAAATCAATGCAGGCAAGCATTACAGAAGATCATCAGATAATAAAACGGGCAGGCTTTTCAGCCTGCCCGTTGGGAGTTATAAATTATAAAATGTGCTTAGTTCTTGTATTCTTTCAGTGCGGCTTCCAGACAGTCCATAGCGCCATTGATAGCCTCTGCATTCAGTACATATGCCAGACGTACCTCGTTGCGACCCTTACCCGGTGTGGCATAGAAACCTGCAGCAGGCGCCATCATTACGGTAGCACCATTGTACGAGAAACTTTCCAGCAACCACTGACAGAATTTCTCACTGTCATCAACCGGCAACTGAGCTATAGCATAGAATGCTCCACCCGGCAACGGACACTTAACACCCGGCATAGCAGTGAGCCTTTTCACCAGCAGATCGCGGCGCGAAGTGTATTCTGCATGTACTGCATCAAAGTAGTCTGATGGCAGATCTACTGCAGCTTCGCCAAGTATCTGTGCAAATGAAGGCGGGCTGAGACGAGCCTGAGCAAACTTCATAGCAGCAGTCAACACTTCAGGATTGCGGGTCACAAATGCACCTATCCTGCCTCCACAGGCACTATACCTTTTCGAAATAGTATCGAGCAAAATAGCATGGTTCTCCAGACCTGGCAAAGACAATGCAGATATATGTTTCCTGCCATCGTAGCAGAACTCACGGTATGCCTCATCGCTAAGGAGGAACAAATCGTGCTTCAGACATATTTCTTTCAGTACGTTCAGTTCTTCTGCGCTATACAAATAACCGGTTGGGTTATTAGGGTTACAGATCATGATAGCCTTGGTACGAGGCGTTACAGCTTTTTCAAATTCCTCTATTGGAGGCAGTGCGAAACCAGTCTCTATATTAGAAGGGATAGGCACCACTTTTACACCTGCACTTGTAGAGAAACCATTGTAATTGGCATAGAAAGGCTCCGGAATAATTATCTCATCCCCATCATCAAGGCAGGTCATAATAGCAAACATGATCGCCTCCGAACCACCGGTAGTAACAATGATATTACCGGTATTCAGGTCTATATCATTACGTTTGTAATACTCAACCAGCTTTTTGCGATAGCTCTCAAAACCCTCACTCGGGCTGTAATCGAGCACTTTCATATTGGTATGACGAACAGCATCCAGTATTACCTGAGGTGTTTCTATATCTGGCTGACCAATATTGAGGTGATAAACCTTGGTGCCACGCTGCTTGGCAGCATTGGCAAACGGAACCAGTTTACGTATGGGCGATGGCGGCATTTGTGCGCCACGATGTGAAATTGAAGGCATGGGCGCAAAGGTAAGTAAAACTGTAATTGGTTAAAAGAACAGAGACTAATAAACTAAAATGCAAAACCCAATCCAAATTCAGAATATTCGGCCACTACACCATGCGTATTGAGCATCGCCGATAGATAGATCTCTTTTACTGCACCCTTTTCTTTGTTGCAGATATAGTATTTCAGGCCCAGCTTTTCATAAATAGGGTCAAAGTCGAGAAAGGTCTGGCGATAATAGGTGCCAACAATTCCCAGTATCCCTACCCTGCCCACCATAAACTCATTACCTATGAAAATACCTCCATCCCATGAATGTTGTTTCTCCCGGCCATATTCCACACCATAGTTTATCAGAAACGCATAAACATCTTTGTGATAAGCGGCGTCTATACCGGCAAACATTTTGTTCTTGCACTTCCATCTTCTGCTTACAGATATGGCACCAATGTATGCTGGTTCTACAGGATTGCCTGCAGCCCTTGCAACTTTGTGAGATAATGCCCCTCTCACATCAAACAACCATCTGCTCTTCAGACAGGGCAACGCACACACTTTTTTATCGGGGCAGGATGTAGTTGGGAAATAACGGAAACCGGCATGTATGCCAAGCATATTCACACCAAGATTGGGCTCTCTGTAAAGTGCATTGGAAATATGTGAGAAATTGATTCCTGCCTGAAGATCGAGATGCTCACTGAACCGATACCTGAGATCGCTCATGAACACAGGAAAGGCATTGATATTGGTGCTGATTGCTGTGTTCAGTGTATCGTAATCGGGAGCCAGACTATATTTTTTAGTTACGTATGCCACACCTACACCCATTCGGCAGGTCCACTCCATATTCTTTTTAGTGATGACCGGGATCTGCAGATTCGGGTATACTCCCAAACATTTACCAAAAACACCAGGACTCATATAGTCGGTATACATGATACCGATTCCCGTAACAGGAAATCCTCTCCTTTGCTGCCATTCCTTTTTACCAAAAGATTGCCATACAAAATTCACATCTATAGCAGCCGACAAAGGTGGCACAGGTGCAGTAAACTTGGCAGAATGACGCACTATCTTTCCACCCAGCATGTTCACCTCCACACCCAATCCTTTTAAGAGGGAAGAGTCTTGTGCACAAACAACATTGTGCACAAGCAAAGTAGAAAATAGTAACAATAAAATTTGCATAAAGCTAAAAAACAGGCAAAGTTTCCTATCTCACAGGAGCGGAAAATCTTACTCTAACTTGAAGTTGGAAAAATACTGTTTAGAAATAGCCTCATACCTTTTCGCTTCAGCCATGTTACCCAATTTCTGATAAGACAACGCTATGTAAGGAATATCCCTCACAGCATTCTGCTGATCTATCTGTATCTCTTTGTTGATATTATCTATAGCTGCCTGATACTGACCAGAGAAGAAGTAAGATTTAGAAAGGTTGGAGTATGCATTGAAATAGGTCGGGTTCAATATTACTGCCTTTTTGAAATACTCCGCCGCCTCGCCATACCTCTTGGTGTTAAGCAGGATCGCACCTATATTGTTGATGGTATTAGCATCATCGGGTTTGCTTTTCAGTATCACCTTGTAGTAATATTCTGCAGAATCATACATCTGCCTCATGAAGAATGAGGTACCCATTTCCTGATACACTTCCAGGTTCTGTGGCTCGAATTCGAGCAGCTTGCGGAAATTGATAACAGCAGAATCGTATTGCTGCAGCTGGTTATAACAACGGGCCACATTCAGGTAAGCATACTTGAAGTTGGGGTTGTACTGCATAGCCAGCAGGAAGTATGGAATAGCCTCTCTGTATCTGCCGGCAGTAAGCAACACACTGCCCAGATTGTTGTTTGCAGTGAAATCTATGGGACTCAACTTGAGAGCCAGTTTGTTATATTTGATTGCAGAATCGTAGTTTTTCTTACGGTCGTAAATACGGGCCATTTCAACAAACAGGCTCGAATAGTTTGGATAGATGTCCAGACCTTTTCTCAGATAAGTAAGCGCCTCATCATCGATCTGTTTTTTCTTCAGTGTATCAGGTTCCTGTTCGTAAAGTTCTTCTGCAAGCGCAGATCCCACATTGTGGTAAAGACGACAATCGTTCGGAGAACGTTGAATATCAGCTTTATAGAGGGTCAGATTGTCCTTCCACTCGAAGTTACGGGCAATGGTCATCCCACCATAAACCAGACACAAAGGCACCAGTATGACAAGTACTTTAGAACTCTTAACGATGTTGATGTCTGCATCTTTCATCTTAATGATCCACTGCTCTATAGCCAATGCCATCAGCAGGCATGTACCAGCCGATGCAAAGAAAGCAAAACGCTCTGCGAGCTCAGCACCCATCAGGAATGGGAAGTTGGAGAACAGGAAGATGGTTGCCAGATAGAATAGGATACCGAAAGCCCAGGGATCTTTTTTGTCTTTCATGAAACGGGTAACCATGAAGTAGATCATAGCTACATAGAGCAACAAAGACACCCAGAAACCAATGCTTGCAAGATTGGCAAAAGGAATACTGTTGAATGAATAGGTACTGAGCAGCGGATATGGAATGAACATGAGTCGGAGATAATGGCCCATCACTACCACTTTTGTTGCAAAAACAGTTAACGGAGAAAGAGAAATATCGAAAGCACCGGCCAGTGCATTGTCTATGAATTCTACCTGTGCAGCAGGCTGATTGGCATCGTATGCATTGAGTACCGAAGACCTGATACCAAGAAAAACTACAGTGGCAAGCAAGGTACCTGCAGTAATATAGATAGCACGTTTTTTATCCTCGTTGCGGTAGAAGAAGAATATAATAGGTATGATACCTACAAAAGCAATTACTGTTTCTTTGGAGATAACTGATAGATAGAACATTAGAGTACCCAACAATAGCTGCATCATCTTTCCCTCCTTCATATAGTTGATGAAGAGATTGAGTGATAGTAAACCAAAGAAGAAACACATCAGCTCATCGCGGCTTTTTATATTGGCAACAACCTCTGTATGTACAGGATGAACGGCAAAAATGAGGGATGAAATAAAAGCAACTACTATCTTCTTGCCATCAAAAAGCTTGTTGAGAAAAAGGAAGAGCATGATACTGCAACCGACGAAAGTGACAATATTGAAGAAGTGATGCACTGCCGGCGATAACCCGAAAAACTGATATTCTATCGCAAACATTACCAACGAAAGCGGACGATACAGATCGTTGGGTATGATAAGATACCCACGCATGTGCGGTGTAGACAGCAACTCTGGTATGGCACTCATGCCACGCAGCACCATTCTGTTATCCTTCAGCACCATTACATCATCCATCACAAAACCATTCCATATGGTATTGAAATAAACTATGAAGGATACAAGCCCTAGCAATATGCAGATATTGCGGACAGACAACAATTCTTGCGGTGCAGAACTCGTAGACGCAGCCGTAGTAGTTTTTGCAGCTGGATTTTGCTGGGGTGTATTTTGGCTGATCGGTCTTTTATTTGGTTTATTTGCCATTTGTATGTTCGTCTTTCGGTAATGTCAAAAGTAAAAGCAAAAAGTAAAAACTCAAAGGAAATATAATAAACAATGACCTATCAGGTATTTAATGTACTTATTCCTGAAATATACACCTGATTGCTGTATGGGAGCAAAAAAAATAATTTTAGATACCTCTAACAAAATTATTTAAGCATACGCCTATAACCCATATGTGCCTACCTATCCATTCCTTTTATTACTATCAAATTAGTAATTAAAATTAATCAATTAATTATCATAACATTATACAGTTACATTATTACTATACCTATTTATAATTAACAATTATAGTATTTAATTATCATTATACAGATTAAAACAAGAACAAATTATTAATTATATATTTCGTTAATATCTATTTGACTTTCGATATTTCATTCATACATTTACAGATACGAGTACATACACGCAATCAAAAGATCTCATTAAATATTACTTATCCGTACTAAATATACATTACTTATAAACTAAAAAAGATGAAAAGAAAGATTATTCTGCTTCCTCTGCTTTGTGCTTTTTTCTATCTCATAACGTCCAGCTATTCCAGCGGACCAGGCTCAGTAGGTATCTATGGATATACTTCAGGCTGCGGAGGTGGTAGCTGTCATGGCACCTCGGGAGCAACTGCCAGCACTACTGTTAGTATGCAGTTGCTAAACTCATCTTTAAGTCCTGCTACACATTATGTGGCAGGTGGTAGCTACTTTATAAGAATTACAGGAACTCAAACCAGCGGATCATTAACTCTGCCCAATTTTGGTTTTCAGGTCTCTGCCGTAAACGGCAGTAGTGCCTCTGTTGGTACATTGGGTACAGCAGGCGGCACTACACATCTGGCTACGGCAGCGGGGATAAGTATGACAGAACATGGATCGGCCATGGGTGCTACATCAGGTAGCGGCGGTGCAGGCACTACATATGTGGTAACAGTGCCATGGACCGCACCCGCATCCGGCACCGGAGCTGTAACACTGAGAGGATTGATCAATGCAGTGAATACTGGAGGTGCAGACGCAGGAGACAAATGGAATACCGGCAATTCATCTGTAACTGAGCTTACTGCAATAACAGGTGCTCCTTTTTCAGTTTGTACCGGTAGCAACATCACTCTGGCCAACGCAGCTGCCGGCGGAGCATGGACCAGCAGCAACACTGCTATTGCTACCGTGTCATCTGGTGGCGGTCTTGTTACCGGTGTAACAACTGGAACTGTTACCATTACGTATACTTTGGGAGGTAGTTTTGTAACACAAAATGTAACCGTAAACGCCAATCCTGGCGCAATTGGTGGCTCAACAATTATTTGTGCCACACAAACCAGCACACTTACAAACAGCGTTGCGGGTGGCACCTGGATCAGCGGCACCACATCTGTAGCAACGATCGGAAGCAGTTCGGGTCTGCTTACCGGCGTTAGTGCAGGCACTTCGATCATTACCTATGCTATTGGCACCTGCAGTACCACTACAACAGTAACTATAAATGCACTTGCGCCAATTACGGGATCTGCAAGCGCTTGTGTTGGTTCTTCTACTTCACTGTCCAATGTGAATACAGGTGGCACCTGGAGCAGCAGTAATACTGCTACAGGCACCATAAATGCTACAGGCATGCCGGGAGTTCTGGCTGCACTATCTGCCGGCACTACCAATATCACCTATGTATTACCTACAGGCTGTACGTCTACAACTACAGTATCTGTAAATAATGCACCTGCAGCAATAGGCGGCACACTGGCTGTTTGTCTCAGTTCTACAGTAACGGTTACCAATAGTGTATCAGGTGGTACATGGTCGTCGTCGGCCGGTACAGGAAATATTAGTGTAGGTGCTGCAACCGGTATCATCAGCGGACTGACCGGTGGTACTGCCAATCTTACCTATACTCTTGCAGGTGGCTGTTTCAGTACTGCTATTGTTACCATCAATTCATTACCCAGCATTATTACGGGATCTACCACATTCTGCGCCAATGCTACCACCACACTTGCAAATATTACACCTGCAGGTACCTGGAGCAGCAGCAATACAGCCATTGCAACCATAGATCCAAGTACCGGGATAGCAAGCGGTGTTAGCACTGGCGGCGGCACTGCATCTATATCTTACATATTGCCTACCGGCTGCCGCAGGGTAACAACAATAACAGTAAATCCTATATCTCCTATCTCAGGCACACTTACAGTATGTCCGGGCAACACTACAACACTTACCAGTGCACCGGCAGGTGGTGCATGGACCAGTGGCACTACTGCTGTTGCAACGGTAGTTTCCGGCACCGGTGTAGTATCGGGCACAGCAAGTGGCACTTCTATCATTACCTACACTATTTCACCATCGGGCTGTAACGCTAAAGCTACAGTTACAGTAAACTCCAATGCTGCCATAACTGGTGGCGGGGCTATATGTGCCGGAGAAAATCTGACGCTCGCTAACTCTATTGCTGGTGGCACCTGGAGCAGCAGCAACACAGCAGTGGGTACTATAAACAGTAGCGGCACAGTAACAGGTATAGCATCGGGCACTACCAATATCACTTATACAAACCCAACAAGCTGCATATCTTCAACAATCATTACCGTGAATGCTTTGCCTGCCTTAGTTACAACAAGCGGAGGCGGTACTTTCTGTAACAGCACCACCATATCTGCCACAGGTGGCAGTGGTGGCACCATATATTATCAGGGCACTACATCTGGCGGCACTTCTACAGCAACTGCTGCTGCAACACAAACAGTAACTGCTACCGGTACTTACTACTTCAGAGCTCAGTCGGCAACAGGCTGCTGGGGCCCCGAAGGGTCTGTTACGGTCACCATCAATCCAAACCCTGCTGCTATAACAGGTGTAGCATCTGTTTGTGTAGGCGCTACTACAGCACTTAGCAGTACTACCCCATCGGGCACATGGAGCAGCAGCAATACTTCCGTCGCAACAGTTTCGGGTGCCGGACTGGTTCTGGGTATAACAGCAGGAACATCAAACATTTCCTATACACTTGCTACAGGTTGTTTTGCTGTACTAACAGTTACAGTAACCAACACGCCGGCAACGGTAACAGCAAGTGGTGGTGGTACATTCTGTAACAGCACTACTATAAATGCTGCGGGTGGTTCCGGTGGCACTATTTACTTCCAGGGCACAACCTCCGGTGGCATAGCTACCGCTACAGCCAGCTCCGCTCAGACAGTTACCGCATCCGGTACTTACTACTTCCGCGCTCAGGCAGTAGGTGGTTGCTGGGGACCTGAAGGCAGTGTTACAGTGACTATTAATCCTAACCCGGCAGCAATAACAGGCACACTATCAGTTTGCGAAGGCGCTAATACTTCTTTAGCTAATGCCACCACTGGCGGCACATGGAGCAGCAGTAATACTACTGTTGCTGGCATTACCAGCGGCGGTTTAGCATCAGGTTTAGCTGCAGGTACATCTACTATTATTTATACGCTCACCAGTACAGGTTGCAGTGCAGCTGCTATTCTTACAGTAAATCCATTGCCGGGTTCAATAAGCGGAATTTCATCCGTTTGTATAGGATCTACAGCTACTTTGTCTGATGCTACTCCAGGTGGCACCTGGAGCAGCAGTAACACAGCAGTAGCAACAGTTGGTTCTGCAACAGGTACTGTAAACGGTCTTATCGCAGGTACTTCTGTTGTTACATATAGCCTTCCTACAGGCTGTCTGCGTACAACTACTGTTACAGTAGATCCTTTACCTGCATCATTATCTGCAACCGCACCTACAGTATGTGTTGGCGCTACTATTACTATATCATCTGCAACAAGTGGCGGCACCTATAGTACTGCCGCCGGCACTGTTACTGTTGATGGGTCAACAGGTGTTGTTACAGGCGTATCGGCAGGTACAGGTGTCATAACCTATACACTAGGTACAGGTTGTTTCAGAACATTTACTGTTACCTGCAATCCATTGCCGGCAGCCATTACAGGAGCCGGTTCGGTATGTGTTGGTTCAAACACTACACTTACCAGCACCACTACAGGTGGTACATGGAGCAGCACCAATACCACTAATGGCATAATCGGCAGTTCATCTGGCCTGGCAACAGGGCTTGTGGCAGGAACAACAACCATATCTTATACATTAAGCACAGGTTGTGCTATAACTAGGGTATTCACAGTAGATCCATTGCCAACATCTATTACAGGTACCGGCAGCACATGTATCGGCAGCAGCACTACGCTGTCGTCTACTCCTTCGGGCGGCACATGGAGCAGCGGCAATACTTCAATAGCTACTGCCGGATCTGCTACAGGTATTATCACAGGGGTGGCTTTAGGCACAACTAATATTACTTATACTCTTTCCACAGGATGTATCAGGATCACCCCTGTAACTATTAACCCCGCGCCTACTGCAGGAACTATTTCCGGTTCTACCAGTGTGTGTACGGGTCTCACAGTAGCTCTTACAAGCACTGTATCAGGTGGCACATGGAGCAGCAGCAATACTGCTGTTGCCACTGTAAATACTTCAGGTGTTGTTACAGGTGTTGCTGCAGGAACAACAACCATATCTTACTCTATAACCAGTGCATGCGGAACAGTGGTTTCCACTACAAACGTTACAGTAACTACATCTGCAACTGCAGGTACTATCAGCGGCCCTGCAGATGTATGTCTGGCAGGCACCGGAACACTTTCGAGCTCTGTTTTGGGTGGTACATGGAGCAGCAGCAACACAGCTATAGTTACTATCAATGCCACATCAGGACTAATTACAGGTGTTTCTTTGGGAACAGCTACAATGACCTACACAATATCCAGCAGCTGCGGCACAGCTGTTAGCACCAGAGTGATCACTGTAAATCCGGTTCCGGCGGCAATTTCGGGATCTATAAGCGTTTGTGTCAACGGTACGTTTGCAATTTCCGGCCCTACAGGTGGAACATGGAGTAGTGCAAATACCAGCATCGCAGATATTGGTTCAGCATCCGGAGTATTGACAGGAGTAGCGGCGGGTACAACCACCATCACCTATACATTATCTACGGGATGTTTTACTACTAAAGTGGTAACTGTAATAGCCCTGCCTGCAAGTATAGGTGGTACACTTTCGCTATGTGCAGGTACATCTGCCACTCTGACCAATGCATCAGGCGCAGGCACATGGAGTAGCAGCAATACAACAGTTGCTACCATAGGTGCTACCAGCGGAACCATTAATGCAGTTTCTGCAGGAAACTCCAACATAATATTTACACTTTCTTCTACCGGATGTGCTTCATTGGCCATCCTCACAGTCAACCCAGCCCCGGCATCTATCACCGGCACCACAGGCATCTGTCTCGGTGCCACAACTACCTTATCCTCTGCAACAACTGGCGGAACCTGGAGCAGCAGCAATACAGCTATTGCTGTTGCAGGTTCTGCAACCGGTATCATTACCGGAGCAGGTACGGGTACTGCATTGATCTCTTATACACTGCCTACAACATGCCGCAGAACTACATTTGTTACCATCAACCCGCTGCCTGCCACTATAGGTGGTACACTCAATGTTTGTGAAGGTGCAACAACTACACTTACAGATGCTACAAGTGGCGGCACATGGAGCAGCGGTGATGTATCTATTGCCACTATCGGTTCTGGTTCTGGCCTTGTTACAGGCATAGCTGCAGGCACAGCAACAATAAGTTATGTTGCTGCAACAGGTTGTTTGCGCACAGCAGTAGTTACCGTTAATCCGCTTCCGGCAGCAATTACAGGTACCACAAGTATCTGCCCTGGCGCCACTGCAACACTTAGCAGCTCTACAACAGGTGGCCTCTGGATAAGCGGCAGTACCAGTGTGGCAACAGTTGTAACAGCTACCGGAGTAGTTGCTGCTATCGCAGCAGGCACATCCTCAATTACCTATTCCGTGCCTACCGGTTGTATCACAACAACTATACTCACTGTAAATCCTTTACCTGCAGCAATCACAGGTGCATTGAGTACCTGTTTGGGCAGTTCAGCTACGCTGGCCAGCACCACTACAGGTGGCACCTGGAGCAGTGCATCAACAGGAGTGGCTACTATAAACCCTACTACAGGGGTAGTAACCAGTGTAGCTACAGGAGCAACTAACATCACTTATACTTCTACTGCTGGTTGTATCCGCACTGCTTCATTTACCGTGAATCCTTTACCGGCCTCAATAGCTGGTACTGCTGAAGTGTGTATTGGCTTCGCCAGTACACTTACCAATACAGCTGTTGGTGGCATATGGACCAGTAGCAACACTGCTGTAGCAACCATAGGTGCTACTTCCGGCATCATGACTGGTATAAGTGCAGGTACAGCAACCATAAGCTACACACTGAGTACAGGCTGCAGCAATAGTATAGTAATAACTACAAATCCATTGCCAGCAACAATAACCGGCCCATCAAGCGTATGCGCAGGTAGTAATATCACATTGAGCGCTACCACTACAGGTGGAAGCTGGAGCAGTAGTAATACTGTTATTGCTACTGCAGGTAGCGGCACAGGTGTTATAACTGGTGTCTCGGCAGGTGCCGTTGTTATATCTTATACACTGCCTACAGGTTGCGTACGCACCACCTCGGTTACTGTAAACCCGCTGCCATCAGCAGGTACAATATCGGGTACAGCAGTAGTTTGTGTGGGAGCTACTACTTCACTATCATCTACAGTGGGTGGCGGCACCTGGAGTACTACAACCGGAAATACTACAATTTCCACATCGGGAGTAGCTACAGGGGTTTCTGCAGGTATTGACACTATAAAATATACCGTAGTTACAGTTTGCGGCACTGCAACCGTTTCTTACCCTGTTACAGTAAATCCATTACCTGTTGCAGGTAGCATTAGCGGCAGCGGCAATGTGTGTCTGGGTCTTACTACAACACTTATAGCCGGTACTACCGGAGGTTCATGGAGCAGCAGCAATACTACTATTGCTACTGTAGGCACAGGTGGTGTGGTTACAGGTGTGGCACTGGGAACGGCAAGTATATCATATACAGTAACCAATTCCTGCGGCTCAGCTACTGCTACTACTATAGTAACAGTAAATCCGCTGGCAGATGCCGGTTCTATATCAGGCGCAGATACTGTTTGCCAGATAGATACCATTCACCTCAGCAGCAGCATAATAGGCGGCACATGGAGTAGCACCAACCCTGGCATTGCTACCGTAACAGCAACAGGTATTGTTGCGGGCGTTACTCCGGGCACTGCAACCATCAGGTATATTGTTACCAATGTGTGCAGCGCAGATACTGCCACAAAAGTGGTGGTGGTAAAACCATCATCTGCTTGTGTAACTGGTACAGAACAGGTAACAGTAAAAACTACCGGCTTCAGACTGTACCCAAACCCTGCCAGAGATGTAATAACAATAGAAACTGCTACAGCGGGTACTCTTACAATATTTAGTATAGATGGCAGGACAGTTGGTCAGTTCCACATCATGCACCCGGCATCAGTGATCAAACTGAACAATGAGATTGCTGAAGGAGTTTATATGTGTCGTTTCAACGGCAATAATGGTTCTGTTGCAACTGTAAGGCTAATATATCAGCCTTAAGATTTTCCGTTTCCATTAACCCTATAAGGCGTGCGCTATCCGGTCCGCGCCTTTTTTTGTACCGGTATATGCAATAAAAAAGGCTGCACAACGTGCAGCCTTTGAATAATAGATTTGAAAGAAGTAAAGATATTATCCCTGCGCACTACCAGAAAATGCAGCACCCAGATATTCCCTGTTCAGGCGGGCGATGTTCTCGATAGAAATACCTTTAGGACATTCAGCTTCGCAGGCGCCAATGTTGGTGCAGCTACCAAAACCTTCTGTATCCATCTGGTTGACCATATTAACCGCACGTACCTTACGCTCAGGATCGCCCTGTGGCAACAATGCCAGGTGAGATACCTTAGCTGATACGAACAGCATTGCAGATGCATTAGGACAAGCTGCCACACATGCACCACAACCTATACACGATGCAGCTGCGAAAGACTCATCAGCTTTCTGCTTTTCTATAGGCAGCGCATTCGCATCCTGTGCATTACCTGTGTTTACAGATACATAACCACCGGCAGCTATGATACGATCGAAAGCCCTGCGGTCTACAACCAGATCCTTGATAACCGGGAATGAATTAGCGCGCCATGGCTCTACTACTATAGTGTCACCATCTTTATACTCGCGCATGTGCAGTTGACAAGTAGTAGTTTGTCCCCATGGACCGTGTGCACGGCCATTGATGTGCATACTGCACATACCACAGATACCCTCGCGGCAGTCATGGTCGAAAGCAACAGGCTCTTTACCTTCTGCAACCAGTTGTTCGTTCAACACATCGAACATTTCCAGGAACGACATTTCCGAAGAAATATTCTTGACCTGGAATGTTTCGAATCCACCCTTTGCATTGTTATTCTTCTGACGCCACACTTTTAGTGTGAGGTTCATTGTATAGTGTTGCATACGCTATTCGTTTAAGTATCGTTTTTATGGTCCGCAGCAGTGCCGCGGCTACATGTTTATGTCTTTTTTGTGCAGGCCTTGCGGCCTTCTTTATTATTTGTAGCTCCTTGCACTCGGGTGAACCACTTCATACTTCAGTTCTTCCTTGTGCAGTTCGAAGTTGCTTTCGCCTTTGAATTCCCAGGCTGCTACATACATGAAGTTTTCATCATCACGCAGTGCTTCACCATCTTCTGTTTGATACTCTTCGCGGAAGTGACCACCACAGCTTTCGTTACGTTCCAGTGCGTCTTTACACATCAGTTCGCCCAGTTCTATGAAGTCTGCTACCCTGCCGGCTTTGTCCAGCTCAGGATTGAACTCATTTATTTCGCCCGGTATACGAACATTGCTCCAGAATTCTTTGCGCAGTGCCTGTATCTCAGCTATGGCTTCTTTCAGTCCTTTTTCACTACGGCCCATACCACATTTGTCCCAAATTATCTTGCCAAGGCGCTTGTGGAAGCTTTCCACACTTGCTGTACCCTTAATGCTCATGAGCTTGTTGATACGGTCGCTTACCTCTTTCTCTGCTGCTACGAATGCAGGATGATCTGTAGGTATAGCTTTTGTGCGGATGTCGTCAGCCAGATTATTACCCAAAGTGTAAGGAATAACGAAATAACCATCTGCCAGACCCTGCATCAGTGCAGATGCACCAAGGCGGTTAGCACCATGATCACTGAAGTTAGCCTCGCCCAGTGCATACAGGTTTGGTACAGTGGTCATCAGTTCGTAGTCTACCCACAGGCCCCCCATTGTATAGTGAACCGCAGGATAGATACGCATTGGTACCTCATATGGATTTTCGCCGGTGATCTTCGCATACATATCGAAGAGGTTACCGTATTTTTCTTTCACTACATCTTTACCAAGTGCAATGATCGAAGATTTGTCAAGATTTGGCTTGCCCTGTTTGTTGGCCTCTACTTTACCATAGCGCTCTATCGCTGATGCGAAATCGAGATATACGGCCATTTTAGAAGAACCTACACCATAACCGGCATCGCAACGCTCTTTGGCAGCACGGCTGGCCACGTCGCGTGGTACCAGGTTACCAAATGCAGGATACCTGCGTTCCAGGTAGTAATCTCTCTCTTCTTCAGCTATATCGGTTGGTTTGCGGTTGTCGCCCTGTTTTTTAGGCACCCATATACGACCATCATTACGCAGCGACTCTGACATCAGGGTCAGTTTTGACTGGTGATCGCCGCTAACCGGGATACATGTAGGGTGGATCTGAGTGAAACATGGGTTGGCGAAGAATGCACCCTGACGGTGTGCCTTCCAGGCTGCAGTAACGTTGCTGCCCATAGCGTTGGTAGACAAATAGAATACGTTGCCGTAACCACCTGTGCACAACAGCACTGCATGACCGAAATGGCGTTCCAGATTGCCCGAAACCAGATCGCGGGCAATGATGCCGCGTGCCTTGCCATCTATCTTCACTACATCCAGCATCTCATGACGCGAGTACATAGTAACATTACCCAATGCCACCTGACGCTCCAGCGCCTGGTAAGCACCTATCAGCAACTGCTGACCAGTCTGGCCGGCAGCATAGAAAGTACGCTGTACCTGAGTTCCACCGAAAGAACGGTTGCTCAGCAAGCCACCATATTCGCGGGCAAAGGGAACACCCTGAGCCACACACTGGTCTATGATGCTGGTGCTCACCTCTGCAAGACGGTGCACATTGCCTTCGCGGGCACGGTAGTCACCTCCTTTTATTGTATCGTAGAACAGGCGATAAGTACTATCACCATCATTCTGGTAGTTTTTTGCGGCATTGATACCACCCTGCGCAGCAATAGAGTGCGCACGGCGCGGGCTGTCCTGAAAACAGAAAGCCTTTACCTTATAACCCATCTCGCCCAGCGATGCTGCAGCAGATGCGCCTGCAAGGCCTGTTCCTACTACTATTATTTCCAGCTGCCTCTTGTTGGCCGGGTTCACCAGCTTACAGGTAGACTTATACGTTTTCCATTTGGAGTCTAACGGACCGGCAGGTATTTTAGAATTTAACGCCATATGATTGTTTAATTCAAGGTCAGAATTTAATAAGATAATATCTTAATGCTCAATTCGTTGCTGTATTAGTGGCCGCAGCTTGCTATGTAATGCAGGTATACAGGCATACTGGCAAATATCAGCGGGATAAGGATAGCAAATCCTACACCTATAGACCTGATCATGCCCTTGTATTTGTTGGTAGCCAGACCAAATGTCTGGAACGCACTAAAGAAACCGTGCATCAGGTGCCATGCCAGGGAGAAACAGCCCAGTACATATATTACCACCACCCACAGTTCTGTGAATACAAATATCATTTTGTGATAAAGATCTTCTTCTTTCCAAATATCACTTTCAAATGCCTGGCCATAACGGTTAGGAGCCCAGAAATGATAGAGGTGAAGAATGAGGAACATAAGGATCAGCGTACCCAGCAGACCCATAGAGCGGCTGTACCACTTGCTGGTTTTGTTGCCTGCACTTACTTCGTAGCGCTGGCTGCGACGCTTAGCGTTCTGCGACCACAGGGACAAACCCTGTATGATGTGTACGGCAAGACCCAGGAACAGGCCTATCTCCATGATCCTTACCGCTACATTGCCACCCATAAAGGCAGCAGCCTCGGTAAAGTGCTTACCATCATCTGCCCAAAATACCATGGCGTTCACATAGCAGTGCACCACAAGAAAAAGAATGAGAAACAGACCTGTTGCGCCCACCAGTACTTTTTTACCTATAGACGTGCTGAAATAATTTTTCCAATTCATGTTATCTGGGAGTATTTAAAAATTATTGACTGTTGTGGGCGCAAAGATAACACGCCTGTCAATAAAAAGCCAATAAAATGAACCATAAGTAATGAACACCCTGTGGATATAGTAACTAAATCGCTGTTTATCAATCGAAGAACCGCTCTGGTAAGGGGTTTCAGCCTACTCTTACGCCTCCGTCTGCCTTCATCATTTTATCCTATTGCGGTATACATAAAGCGCATAACTACTTGTTATTGCAGGTATTAGCACCATTTTGGCACAAAAAAAGAGGCAGTTCCTGCGAACTGCCTCTCTAATGCATTCTAAAAGGGTCAATTATTTCTTGGCTGCTGCTTCTTTTATAGCAGGCGCAGTTGCTTTGGCATCTTTTTTAGTATTGGTAGCCTTAGCATCTTTCTTAGCAGTAGTTTTTGTCTCGCTGGTAGATATAGCACCTGCTACATTCTGCACCGGAGCAGCTGTGTTCGATTTCTGGCCCTGTGCAAAAGAAGTACCAGCGCACATTACTGCTGCTGCAACTACAGATAACATGATCTTTTTCATAACAGTTATATTTTTTTTGGTTTAGACTACAAACTTACTGAAAAACAACATCACAAAAACCAGCCCCTCATTTTTAACGGTTCCCTTACCCTACTCCTGCCACAGGAACGGAAACAGTATCACACCAAGCATTATTATCAGCACATCCAGTGCCACCAGCACTAAGGCCAGACTCCACCAACCAGGCATGTATATGGGCTGCAGCGCCGTTGCCGCCAGCTTACTCAGTATCATCAGTACCGGTGTCACCAACGGAAAACCCAGTATGGCCATCAGCGATGAGTTTTGCTGCGCCCTTGCCGCAATGGCCGACAAAAAGGTAAACACTACCGACAAACTAAGGCTACCCGTTATAGCAATGGTTATGTATAAGGTACTCTGCACCGGTGGCCACCCCAGCATCACCCCATACAGCAGCAGACTTATGATGCACATCACCACCATCAGCAAAGTACTATAGGTAAGTTTGGCAAGCAGAAAGGTGGTTGGCTTTACCACCGTAAAGTAATAACGGAACCTGTGCGGATGCTCCTGCAGAAAACTTTTGGCCATAGAGTTCACCGCAACAAAAAGCTGCGTTAGCCAGAAGAGTGCATTCCACACCCGGGTATCGGGCTGGCCATTCATCATATATACAACAAACACAGTAGCGCCAACATATACCAGCACCCCAAACAGCGCATGCTTCTGCCGCCACTCCATCAGGAGGTCTTTCTTTACCAGCGATACGAATGATGATGCCATTTGCAGATCCGCCTTTGCTACGGGCCTCAAATGTACTACCACCCCACCACATTTTTCATGGTCTGCGGCAGTATTTATAAACACGCATTGTGAACCCTGTTTTATGACACAATTATTTTTTTTTGAACATTGTTTGTTTTTTATAAAACACCTCTTATCTTTGCAATCCCCAACGCAAACAGCTAAGGGAAAAGTTCTTAAAAAGTATGCGGAAGTAGCTCAGTTGGTAGAGCACAACCTTGCCAAGGTTGGGGTCGCGGGTTCGAGTCTCGTCTTCCGCTCATTGTAAAAAATCCATCTTCTCACGGACGATGGATTTTTTTATTTTGAGCAATATCCATTTGATCAAAAAATATGTGCAACGAAAAAATTTGCATAATATATTTGCAGTACAACACCAGGCCCTGGTGGCGGAATAGGTAGACGCGCAGGACTTAAAATCCTGTTTGCCGCAAGGCGAGTACGGGTTCGATTCCCGTCTGGGGCACATAACAATTTCTCGAAACGCCTGTAAAATCAATACTTACAGGCGTTTTCGTTTTGTAAAGGTTACAATAGAGTAACAAAATTGTGGAAAGTTATAGGATACTATTGTAGTAATAAAGGCAAAATTTGTAACTCGCCTCCAGAATTTGACCTGCTCCCCTATCCTTCTAAAAAGTTTTTTTAGCAAGTACATTTCCTACATTTCCTACATTCTTTCATGATCTTGTGTAGATAATGTAGCAAA
>CALQJX020000034.1 GCA_943331005.2 Bordetella parapertussis
AAACGCAAGGCCGACTTTGTGGAGTGGTTTGACCAGTTCATGAAAGACAGGAACCTTAATTACAGCCATAACCGTTCAGCCCTGATACACCTGAAAAGATACCTTGACGGCAGCTCCCTGCCATTTTATATCATAACACCCGAATGGATAAAGGATTTTACCCGATACCTGCTTAGCAAAGTAAGCAATAACACCGCAGGTGATTATATCAGGAACATATCCACTGCCCTTGACGAGGCGGCAAGGCAGGAAATCATACCACAGAACCCCATCCGTAAAATTCCTCCCCATGAAAGACTGAGGCACAAACAGATTTTCAGGAACTCTTTTACGCTGGACGAACTGCAATTGTTACTGGATACTCCCTGCAAAATGGAACCACAATACAGACAGGCTTTTATGTATTCCTGCTTTACTGGACTGAGGTGGAGCGATGTCAACCCTTTACGCTGGTCGGAAATCATCAGGAAGAATATCAACGACAAAGAAGAATGGTTCATGTACTTCGAACAGGAGAAAACAGAAGACATCGAGTATCTGCCCTTATCCCCCCAAGCAATATCCATATTACAGGATAGGGAAAGGCAGCAAGCGGAAAGCGGTAAAAAGAGCATCTATGTATTTCCGCTGGCAAAAGAGCCAGACCCGATAAGAAGGCAATTGAGCAAGCGTGTAGATTACTACCTGAAAAAATGGGCAAAGGCGGCAGGGATAGACCCAAAGAGAATGCACTTTCATAGTTCACGCCACACCTTCGCCACCAATGTTCTGGAGAACTGCCCTGACGGGGATTTGTTAACGGTGTCCAAATTACTCGGGCATAAGAGCATACAATCGACAATGGTCTATACCCATGTTAGGGACAACAAAAAGAGGGCAGCGGTAACGGCATTACCAATGCTGAAAAAAGCAGAAAGCAATGCAGCATGAAAGGGCGTAACAAAATAAAGTATTCAGGCGGTGGGCGAAAGTTCATCGCCTTTTTTAGTGCAAAACAGACGTTACAGACGTAAGATAGCCGTTAATCGGCAACGAAGGCAAAGCCGTGACACCATTAAAAAAATCGAAACAAGCCTTACTTTTGGGCTATGGAAGAGCGGGACTACAGCATCAACATCAAGAAGATAACAAAGGCAGAATACATTATGTTCCCTGACGAATTTGAGGACTATAAAAAAATACTGCTTGTGCTGCTCAACATGAAAAAGTTGTATCATTTTGAGGACAGCCTGATTGAGTTATATAAAACCAATGAAAAGGTTCAGCAGTTGATAGCTGAGGGAATGACAGGCATGGAGGCCATAAATGCCGCTGTACCCCATACTTTTGTAAGTGCGGGAAACCGTCTCAGAACGGAGAACGGGGAGGAAGTAGCAGCACCTGCATGGTATTACCTGCTGCATGACTATACCGTTACCCCCTCAGACCTATTGTTCGACCTGTTCCTGGCCTACCGCCTGCGAAATGCCGACCTGATGCAGTTGGACGCAATCCTTAACTACCTGCTGGAAAATTACTATGACGGCAACATCACCATTTTCGGCAGGGTTTTAAAACTGACCATACGCAAGCATGGGGGAAACCTGCTGGTAGCTGAACAGACCGACACCATCAGCGAATGGATTGCAGCAAAGGAAAAAGAAGCGGCATCAGTTACTGAAGACACCGCAGGTAAAGGCAGGATAAAGCGCATCAGAGATGATAAGATAACCATACTCAATCAGGAACAGATAGCCCTGCTCATTTACTGCCTGCAACAGACAGACATCATCCTGAAAGACAAATTGCTGAACCGTAAGGACGCAGGGCTGGCGTTTTCCATCCTGACAGGTTACAGCCCTGACACCATCCGCCAAAATCTCAGTAAGGATGAAATAATGGCGGCAGCGACTGCCAAGAATGCAGTAGCAGTGCGCAAAGCTCTCCAGACAGTTCTGGATTTCATCGACAATACCATCATGCCTGAATAAGCCATTTTCCTCCCCTCCCTTCATGAAGGTTCACGAGCCAAACGGAGCCTCAACTGCGCACGTCTTTTGTTGTACGGTAACCAAAGCCTACAGCTATGAGTGTGCAATTTTTGACGAACATTCCCGAGCATGAATTTAAGGAGCTCCTTAAAGATGCCATCAGGGAAGTATTAAATGAGAAGGCAGGTTCTGCAAAAGAACCCACCTCCAACATCCTTGATGTGGAGCAGGCAGCGCAGTTCCTGAAACTGAAGATCACAACGCTGTACGAGAAGACCTCCCGTAAACTGATACCCCATTTTAAAAGGGGCAACAAACTCTACTTCCACCTGTCCGAGCTACAGCAATGGATAAGGAAGGGGAAGGTCAAGACCAATGACGAAATCGAGTGTGAAGCGGCAACATTCACACTCAGTAAAAAGACTGCATAAAACAGGCAGTATAGTTAACAATAGTGTTTCACAATTAAAAACCCGATTTATGAGAAAAGCAGAATTTGCTGTTCCATCTGAAGTGATGGGAGAATTTGCCACCGAGCTGGCAGAACGTGACCTTGAAAACAGTGTTACAGGCACGAATGAGGATGACGAAATCCTGGTTGAAGTTCTTTATGAAAAGGACGACGCCGACAGTGTGGATGAACTGGAAGAGTTCCTTGACAAACTTCGTGAACAGATTGAAGAAGACGAAGATGATGATGATGATGATGATGATGATGAGGAAGAAGACGAGGATTAAATCCTGAAACAAAAGGACGAATAAAAAGCGGTGGGATTGCCCACCGCTTTTTTACCACCTCAGAAAGTGACGTCTCCAGACGTCAAAAAACGCATAAAAGGGTTAAAAACTCAAAAATATGGAAGCGAGAAAATGTAATTATTGTGGTGGGTCAATTCCATCTGATAAGCGGGCAGATTCCAAATATTGCAGCAATTCATGTAAGGCTAACCATTGGGAAGCTAGCAAGGGAAAACAACCCAAAACTGCCAAGGCATTACCCGTGGCAGCAAAGCCCAATGTGGCAGGTCAGCCGTTGGAAGGTATTCGGGGAGTGATAGATAACCAGCCCAAAATAGCCGTCACAGCCGTCAGGGAGACGTCAATTACACCTGTAAATGAGCAACTTACACCTACAGTTGTCATGGAAGAAACAGCGGCCTATAAAATCGCATCCGCTCTTTTGCAAAAGGCAGAAGAGGAGTATGAGAAAGTTGTGAATACCAGAGTTGCGTGCGAGAAAAATATAAACGACTGGAAGAACAGCAGGGAAGAAGCGATTAAAAAAAGACAACAAATTTGCATGGCCATGAATACAGATGGAAGGGCTATGGTAGAAAAAACAGGTTATCAAAGTCCTGAAATCAAGGAAACTTTTAAAGACCAGAAAGAAGCGGAGCATTATATAAATAAGAATTACGACCTCATGCGGCAGTTAGATATGCACCTTTCAATAGCTCAAAACAAACGCGAGGAGGCGTTGCAGAAATTAAAATCCACCCCTCAGCATGTGCTGGTAAAACAGGCACCTGTTATCCAGCCAACAGGGCTGGTCAGGGCTGAGCCTGAACCTGCCAAGACACCATTAATTTTACCTGAAGAAGCGGTAACCGAAAACATCGCTATCATTCCGTCCAGCAGTAAACTTATCAGCAGTCAGGAACTGAGGGGAATGAATTATAAATGCCTGAACTTTCAGGGCAGGTGGAAGGATTTTTTTGGTTTGCCAGCAGTCGTATTCCATCTTGCGGTGCACGGAAAGCCGGGGGAAGGAAAATCCACTTTCTGTATTCAGTTCGCCGACTACCTTGCACAGAGTTTCGGGAATGTAGTTTATGTCAGCGGTGAGGAAGGGTTTTCCAAGACCATGAAGGATAAGTTGGTGAACAATAAAGTTAATAACCCCCACCTGTACTTTGCCGATATCAGTTCGTATGAGGAAATCAAACAGGAGATTGAGGACAACAAGTTTCACTTCATTTTCTTAGACAGCCTTGATACGCTGGACATAGATACCGCAAGGCTGCGTGACCTGCGGGCGCATTACCCTCAATCCACCTTTGTAACGATATCTCAGTCCACAAAGGATGGAAAAATGCGTGGTTCTCAGGAAATCATACATGATACCGATATTGCAGTAAAAGTGGAAGACGGGATAGCGGTGACCACAAAAAACAGGTATCAGGCGAGGGGAACTGAGTTTGGTGTTTTCCCAACTAACGAAAAATCCTCGCTAAAATTGGAAAGACCATCAAGCAATAAATTGGGTGATCCTAAAAACATAATCTAGCTCATATTTCGCTACCGGTATTTGCCCTTTCGAATCCAGTTCATTCTACAAAAGGGATAGCAACGAAACAGAGCGTAGAGCGGTTTCTTCGCTTTTGTTTTTGGGGCTCGTGAATGAGACTGATTCCAGACCATATTGCTTGCCATTGTATTCAAAAGATAGTACAAAGCCGTTCTCCATCGGTATAATTATAGGAAATTATTCATTGCCATTCTTTTAGGTAGCTTCAGTTACCTCCTAAAATATGATAACAAAAGTTCCGCCTAGAATCAGTGCCACGCCTAATGCAATCTTCCATGTAATTACTTCTTTAAGAATTACAGCCGATAAAAGCAATGTAAGTGCTAGACTGGCCTTATCTACCGGAGCAACTTGCGACACTTTGCCGGCCTGCATTGCTTTGAAATAAAATATCCACGACAAGCCCGTACTGAGTCCCGACAACACCAGAAAAAGCCAGTTCTGTTTTGTCAGGTTATAAATATTGCCTATTCCTCCCTTAGTGAAGACGATTATCCATGCCAACAACAATATGATTACCGTTCTGATAGCAGTCGCAAGGTCTGAATCAATACCCTTCATACCCAGCTTTGCGAAAATTGCGGTAAACGCTGCAAACACCGCCGACAAAATGGAAAATAGTTGCCACATAAGTTTGATTTTAAAATTGTAAAGCTGCTCTAACCGGTAACCTCAGGCAGTATAACATTTGTATTCCGGTATATCAACCTTAGAAAGCTCGGCAATACGATAAGCAGCAATGCCAAAGCTACCAGGAAGCCGCCTATAACAGCTATTGCGAGGGGTTTATGGAGTTGCGCGCCTGTGCCGATTCCCAAAGCAAGCGGAGCTAACGCAATAATAGCCCCTAAGGCCGTCATCAATTTAGGGCGTAACCGGGTGGAAATGGAGTATATAATGGCATCATCAACACTACTTGTAAGAAGTGTTTCCCGGAATTGCAGGTATGTGAAAATAGCATTCTCTCCTATAATACCCACTATCATGATAAGCCCGGTATAGCTGCCTACATTAAGGGGGGTGTTAGTGAGGAATAATGCCAGGTAACTTCCGGAAATGCCCAATAACGCAATCAACACAATAAGCACAGCTACCCTTATTTCTCGGAACAGGAACAGGATAACAACAAATACCAAAAGAGTTGATGTGAGTAGTATCATAAGCAGTTCTTTAAAGGACTGTTGCTGGTCAGCATACGAGCCGCCATATTCAATATGGTAGCCCTGCGGCAAAACAACATTGGAGGCCACCTGTTTTTTGATGTCTTTCATAACACTGCCAAGGTCCCTGTTTTCAAGCCGGGAGGTGATTACACCGATGGATTGCAGGTTTTCCCTTTGCATTTCTGCATCGCCAGTGTTTACAGTAACAGTTGCCAGTTCCATAATGGGCTTTAACCTGCCGTTTGGCAGGAATACCTGCAAATTACCAATATCAGCCGCTGATATTTTCCTGTTGCCAGGGTAAACAATGCGGATATTTGATACCTGCTCCTTCTCTAATATATTCCCGGCAATATTGCCTTCCATTGCTGCCTGCAACTGGTATTGAAATGAGGCAGGGGTAATGCCAAATTGTGCCAGCCGGGTATAATCCGGAGCAATGCTTACGGAAGGCCCTGCGATAACAACACCATTGAATACATCCGCAGTGCCTTTAACTTTAGAGATGACATTGGCAACGTTATCTGCCAGTTCTCTCAGCTTTAACTGGTCACTCCCGAACACTTTTATCTCCACAGGTTGCACAGAGGTCATAAGGTCACCCAGCATATCGCCGATTACCTGTCCGAAATCAACACGTAGTGCTGGTTGAGTAGTTTCTATTTTTCGTCTTAAAGAGGCCGTTACTTCATCTGTTGTCGTAGTCCTGTTTTTTTTCAGCTGTATGAGGTAATCGCCCCTGTTAGGTTCTGTAATGAAAAACCCCATTTGTGTGCCTGTCCTTCTTGAGTAGGCCTCTACATCTTTCTCTTTAACTATTATCTTTTCCACTTCTCTCAGCATCCGGTCTGTTTCTTCGAGTGAGGTTCCGGGAGGTGATGAATAGTCAAGCACTATGCTGCCTTCATCCATTTCTGGCAGGAACCCGGTCTGTAATTTTGGCAATATGAGTACAATGGAAGCGATAAGGATAGCAGAGATAATGATGCTTATATAAGGCTTGAAAATAAAAAATGATACCCAGCGTTGTGTTTTTACCTTGTGTTCCTTGGGTGGTTTGAGGGAAGGTTTACTCTTTGTAATAAGAAGGTAGATAACCGGCAGCCCGATCCAGGTAACAAAAAATGAACATACCAGCGTAATGATCATGGTATTGGTCAGTACTTTAAAATAAGCACCTGCCACACCTGTCATTAGGGTAAAAGGTATAAAAATGACTATAGTACTGATAGAAGAGCCTATCATAGCTGGCAACAGATATTTTATAGCTTTAGGTACTAATATGTTGCTAGGCTCTTGCGGGTGCTCTTCATGTGTGCGGTGTATCTGCTCCACCACAACAATAGCGTCATCGATAATAAGCCCTATAGCGGCAGCAATCGCGCCGAGCGTCATTATATTAAGGGAGTAACCGATAAAATACAGCACTATCAGCGTAAGGCACAAAGTAACCGGTATGGTGAGTAGTATGGTGCTGCTTGCCTTTACGGAACGCAGGAATATTACAGCGACAATAATAGCGAGGGCAAGACCTATCCACAAACTGTCAGTCACGCTTTTTACGGAGTCGTTTACAAAATCTGCCTGTACATAGTAGGGGCTTATTGTTACGCCTTTGGGAAGTATCTGCCGAAGCGCTTCAATACGTTTTTCCATAACTGCCGATACAGTAAGCAGGTTGGAATTGGGCTGTTTGATAACTGCGATCAATAAGGCATCTTTTCCATTGGCATTGATACGGGTATATTCCACAGCCTCGCTGATATTTATAACCGCAATATCTTTTAGCAGCACAACCCTTTTGCCGTCATTACGCACCACCATATTCTGCAAGTCTTCAAGCGTGTGTACTGTTGCATCTGTAACGGAAAGGTACAGGTAACGGTAATCGGATAAATAGCCATTAGACTTGATAAAGTTAGTCTGTGATAAAGTGGCGTTAACAGCATCAGGGCTCATGCCAAGGACAGTCATTTTTTCCTTATCCAGGGTTATCCAATATTCCTTCTGCTTACCGCCTATGATCCTTACTTCTGATATACCATCTACTTGTGAAAGGAAAGGTTTTATGGTGTATAAGGCCAGTTGCTTCAATTCTATAGGCGATAAGTTGTGGCTTTCCAGGTTATAACCCATAACGGGTAAAATAGAGGGGTTCATCTTCTCCACCGTGATCTGTGTTTCGGGTGGTAACGTGTTCCTTATTTGACTTATTTTGGATTCTATGCGCTGCTGGCTCAGATCTATATTGGCGTTCCAATCCATATAAGCAGATATCTCACAGCTCCCGCGGCTTGTTGTGCTTCTTACCGTATGCAGGTCAGGCACCTGCTTTATCACATTTTCAAGAGGTTTGGTAACAGTAACCATCATCTTATTTACAGGTTGCAGACCTGCGTCTGCAATTATTTTTATTTTGGGGAAAGTTATTTCAGGAAATAACGCTGTTTGCAGTTTGCTGTAGGCAAAAAGCCCTCCCATAACAATGATAGCCAGTATCACTGCCAATGGATTCTTATAGGCAACAAAGAAATTTTTCATTATTGAACTATTTTTACTTTAGCGGTATCTCCCAGCCCATAGTTACCGGTTACGAGTACTTTGTCTTCCGGTGTAAACTGGGGTGATAATATCTCTATGCGGTCTTTGGTTGCTATACCTTTTTGTATATCCACCTTCACAGCAGTGCTGCTGTCTGTCATTTTCATAACCCAATACTCGCTTTGTATGTCATTGGTAAGCACAGCAGCCTTAGGTACAGATTGCACATTGTCTTTATGCAGCTTTATTATCCTTGCCCTGGCTATCAGGTTTTCAGGAATGGATGTACTGCCATCCGTTTTTATAACATAGCTTTCGGTCTGCGATGCGGAATCCATAGAAGGCATGGATGATATTATTGTTCCCTTAAGAGTGGTGCTGTCAGGAAGCACGAGGTCAACATTTTTTTGAGCCGCAACATAGCGGTGCAACTCATAAGGAATGTTTAAAAGAAATACAAAGCTGTTCCTGTCGCTGATAACAGCCAGTTGCTCACCGTCCTGTACATAGTCGCCTGTCTGGTGTCCGAGTTGTGTTATATAGCCACTGGTGCTGGCTACAATTTTATTTACGCCGGTAAATTTGAATGAAGGGTCCAGTTCTGTTATTGCATTCCCGATACTTTGCGATTCCTTTGTTTTTACAGTAAATAGCAACTGCCCTTTGCTTACAAACTTACCTATCTGTGTATTCACAGCCTCAACATACCCGCCTGTATTTGCCTTCACAAAATTCTTCTGGAGAAATACAGACGTTGCGTTTAACTCAATATACTCCGTTATCGGCTCCCGCGTTATGCCGACCACTGTAACTGGTGTAACAGTTTCTTTTGGTACATCGGCTATTGTTGCTTCCGTATTGCTTTTACAGGCATAAAAAAAACAGATGGGGAGCAAAAGCAGGCAAATAGTGTGTCGTTTGGTGAACCGCATAAGCTTTGTTATTTATTCCAGTAATTGATTTGGTTAATTACCTGGAGTTTATTGATGTTGTTTTGCGCCAGCAGGTTCCTCGCGCTCAGGTAGTTGTTAATTGCGATTACGAAATCGGGTATTTTAGCATCGCCGGTTGTCAGCAATTTTTCATTTACCTTCATAAGGGTATCCGAGTATTTTATCTGCGCACTTATCGCTTCAATTAATGACTCAATACCATTAAGTTGCTGTTTGAGCTGTGCCAGTTGCTGGTCATACTGTGAATTAAAAAACTCCCTGTAATTGGCTACGGTATTTTGCTGATAAGTTATTTTTTTTGTTTTCAGGTTGCGCTGGTGCCCATCGTATATCGGCACGGTAAAATTCAGCCCGAAGCCGGTGCCGAAAGTTTTATAAACACTATATAATGCGGAAGTATTATATCCGGCATTGGCAAATACGCTCAGTTTGGGGCGGTAGCTGTAATTCAGCAGGGTGAGGTTATTATCCAGCCGCATACTGTCGAGCAGATACTTCTTGTAAAAAACAGAGTTGGAGCGGTCCGGCAGGGTGCTCACATTAATGTCAGGAGCAGGAAGTTCTACAAAACCTGTATCAAAAATGCCACACAGATAGTTAAGTGTAGCAAAATCAGATTGGTATTGCAGGCGCAACTGCCTTGTTTGTAATTCCTGTTGCTGGAGGGTAACCAGGAATGTGAGGTAATCGGTCTGCCGGTATATATTACTGCCCGTTAATTTCCTGAGGATAGCATCTTCCTGCGATAGCAACGCATGTACCTCTTCATTAAATTTGAGCTGCTGCCAGTCGCCATAGGCTATTATGTACTGGTTGGTTATAGACCTCTTCAGGTCTTGTTCAGAAACCTTTTTGCCATTGATCGTAGAGTCAGTCAATAATTTCACTGTGCTGAACTGGGCGGCTCTATTTTTCTTTCCTGTAAATGCCTGGGCCACATTCACCAATGAGCTATAAGTGCCATTATTGGTGACGGCTGGGTCGTAACCGACCCCATGAATAACAGGTGCATAAAAATTAGTACTTGTAAAAGATACCTGTGGCTTATATATTGCTTTTACAAGCTGGCTGTCAACCTGTGCAGAAAGAATTTGATTGTCATAGTCTTTCATTAAGGGGCTGTTGGCAAGGCCTGTGCCTATGTAATAATCCAGCCCATGCTGCTGACTGTAGCCGGGATAAGCGGACGACAAAAGGAATAAAAGAACCAGCTTTGTACCCATATCAGGAAGAGATTAGTCCCAATTGCAAAGTAACACCTCAAAACTGAAGAAAAGCGGGAGGTTTTTAGAAATGTATCTGGAAGGTGTGCATGCCATCTTTATAGAAATACGTCAACATGAACCCTGCGGCATCGCATATCTTCTTTACTATTGCCAGCCCCAGCCCATTGCCATCTTCTTTAACATTAGGGTCACGGTAGAATCGCTGGAACAAGTTTTCGGGTTTTATCTCTCCCAGTTGCGATTGATTAGATATAGATAACAGCCCTGCGTGAAGTGAAATGCCAATCCAGCCATTTTTCTTGTTATACCTTACAGCATTACTAATGAGATTACCAATAATAATATCGGCAAGGTAGGCGTGAAACAAAACAGTCACAGTTTCCTGCTTTGTGAACTCAATACGAACCCCTTTTGAATAGGACAGCTCCGATACTTCATCTATTTTGTGCTGCACAAGTTCGTCCAGCTGAATAGTATCGGTGTGGGAGAATTGGTTATTCTCAATTTTAGTGAGTAGCAGTAAGGATTTGTACAACCTGGATAGCTTACTTACCGCATTTTCAATATCGGCAACCTGCGCAGCATTATTTTGTAACAGAGCCTCATTCTGTATAATAAGGTCAAGCCTGGTCCTTATTACCGCCAATGGCGTTTGCATTTCATGAGCCGCATAGCCGGTAAATTCTTTAAGTGACTGGAAGTCTTTCTCGACCCTGCTAATCATTTCATACATATTCTCATTGAGCAGGTTAAACTCATCAATATTGGTGACTACAGGGGCAACAGGTACCTTTTCATCTATATTGAATCGCTTTATGTAATCAATGGTATTATAAAATGGCTGCCACAAACGGGTGAGCACAGCTCTGTTAATCAGGTAGCCTGCCAACAAAATCAGTCCAATCATGGCTACAGTAATCATCACAACTACCTGCAACAGGTCCTCATTTTCTTCCAGGGGTTTACTGACAAATACTGTATAGCTTGTCCCCGTTACATTTATGCCAAACTGCATTTGCCTCGACCATTCCCTGGTGGTGTCGTACTGTATAAAAGTATTTTTGAAACCGGGTACTGATCCGGAAAAAGTATTAGCATATGCCGTGTATTCGTCACTGGTATTAATAATTTCCGGGAGCTTATGGTATTTGCCGGTATATGCTATTATTTCCTCTCTTTCATTTTCCAGGGCATCGTCAACCTGTGTTATAAAAATAAACCTGAGCAAAAAATAAAATACGCAGCTGCCAATCAAAAATATACTGATAGTAACTGCAAGGTTAAGCCGGTTATATTTTGAGAATAGCTTCATTTATAACTGAATTTGTAGCCTATGCCATATACACTATGCAGGTAATCGCCGCATCCTGCATTTTGCAGTTTTTTCCTAAGGTTTTTTATATGCGCATACATGAAGTCAAAATCTTCTGCTAAGTCCATATTGTCACCCCACAGGTATTCCGCCAAAGCATTTTTAGTAAGTACCCTGTTCTTATTGATGATAAAATAAAGCAGGAATTTATACTCGGTTTTTGTGAGGGCTACAGGCTGTCCATTAATGGCCACTTCACCGTTATCGGTATCTACAACAATCTCTTCAAATTTTACCAGGTTACTTGCAAGGGTATTCTTTCTCCGAACTATGGCTGATATCCTCATGCTTAATTCGGCTAAGTGAAAGGGTTTAGTGAGATAATCATCTGCACCAAGCTTTAAGCCCGATATCTTATCGTCCAGCGCATTCCTGGCTGAAATAATGATAACACCATCCAGTTTATTCTCACTCCTTAGTTCTTTCAGAAGGTTTAACCCATTACCTCCGGGCAACATAATATCCAGCACAATGCAATCGTAACTGTGAAAATCTATCTTTTCCAAAGCGTCTTTGTAATCAGATACAGATTCACACAGGTAGCCCTGCAATGAAAGATATTCTACCATACTGGTATTTAAAGAAGGTTCGTCCTCTACGATTAATATTTTCATCCTTAATGGCTTGGTTCAACTACCAGCACTTCAAATGTTCCGGGTACAGTGCCGGGCCTTTTACCATTCTCTTGCTTTCCAAAAGTGGCAGTGGGTAAATAGAGTAAATGCGTTGCAGGATCGATCGCTATTGTACGCGCTCCCTTTTTTGTTGCCAGGTTGATAACCTGTGTAAAATCGTTTGCTGATTTTTCCTTTATTATAGTAAGCGTACCGTCACCATTGGAAGCGTATATGTTTTTTAGTACGGCATCAAAAGCTACACCGTCACAGCCATCACCAATCGGCATTTCTTTTATGAGCTTTCCGTTAGTTGCATCAACTATAGCCAATGTCTTATTACCGCAACCGGCAAACAGCCTGTGCGTTTTAAGGTCAATTGCCAGCCCGGCAGGTTCTTCTCCTTTGCCAATGTGCCATCTGCCTTTAATCGTAAAACCTTTTGTTGCTAATGCTACGATTTCATTTTTATCTTCAATGTTTACAAAAACCCCGCCAGCTTCGTCTGAAACAGCGGTTTCAGGCTTGCCGCCTACCGGTAATGTTTTTACAACCTTATTGGTAGCCGGGTCTATTATACTCAGGTCATTGCTGTGACCATTGCAGACAATAATCATGTTAGAGTATGGCTCAAACATAATGGCATCAGGGTTTTCTCCTACAGCAATCTGTTCCTTAACTTCATTAGTATTGATATCAAAAACAGTAACCGTATTTGCTTTACCATTACTGATATAGCCCTTGCCATATTTGGGCGCAAATGCAATTCCATGCACCCCCAATGTATTAGGAATCACAGTTACCGCATTGCCATTGGCCTTATTGACAACATCTACCTGTGTCCCGTGGGCTATATACAGGTAATCTTTTACAGGGCTGACCGCAAGGTAATCCCACCTTCCTTCACCAGGAATTGGAAATGTCTTACTAATCTTAAAAGTTTGGGATTGAACATTGGTAGCACAAAGTGACGATACTATAGCAAGTGCAAAAAAATATCTTCTTTCCATTTTATGTTATTTTTTATATTTAGTAAGACGGGAACGTTTTAAAACCATTCCAAACTGGTGCAACTTAGAATACTAATCTGAAATAATTCTGAATTATCCCCTTTACTTTTAACGAAAATTGCGTCACTACCAATTTCCGTACAGTTTTTGTTCAGAATTGCTTTTAATCTTTACCATATAACCCAGCAGATGAGTAAAAGCGCATTGTTTTGTATCGGATTATTTATAAACATACTATTAAATGGAATTTGTAACGGGCAGTGCAAGCCCGAAGATGCAATAACAGGAAAATGGATGATGATTGAAGGCACTTTAATTATTAATGTTTATAGAGAAGGAAGTGATTTTAAAGCCAGCATTGTCTGGTTCAGAGATCATGATAACATAAACATCCCAATGGATAAACGCCTGGATAAACGAAACCCTGACAAATTGCTCAGAACCCGGAAAATATTAGGCATGGATGTTTTAAGGAACCTGAAATATAATGCAAAGTCAAACCGCTGGGAGCAAGGAGTAATTTATGACGCTACCTCCGGCAGGGAATGGGATTCTGCCGCCTGGGTAACCACTAAAGGGCTTTTAAAGGTAAGAGGGTTCTGGGGATTTGAATTTGTGGGCAAGACAATAACCTTTAAGAAAATTGAATAAGCGGGGAAATACGGCTAAACTGCACAGGCAGATAATGCATTCAGAATAACTTCAGAATCGGATTTGAACTTTATCATTCAATCAATTAAAAAAACATGAAAAAAGCAATGATTATTGCCGCAGTTGGTTTATTGCTGTCAGGCGCTGTACAAGCACAAAAAATAGATGAGTCAAAAGTTCCCGCAGGGGCTAAAAACGGCTTTGCCAAGGCATTTCCGGGAGTAAAGGCCAAATGGGAAAAGGAAGATGGTGATTTTGAAGCAGGATTTACTAAAGACGGCAAGAAAATGTCGGCTGTATTTGCGGCAGATGGAACCTGGAAAGAAACAGAAACAGCTATGGTTGCATCAGCACTTCCGCAATCTATACAGCAGTATGTAAAGAAGAATTACCCTGACGAAAAAGTTAAAGAAGGCGCTGAAATAAAGAAGGCTGATGGCACAATTCTTTATGAGGCTGAAATAAAAGGTAAAGACCTCATCTTCGATGCCAAAGGAACCTTTATTAAGTCCAGCAAAGATTAAGTACGATTTGCTTTTATCAGGTATTAGCAGGGGAATACTCCTGCTAATACTATTTTGTTTTTGCAGTTGAAACAATACAATGAAAAAAACAATTACAATTTTGGGGTTGATATTATCCCTGCCTCTTTTCGCTATAGGTCAGAAAGTAACCATCAACGGGTATATAAAAGATGCGGGTACCAGGGAAGTACTGATCAATGCAACAGTTGTGAACCTTAATGATAAAAACGGCACCACCACTAATGAGTACGGGTATTTCAGCATTACATGTACCGTACATGATACCCTGTTGTTACTGGTATCTTATAATGGATACCAGGCTGCCCTACAGAAAATTACTACAGATAAAGATGTGCAGACCGATATTTATCTTAAGAGTGCTACTGTCTTAAAAGAAGTAACCGTATCATCAGCGAAGAATAACGACAATGTAGCCAAAGCAAGGATGGGGGTAAACGATGTATCCATCAAATCCATAAAAGAATTGCCGGTATTGCTGGGCGAAAGGGATATACTGAAGATAATACAGCTACTGCCGGGAGTCCAGCAGGCACAGGAAGGGACTTCAGGTTTCTATGTTAGAGGCGGCAACCTTGACCAAAACCTTGTAAGGCTGGACGAGGCAACGCTCTATAACCCTAACCACCTATTTGGGTTGTTCAGCACATTCAATGTAAACGCAGTAAATAGTGTAAAACTTGTTAAAGGCGGGTTTCCTGCCCAATACGGGGGTAGGTTAAGTTCCATACTGGATATAACAATGAAGGATGGGGATAAAGAGCATTATCATACCGAGGCAGGTATTGGTTTGCTCTCAGCCAATCTAACTATACAGGGGCCAATCCAGAAAAACAGATCCTCTTTCATTATTTCTGTGCGCAGAAGTTATTTAGACGTGCTTTTGAAACCACTCACCTCAAATACGACCTCATACGTTTTTTATGATGCTAATGCAAAAGTAAACTATGAACTTGGCAAAAAAGATCATTTATTCCTGAGCTTTTTTAAAGGGAATGACAATGCGGCCTATATTGCGGCCAACAGCCTGAACTATGGCATTAACTTTGGCAACACAACAGGGACTTTGCGCTGGAATCATATATATGGCAGCAAGGTATTTTCAAATACTTCCCTTGTGTATAATGACTACCATCTTCTCTTAGGGACAACACAAAACAAATATTACGAAGCCCTTTATACCGGTATAAAAGATCTCAATGGCAAGGTGGCTTTTACCGCCGCTTTAAATTCAAAACATACGATAAAGTTCGGTGGGGAGTATATCTATCACACGCTATACCCCGCAGCAGTTTCAGCCAAAGTGCCCAGAAAAGGAAACCTTACCCGCATCAATAAAGATAGCATAGAACAGCGGTTCTCCACCGAAACTGCTTTTTACGTCAATGACGATTACCAGGTAGCGCCTAAGTTCTCAGTAAGCTATGGCGTGCGGGTTCCATTGTTTTACGCTTCTGGCTCTTCATATTCATTTTTTGAACCGCGTATTACGGGGCAATACTCACTAACCACAACCACCTCATTAAAGGCTTCTTATACCCGAATGAACCAGTTTGTGCATCTCGTGCCTAACAGCACGGCATCATTACCGGCAGATATATGGTTGAGCAGTAACGCACTTATCAAACCGCAAAACAGTTCGCAGGTTGCCTTGGGGTTGTTCCGTAATTTCAAAGAAAATGAGATAGAAACCAGCATAGAAACCTATTATAAAACAATGGATAACCAGGTGCTTTTTAAAGAAGGTACACAGCTTACACTAAATTCAGCTATTGATAAGAACCTCACATTTGGCAAGGGGGTATCGTATGGTGTGGAGCTGTTTGTAAAGAAAGGATATGGCCGGTTTACAGGGTGGGCGAGTTATACGTTATCAAAAACCACCCAACAGTTTGCAGAACTTAATTTTGGAAACCCGTTCCCCGCCTCTTTCGACAGGAGACATAATCTTGCGCTGGTAGGTACTTACGAACTGAACAAGCGCTGGACATTATCTGCGGATTTTGTATTTTCTACAGGCAAGCCCTATACATTACCGGCAGGCAAGGTAATAGTATATGGAGCCAGTACGCTGTATGACCAATATTACTACGATTACACCAACCGGAATAACAGCAGGATGAGGGTCTATAACCGGCTTGATATCAGTGCCATCAACAGGCGGCAGCGCAAACTATTTCATAAGTACAATTTTGAAAGGGAGTGGGTATTCGGGCTGTATAATGCCTACAGCAGGCAGAATCCGTATTTTATCTATCTCACAATTGACCAGGTTACCAAGCAGCCACAGGCTGTGCAGGTATCGCTATTACCAATTATACCAAGCATAAGTTACAACATAAAATTCTAACCGCATGATAAGGAATCGCAGAAGCATAATGACTTATTGTATTGTTGCTGGGTTTATATTGCTCATCAATTCGTGCCAAAAGAATATTAACGTTACCCCTCCCCCATATACTGATAAAGTAAGTATCCAATGCTTTATTGAAACAGACTCTGTCCCTGTTTTGTATTTTAATAAGACGGTCGGTTATTTTGATGCCAAAGTGAAAAAAAATCAACTGGTAATACGCGATGCATCCATAACTATAAAAACTATGGCCACTATTGATACGCTTTTAATTGACAGCACCTTTGATATGGTTGATTGCCAATACGATTATTTTTACAAGGGCAAAAAAAAGGTTATTTCTAATGCCTTATATCAGCTTAATATAATCAGCGGTAACGTCACTTATACTGCTATCGCCGTAACAGACATACTTCCAAGTGTGATTGATAGTGTAAGCTATACCTCTAAATTTAAAGACATTAACGGGGAGCATGAAGGTGTGATAGTTTATTTTACAGATAATGCCGTACAGGATAATTATTACAGGTATGAGATGTCCCGGTATATAGATACTACAACTAAGAAGGCAGAGCAGCCTATTTTAAGTGCATGTTTAGGGAAGGACAGCATTTTAGCACAAGAGATAGGACGTGCTGTGTATAATGATATTGGCTCGCAGGGACGACAAATAAAAATTGTTGTAGAGCCGGGTTATTCCCACAAGAAGGGCACTACAGGGTATATTTTCATAGGAACAATTGAGAAGAATGCTTTTAATTTTTTTGACCAACTTGACAAGCAAAAACTTGCAGCAAATAATCCATTTATAGAGCCTGTTTTTATTAAATCTGGTCAATTTGGAAGCAATGCTATTGGTTTTTTTTCAGCTAAGAAAAATAGTCAGCCTTACTTATTTGTTTACCCGGAGTAATGCGTTTTAGCATTTCATCGCATAATGCAATATACAATGAATGAAATTAGTTCTATTTTTCTTATTGACGATGATACCATAGCACTTACCATAAACGAAGCCGTGATCCGGTTGACTGGATTTAGTTTGGATATACAGACTTTTGAAAGTGCTAACAGCGCACTTTCGGTTTTATCGGTTACTGATTATTCTTCGTTTCCAGATGTGATATTTCTGGATATCAATATGCCGGTAAAAGACGATTGGGAGTTTCTGGATGAATTTGAGGGCCTACCGCAGGTAGCGTTGCCAAAATGCAAGGTTTATATGCTTAGTTCATCAGTGGATCCACTGTTCTATAACAAGTACTTTATTGGAAAAGAATTATCCGTCAGTTTAGACGTCAGAGACGTTACAGACGTCTAATAAAAACGTAAGTTTGGCATGGAGTTTGATTTATACTCATAAAGCGTTTATATTTACATTAAGTTTCTTTGAAATGCTGCTGTGTAAAAGGATAACAAACTAACTATTTGTCCCACCTAACTACAACGAATAACAATTTAGAGCCGTTTAGGTTTTATTTGTTACCCAATTGATACTTTCATTTCTTTATATACCCCATAAGTGATTGAAAATCAACGCATTTAGGAATTTTTCTGGCTTCGTTGTAAACTCTGCCAACAACTTCTATGAAGGTGTTACCCAGAAAGAAGTAGAAGCATACTATGACAAATTCGATACCAAGGGCAATGCGCCATCATGGGGACTGAACAGCAAACTGATGAAGGAAAACGGCCAGATAGTAGAGAAGACATGGAAAAGCGGCGGCATGTATGGCGCTGCTATAGACAAAATGGCCGGCTGGCTGGAGAAAGCTGCAGGCGTTGCAGAAGACTCTTTGCAGAAGTCATCGCTGGAACTGCTGGTGAAATTCTACAGGACCGGCGATCTGAAAACTTTTGACGACTACAGTATTGCATGGGCCAAGAACACTGTGCCAAGCATTGATGCCGTGAACGGTTTTATAGAAGTGTATCTGGATGCAATAGGCAAAAAGGGTAGCTACGAAAGCACCGTATCTCTGAAAGATATGGAAGGCACTAAAAAGATAGAAGCTATAGCCAAAGAAGCGCAGTGGTTTGAAGACAACTCGCCAATAATGAAGGAACACAAAAAAGAAACAGTAAAAGGCATTACGGCAAAAGCGATCACAGTGATCGTGGAAAGCGGAGATGCTGCACCTAGCACACCAATAGGCATCAACCTGCCCAATGCAGACTGGATACGCAAAGACTACGGATCGAAATCTGTATCGCTCAGCAACATAGTTCACTCCTACAATGTAGTAGGCGCTAAAGGTGGTATGACTGCAGAATTTGCAGTTAATGACACCGTGCGCGAAAGGCTGAAGCAACACAGCGCACTGGCATCAGACCTGCATACAGATATGCACGAATGTATCGGACACGCATCGGGCAAGATAAACGATGGCGTAGAGACAACAGATAAAACGCTGAAGAACTATGCAAGCTGCCTCGAAGAAGCTCGTGCAGATCTGGTAGCGCTCTACTTCATTATGGATAAAAAACTGGTGGACATTGGTGTGATGCCAAGCCTGGAAGTGGGCATGGCAGAATATGACAGCTATATTATGAACGGCATGATCACTCAGCTCACCAGGCTGAAACCGGGAGATAAGATAGAAGAAGCACATATGCGCAACAGGGCATTGGTGGCTCGCTGGGCATATGAGAAAGGCAAGAAAGACAATGTGATCTCTATGTTCAAACGCGACAACAAAACCTATGTTCAGGTCAATGATTACAACAAGCTGCGCGACCTGTTTGGTCAGTTGCTGCGCGAGATACAGCGCATAAAATCTGAAGGCGACTACAAAGCCGGAAAGGGTCTTGTAGAGGGCTATGGTGTAAATGTAGATCCGGTACTGCACAAAGAGATACTGGAGCGTTATGCCAAACTGGGCATGAAGCCTTACAAAGGATTCATTCAGCCAAAACTGGTTCCTGTAATGGAAGGCAACGAAATCAAGGACGTAAAAGTTGAGTACCCTGACAACTTCTTCCAGCAAATGATGGAGTACGGCAAGGACTATGCTTTGCTTCCGGTAAAGAACTAATTACATCAGATCTTCTTTAAAAAGCGAATGCCTGCGGATATCCGCAGGCATTCGCTTTTTGTATCCATATAAGTTTCAAAAGCCCCTACTCACAAAAGGAGCAAGTTACTATTGTGCTTCCGCATTGCCTTGTGCCTGAGCCTGCAGCATCAATTGGCGGTATTTCTGTGCATTCACCGAGTCGCCCATGAACTTGTATACATTGCTCATACTCATAAATACATTGGGTGGCTGCACCGGACGTACTTTTACAGAACGTTGGTAGAACTCTGCCGCTTCTTTGAACATACCCTTGTTACCATAAGAGGCACCAATATTGGCCAATGCATCTGCATTCTGACTGTCGTAAGAGATCACCTTCGATAATACCCGGATAGCATCATCCAATCGACCGGTGCGCAGGTATACCCCACCCAGATTCACAAGGGCCTGCGTATTGAAACTATCCAGACGGATAGTATTGGCATATGAAACAACTGCAGAATCGAGCTGTCCGCCAAATTCATTAGCATAGCCCTTTATCAGATACACATCGCTATTGTTCGGCAATATGGCCAGACTCTTATTAAAGCACTCTATTGCATTCTTATAAAGATCCCTCTTCAACAGCTGATCGGGTTCTTTATTGATCATTCTGGTATATTCAACCCCCATCAGGTATTGGGCTCTCCAACTGTTAGGCGCTGTCTCCAATCCTGTCTTATACAACTCATAGTTATTAGTCCACGCCTCATTGCGCGCCATCGTCTTGCCGCCATACAATACACATATCACCACCATCACCGCAAACATGGGTCGGGCATTATTCATATCCATATTGGCAGTATCCGCCCGAAGCAGTTTGGCCAGCAATAATACCAATGCTATACAGAAAGCCAGTGAACCGGTAAATATGAAACGCTCGGCCATAGTAGCACCAATATCTACCAGCAGGTTAGAGGTGATCACTACTGTGAGTGCATAGAACAGGATGCAATATGCAAACACATCCCTGGTTTTGAATTTCCTTACCGCATATACAAACAGTGCAGCAATAACTGCCACAGAAGCCAGCGCTTTAGGATCAGAGAAGCTGATGATAGGAATCTGACTGAAAGAATAGTCGTACGAAAGCGGATGAGGAAATACCAGAATAATAAGGTATTTCAGCTGAATGAACAATGTAGTGGCCAGTTTGTCGGCATAATTTGTTGCCGCCATAAGCGCATTGTTGTTCACTAGTATGCGCACCTTCTCTCCGTCGCTTTCTATGAACATAGATCGCATTACCATGTACACAGCCGCTACCGCAACATAGGGCACAGCAGCACGAATGATCTTAGACATAGGCTGCTCCTGACGGAAGAAATAGATAGTAAGTGGCGCTATGAGCACCAATGCAATAGGCGTTTCTTTTGACATGAGGGCACAAAAGAAAAAGAATGCCGATAGTAGCATATCTTTCATTTTATCAGAATCTACATAGCGAAGTGTCTGCAACAATGCAAGCGAAGAGAAAAGCAGCCCCATTATCTCATCACGGCTTTTCACACTGGCTACCACTTCGGTATGCATTGGGTGCAGTGCGAATAATAATGTCATAAAAAACGGCACATAAACCGACATATTACTGAACATGCGCCGCAGCAGCAGGAAGATGACCACTATCTCTAACGCAAAGAGCAGCAAATTGATGAGATGGCCGGTATGCGGATCGAAGCCAAAAAGATCTTTCTCGGCAGCAAAACTGGTAAGCATCAGCGGGCGATAGGAAGCATCGTGATGCTTGAACACACCGTAGTAGGCTGCATGGGTAAAAAACTCACCTATGGCAGACAGGCCCTTACTCACATTGGGGTTATCCTTAGTAAAGAAAGGATCATCCAGTGTGTAATCATAATTGATGGTACGGATATTGACCAGCAACACTACCGCCGCCAGAATGATCATAAACCATTTGAGGGATGCTACAGTAGTATTATTGTCTGCCATTGCTTTGGGAGCGGCAGCGGGCGCAGCCTGTTGCCTTGGTGTGGCAGGCTGCGGATTCGGTTTTGTCTGTTTCTGTTTAGCCATAACTTATAACTGGTCAAAAATAGAAAATAGGTCAGCAATAACTAAATAGTACCGCTATAGTTAAATACTATACCAGGCGGTACTGATTATCTGTATTTTTAGATCCTAAACAAATATACGCTATGTCATCGCACTTGTTAGTAATGCTGCATTTCCTGTTTTTCTTTGGCGCAGCACCAAAAGGAGAAGTACCAAAAAGTATTTACGACTTCAAAGTAGCAGGACTTGAAGGAGGCACAATAGATTTTGCAAAATTCAAGGGCAAAAAGATCCTTATTGTCAACACAGCATCAGAATGTGGCAATACCCCGCAATATGCCGACCTGGAACAATTGCATGAGAAATACAAAGATAAGCTGGTGATAATAGGCTTCCCAGCAAACGATTTTGGCGCTCAGGAACCGGGTAGCAACCAGGAAATAGCCTCTTTCTGCAAAAAGAACTACAAGGTGAAATTCCCTATGGCAGCTAAAATATCTGTGAAGGGCGACAGTAAAGCACCAATTTACCAGTGGCTCACCGAAAAGATACACAATGGCTACATGGACAGTGATGTGAAATGGAACTTTCAGAAATACCTCATCAACGAAAAAGGAGAACTGGTTGCCATTTTCGCACACAGAACCAATCCATCGAGTGCGGAAGTTACCTCAGCTATTGAAAAATAACATTAGGATCGAAAATCATTGAAGCCTCTGCAAATGCAGGGGCTTTTTTATGCCCATTATCTCAAAACAGCACCCAAAAAGACTTTCAATGTAACAATGGTGTCATTTTCACAGAAAATTAACGGCAGCTTACTGGCTGAGTAACATGGGTTCTGTAATATTGCATACACATATACACAATATCGAATTTAAAAAATATACCCAATATAAATCGCTGATTAATTATATAAATTCCCAAACACTATGAATATCGGTTCTTCTATAAAATCTATCCGTTGCAAACTTGGCATGCTTCAATCTGAACTGGCTGAGAAATGTGAACTTTCACAAACAGCTCTTTCCCAGATAGAAACAGGCAAAAAAAGACCTAATCCTCGTACTCTTACCCGTATCTGTGCTGCACTGGATGTTCCAACTTCTATCATCTACATCATAGCCATGGAGGAGATCGATGTTCCTGTTACCAAAAAAGCAACTTACGACCTTGTGTTCCCTTCCATAAAAGCCCTGGCTTTACAAATGGTCGATTCCACCCACAGAAGTCTGTTGGAAATGGAAGAAACAGTCTGATCTTACTACTTAAGGATCCTTAATTCCCCTGTGTTCTGATCTCTTACCGGAGAACGGGATCTATTGTCATGTCTGCTACATACCTCTTTCACGAAGATAATTGCCCCAAGCCTCACCGGGTAAATTCCTAATCAACCACAAAAAAATACGGCGTTGCAATCTTGCAACGCCGTTCTTCTTATAACCATTAAGAGGCTTTTATTTTACAAGGATCACTTTACCGATCCAGGTCTTAGATTCTGTAGCTATACGATAGATGTATGTACCTGCAGGAATATCTGCACCTTCAATCGTAGCTGTGTATTCTTCACCGGCATTGATCTGGTCGTTGAATACGGTAGCCACTTTCAGGCCTGTAGCTGCATTGAACACATCTACAGTTGCATATTTACCAACCGGCAGGTTGAACCTGATCACCGAACGGGAAACGAACGGATTAGGATGTGCACCGAACATAGCACCATCTGCTTCGTTGATCTCAGTAGCAGCCACACCACGTGCGCTCAGTTCAGAGATAACCACTGATGCTGATGTTGTATCACCCATTGCATCTGTAACCAGTACTGAGTAGGTACCTACCGGCAGACCTGTGAGGTTCTGAGTAGTAGCACCATTCGACCAGCTGAATGTATATGGACTGACACCACCAACAACTGTAAGCAATGCACAACCATCTGAAGCACCGGGAGCAGAAACATGTGAGCCATATATTGAAGCATACATAGTTACAACATTAACCACCTTAGCAGCTACTGCTGTACCACAGCTGTTGCTTACAGAGTAGCTGATAGTAACAGTACCATGACTCATACCTGTAACATCACCTGTGCTGCCTGCTGCAGCAAGAGCTGTGTTGCTGCTACTCCATGCACCACCTGTTGTAGCGCAAGACAGTGTAATAACACCACCTACATTCACCATAGAAGGACCGGTAACGGTTGCAACTACTGGAAGCGGATTAACAGAAACCGTACGAATTGCATAAGAGAATCCGCAACCATTGTGCACTGAGTAAGAGATAGTAGTAGTACCCTCTCCTACACCTGTAACTATACCTGCGCTGTTTACAGACGCGATAGCAATGTTACCTGTTGTCCAGCTGCCACCGGCAGTAGTATTTGAAAGTGCTATTACAGCATCAACACAAACAACTGATGGACCAGTGATAGCGCCAATAGATGGCGTAGTACCTACAGGCACAAGAGCTGTAGCTGATACTGTGCCGCAAGAATTGGTTACTGAGTAAGAGATGTATGGCATACCGCCTGCAATACCTGTTATGACACCTGCACTATTTACTGTAGCAAGCGCTGTGTTGCTGCTGCTCCATACTCCACCCGGTGTCGCGTTTGAGGCTATTATACTTGTACCTGTACAGATACTTGATGTACCTGTAATTGGTGAAACAACAGGAAGCGGATTAACTGTCATTACCCTGGTAACATAAGATGAACCACAATCATGAGCAACTGTGTAAGTAACTACCGCAGTACCTGCAGAAACACCAGAAACAACACCTGTCATGCTATCTACTGTAAGCCTGATCGGATATCCTGATGTAGACCATGTACCACCTGTCACAGCATTTGAAAGAGTTACTGTGCTACCAACACATACTGTAGTGTAGCCGGCAATAGCTGGAATTGTAGCAGATGCAGGATTGATAGTAAGCGTTTTAGTAACCAGTACCACACCGCACGAAGTGTTGTGCCTGTAGCTGACAACAACCGTACCTGCAGCTACTCCTGTAACAGTACCGTTATCGATGTTGATAGTTGCAACAGACTCATCGCTGCTGTACCATGCGCCATGTGGCGTAGCATCATATAATGTAGTAGATGCGCCAACACACAGAGCAGAAGGGCCAGTGATAGGACTAGCTACAGGCAGGATCTCAACTGTAACGTCTCTGAGACCATACGCAGTACCACATGCATTTGTTACAGTGTACGTGATAGTAGTAAGACCGGTGTCAACACCATAAACCATACCTGCGCTGCTCACTGTTGCAACAGATGTATTTGCACTGCTCCATATACCACCGCTTATGGTACTGATATATGGTATTGAAGAACCACGACAAACCTTAGCTGCACCTATTATAGAACCTGCAAGCGGAGGATTGTTGAATGTAACTGTATTTGTTGCAACTGAAGTACCACATGCATTGGTAACAGTGTAAGAAATAAGTGAAGTACCATATCCTACACCAGTTACATAACCGAAGGAATCAACTACTGCAATAGCTGTATTGCTGCTGCTCCATACACCGCCTGTACCTGTAGTAACAAGGTGAGTAACACCTGTACCGCACATAGAAAAAGTGCCTGAAATAGTGCCTGCTACCGGAGTAGTGCTCACTGTTACGTTAACTGTAGTGAATGCAGTAGCAATACCGTCTGATACACGAACAACAAATACATCTGTACCTGCATAACCTGCAGCCGGAGTATAACTGAGACCTGATGGTGTAAGCTGGCTACCTGTAGATGTTGTACCGTAAGATGCAACCAGTGTACCATGAGCCGGAGCAGATGCTACTGTCCATGTTTCAGGCTGAGTTGTATCAAAGTCAGTTACTGCAAGCCTTGTGTTCATAGATATTGCACCAGAACCATAACATACTTCGATAGACTGATTGTTACCTGCCGTAAAGAATGGAGCACGATTGTACTCGCCAAGTATACGAACAGCATAGTTTGCGTTGTCTGCAATGAAGATACGTCCGGCGCAATCGCGAGACAGACCCATTGGCTGATTCAGCTGAGCAAGCAGTGCAGGACCGCCATCGCCACCATAACCAATTGTATGATCACCTGCTATTGTACTGATGATACCAGACAGATTTACTTTCCTTACAATACTATTAGTGTATTCAGAGAAGTATACGTTACCTGAACCGTCGGTAGTGATACCATATGGGTGATCAAGTTTGGCTAATGTAGCCGGACCACCATCACCACTGTAGCCTGTAATACCATTACCGGCAAATGTTGTGATGATACCTGCTGCGTCTACCTTACGAACAACCTGATTACCGAAATCAGAGATATAAAGATTGCCAGAACCATCAGCATGTACATTCTTCGGTGAATTCAACCTTGCAGCAGTTGCTGCACCACCATCGCCTGTGTAACCTGGTATATTATTACCAGCCACTGTAGTAATGATGCCGGAAGGAGTCACCTTACGAATAACGTTATTAGCGTTATCAGCAATGAAGAAGTTACCTGCACCGTCAATAGTAAGACCTGATGGGTAAGAAAGTTTAGCTGAGGTTGCAACACCACCATCACCATCATAACCATTCGCAAGACTACCTGCTACCCTGGTAATGATACCAGATGTGCTGATACGGCGAACAACATGATTATTGAAATCTGTGAAATAAACATTACCTGCAGCGTCGAGAGCTATACCGTCAGGATGAGACATAGTAGCACTTGTTGCCGGGCCATCGTCTCCGCTATAGCCGATAACACCTGTACCTGCAATGGTAGAGATAACACCTGTAGGGCTTACTTTCCTCACTACTGCGTTTTCGAAGTCAGCGATAAATGTATTGCCATCACAATCTGTTGCAATGTTATATGGATGGCTTACGCGTGCCAGTGTAGCAGCATTACCGTTTCCTGTATAACCATTGATTCCTGTACCGGCATATGTATATATGTTGACAGACTGATTAACTGTAATGCTTATTGTCTGTGCAACACTTGTGCAAGAGCCGTTGTTAACTGTAATTACACCTGTGTAAGTAGCTTCGGTAGCTGTAGCAGGAATTGCTACAGACAAAGGAGCAGTAGAAATAGCCGCGCCTGTAACATTTACAAAACCGGCAGCAGATGCTGTACTTCCCCATACAATACTGTATGTAACAGGGGTGCCTGTAGTAGTAAATGGCAGTGAAGCTGTTGTAGTACCTGCTATTACCGGAGTAACAAGACCCGGAGTGATAGAAGGAACCGCATTCACTGTAACAGGATATGTAGCATAAGATGTACCACAGTCGTTTGTAACAGTGTATGACAGAATAGCCACACCAGGAGCAACACCAGTTACCTGACCTGAATTACAAGGACAAGTAGATGCAATGGTTGGGTTACCACTGGTCCATATACCACCGGAAACCGTTTCAAACAATGGTATTACAGAGCCAACACATACTGTAGAAGAACCAGATATCACACCGGCAGATGGTATTCCGTTTACAGTTACTGTAGCGGTTGCATAAGCTGTACCGCAAGAACCTGTAACAGCATAAGATATCACTGCTGTACCAACACCTGTACCTGTAACCAGACCCGATGTATTAACAACTGCAACAGCCGTATTGCTGCTGCTCCAGGCACCACCTGTAGTAGCTGTTGTGAACGCTACTGATGTACCGGAGCAAAGAACCGTTGCACCAACTATCGGAGCCACTACTGTAACCGGATTAACAGTTACTGTAGTAGTGCGCATACAACCTGAAGACATAACATAGGTAATAACTGTAGTACCTGAAGATATAGCCGTAACTACACCAGAAGTAGTGTTGATAGTTGCAACCGATGTGTTACTGCTGCTCCATGTACCACCTGCAGTTGCAGAAGACAGTGTGCAGCTTGAACCTGTACAAACAGTCGTTGAACCTGTAATAACTGCTGGCATAGCACCTACGGTTACTACAACCGAAGCTGCACAACCTGTAGAGAAAGAGTAATAAATAACAGCAGTACCTGCATTAAGACCTGTAACAACACCTGATGCAGAAACTGTAGCAACAGTAGTGTTACTACTACTCCATGTACCACCATCAGATATGTTGGCAAGAACAGTTACTGAACCTGCACAAACAAACGGTTTGCCCGAGATTGCAGCAGGAGCAGCATTTACTGTGATGATTGCAGTTGTATAACAGCCGCTTGGCATCCTATAAGTAATTACCGAAGTACCTGCTACCATACCTGTAATGATACCGGATGCAGAACCTATTGTTGCAACTGCATTATTACTGCTGCTCCATGTACCACCGCTGGTGGCATTGGTAACTGTTACAGAAGATCCCTGACAAACTGTAGCAGGACAAGATATCGGTGTAGTAAGTGAATTCACGGTAACTATAGTTGTTTTAAAACAGCCTGAAGCAATAGTGTATGTAATAACAGATGTACCTGTAGAAATACCTGTTACCACACCTGTAGACATGTCAATTGTAGCTTTTGCAGTATTGCTGCTGCTCCATGTACCACCAGACACTGCATAAGAAAGAGCAGTAGTGGTTCCGACACAAAGTGAAGTAGTACCGGTAATTGCTGTTGCATTGCTGTTTACAGTAACCAGAGTGATGCTATAACATGTACCTACACGATAAGTAATATTAACAGTACCCACACTTACACCATTCACAACACCTGTCGTTGTATTTACAGTAGCCCTCAGCGCATTTCCGCTACTCCATATACCACCTGTGGTAGCATTATATAACGGAGTAGTAGTACCAACACATACTACCGGATTACCTGTATTCGCAGGAAGTGTTGGATTTACAGTTACTACCGCTATACGTATACAACCTGAAGTACTTGTATATGTGATAACTGCTGTACCTGCACCTACACCTGTAACTACACCACCCGGAGTAATAGTAGCTACCGATGGGTTGCCGCTGCTCCAGCTGCAACCGGCAGTGGTTGAGCTAAGCGTTGTAGAAGTACCCATACAAATTCCTAAAGTACCTGTAATTGGTGCAGGAAGCGGATTAACTGTTACCGAAGCAACTCTTGCACAACCGCTTGGCAGTATGTAACTAATACTTACAATACCCGCAGTTAGCGCTGTAATATACCCTGTAGATATACCTATTGTAGCTACCAGTGGATTACTGCTTGACCATACACCACCCGGTGTAGTTGTTGACAATGTACCAGTAGCACCTATACAATAAGAAGTAGTGCCGGTAAATGCTGCCGGAGTAGTGTTTACTGTTATACCTCTGGTAATGCTACAACCTGTAGCTGTTTGCCTGAAGGTAATAGTTGCAACACCATTACTTACACCGGTAACTGCACCGCTACCAGAACCAATAGATGCTACCGATGGGTTAGAACTTGACCATGTACCGCTGGTGCCAACTGTACTGTTCAACTGAACCATGTAACCTTCACAAACACTCAAGCTACCAGTGATGGCAGATGGCAGACCCATTACCCAGATATTGATCACTTTATAACAACCGGCAGTTGAGTAGTAAGTAACATTAACTGTACCTGCAGTAACACCTGTAACTATACCGGTAGTAGCGTCTACTGTTGCTATAGAAGTATTTGCACTCACCCAGGTACCACCGGCAATACTGTGTGTCAGAGGTATAGTCTGTCCAACACATACATTGGTGGTTCCTAATATATTTGAAATAGCACTGTTTACTGTAACGACCTTGTAAACTACACATCCAGTTGGGGCAGCATATGAAATACGGGCAGTACCCAATGCCATACCTGTAACAACACCTGCAGAAGAAACAGTTGCTTTAGCTGTGCTGCTGCTGCTCCAGGTACCACCTGAAGGAGTTGCAGTGAAATTGATAGCGCTACCTATACAAATAACCGAAGGACCGGAAACAACAACTTCTGTGGCAGGATCCTGAGTAACAGAGAATGTGAATGTATTGACACAAGCGTTTGCATCAGTAATTGTAAGTGTATAAGTACCGGCAGTCAATGCGGTCAGATCCTCACATGTAGCTCCGGTATTCCAATTGTAGGAATATGGTGCGGTACCGCCACTTACAGTTACATTCAATGCACCTGTAGCCGCTCCGTAACAAACCACGTCAGTAGCTACCGCTGTAGCAGTAAGTGTAACTGGCTCTTCAACTACAAATACCTCAGGCCTGCTGCATCCCAGTGCATCTGTAACCATAACAGAGTATACACCGGAAATAAGACCACTGAGAGAAGATGTTGTATCACCTGTACTCCATGAATAAGTGAATGGAGCAAGACCACCGGTAATTGAAAGAGCAATTGAACCGTTGTTACCACCATTGCAGGTAACATCATTTACTGATGTTGTAATATGCATAGCAACCGGACTGATTACAGAGTATGCGCCTGTTGCATTACAACCAGCAGCATCTGTAACTACTACAGAATAAGTGCCTGTCCAAAGACCGGTATCGTTCTGTGTTGTTGCTCCGTTGCTCCATGAATAAGAATATGGTGCAACACCACCTGCAACTGTCAGGTAGATCTCACCCATACCATGTGCACATCCGCATACTACAGTATTTGTAGTAGCTGCAAGAACTATTGAAGTTGGTTCTGTAATAGTATAAGAACCGTAGACATTACATCCATTTGCATCAGTTACAGATACTGAATATGTTCCGATAGTCAGCCCTGCAACATCCTGTGTAGTAGCACCGTTGCTCCATACATAGTTATATGCTGCAGTTCCACCGGTTACTGTAAGATCGATAGCGCCATTTGCACCACCGTTACAAGAAACATTCGTAGCAACACCTGACATTGCAAGTATAGCAGGCTGTGTGATTGTTACTGTTGCCGCTACGGTATATCCGTTTGCATCAGTTACTGTTACGCTGTGTGTACCTGCACTCAGACCTGTACGGTCCTGTGTAGTAGCACCACCATTCCACAGGTATGTGTATGGAGTTGTACCACCAGTCACTGTCAGATCAGCAGTACCATTTGCACCACCGTTACAGCTCACATTTGTTCCTGTGATAGTCGCAGCAAATACTGAAGGCTGCGTGATAGTTACAGTCTTAACAACTGTACATCCGTTCGCATCAGTGATTGTTACGCTATATGTACCCGCTACCAGACCTGTTACGTTCTGGGTAGTAGCACCATTGCTCCATACATAGCTGTATGGGCTTGTGCCACCTGCAGGTGTCACACTTGCAGTACCATTGTTACAACCATAGCACAGTGCGTTAGTTGAACTTGCAGCAGCTGTAAGTGTAGTAGGCTGTGTGATTGTTTTTGTTGCAGTAGCAGTACAGCCGTTTGCGTCTGTTACTGTTACGCTATATGTACCTGCAGTAAGACCTGTACGATCTTGTGTTGTAGCACCACCATTCCACAGGTATGTGTATGCTGTTGTACCACCGGTTACAGTCAGGTCGATAGTACCATTTGCACCACCGTTACAGTTTACGTTTGTAGATGTAGCTGATGCAACCAAAGTAGCAGGCTGTGTGATTGTTACTGTTGCCGCTACGGTATATCCGTTTGCATCAGTTACTGTTACGCTGTGTGTACCTGCACTCAGACCTGTACGGTCCTGTGTAGTAGCACCACCATTCCACAGGTATG
>CALQJX020000035.1 GCA_943331005.2 Bordetella parapertussis
CAACCATATGGTTGCGCCCTTTTGTATATAGAGGAATTTTGTGTGCTATTCTATGACCATGAATTTGCCGGAGAGTGGCTGTATGCCTTCTTTAACAGCATCTATGAATGCCGGGCCATTGTCGAGGTAATACTCGAGGAAATTGTCTGTACGTTCCTGCAGGCTGTTATTGGGGAAGAGGCTGTTTCTTGCCTGTGAGATGCGGCTAAGCTGCACCTCCATTTTTTTCTTCTCTGCCCGCAGCATTTTCTTTTCCAGATTGCCGAGCTTGGTGGTGATGCCTGCCAGCACTGCTTTTGCAGCGGGTAGAAGGGTAGCATCGACCGTTGCTGCTTTGTGCTGCAGACGGGTCATAATGGCTGCGATCTCTTCTCTTTCTGCAGTGGTGTGCCAGTCGCTCTGGCTATGAGCGTTCACATAGTTGTTGATGAGTGTGAGTTCCTGCTTAAATAGCTGCTCAACAGACAGGCCGGAGCGTTGGCGCATGGCAGACTGCTGTTCGCTGACCCATAGCACAGACTGGCGCAGCAGTATAACAGGATAGAATACCCGGTAATGGGCAAACAGCGAGCCCAGTTGCAGCCAGTAGGCTACTTCGGCACCGCCACCTATAAAGGCTACATCGGGCAGGATGGTCTCCTGAAACATGCCCCTGAGGGCCACGTTGGGGCTGAACCGCTCGGGATGTGTGTGGAGCTCGCTGAGGAGCTGCTCTTTATTGAAAACAATATCTGTGTTGAGTACCACCCATGAGTCGCCCTGACGCTCTATGCGCTCGCGGATCTGGTGGTGGAGGTAGAAGAGGTTGATGGGACGCGGGAATATCTGCGACTTGTACCCTTTTTCTTCCAGCAGGGTGGTTTGTGCAGTGACGAGCCCCAGCGCATTGCCGTTCAGCAGTTCGTCTTCCATGACAGGGATGTATGCCTCTTTGAGCAGGGTGTCATCGGGGTCGAGGATAACGAGGCCGAAACGACCAAAGAGCTCGTTGACCAGGTGTTTGGTGGCCTGGCCTATGGTCTTTTGTTTCTGGTAGGCATCGGTGATCATTTTCTGCAGGTCGTCGCAGTTCTTGCCGGCAGGGCCAAAGAACCTGAAGAGTTCCTGCAGCATGGGTTTGAGGCTTGCAGTATCCATGCGACCAACAGCCCCTTTCTGGCCGTTGCCGTCCCATGCATAATTATCGCCTCTGAAGCGGAATGTGCCCAGTTCTTCGAGGTCGTTGTCTTCGCTGCCCATGTAGTAAACAGGTACAAAGTGATTGTCGGGGTATTTTGTATTCAGCTCTTCGGCCAGTTTTATAGCGTGCAGTATCTTGTAAATAAAGTACAGATAGCCCGTCATAAGATTTGGCTGGTGGGCAGTGGTAATGGTATAGGTGTTGTTGCCGAGCAGAGAAGCGATGTTGTGCTTTACTGCGTCTGTAGTAGTTAGCGAAGCATACTGACCATTGAGCGCCGTAACCAGTCGTTGCCTGTCTACGGGGTATGCAGGGCGTGCTTTTATGGCCTTGTCTATGCCATCGGCATCCGGTGCGAAGCTCATGAATGCTTCCAGCTCTTTGCTTCCGGCAGTATAGTTGCCTGCCAGCTTGGAGAAGTACCCTGTATCGCTGTAGGGAATGTATGTGTAGCTATGTGCCAAGGTGCCTGTTTGTAGTGCTAAGTTAGTTGTAGTAGGGGATATTTTAATATGGTATGCTGTTTCCTTGCCGTTATTCCTGAATCAATTGCAGGAAGGTGCTGAGCCCCTTTCTTTTACTATCGTCGAGCAGGTATTGAATGTTTTCTTTGTAGTAGGTGTTGAGATCGTACCAGGGGAAGGGGTTTTGTGTGATAACGGTATCGATATGTTGCAGACCGGCAGCATTAGCGGCATTGAAATCTTTAACGAAACTCTGAGGCAGTTGTTTGTTGGCTACCCATGCAGCGAAGATGAAATCTAGGCCGGTATGGGCTTTCCATGCAGCAGAGAGGTCGTAGTTGTATTTGAAGTTATTGAGTTGCTGTAGTGCCCTGTCGCCTATGATGACACCGGCAGTGGAGCCGTTGATCTGTTCTATGAAGTTTTCGGTAGCAGGTTTGTAGATCACTTCTTTTTTCCAATATCGTTCCAGCAGCAGTTGTGCCAGGCGAACGGAGGTGCGCGACTGGTAGTCGAGATAAACGGTGGTGATCTCTTCCATAGGTACCTGACTGAAGATACCAACAGAAACCACATTGCCATGAGATGCTATGCCATAGTCGCTGACAATGTTTGCACCTGTGATATGAGTAATGACCGCAACCGGCATTAGTGCCATATCTATAGCACCCTCCTGAAGTCGGGCTGCAATTCTGGCCGGATAATCGACCGATAGTTCAATATCGTTGATGATATTACTGTTCTCTATACCGTACAGAAGTGGTTTGGTATTCAGGTAGCTAACAGCGCCAACCCGGATCTTTGAGCTCAAGTGCAATGATTTGTGCGCAAAGATAGCTAAGTGCCTAATGAAAAGGCAATGTAAAAAACAATGCCACTATATAGGTTATATATATTGCTGCTAGAAGTTCATGGCCAGACCGATACCTGCACTGTATGGCGTGGTGGTAGGTTTCAGCCTGAGGGAGATATCTCTGGAAATATCGAAATTTCGGAGGTGGGCAGATGTTACTGCATCGAGCACCTGAATGGCGTAGCCAATACCACAGAACAGGACAGAAGAGTTGAGGATGCGGTTCTGATCGGCCTGCAGCTGTTTCAGCTGATCGGCAGAATATATGTTTACATACTCGTCTGTAGGGGTAGTGTGGCTGGCACTGGCACTGATACGACCCACGTATGCTTTTCTGAGTTTTATGTATTCGGCACTATTCTTTACCACAAAGTAGCCTGCAACCGAGAGTCCGGTATAAACGATGGGTATTTTCCAGTATTGTTTGTTGTAGGCCTGTCCCAAACCAGGTATCAAGGCAGCGTAAAGACCGGCTTTTTTTGGAATGGGTTGCCAGTTGTGTGTGGCAGAGTCTGTACCGGTGCGGGCATGGCAAAGCATGGAACCTGCAAGAAGCAGCGCAAACAATGATATGACCCTTTTTGACCTCAATGAAATCCTTTTATAGGGTCAAAGTTACTTCGTGAAACCGAACATGCCTATTTTCTGAAGCGGCATAAAAGAGAAAAATAATCTGTTTATACAGAACTTTAACATTCCGGGATAGGGGAAATGGCATTAAATTTGGTCTTGTATAGGAGCGTAGGCAATTAGAGCCATGGTTCTGCGCTTATTTCTTTACTACTGCCTGAGAACCGGGCAGACTAAAAACTAAAACTGAATGAAAAAGCTGATCCTGATGTTATTCGCGGCAAGCGCACTTATTTTTACAGGTTGTACCAAAACCGGACCTCCCGGCCCACAGGGTGCACAGGGACCTACAGGCCCACAGGGCAATGCCAATGTAATTGGTTCTGATCCTTTTGCGGTGAGCAGCTGGTCGAAGGATGGTAATACTTACTTTGCCAATTTTAAAAGCGCTGATATTACCCCGACTATAGTGGACAGGGGGATAGTATCTGTGTTCAAAAGCTATAACAGTACCAATACTGAATGGTCTCCATTGCCGGATATCAATGGTAAAAGATCGACTGTTTTCAACTTCTATGATAATGGTTTCTCTATTTATGTGCAGAACTCTGATGGTACTGATCCGGGATTTCCGGGTACTGTAACATTCAGGATGGTAGTAGTTTCCCCGGCTCAGCGTCAGGCGCATCCTAATACCGACTGGAAGAACTATAAAGAGATCATGAAAGTAGTGAACGAAGATCTTCAGACAGATAAGCTGACCAAATAAGGTGGCATTTGTAATAAATGAAGAGGGGCTAAGATAACTTAGCCCCTCTCTTTATTTATAATACGATGTGTTTATTGTTGTGCGATGCCACTTTCGGTGGAGATCTTCTGAGCAAGTGCTTTAACCCAGTCTGTGAGCAGCCTTTTTTCATCGGCAGTCAATTTGGCTTCTTTGTGTATCCATGTATAGCTTGAAAGTGGCATTTCTCCTTCTTCCACTTCGCCTACTATCTCTTTCAGTTTTTTCAGTTTTCTTTTAGTTGTGAAACTACCGAACTCGGAAAAGTTCAATTCTTCTTTTCCTTCTTTTATGTGGTCGGCCAGAAAACTGGCTACCGGTTGTATGTTGTTGTACCAAGGGTAGCTGGTGTTGTTGCTATGGCAGTCATAGCAAGCCTTGTGCAGGATATTGATGACCTTCTGTGGTGGCTGATAAGCAAGGGTAATATCATCCTGAGTAACATTCGGGTTGATGTTCCTGGCCGGATGATATAGCTGGATAATTGCTAAAGCGCCTAACAATCCGATGCCTGTCCATTTGATGATCTTGTTTGCCATATTGATATGATTTGTTACTGCAATTTATGAAAGGTTTACGGTTATCCTTTGTACTATCGGGAAACTTTAACCAAAGTTTGTTGGGGGGATGTCTTATTTTTATGAATCAACATAAGTGATATGAGATCTTTTTTTTGGCTACCTGCTGTGCTGCTTTTCTGGATAAGTGCTGCTTCTGTAGCATGGGGCCAGACCGGCTATGAGCAATTGCTGAAACTGGCTGAAGATGGTGATGCTGCTGCACAACTGGAACTGGGTGATATGTACAGAAAACAGGTTGGCACGCTCAGCGGAGATACAGTGGCTGTGAACTGGTATAGCAAAAGCGCAAAGAAGGGAAATGCAACTGCTCAGTGTAATCTTGCCTATATGTACGAGAATGGATATGGCACAGGCAAGGATGATAAAGAAGCAGTGAAGTGGTACCGGAAAAGTGCGAAGCAGGATTTCGCAAGGGCGCAGTGCGGCCTGGGATTTATGTATGAGAACGGCAGGGGAGTAGATACGGATGCAGAAGAAGCTTTGAAATGGTACAGTTTATCAGCTGAAAACAAATATCCTATCGCTTACCTGAATCTGGGAAGGATGTATGAAAAAGGTAAAGGGGTGCAAAAGAACGATACTACTGCCATAAAGTGGTACAGACTGGCAGCTGAAGCAGAGAATGCACAGGCGCAAGGGCAATTGGGCTGGATCTATGAACGTGGCATAGGAGTGAAAGCAGATACTGCTGAAGCGCTGAAATGGTATAAACGTGCCTCATTCAACGAAGATCCATCGGCTCAAAACAACCTAGCAAGGTATTACTACTTCGGGCTGGGAGGAATAAAGAAAGACTACAAATCGGCTGCAGAGCTGTTTCATAAGGCGGCAAAGGGAGGTAATACACTGGCGCAGTATATATTGGCGCAAATGCATGAGACCGGTGTAGGTGCTGATGTGGAAAAGGACCATCATGAAGCGCTGGAACTGTACCTGCAGGCTGCAGGTAAGGGCCATAAGGGCGCGCTATTCAGAGCGGGGCGTATGTATTATTACGGAATGGGCACCGAAAAGAATATGCCTGTTGCTGCTTACTATTATGGTATGGCGGCAGATCAGGGTGAGCTATATGCTGCAGGCAGCCTTGGTATTATGCTCTATGAGGGGCAGGGTATAGAAAAGGATACAGCAAAAGGGCTGGTTCTGCTACGCAAAGCAGCCAATGCAGGTATAAAGGAGGTGAAAGAATATATGACCGCACATAATCTGCAGTAGGCTTTGATAATGAGGCTTTACTATTAACTTTACAACCGATCATTACATCAGGCAACAAGAGATGGAACTTATTTATGTTTTAGCAATAGTGCTACAGGTGGGTATACTTATATTCTTCTTCAGGAGGTCTATGGGTAAGAAAAAGAAACAGGAAAAAATAGTGGCTGTGCCTTCCTCAATGACCAGCTATGAAAGTTCCAGGTATACGGCACTACATGTAACACCAGATAATCTGAATCTGCAGATACCACCATCTCTTACCAAGGTATATGGTGTGGTAATGGACTGGGATATGGGTGGTACTTTACTTACATTGACCGCTTATATAAATGGTGCCGCCAATGCTTTTCTGAGTTCGGGTGCATCAGCTATGGGGGGCGGTAATGATCCTGCAGTTGCAGAACAAGCATCGGAGTTTGTGGTGATCGCACAGGATTATCTGAACAGGGCAGTGCCTGTATCTGATCTTGGCTTTCCGCCTCCGGGCACAGTACGCTTTTATTTACTTACTAACAGGGGTATCTATGCTGTGCAGGAATTGCTGGCACTGATCAACGATAACAGTTCGCCATTGCTGGGACTTTTCTTCAGGGGTAATATGCTGCTTGATGAGATAAAAGCAAGCAAGGCAGGAAAGTAGTATTATTTGCACTCCAGATCGTAGAAAGGACCCATATCCACCAGCTTTAGTTTACCGGAATATCTGTCATCTCCCTGCACTTTCTGCCTGAAGATGCAGTGCGACATGCCGCAGCGATTGTCGTCTGTTTCTCCGTAGAGTTCCATATGCAGGTGCCTGCCGGTGATGATGCCTTCTGCATTGCGCTCCGTTTCCCAACCGTCTGATACAATAACCGCACGGCTAAACTCTTCCCTGCAACGGGTAGTTGCAGCACGTTTGTTGGCCACCATGAGCGCTTCCATTTCCAGATCTCTGTTCTTCATTCCTGCTTTCACATCGCTGAAACGGGCACGGTTCTGAGACCAGGCACCGGTAGTGCAAAGACAGGTAATGAATAAAACGGACAGGAATGATCTCATGGTCATTAGTTCAAAAATAATGAATTACTGCATTGTTTAGCTCATTCTGGCCAGCATACGTGCCAGATCTTCGGGTGTGTCTATACAATGACTCTCGTAGGTGGTAGGCACACATTTTATTTTGAAACCGTTCTCGAGCCAGCGCAGCTGTTCCAGCGATTCGGCCTGTTCCAGCGATGATACCCCGAGTTCTGTGATCCTTTCCAGCACATCTGTACGGTAGGCATACATGCCCACATGTCTGTAGTACTGGTGGTGCTGGTGCCATTCTTTTTCATCGACTCCTTTGATGAAAGGTATCACCATTCTGCTGAAGTAGAGGGCTTCGCGGGCGGTATTCAGCACTATTTTCACTTCTCCTTTATCGAACAGTTCTTCGTGATTGCTGACAGGTATCATCTGGGTGGCAATTTCGGTAGTGCCATCCTGCAGTACAGCAGCCAGTTCATCTATCTGTGCGGGATCTATCAATGGTTCATCTCCCTGAATGTTGATGACATATTTGTAACCGGTACCCAGTTGCTGCAATGCTTCAAAACAGCGGTCGGTACCACTGGGATGATGAGCAGCAGTCGTAACCGCGTTGCCGCCAAAAGAGCGGACATGTTGCAGAATGCGTTCATCGTCTGTAGCTACAACAACAGTATCGAGCGCAGCACTTTTAATAGCCTGTTCATAGACCCTTTGTATCATACTCTTGCCATTGATGTCGGCAAGTGCCTTGCCCGGAAAGCGGGTAGAGGCATAACGGGCTGGTATTATTCCTGCTATCATGAGGGGTTGTGTTCTGTTATCCTGGAATCAATTACTGTATAAAAAGCCGGCTTGGGTATGTTGCGGCTATTGAGGTAGTCGCGATAGTTATCGGCATATACAGCGCGTTGCATAATGGTATCCTTGTAGCGGCCACTGAGAGCTTTGAGCAGTTCTGTAGCTTCGCGGATGGCGTTATTCCCGCCATCGTTTGCCGTAATATAGTCTGCCATGTTGTTCTCTGACGCCAGTTTCAGTAACATAGGATTGCTGCCACGACCGACCATTATGCGTACACCACACATAGAGGCAACCTGCAGATCGGTAATGTCGTCGAAGAAATAGGCAACCTCTGATGGCTGAATATCATGCGCTGCACAAAGGTGCAGCAGGGCATCTTTTTTGTTCTTTATGCCATAATATACCGCATGGAAATGCTCTCTGTTGGCGAAGGTGATGGCCACGGGGTTTCGTTCGCCGGTGATGATACCCGCCAGCGGATTGGAGCCTTTGCGGATATAATGGTTGTAGCGGAGCATGTTGATGCCCATGGAGTCGACCTCATTGAAGGGGCTGGAACCATCGGCACCTTTGGAGCCGTTATTGAAAACACCATCCCAGTCGAAAATGTAGGCATTAATGCCATTCAGTTTTTCTTTGATGGTAGTGGCATCAGTGACGAAGGTGCCACTGAAAGTGTTTTGTATGTTATCTGTTGCAGCGTTACTCACCAGGATAATTGTTTAGAAAGTTGCACCAAAAAAATGAATTCCTGCTCTAAATGAAGCGCCTGCCCGGTTGGGGGCAGGCTTTCATTTATAAAGTACTTTATGTTGATCAATATGCTTTCAGATCCTGAATATCGAGCATGCCTACCGGCTTGCCATTTTCTGTAGCCAGGATAGTATCAACTTTCATTTTATTGAAGATACCTGCTGCTTCATTCAGCAAAGAGTTTACATCTACGCTGATAGGCGCTTTGTATTCGAGGCTGCCGATCTTTTTGTCAAGAATGTGTTCGCCATCGTTCTGCAGCAATCTGCGCAGGTCGCCGTCTGTAAACACGCCAACCAGGTCGCCACCATCGTTTACCACAGTAATGCAGCCGAAGCCATATTCTGTCATTTTAACGATAGCATCTTTCATGTTGCTGTTAGCATTCACCAGCGGGTTGATGTTGTTGATAGCGTCCTTCACCCTAACGGTCATGAGGCGCGTATCGCTGAGGAACTGTTCTGTACCGATAGTAGTAAAGTTGTTCTCAGTAAGTGATTTCAGTATTTTGAGCGGTACAGTAATTGTATGAGCGCCTGCAGCGAGTGCATTGCGTACATGCTCTGAGTTACGTACCGAGCTGAACATGATCTTGGTATCATAGTCATAGCGCTGCACTGCTTTTACGCATTGTTCTACCAGTGCTACTGCATCATGCCCCTGATCCTGCAGCCTGCCAACCAGTGGACAAACATAGCTTGCACCTGCCTGCATAGCCATATAGGCCTGCTGCAAAGTGTAAACCAGGTGTACGTTTACCAGTAAGCCCTGATTGCGGAGCATTTTACAAGCCCTTAGGCCTTCCAGAGATACCGGTATCTTGAAAACTGTTCTCTTTGGGTCGAGTCCCAGTTCCAGCTGGCGAACAGCTTCTTTTACCACGTCTTCGGCAGTATTGCCGAGTGCTTCGATCTGAAGTACAGGGACCATTTTAGACAGCTTTACGATAGTGCCATCTATGTCTGTGATACCCTCGCGCTGCATGAAAGTGGGGGTAGTGGTGAGTCCTGTAAGGAAACCAAGCTTAAAGCCTTCTTCTATTTCTTTAAGATTGGCTGAGTCAAGATATAATTCCATTTTATATTATATTGTGTTATTGCGATGTAAGATAATGCCTTTTTGATAGTTTGTATTCAATTCAGGTTCCAAACTGCCAATTTTAAGAAATGCCCAACAGTGCTGAAGCCGGCAGGATTATTTGTTCCTGTATTTCAGCTCTACAGCGTGCAGCTCTATAAGTGGTTTCAGGAATTCTTCCAGTTCGTATACGCTCAGCTGGCTTGCTGCATCACAAAGTGCCTTTTCAGGTTCGGGATGCGTTTCGATGAAGATACCGTCTACGCCTGATGCAACACCAGCCCTGCTGAGTACAGGCAGGAATTCCCTGGCACCGCCTTTAGCGTCGGCACTTGGGATACCATATTTCCTGATAGAGTGCGTGATATCGAATACAACAGGGTAGCCAATATTTGACATATGATAGAAGCTACGAGGGTCTACAACAAGGTCGTTGTAACCCATAGTGTATCCACGCTCTGTGAGAATGATCTGATCATTACCGGCAGCGACACATTTTGCCACAGGGTGTTTCATATTATCGGGAGCAAGGAACTGACCATGCTTGATGTTTACCACCTTGCCTGTTTTGGCGGCAGCAACCATGAGGCCTGACTGCATGCATAGGTATGCAGGGATCTGCAGTACGTCGCATATTTCGGCAACAGGAGCAGCCTGATCGGGGTAATGGATATCTGTAAGGAGTGTGAAACCAAATTGCTCTTTTACTTTGGCCAATATAGCAAGTCCTTTTTCAAGACCAGGACCATCATAATAGCTGAGACTGCTGCGGTTGTCTTTGAGGAAAGAAGACTTGTAAATAACCGGAATATCCAGCTTTGCACTAACTTCCTTCAGTTTTTCGGCGGTCTTCATCATCACCATTTCATCTTCTATCACACATGGACCAGAGATAAGGAACAGCTTGTCTGCACCACACTCTATGTTACCGACCATTACTTTTTTAGCACTCATTATGTAATTTTTAAAAGTTTGACATTATTTAACTTGACTAAACCACAAGGGGCACAATGTTTACACAAGGGGCACAATGGTTCGGTTTGAAGAAAGAACTTCTTACATTCTCCTGTAGAGGTCTTCTATCATTTCTATTGTTACTCTTTCTTTCCAGTCGGTGCCTATGGCGTGGTTCCACATGTGTGGCAGGTTGTAAGCAACATGTGCCATGGCTGTTATCTGCTCAGGTGTCCAGTTTTTGCTAAGGCCGGTTGGCAGGGTAACATTGTGTTTCACCAGCATCTGCTTCAGTTCGTTCACTCCTTCGCCATAATAGTCCTCGAGGTGCTGGAAGGCGATACAGTTTGCATAGCAATGTTTTTCGCCCAGTATCTTAGACAGACCATATGACAAAGCATGACATACACCTACTTCTGAATAGGTGAGGCTGAGTCCGCCCATCATACTGGCAACCATTAGTTTGTCATCATTTTCCGGGTTCTGTCCGGCATTTTCTCCAAGGTAGATCTCCCTGCAGAGTTTCAGTGCCTGTTCTGCATAGGCATGACTGTAAGCATTGTTCAGTGTGCCCATTTCAGACTCTACGCAATGGATATAAGTATCCATGCCTGTATAAAGCCACTTGTCTACCGGTACTGTAGCCGTAAGTTCGCTATCCAGGATCACCTGATTAAAGATGGTCCAGTCGCATTTGAGCCCCAGTTTCTTTACAGGGCCTGTAAGTACAGCGGTCATAGATACCTCGGCACCTGTACCAGAAATGGTAGGGATGCCCAGGTGATAGATGCCCGGTTTTTTGATAAGGTTGAGTCCCTGATAAAGTGTAGAAGAACCCTCGTTGGTGAACATAAGTGATACTGCCTTGGCAATATCCATGATGCTGCCACCGCCAATACCTATAACACCTGCAGGCAGACCATGGTTTTGTAATACTTCGTCGCGCAGCTCATCTATCTGATCTGTGGTAGGCTCGTTGGGGTCTACATCTATGAAGCGTATGATATCGCCCTGTTTGGCAGGTATGCGATCTTCGAGGTCTTTGCCTTTGAAGAAGTTATCAATAACGTAGAGGAAAAAGCGTCCGTTCTCGTTTCTTTTTTCTTCCAGTATGCTATCGAGCATGGAGAAACTACCCCTGCCGAAAACTACCTTATCTATATTTTTGAAATTCTTGAACATGTTATGATCAAAAGTTGTTTTGCAAAATGGTGCTGTTCAGAACCGGTACTATGTATTATGCATTCACTGGAAGTGCAGCTTTCACACAAGCAGCTATTTTGCCGGCAAGTGCTTTTACTTCTTCCTCTGTCCAGGTGCAACGAATGCCAAAGGATATAAGTCTGCCCACCACTTCCTGAGATTTAGGAAGGTCGAGATTGTTATAGTCCTGAGGAGCACCAAGCAGCTGAACCGGAATTTTAGAAGCTGTTTTCAGCCCTTTGATATGTTCCCACTGATTGATGAAGTGATACATATTGGTGAACCAATAGTTGAAACCGGTAACGCCATTGTTGTTGAATTCGGCAACAGTGCGTTTAGCCGCTTCTGTATCGGGCAGGAGTAAGTTGAGGAATGTAGCAGAGTCGCCATCCGGGTCGGCCAGGGTAGCAAAAGAGATGCCTTCGGTCTGAGAGAGTATCTCAGTGAGCATTTGTTTGTGTTTCCTGTTTACCTCGCGTATGTGCGGCACTTTGCGGGTCTGCGCTACGCCTACGGCTGCATGCAGCTCGCTGATGCGGTAGTTGAAGCCCATGATAGGGTGCTGCTCCATGCCACGGTTGTTGCCAACATGGTCGTGACCGTGGTCTGAATAAGAGTCTGCCAACTTGTAAGTGGCTTCGTCGTTGGTAACAAGTACACCACCTTCGCCGGCTGTAGCTATTTTAAAGAAGTCGAAAGAGTAGCTGCCTGCAGTACCGAACAGACCTGTGCTGATACCTTTGTAGGAAGCAGCAAATGCCTGACCTGCATCTTCAACAAGAATGAGGTTGTTGTCTTTAACCACCTTCATGATGCCATCCATTTCGGCCATGCCACCGCACATGTGCACCAGACAAACAGCTTTTGTTTTTGGAGTGAGGGCACTTTCTATTCCCTTTGCGCTGAGGCAGAGTGTTTCATCGATCTCGGCAAAAACAGGTATTGCACCCAGGAACAGAACAGCTTCTATAGTTGCTATATAAGTGAACGGAGGCACAATAACTTCGTCGCCCGTGCCTATGCCTGATGCTGCAAGAGCAGTGGCTATACCGGCAGTACCATTGGCTATGGCGTGTGCGTAGCGGGCATTAGTGATCTTTTTCACTTCAGCTTCGAACTCGCGGGCTTTCCATATGCCATTGCGTTGCTGATCGTGGTTATATCTGAATAATATACCGGTTTCCAGTACATCATTGATTTCTTTACGTTCTTCGATTCCGAAAAGTTCTGTTCCGGGCATAATGTATAGATTTTAAGGTTGCAAAGATAGTAATAGGGTAGCACAAACAATTGTTATAATGCTTGCGCAGCACCTTGACCCTGCATAAAAAACGGTATTTATCTGGTTTTATTACCTATGTTGGTATTATTTCCTTTTTTATCCTTCTATCAGTGTGAGGAATTCCTGTTCTGTAAGAATATTGACCGTACCCAGTTTTTTAGCTTTTTCCAGTTTGGAGCCGGCATCTTCGCCCACCACCAGGTAGTTGAGTTTGCTGCTTACACCTCCCAGAATTGCACCGCCTTTTGCTTCTACCATTCCCTCGGCATCACTGCGTTTGAACTGGCTGAGGGTACCTGTGAACAGGAAGGTCTTTCCGGTAAGCGCACCATCGGTAGGTTGCTGGTTTTTATGATCATTCTTTAGATTCACTCCGGCTTCATCGAGCCTTTCTATCATTTTTTTGTTCTCGATGCGGGCAAAGAAGTCGGACACAGAAGTAGCTACTTTGGGGCCAATATCCTGCAGGGAAGTTAGTTTTTCAATATCCCACTCGTAGAAATCACGGATGTCTGAAACGGCTGAAGCCAGTGTTTTTGCGGTTGTCTCGCCAACATGTCTGATACCTAATCCGAAAATGACCCTGAAAAGCGGCTGGTTTTTAGAGGCATCAATAGCCTGCTGCAGATTGGTGACCGACTTTTCGCCAAAGCCTTCGAGGGTGCGCACCCTTGACCAGTCTATGTTATAAATACCCGGAATATCGGGCAGCAGACCCATGTCGTGAAATTTCTGCACATTGGCATTGCCCATGCTGCGGATATCCATGGCGTCTTTGCTGGCAAAATGTATGATACGCTCTACCACCTGCACCGGACAATTGATGTTGATGCAACGCCATGCGGCTTCTTCCTGTACTTTTTCCAGCTGGCTGTTGCAGGCAGGACATTCTGCAGGGAAGGTAATAGGCTCTTCTGTGCCGGTACGTAGGTCGGTAAGCGGTTTTACGATATAGGGAATAACATCGCCGGCACGTTCTACCAGCACTGTATCGCCGATGCGCAGATCTTTCTCTCGAATGACATCTTCATTGAAAAGAGATACCGATGAAACGGTTACCCCGCCAATAGGTACAGGGTCTATTTTGGCTACCGGAGTGATGGCACCAACCCTGCCTACCTGAAACTCTACCCGGCGCAGGATACTGGTAGCCTGTCTTGCCTTGAACTTGTAGGCAACGGCCCAGCGCGGGTGGTGAGAGGTCATACCCATTTTATCCTGCAGGGCATAGTCATTCACTTTTATTACCAGTCCGTCAACTTCGAAGGGGAGATCGTCTCTGCGTTCTTCGAAAGCGGCACAATAGTCTATTACCTCCTGAATGGTATGGAATACCTTCATTTCTTTTGCGGGCGAAGGGAAGCCCATATTGTATAACCATGAAAGAGAGCCGAAATGTGTTTTGAGCTCTTCGGGTCTTTCGGCACCGGGTTCCAATGTATAATCGCTGATGTGGTATAGTATGGCATTGAGGCCACGCTTGCGTACCTCGGCCGGATCGAGTATGCGCAATGTGCCAGAGGCTGCATTGCGTGGATTGGCCAATGGTGCCTGCCCTTCGGCTATACGCTGCTTGTTGTATTCTTCGAATACCTTTTTGTGTATCACTATCTCGCCGCGTACCTCCATCTGTCTGATGCCGTATTGTATGAGGCGGGCAGAAAGCGGAATGGATTTGATCTGTTTTACGTTTACGGTCACATCTTCGCCCATAACACCATCGCCACGGGTGGCACCTCGCACCAGCATATCGTTGTCGTATATGATAGATACACTGGCACCATCGTACTTGGGCTCTACGCAATAGGTTATAAGATCGGTTTCGGCCAGTTCGCGGCACCTGCGGTCCCAGTCGGTAAGGTCTTCTGCATTGTAGGTGTTATCCAGACTGAGCATGGGCACCAGGTGGCTCACAGCAGGGAAACGCTCGCTGAGTCCCATAGCTACTCGCTGCGTGGGGGAGTCGGCGGTGATCTGTTTGGGGTACTTTTCCTCCAGGTGTTTCAGCTTTTTGAACAGGGTATCATATTCCACATCGGCAAGAACGGGTTCGTTCTGCACATAGTATTTCCAGTCGGCATAGTTGATGACCTCGCGCAGCTGGTCTATAGTAGTGGTAATATCTGCTGCATCGTGTTCCAGTAAGTGTTTTGCCTGATCATACAAGCGTTTTTCGTCCTGAGGTTGGTACATGGCTGCAAAATACTGCATCGGGCGGTAATGGCAAAAGCGCAAAATGATACGCCGTAGCTAAGAGTAGATATGGTATGAAAATGACAAGAGCGGCGGGAAGTGAATCCGCCGCTCTTGCAGTATATGGTAATGATGAAAATTAATATTTAACGTCCATCTCGTTGATGATGTTCTTAGCACCACCCAGTTTGTCTATGAGGAACAGAACGAAGCGGATATCGCAAACGATGGTCCTTTTATATTTCTTATCGAAAGCTATATCGCCGCTCATTGCTTCCCAGTTGCCGTCGAACGCGGTACCGATCAGTTCGCCTTTTGCGTTCATAACAGGGCTACCGGAGTTGCCGCCTGTGATGTCGTTGTTGGTGATGAAGCAGGTGTGGAGTGAGCCATCAGCATCTGCATAACGACCGTAGTCTTTATTGTTGTACAGTTTGATGAGGTCCTGAGGAACGTCGAATTCGTCGTCGTTTGGTTTGTATTTAGCAATGAGGCCATCGAGGGTAGTGAAGTAGTTGTACTCAATACCGTCAACTTTTTCATAGCTTTTTACAGTGCCGTAAGTGATACGCATTGTAGAGTTTGCATCAGGATACAGTTTTTTGCCTTTCTGCATCTGCATCAGCTGGTTTACGTATTCCCTTGCGAGGTCGGCTTTGTTGTTGTTGAAAGATTCAACTTTGCCCTGATAGTTCTTGCTGTAGTTTGAAATGAAGCTCATAGCATATTTCATAGCTGCATCGCTCTTCAGTTTTGCGAAAGAAGGCGCTTTCAGGAATGCGTTGAATTTGTTGCTGTCTGTAAGGAAGGTGTTTGCGTAAACTGTAGTAGTGTAGCTTACGTATGGCGTCTTGCTCTTGCCATCGGCACCTGAAAGGATAGATGAGTAGATAGCTGGGTGCTGTTTCTTTGGTACGTTGAGATAGTACAAACGGGTCATTTCAGCGAACAGTTCTTTGTCGGTACTTGCTTCGTAGTCTTTTACAGTAGCACGGTAAGCACCCTGAGCTATGTTCACATATTTCTTCAGCGTATCTTCTTCCAGTTTGCCATTGTGCCTTTCGTAAGCATCATAAAGCGGCTTGAGGCCTGCAGCCATGCGGGTAAGTGCAGGTGCGCGGAAACCTTCGCTATAGTAAACAGCATGCTTGGCGTAGGGAGTGTATTCGGTATAGATCTTAGCGAATTCGCCCATAAGACCTGCATCTTTACCATTTTTTTTCTGCCAGTTCACAAATTTATCTTCAGCAACTTTCTTCTGGTTTACAACGTCGAGGCGTTTCAGCTGTTCTGTCTGGCCGATGAAGTATTTCCAGTAGTTGGCAATGCGAGAGTAAGAAGAAGTGAGCTGCAGATAAACGCTTTTGTTCTTGTCCATGTGACGCTTCATGATAGCGAGACGGAGGTCGCGGCAATCTACTATAGATGGGTTCACTACATTTACAGCGAGGTCAACACCATAAGAAACTTCGTAGCGGTTGGTACGGCCGGGGTAACCCATGATCATTGAGAAGTCACCTTCGTTCACACCTTTTGCAGAAACAGGAAGGTATTTCTTAGGACGGAAAGGAACGTTTGTAGCGCTATATGGTTTAGGCTGATTGTTTTCATCGGCATAAACACGGAACATAGAGAAGTCTGAAGTGTGACGAGGCCACATCCAGTTGTCGGTATCGCCACCGAATTTACCCAGAGATTTTGGTGGAGTGCCTACCAGACGAACGTCGGTATACATCTTGTATATAAGCAGGAAGAACTGGTTGCCGTTGAAGTAGGACTTAACGTTGGCAACATATTTGCCACCGTTTGTAGACCTTTCTTCGATCTTTTTGGCAATTGCCTGCAGTTTTTTGTTGTAGTCGTCGCCTTTTGCGTTGCCTAATGCTTCTGTAACTTCCTCAGTTACATCTTCCATGCGCTGCAGGAAAAGAGCAGTAACACCTTTGGCAGGCAGTTCCTGATCCATGTCTTTTGCCCAGAAACCGTTGTCGAGCAGGTTGCGGTCTACAGTACTGAGGGTAGCGATGGCATCATAACCACAGTGGTGGTTGGTGAGCAACAGACCCTTGTCGGAGATCATTTCTGCAGTGCAGCCACCGCCGAACTGGAGAATTGCATCCTTCAGGCTGCTGTTGTTGATGTTGTAAAGGTCGTCCTTGGTGAGGCGAAGGCCGAGACGTTGCATTTCTTCGTAGTTCTTACCGATGAGCATTGGAATCCACATGCCCTCGTCTGCTCTTGCGCCCTGCAGCGTAACTAATGCTGCAAATAGAAGGAAAATTTTCTTCATTAAATTTTTGTTTAAGACCACAAAAGTAATCAGGTAAGTTGATATTTTTTATGACTAAGAATGGTTTGTGAGTAACAGGGGTATAATGAGTGCCACGAATGGATTTGATAGCCAATTTATACTATAAAAGGAGCCATTTGGCTCCTTTTATAGCGACGAATGTGAAATATGTAAAATATTATAGCTTGTTTTTAATGATCTCTTCTACTACGGAAGGATCGAGCAGGGTAGAGGTGTCGCCGATACTATCGAGCTCATTTTCTGCAATTTTCCGGAGAATACGACGCATGATCTTGCCGCTACGGGTCTTGGGCAGGCCGGTAACGAACTGTATCTTATCGGGTTTGGCAATGGGGCCAATGATGCGGCTAACGGTCTGGATAATATCCTGACGGCTTAGTTGTTCATCGCCATGACTGTTATTATAAACCACAAAGGCATAGATACCCTGACCTTTGATATCGTGCGGATAACCTACCACTGCACTTTCTATAACACCCGAGTGCATATTCATAGCGTTTTCTACTTCGGCAGTGCCTATGCGGTGGCCGCTTACATTCAGTACGTCGTCTACACGGCCGGTAATACGGTAGTTGCCATTCTCATCGCGGTAGCAGCCATCGCCGGTGAAATAAAGACCCGGATAGGTAGCGAAGTAGTTGGTACGGCAACGTTCGTGGTCGCCGTAGGTGGTGCGGATAATAGATGGCCACGGATGCCTGATGCACAGGTTGCCGCTGACGTTGTTGCCCAGGATCTCCTGTCCGTTCTCATCTACCAGCATGGGGTCTACACCGGGTAGTGGCAGGGTGGCATAGGATGGTTTGGAAGGAGTGACTCCTGCCAGATTCGATATCATGATGCCTCCGGTTTCGGTTTGCCACCAGGTATCTACTACCGGACATTTGCCTTTACCTATATTCTCATTGAACCAATGCCAAGCTTCTTCGTTGATGGGTTCGCCAACAGAGCCCAGTACCTTCAGGCTGCTGAGGTCGTGCCTGTTTACCGGACCCAGACCATAACCCATGAGCGAACGGATAGCTGTAGGTGCTGTATAGAGGATGTTGACCCTGTACTTATCTACAATATCCCAGAACCGGCCGGCATCGGGCCAGGTAGGTATACCTTCAAACATAAGTGTGGTGGCTCCTGCGCTGAGCGGGCCATACAGTATGTAACTATGGCCGGTGATCCAGCCTATGTCGGCGGTGCAGAAATGAATATCGCCCGGCTGATACTGGAATACATTGACGAAGGAATAGGTAGTATATACCATGTAGCCGGCACAGGAATGTACCACCCCTTTGGGCTTGCCGGTAGAGCCTGATGTATAGAGTATGAACAGCGGGTCTTCTGCGTCCATCTCTTCGGCAGGGCAGTCGTGTATGCCCAGTGTTTCTACTTTTCTTATTTCATCTTCCCACCACAGGTCGCGCCCCTTTATCATGCTGACCGGTGTATGTGTGCGGGTAAGTACTACCACCTTCTTTACAAAAGGGCACTGAACCAGCGCATCGTCTATAACACTCTTCAGTGGTATCTCTTTATTGCCGCGGTAGGCACCATCGCAGGTAATAACTGTTTGTGCCTGTGCATCCTTTAGCCTGTCTGCAATGCTCTGCGCACTGAAGCCACCAAAGATAACACTATGCACTGCGCCTATGCGGGCACAAGCCAGTACGGCAATGGCCAGCTCGGGTACCATGCCCATGTATATGCATACTCGGTCGCCCTTGGAAACGCCATTGTTCTTGAGCACACTGGCAAACTGACCCACCTTGTGGTGCAGGTCGCGGTAGGTGATAACCCTATGGTGTTCTTCGGGGTCATTGGGTTCCCAGATGATGGCAGGTTTGTTGCCCAGCCTGCCCAGGTGCCTGTCCAGGCAATTCTCGGTAATATTCAGTTTGGCACCCTTGAACCATTTTATATCCGGTGTGTTGAAATCCCATTCCAGCAATGTGTCCCAACGTTTCCTCCAGAGAAAAGAAGAGGCAACTGCGCCCCAGTAACCTTCAGGGTCTGTGATACTTTTATCGTAGGCCGCTTTATATTCTTCGTGCGACTTTATCTGATACGGATATGACATAAGACAAGTTTTTGATCTCGGTTTTCGTGATACATAGTTACTTATAATTTTACCTTCCGGATAGCACAGATTTCCTGATTTCCTCCATTTCTGTATCAGTAAAGTCTACAAGACCCACGTACATGATACCTGTCTTGATGCTTACTTCGTTTTTTACCACAAACAAAAGTTTGTTGGCCACCACCGCTGCAATTTGCGGATGCAGCGGATTGCCGGTGCCTGCAGCCAGATCCTTGGTGCCAACGGAATCGAAGGTGAGGCAGAGCTCGTTGTATACACCGTTCTTATTGGGGGTTTGTACCAGTTTTGCATCTGTGATATGTGTAACTCCTGCAAATGGGGTGGGAGCGAGTGTATACCTATCTTCTGACCGGTATTTGTGCATCCTTATACCTTCTTTGCCATCTGCCAGGTAGTAAAAGCCGGTAGGCATGTAGGTGGTATCTGTAGTCTGTGTTTCAGCAGGGGTGTTGGTTGCAGCAGCACTGTCATCCGGTACTGTATTGCCGGAGCAACCTATAGAAAGGACCGAAGCTGCAACCAGCGCATACATAGCAATGCGTAAAGACATAATACCTTTTGTTTAGTGCAGTAAGGTAATCAAAAAGCGAGGAGCAGGGTTTTACATTGTTGCATTTGGCTGGTATATCTTTTCACTGCAAAGTATTGTTGCTTCTTCTGTATATATTTACCACCTAAAATTTATTCTATTGCGCAAATTACTATCAGCCCTATTGTTACTGTCGGGATCTACGACATTTGCCGGAGACAAAGAGCCGTATATTGACAAGGGCACTTTTACTGCCGGTGTTGGCTATGGTTTTCCAAATATGAACGGATGGAGTAATTCTCCTGTTTCTATTGGTGCTATTATTGTTGCCGGAGATTATCAATTATCTAAACGGTTCAATATAGGGCTACAGTACAATTATAACTACACAGAAAGCGGGATGCGCAATTACTTTTCTACTATAGATAAGGCGACCATACAATACTTTAATAATGAACGCTGGAATACATTTTCTGTAAATTCAGCGTACTGTTACCTGAACAGAGGAAAGCTATGTCTGGGATCAGGATTGGGCTTGGGTATGGGTTTGGCAAATGGACATAGTGGCAGAAATACAGTAAAAGATCCCTCCATTAAGGAATATAATTATACATATTCTGTATTCTACATTATGCTGCGCCTTATAGATGTGCAGGTGAAAATAAAAGACAATCTGAGTGCGACCGGCTGTTTGGGTTTTGGTAGTGATGGTCTGGTTACTGCCGGGGTGCAATATACTTTCAGGCGCAGGAACTAGCTTTTAGCCGGCGCATAGGCTCATTATTTATTTTACACGCTAATTGCCGGGAACGTAGAGATTGCTAACAGTGCTACTGTGTGCTGTCTGCGGGTTCTGTAACTATTTACGATTTTTAAAAAAATACACATGAAATATATATGCTCAGGTCTGTTATTGCTTTCTGTCTTCACAACATTTGCCGGAGACAAAGAGCCGTTTATAGAAAAGGGTACACATACAGTAGGTATTGCTTACGGTTTCCCCAATGTGATAGGCGAAAAGGATCCTCGTGTTTCTATTGGTTCGGTGATAGTTACTGCAGACCGACAGTTGTCTAAACGGTTCAATATAGGTTTGCAGTACAACTTCAATTATACCGATGGCGGTGTTCGTAGTCGTACTGTGTCAAACAATGTTTCATATCAGAGCCAGAGTAAGTCGTTTTTACACAGAGTATCTTTTAATTCTGAATATTGTTTTATAAACAAAGGAAGGGTTTGTTTAGGGTCTGGCTTAGGAGTGGCTGCAGGTGTTCAGAAAACGTATTACAACTACAGTAATCTTCAGAATATAGTCTTAAAGGATGGTAATTATGCGCTCTTAGAAATTGCTTTTATGTTGCGCCTTGTAGATGTGCAGGTGAAACTAAAAGACAATCTGAGTGTGACCGGTTGCCTGGGTTATGGCTATGATGGTCTGGTGACCGCCGGGGTGCAGTATACTTTCAAGAGGAAATAATAGCTGTTATTAGCGGGGTAGATTGCCGCTATAATACGTAAAATGGCCTTGTATATAAATTGAGCCACTTGTTCCCAATAATGTTTGGGGCAAGTGGCTTAGTGTTTTGATGCCAATGTTTGTAAATATGTCGGTATCGTGTGGTTGATTCATAAATCTTACCTTTTGAAGAGACAAGATTCGGTAGAAGTTTTGAGAGGGAGTTGACGGTTGTTGACCGTTGTAGGTGGTTGTCGATTGATATGGTTATTCTCCTGTTTTTGATTAATTTTAAAGGGCTTATAAGTGGGATAATATTGCGCTTATAGACCTTGGTTGGTCTAATAAACGAATAATCATAGCGCATATATCTGTGTTATATGCTATGCTGGGACGACACAAACACACAACTAATAAACATAAACGACAATGGGACTATTTGACTTTTTAAAGAAAAAGGAATTTGAGGAAATCAATCAACTCAAATCACAACTTGACAAATACAAGTCAATTATTGACATAGAAGCGGAAATTGAAAATCAAAAAAAGAACTTGGACCAAATAATAAGTTCAAAAAACACTGACATTAAAAATATTGAGACAGATCTCAATACTCTAAATGCAGACTACCAAAGTGCTTTAGAAACATATAAAAAACTTCGCAAAGAAGTAAGTGTTTTTGAAAGTAAGTTAGACCTAATTGAGTTTGGAATTTATGAACCTGTTTATGACTTTGAAAAATCGGAAGACTATCGAGAAGAACAAAATCATATTATACAGATTCAAAAGGAAATGATAACTCTCGACACAGCTGCAATTTGTAATACCAATTGGACAGTAGAAGGAAGTGAAGCAAAAGGACGAGCAGTAGTCAAGGTTTATAAAAAGCTAATGCTTAGAGCATTTAACGGAGAATGTGATGTTTTAATTTCTAAAGTGAAATGGAACAATGTCAATCAAATGAAAGAGAGAATGCAGAAACTATTTGATGCAATTAATAAATTAGGTCAAGGATTTCAAGTTTACCTAAATAACCAATATTTAGACTTGAAACGAAAAGAACTAGTTCTTGAATATGAATATCAATCAAAAAGACAACAAGAGAAAGAAGAAATGAGAGCAATTCAAGAAGAATTGAGAGAGGAAGAAAAAGCAAAAAGAGAATTTGAACAAGCTCAAAGAGAAGCAGAAAAAGAAGAAGCTAATTACCAAAAAGCATTGGACAAGGCAAGAAAAGAATATGCAGCATCGATAGGTGAAAAACACGATAAATTACAAGCCCAAATCGAAAAATTAGAACAAGAACTTAAAGAAGCTCAAGAGAAAAAAGAAAGAGCATTATCAATGGCTCAACAGACAAAACGTGGACACGTTTATGTTATTTCAAATATCGGTTCATTTGGTGAAAACGTTTACAAAATTGGTATGACAAGACGACTAGAGCCAGTTGACAGAGTTAAAGAATTAGGTGATGCCTCCGTTCCATTTCAATTTGACATTCACGCAATGATTTATTCAGACGAAGCACCGACACTTGAAAATGAGTTGCACAAGGCGTTTACAGACAAGAAAGTGAATATGTTGAATTATCGCAAGGAGTTTTTTAATGTAACACTTGACGAAATAGAAAAAAAAGTAAAAGAAATTGGACTGGACGCAGAATTTTCTAGACTACCAGAGGCAATGGAATACAGGGAAACATTAGCCATTCTTGAAAAACTTAATTCACAAGTAAAACCAAAGACAATTGACGAAATAATTGCTGAAGAATTCCCAAGCATCCTGACGCAGAATGAGAAGCACAGCATATAACAGCAAATTGGCAATAGGCGGGGCCCCAACTAGTCCGCGTTTGAAACGCGGATTTCACGGTCGGGCGTTTGTGACGCCCTAAAACAAAAAAGCCTCACATATCTGTGAAGCTTTGGAGCGGGCTGTAAGGGACAACTTTCGAACTATTTTATGGAGGATTTCTTTGCAATAGTGGCGTTCTAATCTCCTCAACATTTTCAATGTAATAGAACACAATTATGATTTTCGATAATTGATTTATGCGAGCTCTACTTTTTCTATCCAGCTTTTCATTAACCTAGGACTTAATGAACATTCGATGTCATATTAGTATAGCTATTTTCATTTTATTTTGTTGATCAACTTAGCCATAAAATTAACACCCCATTTGTTGATACTCATTTTTTCTTTTTTCAAGTTACTCTCGGAATGGCTACTCTTGCTAATTGTGTCATTTATAAACTCTTGGCTATAATTTCTATTTAAAAGTTCTTCTGTTGCAAAATCAATAAAATCTTCTTTGTAGCTGTATGCGTAATGAATAATATGGAGTAGCTGTGCATCAGAAATATTTGATTTCGGGTTCACAATGACTGTGTTTCCATACACAGATTTCTGCAACTTACATCCTCCATTGTTAATTTCAATCTCATTCAATAATACTTGTATGTCGAATTCCGTCTGGTCCTTTCTAATTGAATCTGGCAGCTTACGTTTCGCTTTAAGTCTGTTATACTCTATGTCATAACTCGCCCTCAATACTGGGTCTAAAAGCACTCTTCTTGCCTCTATAATATCCTTCATCATCTTTCTGCCGTTATGCTCTGGATAACGCCTAGGATGCCATGATTTAGCTTCCTTATCAAAGGCGGCATTGATCTCATCAGATGTAGAATCTGAATCAACATCGAGCAATGCATAAAAGTCAACAAATTGGAACATGATTTTATAAATATTCGGTTTAAATCGATACTCGTAAAATTATAGAATTGTAATGGTGTATTATCCCACTAGTCCGCTTTTTGAAACGCGGATTTCACGGTCGGACGTTTGTAACGCCCTAAAACAAAAAAGCCCCACATTTCTGTGAAGCTTTGGAGCGGAGAGAGAGGGATTCGAACCCCCGGACCTATAACAGTCAACAGTTTTCAAGACTGCCGCAATCGACCGCTCTGCCATCTCTCCGAGGACAAAATTATATAAGCGCGTCGATTTTCAAAAGACTTTTTTGCTTTATGCCACATATTTTTTTGCCGTAAGTCTGAAAGTGCCTACTGGCTTGCTTTTCAGCTATTTATAAGGCTTGAAATAATGTGTGTGCCTGCAGCAAAAATGCCCTAAAGCAGTGCATATGATGAAAAATACTGAATTGCAAGGGCATATCCGTCGAGCCCCAGACCGCTGATGCTGCCCTTGCATCTGGCAGCAATAAAGGATGTTTTGCGGTAGTCTTCTCTTGCCAGTACGTTGGATACGTGTACTTCTATAACCGGTATGTTGATGGCGGCAATGGCATCGGCCAGGGCTATGCTGGTGTGGGTATAACCACCTGCATTCAATACTATGGCATCTACACGATCCATACATGAATGCAGGTAATTGATGAGTTCTCCTTCCACATTGCTCTGATAATAGAGGATGTCTATGCCGGGGAAGCGGGCATGCAGGGTGGCGAGGTAGTCTTCAAAACGCTCTTGTCCGTATATCTGTGGTTCTCTGGTGCCCAGCAGATTCAGGTTTGGTCCGTTCACTATTGCTATGGTAAACATGGTCTTCTCCCTTTGTTTTGAAGTGATGCTACTAATATGGTGCTATTGCTGTGCGGCAAATACCTTCAGCTCGTTGTAGAGGGTATCTCTTTCCACAGGGGTTTTGCCTGCATCCTGTATAAGTGCACACAGCTGTTCTGTGCTGAGCGATGGCGACTGCTCTTCTGAGCCTGCCATAGAGTAGATCTTGGTAGTATCGTCTATAGTGCCGTCCAGATCGTTTACGCCAAAGGCAAGGGTGAGCTGTGCTGTTTGTCTGCCCAGCATGGGCCAGTAGGCTTTCAGGTTGCGGAAGTTGTCCATGAAGATGCGGGAGATGGCATAGAGGCGCAGGTCTTCTATGATACTCACTTCTTTCACGTTCGACATATCGTTGTTCTGATTCCTGAATTTGAGCGGAATGAAGCAGTTGAATCCGCCTGTTACGTCCTGCAGCTGGCGCAGCCTGCTCATATGGTCTATTCTGTGTTCGTATTTTTCTACCTGTCCGTAGAGCATGGTAGCATTAGAGTGCATGCCCAGCCTGTGTGCTGTGCCATGTATATCCAGCCAGCCATCGCCGTCTACTTTGTCGGGGCATATTACATTCCTGATATCGGGGTGGAAGATCTCTGCGCCACCGCCGGGCAATGATTGC
>CALQJX020000036.1 GCA_943331005.2 Bordetella parapertussis
TTCAGGGCCAGCTCTTCTGCAGGCTGCTGGGGTCAGCAGGATAGCGCTAAGGTTACTATCAATAGACCACCAACTTTATTGACCATCAATCCTGTATCTTCAGCTCTTTGTGCCGGCGACAGCACAATGCTTGTTGCTACAGCAACTGCACCAAACGTAGAGGTGCTTCAGGAAGACTTTAATGCAGGTGCAACCGGCTGGACTATCACAAACCTTACAGGCATTGCAAATGCTTACTGGCAAATCCGCCGTTCTCCGGGTTATACAAGTTCTGTAGCAGGAGATGGTTCTCCATATATGGAGGCTGCTCCTGACGCTACAGGTGCAGGAGTAACTACTACTACGATCGTCACCTCTCCTTCATTCTCTCTGGTTGGCTATACAAGTGCATCACTTTCTTTCAATCAGTACGTACCTACTTATGTTGGTGACAGTTTAGTGGTTGTAGAATATTCTACAGATGGCATCACCTGGACTCCGTTTATAGATATGACAGGAGTTACCACCGGTCTTCCTTCCTGGTTATCTACAACTCCTACCACCACAATGGCTATACCTGCTGGCGCACTTGGCATGCCATCTGTTCAGCTCAGGTGGAATTATAAGTCTACATGGGGCTTCTACTGGGCTATAGACAACATTACTGTCAATGCTACACCTCAGCTCAGCTACACATGGGGTGGTCCTGCAGTAATGTCTTGCACTACCTGCGATACAGTAATGGTTACCCCATCCACTGCAGGCGCTAATGTGTACAATGTCACTTCATCAGTTTCAGGCTGTGCTATATCTGCCATAACTACTATCACACTTAATCCGCTTCCTGTTGTATTCAATGTTACAGGTGGTGGTTCTTACTGTGCTGGTGGCACAGGCGTAAATGTACTGCTCTCTGGTTCTGAGGCAGGTGTTAACTACGATCTCTACAACGGAACTACTCTAATTGCTACACTTCCCGGTACTGGTGCTGCACTCGATTTTGGCCCGCAAACTACTGCAGGTGGCTATTATATCTATGCTGCTAATGCAACTACACTCTGCACCGCTACAATGGCCGACTCTGCGGTAATTGTTATCAATCCATTACCAGCCGCTATCACCGGCACATCTTCATTTTGCGCAGGCAGCAACATTACACTCACAGAAATAACTACCGGTGGCACATGGTCTAGCAGCGACATCACAATTGCAACTACAGATACTGCCGGCACAGTTACTGGTGTGGCTGCCGGCATAGCAGACATTAGCTATACTTTATCTACAGGCTGCTCTGCTACTTATTCAGTTACCGTTAATGCACTTCCCGTAATTGCACCAATTACCGGCAACACTGCTGTATGCGCAAGCGGCACTACTACTCTCGCAAATGCTACTGCAGGCGGCTCATGGAGCAGCACCACTACTTCAGTTGCTACCATTGATGCCGCTGGCCTTGTTACAGGTGTAGCAGCAGGTACATCTATTATCAGCTATACAGTTACAGATGGCTTAGGCTGCACAGCTGCAGCAACTGTTACAGAAACAGTTGCCACTCCTCCGGTTACTGTTATATTGCCTGCAGGCACCTATGTCACTATGTGCCACGGAAATCCGGCAAATCTGGTCGCTACAACCCTTACTGGCACTTCTTACCAGTGGTCTGTAGGAGGTACTGCAATAGCAGGCGCTACCAACCACAACTATATTGCTACTACTCCGGGTATATACACCCTTGCTATGGATAACGGCGTATGCGCCTGGACTCTGCCTGGAAAAACAGTACTGACAGACCCTATCGCTGTCATCTCTTACAATACAACAGGCAACTATCTCTATACAGGTACTTTCAGCACGTATCAGTGGTTCAGGAACGGAGTAGCTATCAGCGGTGCTACATCTGGCATTCTGCTCAGCCCTGCTCCGGGCAGCTATTCAGTTGTAGTAGCAGACATTACAGGCTGCACAGATACAGCTGCAGCATACACCATACTGCCTACCGGTATCAATACTCCTGTTCAGTCTGTTGTTGTTAAGGTATTCCCTAACCCTGCTTCAGATATGATCTTTATCGATGCTCCTGTAAACGTTCATGCTGTTGTGCTGTCTCCTGATGGCCGTATAGCAAAAACAGCAAATGGCAACAGTGTTAACGTAAGCGATCTGGCAAACGGCATGTACCTCATTCAGGTATATAACGAGCAGAATGTACTGCTCAATACTGCCCGTTTCTCTAAAATAAACTAAGTTATTGCTACGAATATCAGAACAGCCCCGACGGATGGTTGGGGCTGTTTCTTTTTTATACTGGGTTAACTTTTTCTGTCAGATCGGTGCTCTTCGACACGATTTCTTAACATTGAAGAAAATATGTCTGTCGTCGACACATATTTAAAATATGACAAAATAAATTTATTGCAGAAAGAATAAGTAGTTTTATAGCACCCGTATTATTGTATTTTTACAGCGATCTCTTGCCCAATGGCTACAAGCACTAAAAAACAAAAAACACCGCCGCCGCCACCGCCATTACCCGAAGAGGTAATAAAGGCAAACCTCGAACGCAAAAGACAGGTTCGTCTTGGCATTGGCTTCTTCTTCATTCTGGCCGGCTTCTTCACAAGCCTGTCTGTCATCAGCTACTACTTCAGCTGGTCGGTAGACCAGGACAAACTGATGGGTAGTGAAAGCATCTGGAAGTTTGTCTTCCGCAACAATAGTGCTTCAGTTGCCAACTGGGGAGGGCGTTTCGGTGCCGCATTATCGCACTTGCTTGTTTACAAAGGCGCGGGTATTGCTTCTCTGGTCATAGGCATTGCAGCCGGTGGACTGGGACTGCACATAGTCTATGGCTCCAAAGTATTGCCAGCACTACGCTACATGCGCTGGGTATCCATAATGCTGCTGCTAGTTGCACCGGTACTCGCCTACCTCTTCCCCGATAGTTCTTTCCCGCTTGGTGGTCGTCTGGGCAATGGCACTGTAAACTATCTAAATGGTTTCCTAGGTTACGCTGGTACCGGTATGGTACTGCTCTCTACAGTATTGTTCTTTGTCTTTGTCATCTTTGCACTTGATATACGTCCGTTTGTGAATCGCATGCGCCTCCGGGCAAAGAATTTTTCAGATTCTCTGGCACCTGTACCAGTATTTAACGAACCTCAGACAGAGGCTCAGACCGAGACTGATGTAAACACAGCAGAACCCATAGAACCAGTTGTCGCAAACGAGGAGCTTACAACTGAGGAAGCAGAAGAAGAAGGAAAATGGAACCTGACAATAAGAGAAGAATCCGGCGCTGACGGGATAGATGATGAGGAACCTCCTTTCGAAACCGAAGAAGAAGATCACAACAGCGAAGAATATCTGGAATACCAGAAATATCTGCAGGAAAAAGAAGAAGCTGCGCTGGCTTTGAAAAAAGAGGAAGTTGCTGAAGAGCCCGAATTCTCTTTCGAGGTGATTCAGCAGGAAGAAAAACCTGCCATTCGTCACGGTGCTCATATTTCTATTGCCAGCAGCGAACCCTATGCACCCGAACTGGATCTGCCCGATTACAAATTCCCTACCCTGGACCTGCTGCAAGAAAGAGTAACAGAAACAATCTCTCTTGATAAAGAAGAGCTGGAAAAGAACAAAACGCAGATCATCAACACACTGCGCAGCTTCGGTATAGAGATCCAGCGCATCAGCGCCACCGTGGGGCCTACCGTTACCCTTTATGAAATAGTACCTGCAGAGGGTGTTCGTATCTCCAAGATCCGCAACCTCGAAGATGATATCGCCCTCAACCTTGCGGCGCTAGGTATTCGTATCATTGCACCTATCCCGGGCAGGGGCACCATAGGTATAGAAGTACCAAACGCCAATAAACAGATCGTTTCCATGCGCACGCTTATCTCCAGCGATAAGTTTGTGAACAACAAAATGAGTCTGCCTATCGCCCTCGGCAAAAAGATAGACAACGAGAACTACATCGTAGATCTGGCCACCATGCCCCACCTATTGATGGCAGGTGCTACCGGTCAGGGTAAATCTGTAGGTATCAACGCCATACTGGTTTCGCTGCTCTACAAAAAGCATCCTTCCCAGCTCAAGTTCGTAATGGTAGATCCCAAAAAGGTAGAGCTTTCCATTTACCGTACCATAGAAAAGCACTTCCTTGCCAAATTGCCCAACGAAGAAGAGGCTATCATCACAGATACCAAGAAGGTGATCAACACCCTCAATGCTTTATGTATAGAAATGGACAACCGCTACGAGCTGCTCAAAGAAGCCGGAGCTAGGAACATCAAGGAGTATAACGAGAAATTCATCAGCCGCCGCCTCAACCCCGAGAACGGCCATAAATACCTGCCTTTCATAGTACTGGTCATAGACGAGTTTGCCGATCTTATCATGACTGCAGGCAAGGAGGTGGAAATGCCTATTGCCCGTCTCGCTCAGCTGGCACGTGCCATTGGTATACATCTTATCATAGCCACACAGCGCCCATCGGTCAACGTTATCACAGGTACCATCAAGGCCAACTTCCCTGCACGTATCGCATTCAAAGTTTCTGCCAAGGTCGATTCCCGCACCATTCTCGATGCGGGTGGCGCAGAGCAGCTTATTGGGCGTGGCGACATGCTGGTTTCCTACGGCAGCGAACTGCTCAGGCTGCAGTGTGCATTCGTAGATACGCCGGAAGTAGAAGATATAGTGAACTTCATAGGCAAGCAGCGCGGCTACGCTTCTGCATTCGAACTGCCGGAATATGAAGGCGAAGACGGCGAAAATGTAAAAGAAGTAGACCTGTCCAACAGAGATAAACTATTCGAAGACTGTGCAAGACTGGTAGTACAGATGCAGTCTGGCTCTACTTCCAATCTGCAGCGCCGCCTCAACCTCGGCTACAACCGTGCCGGCCGCATCATGGATCAGCTGGAAGCAGCAGGCATAGTAGGTCCTGCAGTTGGCAGCAAACCACGCGAGGTCTACTACAAAACAGAAGCAGAGTTGCAGGAATTCCTGCAGAATCTGCACTAGAACAGCCGTGCTACCTTAACAAAACGCACACATTTATTTCATTTACCTTTGCGCACTTAAATTTATATACAAAAACAAACTACATGAAGTCTCTGTTATCTCTCGGGCTGTTGGTGGCTTTGGGTTTCGCTCAACCCGCTTTTGCACAAAACGATCCTAAAGCCAAAACCATACTGGACGGCGTGAGCAAAAAAGTAAGCTCGCTGAAAACCATGAAGGCCGCTTTTGCATTGAAACTGACTGGTGGTAAGGGAGGGAACGTTACAGATACCCGTAAAGGCAGCATAGCACTCAAAGGACAGAAATACCATGTGCTGCTGGGCAATCAGGAGATCATGTGCGACAACAATACCGTTTGGACCTACAACAAAGAGACCAAAGAAGTTCAGGTAGCCAAATACAACCCTGCAGATCAGGCTATGTCTCCTGCAAAACTGTTCACACCTAGCTTCTTCGATAAAGAATATACCTACAGCTACAAGGGCGAAAGAAAAGAACAGGGCAAGAACTGCTCTATCATAGAGCTCACCCCACGCGACAAAAGCAAGCAGATAGCAAAAATAGAACTGATCATAGATAAGGCTGCCAATATGATAGCCGGTGGCAACTACTGGGAAAAGAATGGCAATAAATACGCCATCACTATCAGCAGCGTAGTGCAGAATGCCGATATCCCCGACAATCAATTCGCCTGGAATCCTAAAGAACATCCGGGTGTAGAAGTAGTAGACCTTCGGTAATTACTGCTGCAACAGCGCTGCATGCACATAGCACAACATATTTCCCTGCTTCCCTACAACACATTTGGTATAGATGTGGAGGCTTCACTGTTCGCCGGGGTCAGCAACCTCAGCGACCTGCAGCATATCCCTGCCCGTCAGCCGATATATATTCTGGGTGGCGGCAGTAATGTCCTGCTCTCTGGTCCTGTCAATGGACTGGTTTTGCATAACAGACTCAAAGGCATCTCCATTCAGCAGGAAGACGACAAGAATGTCTGGCTGGAAGCCGCATCCGGCGAGGTGTGGCACCAGTTTGTGCGCTATTCAATAGACCATGGCTGGGGCGGATTGGAAAATCTGGCCCTTATTCCCGGCACTATAGGTGCTGCACCTATTCAGAATATTGGCGCCTATGGTGCAGAGGTAAAAGACACTATTACGCAGGTCACTTTCTGGCATCTGGAAGAGCAGCGTTTTATCACTTATTCCAATGAACAATGCCGCTTCAGCTACCGCGATAGCATCTTCAAAAACAAACTCAAGGGCAAAGCCTTCATCACATCAGTAGTTTATAAACTCAGCAAGCACCCTGTGCTCAACACCAGCTATGGTGCTATAGAGCAGGAACTGAGTGTTATGCAGGTCACTGACCCTACTGTAAAAGATGTTGCAGCCGCCGTTATCCGCATACGCACCAGCAAACTACCCGACCCTAAAGTAACCGGCAATGCAGGTAGCTTCTTCAAGAACCCTACTATAGCGCGTAGCCAATACGAGGCGTTACTCCATCAGTTCCCAGCTATGCCGCACTTCCCGGTAAGCAATGAGCTGGTAAAGGTCCCTGCCGCCTGGCTCATAGAACAGTGTGGCTGGAAAGGCTACCGCAAAGGCGATGTGGGTGTGCACGAAAGGCAGGCACTGGTACTGGTGAACCTTGGCTTCGCAAATGGCAACGAGATCTGGCAACTCTCCGGCGATATTATCGCATCTGTTGTTGCCAGATTCGGCATAGAGCTGGAACGTGAAGTGCAGGTATGGTGATCCCCCCAAAATAGGGTATTAACATATCTTTTTCCCTCCGTTGATAGGTTTGTCACATATTTCCATGATTTTTGTCATTCATTTTCAAGATCATGCGCTTCATATTTCAGCGAAATATATTCAATGCCCTTTTTCTGCTTGTTTTCCTCACACCTGCACTGGCTATGGCTCAAGGCAGCGTAAGTGGCAAACTCAATGACGAGAATAAAAAACCGGTTTCTTATGCTACAGTTACCATCCTCAAAACAGACTCTTCTGTTGTAAACGGCGATCTCTCTAAAGACGATGGCGCCTTTACTATCACACCTCTCAATGCCGGGAACTTCATACTCAAGGTAGAATCTATTGGCTTCGCTACAAAATATGTAAACGTTGCAGTAACTGCCGACAAAGCCACCAAACTCGGCACCATCAAACTCAGTGCCACTGCTACCCAACTAAATGAAGTAAGCGTTTCGGCCGAAAAAAGGGTAATGGAACTGAAAGTGGACAAAAAAGTATTCAACGTAGAGAAGAATACCACTACTGCCGGCGGTAGCGCAACAGATGTGCTGCAGAATGTACCTTCAGTTTCTGTAGATATGGACGGCAATGTGAACCTGCGTGGCAAAGGCAATGTTACAGTGCTTATAGACGGCAAGCCAGCCACAATGCTGGGGTCCGATGTTACATCTGCCCTGCAGAGCATGCCTGCCAGCAGCATAGAAAGTGTAGAGGTCATTACCAACCCATCTGCCAAATACGATGCACAGGGCACTACGGGCATCATCAACATCATTACCAAAAAAGATGGCCGGCTGGGCATCAACGGCAATGCAACAATAGGCGTAGGTACCCGCGACAAATACAACGGCAACCTGGGACTCAACATCCGCAAAGGCAAGTGGAGCACCTTCATCAACGGTAGCTTCCGCCAGAACAATACCTTCAACAATGTGATCACAGACCGTCAGGATATTACAGATGCAGGCAAAAAGGAAAACTCCTACTACACCTACGAGCATGTGCCGCGTCTGTTCAATGGTTCTTTCAACTCTGCCGGAGCTACCTACGACATCGATAAGAACAATTCTATAACCCTTACAGAGAATGTAAACTTTATGCAGTGGGGTTTCCGCGACAATTCAGACTATTACATTTACAGCCAGCCCGACAAGGCAGGAGATCCTTTCTTCCATCGCTACAGATATTCCGATGCGTTGGGCGGACCTGTATCCATTTCTTCTGCACTAGACTACAGGCGCAAATTCAAAAAGAAAGGCGAAGAACTCAATATTGATGCCACATTTGCCTTTACTAACATGGAGCGCAGTCAGAACTACGAAACCTCAATTGACTCCTTCAACATCAGAAAATACGATATCATCTCCAGTGCGCCGGGCAGTGGCCGGAACAACAGCACCAATATCTGGGCCGACTATACCAATCCCCTCTTCACCACCAACGGCAAGCTGGGACTGGGTTTCAAATCGCAGTTCTACAATTTCAACAGCGACAATGATCCGGAGATAGATACTAACGGCACTGGCTTCAAAATCGATTCATCGCTCTTTACTACTTATAATTATTCGCAGCAGATTCATGCTGCCTATGTCAACTGGAGCGATCAGCTGGGTAAGTTTGCCTATCAGCTCGGACTTCGTGGCGAATACGCTGTTTACGATGGCACAGGCAGCATCCCCCGCCCTGCTACTTTCCACAACGAGTTCCTCAACCTGTTCCCTTCTGCTTTCATCTCTTACCAGTTGCCTGCAGACCAAAGTGTATACATCAACTACAGCCGCCGCATCAACAGGCCCGGCTTCTTCCAGTTGATGCCTTTTAAAGACCTGTCCAACCCCGGCACTGTGTCTATGGGCAACCCCAACATCATACCCGAATTCATCAATAACTTAGAGTTCAGTTATAGTAGAAATACAGAAAAAGGACACACCTATATCTTCAGTGCCTACTATGCACAAACAAAGAACCTGTCAGAACGTATACTGCGCCCTATTACAGGCAATGCTGAAGATACAGCGCTCGGACTGCTGGAACAAACCGGGCAGCTTCTTTCAATGCCCATGAACATTGCTTCAGGCACCACATATGGGCTGGAAGGCACAGGCCGTTTGCAGCTCTCCAAAGCATGGGACGCCACTCTTAATGTGAACTTCTTCAATAACCAGCTGATCATTGGCGATCTTGGCCCCACCTACAGGGCACTCACAACCAATCCGGGTGGCTATGGCTGGTTCAGCAAACTGAACAGTAACCTGAAACTGCCGCAGAACTTCTCACTGCAGCTCACCGGCAACTACGAGTCAGAAAAGGTAATTACCCAGGGCAAACAGCTGGAAAGCTACTGGATAGATCTGGCACTGAAAAAGAACCTCTGGAAAAACAAAGCATCTCTGGTCATCAACTGCTCAGACGTTATGAAGACCCGTCGCTTCATCAACGAATACACAGCTGCCGGTTATACGCAAACCATCAACCGCATCAAAGAGACCCGCATTGGCAATATCACCTTCACTTACCGCTTCGGCAAAACCGATGCTGGCAAAAATGCCTATGGAGGCGGCGGCGACAAAGGAAAGGGTGGAGCCAAACGTGAACCTAAAAAGATCGAAAAACCATCAGACGAAGACAGGGGCAAAAACCTGAAACAGAACGACGACGACAATAGTGGCGGAGGCAACTCTGGCGGTGGCGGTGGCCAGCGTCGCGAGTCCGGAAAGTAATAGTTGCCACATCCGAAAACTATTAATACAGCCATAACCTGCGGATAATATTCCCTTTATACAAATATTGTCATTTTGTATAACTAAATCCTCATGCAGGGAAGTAATGGCTAAAAGAGAAGTGGATATAGTGGTGTTGTCAGACGTTCATCTCGGAACTTATGGCTGCCACGCCACCGAGCTCCTCCGGTATCTGAAGAGCGTAAAACCAAAAGCCCTCATACTCAACGGGGACATAATAGACATCTGGCAATTCAGCAAACGCTACTGGCCCGCCACCCACATGATGGTGGTAAAACACATAGTGGGTCTCATTGCCAAAGACGTTCCGGTCTACTTCATTCCCGGCAACCACGACGAAATGCTCCGCCGTTTCAAAGGCTTCCACCTCGGCTCGCTCAAAATATCCAATAAGTTATCGCTGAAGATAGATGGCAAACGCATCTGGGTGTTCCACGGAGATGTATTTGATGTAGTGATGCAGAATAGCAAATGGCTCGCACGTCTGGGTGCAATCGGTTACGATACACTCATCCTCATCAATCGTTTTGTCAACTTCATCTCTCAGAAAATGGGACGGGGCAAATTATCTTTCTCCAAAAAGGTAAAAAATACCGTGAAGGGAGCTGTCAAGTTCATCAACGACTTCGAAAAAACAGTATGCGATATTGCTGTAGAGAACAAGTACGACTATGTGATCTGCGGCCACATTCACCACCCCGAAATAAAAGAAATGAATACTGCCAATGGCAAGGTCATTTATATGAATTCCGGCGACTGGATCGAGAACCTCACTGCTCTGGAGTACAACGAAGCTACCTGGAGCATTTATAACTATGCCAACGATCCCGTTGCACAGGCAATAGACATTGAAAAGAAAAAACACAAGGGAGAATCTTCAAAAGCCATGATGGCCAGCCTCATGCAGGAGCTGAACATGAAGCACAATAAGAACGACGAAGAGGAAGTACATGAAACCATGTATGCCGAAGTATGACCACTCATTCCGCAAGACCAATGAAAATATTATTTGCCATTCAGGGCACCGGCAATGGCCATCTCAGTCGCGCCCGCGACATATACCCCGAACTGGCACGCTATGGCGAGGTAGATGTACTCATCAGCGGCATTCAGGCCGATGTGGATGTACCCTTTCCTGTACGCTACCGCAAGTACGGCATGAGCTTCATATTTGGCAAGCGTGGCGGTGTAGATATACTTGATACCGCCCGGAAACTAAAACTCTCTACACTTATTTCAGATATTCGCGGCCTGCAGATCGATGAATACGATCTTGTCATCAACGACTTCGAACCTATATCTGCCTGGGCATGCAAGATCAGAAAGAAACCATGCATTTCGCTCAGCCACCAATGTGCAGTATTGCACCCCGCTGCCCCAAAACCTGCCACTACAGACCCCATGGGCAAACTGGTACTGGAAAGATATGCGCCTGTCACCGCAGCATATGGTTTCCACTTCAGCCCGTATGGCGATAATATCTTCACCCCCGTCATCCGTCGAGAGATCCGGGAACTTAAACCTACCAACGAAGGACATTATACCGTCTACCTCCCTGCCTATAGCGACGAAACCATTGTCAGGCATTTATCTCAGTTCCCACAGGCTCAGTGGCGTGTCTTTTCCAAGCACAACAAACAACCCTTCTCGCAGGGCAATATCACCATCAGCCGCATAGACAATCGTGCATTCATAGAAAGTATGGCATCTGGCGCAGGTGTACTTTGCGGTGCAGGTTTCGAAGGGCCTGCAGAAGCTATGTATCTGGGTAAAAAAGTATTGGTCATCCCCATGCTCACCCAGTACGAGCAGCAGTGCAATGCTGCCGGAGCAGCTACCATGGGTGCAACCGTCATAAAAACGCTCGATACCGGCAACTATACCACCATCAGCAACTGGCTGGAGAATGGAAAACCTATACAGGTAAATTATCCCGATATCACCTCAGATATCATTGCCCGCATCATGCGGCAACATGCCCCCGCTGCCATTACATAACTTTCCGGAAATTCACTCATTACCTGCAGAACGATACAACTATCCGGTTGTCAGCAATCTGATTTGCGATTTTATATATAACTTGAACCCGCAAATCAATGCATATGAAAAAGTTTCTGCGGTACTCACTGCTGCTGTTGGCCCTTGCCGGTGCCTCAGCCTCCGAAGCCAAAGATGGCGACGACATCAGTAAATACAAATGGTCCAGCGATAAGTCTGGTGGTTATAGCTATCGCTATGTTACCGGCGACCCTACCAAAACCCGCTTCTACAAGCTGGGCAATGGCATGACGGTCATCCTCAGCCCAAGCCACAAAGAGCCTCGCCTGCAGGTATATATTGCAGTAAAGGCCGGCAGCAAGACCGACCCTGCAGATCATACAGGTCTCGCTCACTACCTGGAACACATGATGTTCAAGGGCACAGCTACCTATGGTTCACTCAACTATAGCAAGGAACTACCATTGCTCAATACCATCAATGGGCTCTATGAGCAGTACAACAAAACCAAGGACGATGCTGCACGTGCGGTCATATACCATCGCATAGACTCTGTGTCTGGTCTGGCAGCAAAATTTGCAATTGCCAATGAGTATGATAAGATGATGAGTGCCATAGGCGCAAAGGGCACCAACGCCTTTACATCATTCGAGCAGACTGTATATACAGAGGATGTACCATCCAATGCAGTTGACAAATTCTTCAAAGTACAGGCCGAACGTTTCAGAACTCCTGTCTTCAGGATCTTCCATACCGAGCTCGAAGCCGTTTATGAAGAGAAGAACCGCGGACTGGATAACGATAACCGCAAGGTATCAGAGCTCATGCTCGAGAACCTGTTTCAAAATCACAACTATGGCAAACAGACCACTATAGGTACTGTAGAGCACCTCAAAAATCCTTCATTGCTCGAGATCCGCAAATACTACGAGACCTACTATGTACCCAACAACATGGGCATAGTTATAGCCGGAGATTTCGATGCCGATGTGATGATCAAGAAAGTAGACGACTACTTCTCCTATATGCAGAAGAAGGACGTACCTAAATACACCTTCCAGCCCGAAGTGCCCATTGCTGCACCAATAGAAAAAACAGTTCAGGGCCCCGATGCCGAGTTCGTAACTATCGGCTACCGTATGCCGGGCATTCACGACAAAGATGCACTTCTGGCCGATCTCGTTAGCCAGGTCCTTACCAATGGTCGTGCAGGACTTATAGACCTCAATCTGGTAAAAAAGCAGAAACTCCTCCGTGCATTTGCCGGTACAGATATCCTCATAGATTATGGCTACATGAACCTGCGTGGCAACCCCACTACCGGTCAGAGCCTGGAAGAAGTGAAGACACTGATGCTGGGAGAGATAGAACACCTCAAAAAAGGCGAGTTCGATGAGGCCCTGCTTACCTCTATTATCAATAATGCCAAGAAGTCGCTCATGGAGCAGAACGAAAAATACGGCTCCCGCGCCTATGCGCTCATGAGTGTATTCACTTCAGAAGACGACTGGCGCGACAACGTAGCCTATGCCGACCGCCTTTCTAAACTCACTAAAAAAGACATAGTAGACTTTGCCAACAAATACTTTGGCGAAAACTATGTAGTAGTATATAAACGCAAAGGCGAGGATAAAAGCATTACTAAGGTGCCAAAACCACCTATCACTGCCGTAGAAACTAACAGAGATGCACAGTCTCAGTTCGTAAAAACGGTCATCAACATGCCTACAGATGGCATAAAGCCGGTTTGGGTAGACTACAACAAAGATATTCAGCGTGCCATGGCCGGCCCTGCAGAGGTGCTTTATGTGCACAATGCCGATAACGACCTCTTCCGTATGTCCTATCGCTACAAGATGGGCAAGTGGAATGATCGCCGCACTGCCGTAGCGGCCCAGTACCTGCAGTTCCTCGGCACCGATACCAAGTCTGCCGAAGACATCTCTAAAGAATATTACAAACTGGCCTGCAGCTTCTCTGTTCGTGCCGATAACGAATACACTACTGTATCGCTCGAAGGGCTACAGGAAAACTTCGACAAAGCAGTAGCTATACTAGAAGATCTGCTGGCAAACTGCAAAGCAGACGATGCTGCACTTGCAGCACTCAAAGCAAACATGATGAAAAGCCGTGCCGATGCCAAGAACAATAAAGGCGCCATCATGCAGGGACTGGTAAACTATGCCCGCTATGGCGAAAAGAACCCGTTCAACAATGTATTGTCCAATACAGAGCTCGAGGCTATGAGCAGCAAAGAGCTTACAGACCTCATTCACAGCATGTCCGGCATCAGCCACAGGGTACTGTATTACGGTCCTGCTTCACTCACTACGCTTACCGCTTCGCTCAAAAATGCACACAAACTTCCTGCAATGTTCCAGGCAGCACCTGCAGCATCGGTATTCAACTTCGCAACACAAAACAAAAACGAAGTACTGTTTGCCGACTACGATATGGTGCAGAGCGAGATTCGCTGGGTACGCAACATACCTGGCTACGATCCTGCCAGACAGCCAGTAATAGATATGTTCAATAACTACTTCGGCGGCAATATGGGCGCACTGGTATTCCAGACCATCCGCGAGAGCAAGGCACTCGCCTACTCTACTAACGCCTATGCGGCTGCTCCCGAAAAACGCGAAGATCCTTACTTCATCTCTGCATACGTAGGTTGCCAGGCCGACAAACTGAACGAGTCTGTCACTGCTATGAATGAACTGCTCAACGATCTGCCTGCTGTAGAGAACAACCTGCAGGCTGCCAAAATGGGCCTGAAAAAAGACATAGAAACAGAGCGCATCACACAAGACAACATTATCTACAACTATCTCGATGCCGAACGCAAAGGTCTTACAGAAGACATCCGTAAGACAGTTTACGAAGGCGCTGGCAAACTCAGCTATGCCGACCTCAAGAAGTTCCATGCCGACTTCCTGGCTAATAAGCCATATACCTACTGCATGGTAGCATCAGAGAAAAAAGTGAACATGACCGACGTTGAAAAATGCGGAACAGTTAAAAAACTGTCCCTCACAGAGATCTTCGGTTATTGATCAAATACTATAACCATTCCCCTCCCCCGACCCGGCTGCACTGCAGCCGGGTCTTTTTTTAGGGCACACTCATATCATCAGTGTCGCATAAAAAGCAATATACTATTACAGCCTCCTCCAACACTTAGCCTATACACCATCACCAGTCAACTATTTTCTATCACACTACACAAAACGCAGTATCATAGATTTTCCTTTTGTATTTTATGCCTGTGCAGGTTTACCTTTGGTAGGTATTTGGTAGCCTGGGGCTAACCTGGTTTACCACACTATCACTTACATATTAAACAGAATCCCATGCGCCACATATTAAAAATAGCACGCGAGAAAAAAATGAGCACTTTTTGAGCACTTTTATCCTCCCAAACCCGCACCGGTATTGAAATTGCTCATTTTTATTTTTTTCCTGGCAAATGAGCAATGCTCAAACATGAACAAGTAAAAAATATATAATAGCTCACATCCCTGCAAATACACATAATTATACCATATCCTATCCGGCAGCAGCTGCATATAGCATTGCGCCCTTTTCTGCCCGAGTCAAATATTTTTCTTCATTATTTTGTTACTTTTATTTTTTCATCATACCTTTGCACTCCAAATTCTCATATTGCTCTTATTTTAAGGTTGCATTGGGAGAACCCCCAATAAGTTCAGCGTCAAAAGCGCTGTATTTGTCAGAGGGGTATCGTTAACACCAAAACATTTTTTAAATGGCTAAAGAAATCAGCGGCTTTGTAAAGCTGCAGGTAAAAGGCGGCGCAGCGAATCCAGCGCCTCCAATCGGCCCGGCGCTCGGCTCAAAAGGCGTCAACATTATGGAATTCTGCAAGCAGTTCAACGCTCGCACGCAGGATAAAATGGGAAAAGTTCTCCCTGTAACACTTACCGTTTATACGGACAAATCATTTGACTTCGTTATCAAAACTCCTCCTGCAGCAGTGCAGCTTATGGAACTTGCGAAGCAGCCAAAAGGTTCTAAAGAACCAAACCGTCAGAAAGTAGGTAAAGTAACATGGGCACAGGTAGAAGCTATCGCTCAGGACAAAATGGCTGACCTCAACTGCTTCACCCTCACCAGCGCTATGAGCATGGTTGCAGGTACTGCACGCAGCATGGGCTTCACCGTAGAAGGAACAGCTCCTGAAGGCATCACTGTTAAGTAATAGCCCCGGCTGGTAACAGTATTTTTTACCTTATTTAAAGAACTGACAATGGCAATCACAAAGAAAAGAAAAGCTGTAGAAGCTAAACTTGATAAAAACAAACAATATACACTTGCTGAAGCTGCAAGTGTGGTGAAGTCAGTGAACCTCACCAAATTCGACAGCTCTGTAGACGTTCACATCCGCCTGGGTGTAGATCCTAAGAAAGCTGACCAGGCTATCCGTGGTACAGTAACTCTGCCACACGGTACTGGTAAAACAAAGCGCGTACTCGTACTTTGTACTCCCGACAAAGAAGCTGAAGCAAAAGCAGCAGGTGCCGATTTCGTTGGCCTTGATGAATATGTTCAGAAGATCGATGGCGGTTGGACAGACGTTGACGTGATCGTTGCTACTCCTTCGGTGATGCCTAAAATAGGCCGCCTTGGTAAGATCCTCGGTCCTCGTAACCTGATGCCAAACCCTAAAACAGGTACAGTTACAAACGATGTAGCCTCAGCTGTTACAGAAGTAAAAGGTGGTAAAATTGCCTTCAAAATAGACAAGGCTGGTATCATCCACGCATCAATAGGCCGCGTTTCTTTCGAACCTAAGAAACTCGCTGAGAACGCTCAGGAACTGATCAACACACTTGTTCGTATGAAGCCTGCTACCGCAAAAGGCACTTACCTTAAAGGTATCAGCCTGGCATCTACAATGAGCCCTGGCCTTTCAGTAGATCCTAAAAGCGTAGCTTAATTGATGATTGTGCCGCTGAACTGCGATAGCATAACAGCGACACAGATGTAAAAACCATTTAATTAACAATTTGAAACAGGGGGGTATTATACGGCTTTGCCTCACCAACCCCGGATTTTCAGATTTTCAAATTTAAAAAAATGACACCTGCTCAAAAAAATGAAGCAATAGAAGTACTCAAGGCGAAATTCGCCCAGTACAACAACTTTTATATCACCAATACCGAATCTCTTACGGTAGAACAGGTGAGCAAGCTCCGCAGGCTTTGTTTCGAAAAGAACATAGAAATGAAGGTTGCTAAGAATACGCTCATCCGTAAAGCCCTCGAGAGCTTCAACGATGATAAATACACTGGCATCTACGAATCGCTCCATGGCGTTACTGCGCTCATGTTCTCCGATTCTCCGAAAGAGCCTGCAATGATCCTGTCTTCTTTCCGCAAGCAGGGCAACCTAACTAAGCCTGTTCTGAAGGCCGCTCTTATAGATACCGACGTATTTACAGGCGACAACGAACTGGTGAACCTGACAAAGATCAAAACAAAGAACGAGCTTATCGGCGAAGTTCTTGGCTTGCTCCAGTCTCCTGCAAAACGCGTTCTGGCTGCTCTTCTGCACCACCACGAAGGCGCTGCAGAAGCTACAGGTTCAGAAGTGGCAGCAGAAACTCCTGCAGCAGAGTAATTTCTGATATTGCCCTTCCGGCATCTTCAGCAATTACTTACCCGGTGAAAAAACAGCTAATGTCGTATCACCACTTTAACCACGGCTTCCAAGTCAATATATAATTACAAGTATTTTCAAGTAACAACATTAATAAAACAATTAAAACATAATAAAATGGCAGACATCAAAGCATTAGCCGAACAATTAGTAGCCCTGACAGTAAAAGACGTTCAGGAACTGGCTAACATCCTGAAATCAGAATACGGTATCGAACCAGCTGCTGCTGCAGTTGTAGTATCTGCCGGTGCTGGCGACGCAGCTCCAGCTGCTGCTGAGAAAACTTCTTTCAACGTTATCCTGAAGAGCGCAGGCGCTTCTAAACTGAACGTTGTTAAAGCGGTTAAAGATCTTACTGGCCTCGGTCTGAAAGAAGCTAAAGAACTGGTAGACGGCGCTCCTAAAGCTGTTAAAGAAGGCGTAAGCAAAGCAGAAGCTGACGAAATCGCAGCTAAACTGACTGAAGCTGGTGCTGAAATCGAACTCGCTTAATTCTTGCAGTTTACATAAATTTCAAAAGCCCCGGACTTTCGGGGCTTTTGCTTTGTAACAACCTGAGGAGCAGCCACAGGCAATTGCATAAAATAATAATGCCCCGATCATCGACCGGGGCATTATTTATATCCCTCTAACTGTTGAGGATAAGACTACATCTTCTTATAGTTCAGTACACCCTTGCTTATGTTCATTACTTTACCGGTAGCACTTACCGCCTTAAAGTAGAACATACCGTTGATGGCATTAGTATCGTTATATGTGATTTTCAATCCACCTGAGTTGCTGAGATAGCTTAAATAGGCGCCTTCAGTCATGCTTGTTGCATCTCTGTAAGATGCATAGCGCGAATAGTTCTGCCATTCCATAGAGTACAGGTTGCCTGTCCACACATCGCGCATGTACAGTTGTAACACTACAGGGCTCTGATCTTTAGTACCAATGATCACATTACTACCCGAAGAGTCTAATGCAAAAGTTACATTATCTGCAGTCCATTTGACGCCATTGATCTCTGCACTGAGTATATCACTGGAGTTGTTCCAGGTAAACTCTTTATCAGTAAGCGGAGTAATAGGATTAACGGCTCCGTTGCCATTACCTTGTGGGTCAGCTACATAATCTCCGTTATTGCAGGATACAAGACCCACAACAAAAGCAGTTGCCAACAGGCTATAGAATATCTTCTTCATGACATGAAATTATCAGCCTAAAGATAGGGCAAAAAATATAATTTTGATAAATTTTTTACTTCACTGCACCTATGCGTCTTCTATCTTCAATTGTGTGTATTTACCTTATAGTGCTATCGCAGTTTGCAATGGCCCAGCAGGTAAAAGGACAGATAAGTGACGCAAAAACCCGTTCTCCCATCCCATTTTCCACCATCCGATACGGAACCGGCAACAAAGGTATCATTGCAGGGCTGGATGGCACATTCCAGCTACCCGAAGGTGCAGAGGCTAACGGCGGTCTTGAAATATCCTGCATGGGCTACAAAACCCTAAAAATGCCCTTACCGCTAAAAAGCGGCATATTATTTCTGGAACCGGCTGGCAATGAGTTGGGGACTGTGACCGTGAAACCACCCTACGAAAAGATAAGAAACATACTGAACAGAGCTATTGCCAACAGAGACCGGAATAACCCTGACAAATACGACCGGTATAGCTGCAACATCTACTACAAGATGAAAGCAGATGTTTCTCTCCCCGACTCTGCTAAAAAAGACACGTCTGAGAGCATGCAGGAGTTCAATGAATTTACGGAGCAACAACACCTGCTTATTTCAGAGACATTCAGCAAGCGAAACTGGAGAAAACCTCAGCAGCTGCAGGAAGATATTATAGCCACCAGATTATCGGGGCTTAAGACAGCTGCATTTACCAGCGTAGTTACCGATATACTTCCTTTTCACGCCTATACCGATTATATTACGCTGAACGGGAAAGACTACCATAATCCTGTCTGTCAGGGCTATGAACTGCATTACAGGTTCAACCTGAGCGATGAGCTGATGGATGGCGCCGACACGATATGGGTGCTCAGCTTCACCCCCAAAGGCAGAAATGGTAATAGCCTTTACGGGAAAGTGTACATTCATTCCGATGGATATGCGATAGCGCAACTGGCGGCAAAGGCTAAAGATACCATCATGAAACAAACGGTGCGAATAGAGCATCAGTATGCCAGACTTTCGTTCAATGACTCGGGTAAAAGATGGTTCCCTGCTCATCTTAACTATGTGATAGAAAGAGAAATGAAAAGCGGCAAAACGCCCTACTATCTCTACATCAACGGCTATTCTCAGATAGACTCTGTTTCATGGAACGATAATAATACCCGATTCGATAAAAGACATACTGTACGTTTGAATGACAATGCTGCTGTACAAGCCGATAGCCTTCTTGCTGTTCTGAGACCCGACAACCTGAGCAGTAAGGAACAGCGCACCTACAAGGTCATAGACAGCCTGGGAGCCAAAGTAAAGGCCGACAAGATAATGGAACACATGCGCAACCTGCCCAAGGGTCGTATATCTGTAGGCAAGGTAGACATTGATCTGGTGCGGCTCATGAGCTACAACAGATATGAGAACTTCAGACTGGGCCTCGGCCTGCAAACCAATGAGCGATTGATAAAATGGCTGTCTGTTGGGGGCTGGGCCGGTTATGGGCTGGGCGACAAAAGATGGAAGTATGGCGGATTTGCAGAGGCTTATCTGGACAAGTATCAGGAATTTGTGCTGAAAGCCGGCTATGACGAAGACATAGTTGATCCGGGGCGCGTGCGCATCAGCAGCGATATTGATAAAAATGCTGTTCGCCAGCTCCTGCTTACCAGGGCCGATCTTACCAAAACATATGCCGTATCTCTAAAAAAGAAGTTCGGCTACTGGAGTGCTGAGCTGGGTGCACAGCAGCAGCGCATCATTCCAACCTACAACTATGCCCTGCGTGTAAACGGCACAGACCACGCAAATTATGAAGTGAAAGAAGCCGCACTCAATCTCCGCTATGCCTTTGCCGAACGCACTGCACCTTTCTTGGGTACCTATCTCAAAACAAGCAGCAAATACCCTGTGTGGTATGCTAAAATTGCTGCAGGCACACTACAGTCAGGCAACTTGCAGGAAAAATACCTGCAGGCTACAAGTGCATTACTGTGGCAGGTACACATCAACAGAGTAGGAACAGAAAGAATAATGGTGGAAGCCGCCAGATCATGGAGTAGCGATCCGCTGCCGGTGTCGAAGTTGTTTGCAGGAAATGGTTTCAAATACGACGCTAAGGAGGCTTTGTCGCTTTATGCCTTTGGCGGATTGATGACGCTATTCCCTTACGAAGTATATACCGACAGATTTATTCAGGCTATTTATCGCCACGACATTGATTGGAAATTGTACAGACTGGAATCTAAAAGCTCCAAATTCAGCTCTGCCCCAAACCTGGCTATTCAGTACGGCTTTCTTTATGGAAGTCTGAAAGACAGGGATGTACACCAAAGCATAAATTTCACAGTACCTGATAAGGGATATCATGAGGCCGGACTGATGCTGAACAACCTTTTACGCCTTAGCAACAACACCTATTATCAATCGCTGAACTTTGGCTATTTCTACCACCTCACACCCGCCACAGCCAACTGGACTAAGAATGGCAAATTTGTAATAGGTGCTTCAATAGAACTTTAATACCCGCCTGCATAATTGCCCCAACCCATGTAAAAGGGTTTTAGAACTTATTTGATAAGATTGAAGTATTTTTAACCCTATAATAAACGATCTGAATAATGAAAAACAAAATGAGCCTTAAATGGGCTATTCCTGTTATGGCTATGAGCACCCAACTACTAACGGGTTGCGGCGACAGCAATACTGCCGGCAACAATACCGCAAAGACCGACTCTGCCGCAGTAGCAGACACCTACGATGATAACTTTGTAACAGAAGCACAATCGTTTGCCGATCTGCAGCTGTTGCGTTACCAGGTACCCGGCTTCAAAAGCCTGAGCCTGCAGCAGAAAAAGCTGGCCTATTATCTTTATGAAGCTGCTCTTTGCGGCCGCGACATCATCTATGACCAGAAAAGTAAGGATGGCCTGATGCTGCGCAAAACCATAGAAACTGTTTACGGCACCTATGGCGGCGACAAGTTGAGCGAAGACTGGAAGAAATTTGAAACCTACTGTGGTCGTGTATGGTTCAGCAATGGCAACTACCATCACTACGGTAATGAGAAATTCATTCCTGAATGTGCTTACACTTATTTCGAGACTGTAGTGAAGGCAAGTGATACCACCAAATTGCCTAAAGAAGCAGGAGAAAGTACAGATGCATTCCTGGCCAGGATAAAGCCTGTTGTTTATGATCTGAAGTACAAACCAAAAGTAGTGGACCTCCGTGCTAATGTTGACAACATTTTAGAACGAAGCCGAAAAACCTAAATAAATCTAATCCCACCTAAATATACATTAATAATCAAACAGTTATACAAAAACGAATTTAGTTCTGAATAGGTTCATTTATGCCTGTTTATGTGTTTTTTGTTACTCCCTTGTTACTCCGTTTTTACACGGCAATCTTCCAAAGGTTCATGAACATTCACGAATCAAACGAAAGCCTTTACCACGCACGTCTTTTGTGGTGGATAAAGGGATTGTCAAAACTAAAACAAAAAACAATGGGAATTCACTTAAGAGAAAAGAAGTTGGGCGATGGGCAAATATCATTTTACCTTGACATATACCATAACAAAAAACGCTGGTATGAGTTCCTGGACATCCATATCAATAAGAACCGCCCGACCCAACAGGACAAGGACAAAAAAAGGCTGGCTCAGGAAATCAGGGCAAAACGGGAGAACGAAATCATTGTAAAAGACAA
>CALQJX020000037.1 GCA_943331005.2 Bordetella parapertussis
ACTTCTTCGGGACTGCCTACAAGCAAGGCGCCTCTAGGGCCATTCTGCGCATCGAAGTGACTTTTAGTAACAGGAGGCCACCCACGTTCCTTACCTATTCGGGTAAACGTTTCGGCATAACCCGGGTAGAATTCTTCAACGGCTTCTTTGCTGGTGTTAGCTACATAACCCAGCGAATGTAGGCCCACCTTTAGATCCTCAGGTGCATGTCCTGCTCTTCTTCCGGCTTCTCTGTAAAGGTCTATTAATGGCCTGAATCTATGTGTTTCTCCGCCTATGATCGCTACCATGAGTGGAAGCCCAAGTGTACCTGCCCTTGCAAATGATGCCGGAGTGCCTCCCACGCCCAGCCAAACCGGTAAAGGATCCTGCAATGGTCTTGGGTATATTGCCTGTTCCTTCAGCGCAGGTCGGAACTTGCCCGACCATGTAACTGTTTCATTATCTCTTATCTGAAGAAGCAGTTCCAGTTTTTCTGCAAATACCTCATCATAGTCTTGTAGTCTGTAGCCAAACAAAGGGAAGGCTTCAGTAAATGAGCCGCGACCAACTACTATTTCTGCTCTTCCTTTTGAGATCAGGTCTAGTGTGGCAAAATTCTGAAACACTCTTACCGGATCAGCAGCACTTAGAACTGTTACAGCACTGGTTAGTTTTATTTGGCTGGTACGTGCAGCAGCTGCCGCCAATATCATTGTAGGAGATGAATCGAGGAATTCTTTACGGTGGTGTTCTCCAATACCAAATACATGTAGTCCTGCCTTATCTGCCAGTTCTATTCTGGACAGCAGTTTTGATAAGGCATCCATACTTCTTTCTGTATTGCCTGCTTCATTACCTACAGAGGCAGCAGCAAAACTATCTATTCCTATTTCCATCATTTTGAATGTATGTACTTGTATTTACTTACAAAGGTAACAGAACCCTAATTTACTGATGATTATGTGCCGGAAGAAATAGTAAGCTCCACACTTGGCTATCATAACTCTACTACGATTGTCAGTTCGTCTTTATTGTTTGTCTTAAATTTAGAACCGAAGACGCTTAGAATCTGATTGTAGATTTTGGTTTAGCGACCTCGCATTATTCCAGAATTTTATTCAATAATTCTTTTGCCAAAACCCAGTTTTCTTTGTTGATACAGTATTTTACAGTCGGCGGTGTTATGCATCCTTGTATCAAACCGGCATCTTTTAGCTCATTCAGATGTTGTGAAATTGTAGACTTGGCAATTGGTAATTCTTCAGCCATATCGCCATGATAGCAGCATGTCTGTGAATGTAGCAATTGCAGTATGGCTATTCGCACAGGATGCCCCAATGCTTTCGCAAAGCGGGCAGCCTGTTCCTGTTCGGCAGTAAAATACTCCGACTTTGTTTTTGTACTCATCTCTGATATTAATTATTTAGCAGCAGCCCGAAGATGTATACCCCTGTAGCTGAAAACCATTTTCGTTAAAGATCAGTGTTACAGGCTCCATATTAGTTATTATTGATGGCTCCATACTGAAGTTAACACCATCTACTATGAAGAACTCATCAGTAGTAGTTTTTTCATCTTCCAGCGACATCTGTACAGATGGACCACAGCATCCCTGTGTATTGAAGAAGCGAATTACTTTTTTCTCCAGTTCTGCGGCGCCTATATGTTCTTTTAGTGCCTGTATGGCTTCGTTGGAAACGTTCATTTTTGTATGTTTTTTGGTTTAATGATAATTGTTGTTTTAAACTATGATTCGGATGGTAAGTTAAAAATAGCCCTTCTGAATGTATCTATTCCTTTTTTGCCTTCTATCTCCAGAGCCAGTAGTGGCATAGCAAACAGCGGTTGCTTGAAAAGGTCTTGGGCAACATGCAGATAATGCTGTTGCATTTTCCAGCGTGTCTGAGCGAATGCTCCTTCGCAGTCGCTGGCTTTAAGTACCTGGTTTATCAATACTCCGGCAATGTTTATACCAACCCTTTTCAGGTCGCCTGCTGCACGTTTGCTTTCGTGTAGCGGAGTGTATTCCGGATAGGCTATCAGGAAGAATCTGGTGATCTCAGGGTCTTTAAGCATGCTGATAACACTACTTATCACTGTGCTTTGCGCTGTTGCCGGTGTCCCGTCAGGAGCTTTCATGCTTATTTGTTGCTGATAATCGAATGGTAATTCCAGCAAACGGAGCGTGTGGCCTGTAGGAGCAGTGTCTATTACAATGTATTCCCATTGTTCATCTACAAGATATTCAGCAAATTTTTCGAAAATAGCTATTTCCTCAGTACAAGGCGATTCCAGTTCTTCTGTAAGTGATGTGATCAGTTCCTTGCTGTAATTCTTTTCCTGAGTATCATTCAGTATTCTCGCTTTATACTCATCTCCGGCTTTTCGCTGATCTATGTTTGCTGCCCAAAGATCACCATATATGTTCTTAGCCACATGGTCTACTTCAGCCTGCAACACCTGGCCGATATGGGCCGCGGGGTCTGTAGTAATTAAAAGAGTTTTACCTTTTAATGCAACTTGCTGCGCTAGTGCACATGCTGCTACAGTTTTACCTACTCCCCCTTTTCCTGTACAGGCTATGATCCTTTTGTCTTTTCCCCGTTCTATGAGTTTTATTAGTTCCAGTGGGTCTGTAAATGCAGTGAACTCATTTGTATCGGTGTAATTTATGGCAAGGCTTTCTTTTGCTTTGTCAAAAATGATCGCTGCAAAATGTTGTAGCGTATTCAATCCTTTTATTTCTCCTGATTGTAACGGTACCTCAGTTACCGGAATATTCATTTCCCTCAGAGACTGAATAAATGGCAATTGCTTTTTGCGAAGACTGGAGAATATAGCAGACTGTTCTGCACTCTCAGGAATTACACCATTTATAATGATCTCGAAATGGTGAATGCCTGTTTTCTCCAGTTCATGCTTCGCTCTTTTGGTTTCGTAAACCGATGTTTTTTCGGGGCGAGAAACCAGAAAGATGGTGCTTTGTGCAGGGTCTTGCATCACCTTTACTGCATGTTCATATTTTACTTTGGCATCTTGTATCTGGCTCACCGGACCTATACAAGTCTGTCCGCTGCCTTGTTCGCTTTTGGCTATATAGTCATTCCATTCACCCGGCAGGGTCATTAGTCTCAGTGTGTGCCCGGTTGGTGCCGTATCGAAAACAATGTAGTCATAGGTTACATCACTCAGAAAGTCTGTGAACCTGTCGAAAGTAGCGATCTCTACTGTGCAGCCACCATTAAACTGTTCTTTCACCGATTCCAGTGCTGCGCCATCTAGTATCTCCTCAAGCGGTGCAAGCATCTTGCGTTTATATTCATCTGTTATCTTGTCAGAATCCAGTTGAATAATATCGAGCTTATCGCCTACAGATGTTGCTACTGTACTTATACTTTTTTCAAAAATGTCACCCAGGTTTCCTGCCGGGTCTGTAGAAACTAATAAGGTGCTTAACCCTTTATTTGAGTAATGAACTGCTGTTGTTGCAGCCATACTACTTTTACCTACACCGCCTTTACCTGAAAAGAATATGTATTGTGTTTTCATAGAGGGTTATTGTTGTTCTTTTATCTCCTGCACTTTTCTTATTACTTGTGTCAGTTTTATTTTGTCTCCTGTGCTTGCCAGTTCACCGTTTACTGTTACGAATGGGAATTTTAGTTCATTCTTTTCCATAAGTTCTTGTGCGTGTGTATCTGCAAACCAGTTTTCGGTCATAAACTCACAATGATCAAATGACACAGAATCGCCAAAGTTCTTTGATAATTGTTCCTTCAACATTTTACCGGCATCGGTCCAGTTCATTTTTCCACTGTCGCATGCTGCCTGTGGAATAGTGTATAAAACAACGTTTATGTCCATGGTACTATATTGCTAAAATTGACCAAGTATTTTACTTCCCTGATTCACGTTTTTCAGAGCTGGTATCTGCTCCTTAAGCCATTCAATGGTAGGGTACTTTTCGGTCATTATTATTTCGTTGTCCAATAATGTAATTGGTAATTTATCGGCTCCGTTTGCTTTTACAAATTGTTTTATGGCTTCATTTTTTACAAATTCCATAGGTGCCTGATTGATGGCAAATCGCCTCACTTCAATACCGCCTTTTGTAAGGAAGTTGATCGTGTTCTGAAGATCTATCAGTTTGCTATCTGGTTCTGGGCCACAAACACCACTTGCGCAGCAAAGTGCAGGTTCGAAGAAGTCTATTTTCATAATCTCTGTATTGTATGTTCGTTGTTCGCAAAATTACGAACAATATTTATTATCGTTCATGATGTTCGTCATACTGATAGTATCCCCACTCTTAACATAGATACTTTGATGTTTGTAAGGACTATTTTAGTATTCATGATACAATAGTTTCCAACCTATAATTGTATCTTCATTTTCAGGGTTTCAATATCTTGAATTGTGACCTCAGATAACTATTATGGATCAGGATCTTATAATTACAAAAGCCTCGGGTGAATCTGCGAAATTTTCAGAAAAGAAACTACGCGCATCTTTGCAACACTCCGGAGCCAGCAGAGAGCAAATTGATAATGTAATTGCTGAAATAGCAGATAAGTTATACCCTGGGATATCTACCAAGAAAATATACAAAATCGCATTCAATTTGCTGAAAGGGAGTTCCCGATCTGTTGCTGCCAAATACCATCTAAAGGGTGCAATAATGGAATTGGGCCCTTCAGGTTTCCCCTTTGAAAAATATGTAGCAGAGATTCTTCGCTACCAGGGATATAAAATAAAGGTAGGGGAGATAGTGCAAGGTCATTGTGTAAGTCATGAGGTTGATATTATCGCTTCTATAGATCATAGACAACTGATGATAGAATGTAAGTATCATAATTTGCCCGGTATTATATGCGATGTCAAGATACCCTTGTATATACAGTCAAGGTTCAAAGATGTTGAACTTAGTTGGAAAGATGCAGCAACTGATACTGGGAGAAACTACCAGGGATGGGTGGTAACCAATACCAGGTTCTCGAACGATGCCATTCAGTATGGCTCATGTATTGGTTTGAAATTGGTAGGTTGGGATTATCCCGAAAAGGGTAGTTTGAAAGACATGATTGATACGCTGGGTCTTTATCCTATTACTTGTCTTACATCGCTCACCAAAAATGAAAAAGAATACCTGCTCGAGAAAAATAATGTGCTGTGTATTGAACTCCTGAATAATAAGTTCTTATTGGAGCAGTTAAAGATCAGTGCAAGCAGGGTAGATACAATTTTACAGGAAACACATATTCTTTGCAAACAATTCAAAGGCATTTTTAAAATGAACAATAACCAATAATATCATGGAAACAAACAACTTTGATAATACAGTAGCAGGGGATATTAAGATTCATTTTCTGGGAGCAGCGGGTACCGTCACCGGATCTAAGTATCTTATTGAAGCCGCCGGAATGAAGATACTTATAGACTGTGGTCTGTTTCAGGGACTGAAAGAATTGCGTTTACGCAATTGGACCAGTCTTCCTGTAAATGTTGCTGATATAGACATGGTTTTGCTCACTCATGGCCATCTCGATCATGTTGGGTATTTACCCAGACTGGTGGCAGAAGGGTTCAGCGGACCAATATGGGGAACTGCACCAACACTGCAGGTTGCCAAGATCATTCTGGAAGATTGTGCTCGTATTCAAGAGGAAGATGCAGTAAGGGCTAATGAAAAAGGATTTTCCAAACATCATCCTGCTGTTCCGCTATATGGCATAGAAGAGGTGGAGCGAACACTACCTTTATTTCATTCTAAACAGACAGATGAATGGATCAGGATCGATGACAATATAGCGTGTCGGTTCAGATACAATGGTCATATTATTGGTGCTACATTCATAGAGCTGAAAGTAGGGGAGAAGATATTGGTGTTTTCCGGAGATATAGGCAGAAGTAATGATCTGCTGATGTATGCGCCTCAGAAACCTGACAAAGCAGATGTGGTACTTATAGAGTGCACTTACGGAAACAGAAGTCACCCTGATAATGCGGAAGAAGAACTGGCCAGGATCATCAATAACAGTCTGACGAAAGGCGGAACTATTATCATTCCGAGTTTTGCTGTAGAGCGCACCCAAATGCTCATGTATCTGTTATGGAAACTGAAAGAAAAGGGCGCCATTCCTGATGTTCCTGTATATATGGATAGCCCTATGGGAGCCAATGTACTGCAGGTATTCAGGAACAATCTTAGCTGGCATAAGCTCACAACAGGTGAGTGCACAGATATGTGTAAGCACATAAAACTCATACAAACTGTACAGGAAACCTATGCGCTGGCAAAGGCCGAGACTTCAAAGATCATCATTGCAGGCAGTGGCATGGCAACCGGTGGCAGGGTGCTCACTTACTTTATACAATACCTGGGCAATCCATCGGCAACTATACTGCTGGCAGGCTATCAGGCTGCTGGTACCAGAGGCAGAGACCTGCTGGATGGTGCCAGGGAGTTGAAGATATTTGGTAAGTATTGGCCGGTCTCTGCTACCATAGAAAATATTACGGGCCTATCTGCTCATGCCGATCAGGCGGGACTGATAGATTGGTTATCAGCGTTAACTGATGCTCCACCAAAGGTGTTTCTGGTACATGGAGAGGAAGATGGCCTGCAGGCTATGAAAGCAAAAATTGAAGAAGTATACCATTGGGAGGCTGCAATAACTGAGCTGAATGAAGTGGTCATAGTGTAATATAGTTTTGATTTATTTTCGCAGTACAGATAGTCTGGCTTTTCTGATCTGCCGTGGGATCTTTTTCTGCAACTTCTGTTGTGTAACAGCAGTTAGCCAATGAGGCCTGTGAGGCTGCCAATGGTAATGTCTGTTCACTTGCTTTTATCATTAGATCAGAGTCTACATGATAACCTTTAATTAGTTCTACCAGAAACATGGTATTGGGTGATATAAATACCACAGCCAGAGCATAATGCATAACTACCGGCATTTCTATAATGAACTGCAGGATCATGATACAGATGCTCAGGTAGTCCATTTTCAATGACAACAGCTACCAGCCAATTTACATGCCCATAAAGGTGCCTACTATTCTACTAAAGCTTCTTTGGCACTCATGTATCACATTCATCCCTGCATTATTGCCAGTCAAGACACAGGTATCCGATAGGGATAATCCATCTTGAAGAACAGATCCACAGAAAGTGATGGGGGAAAGAAGCTCCCTATAATTGTCTATTCGCTGTAGTTGGTATAGTTTCTTTTTCCGTTAACAGGAGCCAGTTCCTTTATGACTATTTGCGGGTTATATACAAACCATATAACAGATCAACTATGCTTGCCCATATTATGCCAGGGGTAGATAATAGACACTTTTCATTCAGCATTTAACAAAAAACACAATATGCAAATTGCATATTGTATTGATGTTAATTGATTAAAATATAAATAAACACCTCCTAAAAGCGCAAAAAAACAAGTTTTAGAGAAGAAATAACCATAAAAGACTACTAACACAAGTGGTTTAAGTGGAAACTCAAAGTTATAATTTTACAAGCTAATATGTTATGTAATTATACTTATTAAAAACAATCAACTACTCACACTTGTAATATGAAGCATAAAATAATATTTCTCTTATCAATACTGTGCATTACTGCAGTTTTAGCTAAAAAACCTGCTAACTCTTTGCATGGTAATGAAAGCAAAAAAACAATACCCACTCAAATAAAAATTGACCGCAGCAATAAAGCGGGCAAACAGAATTTTGGTGCTTCAAAAATTATTTCATTCATAGAAAATGCAGGACAGATAAAGGATCAAAATCACAAATACAGAAATGATATTCAGTTCGGCTTGCAAGCAACTGCAGGGCTCAACATTTTCATAGGTAATGGAGCGATTCATTATCAGTTCAGCAAACTGGTAAACAACAATCAAACAGCAACATTATATTCAGAAAACAAGGAAAAAGAAGCCACAAGTACATTCGATATGTATAGAATGGATGTAGAGCTGGTAGGAGCTAATAAAAATGCAGCAATAGTTCGCGAAAACAAGACAGACTACAAAGAGAATTACTGCAATGATTTATCTGGTAAAGGTTTTATTACAGCATCGTCTTATAGCAAAATAACCTACAAAAATATCTATCATGAAATAGACTGGGTTCTCTATGTGAAAGATAACAAATTGAAACATGAATTCATTGTACACAAAGGTGGATCTGCAGCTGATATTAAGATAAAATACGGAGGAGCTGAGAAACTAGAGATCAATAAACAAGGCGCACTTGTAGCTACCACAGAACATGGAATAGTAACAGAAGATGCACCTGTTTCTTATCTGGCAGCCGGCAAAGAAATACACACTGAATATGAATTGAAAGGCAATTATGTACAATACAAACTCGACTCCTATGAAGGAGAACTTACCATAGACCCGGGTATTGCCTGGGCTACCTATTATGGTGGTACTGGGGACGATCGTGGAAAAGCAATCGGATCGGACCAGGCGAATAATGTGTTCATGGGTGGCCACACAACGAGTACCGCCAACATAGCCACATCCGGAACCTACCAGACAACATATAATGCAAGTACAGACGGGTTCATCACTAAATTCAACGTTCTTGGTATCCGGGTGTGGGCTACCTACTTTGGTGGATCGGGAACAGATGTGATAGACGGCGTGAGAATAGATAAAGAAGATACTGCTCGCATATACGTATGTGGAACCACTACCAGTTCATCAGGTATAGCAACAAGCGGAGCCAGCAGCACTACGTATGGTGGAGGCACCACGGATGGATTTGTTGCGCGGCTTAATAAAACAGGACAAATTGTGTGGGCTACCTACCTCGGAGGATCAGCAGCGGATAGTGCTAAAACTATGACCATAGATTACGATAACAATATTTATATTGGAGGATACACAGAGAGCTCGGCCTCTATAGCCACATCAGGTGCCCATCAGACTTCGTTTGGCGGCGGCGCATCAGATGGTTTTATCGTCAAATACGATAGTTCAGGAAACAAGATATGGGGCACCTACTATGGGGGTACCGGGGTTGATGTCACTAATGCATTGGATGTAGACATAGCCGGTAATATTTTCATGGCCGGTGCAACAACGAGCTCAACCGGAATTGCGACCACCGGAACGCATCAGACAACGATTTCAACAGGAAACGATTTTATGGTTGCAAAATTCCGTAAGACCGGAACCAGGGTGTGGGGAACATATTATGGCGGAACGGGTACAGACATAGCGAATGCTATTTCTACCTCGCCTCTTGACACAAACAGTATATTTGTTATCGGTCAATCCAATTCTTCGGGACTTGCATCTACCGGAGCACAGCAAACTACTAACAGTAATCCAAATCCGGATGCCTTCTTGCTGAAATTGGGAGCTATGGGCACCCGATTGTGGGCAACATACATGGGAGGGCCATCAAACACAGACTATGGCACGGGAACTAAAGTTGACAGTGCGGGCGATGTGTACATGGTAGGGTATACTAATAGTACAAGTAATATTACTACCTCAGACGCATTGATACCTGCCTTTAACGGAACAGGAGGTGCTGCCAATTTTGATGTTTTTCTCCAAAAATACAACGGAAGCACTGGATCTAGAATTTACGGAACATTCTATGGTGGCGTGTTACATGATGTAAGCTATGATGTGGCAATAGATAACTACAGCAATGTTTACCTTACGGGGATGACCAACTCAACCGCAGGTATAAATTCTACCGGTGCACACCAAACTGCAAATGGTGGCGGAACCTACGATGCGTTTGTTATCAAATTCAGTTTTGGCGCTCCTATTACAGGCACTTTTGTTACCTGCGTTGGTGGCAACACTACACTAAGCAACATATCTCCCGGAGGAACATGGAGCAGCACCAATACCGGTGTAGCTACAGTAGGGTCTTCTTCAGGAATTGTAACAGGTGTAGCCGCAGGTACTGCTACCATTTCTTATATTGCCGGCAGCTATGTGATCAAGACCGTAACCGTGGTAGCTGCACCAAACATTACAGCAGTAAGTCCATTGGCCGGTATTGCAACATCATCTGTAACTATTACAGGTACTTCATTTGATGCAACGACCACCAATAACAAAGTATTTTTCGGAGCTACTCAAGCAACTGTCAATACAGCATCGATGACATCTGTTGCTGTATCCCTGCCAATAGGTGCTACATTTGGACCGGTAACATTGAAAACATCAGCATGTAATGCCACCTCCTTTTCGCCATTGCCATTTTTACCTACTTACAACAATAGCACGTTTGCGCCAAACACTTTAAATCTTGCAACAAAAGTTGATCTGACAACCGGCACACTACCCTATATCGTTTCAATTGGTGATGTGGATGGCGATGGGAAGTCTGATATTGTCGTTGCAAATTTTTCTAGCAATACTGTTTCTGTTTTCAGGAACACCAGTACGAGCGGATCTATCAGCACAGGTTCATTTGCTGCGAAAGTAGATTTCAGTACCGGCACTGGCCCCTATTCTGTGAAAATAGCAGATATGGACGGAGATGGTAAAATAGATCTGATAGTTACAAACAGGACATCAAATTCTATCTCTGTTTTGAGGAATACAAGTACATCAGGCTCTGTTTCTTTTGAAACAAAAGTAGATTTTACATCAGGTAACTCACCAAGCGGATTAGTAATAGATGATTTTGATGAAGATGGCAAACCAGATATCGCTACTGCAAATCATGCTTCATCTACCGTATCCGTACTCAGAAACACTAGCACATCGGGTTCAGTTTCTTTTGCAACAAAGGTTGATTTTACAACTGGTACTACCCCCAGAATTCTGACATCAGGAGATATTGATGGTGATGGGAAATCTGATATTGCAGTTGGAAATACCGGCACCACAACTGTTTCGGTGTTACGTAATACCAGTTCTGCAGGTACTATCACCGCTGGTTCATTTGCTGCTAAAGTTGATTTTACGGTTGGCACTTCACCATGCGAGCTAATACTGGCAGACATAGATGCTAGCGGCAAGACAGATCTGGTAGTTGTAAACAACTCTTCAGGTACAGTATCTGTTTTAAGAAATACCAGTACATCAGGAGCCATGACAGCTGGCTCTTTTGCTACTAATGTTGATTTCAATGTAGGCACTTCACCTTTTGGCCTGGCCATTGGCGACATAAATGGCGACTCAAAACCAGATGTAGTTGTAGGCAATAGCGGATCAGCTTCTCTTTCAATTCTTAGAAATACTGCTACTTCGGGCACAATAACAACTGGTTCATTTGATGCTAAAGTAGATTATACTACAAATACAACACCTTATTTTGTGGCAGTTGGCGACATAGATGGAGATAATGAGCCTGAAATTGTAGTTGCCAACGCCGGATCAAACAATATTTCAATATTCAGAAACGATCCGCTTCCCAATAACACAGGAACTGCATCGGTATGTATTGGCAACACAACTACATTAAGCAATACATTTTCAGGAGGTACCTGGAGCAGTGGGAATGCCGCAGTAGCAACTATAGGATCTGCCAGCGGAGTAGTGAGTGGTATTGCTGCAGGCACTGCATTGATATCATACACTGTAATGGGCAATCCGGCAACTACAATAGTTACTGTTAATGCTTTACCAACTATAGGTGGCTTGTCAAATGTGTCTATATGTACTGGTAGCAATACTACATTAACTGCCTCTGGCGCATCCACCTATAGCTGGTCGCCTTCAACAGGCTTGTCTGCAACAACTTTGGCCGGCGTTACAGCAACACCTACTACTACCACTACTTACACAGTATCCGGCACTAATACTAACGGATGTGTGAATACAGGAAATGTGACAGTAACAGTAAATTCAATTCCAACAATAAGTGCTGGTGCGGCTTTAGTAATATGTCAGGGCAGTTCTACTACCATAACAGGGTCGGGTGGCACTACTTATAGCTGGGCGCCATCATCGGGCCTGTCTGCAACAACAGGAACCAGTGTTACAGCTACACCAACTGTAGCAACTACTTATACAGTAACCGGCACTACTTCCGGCTGTAGCAGTACAGGGACTGTGAATGTATCTTTTGCATCAGCTCCTACAGTAACATCGGTTAGTCCGCTTATCGGTTATCCTTCTTCGTCGGTAACTATTACCGGCACCAATTTCCAAACAACAGCAGCAAATAACATAGTTTATTTCGGTGCTACTCAGGCAAGCGTCAGCAGTGCTTCAGCTACTTCACTTACCGTAACTGTACCTACCGGGGCAACTTTTGCACCGGTTACTGTAAACAGGTCCGGCTGTAATCTGAATGCTTTGTCGCCGCAGCCCTATCTGCCTTCATACGATGGCAGTTCATTTGCGTCCGGTTCCATAAATCTTAACGCAAAGGTTGATCTTACATCCGGCACACAACCATTCAGTGTGGCAATTGGTGATCTGGATGGAGATGGGAAATCTGATATAGTGGTTGCAAATAACGGAACTACCAATGTTTCTGTTTTCAGAAATACCAGCACCAGCGGATCTATAAGTTCTGGTTCATTTGCTGCTAAAGCAGATTTCACAACAGGCACGAGCCCTTACTCAGTAAGAATAGCAGATATTGATGGCGATGGTAAAAGAGATATCATCGCTACAAACTGGACTTCAAACACTATCTCTGTTTTGAGAAATACCAGCACATCAGGTACTATTTCCTTTGCCGCTAAAGTAGATTTCACAACAGGTACCACCCCTGGTGGATTAGCAATAGCTGATCTTGACGGAGATGGTAAACTCGATGTTGCAACCGGAAACTACGGTGCATCTACTGTATCAGTTTTCAGGAACACCAGCACATCAGGTTCAATTTCGTTTGCAACAAAGGTTGATTTTACAGCAGGTACCCAATCAACTCTTTTGACATCTGGAGATATAGATGGAGATGGAAAATCTGATCTTGCAGTTTCAAACTTCGGAACAACAACCGTATCAATACTGCGTAATACGAGTACCTCTGGCATAATAAATGCTGCATCTTTTGCGGCTAAAGTAGACTTTACGGTTGGCAGTTCACCATTTGAGCTTATGTTGTCTGACATAGATGCGAGTGGGAAACCAGATCTGGTAGTTGTCAACCAACACTCGGCGTCAATATCAGTGCTAAGAAATACCAGTACTTCAGGCACTATAGGAGCCGGTTCGTTTGCAGCTAGAGTGGATTTCACTTTGGGCACTTACCCTTCTGGCCTGGCCATTTGTGATATTGATGGCGATAGCAAACCTGATGTAGTTGTTGGTAATAGTGGATCTGCTTCATTATCAATTCTTAGAAATACCGCAACTTCGGGTGCAATAACTTCTGGTACATTTGCAGCTAAAGTTGATTTTACTACAAATACAACACCTTACTTTGTTGCTTCCGGTGATTTGGATGGTGATGGAAAGCCGGACATTGTTGCAGCGAATTCTGCATCAAATAATCTATCTGTTTTCAGGAACAATCCGCTTAACGGCAATACAGGTACGGCTTCGGTGTGTGTTGGTAGCAATACTACGCTGAGCAATGCCACAAGTGGTGGTACCTGGAGTAGCGGTAGCACGGGTATAGCTACTGTAGGCTCTGCCACAGGGGTAGTTACCGGTGTAGCTGCAGGTACTGCAAGCATTTCTTATAATGTTTTGGGGGGTAGTGTTGTAACGATAGTTACAGTTAATCCGGTTCCTTCTATCACTACAGGGGCAGCTGCTATATGTAATGGCGCATCAACTAGCCTTACAGGCAGCGGAGGTTCTTCCTATTCCTGGTCGCCTTCTGCAGGTCTGTCTGCAACTACAGGATCGGTGATTACTGCCTCACCTACAGTAACAACTACCTATACAGTAACTGTACCAAATGACTATGGCTGTACTTATACCGCAACAGCTACCATTACGGTAAACGCTTTACCAACAGTAAGTGCCGGATCGTCTGTCGCTATTTGCCCTGGTTCTTCTACTACACTCACTGCCTCTGGCGCATCCACCTATAGCTGGGCGCCGGCAACGGGTTTGTCTGCAACTACGGGTGCCAGCGTTTCGGCTACTCCAACTATTACTACTACATACACGGTAACCGGTACTAATTCATTAAGTTGCACAGCTACCGCCAGTGTTACGGTTACAGTAAAGGCAGTGCCTACTATAACATCGGTTAGTCCGCTTATCGGTTATCCTTCTTCATCGGTAACTATTACCGGCACCAATTTCGAAACGACTACCACCGATAATCTAGTTTATTTCGGTGCTACGAAGGCAACTGTTTCGTCTTCTTCAGCTACTTCTCTTTCGTTAACAGTACCTACGGGTGCAACTTTTGCACCGGTTACTGTAAACAGATCGGGCTGTAATCTGAATGCTTTGTCGCTGCAGCCCTATCTGCCTTCATACGATGGCAGTTCATTTGCGTCCGGTTCCATAAATCTGAATACCAAGGTTGATCTTACATCCGGCACAACACCATACAGTGTGGCAATAGGTGATCTGGATGGAGATGGTAAACCTGATATTGCAGTTGCCAATAATGGTAGCACTACTATTTCTGTTTTCAGAAATACAAGTACTAGCGGATCCATAAGTTCTGGTTCATTTGCTGCTAAAGTAGATTTTAGCACCGTTTCAGGTAGTTATTCAATAAAAATAGCAGATATAGATGGAGATGGAAAAAGAGACCTGATCGTCACAAATTGGACTGCAAATGTTGTTTCTGTTTTTAGGAATACCAGCACATCAGGTAGTATTTCTTTTGCAACTAAAGTTGATTTTGCATCTGGTAGCCAAACTGACGGATTAGTAATAGATGATTTTGACGGAGATGGTAAACTCGACATTGCTACTGCAAATTATGCTGCATCTACCGCATCTGTGCTTAGGAATACCAGCACATCAGGGTCAGTTTCGTTTGCTACAAAGGTCGATTTCGTAACAGGAAGTTCGCCGTTTATTCTGGCATCGGGAGATATAGATGGTGATGGGAAGAGTGATCTTGCTGTTGCAAATTATGGCACCACAACTGTATCTGTTTTACGTAACACGAGTACCTCTGGCATAATAAACACTTCATCTTTTGCGACTAAAGTTGATTTTACGGTTGGCAGCGGTCCATGTGAGCTTATCTTATCAGATATAGATGGTAATGGCAAATCAGATCTGGTAGTTGCTAATTACACTTCTGCTACTATTTCTGTACTCAGGAACACCAGTACATCAGGTACAATAGCAGCTGGTTCATTTGCCGCTAAGCAAGATTTTGCAACCGTCTCAAGTTCATTTGGTTTAAGTATCGGCGATTTTAATGGAGACGCAAAGCCGGACATTGTTGTTGCAAGCCCAACAGCTAATTCAATGTCTGTTTTCAGAAACACGGCTTCTTCCGGTAGTATAAATTCCGGTTCATTTGCTGCAAGAGTTGATTTTACAACAAATGGCACACCCTATTTTGTTGCTGCCGGTGATCTGGATGGTGATGGAAAGCCGGACATTGTTGCTACTAACTCAGGTTCAGCTAACCTTTCTATTTTCAGGAACAATCCACTTGCCGGTACTACGGGTACGGCTACGGTATGCGTTGGTAGTACTACTACGCTGAGCAATGCCACAAGTGGTGGCACCTGGAGCAGCGGCAGTACAGGTATTGCTACTGTAGGCTCTGGCACAGGTGTAGTTATCGGTGTTGCGGCAGGTACTGCACTCATATCCTATACTCTTTCCGGCAGTCCTGTAACTACAATTGTTACAGTTAATCCGGTTCCTACTATCAGTGCCGGTGCAAGTGTTGTGCTATGTACCGGTAATTCGGCTAATCTTACAGCCACAGGCGGTAGCACTTATTCGTGGTTGCCGGCAACAGATCTTTCTGCCACAACCGGTTCAGGCGTATCTGCTTCACCCACTGTTACTACTACCTATACAGTTACAGGAACTAATACATTATCCTGCAGCAATACTTCTACTGTTACAGTATCGGTGGTCAATACTACACCTACCTCAGTAACGGCTTCAGCTTCACCCGGTTCTTTATGCAGCGGCGCCAATCTTACACTTACGGGTTCGGCTACTACTACTGCCGGTACCATAAGCTATGCATGGGCCGGGCCTAACAGCTATACTGCTACTACTCAGAATCCGGCATCATTAGGTGTTACCACTGTAAGCGCGGGTGTGTATACCATTACCGCAACCAATGTATGTGGCTCTACTACAGCAGTTTCTTCAACTGTTACTGTCAACACAGTGCCATCAGTTGCTGCCATATCGGGTGCAACAAATATTTGTTCGGGTACCACCACCACTTATACCGATTCAACATCAGGGGGCACATGGTCTTCTTCTAATACAGCCACCGGAACCATCAATAGCAGTACGGGTGTACTAACGGGTATTTCAGTAGGCGCCTATACGGTGAGCTATACTGCTACCAATACCTGTGGTACTACGGTTGTAACAAAAGCAGTATACGGCTACCTTACACCTTCCATCGGTGTTTCGGTAGGTTCTGCCAGTTCTTGTGTGGGCAGTGCTACTACGTATTCTGCCACACCTACTTCAGGTTATGACTGGAGCAGTGCCAATACCGCGGTTGCGACCATCAATACCGGTGGTAATGCAATGGGA
>CALQJX020000038.1 GCA_943331005.2 Bordetella parapertussis
TGAACATTGACAACATCAGTATCACTAACAATGCAGGTACCTGCTGTTGTGGCGGATGCACAACAAGCACAGACACTATTCCAACTCAGGATGACCACCTGACACTTGGTAACCCCAGCTCTGCTACAACAGGCAGTACAGATTCTAATAACTATTTAATGATCAAACATCAGTATGCCCTATCGTACAACAACTCGAAAGGAAGGGCAAACTGGGTCTGCTGGCACCTAAGCATGGCTTGGAAAGGCACAGCCGACAGATGCGACTGCTTTACCCAGGACGGCACACTACCCTCTGGTTTCTTCAGGGCATCTACTTCTCATTACACATCCACTGGTTTCGACAGGGGACATCTTTGCCCATCAGACGACCGTGACCTGAGCGACTCGGACAATGCAGCTACTTTCAAAATGACCAACATCATACCTCAGGCACCAGACCTGAATCAGGTAACATGGCTGGCACTGGAAAACTACTGTCGCAACCTAATTACACATGGCAACGAATTGTACATTATTTCCGGTGGTTATGGATCCGGAGGGTCAGGGTCTTTGGGTGGCACCACCTACACCATTGGCCCATCGGGTCGCATACACGTACCTGCTCATTACTGGAAGATCATTGTTGTACTCCCAGTCGGCAGCAGTGACCTTTCACGTGTATCTACAGGTACCAGGGTCATAGCAGTAGATATGCCAAACGTACAAACTGTAACTGCACATACGTGGGACTACTACAGAACCACCACCGATGCTATAGAAGCAATAACAGGTTTCAATTTCCTGTCAAATGTGTCTACTACTATCCAAAGTGCTATTGAATCAACTGTAGATTCAGGACCAACTTACTAGTTAAGGACTAATCCATATGGTATTCAGATAAAGTAACAATGGATCTCTGACTGAAAGGAATGATAGAATCCGGATGTGCAATACAATAATGTGCTAACCGGCACTAATACTGTTCAAACCAATCGAATTTGTTCATTATTATGTTATTCTTTTCCTTGCTTACGTATTCCAGATAAGCTTTTGCGGCAGAAGAGAATTTTTTATTCTTTAACCAGATCAGATGCCAATGCGTTTTGATTGGAAATTTCTTCATAGGAATGATTTGCATTTCACCATTGCCTAATTCATTCTTAATTCCTATCAGTGGCATAATTGACGAACCCAAACCGGCAACTATAGCTTGTTTAACAGCTTCATTAGAGGTTAGTTCCATTTTTTTCAACACCTGCAATTTATTAGAATGAATAAACTGCTCCATTATCACGCGTGTCCCCGATCCGGATTCCCTGTATATCAAGGGCAATTCTTTAAATAAAGAATAATCATTTATCTTGTTCTTGACTACAGTTTCGGAACCTGTTACCAGGTATAGTTTGTTTTGCATCAGTTTTATACTCTCACAAGAAAGCGCTTCAGGCAGTACAGATACAAGTGAAAAATCCACATCATTATTTTCCAGACTTTCTATCACTTTAGCCTTATTGGTTACATCCATAGCAAGTTCTATGCCCGGATGCATTTTCAGAAAATCTGCAAGAAAGTATGGCATTACATATTTACCTGTAGAGACAATAGAAATTTTCAATCTTCCAGTCAATTGCCCCTTATGCGCTTGCGTCTTATAATTAAGTTCATATACCCCTTCTAGAATTTTCTCTGCAGCGAGGGCAATTTCTTTCCCGAAATCGGTAACATATAGTTGCCTGCCCACAACTTCTGTAAGTGGCAGATCGAACTGATCCTGAAAGTTTTTGAGCTGTATAGAAACCGCAGGCTGCGTAAGATGCAGCATTTCCGCAGCCTTAGTAATACTTGCTGTTTGAGTAACCTTCAGAAATACATTTAACTGATTGAGGGTATAATTCATAAATATATTTTATGGTTTTCATTGCAAAGTTAAATAAAATCTAATGAATAACTTGTTTCACATTTGCAGCAGGAAATAATTTTTAGGTCTAGATGTAACGAAGCATATGGCAGAACAATACAAAATTGGAATAATCGGATCAGCGCAGTGGGCAGAAAAAATAATACCATTTGCTGTTGAGTCGGGCATGCAAATACTCGTATTAGAAAACGACAGGAAGCTACATTCAAGCGGAAACATCTGCTTTGAGCAAGGTGACCCGTTAAAATATGAAGATGTTTTGAAATTTGGCGAACAGGTAGCTATCCTGAAAGTTGGAACTGAATATATTAACATCCAGGCACTTAAGGAACTGCAACAAAGCGGCACTATGGTCTACCCTACTCCGGAGATTATAGAGCTGATTCAGGATAAACAACTTCAGAAGGAATTCTTTATGGAAAAAGATCTGCCATTTGTTGCGCGATGGATAATATCTGAAAACAAACATGAACTGAGCGACAATGAAAAAGATAATAGCTACACATCTGCACAGAGTGACAAAGATCTGATATCGGTACAAACCTGGCAAAACAGCTTCGCAAATCCGGAGAAGGAAGAAATTACGATACAGACATTGAAACCCAAACGTGAGATCCATGTTTCTATATCCAGAAATGAAGCCGGTATAATAGAATGCTACGAGCCGGCAATTATGATCATGGAGCAGGAAAGAATATTTTTCGACTTCGACATATATCAACCAGATATAACAAGAGATATAGCAATGACGGCTTGTGAACTTGCAGCCAAAGTCGCAGAAGCCATAAACCTAAGGGGTTTGATGATCGTAGAATTGCTGTTAGCTGCAAATGGTAAGCTATATATAAACGATCTATCAATAAGCAGTCAGAAAAATAGATCTAATGCACAGTTAAGTCACAGAAAAACCAAATCTGCACTTCTAAAGGAATTACTGATCAAGCAAACTGTGCAAAGAGTTAACAAAGATGAACTGACCATTCTGGAACCACTCGCCTACCGAAAACAAATTATCGTTCAATCATTAAAAACCATACTCTGCACTAACGATTTTCATACACAATTTCATAAGCAGATAAATAGATCTCGATACGAAAAGTATATAAATATAAACGAAGATTTTATTGAAGAAAAGCTATCAAAGGCCATAATGATACAGCATTTGCTACTGGCTTGATGATTGCTTATTCTCTAGCTAATTATTGACTTTAAATATAATTATAATAACTAAAAACGATAAAAAATGGAAAATCTAACACTGCAAAGCAATATCAAGAATCATTTAACAGAAGACAAGAAAAATGTAACTGTAACCATAGCATATGGAGATGGTATTGGTCCGGAGATAATGAAGGCAACTTTGAAAGTACTGAAAGCATCAGGCGCAAGATTGAATTTTGAAGAAATAGAAATTGGCGAAAAAGTATACTTAAATGGCAATACTTCCGGTATAGAAACAGCAGCATGGGATTCGCTGAGAAAAACAAAAGTTTTCCTGAAAGCGCCTATTACTACTCCACAAGGAGGTGGCTTCAAGAGTATGAATGTGACCATAAGAAAAGTGTTGGGGCTTTATGCCAATATCAGGCCTTGTGTGTCATACCATCCATACATACAAACTAAACACCCGGTGATGGATGTTGTGATAGTAAGAGAAAATGAGGAAGACCTCTATGCAGGTATAGAGCATCAACAAACTGATGAAGTTGTGCAATGTCTCAAACTCATCTCTAAACCGGGAACAGAGAAGATCATTCGTTATGCATTTGAATATGCTAAAGCATATAACCGCAAAAAGGTTACCTGTTTTACTAAAGACAACATCATGAAAATGACTGATGGTCTTTTCCACAAAACTTTTGACCTTATTGGAGCCGAATATCCGGAAATTGAAAAAGAACATTGGATCATTGACATTGGTGCTGCAAAACTGGCAGACACGCCGGAACTGTTTGATGTAATAGTGATGCCCAACCTGTATGGAGATATCCTTAGCGATGTTGCCGCACAGATAACTGGTTCTGTGGGTTTGGGTGGAAGCGCTAATATAGGAGAGGGATTTGCTATGTTTGAAGCAATACATGGCTCGGCACCTGATATTGCCGGGAAAAATATTGCCAATCCATCCGGCTTACTACTTGGCGCCGTTCAAATGTTGGTGCATATCGGGCAGGGAGAAATAGCAGAAAAAATACATAATGCATGGCTCAGTACTATTGAAGATGGCATACACACTTCAGACATCTACGAGGCATCTTACTCTATTGCTAAAGTAGGTACTCAAGAATTTGCCGATGCTGTAATAGATCGGATGGAGCAGAAACCTACAAAATTCAAAGCGGTCGATTATTCCACTTCAGTAGCTGATTTCAATATTAAGATCTCACCTACCAAACGTGCAGTAAAAGAACTGGTTGGTGTAGATGTTTTTCTGCATCATCATGATAGAAATCCGGATGATCTAGCAAACCTTATAGCAGACCTGGATTCTTCAGGATTGAAACTTACAATGATAACTAACCGTGGTACTAAAGTATGGCCAAACGGCTTTCCTGAAACATTCTGTACAGACCATTGGAGATGCAGATTTAAAAATGAAATGAAAAATGGTGTCAGCTATCAGGCAGTATTAGATCTTCTGCAAAAAATACACCACAGAAAACTTGATGTTATTAAAACAGAGAACCTCTACTTAATGGATAATGTACCAATGTTTAGCGCAGGACAGGGACAATAGAAAAAGTAACAAAGGGCAAAGACAATCACCACAGCCCTGAATTATAGCAAAGGGGGAAGATGCAAGATAACAATTGCAATACCTGAATATTATTTATAGCATTTATGAATTACGATACTAGAATTGGAACTGATAGCTCAGTTGCAAAACATTTACTTGATAATGAAGAGATAGTAGCAATTCCTACAGAAACTGTTTATGGACTTGCCGCAAATGCATTCAGCGAGAAAGCAGTAAAAAAAGTTTATGAGGCAAAAAAGCGACCAGCTAATAATCCATTGATAGTTCATGTAAGTAGTAAAGAAAGACTACAAGAGCTAACAAAAGATATCAATGACAAGGCTACAATATTGATAGATAATTTTATGCCTGGCCCGTTGACACTTCTGTTACCTAAGAATGAGTTGATACCAGATTTCGTTACTTCGGGTCTGCCGGATGTTGCAATAAGGATCCCTTATCATCCGTTAACAGCAAAACTTTTGTCGCTCTTAGATTATCCTCTCGCAGCACCCAGTGCCAATCCATTTGGGTACATAAGTCCCACAAATGCATTGCATGTTTTTGAGCAGATGAATTCAAAGATCCCATACATACTAGATGGCGGACAATGTAATAAAGGTATAGAATCAACTATTGTTGGGTTTAAGCAAGGAGATGTTGTTGTTTACAGAGCCGGATCTGTAACAATAGGGGCGATAGAATCATTGGTTGGTAAAGTTACCCTGAATACAGATACTGAAAAAGTAGTTGCCCCGGGTATGTTCAGGAAACATTATTCACCCCATACACCACTTATTGTTACTGATGATCTTGGCGAGGCTATTGCAGCAAACAAAGAAAGAAAAATTGGTATAATAACATACGACTATTATCATACTGACTACCCCACCGATCATCAGATACTATTAGGCAAATCAGTGCACATGGCTGAAGTAGCTCAAAATCTTTACTCGGCTTTACATAAAATGGACGCTTCGTGTTTTGATCTTATAATCGTAAAGAAGTTACCTGAAACAGACCTTGGTATTGCCATCAACGAAAAACTCTATAGAGCAGCAGTAATTTAGATTTATGAGATCCATTTTAATAAAGCAGCCGACAATCATTAACGAAGGCAGATCTTTCATAGCAGATGTGTTGATCGTTAACGGGCAAATAATGCAAATCGGCAAAATAGCCCAATCGGCAGAGTACAATATAATAGATGCCACTGGAATGTATCTGCTACCCGGAGTAATTGATACGCACGTACATTTCAGAGAACCCGGACTAACATATAAGGGTGATATATGCTCCGAATCTAAAGCTGCTGTTGCCGGTGGAGTAACCTCATTTTTCGATATGCCCAATTCGGTTCCGAACGCAGTAACCGTTGAGGAAATTCTTAATAAAATAAAACTGGGCAGTCAACGATCTTTAGCGAATTATGGTTTCTATTTTGGGGCTACTTCTACAAATAGAGACCTGATTGAATTAGCACTTGAACATGGTGCATGTGGCATAACTGATGATGGCCTGTATTTTACAAATACAGAAAGTTTACTGGTAGAACAACCTGAGTTATTAAAATATATACTCAATAACACAACGGCAGTTGTTTCAATTCATAGTGAATTCGAAAAAGTTGTAATGACCAATCTGAATAATGCGCTTCATACTTTTGGAAATAATATACCTGTTTCAGCCCATTCAAATATCAGAAGCGAAGCAGCTTGCGTATCGGCTACTGAACTGGCTTTGAAAATAGCCAGAGAAACAACAGGACGACTTCATGTTTTACATCTATCAACCGGTAAAGAAGCGCAAATGTTTGAGTCCGGCAGAGATATAAAAAATAAACGAATCACTTCAGAGGTTTGTGTACATCATTTATGGTTTTCGGAGGAAGACTATGAAAAACTGGGGGCAAAAATAAAATGGAATCCTTCAATTAAAGCTGCTACAGATAAAGAGCAATTGCTTAAAGCATTGATAGATGACAGAATTGATATTGTCAGTACAGACCATGCGCCACATTTATTAGCTGAAAAAGAACGCAATTATTCAGAAAGCCCGGGAGGTGCACCCATGATCCAGCATTCATTGCTGGTAATGTTAGAGTTTGTAAAACAAGGAAAAATATCTATTGAAAAAGTAGTTGAAAAAATGTGTCATAATCCGGCATTGCTGTTTGACATCAGCAAAAGAGGTTTCATCAGGGAAGGCTATCATGCTGATATTGTTATAATTGACCCTAATTGCAAATACGTAGTAAATAAATCAAATGTATTATATAAATGTGGCTGGTCTCCACTTGAAAACTATCAGTTTTCGACATCTGTCTTTTGTACTATAGTAAATGGACAAATAGCATATATAAACGGATGTGTGAATGAAAAAAACAAAGGACAGCAATTATTATTTAATAGAGCTATTTATAAATCATGAGATTGGCTCTGACAAATTAATAAAGATATAACTCATGAAAAAATACATAATTATAATACAAACAACATTAATACTCCTTGGTATATTTCTTTCAACATACATTCAGAATGAAATATCCAGCCATCTTACATGGTCAGTGATCATAATTTTAGAATTACTACTTCTAAAAGAGCTATCACAAACAGGATAATTGTGTTTCAAAATATTTTAATTTAATTTTTATTTAATGCAAAGACATGTAATTTAAATTAAATGCCTATCCTTTATGGTTTTAAGATCACTACTATCTGATGGTCTTGAACTTACGAAACTCCCTAAAAACAAAGAAGCTGCTCTGAAAAGAGCAGCTTCTTCAAAATGACTAGTGAAAAATTTATATAACGGAAACGTTTACCGCATTCAAACCTTTTTGACCATTTTGCACATCATATGTTACAGTGTCATTCTCGCGAATCTCGCTAACGAGACCTGAAACGTGAACGAAAACATCTGCACCACCTGTTGATGGGGAAATAAAACCAAAGCCTTTGGTTTCATTGAAAAACTTAACTGTACCTTGTTGCATTCTTAAAATTTAAAATATTAATAAAGTATAAAGGTACACACTAAAATTTAAGGAAACTAATAATATTTCTCCTCTTAACACAACATTGGCTATTTATAACAAAATCGTCAAAAGTATAAATCGCTATTTTTCAAAGAAATAATAGTTTACATGCTGCTACTGATATTGGTCAATCATTATCAGCTGGAGATAGAGTAACTTAGAACATTAATGCAAGAACATTGGTACAAACAAGTGGCAAAATAGTAGCCAGAGTAATAGGTGCAGGAAAAGAATATAAAGCAGGCGATACGGTAATTACAGCGCTACAGGCCAGTACTGTGGATCTGCTTGCAGGAGAACTCACACTTATTATTGGTCCATCGGGCTCTGGCAAAACCACATTGCTATCGCTGCTGGGTTGTGTTATTTACCCCAGTTTCGGCGAGGTATGGATAGATGGCATCAAGGTGAATGAACTGAGTGAAAAAAAGCTGGCAGCAATCCGGCTAAAAAAGATAGGATTTGTATTTCAGAAATTCAACCTAATTGCTCCACTTACCGCACTGGAAAATGTAATGATGCCACTGATATTGCAGGGAGTGAAAGAAAAAGAAGCCAGAACAAAGGCCACAGCAGCACTGGATAAAGTGGGTATGGGAGACAGATTGAAAAACCTGAGTAACGACCTGAGCGGCGGACAACAACAAAGGGTGGCAATAGCCCGGGCATTGGTCACCGATCCCGAAATGATGCTTTGCGATGAACCTACCGCTTCTTTGGATATAAAAAGTGTGGGTATAGTTATGAACGAACTGAAACAGCTGGCCAATCAGGGTAAGGCAGTAGCGGTTGTAACCCACGATACCCGTCTCACCCCATTTGCAGACAGAATAATCTATGTAATAGATGGCGGCATTTCAAACAAACCCATTGAAATAGAAGCAGTTCAAAAATAATCACAATGATAAAACAATATTCCTTCCTGGCTGTAGTTATTGCCCTGCTGAGTGCATGCGGCAACAAAGAAGCCAAAGATAAAGCAGCTACCGAACAACAGAAAAACGCAGGCGAAGTGGATATAGTAGTGGGCATAGGCAAAATAGAACCTGAAAGCGATATCATACAACTTTCATCGCCGGTGAACGGTATAGTACAACGCCTGCTTAAGAACGAGAACGACACGGTAAGTGCAGGCACTGCAATAGTGGAACTGGATCACCAATTGGAGGACGGAAAAGTGAAACAACTGGCAAGCGAGGTAAACACTCAGACCTGGCAAATAAAAGCCGATGAGGCAAGTGAAGAAGAATATGAAGCCAGATACAGCAATGCTGTGGCTGAATTACAGAGACTACAGCGGTTACTGGCAAAAGGTGCTGAAACGCAGCAGGCTGTTGATGATGCCAATACCACTATGAAGGCCTGCCAATCTAACAGGAATAGGCTACAAGCTGCAGTGGCCGTAGCAAAAAGCAAACTGGAACAAACCAAAGCTGCGCTGAATGTAGCACAGATAGAAAGAGATCAGAAGATCATAAGGTCTCCGGTAAATGGTAAGATACTGGAGATAAGCACGCTTACAGGTAGTGCGGTAGATACCAAGGGATCATTGGCACAAATAAGCCCGCTTGGCAAAACTATTGCTGTTTGCGAGATAGATGAGCTTTATGCAGGCAAGGTTGCCATAGGTCAGAAAGCATGGATACGCAATGTAGGTACAACCGATACCCTATCAACTGGTACTATATACACAGCTTTGTCTTTTCTGAAGAAGAAATCGTTGTTCACCGATCAGTCGGGCGAAAAAGAAGACCGCAGGGTACGCACCATAAAGATAATGCTGGAAAATACAGACAATTTATTGCTGAATGCACGGGTAGAGTGCGTGATTGCTATTTCAGGCAATCTAAAATAGAGAAACATGTTAAAGATAGCCTGGAAGTTCATCCGGTTCGACAAAGCAAAAAGTATAGGGGTAATAGTGGGCATTCTCATCAGCACCTTTCTCATAGGTCAGCAGCTGGGCATATTCTTCTTCCTGTCGGGCCTGATGGGGGCATTAGCCACTGATGTAAAAACCGACATATGGGTGGTGGATAGTAAAACCAATGATGTGAACCAACTGGGCAGACTAGATGTGCGAAATCTAAGAGCTGTTCAGGGGATCAATGGCGTAAAGGAAGCATTCCCTATCCTCATTTCCGGAGCATCCTGCAATTATAAAAATGGAACCAGCGGGGCAATAACATTGATTGGTGTAGATGCCAATCAGCTACATGCAGTTCTGAAGCCGGAGAAAATAACAACGGGCAATATCGCAGATCTGCAATTGGATGGCGCTATAAGTGGCGAATATTTCGAGAAAAAAAACCTGGGTGGCCTTATAGATATAGGTACCAACTTCGAGATAAATGGCAAACGAGCATTTTTCGCATTGCAGACAAAGGGTTTTCGGGGATTTGGCAGCAGTTTTTGTGTTACTACCATAGAGCGGGCAAGGTATTATTCTAATCAGTCAGGGAATACCATAAGTGCAGTATTGGTAAATGTACAACCGGGTCAGAACGTGGCAGATGTAGTTGCAGCTATCAACCATAATATTACTGGAGTAAGAGCCTGGCCATCTCAACAACTGGCAGATTCTTCTGTGAAAAAGATTTTATCGAGCAGTGGCATTGCGCTCAGCACCGGTACACTTATCATATTTGCGCTAATTGCCGGGTTCTTCATAATAGGACTTACCATGTATTCCTCTGCTCTGGACAGGCTGAAAGACTATGGCACCCTGAAAGCGATAGGTGCAGGCAATGGCTACATCAGCCGGTTGATACTGACACAGGCACTTTTGTTTTCTGTTGTTGGTTTTCTCATAGGGCTACTGTTGCTGGAGGGTTTCAGGAGCGGTGTTGCCAACTCAGGCCTCATCTTTACTTTCTCTCCGCTTATGTTGTTGGGCATGTTCACCACTATAGGCCTTATCTCCCTGAGCGGTGCTTCTTTTGCCCTCAGCAGAATAAGAAGTGTGGAACCGGCAGCTGTTTTCAGGTGATCTTTTAATAATGGAATTATGAAAAATAGATTTTCTTTCAGAAATATACTTCAGATATATCTACCATCACAGATAGCAACAGCTTTGTTTGTCGCCATATCTACAGTAGCCTGTGCGCAAAATACCCTTACGCTGCAGCAAGCCATAAACAATGCTTTTGCCAACAGGAAAAATATAAAGTCAGGTAAAACTGACGTAATGATCCGCCAGTTGCAAACAGAGGCTCTATATCGCATATACTGGCCACAGGTAAGTGTAGCTTACAGCTATCAATACAATCCAATACTACAAACTTCCATATTACCAATTGGCATATTCAATAGTCAATACCCTTCCGATGCTACTAAAAGTGTGCAGTTTGGAACAAAGTGGTCGCAGACAGCCGGTGTTACTGTGAATCAGCCTATAATGGACTTTTCTATCAACCGACAGATCAATGAATCAAAATTGCAGCAACGTTTAGCAGCTTCCTCTGAGTCACAAACTGAATACGAGCTGGCCTATGCTGTAGCACAAGCATATATAGACATCAATTTGCAGGAAGCCCGAATAAGATCTGCCGCAGCGGATACCGGCAGAACATGGAATAGCTACCAACTGCTAATAAACAGATACGAACAAAAGCGTTTGCTAAAATCTGAATTGAACAAAGGTAGGATCAATCATAACAACGCTGTTCAACAGTACTCAAATGCTGTTTCTCAGCTCATAGAAGAAAAGGTATACCTGTTGTACCTGATCGGTAGTAATGATGTAGACAATCCTGATTTTGCAGTAGACAGCACTTTTGTGAACAATAAAATAATGGAATCGGCTAACGCCCAACCATTGGTTGCCAATATACCCGAACTGCAGCAATTGCAACTTAAAGGAGAAATGGCTACAAAACAGATAAAAACCGAAAAAGCCAGTTACCTGCCTACTGTAAGTATGAGGGGTTACTTAGGAGCCAATCAGTATACCGCCCGTTTCGACCCAATGGTACCCAATTCGTGGTATGGGCTTAGCTATGTGGGGGTTGATCTTAAATACCCTATTTTGTTTGGAGAGCACAAACAAAAGAAAATACAGCAACTGCAATTGCAGAGTACACAATACGAAGAGCAAAAGGAAGAAAGAACAACTGAATATTATAAAGATGCGATTATTGCCAGAATAAAGATGGAGCGCATAAAGGCTGAATTGATGACCATGGAAGAAAACATAGCCCTAAGTAGAGAATCTATAGGTATTTATCAGGCAAGAGTTGCGGAAGGTCAGGAATCGGCTAATACACTGAATAGCGAAGAAGCCGATTTGCAAAAACTGGATGCAGATATGCAGACAGGTAAAAAACAATATTGGTCACATCTGCTCGATTTCCTGAAAGCTACCGGCCGAATAGAAATGTTGTGGAAGTAAAATGTAATTACAAACTGAATGTAGAATTAATACAAATCATGAAATTAACTGCTCATTTTCAAAGAACAGTTGAGCCTCAATTGTTCAATGATATTTATAGCTAACATTCTTTGATTTGCTATTTTGGTTCGGCATCTACCGAATTTCTTAAAGACTACTAAATTTCTGTAGTCTTTAAGATTATTCAGCTTTAATAGAGAATAAGTTGTTTTCATAGTTCAAGAGTATTACCGAGAAATCCTGAATTTGACATTAAAGATCTTTATTAAATGTCATTGATGTCAAATTAATAGTAAGTTGCTCGGACCAAATCAGAGATCAGCAATTAGCTGATGTATCTCTTCTTTTGTTTTGCCAAGTTTCACTTGCAACCTGCCTAGTAATTCTTCTTGTTTGCCTTCTTCCAGCATCAGATCATTATCTGTGAGCATAGCAAATTTTTGCTTTAGTTTACCCTTTGTTTCATTCCAGTTTCCCTTCAACTCTGTAGTGTTTTTCATTTTATTCTGTTTTAAAATATGAATTGTAACATCATTTTACCCAACTAAAGACTGCATGTGGTTCCACCAGGAAGAGTATTGTTGGCCTGATCCTGATAATTGTTGCAAGTTCTCTTTGCGTCCATAGGATATACATTATCAATGCTATGTGTTATTTTCACTGATCCCGTACCAACAACAGTAGTACATGTACATGTGTAGCTTTTCTTGCAGGAAGTAAAAGCAGCAATACTGAAAAGTGCAAGGGCCGTAATTAATCGTGTTGTTTTCATAATATCATCTATATGTGTGAAAGAATTTTCACAAAACGAAGGTAGCCCTATACAGATCGGCTGATGTTACATGCTGACTAATACAGATTACATTGTTCACACATTACATTACAAATACCTATTGGCATAAAATAGAAATGCCACTTTGGGTAACAACCCAAAGCGGCACCTATCTAACCATCCATCTTGTATATTATTGGATGTAAGACTACATCTTATGAAAAATCTACCGGACCAAAAGATGTAGTTGTTGCCTGAACATTACTGTTATTATCAGCTAAAGAGGTTTGTTCATTATCTGTATGTTCTTTTTTTTCGGGCTGTTGTGTTACTGTATTTGTTTTCTCAATTCCTGTAGGTTGTTTTACAATGTCAGTTGCTTCACCTTGATTCTCTGTAATATTTGGCATGGAATAGCAGTTTTATGTGACGGAATGATCACATAGTAAAGTTATCTATTTTCAACAGTTTGAACGTTACACAATTTGCAACTGTATTTACAAAAATCACACATTAGAATAAACACTACAAATACCAGTAAGTATGGAATTTACACTACTTTATTACCGAGAAAGCATGTTTTGAATATTAATTAATAAATAAGTATTTCTAAAGGAAAATAGTCTACTTTTGCACCTCACAGCGCGAGGTAGAGCAGCGGTAGCTCGTCGGGCTCATAACCCGAAGGTCATAGGTTCGATCCCTGTCCTCGCTACCCGACAGAGAAAGTCAGCATTTTTGCTGACTTTCTCTTTTTTATGTCCGCTGAAAGCCTTGCCCACACTGTCGAATAGTGAAATAAGTTCATTCGTTTTATAGGTTCGATACTCTGGTTTTTCGTAAATCAATTTTTCAGAAAACATTAAACCTAGCACTTTTCTCTTCTTTTCCAGTGACGCTTCATTAAAATATGACCCTACTGTATTCACTAA
>CALQJX020000039.1 GCA_943331005.2 Bordetella parapertussis
AAACATAAAGTATTATTGGGATTCTTCAGACCTTGAGACCAAATTGAAATTACAGAAAACAGTCTTCCCAAAGGGCTTAGTCATAGTTCCGTCTCACAGGGGTTAACTAACTCGAAATGTTAATGATTTTTTCCGCAGAATCCCTTTGTTTTCAAGGGCTTTGAACTGGGGTAAAATGAAAAAAGTCACCGTTTCTGGTGACTTTTTTCTCTTAGTAGCACGTACGGGAGTCGAACCCGTCATTCCTCCGTGAAAGGGAGGCGTCTTAGCCGATTGACCAACGCGCCATCTACAATCGGAGTGCAAATGTACGGTACGAACTTGTAAAAGGAACAGAGCTGATAAATATTTATGATCATTATGAGTTTACACAAAAGGGATATACCATTACGCCAAAATGCAATCAACATATTGATTGCATTTTGGAAAGATAAATGGTAAACCATTTATTTCATAGCAGAAAGATACAGGGGCAAAATTGAATTCAGTTCAGTGGATATAAGGGGTAAAGGCAGATAATATCAAATCAAATAGGTTTGTTGCCTCTTATGACCCTGAGAATTATGGAGACCAAAGCAATGAACAGGAGGACATGTATCAACCCTCCCACATTATATCCCAGAAAACCAATAGCCCACCCTATCACAAGGATCAAAGCAATAACATAAAGTAAGTTGTTCATGTTTTTTATGTGTTTTTATGATTAAAAAACTGATATGGTAGCAAATGGGTAAAACAGGGTAAAGTTTGATATTGTTTAGCGTCTGTGACTACTAAATACGATACCCTAAAGTGGCCTGGAACCATGTGTTTTTGTAACGTGGTGTAGTAGCTGTGCCGTTGCCATTATTGTTAGTAATATCCCAGGCAGCTCTAAGTCCTAAAACAGCATGACTGATATTTACATCAAACCCACCCGAAAAGGATAATGTATTCTTGCGAATATTATCATTATTGAATTCAGTAAGTACCTCGGTATTTGTAATGCTACTTTTGAAAGCATCTTTCTGCGAAACAAGGTAAGAGTACTGAGGTCCTGCCAATACAGTAAGAAACTTAGCCGGCTTGATAGTAATATACAATGGTATATCTACGTAGTTGGTAGTTCTTGTGAAGTCATAATTACTGCCCAGAACTTTACCGGTAGCATGAAAACCTTTTTGAGTGAACAGAACTTCGGGCTGTATTCCCATAAACTTTCCAATAGGTATTGCAAAGAAAATACCCCCTGCAAAACCAAATTTAGGGTCATTCTGAAACTCCTCGCCCTGTGCGTCATATACATTGGAGTAATTGGCACCAACCTTCAGCCCAAACATAAAATCTTCTCTGAAGTCGTTTTGTTTTTCATAATAGACTACTTCTGTACTGTCCTGAGCAAGCGCTACACCAGATAAACTGGTAATAGCTAACATAGATAATATTATTTTTTTCATCTTGTTTTATTGAATCCCGAATTGAATTGGGAAATATGCTGAACTATTGACTGTATTATTTAGAATTCTTAACCGTGAGATCTTTGAAGGCATCGCCCAGGCCATCCATATCATGATTGAATTCTTGTTTGAAACTTTCCCATTTATCTTTTTCTACTGCCTTGTAGTCGTCCATTTTCTTTTTCATATCGGCATTCTTCTTTTCGAGTTCAGCAATCTTTACATTGTATTCTGCTTTCACCTTTGCTTTGTCCTTATTTACACTGACCTTCAGGTCTTCCAGTGTTTTGTTGTTGGCAGCAATACGTTCATTGGTTGCAACCCTATATGTTTCTACATCAGCCAGATATGCTTTATTGGCATCATCGAGATCTTTGCTCGACTCAGTAACATTTTCCTGAGCTGCTTCTACTTTTTCTTTGGGACTGTCGCAAGAAGTAATAATAGTGCCTGCTACAATTATGGCGGCAATTGATAATGCTAATGATTTTTTCATTTTTTGTGTTGTTTATGTATAAAGAATATGATACTTGTTTTATTTACAGATCAGCTATTATCTTTCTGATCTCGTCTTTAGTTTTACCCAGCTTCAACTGCAAACGCCCCAAGAGTTCGTCGCGCTTACCGTCTATCAATAACAGATCGTTGTCGGTAAGTAATGCATATTTTTGTTTTAGCTTTCCTTTGATCTCATTCCAGTTTCCTTTAAACTCTGATGTGTTTCCCATTTTGTACTAGTTTTATTTTGTGGATAATGATTTATAGATAGTTCTTTAGAATTTTGACTAGAGAAGAATTATGAGCAGGATAACAATAAGAATTACGGCACCTGCAGAAATGTAAACACCACCGTTTATGCCGGCGAGTTGTTGTTGAATTGAACGGACTTCTTTTCTCAGTGTTTTTTTCTCTGGAGCTGATAAATCTGTTTTACTAAGTGATTTTATTTCATTCAATCTGTTGAGTAGTAAACCTGCTGCTGCGTCAGATGTTTTGGCTGCAATTGCTGTGCTGGTTACAGTAGCCGTATTTGCATTAGAAGGCAGATCTGTAAACAACAGTCCTGCTGTTATTATGCATGCGAATATTTTTTTCATTTCTGCGTATATTAACTGTGATGGAATTATCACATTGTAAAGGTCAGTTGAAACAGCGCGATAATTATTATAAGATGCTGACTCTTATTTACACTATTCACACCTTGCTATAATTACTGATACAAGAATTGTTTTTACCAGAAGATTGAGATAAAAAATACCAGGAATGATGATGTAATAAGTAAGGTTGGAACAAAGTATAATTATTTGTTCCAACCCTGCTGAATTGTTGCTACTTGTTTTCTATCTGCTTATTCAGTGTACGTTTTTTAGCATTCACACGTCTCTGTTTTTTGTGCATTTTGCTTACTTTTTTGTCGGCTTTTGATTTTTTTCTGTCTACCTTATCCTGCTTATTATCGAGCTGGTTCTTAGTATCATTAATCTCTGCCTGTTGTTTGTCTTCTTTCTTCTGGATCCTTTCCTCTTTTTTGGTAGGTATTCTGTTCTGCGCAGAAGCCGTTTCTGCATAAATGCTTATTGCCATTATGGCAATTACAATGATCTTTTTCATAATTCTTTTTTTGAATTGCCGGCTGAGAATGGATTTACTGATCCATTTGAATTTCAGCCTACCCTATTGTGACTTTAAATATTGAATTGTTTCAATTTCTTAAAAGCTATTCATTAAGAATACTATTTAGTTTTCTGCAGTTTCATTTTTGCTCTTCTGTTTTGTTGTTTGCCTTCGTATGTGCTGTTTGTAGCGGCGGGAACACTGCTCCCATGACCAACAGTTTTGAGTCGGGCAGGATCTACACCACGCCTTGTCAGTTCGCTTTTTACAGCATTGGCACGTTTAAGAGATAAAACCTTGTTTGCCTGATCCGGGCCACTGGCATCAGCATGTCCATCAATCAGGATAGTGGCCTTTCTGTCTTTATTCAATTCATCTATAGCATCGTCTATAATAGGCTGAGATGCCGGCTGAATTGTAGATAAGTTCACTTCAAACAATATTGGCATAGTCATATCGCCCTTTGTTTTAGTATCAGTTTTGTCAGGTGCAGGACATCCGTGATTGGTAAATGCACCTGGTTTTAGTGGACAATCATCTTCGTTATTGGGTATGCCATCGCCATCAGTATCAGGGCAGCCATGGAATACAGCCAGACCAAAAGTATCCGGGCAATGATCATTTTTGTCAGCTATGCCATCAAGATCACGATCAGGACAACCATTTAATTTTCTTGGACCTGCAGCGTAGGGACAATCATCTGTTTTGTCGGGGATACTATCATTATCTGAATCCGGACATCCGGCAAACTGTACCAGGCCCCAAATTGTAACACAGGAATCTTTAGCATCAGGAATTCCATCTTTATCGGTATCAGGACAACCATCGAACTCGGCCAATCCAAAAACATCAGGACATTTATCTTTATTATCAGCTACACCATCTTTGTCTCTGTCTCTTTTAGTTCTTCCCAGGAAGAAGCGAACACCGGCATTTACACCATAAGCAGTATTGGTGCTGGCAGTAACATTGTTGAGTACAGAACTATAAGATCCGTTACCATCTGTGAGTCGATAATTACTTAATGCATTGTTCTTGAATGGCTGCATCATAAAATAGCCACCAAGATTCAATGCAACATTATCTGACAGATAATAGTTGACAGAAGGCTGAACAATAAATCCTACTGAGGCTGTATTGTATCTGGTATTGCCTGTAAGATTATTTGATGGCAATCTGTCGCCAACATTAATGCCCAAAGCACGCTTTATTCTGGCATATTCCTGCCAATTTCCATTGGGATTGTTGCGCAGAAAATTTGCTTTTGTTATCAGCCAGTCACTGGTTGATGGAGTTGCTGAATAATCGTAAACAGATGAATTTCCACCATCTCCAGTAGGAGCGAACTTGTAAATTGCCCCCTGATCAAAGCTAGCCTCTGTTGAATAGGTATTGTTCATCTGTACATTTATGAGTGCCCCAGCATCTGCTGTAAAGCCCCAATGTTTAGAGAATCGGTTTTTGTACTTCAGTACCAGAGGAATGTTCACCATTGACGAAACAATGTTTTCTTTCACATTGTTCCCGGTAATTACCTGTCGGTATATATTACCGGCAGCATCTGTGGTCCGGTAGTCCATATGATAATTGGTCAGTGTTGCATCGCCGCGCTGTTCCATGATCATAACTCCGGTACCTAAGCCAAAATGTCGTCTGGCACCCATGAAAAAGCCTAACTGCAGATCGGCACCATAAGAGTAGCCATTGCTATACTTAAGATCGCCAAGGTTTGAGTTGATTGCATTCGGGTAATTAGCCAAAGAATTTGCTGTTTTGAAAGATTGATTAGCCATTCCTCCAAGCAGACTGAGATCAAGACACCACCTGGGAGATGCTATACCTGTACCATGATCTATGTTTTTGTTCTGAGCTGTAGCGGTAACCGAACATCCGGCCGTCAACAACATTATTAATATCTTATTCATTTTATGAGGTTTAGTTGTTGAAGAAATTAGTTCTTTGTGAAACGGGTACCTGATATTTTGATGCCATCTTTATAACATGATATTATATAGATACCATTTGTCATTCCCGACACATCAATTGCAGCTTTGTTGTTTCCGGTAGTTACAGAGTATATCTTTTGACCAATAATGTTCTGTAGTACTACTTCAACATCACCTTTAACTTCTTCGCTTACTACTATGTTTACAAAGCTGCCCGATGGATTAGGGAATACAGTAACAGTTACATCACTATTTGTAGCAATATCTATAGAAAGTGGTGTTTTGTAATAGGTCTTCTGCATGCAGGAAGTAAGTGTGGTCATAACCCAATACAGTTTGTGTGTGAAATCGGGATTTGCATTTACATAATCCTGATTGATCTCACCTGTAAGAATTGTAGAATCAAGAGTTGCTGCATCGTCATAACCCCACTGGTAAGAACTTTCAGTATTTGGTGTGGCAACAAAGTGACCATTGAAATATAAGACAAAGTCTTTTTGCACAATACTGTTAGTGATATTAATATTTACTGTGCTCTGCCTGGCGCAACCAGTAATGGTATTTCTGCTATTTAACGATACGTAGGCTGTTCCTGCCGTATCGAAATTGACTACTGAATAATTATGCAAAGTTCCCTGTGCCCAAACAGATGCGTTTAAGGCGGTCCAGTTATATACTGTATTTGCTTCAGAAGGAATGTTAGTTCCAAAGTTCTGATACATAGTGCCCAAACAAACCGTTGCCTGAGACTGTGTAGTTATAACAGGGAAGGGAGGAAGTGCATTTATAGTTATGATCTTAATAGTTGTTGCTGATCCGCAAGAGTTAGTTACTGTATAAATTACTGTATCTATTCCTGCATTTACACCAATTACCATACCCCCTGCAATAGTGGCTTTACTGTTGCTGATGGTCCATGTGCCACCTATAGCTGTATTCAGTAAAGTAATCACTGAACCAATACAAACATTTGACGGGCCAGTAATATTACCAGCATTGGGAGCCGGATTTACTGTCACTATCCTTGTTACTGTAGTAGTGCCGCAACTATTATTAACTGTATAAGATATAGTAGTAGTACCTGTAGCTATACCAGAAACGATACCTGTAGCAGAGCCGATAGTAGCAGTAGCTGTGTTTACCGAAGACCATACACCACCCGTAGCAGTATTGCTGAGTGTGGTAGTAGTTGCCGGGCATAGTACCAGTGTGCCGGTAATAGCACCTGCATTAGGCAGCGGGTTAACCGATACAATTGAAGTTGCTGCAATGGTGCCGCAACTATTGGTAACTGTATAAGATATAGTAGTAGTGCCTGCAGCTATACCAGAAACGATACCTGTTGCAGAACCGATAGTAGCAGTAGCTGTGTTTACAGAAGACCATACACCACCCGTCGCAGTATTGCTGAGTGTAGTTGTAGTAGCAGGGCAAAGTACTAGTGTACCTGTTATAGCACCTGCATTAGGCAGCGGGTTAACCGATACAATTGCTGTAGCAGCAGCTGTGCCGCAGCTATTGGTAACTGTGTAAGAAATGGTAGTAGTGCCTGCAGCTATACCAGAAACGATACCTGTTGCAGAACCGATAGTAGCAGTAGCTGTGTTTACAGAAAACCATACACCACTCGTAGCAGTATTGCTGAGTGTGGTAGTAGTGGCCGGGCAAAGTACCAGTGTACCTGTTATAGCACCTGCATTAGGCAGCGGATTAACCGATACAATTGCTGTTGTCGCAGCTGTGCCGCAGCTATTGGTAACTGTATAAGATATAGTGGATGTACCCGTAGCAATACCAGAAACGATACCTGTTGCAGAACCGATAGTAGCAGTAGCTGTGTTCACCGAAGACCATACACCGCCTGTAGCAGTATTGCTGAGTGTGGTAGTAGTGGCCGGGCAAAGTACCAGTGTACCTGTTATAGCACCTGCATTAGGCAGCGGGTTAACCGATACAATTGCTGTAGCAGCAG
>CALQJX020000040.1 GCA_943331005.2 Bordetella parapertussis
CTATGCAGAGATATGCAGAACCGCCCCTAGTAGCGAATGATGATAGAAGACTGGAACGATCATAGATACCTATATTTTGCAGCGAAGTGCAGCTGTTTTTTAGCCAATTTTTATAAAGCCTTGATCTTTTGGTTCTTTTGCCTTGATGCAAAAGAACAAACAGAAAAAGAAATTTCTATGATAAGACGCCAGCGTCTTATCATACCCCAAAAAGTGTAGTACCATAGATTTTCGTTTTGCCCCATTCCATACTACTCCAGACCTTTGTTCCAAAGAACATAGCAATACCTGAAACCATGGAAAACGAAAAGAAACTACAAGCCAAAAATCTCTACTTTCAAACATCCCTCACCAAAACAGAGATAGCAGAGATACTCAACATCAGCAGAAGAAGCCTCTCCTATTGGGTCAGAGAAGGAGAGTGGAACAGACTCAAAGAATCCGCAAAGCACCTGCCCGCCATGCTGGCAGAGAACTGCTACCACATGATCGCACACCTGCAGGAAAACTACCTGTCAGAGCAGCGTATCACCAACAGGGTCAGCTCCAAAGAAATAGACGCACTGCACAAACTCACCCTCACTGCAAACAAACTCAGCAATCGTTGCACCCTCAATGAAAGCATGGAACTGTTGGGCTTTTTCATGGAAATGCTTAGAAATAAGAACGGCGCATTGGCCGACCAGATCATGCCCTATGTCGATGAATACATGACCACACGTGCAGGTATACGTACACAACATATACAGCCCGACCATTTCAACCACCTGGGTCGCATTCCGTGGAAAGAAGATCACGACCCTGAAAGGATCATCGACAATCAGGAAGCCTATTTCGACGACCCCGATACTGTAGAGACCTATGCACAATGTGGTATACCCTTCCCTTCAGAAGAAGAGATCAGTATCATCACAGGCAGCAAAAAAGCACAGCCGCCACAGCCGTTGTCAGAAGAAAATATTACTGTGATTACAGAAAACGAAGCAGTACTTCCCGAAAATAACACCACTGCAAAAAGCCACACATCATACACGATCGAAGAGATCGAAAAATTAGCCCAAAGCGACACACACTTCATGGAAACCTCTATAAACAATAAGAAGATTTATCAGACCAGAGTGTAACCCTTTTTCAGGACGAGGCATTGCGCAATGTGCGCAAAAGTGCGCAATTTTTGCGCAAAAACAGGCAACTACAGACACCAAACATGCGCAAGATATCATTGATAATCAATGCAAACCTGCGCAATCAACAGCACAAAAAAAATGCCGGCAATTCGCCGGCATTTTCAAATAGCTTATAGCAACAATTATTCTACTTTCAACTGCTTCAGTGCCAGCACCGCACGCGCCAGTATCACCGGCTCTTCCTTGCTGAAGTCAGCAATATTCACAGGCACGTCACTACTGGAAGGCCCTGTCCATTTTATGAGCTTATTATCGTTGAAATAGTATTTATTGATCTCCAGTTTTGTCTTACTGTCATCATACCATTCAGAGTCATTCTGAAAACGGGCTACCTCTTCGGTATAGGTATTAGGCTTGTTATAAATAAAATCCTGAGTCATTACATAGATCAGCATACCATCATCAAAGTAGTACTCAGCAAAAGTTCGGCGGGTCACATCATAGCGCTCGGTTATCACCTTCTTGGCCTCATCGTCACTAAAGTAACCCGATACTACACCCTGCCCTTCAGTTACAATATCATCCACCCTTCTGTAAGTATACTCCTTCAGTTTGGAATTGATCTTTTCACGCTTCTCTTTAGTAGAAGCAAGTATCTGCTCCTGCTTTTTCTTGCAGGCAGTCATACTTATAGCAACAATAAAAAGAAATGACAAAAACTGTTTCATATGATTCTACGGATCAGACTATGCTCTATATTATTAATACCTACACTCCTGCTGCACTTATTTCCTTCACCTGTCCATGTTCTATACGCACCACACGTGCCGGGTATTTCTGAATGATACCATAGTCATGCGTAGCCATAATAAAGGCGGTTTGTATATCGCGGCATATATTGAAGAGCAGCTGCATGATCTCGTCAGTGGTATCTGGGTCCAGATTACCGGTAGGTTCATCTGCCAGTATCAGTGCCGGATTGTTCAGCAAAGCACGGGCTATATCCACACGCTGCTGTTCCCCGCCCGACATCTCATAGGGCATCTTGCTGCCCTTATTCTTCAGTCCCACCTTAGCCAGTACGTTCTCTATTTTCTCCTTCATCATCACCTTGTCCTTCCAGCCGGTAGCCTTCAGCACAAACTCCAGATTATCATACACATCTCTATCCGTCAGCAACCTGAAATCCTGAAACACTATACCCAGATTCCTGCGCAGCAATGGTATCTTTTGCCATGTCAGATCCTTCAGATTGAAGCCAGCCACTTTGCCCTCTCCTTCTTTCAGATACAGGTCACCATAAAGCGTTTTCAGCAAGCTCGATTTTCCCGTACCCGTCTTCCCGATCAGATATATGAATTCACCCTTCCCTACCTCCAGGTTCACATTATTCAGCACCAGACTATTGCCCTGGTATATGTTGGCCTGTCGCAGAGATACTATGCTTTCAGGGTTGATAATCATTGGTTCTGTAATCATTGGCTCCATCATCAGAAGTGCGTTTACACAAAGATAAACGTGTTACATTTAAGAAAAAGAAAAAAAGCGAACGGCTGCACCATTACTGGCACAGCCGACACATAAATAAGTTCACTATTAATATACTACCAGCTTCTGCGTATTCACCTGGTTGCCGGTAAGTGTCTGAACTAGATACATACCACTTACAGAGATAACAGAGGCAGGTATCACTATACGGGCCTGAGTACCTGCAATTTGCTGAGTAGTTATATAAACAACCTTACCCGTAATATCTGTTACAGTAATCTGAGCCCTTGTATTGAAAACATCTTTTACTATTACATAGGCATCACCCCTCGTTGGGTTGGGCACTATAGATACACTTGTCTTATCTGGACTCAGATTGCTGGCCTCTGCACCCCATGGACTCACATTTACACGGTCCATATAGAAGTTATTACCGCTGCTCACTACCCCATTCGCAGATACACCTGGCATATAGCGGAACCTGAATGTGGTATAGTTGGTAATGGCACTGGCCGGCAGTGAAATGGTCTTTGGAGACCAGTCCATAATAGAGGTAGGCACATAGGGTGTAGACATGGCACCTTTATTACACAGCTCACCTTTAGCTATCTTGGCCGCACTCACCCATGTGGTGCCTTTGTTGGTGGTATAGTCTATATACAATGTGTCTGTGATGCTCGCCGAACTGCTGGAGCGCGAAGCACCTGTAAAGTGAAAATTCAGATTACACGGGCCTCCTGCAAATGGAGTAAGATCCATCGGGATGCTATAAAAATCATCAAAGTCTCCCTTTGGCGACCCGGTAATAGGGAAAGAAGTAGCGGTTACTCGCTCGTCAAATCCCTTATACATGATACCATGGTTATCCCATACACCATAATCCGACAGCGCCCATTTGAATTCGTTATTGTAGTAGTTGAACATTGGCCACTTATCTCGGTCACCATCCGAATTGAATTCCTGCAGATAACCTACTGCATTCGTACCGGTTGGGTTAGCAACAAATATCGATTTGTCCCAGCTTACAGAAGTATCTCCTGTGTTGTTGCCGGTTGCAGTCATGGTCAGTTTCACCCATCCCGGCTCAGTAAATGCCTGTGTAAAATTGGTGAGAGAAGTTGAATTAATTACAGAACTGCCATTCTCAAACTTCCAGTTCAGCGCAGTTAGTGTATCGTTGGTTGTGTAGTTAGTAAACTTTACATCCTTACCTGGGAACACGAAGTTGCCATTCTTGGTAAGATAGGTACCACCTGTAATGGTATTGATAGAAAAATCAGGTATTGGCTTCAGATCAGGCATAGGAAGCATTGCACCTGTAGCTACCAGATTGGTACTATCCCACAGATTGTTACGACCGGCAATATTACTGTTCAGCGTAATATGCATACGCCTTGACTGTCCTTTCGTAAACATCTTATCGCAGTAGGTATAGTCCATAATGTTCTGCGAGTTGTTAGTATCAGGATAATTGATCAGTTGCAGATGACCGGCAGCATCAAGGGCCATTTTAAAGTAGTTGCTGCTGCAGGTAGTATCATAGATAGCAGATGCAGAACAGCCACTTGGGTTGTGCCCCTTTGTGGGTGGCGTATCATCCACATTGTCATCGCCGCAAGCCATACCCGGAGAGTTGTTATCACCCCATACGTGGCTCAGGTTCAGTACATGGCCCAGTTCGTGCGGTATGGTTTTAGAACCTTTGTTCATATACTCTGCAAGAGATATAACACCATCGTAGAAGGGAATATAGGTAACTGCAGATGGATAAAGCGCATAAGCTGCAGCATTGTTGTTGGCTGCGCTCATTTTATTAATGAACCAGATGTTGATATAAGATGTTGGTGTCCAGTCGTCAAACTTAGCCTGCTCGCTGCCGGAATAGGTAAGATACGAACGCCTGCGTGTTATACCCTTGGTCCTCTTACCATTTGGATCATTAGTAGCAAGGTGCAACCTGATATGAGGATGGCCTATCCACTTCTTGAAAGGTGCAATAACATCAGAAGTATCCGCATTCTCTTTTGCAAATACTACATTCCACTCCTTTACTGCATTGAATATAAAATCATCAGGAACAAAGTCGCCCGAAAATGTAGATGTATTATAGTTGTTATAATCATGAACAATATGTATCACAATTGGGATGTCGTACCAGAAGTTTTCATTGTCTGTTTGGTCAGTAGTAGTTGTTTTAGCCGCATGCCCGAGATCGATCTTACGTATACCTTCTCTGATCTGACGTTCCATTTCAGCCTCAAACTGAATCAATTCAGGATGTTCAGCGCGCATTTTTCTCATCATCTCATCAGTACCGCATGGTTGTTGTGCTTTGGCCGTACCAAATAGAAATGGAGTAGCTAATAGTAGTAAATATTTCTTCATTATCAGAGTTATAAAATATATAAGCACTAAAGCTATAAAAATTAACAGAGAAATAAAGAAATGAACCCTTTGATATTTACTAACTACATGTGGATAAGGCTATTATGTGCACATTATAGGAGAGGATGTATAACAGGTAGGCAGGCATCACAGCTACCAACACTCCCTCATGCTGTCACAGTATTTTGCTCATATAGGCACATAAAAAATGCCTCTACATTTCTGTAAAGGCTTTTAAAGGAATATGGCAGCTACCTACTCTCCCGCATTGTGGTGCAGTACCATCGGCCATGAGCGGCTTAACTTCTCTGTTCGGAATGGGAAGAGGTGAACACGCTCGGCAATACCACCATAAGATGGTTGGTTAGTAA